>CAWGQC010000004.1:0-734885 GCA_963824645.1 uncultured Acidimicrobiales bacterium
AGGGAACAAGCAGGTCAGGGCCGGTTCTTCGGGACCGGCTCTCTTGCTGTCGGGGGTCGAATGACAGCGGATTGACTGCGCGCGTCACAGACAGTGTGTGAAATTCCGGTTCATGCTTTCCACTGTGGCTCCGGTATCTGCACGACACTTCTGAGACGCGGCTCCGGTACCTGGGCGACACTGGCTCCGGTACCTGCATGACACCTCACGCCTGACCGGGGTCCACAAGGCCCGGCCAACCACCTCGTTTGCTGTGGAAACTCACGTGCACAGCAAAGGAGGTCACAGATGCTGGTGGATCGGACTGGTGGGACAGAGTTACATGACCCTCCATCTGCTCGGTTGACTCTGACCCTGGGGGAAGCCGCAGACTTGTCCGGCAAGTGTCATGTCGATGAGGAGCGAGCACGTGGATCAGATGACCATCGGAGAGTTCGCCAGAGAGTCGCGGCTATCGGCCAAGGCGCTGCGGCTCTATGACGAACTGGGTCTGCTGCCGCCAGCACGGGTGGATGAGAGCTCTGGGTACCGCTTGTACGAGCCCGGCCAGCTCAAGCAGGCACGTCTGATCGCAGCGCTGCGCCAGCTGCAGGTTCCGCTGGCGGAGATCAAGGCGATCCTGGCACTCGAGCCGGTCCGGGCAGCAGACCGCGTCCGCGAGCTCTGGGCGGCAACCGAGGCCGGCCACACCACCCGCCGTGCGCTCGCCGCATACCTGATCGACGAGCTGAGTGGAAGGAGACCCGCCATGTACGAGGTCAGCACGCGGGACATGCCCAATCGCAGCCTGCTGTCCGTGAAGCGCAACGTGGCCGGGGTGGATCAGGCATGGGCGTTCGGCAAAGAGTTCATCGCCCTGCTCAGGGGCTACCAGCTGCCGCCGATCGAGGGACGCGCCGGCGCGTTCTTCTGTATCTATTGGGGTGAGGTCAGCGAGGACAGCGACGGTCCGATGGAGTGGTGCCGTCCCGTTCCGCCAGACCAGGCGCAAGCGCTTGCCGCCCGCTGCCCGGAGCTGACCCTGCGGGCCGAGCCCGCACACCAGGAGGCATTCGTGAAGATCGGCGATGGGCAGGTCGACGGCGCCGAATGGCACCTGGTCGAGCAATCGCTGCACGCGTGGAGCGACCAGCGTCCGGGCATACTCCTGGCCGATCTCGGTTTGCGGATCACGTATCTGCCCAGCGCAGCGGGGCAGGATAGCTACCAAGACTTTGCGGTCCCGTTCAAAGGTCAGCCACAGGGATGACGGCCGTCGTCAAGGCCGAGTCGTCGACCAAGCACTTTGGTGAGGTCTGAGCGGGTCATGGATCTCTCGTTTGCGCTGGAGGCTGGGACGATCGCGGGTTTATTCGGACCGAATGGCGGTGGCACGACGACGCTGCTGCGGATGATCCTGGGCCTGGCGGCGGCGACGAGTGGATGGGCGCTGGCATTCGATCATCGTTGTGCCGACTGGCCTTGTGCGGCGTTGCGGATCAGTGCTGTGTTCGAGGCGACTGATTTTCCATCCCGGACGTTCGGGCCGTGATCACTTGCGGATGCACGGGCAGGACGTCGATGTTCCTAATTTCCGTGCGGACGATGTGTTGCGCCTGGTGGAGCTGGGTGATGCCGTCAACCTATCCCGTAAGCACCATCGGGTGGCCCCTATATTGAACGCCGGCGGTTTTCGGACGTTGAGGGGGACCAATGTTCACAAGCGTGAAACGACATGTGAGAAGGACTGCGGCCGTGGTTCTGGCCTTGTCCGGTGCGGCGGTCCTCGCATCCCACGAGTCTTCCGTCGCTGACGCCGCGACGACCCTTGGCGCCACCGTCTATGTGGCCAATTCCGGCTCGAACACCGTCACTCCCATCGCTGTCGGCACCAACACCGGAGGAGCACCCATACCGACGGGATCTGTTCCTCAAAGTATCGCCATCACCCCCAACGGCCAGACCGCGTATGTCGTTAACTCAGATTCGAACAACGTGACCCCCATCAACACCACCACCGGCATTCCTGGGACGCCCATCACCGTCGGCTCCGACCCCACTGGCATCGCCATAGCACCCAACGGCAAAACGGCGTATGTCGACAATTACAAATCGAATACCGTCACTCCCATCGACGTCGCAACCAACACTGCCGAGGTACCCATTGCCGCGGGGTCCCAGCCGGTCGACATCGCCATCACTCCTGACGGCAACACCGCCTATGTGACCAACAACAATTCAGGCACCGTCACACCCATCGATCTGTCCGCGAACACGGTCCTGCCGCCCATCACCGTCGGCGCTCTTCCGACGAGCATCGCCATCACCCCGAACGGTAAAACGGTCTATGTCGTCAGCACCTTGATCAACGCCGTCACCCCGATCAACGTCGCGACGAATACCACGGAGACAAATATCCCCGTCGGCAACAATCCCCTGGGTATTGCCATCACTCCCGATGGCAGTACGGCCTACGTTGCCAACAACTACTCGGATACCGTCACCCCCATCCACCTCGCCACCGATACGGCCGAGCCGCCGATCAACGTCGGGTCTGGTCCGAGCAGCGTAGCGGTGAGCCCCGACGGCCGCACCGTCTTTGTTGCCAATACGGCCGCCGGAACAGTGATGCCCATCCACACCGCCACCAATTCCGTCGGTACGGCCATCGCCGTCGGAGCCAGTCCCCAGGCCATCGCCATCTCTCCCGACCAGGCACCCACCGCTTCATTCAGGTTCACGACGGCAGGCCCCGGATCCCCGACTGCCTTCGATGCCTCAGTCGCCGCGGCTCCCGTAGGAAGGATCGTCTCCTATGCCTGGAAATTCGGGGACGGCACGTCGGCGACGGCCTCGGATCCAACAGTCGCCCATACCTACGCCAGTGGGGGATCGTACGCGGTGACCCTGACGGTGACCGATTCGGCTGGTACCTCGATCAATCGGGTCTTCACCGGTCAGACGGTGTCCAATAATGGAGGTCCGTCAGCGACCCAGAGCCAGCTCGTCACCATCGGCGCCTACTACGAGGTGGCCTCCGACGGAGGCGTCTTCAGCTTCGGTGCGCCCTTCCGCGGGGCGATGGCGGATGGGCACTTGACTGCGCCCGTGGTGGGCATGGCCGTCACCAAGGCCTACAGGGGCTATTGGCTTGTGGCATCAGGCGGCGGAGTCTTTTGCTATGGAGACGCCGGTTTCCACGGATCGGCCGGAAACCGGTCGCTGAGCTCCAAAATTGTGGGGATGGCGGCCACCCCGGACGGGGCTGGGTACTGGCTGGTGGCCGCCGACGGGGCGGTGCTCGCCTACGGCGACGCGGTCACCTATGGCTCCATGGCCGGCACGCACCTGAACCAACCCATTGTGGGCATGGCGTCAGCCCCCGGGGGCGGCTATTACCTGGTCGCTGCCGACGGCGGCATCTTCAGCTTCGGGGCGCCCTTCCTCGGCTCGATGGCCGGCACGCACCTGAACCAACCCATTGTGGGCATGGCGTCAGCCCCCGGGGGCGGCTATTACCTGGTCGCTGCCGACGGCGGCATCTTCAGCTTCGGGGCGCCCTTCCTCGGCTCGATGGCCGGCACGCACCTGAACCAGCCCGTCGTGGGGATGGCCGGGTAGACCGCACATCCAGTTGGCCGACTGACCGACGGGTGAGTGCCGGTGTCTAACCATCCGCCGGAACTGAGGCTCCTGGTCCCCGGGGAACGGATGCCCCCATCGAGAGACGTTTGGTCGTCCGCCGGGGCTGTTCTCCATGGACCGGAACCCGGTCTGCTCAGTTTGGATCCGCTGCTCGACGGCGATTGTACAGACGGACGGCCCAGAGATAGGAGGTGAAGGCAATGCCGAGGCTCCATGCAACGGCGATGATGGCCTGGTTGCCGACGGGAGCACTGGCGAGCACTCCCCGCACGGTATCAACCATGGGCGAGAAGGGCTGGTGCTCGGCGAACTGACGCAGCCCATCAGGCATCGTCTGGGTCCGCACGAACCCGCTGCTGAGGAACACGAGAAGCAGCAGGATCATCGGGGTGTTGCTGGCCGTTTCGACGCTCTTGGCAGCCAGTCCGAGCGCCACGGCCAGCCAGATGAAGGCGAAGGCGAACAGAGCGAGAAGCCCGATCGCGGCCAGCCAGTCGAGTGGGTTTCCGGCGGCGCGGAAACCGAGGCCGAAGCCGACCCCGATGAGGACGCCCAGGGCGGCCAGCGTCTGGATCAGACTGCCGAACACGTGGCCGGTGAGGACAGAGGCGCGGGCGATGGCCATGGTTCGGAAGCGGTCGATGATGCCGCCGGTCATGTCCATAGCAACCATGATCGACGTGCCCTGGACGGCGGCGGCCACCGTCACCAACATGAGCCCCGGCACCACGTAGTCGATGTAGGCCTCACGCCCTTGGTGTACACCGAGACCGGCGCCAAGCTGGCCGCCGAAGACGTATACGAACAACAGCAGCAGAACAATGGGTATACCGACCAACATGAGTGTCATCGACGGGTACCGCAGCTGATGTTTGAGGTTACGGCGCAGCATGACCCGCGAGTCGCTGATCGTGTAGGCGAGCGTGGTCATCGTGCCAACGATCCTTCTGGCCTCGGTGCAACATCGTTTCCGACGGCCGCGACGCTGCTGGCTACATGGCTGCCAGTTACGGCGAGGAACACGTCATCGAGGTCCGGGCTGTGGATCGACACCCGTTCAACGGCGATACCGACCTGATGCAGCTCGTCGAGCAGCTCGCGGAGTGAGTCTGCGGTGCCGTCAGCAGGGACTTTCAGGACGAAGTGGTCGTCGTCCGGGGCCGCCGACGGGAGCAGCTCCGCCGCCGACCGCAGCAGGTCGGGTCCGGCGAAGTGGAGGCGGAAGTGCCCTCCGGACATCCGGCCCTTCAGCTCATCAGGGGTTCCCTGGGCGACGATCCGGCCCTGGTCGAGTACCGCAATGCGGTCGGCCAGATGGTCCGCCTCGTCGAGGTTCTGGGTGGTGAGCAGGATGGTGACGCCTGATGCGGCGAGTTCACGAATGATCTCCCACATGGTGAGGCGGCTGCGTGGGTCCAAGCCGGTGGTGGGCTCGTCCAGAAAGATCACCCGGGGCTCGCCGACCAGGGTCATTGCCAGGTCGAGTCGGCGGCGCATCCCGCCCGAGTAGGTGGACAACAGCTTGCTGGCGGCCTCGGCCAGGTCGAATTGTTCCAACAACTGGGCCACCCTCCGTCTGCCGGCGCTACGCCCGAGGTGCCGGAGGTCGGCCATCAGATGCAGGTTCTCGGCACCGCTCAGCAGGTTGTCGACGGCCGAGAATTGGCCCGTGACCCCAATGAGGGCACGCACTCCATCCGGATCAGCGACCACGTCGTGACCGGCGATGCGCATAGCGCCGGAGTCGGCCTGGATCAGAGTGGAGAGGATGCGGACGATCGTTGTCTTGCCCGCCCCGTTCGGCCCGAGCAGCGCGAAGATCGTTCCCTCCTCCGCGACCAGGCTGACCTTGTCGAGCACCAGATGGCTGCCGAACGACTTGCACACGTCCCTGGCCACAATCCCGTGCCCGCCGACTCGGCTGGTCATGGGGAGTCCGCGGGCTGGGAATCCGGCGAGTCGGGGAGCTGGCCGGCGGCTCGCAGGGCCTCGCGCCGGACCTTCCACTCCTGTTCGAGCACGGGAAGCCGCTCGACCAGGAAGTCGGCGAATGCCGCCCATTCCAACAAGCTCGCTCGCCGCTCGGGAGGCGTATTCGCCAGTAGGCGCAGACCTTCTCGTGCCAGCTCGCCCTGCTCTCGGTATTCGGAAAGGTCGAAGCCCGTCGCTCGGCGTGACGACATGTCGATTCTCACCCGATCCATCCGCTCGCCCGCGGCCCGGGATCGGCGGATGAGTCCGAGTGCGTCCAGCGAGGTGACGGCCCCGGCTATGGCGCTGCGACTGGCCAGGAGGGCCTCGGCCAACTCGGCGATGCTCTGCTCGCGTGGATCGCAGACCGCAAGGTATCCCAGGAGGCGGCCCACCATCGGGGCCATCCCGTAGCGGCGGGAGTAGAACCGGCCAGCGTGGTCGGCGAAGGTGATCTCACCATCGGTAGGCACCCTCTCATATTACACAGATTTCTGAGATAGCACGCATTTATGTCATTTCGATGCACATTTCCAATCCAGCGGGAGGCACAATCTGACCTTGAGCTGGCCTTTTTGCCCTGGGCAGGAGAATGAACCTCGAAACCGGCTCCACCGCGGGGCGAGCTCGCCCTCGTCAGCCTCTTACGCCAAACCCCCCAAGAAACACCAGCTCCGAGCCCTTACGTTTTGGGACGCGGTGCTGTTCCGGAGATCCGTCACCACGGTGCTGGACAGCGTCAGAAGCCTTGAGCTCCTGCGCGACTTCCTCCGGTGACCAATGGGGACATCCACGTCCATGCCTTCACGACCTTCCTCACCGAGCACTGGCTACGACCACTGGTGGAATCTGGCCTGAAGTGCGTCAAGCTCGGTGGCGGCCCCGGCTCGTAGACATCCGCAGCGTCGCCCAAGGGGTCGGTGCCTCGCTCGGGCGAGCGAGGACGCACCCCGACATGCTGCTCGGGCTCTCTGGCGCAGACGCATCCCGGCCCTTCACAATCAGCAGGGACTGTTCCTTGAGCGAATTTCTGATTTCATCGCCAACACCCTTCGGCTGGTCATCGAAGGACTCCAGCCGCCGGCCGGGATGTCCTGTCACGATCCACTGAGACCGCGACCTCACATCGTCCCCAATCACTGGCCGCGGCGCCTCTGCGGCTCGGATACGACGCACACACGTATCGTATTCAAAGTGAGTAAACATTTCGGCTACGCCATCGACAAGCGCTACCTGCCCGTGTTGTTGCCCTTCTTGCTGCGGCCCGCTAGTGACGGCGTCACACTCACTGACAAAGGCGGGTTGGTGGCGACATTTGGCTTTTTCAAGATCGCTACGCCGCTTTCGAACGTTATGGGAGCGCACATCACCCGGAACTACCGCTGGTGGACGGCATTCGGGGTTCGAATGTCACGTGTCGACGACGGGTTGACTTTTGGAACGAACCACGCCGGAGGCGTGTGCATCCACTTCGAAGAGAGAGTGCCGTCGCCACTCCGAAGAAGCGGCCATTCAGCGCTCACCGTGACCGTTGCCGATTTGGAGGCACTGACCGTGGCGTTAGACGGCGACACGGAAGAACCGGCTGCACCCTCAGCCTGACCGATCAGAGGACGATGTCGCTTGGACTATTCCCGACGACCGCTTCGGTGGGACGCCCGGCGGTGGGCCGACGCTCAGAGTCTTGGTCAGCTCCGGTGGGCCAGGTCCTGGCTACGCTTTGGGAGTGAGACATCCGCGGTTCCTCTGTGCAGCGGCCATTACCACGACCGGACTTCTGGTGGCGGCATGCGGCAGTGCTGCCTCGACGACCCCGGATGTGCGGCAAACAACGACGACCAGCGCCGCGGTAACGACCACCACGTCATGCCCTCTGTCAGGCCCCTCTGGCACTTCGAATACAATCCCGGTGAGCAGCGTTTGCTCTGCGGTCGGCAGTCCTCACTTCGCCACGCCCGACGTGGCGATGCAGTATCTCGCCACCGCGTGGAACTCAGGCAATGTGCAGGAAATTGACTACGTCACCGATCCTGCGGGTCGCCAACAGATGGACTCGATGGCTGCGCAGATGGTGAACCTCCGGTTCGACCACTGTTCCCAGAATCCAGCCGGTGACTACACCTGTTACTTCACCCATGACATCGCGGCGTCGGACTCCTCGACGACCTATCCCAACCCGATGAACTATCCACCGGGGGAGGCCGTGTTCACGGTGGCCCCGGCCGAAGCTCCGGGCTGGTACTTGACCGAGGTCATCCACTGCGGTTGAACGCTGGGGGGTGACCCTGCCCGCCGGAACGGGGCCGTGGGTGACCGGGACTTTGGTAGGCAGACAAGCCGAACTGCCTCCAGGACAGCTTGTGCATGTACCGGAGCCCGGGAAAGGGGCTGTTGCCATTTGATCAGATGGGGGGTCGGAAGAGTTCGTTCACCGTAGCCTCTGGTCGATCGCGGCTTTAGGCGCTGGCCGCGGTGGAGCCAGTTCGGCACCCTGACCCGTAGGCCGGGGTCATCTGGTCCCCGGCACGAACTTCCGGAGCCACGTCCCGGCGAATGGTCGATGCGGTTCATGCTCATCCGCGACACCGTCGATGCCCGGTCGTCGGCCCAGCGATCCTAACGGCTCCTCCGTTCGCGTCTTCATCCGTCGCGGAGGGTTCCAGGTTCTCGAGGCCGGGTCTGCCTGGACGCACCTGTCAGACCAGTTTGATCATGCGGGGCTGACCGCGCCGACGGAGGCGGATTGGTTCCGTGACCATCAGGGTGCTGGCTCGCCGAACGTCATGGTGCTTGTCGAGGCGTCGAACTGAAGAAAGGAGAAGCTGGCGTCCCCGCCATCCCCGTTGCATACCTCGTCGTACTCATCCACCGAATTGGCCGTGAGGTTGAGGGTGCCTGAGACGGGGCCGGGGTAGGAACCGGTGGAGGTGCCCGTGACGTCCCCAACCGCGCCACCCTCGTCGAGCCCGCCCATGGTGTCCACATCGAGCTTCGCACGCGTCGCCGCAAGCTGAGATCCCCCCGTCCATTTCTCGGTGCTCTTCACAACGGCGTCCGAATCGAAATCGCCGAAGCCGCAGCCACCCAGCACCCTCATGATGTGGCCCATGAACTCGACCGGGGTGTCCGCGAGATGCGATCCGCCGCTGACGGTCGTCGCCGTCGGGTTGGGCTGAGGAGCATTGGCATCGGGACCACTGCAGTCGGTTAGCTGGAGATCGATCTCGACGGCCACTTTCCTGGCCCCGGGCTCACGATTCGTTCCGTATTCATTGATTGATGGGTTGAACGAAACCTCACCTCCGACCGAGCACGTGAGGGTGCCGGCGCCCACGGGCTTCGACGAAGCCGACGCCGGGCCGGGTGTCACCACCAGGGCAACACCGGGTAGCACCAGCGCCACCATCAGAACGAGCTTGCGAGCGGACATGTTCTGTGCCTCCTTTTGGCAAGCATCGAGTGCGTTGCCGGTGCGACGTTCCGTATCCGAGGCGCTTTGTCCAGCTCTTTCCTCTCCTTGTCTGCGTTCGGGATGACAGAACCAGCCGCCGCAGTGGTCGAGACGGCAACAGCCAAGAGCGTCGAAGCTAGAAGAATCCGGATCCGGCGACCATGAGCGTGCACCCATTCATGGTTCGAGAATCCCGATGGACCAAAGGAACTTGTACGCCTCATTCCTCACAACCCCCATCCGCCCCCTGCACTGACATGATGGTCCTATCGAAACCTGAGGTCAATCGGATCCGGGGGTGAGGGGAGTCTCGTATTCAGCCACCCGCACCGCGTTAGCGGAGGTTGCCACCAAATCTGGAGCGAGACGGGATACGACCTGCCCGAACCGCATCGATACGCTTGTCAGGACGAGACGCACCGCGTTTCTTCGAATGTCCTCCTGGATCGATTGATCGTTGGTGGCGCTGCTGCATATCTCCTGCTGGGGAGCTCTCCGGGTCATGTCTCCCGCCCCCGACCCAGCCCGGAGGATATTGCGATAGCACGGTCGACCCCGCGCGGTCCGCTGTCTCATACGGTCTCGGTCTATTGACGGCAGCGCCCAGCGTGTCCAGCCTCATTCGGAGAAACCGCCCCACCGGCGTAGTCACGAGTGAACTGACTCCCACAGCCGCGAACTGCCGGTAATTGACCGTAGATGATCTGCACGCTGGTGGTACAGCCTGCGACGGCGAATGTGCGGCCGACTCGTGTGAATCACTTGCATACTGCCGAAGAGCTCTTTCAGAATGAGTCCGTACTTGCTCACCCGACAGCCTTAAGGAGCTGCCATCATGGACGATCTCTCATCCCTTCCGCAGGCTGATCAGGACGCAATCGGCGTCACCCTCATGGCCCTTCTGAACGGATTCCAGCAGCGCAATGCCGATGCCCTGGCGAATGTGTACAGCGCCGACGCCGACTGGGTCAATGCCTTTGGGAGCGTCAAGCGAGGTGGGGACGAGATCGTTGAGTATCTCCGGGGCCTGTTCGCAGACGACAATTTCAACGCAGGCTCCCTGAAGGCTCCGCCTGAGACGAGTTTCCGTGTGCTGACCGCCGAGGTGCTCCTCGTGAACGCCCATCTGCAGGTGGAGGGTCAGAAGCTGGTCGGGGGAGGCGAGATCGAAGTCCGTGACAACCACTCTTTGCGTGTTCTTCAACGTCAACCTGATGGGGCCTGGCTCATCGTGTCGGAGATGTATAACGACGCCAACCAGGAGAAATCGTACGGAAGCCAATCCTGACAGAGGCGCTCCTGATCAGCCTGACATAGGTGAAGTGGGTCGGTCGTTGACTGCGGCCGAGCGGCAAGTGACGGCACGCTCGCCCCAGCTTGTAAACAATAGGAAGGGACATGGGGGTGTTTCTCTTGATCGAGTCGTTCACTCCTTGTCCTTCCCGTTGCCATGCTGGGATGCGAACTGTTCCTCGGTCCAGGTGAGTGTCCTGTTGCGAAGCTGCTCGACGATCTGGCGCAGCCACTGGAGCTCCGTGCTGGCGAGGAGTCGTTGATACTCGGTCTCGAGAAGGGTGATCCGGGGCAGTTCGGCGCTGAAACGATCTAGCTCGCTCTCAAAGTCGGCAAGGCGGCCTGCCAGTGCCTCGGCGCGGTGTTCCAAAACGTCTGCCAACTCGGAAGGTGCCATCAGCATGGCGAAAGAAAGCGCGGCGGGGAAGTCCGGGTACTCGTTGTGCACCGAGCCAAGGATGTCGGCCAGCCAGCGCAATCCCACCTGTCGTCCGAGGTCGGTGAGCTCGTAGAGGGTGCGCTCGGGGTAGCGCGGGTCCCGCTCGATCTGGTTTACCGCGATCAGCCCGTCGTCAGCGAGACGCTTGATGGTCTTGTAGAGGTTCGCCCGGTGCCCCACGTTGATCACCTGGTCTTTGTGCCAGTCCTTGATCAAGCGCTGCATGCCGTAAGGGTGTAGCGGTCCGGCTCGGAGCAGGCTGAGCACGGTGAGAGCGATCGGGGACGGCCGTTTCGGCGGTGCCATGTCGCCAAGGCTACTAGTACTGAGATAACAGCAGTCCCATTAGTTAGTATAAATACAACGTATCTCCAAGAGTCTAGTAGTGTATGAGACTATAACTGATGTCCAGAATCGGATGCGGCCTACCTGGCGCAGATCGATCCGCAACGGGGTGGAGGTTGCTGATGCCCGCAACTAGGAAGGCACTCATCATCGGCGCAGGGATCGCCGGGCCGGCAGTGGCCATGGCCTTGAACAAGGCGGGGATCGACTCGGCTGTATTCGAGGCGCACCCACGTGATGCCAGTGGCGTGGGGACCTTCTTGACAGTGGCTTCGAACGGAGTGGACGCCCTGAGGGTGCTCGAGGCGCCGGAGGTGTTGGACCGGGCCTTCCCCACCCCTTTCATCGTGCTTCGCAGTGGTTCCGGCAAGTACCTGGGTCGGACCCGCACCGGCATCGAGCTTCCGGGCGGGGCGACAAGTCAGACCATCACTCGCTCGGATCTCTACCAGGGCATGCAGGACGCGGCGGCCAAGCAAGGTATCGAGGTCCACTACGGCCGCTGCCTGGTCGGGATCGACGAAAGCGCAGCGGGAGTGCAGGCCCACTTCGCCGACGGATCGGTGGAAGAGGGAGATTTTGTGATCGGCTGCGACGGCGTGCATTCGACTGTCCGAGAACTCATTGACTGGCAGGCCCCCAAGCCGGCGTTCTCGGGCCTGCTCACGACGGGTGGCCATGTAGAGGGGGTGTCGGTCACTACCGAGCCGGGCAGCTACGAGATGATTTTCGGGAAGAAGGCGTTTTTCGGTTACGTCCTGGCCCAAGACGGCTCCGTGTGGTGGTTCGCCAACGTGCCGCGAAGTGACGAACCCGCCCGAGGCGCGATTGACTCGTCGAACGGCGATCTGCGACGCACGCTGATCGGTCTGTTCGATGGCGATGCCGGCCCGGCACCGGCGCTGATCGAGGCCACCAGAACGCCGACGCCGCTTAGCCCTACTCACACGCTTGCCCACCTGCCGAAGTGGCATCGGGGTCGCAGCGTAGTGATCGGTGACGCTGCGCACGCTCCCTCACCGACATCGGGGCAGGGGGCGTCTTTGTCCATCGAGGACGGCCTGGTGCTTGCCAAGTGCCTGCGGGACCTTCCCGACTATCACCAGGCATTCGAGACGTTCGTGGCCCAGCGCCGCCCTCGCGTCGAGCGGATCATCAAGTGGGCGGCCCGGATCAACAACAACAAAGCCCCCGGTCCTTTCGGCGCGGCGATTCGAGATCTGGCCATGCCCCCGATCATGAAGCTCACCGCACACAACAGGGCCTCGATCCGTCAGTTCGCCTACCACGTCGACTGGGAGGCTCCAATGACGATCGGAACTGGATGAAACGCCTGGTTCGCGCCGATCGTGCCCGGGTACAGGGGCCTGACCAGCGTTTAATACCCTTTCGAAGGCTCTACGATCGGTCGTGGACAACCGCCCCCATAACCCGCATCCCCGTTCTTACGCCGGCCATCGGCATAGCAACCACTCTCAGTCGAGCACGCCTCGGAACCCCTTTTGCGAGGACGCGATGAGTTCCAACCCCTCCGCCGGTATGTATTGACGACTTCGCCGGAAGACCCCGAGCGAACCGATCACAAGGGAGAATCACATGTCACACAGTCGTGCGGAAGACGAAGCCGCCATCCAGGCCGTACTGGTTGACTCCTACGAGGCGTGGGAGGCCGGCAACGCTGTCGGCATGGTCGCCAACTACACCGATGACGCGACCGCCATCATGACCGGCTCGCTCCGCACCAGCCGCGACGTAATCCGCGAGAGCATGGCCCTGGCCTTCGAAGGACCGCTCAAGGGAAGCTCAACCTACAACAAGCAGCGCAGCCTCCGCTTCGTCGGTAGGGACACCGCCATCGTGGTCAGCGAATCCGGCATCCTGTTCGCCGGCCAGACCGAGGTTCCGGACACGGGTAAGGTGAACGCGACCTGGGTTTTCGAGAAGCGGGACGGGCAGTGGCTTATCGCCGCCTATCACAACAGCCCGGTACTGACGCCCGGTCAGTGAACCCTGACGGGGGCGGCGAATGGGCGTGGGCGTGACGACGAAAGAGGACGGCTTTGATGGCCTGGTCGAATCGTTCCGGACGGAGTTGCTGGCGTACTGCTACCGAATGCTCGGCTCTGCTCACGATGCAGAGGACTTGGTCCAGGACACGTACCTGAGGGCGTGGCGGGCGCGGGAGCAGTACGACGAGACTCGCAGTTCGTTGCGCACCTGGCTCTACCGGATCGCCACCAACGCCTGTCTGACCGCCTTGGAGGGCCGCGGCCGCCGACCGCTGCCGTCGGGGCAGGTGGCCGCGTCGGACCCGCTCGGGCCGCTCGTCCGGAGCGACAACGTCACTTGGCTCCAGCCCTTGCCGGACTCCTTCCTGGACGCGGGCGACCCGGCTCGAGCCGTCATGGACCGCAGCAGCCTGCGCTTGGCCTTCGCTGCCGCTCTGCAGCACCTGTCGGCGCGTCAGCGTGGTGCACTGATCCTGCGGGACGTACTCCGTTTCTCTGGGTCCGAGGCAGCGGAAATCCTCGGCACCACCGTTGTTTCGGTGAACAGTTCCCTGCAGCGGGCGCGTACGCGGGTGAAAGAGGTCGGGGTGGGGCCGGAGGGTCTCAGCGAGCCTTCCGCAGCCGAGCAGCGCGCCTGGGTCGATCGCTACATGGAGGCGTTTGAGCACGCGGATGTAGAGGGTCTCAAGCGGTTGCTCACCGAGGACGTGATCATGGAGATGCCGCCGATGATCAACTGGTTCGCCGGCCCCGGCAACTACGGCCTGTTCATGGCTTGGGTTTTCGATCAGGCCGGAACGGACTGGCGTCTGAAAGCGGTGGCGGCCAATGGCCAGCCCGGGTTCGCCGCCTATCGGCGTGTAAGTGGCGGGTTCGAGCTGCACACCCTCCAGATCTTCACCGTGACCGCCGATGGCATCAGCCGGAATTCGGTGTTCCAGGATTCCGCGATCTTCGTGTCTTTTGGTTTGCCAACCAGGCTCGACGCCTAGGTGCAGGGACTTGTCACCGGCCGCCGGATGGGTGGCCGCCTGGCCGCGTGATGGAGGGATCAAACCACCCCGGTGTCTCTACCAGGAGTGTGGCCGACCGCGAAGTGAGCAGGATCGGAGAAGCAGCGAGAGGCCGGTGCGCTTACGCTGCTGGACATGGCAGTCACCGTCTCCGCAATGTTCATCCCGGTCCAGGACCCCGATGCCGCTCTCGGCTTCTACCGCGACGCTCTCGGCCTCGAGGTCCGGGTCGATGTGTCGAATGGTGGCTTCCGGTGGGTCACCGTCGGATCCCCCGGTCAAGACGTCGATATCGTCCTCTTCCAGCCGCATGGGGGCCGCTCGCAGGCTGAGGGGGATGCTTTCCTCTCTCTTGTGCTGCAGGGCTCCCTTCAGGCCGCCATCTTCCGCGCCGACGACCTGGGTGCCACCTTCGAGCGGGTGCAGGCCTCCGGCGTCGAGATCCTCGAGGAGCCGGCGGACCGGCCCTGGGGCGCCCGAGACTGCGCCGTGCGCGATCCCTCGGGCAACCTGGTCCGTATCGCTCAGGCCTGATCGTCACCGTCACCGCCACCGGAACTGAACGGACATGCCCAAGAGGACCATCCCACATGTCGCAGACACCCACGACCTGATCCGGGTTCACGGCGCACGGGTGAACAACCTGAAGGACGTGAGCGTCGAGATCCCGAAGCGCCGCCTGACTGTCTTTACTGGCGTTTCCGGGTCCGGTAAGAGCTCGCTCGTCTTCGACACCATCGCCGCGGAGTCACAACGACTCATCAACGAGACCCACAGCGCATTCGTGCAGGGATTCATGCCGTCCTTGGCGCGGCCCGAGGTCGATGTGATCGACGGGCTAACGCCGGCGATCATCGTCGACCAGCAGCGCATGGGTGCCGACCCACGCTCAACCGTGGGCACAGCCACCGACGCCAACCCCATGCTCCGCATCCTGTTCAGCCGGCTCGGTAAGCCGCACATCGGGTCGCCGAGCGCCTTCTCCTTCAATATGGCGACGGTTCGGGCGAGCGGCTCGATCACCGTCGAACGCGGCGCCGGCAAGGCAGAGCGGAAGACCTTTACCCGCCAGGGCGGGATGTGCCCCCGCTGCGAGGGCCGCGGCGAGACGTCGGACATCGACCTCACCCAGCTCTTCGACGACTCGAAATCGCTGGCCGAGGGAGCGATCATCGTCCCCGGCTGGACGATCGACAATTTCTTCGCCGTGAAGCCGTATCTGGAGGCCGGTCTTCTTGACCCCGACAAACCGATCCGCAGATACACCAAGGCCGAGTTGCACGCCTTTCTCCACCACGAGCCCACCCGGGTGAAGATCAACGGGGTCAATGTCACCTATGAGGGGTTGATACCGAAGGTCGAGCGATCGTTTCTCACGAAGGACCAAGATGCGCTGCAGCCTCACATCCGGGCGTTCGTCGGACGGGCAGTTGCCTTCACGAGCTGCCCTGAGTGCGGGGGAACCCGACTCAACGATGTTGCCCGGTCGTCCAAGATCAAGGGGATCAACATTGCCGGCGCATGTGCCATGGAGATTCGCGAGCTGACCACGTGGGCCCGCTCACTCGGACAGCCGTCGGTCGCGCCACTCACCGCCGCGCTGTGCCAGACCCTCGACTCGTTCATGGAGGTCGGGCTCGGTTACCTTTCGCTCGAAAGGGCCTCGGGCACGCTGTCGGGAGGCGAAGCGCAGCGAGTCAAGATGATCCGCCAGATGGGCTCTGCGCTCACGGACGTCACCTACGTCTTCGACGAGCCGACGGCCGGCCTGCATCCCCATGATATCCGGCGGATGAACGACCTGTTGGTGCGGCTGCGAGACAAGGGAAACACCGTCCTGGTCGTGGAGCACGAGCCGGAGACGATCGAGATCGCCGATCACGTCATCGACCTCGGCGCCGGCGCCGGCGCCGATGGCGGGAACATCTGCTTCCAGGGCACCGTCGATCAGTTGCGTCGAAGCGACACCCTCACCGGCCACCATCTCGATGACCGTCACATCCTGAAGCAGACGGTGAGGCCCCCGTTGGGGATTATCGAGATCCGAGGAGCAGGGACGCACAACCTGCGGAACGTCGACGTGGACATCCCTCTCGGCGTGCTTGTGGTGGTGACCGGGGTGGCCGGATCCGGTAAGAGCTCGCTCATCAACGGGTCGGTTTCTAACGGAGACGGAGTGGTTGCCGTCGATCAGACTCCGATCCGAGGATCGCGCCGGAGCAACCCGGCGACCTACACGGGGTTGCTCGACCCGATCCGCAAGGCTTTCGGGAAGGCGAACGGCGTGAAGCCAGCATTGTTCAGCGCCAACTCCGAGGGAGCCTGCCCGACCTGCAACGGCATCGGAGTTATCTACACGGACCTCGCGGTGATGGCGGGAGTGGCCACGACCTGTGACGAGTGCGAAGGCAAACGATTCGATCCGTCGGTGCTCAAGTACCGTTTTGGCGGCCGGGACATCAGCGAGGTGCTGGCCATGTCGGTGGACGCTGCCGCTTCCTTCTTCGGCGGAGACAGGGCGCGCACGCCAGCTGCGCAAACGATCCTCGAGCGTCTCGTCGACGTCGGTCTCGGCTATCTCAGCCTGGGGCAGCCGCTGACGACGCTGTCCGGCGGGGAGCGCCAACGGCTGAAGCTGGCCTCTCATATGGGCGAGAAGGGCGCCGTCTACGTGCTGGACGAGCCGACCACCGGGCTCCATCCGGCCGACGTCGAGCGGCTGCTCGCCCTGCTGGACCAGCTCGTCGACTCCGGCAAGTCGGTCATCGTCATCGAGCACCACCAGGCAGTCATGGCGCACGCGGACTGGATCATCGACCTCGGCCCCGGCGCCGGCCACGAAGGAGGCCGCGTCGTCTTCGAGGGCACGCCCGCTGATCTGGTTGCCGGCCGCTCTACCCTCACCGGCGAGCATCTCGCCGCCTACGCCGGGATCTGACGGCCGATCTCGGGAGTGCCCCTATCGTGTCGGCTCATCTCACCGCCGTAGATATCTAGGCGGGTGGGGCCGCATTTGCGGCGGCGTATTCGGTTTCGGCCACCGCCTGAGGTGCCTCACCTTTCCTACAGACGAATCGTCCACGCCCTCCGCAGCCATGGTGGCCGGAAGGCTGATCGAGACCCCCATTCCACCCAGCGGCGCCCAGATCACCGGTGCTCGCCAAGCGGCGGCCGCCGACTCCGTGACCATCGAGACAAAGAACAGCGCAACGATGGGTCCTTGTGGCGCCAAGGACGCGGCGTCGGGCGGACGGGGATCGTCGGCGAACCACCGTCACGATGAATGGCCAGGTCAGGGGGCATCCCGCTCGACTGTACCCAGTGCTGGTACGAACGAATTCGTAACGATCTTGATCGTGACGAACATGTTCGTTATCATCCGGACATGGAAACCGTCAGACCACGCAGCCGCCGCCAACGCCCGGCCAAGCCGGCCTTGAGTAGGGACGGGATCGTGGCCGCGGCGGTCACCGTCATGAGAGGGGAGGGGTTGGAGCACGTCACCATGCGACGGCTGGCCACCGAGCTCGACACCGGCCCGGCGTCGCTGTATGTCTACGTGCGGAATACCGCCGAGTTGCACGCCGCCGTACTCGACGAGATGCTCGGGTTGGTGGGGTTCGCCCCTGACAGTCGACCCGAGCGCTGGGCCGACAGCATCATCGATCTGCTGTGGTCCTACACCGGCATCCTGGTCGAGCACCCCGGTCTGGCCAGATCGGCATTGGTGACGAGGCCCTCGGGGCGGAACTACCTCGCTCTGGTCGAACGCCTTCTTACGTTGTTGCAGACCGGAGGAATCGAGGACGGTCCCTCGGCATGGGGGGTGGACGTCCTGCTTCTCTTTGCCACCTCGACCGCGCTGGAGCACGGCACACGGCGTAAGGCCATGGATGGGCGCGCCGATCAAGAGGCGTTGATGCACGCACTCCGAAAGGCCACGCCCAGCCTGTACCCGACGATCACCGCGTTGGGTGAGGCCTTGGTTTCCGGTGCGCCCCGACAGCGCTTCGAGTGGCATGTCGGCGTGATGCTTGCCGGCATGGCCGCCACGCCTCTGCCGACGCCCGAGCCCGAGCCCGAGCCGTAGGGGCCGGTGCGGTCATGACCCAACCGGCCACGGTCGAGGCGACGAAGATGGGCACAGAGGACGGTGAGAAAGACGACGACCCGACGCGTCTGACCCCCCACCTGCGGGCGGTTCTGGCCGTAGTGATCATCGCCGACGTTCTCGATCTCATGGATTCGACCATCACCACCATCGCCGCGCCTTCCATCGCCCATCACCTCGGCGGCGGCGAGTCTTTGATCAAATGGCTGGGGGCGGCATACGCCCTCTCCATGGGGGTCCTTCTCGTCGTCGGTGGCCGCCTGGGCGACCGCTATGGAAAGCGACGCCTGTTCCTGATCGGCATCGCCGGCTTCACGGCAGGGTCGGCCCTGTGCGGGTTGTCGGTCGATCCGGCCATGATCATCGTGGGTCGGCTCGTACAGGGTGGCTTTGGCGCGCTCATGATTCCCCAAGGGATCAGCATCGTGATGGCGTCGTTCTCACGGGCCCAGATTCCGCGTGCGTTCAGCGCCTTCGGGCCGGCCATGGGCGTGTCCGCTGTCCTCGGTCCCATCGCCGCCGGGTTCATCATCTCGGCCAACATCGCCGGCCTGGACTGGCGCCCTGTGTTCCTCATCAATATCCTCCTCGGGCTGGTTGGATTGGTGGCCGCATCCAGAGTTCTTCCCCGTGACCAACCCACCTCGGCCGAGTCGATCGACGCGGTGGGTGCGACCCTGCTGGGGGCGGCCATGCTCGCCCTCCTGTTCGGCCTGATCGAGGGTTCGACGGACGGGTGGGCGACCCTGCCCATCCTCAGTTTGGCCGGGGGCGGCGCCCTCTTCGCCGGCTTTGGTGTCCGCCAGGTTCAGGCGCCGCAGCCGTTGATCAAGGCCTCACTTCTCCGGAACAGAGGATTCACCGCCGGGCTCGTCCTCGGCTTGGCCTTCTTCGCCGCCGTGAGCGGACTGACCTACGTCATGTCACTTTTCTTCCAACTCGTTCTGCACCTGAGCCCATCACATGCCGCCCTCGGTTTGACACCGGTGATGGTGGGCATCATCGGCGCTTCTGTCGGGTGCCGTCCCCTGCTCACCGTGCTCGGTCGCAGACTGGTGGCCCTCGGCCTGCTCACGACACTGCTCGGCACGCTGGGCCTCTGGCTCACCATTGTTGAAGAGGGGGCGGCCACCACTCCATGGTTCACTGTCCCCTCCCTCCTGGTGATCGGTGTCGGCATGGGTGCGTGTTTCAGCACCATCTTCGAAGTTGCCCTGGGCAACGTCACCCACGACGAAGCCGGTAGTGCCAGTGGTTCCCTGAGTGCCGTGCAGCAACTGGCCACCGCCATCGGGGCGGCCATCGTCACGACGGTGTTCTTCGACGTCCTGCGGACCAGCGGCGGGTCGCAGGCCATGACCAGCTCCGTGCTGGTCGCCGCGGCCGTCATCGCCTCGTGCCTCGGGCTGGTCCGGCTCATGCCGTCGGCCGCGCCGGCGCCGAACTGAGCGACACGACCCCGTCTCGACTGCGGTTCCGTGGCATGGTCGGTAAGCCGGCGTCGGTCCCGTGAATGCCCCCGTGGGTAGAGTGACGCAGGCGGGTTCGAGACGGAAGGCTGTGATCGGGTGCCGACGCGACGCGATGTGCTGAAGGGCAGTGGGGGCGCCGTTCTGGCCGGCTTGGCCGGATCGTTGATCGGCACCGATGCGGCAGGGGCGACGACCTCTTCGGCTGACGCCGGAGCCTCTTCGGTCCCGTCAGGATCTGACCTCCCGTCTCCATCGGACTTCCGACCCGGCGGCGCCGGTCCTCTCTACTGGAGCACCTACGGTTGGGAGTTGTTGGAGAACGCCCTCATACCCGAGGACGTGTGGAAGACCAACGTCGACTGGGTGGCGGAGAACTTCCGCGACTACGGCTACAAGATGGTGTGTACCGACGGATGGATCGACGACACCCAACGGATCACACCCCACGGCTACATCGTGAGCCAGGCCGACGACTGGGTGCACGACTGGGCCTGGTGGGCCAAGTACTTGAAGGCCAAGGGACTCGAACTCGGCGTGTATTACAACCCCTTGTGGGTCACCAAGTCAGCGGTCACGAACCCGTCGGTGACCGTCGTGGGTCGGCCCGACGTGAAGGTGGCCGACATCGTCAACCCGGGCGACTACTTCGACGGGGGCGGGCGCTTGCAGTGGGTGGACGCCACCCGCGACGGGGCCGAGGAGTACGTGAAGGGCTATGTGAGCTATTTCCGTGAACTTGGTGCCGTATTTCTCCGGATCGACTTTCTGGCTTGGTATGAGGTGGGGTTCGACCAGAGCGAGGGAACGGTGGGGGTGGCCCACGGCCGCCCGTCCTACCTGCAGGCGCTGGCGTGGATGCGGGAGGCGGCCGGCGATATGCAGCTCAGCCTGGTCATGCCCAATCTGTTCGACCACGGGTCCGGGGAACGTCGCTTCGGGGACCTCGTCCGCATTGACAACGATGGCAGCTTCGGCACCTGGATAAACCTGAGTGAGGGATCCCAGGGGTGGCAGCCGATCTGGTCCCAGTGGAACAACCCCTTCCTGGGGTTCACCGGATTTTCGGATGTGTCGGGACGGGGGCAGCTCATTCTCGACGGGGACCCGCTGCTCATCAGCTCGTTCGCCGATGCGGCCGAAAAGCAGACGGCCATCAACCTGTTCACCATGGCCGGAGCTCCGATCGCCATCGTCGACCGCGTCGATACCATCGGCGACAACGCCCCCTTCTTCCAGAACGCCGAGGTTTTGGCCCTGCGAAAGGCCGGACTGACCGGCAAACCCGTCTACAACAACAGCCACGGATTCGAATTCGACCCCTCGAGCCGTGACCCGGAGCGCTGGATCGGTCAACTACCCGACGGCAGCTGGGCCGTGGCCTTGTTCAACCGGGAAGACGGCCCGGGGCCCCGAGTCATTTCGATCAACTTCGCCGCCGTCCTGGGCTTTTCCGGCCCGGCCTCCGTGCGCGACCTATGGGCCCACGAAGACCTGGGGTCGATGACCAGCTACCAGGCGAACCTCGCCCCCCACGCCTCGGTCCTCTTGTTGGTGGTGCCGCCCGGCCCTGCCCATTATCAGGCCGAGGTCGGGGCCTGGGCAGGATCGGCCCGGTTCGAGAACACCTTCGGTGGTCACCGAGGGATGGGCTATGTCACGGGGCTCGATACGGAAGGGAGCAGCGTGGCCGTTGCCATGTCGGTGCACAGCGCCGGCCCTCGCCGGGTCCTGTTCCACGTGGCCAACTCCACGGGCAGTCCGTCGAAACTGACGGTGCGTGCGCTCGACACGGCCACAGGCAGGCCCCACGGCACGGCCACGCTCGATGTGCCCCACACGCCGGCCTGGACATCGTGGCAGACCGTGCCGCTCACACTGACCATGGCGGCCGGCACCAACCTCGTCGCGTGCAGCGTCGCGTCACCCGATCAGGGTGGAGTCAATCTCGACTACGTGGCTCTGGCCTGATGCCGGCCTTGTCGTTGACGGCGGACGGATCAGTCCGGGCCGTGTCGTCCCTGTCGTCATAGAGGCGCCGCGCCCGGTCGATCTCGTCGAGGTGGTCGGCCGCCCATTCGACCAGGGGTGTGACTGCTACCAGCAGCGTCTCGCCCGCCCGGGTGAGGTTGTACTCGACGCGAGGGGGGACCACCGGGTAAACGGTGCGGGTCACCAGGCCGTCCCGCTCCAGATTGCGGACGGTCACCGTCAGCATCCGGGGGGTGACGCCCTCGATCTCCCGTTGGAGTTCACTGAACCGCCTGGTGCCCCTACCCAGCACATGGACCACGTACAGCGTCCACTTGTCCCCGATCCTCTCGAGCACCTCTCGGGCTCGGCACGGCTCTCCTCCCGGAGCGGGACGGGCGGCGGAGGGGCCACTTCCCCGTGGGGAAGTGAGGACCGGTGAGGGAAGTTCCTTCCGGCCAGGTGCCGTCTTCATATCCCTCCCCACCCTCCCTATGCTGTCACGGTTACCTTGAGTAACTCTATGTCTCAGAGGAACCACTGCCTTGATCCCCGCCACCCCTACTCCCAAAGGACTCCGCATGCCTACACACCGTGACCTCGCCCTTCTCGCCGGACGGCTCGTCCTGGGCGGCTACCTGGTCGCCCACGGCGCCCAGAAACTGTTCGGTGCCTTCGACGGCTATGGCATCGAGGCCACCTCGGCCGGCTTCGATCAGCTCGGGCTCAAGCCCGGAGCTTTCTTCGCCCGATTGGCCGGAGCTTCCGAGCTGGCCGGAGGGGCGCTGGTGGCATTGGGGGCGGGGGATCCGGTGGGGCCGGTGGCTCTGGCCGGAACCATGGCCGTGGCCAGCTCGACCCACCGGGCCAACGGGCCCTTCTCGGCCAAGAGCGGCTACGAGCTCCCCCTGACCAATCTGGGCCTGTCGCTGACTCTCTGGGCTGCCGGTCCGGGGTCGCTCTCCTTCGACGGCGCCACCGGTTTTCGACTGCCCCGCCTGATCCGTAGCGCGGTGATTGCCGGGGCCGTCACGTCGACAGCAGCCAGCCTGGCCATGGTGGTACGGGCCTCCCGTCAGAACGCCGATGCCGAGCCGGATGCGGCCGACGAGGCAGAGGGCGACACTGGCGGGGACTGACCCTGGTCAGGCCGGCGCGCCAAAGGGCGTGGGTGGCTACCGTGAAGCCGGAACAAAACGCCTCGTCGAGGGAGTCAGCAGCATGGTCACGCCACGCCATGGCGGGGGAGCCGGGGGGCCGACCGATCGGGTCGTCCGGTGAGAACCCTCGACCATGCCGCCGCTATCGCCGGCGGGTTCCCCGAGGTCACCGAAGACCAACGGCACGGTAACCGCACCTGGTACGTCGACGGTAAGCCCTTCGCCTGGGAGAGGCCGTTCTCCAAGGCGGACATCAAGCGATTCGGCCCGGCCACCCCGCCGTCCGCTCCCATCCTGGCTGTCAGGGTCGGCGACCTGGCTGAAAAGGAAGCCATTCTGGCCGCCGGCCCTCCTGCCTTCTTCACCATCCCCCACTTCGACGGTTATGCCGCCATACTCATCGAACTCCGGATCGTGACCGCGTCGCAGCTGCATGAGGTGATGGAGGACGGCTGGCTGGCCTGCGCGCCGCCCGATCTGGTCGACCGCTACCTCAACCCCTGACGTCCAGCGCCGCCCTCACCGCCGCGCCCACCGCCTCGGTCTCGACCAGAAAGCCGTCATGGCCCACGACCGATTCGACCACCTGGACGGCCGGGGTGGTCGGCAGGTCGGCGGCCAGCTCCTCTTGCAAGGCGAGTGGGTAGAGCCTGTCCGAGGAGATTCCCACCACCGTGACGGTGGCCTCCACCAGAGCCAGTGCCGCCGCCGCCCCGCCCCGCCCCCGACCGATGTCGTGGTGGTTCATGGCCTCGCTCAGCACGATGTACGAGTTGGGGTCGAACCGCGGCCACAGGGTCTCACCCTGGTGTTCGAGATAGGACTCGATGCGGTAGCGACCCCCGTTGAGCGGATCTTCGGCGTCCTGGTGGGCCCGACCGAAGCGGCTGTCGAACTCGGATCTCGTGCGGTAGCTGATCTGGCCGATGCCCCGGGCGATGGCCATGCCCACATGGGGACCGCGGTCGTGCTGGTAATAGTCGCCTCCGGCGAAGTGGGGGTCGGCCCGGATGGCCCGGACCTGCATGGCGCACAGCCCGATCTGTTCGGCCGTGGCCGCCGTGCCCACGGCGATGATGGCGGCGCGATCGACCCGGTCCGGGCCCATGACGCACCACTCGAGAGCGCGCATCCCTCCCATCGAGCCGCCTACCACGCCCGCCCACCGTTGGATGCCGAGTTGGTCGGCCAAGGCCATCTCCACCCGCACCTGGTCCCGAATGGTGACCACCGGGAAGCGCGACCCGTAAGGCCGGCCGTCTTCGGCCCCCGAGGCCGGACCGGTCGTCCCCTGGCACCCACCGAGGACATTGGGGCAGACGACGAAGAATCGATCGGTGTCGATCGGCGCGCCGGGCCCGATCAAGGGTGCCCACCATCCGGCCCGCGGGTGGCCGGGGCCGGCTGGACCGCCGGCGTGGGAGTCACCGGTGATGGCGTGCAGGACGAGTACGGCATTGTCGGCGGAGCCGTTGAGGTCCCCCCAGGTCTCGTAGGCCACGTCGACGGCACTGAGCCGTGCTCCGGCTTCCAGATCGAGTCCGTCGGGTTGGAAGAGTCGGGCGAACTGCCGATGGCCCGGGTCGTCTCCGGGCAACCACGCCCCGGTGGGGCCGCCGGGGCTAGTCGGTTTTGGCGGCACGGAACCCCGACTCGAGGTCAGCCAGGATGTCGTCGAGGGTTTCCAGTCCTATGCACAGGCGGACCAGATCAGGAGTAACTCCCGTGGTCAGTTGTTCCGCTTCGGTCAGTTGGGAGTGGGTGGTCGAACCCGGGTGGATGGCCAGGCTGCGGACGTCGCCCACGTTGGCCAGGTGGCTGAACAGCTCCAGGCCTTCGATGAATCGGCGTCCGGCCTCGGCCCCGCCGGCGATGCCGAAGGCCATGATGGCCCCCGCCCCAAGGGGCAGGTACTTCTGTTGGCGCTCCCGCCAGGGGCTGGAAGCGAGCCCGGCGTAGGAGACCCAGGTCACCTCGTCGCGCTGCTCCAGCCATTCGGCCACGGCCTGGGCATTCTGGACGTGTCGCTCCATGCGCAGGCTCAGAGTCTCGAGACCCTGGAGAAAGAGGAATGAGTTGAGGGGAGCGATGGACGGGCCGAGGTCCCGCAGGTACTGGAGGCGCGCCTTGAGCACGTAACGAGCCGGAAACAGGGCTTCCGGCAACTGGCCGAAGACCAGGCCGTGGTAGCTCGGGTCGGGCTCGGTGAAGTTCGGGAACCGACCGCTGTCCTCGTAGTTGAAGGCCCCACCGTCGACGATGATCCCGCCGATGGAGGTGCCGTGGCCGCCGATGAATTTGGTGGCCGAATGGACGACGATATCGGCGCCGTGCCGAAGAGGCTGGGCCAGATACGGCGTGGCCACCGTGTTGTCGATGACCAGGGGGATGGCGTGGTCGTGGGCCACACCGGAAACACCCTCGAAGTCGAGGACATCACCCTTGGGATTACCGATCGTCTCGGCGAAGAAGGCCTTCGTGTTGGGTCGGACCGCCCCGGCCCAGGCAGACAGATCGTCGGGATCGTCGATGAAGCTCACCTCGATCCCCAGTTTGGGCAAGGTGTAGTGGAACAGGTTGTATGTCCCTCCGTACAGAGAGGCCGAAGCCACCACGTGGCCGCCGTTCTCAGCCAGGTTGAGGAGGGCGATGGTTTCGGCCGCCTGCCCGCTGGCCACGGCCAGAGCGGCTACTCCGCCCTCCAGGGAGGCCACCCGCTCTTCGAACACGGCCTGTGTCGGGTTCATGATGCGGGTGTAGATGTTGCCCAGTTCCTCCAGACCGAACAGGGCGGCGGCATGGGCGGTATCTCGGAATGTGTAGCTGGTGGTCTGGTAGATGGGCACGGCCCGGGCTCCGGTGGTCGGATCGGGCTGAGCCCCGGCGTGAATCTGACGTGTTTCGAATCCCCACTCCGGCATTGTTCCGCTCCTTACCGTTTCTCCCGGGGTTCCCGGGCCTCGACACATTAAACCAATAAATCCGATAGGGTCAGTCATCTAATGGCTCGGAGCGTCGTGGGAGGGTCGCTCCGGACGGGCCCAGACCGGGCCCTGACGTCGGATTAAATCTATGTGACAGCCGCCCGATCTGTGGGAAAACCCCTTCCATTCAGTGAACGGGAACCATAGGGTTGGACCCTTCTCCAGGCAATGGTAAGTCGACTGAGGTGCTGGCAGGTACGTGGTGCTGACCATCACGTGGTGCTGACAGAACCCGGGCGGCGGAGTCACCCCCGTAGAAGCACCGAGATGCCACGGAGTGATCGTGATGGGATTAATCACCAAACGGAGATCGCCCCCTAACAAGGCCGGCGGGCAGCAGGCCTCGCGCCTGGCCGCCATCCGGGCCATCGTCGATCTGGCCGATGACAACGACGAGAACTATGACGTGGTGGCGGCGGCCCTGGTCATCCTGGGGGCGTCGCCCCACGAGATCTGCGCTGCCACTTTGAGCTCTTCCCCCTAGAGCGCCGGCCCGCCCACGGCCGTGGGCGGGCGGAAAGCGGTGACCGGGGAAATCACCCCCGCCGCCGTACGCTGCCCGGATGACGGCCGGCTGGTCCAGGGACGTGCCGGCTCCGGGCTCCCGTCGACACGCCCACAGCCGCCCGACCCGCCGGCGGCGGCTGCCCGTGGTGCTCACGGTGTTGGGTTGGGCCATCGTGGTGGCTTTGGCCGTGGTGGCCGCCATGCGCGTCGTGGCCTGGGACAGCCTCGAGCCCTTCGCCCTCCTCAATACCGTCACGCTCTTCGTCTATCTGCCCGCCTGGATCGTCCTGGTGGCCGCCGCCCTCGGACGTCGGCTGATCCTGGCCGCCGTCGCCCTGCTGGTCGTGGTGGCCCAGGTCGTCTTCGTCTACCCCGAATTGACGGCGGCAGCGCCAGTGCCGGCGTGGACGTCCCGCGCTCCGCACATCGAGCTGCTCGACGCCAACGTCTACGACCAGAACCCTTCGATGGCCGGCTACGTCGCCCAGATAGAGGAGGTCCATCCCCAGCTGGTGACCATGGAGGAGGCCACCCCACCCGACGTGGCCCAGCTCGAGCGGTCCGGGGCCCTGACCTCGTTGCCTTACCGGATCGCGCTAAAGCGGTACGACCCGAGCGCATTCTTCATCGCCTCCCGCTATCCGGTGGTGGGAGAAAACGTCGTCTACGACTACCTCCGGCCCCTCATCGTGCAGATCACCCTCGAGCTTCCGTCCGGATCCCAGCGGCTGTGGGTGGTCCACACCATCGCCCCTCTGCCCAGCTCTTTCTCCCAGTGGAAGGGACAACTGTCGACCATCGGCCGTCTGGTCCGGAACGGTGGTGCCTCCGGGTTGCTTGTCCTGGGCGACTTCAACGCCACCTGGGGGAACAAGGGATTTCGCGCCCTCCTCGATGCCGGGTTGACCGACGGCGCCGCGGCGCGGGGTGAACCGCTGGCCATGACCTGGTCGCAGACCAAGCCGCTCCTGCCACCGGTGGTCCGGATCGATCACGTTCTGACCGGAGGCGGGGTGGCGGTCACCGCCATCCGCACCGACGTCGGGCCGGGTAGTGACCACCGCGACCTGATCGCCACCGTCGCCTTCCACCGCTAGCGATTCACGGTCCTGACCAGGGCGATCATTGCCGAAGGGAGTGGGCCAGCCCTACAATGAAGCGCGGGGTACCGAGCGGTTCGGGGTACCGAGAGGTTCGGGAAACAGGGGGGCACGATGAGCGACACATCCGAGGGGCCGGGCTGGTGGATGGCGTCGGACGGTCGATGGTACGCACCCGAACTGCACCCGGGTTACGTGCCACCGGCTCCCGTTCCGCCGCTCCCCGAGTACGGGTTTACGGCCACGCCCCCGACACGGAAGTCGGATCCGGTGGGGCCGGACTCGTTGGCCAGTTGGGCCCCGTCGTTGGCGCCGCCGATGGATGTCCCTCCGGTGGATGCCCTCACCACCCCGCCCTGGGCCGGAGCCGAGGCCACCACCGGTCCTTCGATGACCTCTCCGATGAGCGGCGGGTCATCGGGGGGGAGGGTGGGCCGTGCCTTCCGCCTGGTCGGTATCGGCTTTGCCATGGTCAGGGACGAACCGGGCATGATGCTGGTCCCGGTGGTGGCATTTGCCTCCCAGGTGGTGGCCGTAGGCCTCGGCGCGCTGGTGGTGTGGCCGGGTCTGCGCACGGCCCGGGTGGCCGACGGCGGCACCGTCCACTTCTCGGGGGTCGACTGGCTGGTGGCGGTGCTGGTGGGGGTGGCCATCATGTTCATTTCGGTGATGGCTCATGCCACCATCATCGCCCGGGTGATGGCCCGGTTCCACGGTCGGCGGATCTCCAACAGCCGGGCCTTGCGGGCCGCTCTGACCAAGACGCCCCCTCTGCTGGCCTGGGCTTTCATCAACTACGTGATCGTGAGCATCCTCCGGAACATCACCCACCGGGGCATCATCGGTTTGCTGGTCGGATCGCTGGTGCGAGCCGGATGGCTGGTGGCCAGCTTCTTCGTCGTTCCCGTCATCCTGTTCGAGGACAAGGGTGCGGTGGCGTCGATCAAGCGCTCAGTGCAGCTCTGCCGCGGTCGTTGGGGGGAGAACATCGTGGGCAACTCGGCGCTAGCCGTCGTCGGCGTCGTCGCCGTGGTGGCCGACATCATCGTGGCCACCGTGATCGGAGTGGCCTTCGCCCCACTCGGCATTGTGGTTGGCGTGCTGGGCGTGGCCGCCATCGTGGTGGTGGTGACGGTGGCGTCGGCCGCCTTCAACGCCGCCCTTTACTGGTTCGCCGTCACCGGTCAGTGCCCCGGGCGGTACTCACTCGATGACCTGCAGTCCGCCTACCGTCGGCGACCCGCCCGGGCCGGGGCCATCTGATCCCGAACCCGGCCGGCGTCAGCCGGCCGTGGTCGGGTCGGCCTTGGCGCCCATCCATTCGGCGAACAACTCCGTCCTGTCGCCTCCGGCGCGCCGGGCCACGTACATGGCGATGTCGGCCTTGATCAAGAGCTGTTCGGCCGAGGAGCGGGCCTGGTGGAAGGCCACACCCACGCTGGCCGTGACCGGCCTGTCCTCAAAAAGGTGGACATCGGACCACCGGACCACGGTCAGGATCTGATCGGCCAACCCGAGGGCCTCGTCGACGCCGCCGACGCCTTCGGCCAACACCAGGAACTCCTCGCTGCCCAGGCTGGCGGGCACGTAGCTGTGGTGCAGGAAGGCCACCAGGCGGCTGGCGGTAACGATGTTGACTTCCTGCCGGATCTCCCAGGAGTCGGCGCCGGCCGTGGGGAAGAAGGGATCGAGGGCCATGGCCAGGAGGGCGATCTCCCCGCCCAGTCCGTCAGCTCGACCGATCGCCCGTTGGAGGTGTTCCAAAAAGGAGGGGCGGTCGAGCAGCCGAGGCATGTGTCGGACGGGGTCCGCCTCGGGCCGCAGCGGGGACGGGAAGGCGATAACCGACATGTAGCGATCATCGACGGGCTGGTCGTGCGCCTTGAGCCCCAGTGCCGGCCGGTTCCACCGAAAAGCCCCAGGCTGGGGCCCATCCCCACCCGAATGTCACGACGGTGACGTTGGCTGTGTCGGCTGTTTGACAGAAGCGGATGGGGGGCACGGTTCAAGATGGTGGTGTCTGCCAGACACCGATCCCTGCGAGGTTTCCATGCAAGACCATTGTCAGCCGGCCGAGGACCGACGGCCCGCTGTGCCTGCTGTCAACGCCTCATCCCCCTCCCCTCTCCGGTGACCCTGTCCATTGAATCGTTCGAGCAGGTAGACCCCTTCGAACAGGCGGTCGACGAGCTCATCGCCCGCGAAATGGATGACTCGCCCCGGACGGCCACCGCCCTCGGGTACGACGGCTACGACCACCTGCTCGATGACCTGTCGGCTGTCGGGTTCGAACGGAGGCGCAAGGAGGACAGCGCCTGGCTGGACACCTTCCGCTCCTTTGACACCGGCGCCCTCACCTTCGAGCAGGACATCGACCGTTCCCTGGTCATCGCCCAGCTCGAGGAACGGGAGGCGCTGGCGGGTTGGGAGGGGTGGCGTCGCTCGCCCGAGGCCTATCTCGAGACCGGCATCACCGAAATGTTCCTGATGGGCCTGCACAGCGAGGACGAATTGACCAAAGCGGCCAGCGCCCGCCTGCGGGGGATCGGCGCTCTGCTCGCTGATGCCCGCCGGAACCTGGATCCGTCCCTGGCCGACCGCCGGGTCATCGAGCGCAGTCTGGCCGAATGCCGGGCCAACATCGGGTTCGCCCGCAACGGCGTCGTCCTCCTGGCCGGGCAACCGGCCAATCAGGAACGGTTGGCGGCCGCCGGCGAGGTGGCGGCTGGTGCCTATGAGGAACTGGGTCGGTTCCTCGAAGAGTTGGCCCCCGCCTGTACCGGCAGCTTCGTCTTCGGGGCGGACAATTACGACGCCGTCCTCCAGAAGGGGGAGCTCTTGGACACCGACGTCAGCGCTCTTCGCCGCCAGGGATGGGAGGAGTACGGCCGGGTGGCCGAGGAGATGGCCCGGGTGGCATCGGCTCTGACCGGGGGGTCGGACGACTGGGTGACCACCGTCCGCCGACTGCAAAAGGTGCACGCCACCTCGATCGACGAGATGCGGGCCGACTACGAGACCAGCTGCCTGAAGGCCCGCCGGTTCCTGTCGGACCGGGGTCTGGTGTCCAATCCCCCCGGCGAGCGCTGTCGGGTGATTCCGGCCCCTCCCGCCGTGCGGGCCGTGCTGGCGGTGGCCTGCTACATCGCCCCGCCCATGTTCAAGCCGTCGCGGGAGGGATTCTTCTTCGTTCCCTACCCGGTTCACCCCGAGGACGTCGACGAGGTGGCCGGTCTGCTCGAGAGCAATGCCACCTACTCGATCCCAGCCACCGCCGTCCACGAGGCCTACCCCGGACACCATTGGCATCTCATGACCATGAAGTCGGCTCGCAAGGTGCGCCGCGTCTTCAACTCGACCTACTTCGTCGAAGGGTGGGCTCTCTACACCGAAGGCATGATGCGGGATGCCGGCTTCTTCTCCCTCGAGGAGGAGTTGGGCCAGCTCGAGGCCCGCTTGTTCCGTGCCGCCCGGATCGTGGTGGACACATCTCTTCATACCGGGGAGATGACTGTCCCCCAAGCGGTCGAGTTCATGCACGACAAGGCGCTGCTTCCGCTGTCCACGGCCCAGGCCGAGGTGGCCCGCTACTGTGCGTGGCCCACCCAGGCTTCCTCCTACCTCACCGGGGCCATGCGGATCGAACAGGCCAGGGACGACTGGGTGGCCGACGGCGGTTCCCTGCGCCACTTTCATGACCTGATGGCCGACTCGGGGGCCATGCCCGTGTCGCTGGCCCTCCGAGCCGTCGGACATCCGTCCTCACCGCCGGTACCATCGGCTCCAGCCGACCACGGAGCACATCGTGTGACCTGAGGTCGTGAGGAGATGCCATGACCGAAGCTAAGGACAGATTGCCGTCGGTCCGTGCCGTCGGCGGTGCCCCGCACTTTGTGGTCATCTGACCGGCGGGCCGGCCAGGGCATCGGTTCGGCTGGTCACCTCCGCACGTCGGGCCGCCATCGGCGATGGGCGGCGCCGTTGGTGGCAGCCACGGTGGCCGTCATCCTGGCCGGCTGTTCGCTGTTCGCCACCCCGAACCCAGCCCCGGTGACTGATCCGGCATCGCTGGCGCCGGCCGGACCGGTGGGCTACGTGGTCTGTCCCGACGCCGTCACCCCTGTCGAACTGGACACCCACACCGCTGAGGCGCAGATCCCCCTACCCATCCGGGGGACACCGGTCATCGGCAATTTCGCCATTGCCACCTCGGCCGATGGGAGGTGGGCCTACGTGGTGACCAGCGACGGTGTGGAGCCGATGGCCGCCGGTGGCTCCACACCCGTCGAGGCCGGCACTTCCGGTACGACCGTCACCACCACCACCACCACGGCCCCGCCATCGGGAGTCGCTGTCCAGAACGTCGTCATCCCCATAAACCTGGTCACCCAGAAAGCGGAGGCGCCGATCAGGATCCCCGGCCAGGGGGGCACCCACGCCGTCGTCGTCCTGCCCGGCGGTCGGATCGTGCTGGCCGCTAGCGGCAGCACGATCGTTCCCGTCGACGTCACCACCGACAAGGTCGGGACGCCCCTCGACCTCGGACCGGGGCACACCATTTTCGGCATGGCCCTCGATCCCACCGACCCCACCCTCTACGCCCTGGTGGCCGGAGGGGTGTTTCCGGTGGACACGGCCAATGCCACCGCCGGGGTCGAGATAGCCACCGGGCTGTCCGTGTCCTCGGTCTACTCACCGCACGGGATCGCTGTCACTTCTGACGGTAAGACGGTCTATGTGGTGGGCCAGGGGGGAACCGACTTCGGGGGCCGGGTCCTCCCCATCACGGCCGCCTCGGGCACCACCGGTGCCCCCACCGGCTTCGACCGGTTCGGTATCGCCGACCCGGCTGCGTTGGCCCTGTCCGCCGACGGTTCGCTGCTGTTGGTGGCCGATGCCGCCAACAACTGGATCAACCCGGTGCCCTTGGCCACGTTCGCCGATCCGCCGGCTCCGGTCCGTCTGCCCCAGAAGGCGGTCGGTGCGTCATCGGGGACGGGACACCCGACTGACATCGTCAGCGGACCGGGAGACGCCGGCGCCTTCGTGGTGGTCGGGTTCGACGCCGTCGTCCCGTTCCAACCGCCGTCGAACACCTTCGGCCGGCCCATTCCGGTGTGCTCGGGCGCCTCATCCATGACGGTGGCCCCGGCCCCCTGACCTCCGGACCGCCGGACCGGTCAGCAGGGATAGCGGACGGCCTCGATCCCCGAGGCCTCGACGGCGGCCGCGGCCTCTTCCGACCAGAATTTGGCCGGCGGCTCGCCCGCCGCGGCCAGCAGTTCGTCCAGGGCGGCGGGGATGGCGGCGGCCAGGTTCCAGAGTCGGGGAATCGACTCGGGGCAGGCCAGGATCCCCCAGTTGAGAACCCCCCGATGACTCATCACGGTGATGTTCACCCCCATGCCGTCCATCACCGGACCCAGTGGGAACCCGGCCACCAATTCGGCCCCGGCCAGGTAGAGGGGGAAGTCAGGACCGGGGACGTTGGAGATGACCAGGTTGGCAATGGGTCGGTGCCGGTCGGCCAGGCGCATCCGGGTGTAGAGACGGGCGGAGACGGCGAACACGTTGGGCGTGGCGTGTTCGGCCCAGTTGAGCAGCATGTCCGCACCCAGGGCGTTGTGCTCCTCTTTGGCCCCTTTGGTCCCCAGGTGGATGGTGCGCAGACGATCGAGCGGATCGTGTTGCTGGCAGGGCAGCTGGACGAAGAGAGTCGACACCTGGTTGGAGCCGCCGGGTGCGTCCGTGTCCGGGCGCACCGAAACCGGTACCACCGCCACCAGCGGCTTGTCGGGGAGCTCGTCGCCTTCGATGAGGAACGAACGCAGGGCGCCGGTGCACACCGCCAGTATCACGTCGTTCACGGTGGCGCCGGTGGCGTTCTTGACCCGTTTGACGTCGTCGAGGCCGATGGCGGTCAGGGCCACGCTACGCCGCCGGGTCACCGCCACGTTGAACGAGGTGCGGGGGGCGGTGAGCGGGAGAGCAGCCTTCCCCGCCGATTTGGCCGGAGTGGTGGCCGGTACTTCATGGGGATCCAGCCGGTTGCGGGTCCCGATCCGGACCCGTCGGACGTTGAGCACCCGGTGACCGGTACGCACCACGTCCTGGGCTATCTCGAGGGGCCGGAGGGTCCGGGCCGCGGCGGCCTGACTCATCAGCTCCAGGCTGGACGGGATGTGGTCGTCCACCGGAGCCGGCGGGGCCATGTCGTCAGCGGGGGGCACCAGAGGCGGCGCCGGCTCCAGGTCGAAGAGGATGGAGAGCAGGGCGGCGCCGGACACCCCGTCCACCGTGGAATGGTGCATCTTGGCGATGATGGCGATCCGCTGCTCGGCCAGGCCCTCGACGATCCACATCTCCCACAGGGGCTTGGACCGGTCGAGCTGGTGGCCGGCGATGTCGCCGGCCAGGTCGGCCAACTGGCGCAGTCCGCCCGGCTGGGGGACGGCGGCCCGGCGCACGTGATAATCGATGTCGAAGTCGGGGTCGTCGACCCACACCGGGTGGCCCAGACGCAGCGGAACCTCTACCAGCCGGCGCCGGAACACCGGGGCGCAGGGGATTCGCGCCGCTATGGCCGCCTTCATGCGGTCGAAGGTGTAGCCCCCGGGCACGGTGGACGGGTCGAGCACCAGGGTGAGGGCCACCTGCATGTGGAGGGTCGGGGTCTCGAGGTAGAGGAAGCTTGCGTCCAGTCCACTCAGTCGTTCCATTCCCGTCCCTCCCGTAGCGCTGGCGTGGACCGGTCCGTCCACCCCGGTCCTTATGGCTTCACATCCTGGGCCAGACCGTGTTTGATGGGGGGATGGCCTGGGTGTCCTTGGTTGTCAGCATGGTCTTTGCCGTGCTCGTGGTCAACGCGTTCTTTCCGATCCGGCGGGATCCCTTCACCGTGGTCAGTTTCTCGCTGGGCTGGATCCCGAGCGAGTTGCCCGTCCAGTTGGGCGCCGTACTGGCCGCCACCACCGTGGCCCTGGATGTGAGCGGGGCCCTCCAGGCCTGGCCCGGCTGGCTGGGTCTGGTGGTGGCTGTGGTGGCCTGTGCCGGGTTCGTCCGGCTCACCGTCCTGGCCCATGAGGCCGGGGCCCGGGTGGAGGCCGCCCTCCGGGAGGCCACCGGCGGTCCGGTGAGGGCGGAGGGGATCGAAGATCGGGCGGTGTGGAACAAATGGTGGCGGCTGTCGATCGGGGTACCCCTCCGGTGGCGGGGTATCCGGAGGGTCCGCAATGTCGACTACTGGGGCGACGGGAACTACCGGCACAAGCTGGACATCCTGAGTCGGCGATCGGTACCGCCCCAGGGGGCGCCGGTTCTGGTCTACATCCACGGCGGCGCCTGGGTCATGGGGGACAAGCGCGAGCAGGGCATCCCCATGATGCACGAGCTGGCCCGGCGGGGGTGGGTGTGCGTGGCCATCAATTACCGGCTCAGTCCCCGGGCCACCTGGCCCATGCACATCGTCGACTGCAAGCGGGCCGTGGGCTGGGTCCGGGAGCACATCGCCGAACACGGCGGCGATCCGGGATTCATCGCCGTGTCCGGCGGGTCGGCCGGCGGCCACCTGTCCTCCCTTCTGGCCCTGACCCCCGACCAGCCCCAGTGGCAGCCCGGCTTCGAGGACGTGGACACCTCGGTCGACGCCTGCCTGCCCTTCTACGGCGTCTACGACATGACGGGGGCCACGACCCTGTCCGGTGCCTACGGGCCCGGGCTGGCCAACCTGCTCGAGCGGCGGGTCATGAAGACGGCCATGGCCGACAACCCCACCCTGTTCGCCGAGGCTTCGCCCGACCACCGGGTGACGGCGGCGGCACCGCCCATGTACGTCGTCCACGGTGTCAACGACACCCTGGTCCCGGTGGCGGTGGCCCGTCACTTCGTGGACCAATTGCGCCGGTTGTCCTCCGCCCCCGTGGCCTACGTCGAATTGCCCGGGGCCCAGCACGCCTTCGACGTCATGGCCTCCATCCGCTGCCGGCACACCACCCTGGGAGCGGTCCGCTTCCTCGAGGCCATGCGGGCGGCCCACCGGCCACCGGCCGCGGCCGCCCCCGGGGCCGACAGGACCGGCGGGACGACCGCCGTTCCGGTCACCGTCCCGCCTCCGAGCTGACCCGAGGGCGGGCGTCGGAGCCCGCCATGCTGGACACGTGGGCGAGTTTCTGACGTAGAGTCACCTACCACTAGCCGCTGAGAATCCGGCAGGCCATCGGTGCCGTCGTCAGCTCTGAGATCAAGGGGGAGCCTTGAATTCTGCATCATGGAAGACGCGTATGGCCGCACTGGGGCTGGTCGTACTGGTGGCCACCACGGCGGTGGCGTGCAGCTCCACCAATTCATCCACCACCACCACGACGTCGGGGGGGGCGACCGGGACCACCGGGGCCAGCTCGGGCCGACCGATTCCCCAGAGCGCCTTCAGTGACCATACGGGTATCACCTCTACCACGGTGCACATCGCCAACGTGTCCACGCTGGCCATAGGCGGCCTGTTCAAGGGGGCCCTGGTGGGAACCCAGGCCTACGTCGACTACATCAACTCCCAAGGGGGGGTGAACGGTCGCAAGCTGGTGGTGGACAGCGCCGACGACCAGTATTCGGGCACCGGCAACAAGCAGGCCACCCAGAACGCCGTCAACTCCGACGCCGCCCTGGTCGGTGGGTTCTCCACGTTCGACAGCTACGGGGGAGCCGTGCTGGCCCAGAACCCGGGCGTACCCGACGTGACCGAGGTTCTCGATCTGGCCACCAACAAGCTGCCCAACGTCTACAGCCCGGTCCCCCTTCAGGGCGGGTGGCAGGAAGGGGTGCTCCAGTACTTCAAGCACAAGCTGGGGAGGGCCACCATCAACAAGGTGGGCACGGTCATCGCCGATCTACCCTCGACTCTGGCCGACTGGGCCGGTGAGAAGTACGTGATGCAGAAGGTCGGCTACAACATCATCTACGACCAGCAGTACGCCGACACCCAGACCGACTTCACCCAGAACGTGATCGCCATGAAGAACGCCGGCGTCAAGGTGATCTTCCTCGATCAGATGCCCGCCTCCTACGCCTCGGCCCTGCTGAAGGACCTTGTCCAGCAGAACTACCACCCCGCTGTGGTGCTGGGCGCGGCCACCTACTCGAACGCCTTGATTCCCGACTCGGGGGCGCGGCGGCGGTCAACGGCTCCTACCTCGACCAGAACGCCTCGCTCTATCTCGGGGGGGACTCGTCCACCATTCCCGCCGTCAGCACCTTCCTCCACTGGGTCAACGTGGCCTCGCCGGGCTGGAAGACCGACCTTTTCACCCTGTACGGATGGAACTCGGCTCAGCTCTTCGTCCAGGCCCTCAAGAACGCCGGAGCCAATCCGAGCCGGGGCTCGATTCTCCAGGCCCTGTCCAAGATCACCTCCTTCAACGGGGGCAACATCGTGACCACCAGTAATCCGGTGGCCCGGACGACGTCGAACTGCTACCTGGTGGGCCAAGTGACCAACGGTCAGTTCCAGCGGTTGGACGATCCGCCGGTGAACAGCCCCACTAATGGGTATCGATGCGACTACTCGTATGTGACGCCACCGACTTCCTGATCGGGGTCGGAGGCAACGGAGCGGTTTGATGTGGTCCACCGGGGAACGGGATTGATGCGGTGAGCAACTTCCTTCAGTACACCGTGTTCGGCATCATGTTCGGTGCGGGGTACGCCATCGCCGCTACCGGGCTGGTGGTGACGTACACGACCTCGGGTGTCTTCAACTTCGCCCAGGGAGCGGTGGGGATGATCGCCGCCTTCAGCTACTGGGGGCTGGTGACCGAGGACCACGTCAACATCCTTCTGGCCCTGGTGATCATCGTCGGGGTGGGTGCGGCGGTGAGCGGGGCTTTGGTCGAGCGTGGGCTCATGCGCAGGCTGCACGGCGCCTCGGCCGAACGGCCGGTCATGGTCACCTTGGGCCTTCTGGTCATCCTCACCGGGTTCGCCACCGTGACCTGGAGCCCGAGCACCACCCGACTGGTGGGCAATATGGTCAACGGCCAGTTCCGGCTGGTGGGGATCAATATCCAGTACCAGGAAGTCGTCATCATCGGGGTGGCCGCCGCCCTGGCCCTCGCCCTCCGCTTCCTCTTCTATGCCACCCGTACCGGTGTGGCCCTACGGGCTGTGGTCGATGACCCCGAGCTGCTGGCCATGTCCGGTGTCTCCCCCAACCGGATGAGCCAGTACGGCTGGATCCTCGGGTTCGCCATGGCCGCCCTGGCCGGCGTCCTACTGGCCCCCACCCAGACCACCGGGCTCAACATCGAGGCCATGACCCTCCTGGTGGTCAACGGTTACGCCGCCGCCATCGTCGGTCGTCTCAAGAACATCCCGGTGACCTTCGCCGCCGCCATCGGCATCGGTCTGGCCGAGAATTACGTCCTCAACTACGTCATGCCCCACCTGCCCCAGAGCCTGGTGCCCGACATCACCTACGCCCTGCCCATGATCTTCTTGTTCATCGCCCTGGTCACGGTGCCCTCGGTGCGGTTGCGGGCGGCCGGTCGGCTCACCACCATCCGTGCGCCCCGGGTGGCCGGCAGTCGGGAGTCATGGATCGCCGGCATCGCCTTCTTCGTGGTGGCCATCGTGGTGGCCGTGGTGTTCGGCAGCACCGAGGTCAACGGCACCACCCTCCTCGACCTGGGCGGCGTGGTCATGACGTTGGGGCTGGTCGGTCTGTCGCTGGTCCTGTTGACCGGCTACGCCGGGCAGATCTCGCTCTGCCAGTTCTCCTTCATGGGCATCGGGGCCTTCGTCATGGGCAAGATCGCCGGCGGTGGCTCGGTCCTCGGGCTGGTGCTGGCCACCGTCATCTGTGCCGGTGTGGGTGCCCTCATCGCTCTACCCACCATCCGCCTCCGCGACCTCTACCTGGCTCTGGCCACCTTCGCCTTCGCCGACGCCATGGCCAACGGGGTCTTCACCGACACCCACATATACGGCAGCGGTGGGGTGACCATCGGGCGCATCATCATCCCCGGTATCAACTTTGGCGGCGACCGGGCCGAGTTCCTGTTGGTCACCGCCTTCTTCGTGTTGGGGGCGTGGATGGTGCTGGGTATCCGACGCAGCCTGTTCGGCCGGCGACTGGTGGCCCTCAACGACTCGCAGGCCGCCTACGCCACGGTCGGTCTCAACATCGGCGTGACCAAGGTGACGGTCTTCGCCATCGCCGCCGGCATGGCCGGCCTGGCCGGGGCCCTCTACGGGACGGTGCAACAGACGGTGGGCACGTCGGATTTCGACATCTTCCCGAGCATCATCTTCGTCCTGTTCGTCACCGTCTGGAGTATCCGCACCGTGTCGGGCGCCTTTCTGGCCGCCGTTACCTTCGTAGTCCTTGGTCAGATCTGGAGCAACGGTCTCGGCATCTTCGCCGGTCTCGGGATCATCCTCATCGGCCGGGCGGCCAACGGTCTGTTGGGCATCGAGGCCATCCACGTCCGCCTGCCCTGGGTCAAGAACCCGAGCGCCGGGGTGACCGGTGCCGGCGCCCCTACGTTCGGGCCGGCGGCCATCCTGGGGGGTGAGACCCGTGCCGCCGGGTGAGACAGACGCGGACAGCACCGTCCTCACCGTGCGGGAGGTGGCCGTCCGCTTCGGCGGGGTGGCCGCCCTCAACGATGTGAGCCTGGCCGTCAAGCCCGGGACGGTGACCGGTCTGATCGGCCCCAACGGAGCCGGTAAGACCACCCTGTTCAATGTCATCAGCGGTCTGCAGGCCCCGGGCCGCGGCTCGGTGCACATCTTCGACACGGACGTCACCTCGATGAAGCCCCACCACCGGGCCCGTCTGGGGTTGGCCCGGACCTTCCAGAGGCTGGAGCTGTTCGGTTCGTTGACGGTGGGGGAGAACGTGCAGGTCGGCCTGGAGTCGGAGGTCAAGCCGTGGCACTGGCGCCCCCGGATGCTGCGCCGGAAGAAGTCCCGGCCGGCGACTGCACCGGCCGCCACCGACACCGCGGCGGCGTCCGTGGACCTGGCCACCTGCGACCATCTGCTCTCCGGCGTCGGACTGGAGGGCCTGCGTGACCGGTACGCCTCGTCGTTGCCCACCGGCTCCGCCCGCATGGTCGAGCTGGCCCGGGCCCTGGCCATCGGGCCCAAACTCCTGTTACTCGACGAACCCGGGTCCGGTTTGGACGAGACCGAGTCAACGGCTCTGGGCCAACTCCTGTCCACCTTGGCGGCGGGAGGCATGGGCGTCCTTCTGGTCGAGCACGACATGGAGCTGGTCATGCGCATCTGCGACCACATCTACGTTCTCGACTTCGGGGACATCATCGCCTCGGGGACACCTGACGAAGTGCGCCAGAACCCGATGGTGCAGGCCGCTTACCTGGGCGAGGCGCCGCCCGAAGATGAATCTCCGGCCAGCCACCCCCCGCTCGATGCGGGGACCGGGTCGTGACCGACGTGGCCGGCACCGTCACCGGCGACCAGCCGGCCCCGCCCACTCAGCTCCCGCCCGGCATCACCATCGAGGGGGTGCGGGCCGCCTACGGGCGGATCGAGGTTCTCCACGGTGTCGATCTGGTCGTGCCTCCGGGCAGCGTCTTCGCCCTCCTCGGGCCCAACGGAGCCGGCAAGTCGACACTGCTCAAAGTGGTGAGCGGGCGCATGCGCCCGACCTCCGGTCAGATCCTCATCGGTGACCGGCCGGTGGGCAAGATGCCGACCGAGAAGCTCACCCGGATCGGCGTGTGTGCCGTCCCCGAGGGGCGGGGCATCTTCCCCAATCTCACCGTCCGGGAGAACCTGCGTATCTGGACGTACCGGGGCGGGCTCACGGCCAGAGACGTGGAGGAGAAGACATTCGCCACCTTCCCGAGGCTCAAGGACCGGCGCCGGCAGTTCGCCGGAACCCTGTCCGGTGGCGAACAGCAGATGCTGGCCATCTCGCGGGCCTTGGTCACTGATCCGAGCGTTCTGCTCCTCGATGAGTTGTCCATGGGCCTGGCCCCGCTCATCGTCAACGAGCTCTACGAGCTGGTGAGCACCTTGGCCACCCGGGGCATGACCGTTCTTCTGGTCGAGCAGTTCGTGACCACCGCCCTGTCGGTGGCCACCCGGGCCGCCATCATGGTGCACGGCCACATACAACAGGAGGGCCCGCCCAAGGAGATCGGTGAAGCCGCCCTCGGGGTCTACCTGTCCTGACCGCGCCACCCCGGCCGGCGGAGGCCACCGGCCCTCACTCTTCGGGGGCCAGCTCGACGGTCACGACCAGCTGATCCGACAGGGCCGTGGCCAGCGACAGGACGCCACCGGCGTCACACAGGTCGTCCTCGGCCAACGAGAGGGCGGCAATCCGCTCGGTCGTGTCGGCCACGGTCAGAGTAGTGACGGCGGCCCTCATCGACCGCTTTCCGGTGGTCTTGGCCCGCCTGATCTGACCGAGCACCTCGGTGGCTACATCGAGGACCATCCCCGACTCCGGTGCGCCGGTGGGGAGGGCGGGGTCGAGCTCCGACCGGGCCGGCCACGCCGCGGTGTGGATGGACCCGGGCTGCCACCACGACCAGACCTCCTCGGTGACGAAGGGGAGGACCGGGGCCAGCAGCCGGAGCTGGACCGAGAGGGCCAGGGCCAGGGCGGCCCGGGCCGATGCCGTCCCGGGCCGGTCGGCGTCGCCGTAGGCCCGGGTCTTGACCAGCTCGAGGTAGTCGTCGCAGAACCACCAGAAGAACGACTCGGTCCGCTCGAGGGCCCGGGCGTAGTCGTATCCCTCGAAGGCGGTGGTGGCCTCTTCGACCACCTCGCCCAGACGGACCAGCATGGCCCGGTCGAGGGGTCGGGTGATGAGATCGGGACCGGGAGCGGCCACCACCCCCGCCTGGTCGGCGATCCGGCCCAGGGCGAACCGCGAGGCGTTGATGATCTTGATGGCCAGGCGGCGGCCCACCTTCATCTGTCCTTCGTCGAAGGTGGTGTCGGTGCCCGGCCGTCCCCCCGCCGCCCAGTAACGCACGGCGTCGGCCCCGTACTTCTCCACCAGGGGGAGCGGGGTGAGCACGTTGCCCTTGGACTTGGACATCTTCTTACGGTCGGGGTCGACCACCCACCCGGAAATGGCGGCGTCCGACCACGGCAGCGATCCGTGCTCGAGCTCGGAGCGGACGATGGTGGCGAACAGCCAGGTACGGATGATCTCGTGGGCCTGGGGCCGCAGATCCATGGGGAAGACCCGCTCGAACAGGTCGGGGTCCTCCTCCCATCCACCGGCGATCTGCGGGGTGAGCGAGGAGGTGGCCCAGGTGTCCATAACGTCCGGATCCCCGACGAACCCTCCGGGCACGCCTCGCTGGTCTTGGGAGTAACCGTCGGGGACATCGGTGGACGGGTCGACCGGCAGCCGATCTTCATCGGCCAGGAGCGGGACGTCGAAGTCGATCTCCCCTGATGGGGTTACCGGGTACCACACCGGGAAGGGAACCCCGAAGAACCGTTGGCGGCTGATGTTCCAATCGGCGTTCAACCCTTCGACCCACGCCCGGTAGCGGTGGGCCATGTACGGAGGGTGCCAGCGGAGCTCCTCGCCCCGGGCCAACAGGCGGTCGCGCAAGGGCAGGGTCTCCACGAACCACTGACGGGAGGACACGATCTCGAGCGGCCGGTCGCCCCGTTCGTAGAACTTGACCGGGTGGGTGATGGCCTTCGGTTCACCGATCAACGCCCCCGACTCCGTCAACAGCTCGACCACCCGGGCCTGGGCCTGCTTGACGGTGCGACCGGCCAGTTGGTCGTAGGCGGTCGTGGCGCCTGTCGGGTCGTCCGACTCCCACCCGTCAGTCCCCCACGTCACCGGCACCAGCCGGCCGTCGCGCCCGACGATGGTGCGGGTGGGCAGACCCAGCTCCCGCCACCACACGATGTCGGTGGTGTCGCCGAAGGTGCAGATCATGGCGATGCCCGATCCTTTGTCCGGATCAGCCAGCTGGTGACCGAGCACCGGCACCCGTACCCCGAACAGGGGGGTACTGACCTGGGTCCCGAACAGGGCCCGGTAGCGCTGGTCGTCGGGATGGGCCACCAGGGCCACACAGGCGGGCAGCAGCTCGGGCCGGGTGGTCTCGATGTCGACGGCACCACCCCCGTCCACCCGGTCGAACCGCAGGCGGTGGTAGGCGCCGGGGAGCTCGCGGTCCTCCAGCTCGGCCTGCGACACGGCGGTGCGGAAGTCGACGTCCCACAGGGTGGGGGCCGTGCGCTGGACCACCTGGCCCCGTCGGGCCAGGTGGAGGAAGCCCCGTTGCGAGACCCGTTGGGCCCGGGGAGCCACGGTGGCGTAGGTGTGGGACCAGTCGACCGACAGGCCGAGCGTCCGCCACAGGTGCTCGAAGACCTTCTCGTCCTCGGCCGTCAGCCGGTTACAGAGGTCGACGAAGTTGGGTCGGGAGATGGCCACCGCCTGTTTTCCCGGCTTGTCCGGAGGTTCGAAGTCCGGATCGAAGGGAAGCCCGGGGTCGCACAGGACACCGAAATAATTCTGTACCCGGCGCTCGGTGGGGAGCCCGTTGTCGTCCCATCCCATCGGGTAGAAGACGGCCTTGCCCCGCATGCGCCAGAACCGGGCCACGGCGTCGGTGTGGGTATAGGAGAAGATGTGGCCGATGTGCAGCGAACCCGACACCGTGGGCGGCGGAGTGTCGATGGCGAACACCCGGTGGCGGGGGGCCGTCCGGTCGAAGGCGTAGGTGCCTGACGCATCCCAGCGACCGGACCAGAGCGCTTCGAGCCCTTCGAGCCCCGGCTTCTCGGGAATGCCGGCCGGCCCGGCCCCGACAGGGGCGGGGTCTTTCGCGTCGCTGTCCATGATCGGGTTACCGTACCTTGCGTGCTCCGGCTCCACGACACGGCCACCGGCGAGGTCACGCCCCTCACCTTGAGGACTCCCGGACAGGTGAGCCTCTATGTGTGCGGTCCCACCGTCGACGGGGTGCCCCACCTCGGTCACGGGCGGTTCTCGCTGGTCTTCGACGTGCTCCGGCGCTACCTCATCTTCGCCGGGCTGGACGTGACCTACGTCTCCAACATCACCGACATCGAGGACAAGATCATCGACCGGGCCGCCGCCGCCGGTGTCGATATCGGTGCCTTCGCCGCCGCCAACGAGGCGCTGTGGTGGACGATCATGGATGCCCTGGGAGTCCTCCGACCGGATGAGACGCCTCACGCCACCGCCTACGTGGACCGGATGGTGGCGTTGGTGGCCGACCTGGTGTCGCGGGGCGTGGCCTACGAGACGGGCGACGGCGTCTATCTGTCGGTCATGGACGTGCCCGGTTACGGACTGCTGGCCCGCCAACCGCTGGACTCGCTGCGGGCGGGAGCCCGGGTGGAGGCGGACGAGGAGAAGCGCACCCCTCTCGACTTCGTGTTGTGGAAGAAGGCCAAACCGGATGAGCCGTCATGGCCTTCACCCTGGGGACCGGGGCGCCCGGGTTGGCACACCGAGTGCGTGGTCATGTCGCTCGACCTCCTCGGTGACGGCTTCGACCTCCACGGCGGCGGTCTGGATCTCGCCTTCCCCCATCACGAGAACGAGCGGGCCCAGGCGATAGCCGACGGGCACACCTTCGCCCGCCATTGGGTGCACAACGGATTCGTCACTGTCGACGGGGAGAAGATGTCCAAGTCGCTGGGCAACTTCACCTCGCTCGAGGATCTGTTGGATCGGAGCGACGCCCGGGCCTACCGCATGCTGGTCCTGCGTTCGCATTACCGGTCGCCCATCGAGGTCACCCCGGGCACCATCGCCGACGCCGAGGCCGGGTTGGACCGTCTCGACGAACTGGCCCGCCGCTTCGCACTCCCCGAGTTTCTGGCCGAAGGTCCCGTGGTCGACGGCGCCGGCCGGCCCGATGGCCTCGACGAAGAGGCGCTCTCCCGATTCCGCCAGGCCATGGACGACGACCTCGACACCCCGGGCGCCCTGGCCGCCGTCTTCGACCTGGTGCGCCGGGCCAATGCCGCCGCCGATGCCGGTGACGCCGACGTGGCCACCACCACCGCCCGGACGGCCTCGTTCCTGTGCGCCGCCCTGGGGTTGCCCCTCGGCGCCGGGGCCGACGACGTCATCGATGCGGCTACCTCCACCCTGGTCGACCGGCGCGACGCGGCCCGGGCGGCGCGGGACTGGGCCGAGGCCGACGCCCTGCGTGGTCAGCTGGAAACGGCCGGCTGGCTGGTGGAGGACAGTCCCCAGGGGACGCGCATCCGTCGTCGCTGAGCGGGATCGACGCGCTCCGGAAGGCGGTCAATGAACGGCGCGTGAACACCCGTCCCGAAGGCTCTTCTTTTGTTGATTGCGAGGTCGGGACTGCTAGCGTTTGGGTCGCAGTCAGTCCACCCGACCGGTGGCCCGTCCTCCCGTGGCGGAGGGCCGCCGCCCCTGGTCGGTGGGTCACGTGGAGGAAAGGGGAATGCCACCGTGGCTTCCGGAACAGTCAAGTGGTTCAACGCCGAGAAGGGCTTCGGCTTCATCTCACAGCCGGACGGCGGGGCCGATGTCTTCGTGCACCACACCGCCATCCAGATGAACGGTTTCCGCTCCCTCGAAGAGGGTCAGGCGGTCGAGTTCGAACTCCAGGAAGGTCCCAAGGGTCTCCAGGCCGTCGACGTGCGCCTGGCCCAGCCCGCCTGAGGCGGCCCCACCCCGGTCGGCGCCGGCCTGGCCCGCCCCGATCCCGTCAGGCTTTCCATACGGTCGCTCCCCCGGCGCGTTCTTCGCGCCCGGTCACGGTCCCGTCCCCTGGTCCTCGCCCTGACGTGCGGACGACGCCCCCAGAGGTTACTATGTAGTAACTACGGGGCAACACACCGTCGGTCTCGACGGTGATGCTCCGGGCGGCGACAGGCCGCCGATAGACGCACGCATGGCTCGAGACGGGCCGGAATGGAGCAGGGGACCATGGTCGCATTCTCCCTGGATCTGAACGAGGACCAGCTGCAGATCCAGAAATGGGTACACGACTTCGCCGAAAACGTCGTTCGGCCGGCCGGGCACGAGTGGGACGAGCGTGAAGAGACGCCCTGGCCGATCATCGAGGAGGCGTCCCGGATCGGCCTCTATTCGTTCGACTTCATCATGCAGTGTTTCGCCGACGAGACCGGGCTCTTGCTGCCCATCGCCAACGAGGAGATGTCGTGGGGCGATGCCGGCATCGCCCTGGCCGTCTTCGGGAGCACGCTCGGCCTGGCCGGCATCGCCGCCAACGGCACGCAGCACCAGCTCTTGGAGTGGGGTCCCCAGTGCTTCGGGACACCGGAAAAGATCCAACTGGCCGCCTTCGCCGTCTCCGAGGCGGACGCCGGATCGGACGTGTCGTCCCTGCGGACCAGGGCCGTCTACGACGAGGCCAAGGACGAGTGGGTCATCAACGGGACGAAGACCTGGATCACCAACGGGGGCATCGCCGACATCCATGTGGTGGTGGCCTCGGTCGACGCCGAACTCGGGTCCCGGGGTCAGGCCAGCTTCATCGTTCCCCCCGGTACTCCCGGGCTCTCGCAGGGCCAGAAATTCTCCAAGATGGGCATTCGGGCCTCCCATACCGCCGAGGTGGTGCTCGACGGGGTGCGGGTGCCCGGACACTGCCTGCTGGGTGGCAAGGAGAAGCTGGACGACAAGCTGGCCCGCGCCCGGGAGGGTGGGCGGTCGACCAGCCAGGCGGCCATGAAGACCTTCGAGGCCTCCCGTCCCACCGTCGGGGCCCAGGCCCTCGGTATCGCCCGTGCCGCCTACGAGTACTCGCTCGATTACGCCAAGGAGCGTAGAGCCTTCGGCCGGGCCATCATCGAGAACCAGGCCATCGCCTTCAAGCTGGCCGACATGAAGACCCGGATCGATGCATCCCGCCTGCTCATCTGGCGGGCATCGTGGATGGGCCGGAACGGCAAGGACTTCACCGCCGGCGAGGGATCGATGTCCAAGCTGTTTGCCGGCGAAACGGCCGTGCGGGTGACCGAGGATGCCATCCAGATCATGGGCGGCTACGGCTACATCCGCGACCATCCGGTCGAGCGCTGGCACCGCGACTCGAAGATCTACACCATCTTCGAGGGGACCTCGGAGATCCAGCGGCTGATCATCGCCCGGGCCATCTCGGGCATCCACATCAACTAGTTCGGGGACGACCCAGATGACGGTGTCGCCGGCGCGCCACGAGGAGCGCCACCGCGGAGTATCCGAGCCTGCCGACCACCTCCGGGTGGTGGTGTTGTGCACGGGCAATGCCGCCCGCTCGGTCATGGTCGGCGCCATGCTCAGCCCCGGGCCACTGGCCGTCGTGACGGCCGGCACCCATGTTGTCGAGGGTCAGCCGATGAGCCGCAGGACGCGAGATGCACTGGCCGCGGTCGGTCTGCAGGCCGACGGCCACCGCAGCCGTCAGCTCACCGACGGCGACGTCGAGGAGGCCGACCTGATCCTGGCCATGGCCGGCGACCACGTGGCCTTCGTCCGGCGCCGCTATCCGGAGGCGGCGGCCAAGACGGCCTCCATCAAGAGGCTCTGTCGCCAACTGCCACCGGGGCCGACGCCGCTGTCTGAACGGCTAGACGGGCTCGGGTTGGCTGAAGCGGACATCGGGGCATGGGAGGACGTGGCCGACCCGGCCGGCGGCGACGACGAGACCTACGTCGCCTGTGCCGTGGAGCTGGCCGCGCTGGCCGCCGACTTGCTGCCCCGTCTGACCTGAGAAGTGGCCGGCCCGGTTCAGGCGCTCCGGCTGGCCGAGAGCGGCGGATGCCGGAGAGAGATGTCGGCACAGGCGGCGCACACTTCGTCGGGGATGACGCCGGCCTTCATGAGGAGACCGAAGGCGATGCATCCGAGGCAGATTCCGAAGGCCGATTCGAGGAGGGCGGCACAGGCCAGCAGCCCCACCACCACGGCCGCTGCCGCTCCCTCACCGAAGCCGTACCAGAGGACGAGGGCGCTGGAGGAGAAGACCAATCCGATGGCCTGGGCGAATCGTTTGGGGGGACCGGCCACCAGCCGGGGCGGTCCCAACCGCGGGGCCACCACCCGGGTGGCCAACTGGCCCAGCGGGCTGAACCGGGGACCGGCCATCACCCGGGCGGCGAACCCGAAGACCAGGGCGATCAGGATCCAGTGGGCGCCGAACACCAGGACGGCCACACTCATCAGCACCACGCCGGCCGCCACCACGCGGGCGGCGATCTCATTGACCGGGTTGGGGAAACGGAACACCCACATAGTTTACCTGCTGGATCGGGATTCTGGCCCGCTGCCCGGAGCGCCGGTGGCCGGAGGTCAGGCCGCCCGGGCCACCGCTTTCTCCAGCAGATGGAGGCCGTCCAGACCGGGCAGGCGGTGCACCCGGCGGTCGATCCGGTCAGCCACCGCCCTTCCGTCGTCGTCGCCGAACAGGTAGCGGCTGAGAAAGGTCACCTCGTCGTCGGGCACCACCCCGCTGCCCACCGGAGCCCAGAAGTGGCGGAGCGCCCACCGGGTCATGCGTTGGGCGGCCCGGCTGTCGGCCAGACGGTCCCTGGCCTGGGTGGCGTAGAAGTCGATGTGGCGGCCCTCCTGTTTCATGATGCGGCGGAGCAGCACGCTCAAGGTGGGGTGGTCGGCTCGAGCCGACAACCGGGCATAGGCGGCCTGGGTGGTCCATTCATTGACCGCCCCCCAGGTCATGTGCACGGCCGTCAGGTGGGGCGTGAGGGCCGAGGCCAGCTGGAACCCCAGCGGCTTCCAGGCCTGGCGCCGGGCCAGCCGTTGCCTGAGCGCCTCCACCCGACCGGTTCCCGCCGGTTCGTCGTGAGCGGTGAGGATGACGGCGATGGCTTCCCCGTGCCAGAACTCTTCGTAGTTCCACAGAGTGAGGAAGGAAGTCACTTCGGGATCGCGGTGGGCCCGGGTGACCAGCAGATCCCGCAGATAACAGACGGTGTGGTGCTCGACGTCATGGATGTACCGCAGGCACCGGAGGGCTTCGGGACTGAGCGGCTGAAGACGGAAGGCGTCGAAATCGATGTCGTCGATCTCGAGCTTGGCCGAATGGCGCCGGTAGGTATCGATATCGAAGCTCATGGTCTGTCTTCGTTCCCACCCCGATCCGAGATGAATCCGCTTCGTCCCCGAACCATACCGGGCCGACCGGCCGGAACCGGGTAAATGGGCAGGTGACGGCCGACGGCCACATCCACGAGGGGCCCGGCGCCGAATACAGTGCCGTGGTGGATGTCGAACAGGCCAGCGACGCCAATTTGGTGGTGGCCGTGGGGCGCTGGCAACAACAGGCACTGGCCGAGATCTACCGCCGCCACGGCGGTGCCGTCCACTCGCTGGCCCGTCGGGTCATCCGCAACGACCCGCCGGCGGAGGAGATCACCCAAGAGGTCTTTTTGGACCTGTGGAACCAGCCGGAGAAATTCGATCCCCAGCGGGGGACCCTGCGCTCATACCTGCTGGCCCGCACCCACGGGAAGTCCGTCGACTTCATCCGGTCCGAGGTGGCCCGACGCAAACGCGAGGAGCGCACCACCCGAGAGACCGCCACCTCTGGCTACGACATCGACCATGAGGTTTGGGACATGGCCGTGGCCGAACACGTGCACGAGGCTCTGGTGGCGCTGCCCGACGAGCTCCGCCATCCCATCGAGCTCGCCTATTTCGGGGGTCACACCTACGTGGAGGTGGCAGCCATGCTCGAGCAACCGGAGGGTACGGTGAAGAGCCGGATCCGCTCCGGCCTGCTCAAGCTCCGTGCCAATCTGGCCGAACGTGGTGTCGAGCCAGCAGGAGCCGGACAATGAGCGGTTCCGAGCGGGGTAAGGGTAGGGAGCCATGAGCGGCGAGCGGTCCGAGCTGACCCATTCCGAGATCGAAGAGCTGCTTGGTGCCTACGCCTTGGACGCCGTCGAACCTCGGACGGCCGCCCTGATCGAAGCGCACCTCGACGGGTGCGTGCGCTGTTCCATCGAGGTCGCCCAACACCACGAGGTGGCCGGTCTCCTGGCCAATTCCGGGGGGACGTCGCCGGCCGGGCTGTGGGACGGTATCGCCGGTCGGCTCGACGAGGTGTCACCGCCGTCCTGGGACGGTCTGGCCGGACGGCTGGTCGTCGGCGAGGACCGGACCGACCAGGAGCCGGTCGGGGACGGTGGGGGAGAGGACCGGACCGACCGGACCGACCGGACCGATACTGGGGGCACGGTGGTGGCCCTGGCGTCGAGACGGCGGGGGCGTCTGGCTGCCGCGGCCACGGCTGTGGCCGCCGTGGCCGCCGTGTTGGCTGTTGTCTTCGGGCTCCAGGTCCATCATCTCGACAACAGGGTGAGCGCTCTCCAGGCCCGGTCGACGCTGTCCGGCGCCGAACAGGCGGCGTTGGCCGACCCGACCACCCAGAGGGTGACCTTGACCTCCGGGCCCACATCGCCGCCCGGCGTCAGCGGGAAGGTCACCGTGGTGCTCACCTCGACCGGAACCGGATTCGTGGAGGGAGCCGCCCTGTCGTCGCTGCCCGCCGACCGCACCTACCAACTGTGGGGGGTGATCGGCGGTCGGGCCATCTCCCTCGGTCTGTTGGGTCACGACCCCGGGGTGGTCCCCTTCAGCGTGGCCGGCAGCGCCTCCGTCGGCGCCTTCGTGATAACGGCGGAGCACGCCGGCGGTGTGGTCCATTCCACCAACCCACCGGTGGTGGCCGGTGACGTGAGGGCCTGATCCGTCGCCGACCGGGGTCCCGCCGAATAGCTACGCTCGGCGCCCATGAAGGTGAGGACGGGCCGGGGTGGGGCGTCATGAAGAGGGAGGCGCCATGAAGGGGACAGGGCCATGAAAATTGGCATCGCCCTCGGGACGGTGCGGCCCGAGCGCTGGTGCGAGGTCACCGAGGAGGCCGAGAGGCTCGGATACGAATCGGTGTGGATGCCCGAGCACCTGGTCCTGCCGGTGCAGTCGGACGGAAGTCCATACGCCGGCCAGGACCATCCCCCCATCCCTTCCGCCGTTCCCGTATTCGACGCCTTCTCCTACCTCTCCTTCCTGGCCGGCCGGACCGAGCGGATCCGGTTCGGCACCCACGTCTACAACATCGGTCTGCGCCATCCCTTCGTGACGGCCCGGGCGGTGGCCACCCTCGACGTGGTGTCAGGAGGTCGGGCTGAGTTCGGGGTGGGGGCCAGCTGGTTGGAGGCCGAATGGGAAGCGGTGGGGCTCGATTTCGCCACCCGGGGCAAGCGGGTCGACGAGGCCATCGAGGTGTGCCGGAGGCTGTGGGCCGAGCCGGTCATCGAGCACCACGGTCAGTTCTTCGATTTCGGTCCGGTCATGTTCGAACCCAAACCCGTCCAATCGCCCTGGCCACCCATCCACATCGGAGGGGACGGCCCTGCCGCCCTGCGTCGCGCCGCCCTGGTGGGTGACGGGTGGATCCCCATGAACCACACGGTCGACCAGATTCCGGCCGCCGCCGCCCGGCTGGCCGCCATGCGGGAGTCGGCCGGCCGGGCGGGCACGGTCGAGATCACCATGGGAGTGGCGGGCGATCTCGACACGCTGCGTGGTGCAGCCCAGTCGGGCGTGGGCCGGGCTCTGGTGCGTCCGTGGGCCCGGGGGAGCCAGACCATCGACGGGTTGCGCCGTTTTGCCGATGAGGTGCTCGCTCCGGCGACCGCTCTACCGGTGGGCTCCTGAGCCGTTACTCCCGCCCACCGGAGGCCCACCGTGGTGGGCGCCGTCCCCGTTCACTACGCTGCGGCCTGTGCCCTTCATCCGGATCGAGTCAATGGGATGGCTCCGGACGGCGGTGGGAGTGGCCTTGATCGTGGCACCGGGCGTCCCCATGAGATTGTCGGGTCGGGAGGAGCCGACCGGCGCCTCGCTGCTCCTCATGCGGACCATCGGCATCAGGGACCTGGTGGTCGGGATGGGGACGGTGGCTGCGGCACGGTCATCCGAGCCCGGCGACGGACGGCGCTGGACTCTGGCCGCGCTGGTCAGCGACACGCTCGACACCGTGGTCGGTCTGGGCAGTTTCCGCTCCATCGGGAAGAGAGACGCCTGGGCCGCCGGTGCGCTGGCCTTCGTCTTCGCCTGTGGCGACCTGGTTGCCGTCCGGGGACAGGCCGGGGTGACCTGATGAAGGTGCTGGTGATCGGGGCCGGTGGCGTAGGGACCGCCTTCGCCCGGATCGCCGCCCGCCGCAACAGCTTCGACACGGTGGTGATGGCCGACTTCGACCGGGCCCGGGCCGAGGAGTCGGCGAGATCGGCTTCCGACCGGTACACCGGTGTGGCCGTCGACGCCTCGGACGAGGTGGCCATCGCCGATCTGATCGAAGCCGAAGGCGTCGACGCCGTGCTCAACGCCGTCGACCCCCGCTTCGTCATGCCCGTCTACCGTGCCGCCCTCCGGGCCGGCACCACCTACGTGGACATGGCCATGTCCCTGTCCCATCCGCATCCCGATCAGCCCCACGCCCGAACGGGGATCAAGTTGGGCGACGAACAGTTCGAGCTGGCGGCCCAGTGGGAGGAGCGGGGACAGCTGGCTCTGGTCGGGATGGGGGTCGAGCCCGGGCTGTCCGACATCTTCGCCCGTTACGCTTCGGACCGGCTTTTCTCCTCCATCGACGAAGTCGGTGTGCGTGACGGGTCCAACCTGGTCGTCGATGGCTACGCCTTCTGTCCGACGTTCTCGATATGGACCACCATCGAGGAGTGTCTGAACCCTCCTGTCATCTGGGAGAAGGACCGCGGCTGGTACACCACCGCCCCCTTCAGCGAACCGGAGACCTTCGAGTTTCCGGCCGGCATCGGTCCGGTCGAATGTGTGAACGTCGAGCACGAGGAGGTCCTTCTCATCCCCCGTTGGATCGATGCCGACCGTGTCACCTTCAAGTACGGCCTGGGCGACGACTTCATCGCCGTGTTGAAGACCATCCACCTGCTCGGGCTCGACTCCACCGACGAGGTGGCCGTCGGCACCGTGCAGGTTTCCCCCCGAGACGTGATCGGCGCCTGCCTGCCCAACCCGGCGGAGATCGGTGATCGTATGCACGGCGTCACCTGTGCCGGCACCTGGGTGACCGGCACCGGCCCTGACGGGGAGCGGCGCGAGGTGTACCTGTACCACGTGGCCGACAACGACTGGTGCATGGCCGAATACGGCTCGCAGGCCGTCGTGTGGCAAACGGCCATCAATCCCGTTCTGGCTCTCGAGTTGGTGGCCACCGGAGCCTGGTCGGGCGTGGGACTGCTCGGGCCCGAGGCTCTCCCTCCGGAACCCTTCCTCGACCTGCTCCGCGACAGCGCAGCGCCCTGGGGATTCGAGGAGCGCACCCCGAGCTGAGTGGTTGTCGGCCGCCGCCACTACATTGGCGCCGTGGCTCCCTTCATTCCTAGCGCCGAGTACGGGTCGACGGCCGGGTGCCGTACCCACCGGTGGCGGAGGTGGGCGGCGTGATCGTGGTCATCCTGCTGGTGGTCCTGGCCTTACCCACGGTGGTGTGGGCCATCACCCGCTGGTTGCCCAGCAAAGAAGACAGCCGGCCGGTGCGCCCCGGGGGGCCCAGGCACCGGTGGTGGCAGCCCTAGCCACCAGCAGGGACCCTGGTCCGCCCGGGCCCCACAAAAGGGTTTCAGTCGCCGTGCCCGGAGTCTGGCGGCGGAACCTTCCTCGACGGGCACGGCGACTGAACCTGTATACCATCGTAGCGCAACCTGGGTTGCGGGCACCAGGCGTTGCGGGTCAGTCCTCACGGGCCTCTTTGGCGTAGCGAGAGGCCATCTGCCGCGAGAATCCCCAGATCCGGCTCAACTCACTGATGGTGATCCCGTGGTCGAGAGCCGAGCGGAACGATGCCACCCGCGAGGCCCGTCGACACTGCTCCAATGCGAACAGGGCCTCGTTGAGGACGTCCCGGTTCTCGGTGATCCGGGCCTGTTTGAGGGCGACCGAGAATTCGGTCGGCACCCGCTGATCCATGGCCGTTCGCAGCACCTCCTCCCGCTTCTCCAGGATGTGCCGGAGGTTGGCCATGGCCTCGACCAGTCGCTCGGCGCAGTGGATCGCTTCCCGGTCGTTGGGCGACAAGCCGTCGCTGTGGTTGGGCGACGAGCCGTCGCTGTCGTTCGGCGACAACCCGTGGTCGGCCCCCTGCACCATGGCCGGAGAGCCTACGTCGGGGGTCATCGTTCCGGTCGAAGGCTGGGTTGGCCGACGGTCAGGTCCGATGGACCTGGCGCAGCCCGGCCCAGGCGAAGTCGGCCAACCGCATGGCCAGTTCGGCCGCCTCGTCGCGCCGGCGTTCATCGGTTGGTTGGCGGCCGTCGGCATCCGCCTCCGGCGTTACCTCGGCCGGCGGGTCCCGACGGGCGTCGAGCCAGTGGCGGCTGGCCCCTTCGGCCATGCCCACGACGGCGTGGGCCAGCAGCAGACGGTGCTCGGGTTCGAGCCCGGCGTCAATGAGCGGATCGATGGCGTTGGCGATGGTCTCCTCCACCAGGCGGAGGGCGGCACCGAGCTCCCGATCGTCGGGGGCGTCCCGTCCGTAGAGGAGGCGAAAGGCGCGCTCGTCGGCGAACATGAGCTCGAAGTAGGCGGCGAACCCTCTCTCGACCTGTTGACGGGGCCCCGCCGCGGTGGCCGTGGCCGCCACGATTTCGGCCACCAGCTTGCGGGAGAAGACATCCATGAGCTCGAGGTAGAGGGCACGTTTGGAATCGAAGTGTTGGTAGACCAACGGCTTGGTCACTCCGGCTGCCTCGGCGATGTCGTCCATGGTGGTGGCCGCGTAGCCGTGCTCGGAGAAGAGCGAAAGTGCGACCTCGAAGAGTTGACGTCGTCGGGCATCGGCGGTCAGACGCCGGGTGGCCGTGGCCACCGGCGGTGGGTCCGCCTCGTCGGACATGGACGGGTCCGTGGAGACGGTGCCGCTCATGGCGGTCATGGTATCGGGGTCGGATGGGGGGCGATCAGAGAGGCGGGAGGATCCGAGCGATGGTGTCGGGTAGACGGCCGGTCGAGAAGTGGGTGGCGGCCACAGCGAAATTGCGGTCCAGAAGTGCCCGGTCGGGACGGACCAACCAGGCGTCGAGGCGTTTCATGTCGGTGAGCCCGAACCAGTCGAAACCGAAGGCGGCCAGTTCGCCGGCCACCGGATAGGGGCCCACGGCCAAGGGGCGCCGGTGGACGGCCGATTCGACGGCCGGGTTACCGAAACCCTCCCATGTCGAGGGCAGAGTGACGACGTCACAGGCCCGGTAGGCGTCGACGACGCTGATACCGGGGAACTGCCGGGGGTCCCCCCGACGGACCGGGCAGTCAGCCGAGGCCACCAGCGCCTCGAGCTCGGCGTCGTAGCCGTCCTCGGCCGCTCCGAGCAACCAGTAGGTGGCCCCGAGGTCGGCCGCCACCTGCAGGCCGGCGCCCACGTTCTTGCGGGGTATGGCCCGGGTCGGCTGTAGGACCAGCCGGTCGGTCTGGCCCAGGCCCAGCCCCTGGCGCACGGCGACGCGCCGTTGATCGGTCCCATCGACGTCGGTCGACCCGGGCGCTCCGTCGGCACCGTCGATGTCGAAGGCGTTGTACACAGTGGTGGCCACGATGCCCCGGTCGGCCAGCTGGTGCCTGCTCAGTTCGTTGATGGTCACGTGACGCCACCGGGGATCGTCGGGGACGGCGTGACCGGGGGAGCCGGCGAACTGGGGGCGCTGCCACGGCAGGTCGTGGTGTCGGAGGACGGCTGGACGTCCGGACAGGACGTCGGCCACCCGGTCGCGGGCGGCCGGATTGAGCGGCAGCGAGCACAGGTTCTCCACCACCACCAGGTCGGCATCGGCCAGGGCGGCGTCAAGCTGGGCCCGCCCGGGTGGCTCGGAGGCGCCGATGTCGAGCCCGGGGAGGAGCCGGTCGACCGGTCCGGAACCGGCCACGGTCGTGGTGGTGAAGCCCAGCGTGGCCAGGGCCCGCTGCCATTTGGCCGCTTCGATGGCCACCCCGTCGGTGCCTCCGAGGCGGAAGGAGAGGAAGGCGGCGGTAGGAATGGCGCCACCGTAATGGGCGTGTCCGGCTGTTCCGTCTGCCCGCCGCGCCGGGCGGGAGCCGGCGTGGGCGGGATAGCGTCGCCGGGTGCCTGCAGACCGCCACGACACGGCGCCCTCCGCTACCGGATCCGACGACGACCTTTTGGCCCACCGGAGCGGTGCCACCCTCACCCTGACTATCAACCGCCCGGAGCGGCGTAACGCCATGACCTGGGAGGTCATCGCCGGATTGCGCCACCATCTGGCCCGGGCCAAGACCGACCCCACTGTGCGGGTGGTGGTTCTGGCCGGAAGCGGCGATCAGGCCTTCTGTGCCGGCGCCGACCTGTCGGGGATGGTGGGCGCCGACGCCGGCCACGACGACCCCTTCGCCGAGCATCATCGGGCCCGGGGTTGGCTGGCCGACCTGTTCGAGGAAATGTGGCATCTGGGCAAGCCCACCGTGGCCCGGGTCCAGGGATGGGCCATGGCCGGGGGATTCGGGCTGGCCCTGGCCTGCGACATGCTGATCGCCTCGGATCGGGCCCGCTTCGGTGCGCCCGAGCTCAACGTGGGACTCTGGCCCTACATGGTGACCGTGCCCATGCTGCGTTCGATGCCCCCCAAAAAGGCCCTCGAGCTCATGCTGACCAGTCGTGTGGTGGGAGCCGAGGAGGCCGAGCGGATCGGGTTCGTCAACCGGGTGGTCCCTCCCGACCAACTCGATGCCGAAGTGGCGGCCATCGCCGCCGTCCTGGCTTCCAAACCGCCGGGTGTGATGAGGATGGGCCGCGAATCGTTCTACTCTGTGTTGGATTCGGCGGCCACCGAGGCTCTGCCTTATTTGCACGCCATGCTCACGGTGACCAGCCAGACCGCCGAGGCGGCGGAAGGGATCGCCGCCTTCACCGAGAAGCGACCGCCGTCGTGGCAGAGCGACGCCGACCATACTGGGACTCAGGGAACCGAGGAGCCGACCCGATGACGAAGCGAGCACTGATCACCGGCATCACCGGTCAGGACGGTTCCTACCTGGCGGAGTTCCTCCTCGACCAGGGCTACGAGGTCTGCGGCATGGTCCGCCGCTCGAGCACGCTCAATTTCGAACGCATCGCCCACATCCAGGATCGCATCAACCTGGTGGCCGGCGACCTGCTCGACGAGGTCTCGATGATCAACATCCTGCGCGACAGCCACCCCACCGAGGTGTACAACCTGGCCGCCCAGTCCTTCGTGCAGACCTCATGGAGCCAACCGGTGCTGACCGGCGAGACCACGGCCCTCGGTGTGACCCGGATGCTCGACGCCATTCGCATCGTCGACCCGGAGATCCGCTTCTATCAGGCCAGCTCGTCGGAGATGTTCGGAAAGGTCCTCGAGGTCCCTCAGAAGGAGTCGACGCCCTTCTACCCGCGCAGTCCCTACGGGGTGGCCAAGGTCTACGGACACTGGATCACCGTCAACTACCGCGAGAGCTACGGGCTCCACGCCTCGTCGGGCATCCTGTTCAACCACGAGTCGCCCCGCCGTGGGCTGGAGTTCGTGACCCGCAAGGTGACCCACGGCGTGGCTCGGATCAAGGCCGGCATCGACGAGAAGTTGGCCCTGGGCAACCTGGACGCCCAACGGGACTGGGGCTACGCGGCCGACTACGTGCGGGCCATGTGGATGATGCTCCAGCAGGACCACCCTGACGACTTCGTGGTGGCCACAGGGCAGACCCACTCGGTCAAGGAGCTGGTCGAGTTGTCCTTCGCCGCCGTCGACCTCGATTGGGAGGAGCATGTGGTCATCGATGAGCGCTACCTGCGTCCGGCCGAGGTGGACCTGCTGGTGGGCGATCCGTCGAAGGCCCACACCACGCTGGGGTGGAGCCGCGACGTCGACTTCGCCAATCTGGTGCAGATGATGGTGGAGGCCGATCTGGCGCTGGTGAAGAGCCGGCTCATCTAGAGGCTGCCGATGGACGGGTTGGCCACGATTCACGCCGATCCCCTCGGTCTGCTGGTGGCCTTCGGCGCCGGCATGCTCTCTTTCCTGTCGCCGTGCGTCCTCCCCCTGGTACCCGCCTATCTGTCGATGGTGTCCGGTCTGTCGGCCACCGAGCTCGGCGCGCTGGACGGAAGGCCGGCGTCGCCCCCCGCCCCGGCCGGCGCCCCGGCGGTCACCCCCGCGGTGGAGGGCTCGACCGTGGTCACCGCGCCGCCCACCGCGCCGCCCACCGTTGCGCAGCTTCGCCGACAGAGGAGCCACCTCCTCTACGGGATCCTCCTCTTCATCGCCGGCTTTACCGGGGTCTTCACCATCCTCGGGGCGTCGGCCTCGGCCGTCGGACGGCTCTTCCTTACCCATCAGCGCGGCTCTGGAGACCGTCTCGGGCGTCCTGATCGTGGTCTTCGGGGTGGTGCTGGTGGCCATGGCCGCCGGAGTCACCCTTCCTGCCGCCCTGGTCGGCGAGCGCCGTTTCACCGTGCGCCCGTCGATGCTCGGATCGTGGGCGCCGCCCCTGATGGGGATGGCCTTCGCCTTCGCCTGGACGCCGTGCATCGGGCCGGTGCTCGGGAGCGTGTTGGCCCTGGCCGCCGGAACCAGTGGATCGACCACCGGAGGGATCGCCCTCTTGCTGGCCTACTCCCTCGGGCTGGGCGTGCCGTTCCTCCTCAGTGGACTGGCCTTCGGTCGGGTGTGCGACGTGCTGGCCCGGGTGCGCAGCCGCCTCTTCGTGGTCGACCTGGTGGCCGGGGCGGTGATCATCGTCTTCGGCCTCTTCCTGCTCACCGGACACGTAGGCACCCTCTCCGGCCTCATCGCCGATTGGCTCCGTGATCTGCATCTGACCCGCTTGACTACCAGTTAGGCCCGGCCCGGCCCGGCCCGGCCGTGATCAGTCCCGGGCTCTCCCCGCCCCCGCCTGGCCCCTGAACGGCGTCCCCCATAGCATGCAGGGACGGTTATGGCCTCCCGAGCCCCCTCCACTCTGGCAGTTTTCCTTCGTGACGCCATCGCGTTGTCGGGGCTGTTCCCCCTTCTGGCCGGTGTGGACCTCGAGGTGGAATCGGGTGAGACGGTCCTGGTGGAAGGGCCCAACGGGGCCGGCAAGACCAGTGTGCTCCGGGTCTGTGCCGGGCTGGTTCCCCTCACCTCGGGCCACGTTGCCATCCTCGGACTCGACCCGGTCCGTCACCGCAACCTGGTCCGGAGGAGGATCGGCCTGCTGTCCCACAGCTCCCATCTCTACGACGACCTGAGTGTGGCCCAGAACGTCCGGTTCGCCGTGCGGGCGTCGGGAGCCGATGTGGCCCGCATCGGTCCGGCCTGCGATCGGGTGGGGCTCACCGGCCGTCTGTTGCGGACGCCGGCAGCCAAACTTTCGGCCGGTCAGCGCCGGCGGGTGGCGCTGGCCATCCTGGTGGCCCGCTGGCCCGAGCTCTGGTTGCTCGACGAGCCCCACGCCGGCCTGGACGCGGCCGCCCGGGTCACCCTCAACGAACTGATCACCGAGGCCACCGCCGGAGGGACCACTGTGATCATCGCCTCCCACGAGCCCGAGTTCAGCCAGTCGCTGGCCTCGCGGGCGGTCACCGTCGTGGGTGGCCGGGTAACGTCCGAACGGCCGATCGGCCCGGCGCCGGACGGGGAGACCACCCGGTCCGATCCCGAGGGGAGCAGTGCATCCCCCGGCGAACCCCCCGGCCCCCCGCCGACGGCGCCGGCCCTCCGGGTCGCCCACGGCCCGGAGCCCAAGGGATCGGTGGCCCATGTGGCGTGACTCGGTCCTGGTGGCCGGCAAGGACCTCCGCATCGAAGCGCGCTCCCGCGTCGCCGTCTCGCAGGTGGCACCGTTCGGGATCGTGGCCCTCGTCTTGTTCGCCTTCGCTCTCGGTCCCGACCGAACGGTGATGGCCAAGGGCGCCCCCGGACTCTTCTGGGTGGCCGTGCTCTTCTGCACCGTGTTGGCCATCCAGCGCAGTGTGGCCGTCGAGTCGGGCGACGGGGCCCGCGACGGACTGCGACTGTCGGGGATCGACCCGGCCGGTCTCTTCTTGGGCAAGGCGGCGGCGGTGGCGGCCGAGCTGGTGGTGCTGGAGGTGGTGCTCGGCTTGGGTGTCGTGGTTCTCTACGGCGCCCGGATCGACGCGCCGTGGCTGATCGTCGTGTCCGGCCTCCTCGGGGCCATCGGACTGGCTTCCACCGGCACGTTGTATGGCGCCCTGTCGGCCGGACTGCGGGTGCGGGAGACCCTGCTGCCCTTCCTGTGGCTGCCCATCGCCGCTCCGGTGCTGCTGGCCGGCACCCGTATCTGGCAGGCCGCCCTCACCGGCGGCACGGTCTCGGACGCCACCCCGTGGCTCCGTCTGCTGGTCGTCTTCGACGCCGTGTACCTGGCTGTGGGCGTGGTGGTCTACGGCCCCATTAACGAGACGGCATGAGCAACTCGATCCTCGACCGGCCCGCTCCCCTCGAACGACGGGCGCCGCCCGTGTTGTCCAACCGGGCCCGATGGACGGTACGGATCATCGGCGTGGCCGCCGTGGTGGGCGTCATCCTGACCGTGTGGCTCGGACTGTGGGTGACGCCGCCCGACCAGGTCCAGGGCAACCTGGTGCGACTGGTCTACATCCACCCCGGCGTGGCCTGGGTCGCCCTCTATCTGGCCTTCGGCCTGGCCGCCCTGGCCAGTCTGCTCTACCTGTGGCCCCGCACCCGTTCGTTGTTCTGGGACCGGCTGGCCGCCGCCTCGGTCGAGGTGGGGGTGGTATTCAACATCTGTACGCTGATCTCCGGTTCGATCTGGGGCAAGCCCACCTGGGGGGTGTACTGGGCCTGGGACGCCCGCTTGACCAGCACCGCGGTGTTGCTGGTTCTCTTCCTCGGTTACATGGCCCTCCGCCACCTCCCGGCCGAACCGGAGGTGCGGGCCAAGCGCAGCGCCTTCGTGGCCCTGTTCGCCTCGATCGACGTTCCCATCGTCCACTTCTCGGTGCTGTGGTGGAACACCCTCCACCAGGGGGCCACCGTGCTCAATCCCAATCTCTCCCCCACCATCCACGGCTCGATGGCCTGGACCCTGCTGCTCAGTTTCATCGCCCTCACCCTGGTCTTCGTCTGGCTGCTCCTGGTCCGTTACCGGATCGGCGTGCTGGAGGACTGGTTGGGCAGCGGCGAGCTGGACATGGCCCTGCGTGAGCGCCAGGCCGAAGGACGGGCCGACGCCCTCCCCGGAGGAGCCTGATGGGTTACGTGCAGGCCGGCTACTCCATCGTGCTGGCCATCCTGTTCCTCTACGCCATTGCCCTTCTGGTCCGACGACGCCGACTCAATGGCGCCGTGGCCCGCCTCATCGACGCCCCCCACGGCGACGGGGAGTCGCCGGGGGCAGATCCCGATGTCCGAAGGGGACCGTCGTGACCACGGCACCGCCCCGCCCACCGGCTGATGCCGATGCCGGGAGCCGTGCTCTGGGCCCGCCACCGGTGCCGGTCGTTCCGCCCACCCGCACCAATTACCGGTTGCGCTACGTGGTGGTCGGCGCCGTCCTGGTCGGTGCCCTGGTCTTCTTGGTGGTCAAGGGACTCGGTTCGGCGTTGAACTTCTATCTACCGGCCGATCAGGCCGTCGCCCAGGAGGCCACACTGGGGGGCAAGACCTTCAACCTCGAAGGGCTGGTGGTGCCCGGGTCCGTCCAGGCCACCACCAACGGGGTCGACTTCGTCGTCACCTCGGGTGCCACCCGGGTACAGGTGGACAACACGGGGAGCCCGCCCCAGCTCTTCCAGTCCGGCATTCCGGTAATCGCCGTCGGACACTTCAGCGCCGGAACTTTCGTGTCCGATCAGATCCTGGTCAAGCATTCGGCCTCGTACATCGCCGCCCATCCCGGCCGGGTTACGGCTTCGAACGGGACCAGGCGATGAGCGCCGGAGTGGGTGCCCGCCCGGTCACTTCTCTCCCAGTCCGGTGAACGGAGCGTTCGGACACACCGGCGTTCTCCTCGGCTTCGCCGCCGCCGTAACCGGCATCGTGGTCCTGGCCACCGGTCTGTCCCGTGGGCGGTCGTCGACCAAGCGGGCCGGCCTCTTCTACGCCCCGGTCATCCTCCTCGGCGGGGTCGTCGCCGTGGTGGCCATGGAGCACGCTCTGGTGACCCACGACTTCTCCCTGGCCTACGTGGCCGAAAACAACAGCCGCCAGACACCGGTGCTCTACTCGATCACCGGCCTGTGGTCGGCGTTGGCCGGATCGATACTCCTGTGGGGAGTGGTACTCGGGGGGTACGCCACGGCCATGGTGTGGCGTTTCCGCCGCCGGGCCGGTGAGGACCTGGTGGCCTGGGCCACCCTGGTCGTCTACGCGGTGGCCGCTTTCTTCTTCGGTCTCATGCTGGGCCCGTCGGATCCCTTCGCCCACGTGGCCGGGTCGGTGCCCACCAACGGTCCGGGTCCCAACTCACTTCTGCAGAACAACCCTTTGGTGTTGGTGCACCCACCCATGCTCTATCTGGGGCTGGTGGGATTCACCCTGCCCTTCGCCTTCGCCGTCGCCTCCCTCATCACCGGCCGGTTGGACGAGGACTGGCAGGGTGAGACCCGGCGGTGGACGTTGTTCGCCTGGGCCTTCTTGAGCATGGGGATCCTGCTCGGGGCCTGGTGGTCGTACCAGGTACTGGGATGGGGCGGTTTCTGGGGATGGGATCCGGTCGAGAACGCCGCGCTTCTGCCCTGGCTGGTGGGTACCGCCTACCTGCACTCGGTGATGGTGCAGCAGCGGCGGGGTCTGCTGCGGATATGGAACCTGTCATTGGTGGTGGCCGCCTTCAGCCTCACCATCCTCGGTACCTTCCTCACCCGTTCCGGGGTGACCCAGTCGGTGCATTCCTTCTCCAACTCGACCATCGGTCCCTTGCTACTGGGCTTCTTCGGTGTGGTGCTGGTCACCGGGGTGGGCCTCATCGCCTGGCGCGGCGATCGACTCCACTCGGCCGGCGGCATCGATTCCCCGGTCAGCCGCGAAGGTGCCTTCCTGGTCAACAACCTGCTGTTCGTGGGCTTCGCTTTCATCGTCCTGTTGGGCACCGTCTTCCCCCTGTTCTATGAGGCGCTCGACCACGGCACCCAGATCGGGGTGGGTGCGCCCTACTTCAACCGGTTCTTCGTCCCGGTCGGCCTGGCCCTCCTCTTCCTGATGGCGGTGGCACCGGCCCTGCCCTGGCGCAAAACCACTGTGGAGGTGATGCGCGGCCGCCTGGCCATTCCCGCCGCCATCGGGGTGGCGGTGGTGGTGGTGTGCGTGCTGGCTGGTGTGCGGGGGGTCGAACCACTGCTGGCCTTCGGCCTCGGTGCCTTCGCGGCGGCGTCGGCCGGTCGGGCTCTCGTCCTCTCGGTGCGCGGGGCCTACCGGGGCGCCCGCACCCACGGCGCCTCTCCGGCCCGGGCCGGGCTGGCCGGCTGGCGGGGGTTGGTGGGGCGGGCCAACGGCGGCATGGTGGTGCACATCGGTGTGGTGGTGGTGGCCATCGGCCTGGCCGCTGCCACCTCGTACCTGCACCGCACCGAGATCCACCTGGCCAAGGGCCAGTCGACCACCTTCGCCGGACACCGGATCACCTTCGTCGACACCCGTACGGTGTCCTCCCCCTCGCGGTCGGCCTACCAGGCCGTTCTCCGGGTCGACCACGGTCTGTTCACCCCGGCCGTCAGCCAGTTCGGGGCGGGAACGGCAACCGTGGGCACACCGGCCATCGACTCGAGCTGGCGGGACGATCTCTACCTCACCATCGACTCGATCCCGGCCCGCGGAGGGGTGTGGAGCTTCGGTGCCGTCGAGCAACCCCTGGTCATGTGGCTGTGGGTCGGGGCCGGCCTCATCGGGCTGGGTTCGGTACTGTCGGCCATCCCCGGCCGCCGGCGTCGGCCCACCGATCCGGTGTCCACCCCCGTGGTCCGGGCCACCACGCCCCGGTCGCCCGAGGACGGCGGACCGGCGGGGGACCCGGCCCCACCGTCAGGGCCGGAGCCCCGTCGGCTCCCGGTCACCGCCGGGGAGCCCGGATGACCATCGAGACGTCGTCCGCCCGACAGTCGCCTGAGCGGTCGGAAACCGACGGGCGGCCCCCATCGGTCGACCACCCGCCCCCCATCGGCAGCCATACCGCTCGCTGGGTGGCCATCGGCGTGCTGGTGGTGGCGGCCGGACTGATCGCCGTGCTGGCCACCCGACCACCGGCGGCGGTGGACGAGGTGCAGAATCCGGTGGTGGGCCGCCTGGCCCCGCTCATAACCGGAGCCACCCTGAACGGAGCCCGTTACACATTGCCCCGCCGGCCCGGGCGGTTCATGGTGGTGAGCTTCTTCGCCAGCTGGTGCACCCAGTGCCAGAGCGAGGGGCCGGAGCTGGTCAAGTTCGCCTTCGACCACCAGAGCCGGGGCGATGCCGGCCTGCTCAGCGTGGTGTTCAGTGACAGCGTGAGCGATGCCCGGGCGTCCCAGTCCCAACTGGGTGCCACCTGGCCGACCATGGCCGACAACGGCGGGGCCATCGCGCTGGCCTACGGGGTGCGCGAGCTCCCCTCGACGTTCGTGATCGCTCCCGACGGCCGGGTGGCGGCCTACATCATCGCCCCGGTGACGGCGGCCGATCTGGATCAGGTCATCGCCCGGGCCCGGGCCGATCACGCGTGACGGCCGTGCCGGAGCCTCGGCGGTCGAGGGCTTTTCCCCTGTGGACCGCCTTCGGTTTGGTCCTGGTCGCGGCCCTCATCTTCGGCAGCGGGGTCCTGTCCGGTTCGGCACCGACCCCGCAGCAGCGGGCCTCGGCCATCGAATCGGATCTCCGTTGCCCGTCCTGCGAGGACTTGTCGGTGGCGCAGTCGAGCGCGCCGACGGCGGTGACGGTGCGGGCCACCGTGACCCGGATGGTGGCCGCCGGCCAGACCGACCAGCAGATCGAGAGTTACCTGGTCTCCCGGTACGGCGGTTCGATCGTGCTCGACCCGCCCGACCACGGCGTCACCCTCCTGGTCTGGCTCCTCCCCGTGCTGGGCGGGCTGGCGGCGGTGGTCGGATTGACCGTGGTCATGGTCCGTCGACGGACGGTGGGCCCGGATCCCGAGGTGGCCGTCAACCGAACCCCGATGGACGGCCAGACGGCGGCCGACCGCCGACGGTTTCTCGACCGGTCGCTGGCCGACGCCGACGCCGAATACCTGGCCGGCGATCTCTCCGACAAGGATTATCTGGCCTTGCGCCGGCGCGACATGGCCCGTCTGGCCGCCCTCGACGTTGTGGCCGCACCGACCGTTGACCCCCTCCCCTCGGGTGGGGGAGTGGCGGTGGTCGATCCCCCCGTGGCCACGGGGGTCAGCTCGACGGAGCGGTCCGACTCCCGGGTCGAGCGGGGCCAGTCACGATCCGGCGGCGGCCGTCGCCGCTGGCTCCTGGGCGGCGCCGTCACCGCCTTCGGGGCCGCCCTCATACTGGCCGTCTCCCTCTTCGCCACCAACCGTCTGCCCGGACAGACCGCCACCGGCGGTATCAACCTCAACCAGTCCCAGCAGGTGGAGGAGACGCTGACCCAGGCGGCCACCTCCCAGAACGAGGGGAAGCTGGACCAGGCCGCCCAGTTGTACCAGTCGGTCCTCACGCCCAGCCCGACAACGAGGTGGCCCTGGCCCAACTGGGGTGGCTCGAGTTCGAAACCGGGCAACAGAGCGACGACCGCAGCGTCATCGACAACGGGTTGGCCAAACTGGACCGGGCCGTACGTTGAGCCCCGGCGACTACGCCGTACGCCTCTACCTGGGTACCGTCCAACTCCAGTACGACGACAATGCCGCCGGCGCCGTGGCCCAGTACCGCCACTTCCTGGCCGACGGACCCCCGGCCACACTCGTGCACCAAGCGGCGCCCGAGATCCGCAACGCCTTCCAACAGGCGGGCCTGGCTGTCCCCGCCTCGGTGGCTGGCTGATGGTCGGCATTCCTGCCGGCTGGTACTGTGTCACCATGCGTTCCTATTGGTGGTTTGACGAGCCGGCCCTGGGTGGCCTTCGGAGCGTAACCACGCACTGAGCGCGCATTTCAGGACCGGCTCCAGGCAGAGGCTTCAGGCCTCTGCCTTTTTGTTTGCCACGACGTGGCGGGCCGGTCGTCTTCGGGACCTGGCCCCCAGGAAGGAATCCCGATGATCATCCCCGACGAGTTGACCGCCGACTGGCGCATGGGCGAGGCGCACCTGCTGGACTCGCCGGCCCGGCTGGCCGACGCGCTGCCCCTCTCCCCGGCCCACCGCGACACCGTGCTGGGCGGGCGCCGGAGGGCGGCCGCGATCATGCGGGCCGAGGACGACCGCTTGCTGGTGGTGGTCGGACCGTGCTCGATCCACGACCGGGCGGCCGCCCTCACCTATGCCGAGCGGTTGGCCGGCGTGGCCGATCGGTCTGGCCGACCAACTGGTGGTGGTCATGCGCGTCTACTTCGAGAAGCCACGGACATCGGTCGGTTGGAAGGGCCTGGTCGCCGATCCGGGGATGGACGACAGCTTCCGGGTGGGCGACGGCTCCTGGCGACGCGGGCCCTCCTGATCGAGATCCTCGCCCTCGGCCTACCGCTGGGCTGCGAGTTCGTCGATCCGATGACGGCCCACTACTTGGCCGACGCGGTGAGCTGGGGATGTATCGGGGCCCGTACCGCCGAAAGCCAGGTCCACCGGCAGCTGGCCAGCGGCCTGGCCCTACCCATCGGCTTCAAGAACTCGACCGCCGGCGACGTCCAGGTGGCGGTGGACGCGGTGGTGGCCTCGGCCCGACCCCAGGTTCTGGTGGGCATCGACCCCGACGGCCGTGCCGCCGCCGCCGTGTCCGAGGGGAACCCCGACGCCCATGTCGTGCTGCGGGGCAGCGCGGCCGGGACCAACGCCGACCGGGCCGGGGTGGCCGACGCCGTCAGGCGTCTCCGGGAGGCCGGGCTCGCTCCCCAGCTGATGGTCGACGCCAGCCACGGCAACAGTGGGCGCGACCATCGCCTCCAACCCCGGGTGGCGGCCGACATCGGCGACCGGGTGGCCCACGGCGAGCCGGGCCTCGTCGGCGTCATGCTCGAGAGCTTCCTACGGGCCGGACGCCAGGAGCCCTGTGCGTCCGATCCTTCCCGATTGATCTTCGGTCAGAGCGTCACCGACGCCTGCATGGGGTGGAGCACGACCGTCACCGTCCTCGAGGGGCTGGCCCGATCGGTCGACCAGCGGCGCTGACCCGATCAGGACGCCGGCTCCCCGCCCTCGATCCGATGCCCACGGCGGTCATCTGCCCCATGCAATCATTGTCGGGGGAGCTCCATGAGCGACACCGTCGACAATCTGATCCTCGACCTACTCGAGTGGCTGGGCACCGCCCGCGCCCCTACGCCGAGGTCCTCGATGCTTGGCGCACGTCGTGCCCGCGTCTCCCGGTGTGGGAAGAGGCCAATGCCCGGGGGTATGTCGAGCGCCAACACGCCCCCGGGGTGGGCTCGTCCATTGCGGTGTCAGAGATCGGCACCGAGTACCTGCGGGCCAGCCGCCGACATGACGGACACGACTTAACGACGTGGCGGGAACTGATCCTGGATCACCGTGTCGTCGTGGCGAGTGGTCCGGGGCTGAAGGTGGTTCGGGCTGAAGGTGGTCCGGGCGAAGGGGTCCGGGCTGAAGGTGGTCCGGGCTGAAGTAACCCGGATTCCACTGATCGGTGGTTCGTGCGGCGTCGTCGCTCAGCCTCACGGACGATCGAACCACCGCCGGATCCGATCCGATCCGAAGGCGGTCTTGGATGCGGCCAGCTCACGGGAAGGACCGCTCATGGCGCCCACCGGTGCGGCCCCGCTGAGGAAGGTGACCTCGACGGTGGCCACCATGCCCTCACCAAACTCGAGATAGCACTTCCCCTTGCCGTCGTAGGCTCCTGCTGCGGACCCGGCGCCTACCTGAGCGATGATCTGATCGGCCACCACCGTCGCCTGCCCTTCGGCGAACACGCCGGCTTTGGGTGTTCCGACGCTGGTCACGTCGCCGACGGCGTACACGTCCGAAAACCCGGTCTTCAGCGTCGATGGGTCTACGGGGATCCAGCCGTCCACGGCCAACGGCGACTCCAGAACCACCGCCGGTGCCCTGTGCACGGGCACACCGAGGAACAGATCGAATGACATTTCGGCTCCGTCACTGAGGAGGGCCACCTTCCTCTCCCTGTCGAGCCCGGTGATCAGCCGCTCCGGATGCCAGTCGATCCCGCGCTCCTCGAAGGCGGCCAGCAGTGCCGTGGAGGCGTCGGGGGACGGCGGAATGGGAGCGCCCAACGGCATGACCAGCGCGATGGTGGATGCGGCCCGGCAACCCTTGGCCGTCAAGAACTCGTGCATGAGGAGTGCCGTCTCGCTGGGGGCCGGGGGACACTTGAACGGAGCCGAGGTCACGCCGACGATCACGTTGCCACCCTCGAACGAGTCGAGGACGTCCCGAAGGGCGAAGGCCCCGGGCACCGTGTAGAACTCGTGCCCGACTTCGAGCAACCCGGGTGTGGCCGAGGGGTCGAGGTCGGCCCCGAGCGCTACGACCAGGATGTCGGCGTCGAAGGAACCGGCGTCGGTGACCACCGACTTCTCCTCGGGATTGATCGACCGGATCGTCGTCTGGGTGAACCGAATCCCCGGTTTTTCGATCGAGCTGTAGGGATGAAAGACACTTTCCGCCGTTGCCTTTCCGAACATGACGTCCAACTTGGAGAAGCCGAAGACGAAACCGGCGTTCTTGTCGATGAGGTCGATTTCGATTTCGCTGTCGAGCTCCTCGGCCAACCGGGTTGCCAGTTCGAGTCCGCCGAAGCCGGCGCCGAGTATGACGATGTGCATGGGGGGAGACTACGACGTCACCGACTGGCCGCGCTGGGCCGTTGCCACCCGCAGGGTGGCAACGGGACGATCGACGGAGCCGGGTAGTCTCGCACCAATGATCCTTGAGCACGTTGTCCTCGACATCGACCCCGGTGAGCGGGAGAGGTACGAAGCGGCCTTCGCCGAAGCCCGCCCTCTCATCGCCGCTTCCGCCGGGTGTCGCTCGGTCCGGCTCGAACGCTGCTTGGAGACACCCGGCCGCTACCTGCTGCTCGTGGAGTGGGAGCGACTGGAGGATCACACCGAGGGGTTCCGGGGTTCGGAATCGTTCGGGGAGTGGCGCCGGTTGCTCCACCACTTCTACGACCCCCCGCCGGTGGTCGAACACTTCGAGACGGTGGTCCGCACCGGCTAGCCGTCTCCCGGAGAGCGTAGGGAACGGCGCCACGGCGGCGGGCTCCCGGCTAGCGGATGAGGACGGCCAGCACCAGTCCCACGGGCAGGAAGATCCAACTCCAGCGCACGGCCACCATGACCACGCCCGACCGGTAGCCGTAGAGCACAGCCTGCTGGGGTGGGTTGAAGGCGGGCGGACCGAATGCCGACAGGACGGCGATGACCGCCACCGCCGTCGACGAGGTCACCACGGCGATGACCGCCAGGTAGACGATGCGCACCGCGGTCAGGAGGGCCCACCGCTGGTACTCGGACGCCGTCCGCTCCACCGAGGCGTTGTGGGGATGGAGCACCGAGCCGGTGTAGAGGGCGGCGCCGACGAAGGCCAGCAGCGGTCCGGCCACCCGCAGGATCCATTCCGAGCCCTGGGGGGCCGGTCCCACCAGGTGAAGGGAGAGTCCGAGGATCACGGCCAGGAGCATCGACTGGTCGGTCCAGGTGGTGGACCGCCGTTGGGGGATGGGGGCGTCACGCCGCATGAGGTGGATGCACAGGGCGTTGGGGGCGGCGTAGACGGCGTTGGCCAGGGCCGAGATCATGCTGCCGGTCGGGCCGATCAGGGCCCCGGCGATGGGCAGCACCCAGAAGGTCCCGTTGGGGAAGGCCGCCCACCCCTCCAGTTCAGCCAGTCCGCTGCTGCGCTCCCCCCGTACCAGATGGGCGACACCCAACAGCAGAGCACCGACGGCGGCCAGCACGATGGGAGCGATGATCTGGCGGGCTCCGGTCAACCGCCAGGCGGAAAACAATCCGACCAGGGCGGCGGTGGCCACCAGTTGGATACGGAGATAGACCGGCCAGCCCCGGCGGAACCCGGGGCCGGCCCGATGGGCGCCCAACCCCATGAGCCCGCCCAACAGGTAGGCACCGAAAGTGATGACCAGAGTCATTCCGGTCCCCTCCTCGGCTCCGTCGAGACGTGCGGCGAGGAGGTCAAGGCCGAACCGGGGCGCGGTTCTGGCGTCGCCACACCAGGCGCAGGCCCGTCCATGTCCCGTCGATGGCGCACACCTTGTTGTCGACCAGGCCGAGGGGGAGGGCCTCGTGGCGGACGGCGTGGTCGGTGAGGTCGGTGGCCATCCCCGAGGTCCGCTTGGGCCAGGCGATCCACAGACCCCCGGCCGGAAACACCATCCGACCGAGGGAACCGATCCGTCGGGTCAACTGGGCCCGGCGCACGAAGAAAGCCACCACCACATCGGCCCGCCCCCGCGCCTGGCGCTTGACCACCACGCCGGCCGGCAGATCGACAAGGAGGCCTTCCGGTGCGCCGACCAGGGCGATGGTGTCACCCTCTCCGATCCCGAGCTTGGTCGTCAGGGCTGTCCCACCGTTGCCGGCCACGGTGGGTCAGTATCCCACCGTCACCTCGGGCCCGGAAAAGGTCAGGGGACCAGCACCACTTTGCCGCTGACGGATCGCTCGATGAGTCCGGTCATCACCGAGGCGGCCGCCTCCAGGGGATGGGAGTCGGGACGGACCGGATGGAGGCGGCCCTCTTCGACCATGGCCATGAGTTGGCCGATGAGCTCCCGGTTGCCCAGGGGGTCCTTGAACGTCCAACCGCCCCAGTCCACGCCCACCGCCGTCCGGTTGTTGAGAAGGATCTGGTTGAGGGGAATGGAGGCGATGGGACCGGAGGCGAAGCCGATCACGCAGAACCGTCCCAGATGTCGGGTGGCCCGTAGGGCGGCCTCGCTGTGGCGACCACCCACCGGGTCGACGACCACGTCGACGCCGCCACCGGCTATCTCCCGGGCCCGGACCTTCAGGTCCTCCTCCTCGTAGGCGATGGTCGCCTCGGCCCCCAGTCCACGGGCCGCCTCCAGCTTCTCCGGAGTGGAGGCGGCGGCGATGACCCGTCCACCGAGGGCCCGGGCCACGTCGACCGCGGCCAGCCCGATCCCCCCTCCCGCTCCGAGGACCAACACCCATTCGCCGGCCACCAGCGTGGTGCGACGGGTCAGGGTGAACAGCATGGTGCAGTAGCTCTGGATGAGGGTGGCCGCCTGGCCGTAGTCGACGGCGGCCGGCATCGGCACCAGCGAGAGTGCCGGCACCGCCACCTGTTCGGCGAAGCCACCGAACCCGGTGAAGGCGATCACCTTGTCACCCGGCTCGATCCCCGACACGCCGGCGCCCACGGCGGCCACATCGCCGGCGATCTCGCTGCCCGGGATGAAGGGGGTGGCCGGCTTGATCTGGTACCGACCCTGACAGATGAGCCCGTCGACGAAGTTGACGCCGGCGGCCCGCACGTCCACCACCACCTGACCCTCGCCCGGCGACAGCGCCGGGCTGTCTTCGATGACCAGGGTTTCGAGGGGCCCCAGTTCACGACAGACGACGGCGCGCACCCGATGACCCTACCGGCTCGATCCGCGTCCCTCGCCGGCCGGATGTCCGCGGGCCGGTTGGATATCCGCCGGCCGGGTCAGCGGCGTAGCGACCGCAGCTGACCCACCACGCCGGCGAAGGCCGCACAGAAGGCTCCGACGTCGGCGCCGGTGGTCGACCACCCCACCGACACCCGCAGCGATCTCTCGGCATCGGCGCCCATGGCCTCGAGAACCGGGGAGGGCTCGAGTGATTCCGACGAGCACGACGAGCCCGAGTGGACGGCGATCCCGGCCTGGTCCAGCCCGACCAGTACCGGTTCGGCTTCCACGCCTCCCACCGCCAGGCAGAAGAGGTGGGGCACCCGGTCCACCGGGTCACCCAGCACGGTGACCCGGTCCACCGCCCCGGCCGCCTCGACCATGTCCTCCGTCCACCGTCGGGCGGTGCGCATCTCGTCTTGCAACCGGCCCGGGGCGGCCAGAGCCTCGGCCGCCGCTCCGAATCCGATGGCCGCCACCACGTTCTCCATGCCCGCCCGGCGGGCCCTCTCCTGGTCGCCCCCCACCACGAACGGCTCGAACCGCAACCCGCTGCGGATGATCAGGGCACCGATGCCGGCCGGTCCACCGAGCTTGTGGGCCGAGACCGACACCAGGTCGGCGCCGAGCCGGTCGAGGTCGACGGGCAGGTGCCCGGCGGCCATGACCGCATCGACATGGACAGGCAGGCCGGCGGCGCGGCAGTACTCGACGACCGCCGCCACCGGTTGGATGGTTCCGACCTCATGGTTGGCCCACTGGCAGTGGACCAGGGCCGGGGGCCGGCCGTGGTCGGCCTCCGAGCGGGCCACGGCATCGGCCACCGCCTCGGTGGCGATCCGACCGTGGCCGTCCACCGCCACCGTGACCACGGGGCCGGCGCGGACCGATGCGTCACGGGCGGATGAATGCTCCACACCGGCGCAGGCCACCGGACCGGGGTCGGCCCGGGTCACCCCCCACACCGCGGTGTTGACGGCTTCGGTCCCTCCCGAGGTGAACACCACTTGACGGGGCCGCACCCCCAACAGGTGGGCCACCCGGTCGCGGGCGTCCTCCAGGGCGGCCCGCACCATTCGGCCCTCGGTGTGGACCCGGCCGGGGTCGGCGGTCACGCCATGGGCCATCCACTCGTCGATGGCCGCCCGGGCTTCGGGGCGCACCGGTGTGGTGGAGGCGTGGTCGAGGTAGTGGCGGGCCACCGCCCGGCTCGCCGTTCAGACCACGGCGGCACAGGCGTCGTCGCCACGCGCCCGTGAAGAAGACAGCACCACCGGGACGGTGCCGTTGGCATCCTCGCCGCACAGGCCGGCCAGCAGCCCCTTGACCATGCCCCGGTCGACGGCGCACAGGACGGGGTACTGCGAGGCGGCATCGCCGAAGGGACAGTTGTCCGCCACCACCGCGGTGGTGGCGCCCTGGTCCTCGGCGTGGGCTGCGAATCCGTGGGCGGTCAGGGTGTCGGCGATGGCGTGCATGGCCGTGCGCAGTGACCGCTGGCTGTCCCCGGGTGACATCTGCCCGGCCAGGGTGCGGCCGTACTCCTCGCCCACCCGCTCGGCCATGCCCTCGGCGGCCACCGGTCCGAGCAGTTGAAGCGCTTCTTGGAGCAGGAGCACCAGCAGGTCGTCGCGGCGGGTGAGCAGATCGAGGGTGGGATCGTTACCGACGGCCCGGAAGCGCTTGGACGGTCGGCCCGCTCCGTTGCCGGCCGACCTCTCCATGGTCACTTCGACGTAGCCGCCGGTGGCCAGGCGCTCGAGATGGTGGCGGGCCACATTGGGATGGAGGGAGAAACGGGCCGCCACTTCGGAGGCCGTGCTGCCGGGGTTGGCCCGTACGAAGAGGTAGATCTCCCGTCGGGTGGGATCACCGAAGGCGGCCGTGACGGCGGTTACCGCCGCAGAGAAGGTGCTGTCCGATCCGGTCGGATCGCCGCTGTGCCTCCGGATATCGGCAAGGGAGGGCCCGTCCGCTGCGGGCAGAGCTCTGTCCGGGGCCGTCGGCACGTCCCGTAGTCTACCGGGGACGGCGAAATTCGCCGAGGAGAGGCCGCATGTCGATAGACGAGTCCCAGGTCACAGGCGCCGTGAGCGCGGTGGCCGACCCTGTGCTGCGCCTCCCACTGGGAGAACTGGGCATGGTCGGTTCCGTCCGGGTCAGGCGCAAGAAGGTGGCCGTGGAGCTGGCCCTGCCGGTGGCCCACTACCCCCAGATCGAGGAGCTGGTCCGCCGGGTGGGTGAGGCGGTGGCCCCGTGGGCCGGGGCCGACGACGTGGCCGTCACCCACGCCGTCATGGACGAGGAGTCGCGCGCCCGCCTGCGCATGCTGCTGCGCGGCGGTCCGGTGGACGGCGGGGCCACCGCCGACGGAGACCACGGTCACGACCACGGCCACGGCGGCCAGCTCGGACACGAAGAGGGCCGACCCAACCGGTTCATGGAACCCCGCTCGAAGACCCGCATCCTCGGGATCTCCTCCGGTAAGGGCGGCGTGGGCAAGTCATCGGTCACGGTCAATCTGGCTGTGACCCTGGCCCGCATGGGCTACGACGTCGGCATTCTCGATGCCGACGTCTACGGGTTCTCGGTCCCGGGGATGCTCGGGGTGCATGACGATCCGCTGATCATCGGGGACCTGGTGGTGCCGCCCTCGGCCAACCAGGTTCGCTGCCTGTCGATGGGTTACTTCGTCAGCGACGACACCCCGGTCATCTGGCGCGGTCCCATGCTGCACAAGGCCCTGGAGCAGTTCCTGGTGGACGCCTACTGGGGCGAGCCGGACTTCCTGCTCATCGACATGCCCCCGGGCACCGGGGACGTGACCCTTTCGCTGGGCCAGTACCTGACCCGTACCGAGGTCTACGTGGTCACCACTCCGCAACCGGCGGCCGAAAAGGTGGCCCAGCGGTCGGCCTACGCCGCTCGCAAGCTCAAGCTGTCGGTGCGGGGGGTCATCGAGAACATGAGCTGGTTCACCGGCGACGACGGCACGCGCTACGAGCTGTTCGGGGCGGGCGGAGGGAAACAGCTGGCCGGCGAACTGGGGGTGCCTCTGCTGGGCCAGGTGCCGCTGGTCCCGGCCCTGCGGGCCGGGGGCGACTCGGGCATTCCGGTGGTGGTGGCCGAACCCGATGGCGAAGCCGCCGGTATCTTTACCGCCCTGGCCACCGCCATCGCCGCCCTCGGTCCTGCTCGTGTCTACCGACGGGAGTTGACCGTCCGCTGAGCCCGGTCGGCCCCGCCGCCCTCGACACCCGAAGGATCAGCCCCAGTCGGTGCGGGTGGCGGGCATGCCGCTGGCTCCGTCGGAGTCGGGGACGACACCCAGCACCTGATGGATGGCGAGGCCGCCGTCCTCGAAGCCGAGGGCCGAGGCGGCCATGTACAGACGCCAGATGTTGGCCCGGGGCGGGCCGACCAACGTCACCGCCCGATCCCACTGCGCCTCCAGGTTGGCCACCCAGTGGCGCAGTGTGCGGGCGTAGTGCTCCCGCAGTGATTCGACGTCACGCACCTCGAACCCGGCGGCCTGCATGGCCCGCACCACCTCGGCCACGTCGACCAGTTCGCCGTCGGGGAACACGTAGCGTCCGACGAAGGACCGCCGTCCGAGGAACGACCCTCCCGGCTTGGAGATGGCATGGTTCAACAGCCGTCCGGTGGGGATCAACAGCTGTCGCAGCTTGGTGAAGTACTCGGCCATGCGCGGGGAGCCGACGTGCTCGAACATGCCGATGGACGAGATGGCGTCGAACTGCTCGCCCCCCAGGTCCCGATAGTCCTGCAAACGGATCTCGATCCGATCGGAGAGCCCGGCCTCGGCCACCCGCCGCCGGCCGTCATCCGCTTGCTGGCGGCTGAGGGTGACCGCGGTGACGGTGGCCTGGTGATGGCGGGCGGCGTGGATGGCCATCGACCCCCATCCGCAGCCCACGTCGAGCAGGCGTGCTCCCGAGAGGCGATCGAGTCCGAGCTTGCGGCAAATGAGCTCGTACTTGGCTGCCTGAGCCTCTTCGAGGGTGGCCCGGTGGTCGACGAACCGGGCGCACGAGTAGGTCATGGACGGACCGAGGACCAGGCGGTAGAAGTCGTTTCCGACGTCGTAATGATGACTGATGACGGCGGCATCGCGGGACTTGGAGTGGAGTCGGCCCACCGGTCGGCATTCCTCCGACGGAGGGGACGGCGGTAGGCCGAAGGCACCCAGCCGGCCGGCGGCGCCGAGGGCGCGGGGAAGTGACTGCAGGCCCACGGGGCGCAGGTCACGCCGCCACCCGTGGCGCAGAGCGGCCAACAGCTCGGTGAGGTCGCCGTCCACGGCCAGCTCTCCCGACACGAAGGCCCGGGCCACCCCGAGCTCGCCCGGGGCCCACAGGATGCGACGCAGGGCATTCACCGACAGCACCCGGAGGGTGCCGACCGCGTCCGGGGGGCCGAGTGTGCTCCCGTCCCAGAATTCGAAGCGGACCGGTGACCGGCCCACCAGTATCCGGATCAGTGGGGCCAGGGCGGCGGCGGCGCTGCCTTCCGGTACCGAGCCGCCGGTGGCCTGTGTTGCCGGCTGTTCGGTGTCCCGGTCCGGTTCGAACGGCGCCTCCGCCGTTGACCCTTCGGGGGGAGCCCCCGACATGACTTTGGTGACCATCGGCGACCTCCTCGACCGGCCGGACCTGTCTGGCGCCCCGAGGCGATCCTATGGCGGGCCGCCGCCGGCCGACACCGGCACTGCCGCACGGCGTTGCCGGGGCTACAGGCCTTCTTCCGCCCCGATCCGACCCGACCGGGCCGCCCGCACCAAGGCCTCGTAGTCGCGCTCGTTCTGGTCGGCGTAGGCCGCTGAAAAATCGGCCATGGCCTTGTCGAACACGGTGCCTTTACCCAGGTAGGAGGCGATGGCGATCCAGTCGCCGGACCGAGCGTGAGCCCGGGCCAGGGTGGCCCCGCACATCCGGGCGTAGGTGACGGCCCCTTCCACCGTGAGGGTGTCGACGTGGGCCGATCCCTTCCAATCGTGCAGTTGGCGGACGTAGTAATCGCGGGGCTGGCCGTCGATGTCCTTCACCCGCACCCAGCCGAGGAAGATGTCGCTGGCCGTCTGCATCAGTCGCTGGCCCACCACCACCCGTTGTCCCTCGTTGGCGTAGGCACTGGTGCCGACGAAGCGCTCGAGCACCGACGGTTGGGCTTCCTTGGCCTGCAGGATCAGAGGGTCGCCGCTGTCGACACCGGTCATGAGGAAGATCCAGGCCCGGGTGCCCACGCTCCCGACCCCGACCACCTTCCGGGCCATGTGGACGTAGCGGAACTCCTCCAGCGGATGGTGTTCCTCGGCCAGGGTGCGGCGGTACTTCTTTATGAGTTTGCGCATGGACTGCTCGGTACGGTGGTGGGCGTCCGGCGAGAGGACGAGATCCTCCAGGGGCACGATCAGAGGCGGGTCGGCCACGAAGCGGGGCTGGCCGTCGACCACTCTGGTCAGCTTCTTGAAAGCGCGGATGCTGTCGCGGGTTCGGGCCTTGGCCACATCGACGACGGCGTCGTGCTTCTGCTTCTTGTCCCGCCGCCGGTCGTCGTGCTCGGTGCGGATCCAATCGAGCATCTGGGCCATGTCCATGTGCGAGTACCAGACGTCCAGCGTGCTCCGGTGGGCGGCCTGGCGCATTCCCTGGCGGTAGGCGCGGGCGGCGGCCAGGACCACCCGTCGGCGATCGGGGGGCGAGAAGCCCCGATCGCGTCCGGCTATCTCGAAGCTGGCCGCCAGCCGCTTCAGGTCCCATTCCCAGGGTCCGGGAAGCGTCTCGTCGAAGTCGTTGATGTCGAAGACCAGACGGCGTTCGGGAGATCCGAACACACCGAAGTTGGACAGATGGGCATCGCCGCAGCACTGCACGGTGATGGCCGAGTCCGGGGTGGCGGACAGGTCAGCGGCCATGATCAGTGCCGCCCCCCGGAAGAATGTGAACGGAGAGACGAGCATCCGTCCGTAGCGGATGGGCACCAGTTCGGGGACCCGGGTGGCCGCCTGCGCTTGGAGCAGGGCGACCGGGTCGGGTCGTTGTGGCCCCTCGGCCCACGATCCATGGGACGATCGGGCGGCGCGACGACGGGCCTGGCGCCCCCGTTCCGCCCTCTTGGTCCGGCTGGGTCGGTGGGTCTTCCTCACGACCGCGGGGTGGTGGCGTCGATCCGGGGCGACGGGGCGTGCATCCCTGAGAACGCTAGTGCTGCCGCCGTCCCGGACATCGCCGGGTGCTCGTCTCAGGAGCGGCTGGTGATACCGATGCCGGCCGGCAGCTTGTCCGGATCCCAGCCCAGGAGGGCGACGGCCTGCCCGAAAGCGAAGCGGTCGGTCATGCCGGCCACGTAGGCCACCGCGGCCCTAATGGAGCGCGGCTCGCCACCCACCAACTCGGCGCTGGTGGCGGCGCTGTCGGTGGCCTGCGCAGCCCAGGCAGCATCGGGGATGAGATGGGGTCGATCCCCGAAGTGGTCGACCAGAGCCTGCAGGACGGCGACCACCGCCCGGCCCTGGGCCACCGAGCTGGGGCGCAGGTACACGTTCTCGTAGTTGCTGGCCCGGAAGGCGGCCAGCGCTTCCGCTGTTTCATCGACCATACCGATGCGTCCGGTGGCCAGGGTCGACCACACGATGGCATCGATGAAGGTGCCGAGCTGTTGGCTGCGCCGGTCGCCGCATCGCTGGCGTACGACGGTGGGGAGAGCGGCCGAGGTGACGATGCCACTCTTGACCGCGTCCTCGAAGTCGTGACAGACATAGGCGATACGGTCGGCCCAACTCACCACCTCCCCCTCGGGGGTGGCCGGTGCCGGACGCGACCATGAGTGGTTGCGGATGCCGTCGAGGGTCTCGGTGCAGAGGTTGAGCGGGGCGAGGGACACGTCCGCCCCCCAGGGGGCGTGGTCGAATCCTTCGTCGAGATAGGGCGAGAGGGCATCCTCGCTGGCGTGGCCCCCCGGGCCGTGCCCGCAGTCGTGTCCGAGGGCGATGGCTTCGGTCAGGGCCACATTGAGCCGACAGGCACGGGCGATGCCCGTGGCCACCTGGGCCACCTCGAGGGCATGGGTCAATCGGGTGCGCTGGTGGTCGTCGGGGAACACGAAGACCTGGGTCTTTCCGGCCAGGCGGCGAAAGGCGGTGGCATGCAGGATACGGTCACGGTCACGTTCGAAACAGGTGCGCCACGAATCGGGCTCCTCGGGGCGGATCCGGTTTCCTGCCCCCCGGGCCCGGGTGGCATCCGGAGCCAACATGGCCGATTCGATGGCCTCCCGTTCGGTGCGGCCCAGATCGGCCACCGGCCCCCGAGAGCTGCAGCCGGCATGGCTGTCGGCGTGAGCGAAGGTGAATCCCTCTCCGCCGTGGCCGGCCATGGTCGCGGCCCACCGCCGGCTCCGTTCGTTGACGGGGGGGACCCCCGGACCGGTGCTGCTCATGGGTCGGTGTCGGTCCTCGGTTGGGTGTCCTTTCTCACCCTGCCAGTGTGCCCCACGGCTGCGACGCCCGAGGACGGTCATCCCACCCTGGTCCCAGGCCCCAGGCCTGACCGAGGGCGATGGCGTCAGCGAGGTCCACAGGGAGCAGGCCGGAGGACGGCTCGGCCGGTGGGAGGTCACGGACCTTGTATCGTCGGACGCGGTCGGCAATTGTGCCGGCACCGGCTGAGAGGAGCGTGCCCGGTGGACGTGCGTATCGGAATCGTTCAATCGATGAAGGAACTCGACATCGAGCTGCCCGAGGATGCGGACCGCGACAAGGTCCTGTCCGACATCGAGACCGCGCTCGCCCAGGACGGCACCATCCTCTGGCTCACCGACCGCAAAGGGCGCCAGGTGGGCGTGCCGGTGGGCAAGGTGGCCTACGTCGAGGTGGATCCGCCCACATCGGCCCGTCAGGTCGGTTTCGGGATCTCCTGACTCGTACCCTCCGTCGAACGCCTCCGGGCGTGGGCCCCTCCGCCGCCATGTCGACCGGATGAGCGCGCTCCTCGATCTCAAGCTGCTCTTCGTCACCGGCAAGGGCGGAGTGGGCAAGACCACCGTGGCGTCGGCCCTGGCCCTGTTCGCCTCTCAACGCGGTAAGCGCGTCCTCATCTGCGAGGTCGACGCCAAAGGAGACGTCGCCGGCTTCTATGAGGCGGCGCCGACCACTTTTCAGGAGAAGGAAATCCTGCCCGGCCTCTTCGCCATGACCATGGACACCGAGGCCTCGTTGCGCGAGTACCTCAAGCTCCAGCTGCGCATCCCCGTCGCCGGGCGGATCGGTCCTTTGGCCAAGGCCTTCGACTTCGTGGCCACCGCCGCCCCCGGCGTGCGCGAGATCCTGACCGTGGGCAAACCGGTCTACGAGGTGCGGGAGCGTCACTACGACCTGGTGGTGGTGGACGCCCCCGCCTCGGGTCACATCATCGGCCTTCTGGCCGCACCCCAGGCCATCAACAATCTGGTCAAGGTCGGACTCATCCGTTCCCAGACCGACTGGCTGCTCGAGATCCTGTCCGACACCCGGACCACCGGGTTGGTGGCCGTGTGCACGCCGGAGGAGATGCCGGTCAACGAGACGGTCGAGCTGGCCCACCGGCTGAAGGAGGAGACCACCGTCCAACTGTCGGCGGTGGTGGTCAACCGGGTACTGCCCGAGCTCTTCGGCCGCCAGGAGGAAAAGGTGTTCGACGCTCTGGCCACCCCACCGGCGTCGACCACCCTCGACGATCTGGTGGGCGGCGACGCCGGTCCCCTTCTGGACGCCGCCCGCCTGGCCGTCACCATGCGTCGCACCCGCTCGACCCACCTCGAACGTCTGCGCCACAGCATCGACAAATCGGTGCCCATGCTCTACCTCCCCTATCTGTTCACCCGGTCGCACGGACTGCGGACCACCCGTCAGGTGGCCGCCTCGTTGGGCGAGGAGCTGGGCTACTGATGGCCCCCGGACGTAGCGGGCGGCGGGGACGGTCAGCCGATCAGCCCGACCCGGCGTCGCCGTCGGCCAACCCGTCGGCCGGGGGCGGGTCGATGGACGGGCTCCTCGCCACCAAGGAGATCGTGGTGGCCTGCGGACCGGGGGGCGTGGGCAAGACGACCACGGCTGCCGCCGCCGCCGTCATGGCCGCCATCCGGCACGGTTCCAAGGTGCTGGTCCTCACCATCGACCCGGCCAAGCGGCTGGCCGACGCCCTCGGTCTCGACGGCATCGGCAATACCGAGCACCGCGTCCCCGACGAGGCCTTCCGCCAGGCCGGCATCAAGCCGAGGGGCCAGTTGTGGGCGGCCATGCTCGACACCAAGGAGTCGTGGGACGCCCTCATCCGTCGGCACGCACCCGACCAACAGGCCAGGGACGAGATTTTGGCCAACCCTCTGTACCAGAACATCGCCGGTCGGTTCGTCCAGAGCCACGACTACATCGCCATGGAGCGTCTCTACGAGATCCATTCGGACAGCGACTACGACCTCATCGTGGTGGACACCCCGCCCACCCGGAACGCTCTCGATTTCCTCGACGCCCCCCAACGCATGGCCGACTTCTTCTCGTCACGCCTCCTGCGGTGGCTGATCGTGCCCTACCGATCGCGCCTGGTCAACGTAGCCACCCGGCCCTTCTACCAGGTGGCCGATCGCATCCTGGGCACCGAGTTCCTGGCTGACATCGCCGAGTTCTTCATCCTCTTCCAGTCCATGTACGACGGTTTCGTCGAGCGCTCCGAAGCGGTGGGCCGCCTCCTGTCGGACCGCCGGACCACCTTCATGGTGGTGTCCACCCTCGAGGCGGTCCCCCTGCGGGAGGCTGAATTCTTCGCCGAACAGCTCACCGCCCGCCGCCTCCATCTGGGGGCGATGGTCCTCAACAAGGTCCTCCCGCTGTACCTGCGCGATCCGGCCGGGGCCATCGTGGCCGAGGCCATGCGGGACAGGGCGGGGGAGTTGGCGGCCGGCTTGGCGCCCGAGCTCGGCCAGCGTGCCCCCGACCTCGGGGACGTCGACCAGATCGCCCGGGTCCTGACCGAGGTGGCCGAGAGCTACCTCAACTTCCAGGTGGTGGCCGTGCGGGAGATGGAGGAGCGGTCGATGCTCTCGGTCGTTCCCGATGTGGTGGCCACGGTTCCCTTCTTCGACTCGGATCTCTACGACCTGGCCGGTCTGGTGAGGTTGGGGGAGCAGATCTGGGAGTGACCGGCGGCAACAGGGTCGGCGGCCTGCCTTACGATGGCTGCCCATGACCGATATCGTCGATCCCACTCTCGAGGCCTATGCCTCTGAACACACCACCGCTCCACCGCCGTTCCTGGAGGCGCTGGCCTCCGATCTGGTGGCCACCTTGGAGTTCCCGGGCATGATGGTGGGCCGGCTCGAGGGCCGGTACCTCGAGATGCTGACCTTCGCCCTGGGGGCGCGGTCGGTGCTCGAGATCGGGACCTTCGGCGGCTATTCCGCCCTCTCGATGGCGGCGGGCCTGGCCCCGGACGGCCGGATCACCAGCTGTGAGATCTCGCCCGTGCACGCCGAGTTCGCCCGTCGTCACATCGCCGCCAGTCCCTACGCCGAGCGGATCGAGGTGGTGGTGGGCCCGGCCATCGAGACCATCGCCACCCTGGCCGGGCCCTTCGACCTGGTCTTCATCGACGCCGACAAGGCCGCCTACCCGGACTACTTCGAAGCCGTCCTGCCCAAGCTGTCGCCCCGCGGCCTGATCGCCGCCGACAACACCCTGTGGAGCGGTCGAATCCTGGACCCCACGGATCAGAGCGACGACACCGTCGCTCTCCGCCGCTTCAACGACGCGTTGGCCGTGGACCCACGGGTGGTGGTCGTCCAGACGACGGTGCGCGACGGGGTCACCCTCATCCGTCGGGTCGACTAAGCCGGGCGACTGAGAGCGTGCTCGACTACCACCTCCATCTGTGGCCCCACTCGCAGAGCGATGCCGAGACAACCGTCGAGCAGGTGGCGGCCTACTGCGCCCGGGCGGCGGCGGCCGGCGTCACCGAAATCGCCGTCACCGAGCACCTCTTCCGTTTCACCCAGGCCAAGGATCTCCTCGGGGGGTTCTGGAACGATCTGCCCGGTGAGGCCCTCCGGCCCGGTATGGCCGCTTACTGGGATCATCACGCCCGGGTGGACCTGGACGACTACGTGGAGGTGGTCGAGGCGGTCAAGGCTGAAGGACTCCCCGTCGTCCTCGGCCTGGAGGTCGACTTCTACCAGGGGAGGATGGACGAGGTCGGTCGCCTCCTGGCCGGCTATCCCTTCGACGTGCTCCTCGGCTCGGTCCACTGGTTGGGGGCCTGGCGCTTCGACGTGCTCAACGATCCCCAGGTGATGGCCGAGTGGGACGTCCGCCAGATCGATCAGGTGTGGGACGAGTACACCCGCGCCCTGGAGGAGTTGGCCGCCTCGGGGGTGTGCGACGTCCTGGCCCATCCCGACCTGATCAAGATCGCCCGACGGGTGCCGGCGGTTCCCGACGAGTTCTACGACCGGATGACCGAAGCGGCGGTGGGCTCGGGCATGGCCGCCGAGCTCTCGTCGGCCGGGTGGCGGAAACCGATCGGCGAGGAGTACCCGGCCCCTCCTCTGCTCCGGCGCCTCGTCGCGGCCGGCGTGCCCCTCACCACCGCTTCGGACGCCCACAGCCTGCCCGATGTGGCCGACCGGGCCGAGGACATGCGTGGCCTCCTGCGCGCCGCCGGTGTCACCGGTCTGCAGGGGTTCCGGGATCGCAAAGCCCATCCTGTGCCGGTGGAACCGTCGGGGGACGGGGGTGACCGGTGACCACCCCGGCCGAGCTCGCCTTCCAGCGCACCAGCCTCGACGACTTCCAGCTCGGTCATCTCCAGCGGCTGCTCGGGACCTGGGGCATTCTGGCCGACTTCTCCTTTTCCGATCTGGTCCTGCTGGCTCCCATGGCGGCCAGCACCGGCTCCGCCGACGAGACCACCCTGGTCGTCCTGGGACAGATGCGTCCGTCCAACAGCGCCACCGTGGTCCAGCACGACCTGGTGGGGCAGACCGTCGACGCCACCGGTTGGCCCCAGGCCATCGTCACCATCGAGTCGGGGGAGGTGACCCGGGGGGAGATCGAGCTCGACTCGGGGGACGAACCGGTCCGGTTGCACTGCATCCCGGTCCGCTGCGAGGGCCGGTTGGTGGCCGTGTTGGCCCGGCTGTCCGCCGGGGCCGGACGTCGGCCCGGGCATCTCGAGCGGACCTACCGAGACCTGTTCGAGCGCTTGGCCACCATGGTGGCCGAGTCAACCTTCCCCTTCCCCAGTGAAGAGGTGGCCACCGAGGAGGCCCCCCGGGTGGGTGACGGTGTGGTGCTGGTCGACGAGGAGGGTCAGGTGCGTTACGCCTCGCCCAACGCCACCAACGCACTCCACCGTATGGGCATGTACTCCCACATCGAAGGCCGTCGTCTGACCGAGCTGGGTATCGAGGAATCGGCCATCGAGTGGGCTCTGGCCTCGGCTCTCCCTGTCGTCGAGGAGGTGGAACGGCGACCGGACGTGACGGTGTTGATCCACTGCATCCCGCTACTGGCCGACGGGAATGTGACCGGCTGTCTGGTCCTCTTGCGCGATGTGACCGACGTCCGCCGACTGGACCGCCTGCTGTTGTCCAAGGACGCGGCCATCCGTGAGGTCCATCACCGGGTCAAGAACAATCTGCAGACGATCTCAGCCCTTCTGCGCCTCCAGGCCCGCCGGCTTCCGCCCGGTGGGGGCCGGGTGGCGCTGTTCGAGGCGGAGCGCCGGGTGCGCTCCATCGCCATCGTCCACGAGATCCTCTCCCGTGAGCCCGGCGACCAGGTCCCCTTCGAGGAGATCGTGACCTCGTTGATCCGGATGGCCGAGGACTCGGTGGTGTTGTCCCGCAAGCTCTCGTTCGAGGTCATCGGCAGTTTGGGTGAGGTGCCGGCGGATGTGGCCACGCCGCTGGCCGTGGTGCTGGCCGAGCTCCTCCAGAACGCGGTGGAACATGCTTATCTCGACGCCGAGAACGAGGACGACAGCGATGCCGACTCCCAGTCGGTCGGTCATATCGAGGTCCACCTGGTCAACGACCAGAGCGGCCTCACCCTGGCCGTGGCCGACGACGGTTCGGGCCTACCGGACGGCTTCGATATCGACGCGTCGGAGAGCCTCGGGCTCTCGATCGTCCGCGACCTGGTGCGCAGTCAGCTCGACGGCACCATCACCATGCGCAACCGCGACCAGGTCCAAGGTGGACAGAAGGGCACGGTGGTGGCCATCGAACTGCCGACCCCCGATGCGGACCGGGTCGACCTCTGAACCGCATCGCTCGACCCGCCGGGCCCGTCTCCGAGGAACCCTGATCGGAGTGACCCGGGGACCCCGCGACCAGGATCAGAGGCGACGGTCAGTAGGAACGGTCGAGAAGGAAAAACGAGAAGGAAAAGGAGTGACAGCCGGTGGGGCGGGAGGGGACTGCTCAGCTGGCGTGCCGCCGGGCGGCCAGCCACGATTTGCGCAGTTTGCGGCGCTCCTCTTCGGAGGTGCCCCCCCACACGCCCGACTCCTGGTTGGTGGCCAGGGCGAAGTCGAGACAGGGCTCGAGGGCGTCACACCCACGGCAGACCCGCTTGGCCGCCTCGATCTGGTCGACGGCCGGGCCGGTGCTCCCGATCGGGAAGAAGAGATCGGGTTCGGTGGACCGGCAGGCGGCCAGCTGCCGCCAATCACCGTCGTCCCAATCGACCGTTCGGTTCCACATGAGGGCCACGACGATTCCTCCGCTCCCGTTTCTTTGGGCGACTGTTGACGATTCCTTCTTGTGATCTCTTTCACATAGCTCGGCGCACCATGTCACCGGCTGCTCAGGGATCGTTCATTACAGTAACCACCGGCACCCTTGGTTGCAAGTAGTTTTGTGTCCTCATCCGTGCCTTTTCCGCCCCCATTCGGGCACCACGGGGCCCGACGAGGAGGGATGTTCGGCCATGGGATCGATCGCCATCCAGGCCCACCGGGGCAGCCCCGACCCGGGCGCCGGCATCGCCGAAAACACCCTCCCGTCCTTCATGCGGGCCCGTGACCTGGGCGCCGACGGCGTAGAGCTCGATGTGCGGATGACAGCCGACGGGGCCCTGGCCGTCCACCACGATCCGGTCATCGCCGGCGTGGGAACGGTGGCCGAGCTGTCCACGTCGGCCCTGCCCCCGTCGGTCCCCCTGCTGGCCTCGGCCCTCGATGTCTGCGAGGGGATGGTGGTCAACATCGAGATCAAGAACCTGCCCGGTGAACCCGGCTTCGACCCGGACAACGGCATCGCCGATGCGGTGGTCGACCTGGTGAGAGCGGTGGGTCGGGCCACCAGGGTGGTGGTCTCCTGTTTCTGGCCGGTGGTATTGGACTCCGTCCGCCGGGCTGATCCCGACCTGGCCACCGGGTTGCTCTTGGCCACCTGGTTCGATCCCGACCAGGCCGTGGACACCGCCCTGGCCCACGGCTGCACCGCCATCCACCCCCATCGTGACCTGGTCAGCGCCACGCTGGTCGACCGGGCCCATCAGGCCGATCTGGCTGTGGCCACCTGGACGGTCAACGACCGATCGGACCTGCTGTCCGTCCAGGCAGCCGGCGTCGATACCGTCATCAGCGATGACGTTGCCCTGGCCAAGGCCACCGTGGGCCACCCCCGGGACCCCGGGCCGACGCCGGGGTCCTGACCTGGGCAGGGGGCCCGATTGGTCGGACTCCCAGAATTCAACAACAATGCACGGCCATGAACGTCGTTGTCTGTGTGAAGCAGATCCCCGATCCGGCCGCTCCACCGGCTCTCGATCCGGGGACGAAGAACCTTGTCCGAGAGGGGAAACTCATCCTCGACGACTCCGATTCCTACGGTGTGGAGATGGCCCTGCAGCTGGCCGACGCGGCCGGCGGGGGGGATGTCACGCTGGTGTCGATGGCCCCCAACGGGGAGACGTCGGGACTGCGCACCGCCCTGGCCATGGGGGCGGCCAAGGCCATTCTCATCAGCGATGAAGCCCTGGCCGGCACCGATGCCCTGGGCACGGCCAAGGTGCTGGCGGCGGCCATCCGCCGGGCCGAGCCCGACCTCGTCCTGGCCGCCACCGAGTCGACGGACGGCTACACGGGGACCGCCCCGGTCCAGATCGCCGAACTGCTCGGTTTCCCCTCGGTCACCTTCGCCAAAAAGGTGGAGGTCACCGGCGACTCGGTCAAGGTTGAACGGCAGACCGAGGCCGGCTACGACGAGGTGGAGAGCCCCTTGCCGGCGGTGGTGACGGTGACCGCCGGTGTGGTCGAGCCCCGCTACCCCTCCTTCAAGGGCATCATGGCGGCCAAGTCCAAGCCGGTCGAGACACTGACCGTGGCCGACCTGGGCATCGACGCCTCCGAGGTGGGGGCGACCGGAGCCCGTCAGGAGATCACGGCGGTGGCCGAGGCCGAAGCCCGCTCGGCCGGTGAGATCGTCACCGACGAGGGCGAGGGTTACCAGCGCGTCATCCAATTCCTCGAGCAACTGAAGGTCCTCTAGGGGATCGAGTAGGAGAGAAAGCACCTATGTCTGTCGACACCATCTGGGTACTGGCCGAGCTGTCCGACGGCGCACCCATCACCACGTCCCTCGAGCTTCTGACCCGGGCCCGCTCCTTGGCCACCACCGTCGAGGCGGTGGCCTGGGGCGACGCCACCGCATCGGTGGCGGGCACACTCGGTGAGTACGGGGCCACCTCTGTGCACGACGTCGGGGATCTGGCCGGCTCCCTGCCCGGCGCGCCGGTGGCCGCCGCCATCGCCGCCGCCGTGGCCGCCGGCCACGGACCCGACGCCGTCCTGTTTCCGGCCACCTACGACGGGCGCGACATCGCCGCCCGCCTGTCGGTCAAGCTCGACCGTCCGGTCCTGACCAACGTGGTCGATCTCAACGTGGAGGACGGCACCCTGGTCACCACCCACGCCATCTTCGGCGGCAGTCAGATGGCCACGGCCAAATTCACGGCTGACGGACCGGGGATCTACGTGGTCCGGGCCAAGTCCTTCGCCGCCGAGGCCTCCGGCGGCGGACCGGCCGCCGTGGTGGCCGCCCCGGCACCCGACACCGGCGCCACCAGTGCCGCCAAAATCGTGGCTCGCCATGTGGAGGAGCGCACCGGACCCAAGCTCGACGAGGCCGACGTGGTCGTGTCGGGCGGACGGGGTCTCGGGGAGAAGGACAGTTACGCCCTCATCGAGGAGCTGGCCACCCTGCTCCACGGAGCGGCCGGAGCCAGCCGGGCCATCGTGGACGCCGGTTGGGTTCCCTACTCCCACCAGGTGGGGCAGACCGGCAAGACGGTCAAGCCCACGGTGTACGTGGCCTGCGGGATTTCGGGCGCCACCCAACACCTGGTCGGGATGAAGAACTCGAAGAACATCGTGGCCATCAACAAGGACCAGGACGCACCCATCTTCTCGGTGGCCGACCTCGGGATCGTCGGCGATGTGCACAAGGTGCTTCCCCAACTCATCGAGGCCATCAAAGCCCGGGGTTGATCGGCGGACCGACCGGCCGGTCGGTCCGGGCGGACGAAGAGGAGCACCGCCGGCCGCTCCGACAGGCGGTCACCAGCCGCGATGTCGGGAGGGGGGCGTGGCATAATAAAGGGCCTGCTTCTACTGTTCTGATCCGGGAAGTGATCTCTGTCGCGCACCGCCACCGCAGCCGACCTGGCGCCAGCGAGCGGCCCGGTGGACGGCCGTTACCATGGCTGGCCCCCTCGATCGGGACGCACCGCTCCTAGAGGGGTGACGTGCCCAGACCAGTAGAGGGCACCAGTCCTTACCTCCCCGGCCTCGACGGCATACGGGCCATCGCCGTGCTGGCCGTCATCGCCTATCACCTGAACTTCGGGTGGGCCCCCGGCGGGCTCCTCGGCGTGCAGGTCTTCTTCGTACTGTCCGGCTATCTCATCACCGATCTGCTGGTGGCCGAATACGGACGTCACCACGGGATCGGGTTGAAGAACTTCTGGATCCGCCGGGCCCGGCGCCTGCTGCCCGCCCTCTTCGTCATGATGTTCGTGACCATCGGATGGGCCACCCTGTTCGATCGGGACCAGCTCACCGCCCTGCGCAGTGATGTCCTGCCCGGGATCTTCTACGTGAGCAATTGGTGGTTCATCTTTCAGCACGTCTCCTACTTCGCCAAGTTCGGTCCACCCTCGCCCTTCGGCCATCTCTGGTCGTTGGCCATCGAGGAGCAGTTCTACCTGATCTGGCCACTGGTTCTGCTGGTCGGATTCCACTGGATCCACGTCAAGAGGACCCGGGTGCTGCTCACCGTGGGGCTGGCTGCCGTCTCGGCCATCGAGATGGCCGTCCTCTACGCCCCCGGAGGTGACCCCACCCGGGTCTACGACGGGACCGACACCAGGGTCTTCGCCCTACTGGTCGGCGCCGCGCTGGCCATGGTGCTGCCCCGCAGCCGCAAGTTCGCCCCGGTCACGCCCAATGCCCGCCGTCTGCTCAACCTGGTCGGCGCCGTTTCCCTGCTCGGGATCTTCGCCCTGTTCTGGCAGACCAACCAGTACGAGACCTTCCTGTACTGCGGGGGCATGGTCATCCTCGCCCTCCTCACCGCACTGGTCATCGCCGTCACCATCCACCCCGGGTCCCAGCTGAGGCGGCTCCTCGGGATCGAACCGCTCCGGTGGATCGGCGAACGCTCCTACGCCATCTACCTGTGGCACTACCCGATCATCGTGCTGACCACCCCGCTCAACGCGCCGGCCAGTTGGGTACGCGGCCTGCTCCAGACGACGGCCACCTTCGTGATCGCCGCGCTGTCGTGGCGCTATATCGAAGAGCCGGTCCGGCACGGCGCCCTCAAGCGGGGATGGGAGCGGGCCCGCCAGCACAGCGTGGGGTGGCCCCAGCTCCGGCCCATCGGGTGGGTACTGGTGGTCGGGACGCTGGTCAATGCCCTCCTGTGCGGCTTCGGCCTGTTCGGAGTGGTGGCGGCGACGGCGGCCGACCCGGCGACCCGTGTCACCTCCATCCTGCCCACCCTCCACCACCACCCGTCGGCTCCGACCACCGGTCCGTCACCGCCCCCGGGGTCACCGACCACCACCACCGGACCGCCTCCGCTGGGTCAGGGGATCACCGCCATCGGCGACTCGATCATGATCGATGCCGCCCCCTACCTCCAACAATTGCTGCCCGGGATCGCCATCGACGCCCAGGTGGGCCAGCAGCTCACCCAGGTCCAGTCGGCGGTGCCTCTGCTCAAGGCGGAGGGGGTGGTGGGGACCCGGCTCGTCGTCGAGCTCGGGACCAACGGTCCCTACTCGCCCACCCAGTTGCAGACGCTGGTCAACTCCTTCGGGCCCATGCAGAAGATCGTGTTCGTCAACACCCGGGTTCCCCGACCGTGGCAGCAGCAGGTCAACAGCACCATCGCGTCGGTGGCCCGCCACTATCGGAATGCCACGGTGGTGGACTGGTATGACGCCAGCGCCACCACGCCCCAGTACTTCTACCCCGACGGGGTCCACCTCGACCCGGCCGGGGCCAGGTACTACGCCTCGCTCATCGCCGACGCCGTGGATGAACCGCCCCGGGGCAGCCGCGGCAGCCGGACCTGATCGGCCATCCGGTCGGTCACACCAACGGCCACGGGTAGGGCGGGTAGTCGCCCTCCGGTACGGGGAAGGTGGCTTTCGCCACCAGATCCTCGATCCGGGCCAGGAGGGCACCGATCTCGGGGCCCGACAACAGATGCTCCACCTGGTCGGGCAGGGTCGTCGCCACCGCGGCCAGATCCCCCAGCCGCCGGTCGCCCACCGGCTCCTCGGCGAACTCCCAGATGACCGTGCGCAGCTTGGTGTGACGATGGAAGCACAACCCGTGGTCGATGGCCCACAGCTTGTCGTCGGGTCCCCGGAGCACGTGGCCGCTCTTACGGTCGGCGTTGTTGGCCACCACGTCGAAGGCGCACACCGTCCGGAGCACATCTTCGTGGCCCCCCTCCTCCAACAGGGTGAAGTAGTGCTGACTGAAGTCGACGTCGACGAACAGTTGCAGCGAACCCTCGCCCAGCGGGCCGTCCTCGCGTTCCACCGTGGGGGGGACCAGGCCCCAGCCGAGCGCTTCGGACAGCACGTAGGCAGCCACCTCCCGTCGGTACAGCCGGTCGGGGAAGTCCCACAGGGAACGCTCGCCGCGGGCCGGCTTGTAGACGGCACCGATCGGGTCGTCGGCGCCGGCGTCCACGGCCACCAGAAAGGTGAGGTTGGAGCTCCACGGCAGACGCCCGACGACAGTGAGCTCGCCGGTGGCCAGACAGAGGGCCGCCTGCTCCAGTCCGAGGCCGCTGTCGGGGCTCCAGCCGCTCAGGTCGCTGGAGGTCGATGGCCGTTCGTGCGCGGGCATTCGTGTCCGGACGGGTCGAGGGGCGATCCGCAGAGGGGGCAGGGGGGCCGGCCCGACTCGACGAGCCGGGTGGCCTGGATGGCAAAAGCGGCCGCCTGTTCGCGGGAAATGGAGACCCGGGCGATGGCGCCGGTCTCGTCCTCTTCGACCAACTCCTCGATGACCAGCACCACCCGGTCGTCGGCCTCGTCGTAGGACACGCCGATGGTGCCCACCGCCCAGGCCGGTTCGGCCGGCTCCTCCAGGGGGAGGTCATCGGGGAGGTGGCCGGGGCGCTGCTGGTCCCGGACGATGCGGGCCAGGTAGTCGGCCACCACGGCCACCTGTTGCTTCTCCATCTTGAGGGTCAGAAGGATCGGACCTTGCCGGCACTGGAGAAGGAAGAGCCGGCTGCCCACCGGGCCGATGGTCCCCACCGTGACCCGGTCGGGGGCGGAGAGGTCGTAGCCCTCGCTCATCCGATGGCCAACTCAGCCAGCGATGAGGTCGAATTGACGGTGAGCACGATGGGACCGCCGTCGGTGTAGACCACCGCCGATACCGAGCAGGGTGAGACCACCAGGCGCTGGAAGAGGTCGAGGGGGGTGCCGGCCGCCGAGGACAGGGCGGCTTTGATCGGGTCGGCGTGGGATACGGCTACCACCGTCTCGCCCCGGTGGAGGCGGACCAGGCGGGTGATGGCCGAGGACATGCGGGCCTGCATCTCGAGGAAGGACTCACCTCCGGGGAAGCGGAAGCTGCTCGGGGCCCCCTGGACCTGGCCCCATTCCGGTCGTTTGGACAGGGCGTTGAGACGGGCGCCGGTCCATTCGCCGAAGTCGCACTCGAGCAGACCGCGGTCGGTCCGGACCCGAAGGCCGAGCCGCCGGGCGATGGGCCGGGCCGTCTCGCTGGTGCGTTCGAGGGGCGAGGCGTAGACGGCTACCGGTGCCCGCTCCTGGGTAACCAGGGCGGCGATCCGCTCGGCCACCGCCTCGGCCTGGCGTCGGCCCTCCTCGGAGAGATGGAGTCCCGGGGCCCTACCGGGAAGGATCTTGCCGGTGGTCGGGGTCTTGCCGTGCCGTACCAGGAGGACCACCGTGGGTCGGCTGGGGGAAGTCCGTCGGCTGGCCACGCCCGTTCACCGTACTCTGTCCGCTCGCCGCCCCGACCGGCCGCACGGTCCGGCCGCACGAACCGGTCAGCCGCCCCTGACGTGGTTCAACCGCCCACCTCGGCCAACTGCCGCGCTTCGGGTTCGGTGGCCGCGCATCCGTCATTCGGGGCCAGATCGTCGGGTATGACCGGGTCGTGGCTGTGGTCCTCGCCCGACAGCCGCGACGGCCACCAATTCCACCGGCCCAGCAGCACCACCACCGAGGGGACCAGCAGGGTGCGGACGAAGAAGGTGTCGAGCAGGATTCCGGCGGCCAGTCCCAGCCCGATCTCTTGCACCTGGGTGTTGCCGGTCACCGTGAGCACCCCGAAGGTGCCGGCCAGGATGAGCCCGGCCGAAGTCACGGTGGTACCGGTGGCCTCGACAGCCCGACGGACCGCCGTGCGGATGGGGGCGTGGTGGGCTTCCTCGCGGATGCGGGTCATGACCAGGATGTTGTAGTCCTGGCCCAACGCCATGATGAAGATGAACATGAAGAAGGGAAGCACGAAGTTGATGCCGTCCTGGCCGCCGATGACCACGAAGACCAGAACGGCCAGCCCCAGGGAGGCGAGGTAGGAGAGCCCCACGCTGATGACCAGGTAGAGGGGGGCCACCAGACTGCGCAGGACGATGGCCAGCAGCAGGGCCAGCACCAACATGACGATGGGGATGATCCGTTTGAGGTCGTCGTTGGACAGCGTGCCCACGTCGTTGGCCAGGGGGGCGTCGCCCTCGACGCCGCTGGCCGCGGCCCCGATGGTCCGCCCGACGCTGGTCACGCCGGCTCGCACGGCGGGCATGGCGGCGGCGGCGGCCGTACTGTCGGGCGAGCCGGCCCGTAGTCCGGTGGCGAACAGGATGGTGCGCCCGTCGGCGCTGACGAACTGGGCCGAGGCCTGGTAGGCGCGGTAGGCGGGGGCCGACACCGTGACGCCGGTGGGTGGGCTGGGCGGGAGGGCCGACGCCACCCCGTGTCCGGCCAGGGCGGCGTGGGCCTGGACCAGGGCCGAGGGGGTGATGGTGACGCCGTCGGGATTGAGGGCTCCGGTCACGGCGGCGAACTGGCCGGTCCGGACCAGGCCGTGCTGGGCGTCGGCCAACACCGCCGGTTCGTCCCATACCGGCACCGGCAGCCGGAACAGGACGGTGGTCGGGTTGGTCTGGTCCGACGGGAAGTCGGCGGCCAGCACCACCTGGCCCCTTCCCGAGTCGGAGGTGGCCGGCGGCGGCTGGTCGTTGAAACCGTTGGGGCTGTAGGCCAGCATGGACAGGGCCAGGCCGCCGAAGATGACCAGGCCCACCACCAGGGTGAGGACCGGCCGGCCCACCACCCGGGCGGCGATGTGCCCCCAGGCGCCCCCCTGGCGTTGGCCGACGGTGGGCACCCGGGGCCAGAACACGGAGCGACCGAGCACGGCCAGCAGGGCGGGCAGCAGGGTGAGGTTGGCCAGCAGGGCGACGGCGATACCGATGGCCAGGGCCGGCCCCAGCCCCTGGTAGAACCCGAACGTGGCCACCACCACGGTGGCCAGGGCGGCAATCACAGTCAGGCCGGAGAAGGTGATCGACTCACCCACCTTGCACACCGAGAAGGCCACCGCCTCGCCGGTCTTCTTGCCCCGACGCAGCTCTTCTCGCAAGCGGAAGATGAGGAAGAGCCCGTAGTCGGTGCCCGCCCCCAGTAGGACCACGATGAGCAGGACGGGGGTGAGGTCGGACACCTGGACGCCGACGCGGGCCGACTCGGCGATGATCGGCCCGGCGGCCACCAGGGCCACCGCCGAGGGGAGGAGGGCGATGAAGGGGGCCAGCAGGGCCCGGAAGGTCAGGAACAGAAGGGCCAGGATGAAGAGGACCGAGAGCACCTCGACCAGGGTCTGGATGTGGCCGTTCTGGTCCTGCTCGTCCACCGACCCGGCCAGCCCGCCGGTCAGGTGCATCGACAGGTCGGGTGACGATGCGGAGGTGGTGAACGTGGAGCGCAGGGCGGTGACCGCCGCCACCGCCCGGGGGCTGTCGGAGCCTCCGGGGATGTCCACTTCGACCAGGGCCCGCTCGGCCCGCCCGTTGCTCGACACCCCCTGGTCGAGCACGGCCGTCACGTGGGGCACTTGGCGCATGGCCTGTTCGGCCTCTCGGATGGCCGCCCGGTCGGCGGAGCTCAGGACCCCGTGGCTGACCCCGGCCACGTAGGTGGTCTCCTTGATGACCGGCGACGAGAAGGGCGCCGCCAACGCCGCCGCCCGCACGCTCGGAGCGGTGGCCGGCAGGAAGTCGGAGTTGCTGTTCTTTTCGACGCTGCTGAGTGAGGGGAGTGTCGCGGCCAGGGCGACGGCGGCCACGATCCACCCGGCGATGATCAACCAGCGGAAGCGCACGGTGAACCGTCCGAGGGCGGCGAACAAGCGTTGGTCCTCCCGTGATCGAATGGGTCGGCCCCGCCCGCGCCACGACGGTCGGTTCGGGCACTCCGGACGGCCGGCACTGCTCCTCGGGCCGCTCGGGCCCCCGAACACGGGTGGGTGTCTCTTGCCAGCCTAGGCCCTGGTGAGGGCGGATTTAATGGCCGGGCGGCCGCCGACCACCGATTATTACGAAAATCTCACGTTTTGGCGGGCAGCCGGCGAGGCATGGGAACCGCCGTCTCGGGCCACCGTCGGCGGCTGACCCGGGCCAACCGGTGGAGTAGGGCTATGGCCCCCGGGTCGTCGTCCCCCGGACGGGTCTCGATGGCGCCGTCGGCCACCATGCGGTCGAGCAGCTCCCGTCCCTTGTCCGTGCGGACCAGGGTGAGGGTCCAGTCACTGAACGCCCCGATCCCGCCGGTGGAGATGTCGGCGTGCTCGGCGGCGAAATCGGGACAGGTGGTACATCCCTCGCGGGTCCAGGCGTGGGCCTCTTTGAGGGGGATCTCGTGGTAGCCCCCGTCCTTGGTCCAGACCTGGAAGACGCCTTTGATGTTCATCTTGACGATGTCGCCCCGGGCGATCCCGTAGCGGGCCTCGAACAGCTCCGGGAAGATGGCGTCGTCAAACGTCTTCGAGCACATGAGCCCGATGGTCAGGGAAAGACGCCGGGCGATCTTGCCCGCCTTGCGGGCGGCCATCACCGGCGGCGCCGACGACTGGCAGCCCATTCCCACCAGAGCGATGCGCTCGGCACCGTTCTCGATGGCCCGGGGATAGGCCAGGGTGTTGGCCGAGTAGGTGTAGCGGGATCCGGCGGCGGCGAGCACCTCGGCGCGGGTGGTGGCCACCGCCGGTACCGCCTTCCACGACGAACCGTCCCCTTCGAGGGTCGACACCAGGGCGGCGTCGATCACGTCGTGCTCGAGGGCGTAGATGAGGAGGGCGGAGACCAGTCCGCCGTCTTGGCCGACGTCCAGGATCTCGGGATCGGTGGCCCGCACCAAAAGGGTGTCGGTGGCCACCCCGGCCACCTCCTCGGTCGTCCGTTCGCGGCCGAACATGTGGTTCTCGATCTCCGGCTCCCACAGCCGGAAACGGGGACAGGCCCGGGTGCACATGGTGCAACCCTTGACCCCGTGGGTGCAGCTTTCGGCCCCTCCGTCGGCGTCGATGTGGAAGGGCTTGTAGCGGCCGCCGGTGTCGTCGTAGCCCAGGACGTCGTAGGGGCAGGCCACGATGCAGGCGGCGCACCCTGTGCACAGTCCGGAGGTCACCACCTCGGTGAACAGTTCGGCCCAGTGCGGCTTCTCGGGGGGCATCGCCTTACCCTATCGAGGGGCGGGTGCCCTGACCGACCCGGTGGGGGAACGGGCGTCCCCGGGCCGCCGGTGGGTACCCTCGAGCGGTGCCCGAGCTTCCCGAGGTCGAGATGTACACCCGGCTGGCCCGTCGGGCCCTCGGGCGCCCGGTGGCCTCGGTGGCCACTCCCGACCCCTGGTTCATCAAGGGTGCCGGTGACGCCGAGGCCGTCCGATCCTCTCTCCTCGGTCACCGGCTGGTGGCCGCTCGTCGACTGGGAAAGGTCACGTTGCTCGACATCGACAGCGGCGCCACCCTCGGGATCCGATTCGGTATGACCGGCACTCTGGTGGTCGACGGCCAGTCGGGGGTCGACGACCTCATCTACGCGCCGAAGCGCCAGGATCCCCGCTGGGACCGGTTCGCCGTCACCTTCCAGGACGGTGGGTCGCTGGTGGTGCAGGACCCGCGCCGGCTGGGGGGGGTGACTCTCGACCCGGACCTGACGTCCCTCGGCCCCGATGCCGCCACGGTGGGACCGGCCGCCCTGGCCGCCGCCTTGCGCGGCTCGGCGGCGCCCCTCAAAGCCAGGCTGCTCGACCAGTCGAAGATCGCCGGCGTGGGCAATCTCCTGGCCGATGAGATCCTGTGGCGGGCCGGTCTCTCCCCCCTCCGGCCGTCCGGGTCACTGTCGCCGGTCGAGGTACGCCGCCTCCACCGTCATCTCCGCCGGACCATCGACGACCTGATGACGCGGGGTGGCTCCCATCTGGGTGACCTGATGGAGGAGCGCCACCGGGGAGGCCGGTGCCCCCGCGACGGGACCGAGCTCGTCCGGTCGACGGTGGGAGGGCGCACCTCGTACTGGTGTCCGGCCCACCAGCGGTGATGACCCCGCTCAGGCGGTGACCTCGGCCAGCACCTTTTCGGCGTGGCCGTCCGCTTTCACGTGGTACCAGGCCCGGGAGATCTTCCCCTTCTCGTCGACCAGGAAGGTCGACCGGATGACCCCGATCGACTTCTTGCCGTAGAGGGTCTTCTCGCCCCAGGCGCCGTAGGCCTCGCCCACTGTGTGGTCGGCGTCGGTCAGCAACGGGAACTTGAGCCCGAACTTCTCGCGGAAGGCGCGGTGCTTTTCGGCTTTGTCGGCGGAGATGCCGAGCACCGCCACCTTGGTCCGGGCGAAGGACCGCAGGTTGTCGTTGAACTGACAGGCCTCCTTGGTGCAGCCGGGCGTGTCGTCTTTCGGGTAGAAGTACACCACCACCGGTCGGCCGGCGAAGTCCTTGAGGGAGACCAACTTCTTATCCTGGTCGGGCAGGGCGAAGGCGGGAGCCTTGTCGCCGGCGGCGAGCTTTCCCATGGTGGGCGTCCTTTCGGGCCGGAGCGGGCGGGGCGCCGGAGCCGGCGCCACCTCTGATGTGCGGGGCCCACGATGTCACAATCCCCCGTCCCGGGTGGCGGCGGAGCGTGGAAGACTCGAACCACGCAGCCCGAAGGGACCATCACATGAGCGATCCGACGACAGAGTCCACACCGTCCGGTCCGGACCGACCCCTGGCCGTGCACCCCTCACCGGCCCGCGGCAAGGTCTACGTGGAAGGCGCCGGCGGGGTCCGGGTTCCGTTCATCGAGGTTGCACTGTCCGGCTCCCCCGCCGCCAATGGGACGGCCGACCCCAACCCACCGGTGCGTCTGTACGACACCTCGGGACCGGGCTCCGAGCCGACGGTCGGACTTCCCCCCTTGCGCACCCCGTGGATCACCGCCCGGGGCGACGTCGAAGCCCATCCCGGGCGGGTGGCCACCCGCCGCGACGACGGCCGGGCCGCCGTGCGTCGGGGAGAGGCGGCCGGCGACACGCCACCCCGCCGACAGCCGCTGCGGTCGACGGGTGGACCGGTCACCCAGCTGCACTACGCCCGTCGGGGCGAGGTCACCCCGGAGATGGGCTTCGTGGCCACCCGCGAAGGGATGCCGGTCGAGGTGGTGCGGGAGGAGATCGCCGCCGGCCGGGCCATCCTGCCGGCCAACATCAACCATCCCGAATCGGAGCCGATGGCCATCGGGGCCAGGTTCCTGGTCAAGGTCAACGCCAACATCGGCAACTCGGCGGTCACCTCCTCCATCGAGGAGGAGGTGGACAAGCTGACCTGGGCCACCCGTTGGGGGGCGGACACGGTGATGGACCTGTCCACCGGTCCCGACATCCACACCACCCGCGAGTGGATCCTGCGCAACGCACCGGTGCCCATCGGTACCGTGCCCATCTACCAGGCCCTGGAGAAGGTGGACGGGGCGCCGGCCGAACTGACCTGGGACCTCTACCGCGACACGCTCATCGAGCAGGCCGAGCAGGGAGTCGACTACTTCACCATCCACGCCGGCGTGCTGCTCCGTTACGTGCCCATGACGGCCCGGCGGACCACCGGCATCGTGAGCAGGGGCGGTTCGATCATGGCCGCCTGGTGTCTGGCCCATCACACCGAAAACTTCCTCTACACCCGGTTCGCGGAGATCTGCGAGATCATGGCCGCCTACGACGTGGCCTTCTCGCTGGGTGACGGGCTGCGTCCCGGATGCATCGCCGATGCCAACGACGAGGCCCAGTTCGCCGAGCTCCACACGCTGGGCGAGCTCACCGAGGTGGCCTGGCGACACGACGTCCAGGTCATGATCGAAGGTCCCGGCCACGTGCCCCTCGACAAGGTGGTGGAGAACGTGGTGTTGGAGAAAGAGGTCTGCCACGACGCTCCCTTCTACACGTTGGGACCACTCACCACCGACGTGGCTCCCGGTTACGACCACATCACCTCGGCCATCGGCGCCGCCGTCATCGGCATGGCCGGCACGGCCATGCTCTGTTACGTGACCCCCAAGGAGCATCTGGGACTGCCCGACCTCGAGGACGTCAAGCAGGGGATGATCGCCTACAAGATCGCCGCCCACGCCGCCGACGTGGCCAAGGGCCACCCGGGCGCCCAGGCCTGGGACGACGCCCTGTCCAAGGCCCGGTTCGAGTTCCGGTGGGAGGACCAGTTCAACCTCTCGATGGACCCGGAAACAGCCCGGGCCTACCACGACGAGACGCTGCCTGCGGCTCCGGCCAAGACGGCCCACTTCTGCTCCATGTGCGGGCCGAAGTTCTGTTCGATGCGCATCAGCCAGGACATACGCGACGACGCCGCCGCCCGGGGCCTCGACCTGGAGACGGCCGTCGAGATCGGCCTGAAGGAGAAGGCCGATGAGTTCCGCCGGACCGGTTCGGCCCTCTACCGCCAGCCCTCGACGACCTGACCGACCGGGCGTCCGCCCGTTTGACCTGGTGTGAGCGGCCCCAGCGGGTACACTGGATTTCGGCGCGGGGCAGCGAGCCCCCTGCCGGGGTCTTCCTCACCTCTGTTGTTTCCGGATCGCACGGCGGCCGGAATGATGGCCCGAGGCGGGCCCAACCGGCTTCCGTGACTTGCACGGATGCCGACGGTCACCTTCCGGCCGTCAACAACAGACGAGAGTGAGTTTCATACCCATGACAACCGTTATCGATCCGTCAGACCGGATCGCCGATCGCCACGACCCGGTGGCCCTGGCCGACGGGGACGATCCCGTCGGATCCCCGACCTTCGCCTCCTTGGGCGTGGACCCGTCCCTGGTCAAGGCTCTGGCCGCCCAGGGGATCACCACCACCTTCGCCATCCAGTCGATGACGGTGGCCGACGCTCTGGCCGGACGCGACGTGTGTGGCAAGGCCAAGACCGGATCGGGCAAGACGCTGGCCTTCGGGGTCCCCCTCCTCCAGCGCACCATGGCCGCACCGGCCACCCGACCCGGCCGGCCCCGGGCTCTGGTGCTGGTGCCCACCCGCGAGCTGGCCGTTCAGGTCAGCGAGGTGCTCGAGCCCCTGGCCGAGGAGGCCGGACTGCGGGTGACCGCCGTCTACGGGGGGGCCGACATCGAACGCCAGGTCAAAAAGCTGCGGCGCGGTGTCGACGTGGTCATCGCCACCCCCGGGCGGCTCATCGACCTCGGTGACCGGGGTGAACTGTCGGTGGCCGACATCGAGACGCTGGTGCTGGACGAGGCCGACCGCATGGCCGACATGGGTTTCATGCCCCAGGTCGAATGGGTCCTGCGCCGTCTCGAGCGGGAGCACCAGACGCTCCTGTTTTCGGCCACGTTGGACGGCGCCGTCGACCGGCTGGTCAGCCGCTACCTGACCGACCCGGTCATGCACGAAGTGGCCTCCCCCCGGACCACGGTCGACGCCATGGAGCACCGGTTCCTCGAGGTGCACCAGATGGACCGGGTCAAGGTGTGTGCCGCCATCTGTCGCCACTCGGAGAAGACACTGGTCTTCGTGCGCACCAAGCGGGGAGCCGACCGGTTGGTCGAGCAGCTCCGCAAGGAGGGGGTCAACGCCGACGCCATCCATGGCGACCTGCGCCAGGTCAATCGGGAACGGACCCTGAAGGCTTTCGGCGACGGCAAGCTGCCCGCCCTGGTGGCCACCGACGTGGCCGCCCGCGGTCTCGACATCGACTTGGTCGACGTGGTCGTCCACTTCGACCCGCCCGAGGATCACAAGGCCTACCTGCACCGTTCCGGTCGGACGGCCCGGGCCGGCGAGGCCGGGCTGGTGGTGACCCTGGTGCAGTGGAACCAGATCCTCGAAGTCGAGCGCATCCAGACCCGGATCGGTCTCAAAGTACCCATCGTCGAGATCTTCTCCAACGATCCGAGGCTCGCCGACCTGTCGGCGTGGCAACCCGGCAAGGACTGACCGGTCCGGACCTGTCCCCGCGTCGGCCCCTGTCCGGGGGTGGATGCCGGGCCCACCCCTGTCAAGGAGGACCAACGTGTCCGACCCCTACCAACGGGCGCCGATGACCGTCGGACCCGGCATCGAGGACATCAGCCGGGTGCTGGTGGTGACCGCCCACCCCGATGATGTCGATTTCGGTGCCGCCGGGTCGGTGGCGGTATGGACCGGCGCCGGACTCGAGGTCGCCTACTGCATCGTGACCGACGGCGAGGCCGGGGGCTCGGACCTGACCATGAGCCGCAGCGACATGGCCGCCCTTCGCCGCCAGGAGCAGCGTGATGCGGCCCTGGCGGTGGGCGTGTCGGACGTGACCTTCCTCGGCTTCGCCGACGGGCGGCTGGCCGCCGACCTCGACGTCCGCCGGGCCATCACCGGGGTCATCCGCACCTTCCGGCCCGACCGGGTGGTGGCCCAGTCGCCCGAACGGAACTGGTCGCGCATCTACGCCAGCCACCCCGACCATCTGGCTGCCGGCGAGGCGGCCATCTGTGCGGTGTACCCCGATGCCCGCAACCCCTTCGCCTTTCCCGATCTGCTTGAGGAGGGACTCGAGCCCCACACCGTCCCCGAAATGTGGATCATGACCACCGAACGGGCCGACCGGGTGGTCGACACCACCGACACCTTCGAGCGCAAGCTGCAAGCCCTCCGGTCCCACCGGAGTCAGGTAGGTGACGGCGCCCATCTCGAACAACTTCTCCGGACGTGGATGAGCGGCACCGCTCTGGCCGCCGGTCTGCCCGAGGGGAGGTTGGCCGAGGCCTTCCACATTCTGGCCACCGGCTAGTGGGGACGGGGCGCCCGACCCCACCGGCGGTGGAGGACGAGGGCGCCGCCGACAGGCCGTGGGCCGTCCTCCAGCACGTGGCCTATGAGGGCCCCGGCCTCATCGCCGACGTGGTGGCCGAGCAGGGCGGCCGCGTCGGGCTGGTCCGTCTCGACCGGGGGGATCCTCTTCCCCACCACCGGGACATCGCCGGACTGGTGGTCATGGGCGGCCCGATGGGGGTGCACGATGTCGATGACCACCCGTGGTTGGCACCGGAGCGGGCCCTGATGGCCACCGTGGCCACCGACGGGCGTCCCGTCCTCGGTGTCTGCCTCGGGGCCCAGCAGCTGGCTTTGGCCCTGGGGGCCGAGGTCACCAGGGCCACGGCGCCGGAGATCGGCTTGGGCCGGGTGGAGCTCACCGCCGAGGGTCGGCGGGACCCGGTGCTGGGCCCCGAGTACGGCGGTCTGGCCGCCACCGCCATGGCCTGCGTGCACTGGCACGGCGATACCTTCTCCCTGCCCGCCGAGGCCGTCCACCTGGCGGCCACCCGGATCACGCCAAACCAGGCCTTCCGGTGGGGAACGACGGTGTACGGCTTCCAGTTCCATGTCGAGGTCGACCGGGCCCTGGCCGCGGCGTGGGGTCCCCAGCTGCCGACCGGGGTGACTCTCGACGCCCACGGCGTGGCCGAGGTGGAGGCCGTCGGTCGGAGGGTTCTCCGACGATTTGTCGACCAGGCGCGGCTACACCCCCGGGACGGGACGCCGGTCCTCAGCCGCCCAGCGCCGGGGTGAGGGTGGCCGCGGCCGACCGACCGGTGGGGCCGGCGGCCCCGCCCGACGAGGGCGAGGCGGTCAAGCCGCGGCTACGCGGCGTCTTCCACGAAGGGGCCTTCTTTGTCTCGTTGGTCACGGGCACCGCCTTGGTGGCCGCCGCTCCCACGCCGGCGTCCGGTCTGGTCATGGCCGTCTACGCCGTTTCCATCTCCCTGCTGTTCGGGGTCAGCGCTCTGTTCCACCGACACACCTGGGGACCGGTGGGTCGCCGCCGCATGCGTCGGCTGGACCACTCGACCATCTTCATCGCCATCGCCGGTTCCTATACGCCGGTGGCCGTCTTCGCCCTCAGCGGCTGGGCCCGCACCGCGGTGCTGGGCCTGGTGTGGGGAGGTGCCCTCGTCGGGATCACCGTGCGTCAGCTGTGGCTGGATGCCCCCAAGTGGGTCGTCGCCCTCCCCTACGTGGTGGTGGGGTGGGCGGCGGTGATCGTGTTGCCCCAGCTGTGGGCGTCCCTCGGTGCCGTCGGGTTCACCCTTCTGGTGGCCGGGGGCGTGGCCTACTCGGCCGGCGCCGTGGTCTACGCCCTCAAGCGGCCGAACCCGGTGCCCGGGGTGTTCGGCTACCACGAGGTGTTCCACCTGTGCACCATCATCGGGGCCGGGTTGCACTTCGTCTGTATCGCCGGCTTCGTGCTCCCCCTGGCCGGCTGAGGGCCGCCCGGTTCAGCCCGCCATCTGGCGGAGCATGTAGGGCAGGATCCCCCCGTGCCGGTAGTAGGCCGCCTCCATCGGGGTGTCGATGCGCAGGCGGGCCTCGAACTCCACCTCCCGGTCACCGTCCTCGGCCCTCACGGCCACCGTCTTGGGAGCATGGGCTTCGTTGAGGGAATCGAGGCCGGTGATGGTGAAGGTCTCCTGTCCGGTCAGCCCCAGCGAGGCCGCGTTCTGCCCGTCGGCATACTGGAGGGGCAGAACGCCCATGCCGATGAGGTTGGACCGGTGGATGCGCTCATAGCTCTCGGCCAGCGTGGCCCGGATGCCCAGCAGGGCGGCACCCTTGGCCGCCCAGTCCCGGGACGAGCCCGATCCGTACTCCTTGCCGGCCAGGACCACCAGGGGCACACCCTCGGCCGCGTAACGCTGGGCGGCGTCGTAGATCGTCGTCTCCTCTCCGTCGGGCAGGTGGAGGGTGAACCCACCCTCGGTGCCGGGAGCCAACTGGTTGCGCAGACGCACATTGGCGAAGGTGCCCCGCACCATCACCTCATGGTTGCCCCGGCGCGCCCCGTAGGAGTTGAAGTCGGCCCGGTCGACGCCGTGGTCGGCCAGGTAGTGGCCGGCCGGGCTGGACGGGCTGATGTTGCCGGCGGGGGAGATGTGGTCGGTGGTCACGCTGTCGCCCAGCTTGGCCAGAACCCGGGCGCCCACCACGTCGGTGATGGGGGCGGGATCCATGGTCAGTCCCTTCAGAAAGGTGGGGCGCAGCACGTAGGTCGAGCCGTTGTCCCAGCTGAAGGTGTCACCCGAGGCGGTGGTGACGGCGCGCCAGCGCTCGTCGCCGTCGAACACGGCCCCGTAGCGCTGACGGAACATGTCCGAGCTGAGTGAGGACCGGATGGCCTCGGACACCTCGGCGGCGGTGGGCCACAGGTCGGCCAGGGTGACCGGCTGACCGTCCGAACCGGTTCCCAACGGGTCGGTGGTGAGATCGATGTTCATGGTTCCGGCCAGGGCGTAGGCCACCACCAGGGGCGGCGAGGCCAGGTAGTTCATCCGGACATCGGGGTGGATCCGGCCCTCGAAGTTGCGGTTGCCGGACAGGATGGCGGCGGCCGACAGGTCGCCTTCGTGCACGGCCTCGGCCACACCCGGCAGCAGGGGGCCGGAGTTGCCGATGCAGGTGGTGCAGCCGAATCCGACCAGATCGAAGCCCAGCCGGGCCAGGGGCTCGGTGAGCCCGGCCCGGTCGAGGTAGTCCATGACCACCCGCGAACCGGGGGCCAGGCTGGTCTTGACCCAGGGCTTGGGCGTCAACCCCCGCGACACCGCCCGCTGGGCCAGCAGCCCGGCGGCCACCATGACCTCGGGGTTGGAGGTGTTGGTGCAGCTGGTGATGGCGGCCACCACCACGGCCCCGTCTTCGAGGGCGGTGCTCGACCCGTCGGACAGGGTGGCCACCGCCGACCGCTGGTCACGACCGAGGGCGGTGCGGTACGAGGCCCCCGCCCCGGCCAGCGTCACCAGGTCCTGGGGGCGGGCCGGCCCGGCGATGCTGGGGACGACGGTCGACAGGTCGAGCTCGATGGTCTGGGAGAACACCGGCTCGGTCCCGTCGGGCCGGTGGAACAGGCCCTGCTCTTGGGCGTAGGCCTCGACCAGATCGACGTGGCCGTCGTCCCGACCGGTGAAGCGGAGATAGTCGAGGGTCACCGCGTCGATGGGGAAGATGGCGCAGGTGGCGCCGTACTCGGGCGACATGTTGCCGATGGTGGCCCGGGTGGCCAGAGGGACGGCGGCCACACCCGGTCCGAAGAACTCGACGAAGGCGCCGACCACACCGTGCTGGCGCAGCAGGTGGGTGATGGTCAGGACCAGATCGGTGGCCGTCGTGCCCACCGGCTGCTCACCGGTGAGCCGGAACCCCACCACCGGCGGGAGGAGCATGGTGAGGGGTTGTCCGAGCATGGCCGCCTCGGCCTCGATCCCGCCCACCCCCCAGCCCAGCACGCCCAGTCCGTTGACCATGGTGGTGTGGGAGTCGGTGCCCACCAGGGTGTCGCAGTAGGCCTGCCCGTCGTCGGTGGCGAACACCACCCGCGACAGGTATTCGAGGTTGACCTGGTGGCAGATGCCGGTCCCCGGGGGAACCACCCGGAAGCCGTCGAAGGCCTGCTGGGCCCAGCGCAGCAACTGGTAGCGCTCGATGTTGCGCCGGTACTCGATGTCCACGTTCTCGTCGTAGGCGTCCGGGCGACCCGACACCTCGGCGATCACCGAATGGTCGATGACCAGCTCCACCGGCACCAGCGGGTTGACCTTCTTCGGGTCACCGCCCAGCTCGGCCAAGGCGTCCCGCATGGCGGCCAGGTCGACCACGCCGGGCACGCCGGTGAAGTCCTGCATGAGCACCCGCTCCGGGGTGAGGGCGATTTCGGCGTTGTCCTCGCCCCCCACCCCGTGACGCTCGGGATGGAGGCCCCAGCCGGCCACCGCCTCGATGTCGGCCGCCCGGACGGCCAGCCCATCCTCGTGGCGTAGGAGGTTCTCGAGGACGACCTTGATCGAGTAGGGGAGCCGGGCCACGTCGTAGCGGTCGGCCAGGGCATTGATCCGGTAGATGGTGTAGGTGGTGGCGCCGACCGTCAGATCGCCGCGGGCGCCGAACGAATCGGGGCCGGAAGGGGGGGAGGAGGAGTGGGCCATGCTCCCATTCTGCTCGCCGCGACGACCGACGGCGAGCCCACCGCCCGGCGGGCGGCGTCGGCGTCGGCCCGGGTTCAGACCCGGGTCCGGTACCGCCAGCTGGCCAGGGGGATGAGCACGATGAGGAAGCCGACCGTCCAGGCCAGCGACTGGATGACCCAGGTGGCGGTGGGTCCGCCGATCATCAGGCCCCGACAGGCGCTGACGGTGACGCTGACCGGTTGGTAGGTGGCGAAGCCCTGGAGCCAGCTGGGCATATCGGCCACGGGCACGAAGGCCGAGGAGATGAAGGTGAGGGGAAACAGCACCGGGAACGACATGACCTGGGCCGTCTCGCTGTTGGGAGCCGAGAGCCCGATGACGGCGAAGCCCCACGACAGGGCGTAGGCGAAGACGAGGATGAGCAGGAGCCCGGCCACATAGGCGATGACACCGGTGGTGGGGCGGAAGTCGACCAGGAGCCCCACGACGGTGATGATGATGACCACGAACACATTGCGGACCAGGTCGGCGGTGGTCCGTCCGGTGAGCACGGCCGAACGGGCCATGGGCAGGGCCCGGAACCGCTCGATGAGCCCCTTCTGGAGGTCCTCGGCCAGGCCGATGCTGGTGCTCACCGCCCCGAACGCCACGGTCTGCACGAAGATGCCCGGCATCAGGTAGTTCACGTAGCTGGTGCCCGGGGTCTGGATGGCCCCGCCGAACACATAACGGAACAGCAGCACGAACATGATGGGCTGCACGGTCGAGAAGAACAGCGCCTCGGGGATCCGGGTGACGGCCAGGATGTTCCGCTTGGCGATGGTCAGCGTGTCCGACACCGCCCAGCGGGCCCTGCTGGTCACACGGTCGGGGTGGGCTGTGCCCGGGGCGGTGGGGGCGACAGTGGCCGTGGTCATGAGAACTCTCCGGTGGCTACGGGCATGGCTTCGGTGGCGGCGCGGCGTCGGCGACCCCGCTTCGGCTCGGATGGGTCGGGGTCCTCGGACACCTCCTCGGTGCGCCGACCGGTGAGGGCCAGAAAAACATCGTCGAGACTGGGCTCGCGCAGTGTGAAGCCGACGGGCACGATCTTCTCGCCGTCGAGGGCCCGCAGTCCGGCCATGGCCGACGCCGGCCCGTCGTCCACCGTCACCTCGACCACCGACCCGGTCACCGACGGGGTGTGGGTCCCCAGGGCGTCGAGCAGGGTGGCGGTCCGGCCGGCCTGGTCGGGGGTGGCGAGCACCACCTCCAGGACGGTTGCCCCGAGGTTGGCCTTGAGCTCGGCCGGAGTGCCCTCGGCGATGACGTGGCCGTGGTCGAGGACGGCCAGTTGGGTGGCCAGGCGGTCCGCCTCTTCCAGGTACTGGGTGGTGAGCAGCACCGTGGTCCCCGATCCGACCAACCGCTCGATGACCTCCCACAGGTCGTTGCGGCTCTGGGGGTCGAGTCCGGTGGTGGGCTCGTCGAGGAAGAGGACGGTGGGGTGGGCCACCAGGGCGGCGGCCAGATCCAGTCGTCGGCGCATCCCCCCCGAATAGGTCTTGAGCGGACGATCGCCGGCCTCGGTCAGATCGAACTGGGCCAGAAGCTCGGTGGCCCGACCGGTCACCACCGTTCGGTCGAGGTGGTTGAGACGGCCCACCATGTGGAGGTTCTCGCGGCCGGTCAGGTTCTCGTCGACGGCGGCATACTGACCGGCCAAACCGATCAGACCCCGGACCGCCCCGGCCTCCTTCTGCACGTCGCGCCCGAGCACCCGGGCCCGACCACTGTCGGCCTTGAGGATGGTGGTGAGAATCCGTACCGCGGTCGTCTTGCCTGATCCGTTGGGTCCGAGCAGGCCGAAGACCGTGGCTTCCTCCACCGCGAAACTGACGCCGTCGAGGGCCCGCACCGTGTGCTTGCCGGCGAAGGTCTTGACCAGTGTGTCGGCTTCGATGGCGTGCGGCATGGCGAGACGTTCCTGTCTGGGGGCGGGGACGGTGGGGGAGCGGCGGGTGGTGGGCTGGTGGGTCGGACCGGGCCAGACGACCAGCGGTGAAGGGGACCGGTCCGGATGCCGCGTCGAGGCTTCGGGCTGCATCTTACGGGCCACCGGTCGGGGCACCGGCCGATCGGGAGCACAGGGCGGCCCGCGCAACTAGCGTGAGGATCATGCAAAAAGGCGATCTGGTGGCTGACTTTACCCTTCCTGACCAGGAGGGGAACCTCCGACGTTTGAGCGACTTGGCCGCCTCGGGGCCGGTGGTCCTCTTCTTCTACCCGGCCGCCTTGACCTACGGCTGCACCAAGGAGAGCTGCCATTTCCGGGACATGAAGGCCGAGTTCGAGGCGGTGGGGGCCCAGCGGGTGGGGATCAGCGCCGATCAGGTGGAGAAGCAGAAGCAATTCGCCGACAAGCACACCTTCGACTATCCGCTGCTGTCCGACCCGGACGGGGCGGTGGCCACCCAGTTCGGCGTGCGCCGTAAGTTCACCAAACTCTCGCCCACCAAGCGGGCCACTTTTGTGATCGGCCCCGATCTGCGGGTCATCGACGTCATCCAGAGCGAGGTGCGGATGGGCGTGCACGCCGACCGTGCCCTCGAGATCCTGAAGGCCAGGGCTTCGGCATCGTCCTGACCGAGCGACCGGGTACCGCTCGGTCGGCGTCACCCACCGTCCCGCGCCGGATGACCGGGCGATGCGAAGCTGGGGACATGGATCTAGCGGCCAGGTTCTCGTCCCGGTGAGTCCGGTACCCGGGGCCAACCGCATGGAGCAACTGGCTCAGGCCATGGCCGATCACGTGGTCAACCTGGTGCTGGAGGTCATCGACATCGACGCCCTCCTCGACCGGATTGACGTCGACGCCATCGTCGATCGGGTGGACGTGGACAAGTTGATCGACAAGGTCGACGTCGAGAAGATCATCGACCGGGTCGACGTGGAGAAGATCATCGACCGGGTCGACGTCGAGAAGATCATTCAGCGGGTGGACATCGACGCCCTCATGGAGAAGACCGAGCTGGGCTCCATCATCGCCCGATCGACCACCGGGGTGGCCTCGGAGGTACTGGACCTGGTCCGGTCCCAGGGGGTCGGGCTCGACGACTTCTTCGCCCGGTGGACCAACCGCGTCCTCCGCCGCCCCGCCGGCTCCTTGCCCCTCGGACCGGTGACCCTGGTGGGACCGCCCCCCGGACCGCCCGAGCTCACCCCGGGAACGGCGTGACCGCCCCCTCGGGACGGAGTGCCCCCATCGAGGGCCGCCAGGGCCACTACGCCGGCGCCGTCACCCGCCTGGTGGCCTTCGCCGCCGACGTCGGCGCCTCGTGGGGCCTGTTCACGCTGGGCGCCGCCGGCCTGGCCTTCACCGTCCAGCTGGTGACCGGTAACAAGTTCTCGCTCAGCAGCCACCAGATCATCTCCCTGGTCGCCGCCACCATCTGGGAGTTCATCTACTTCACCTACCAGTGGGCGCTCAGCGGGAAGACGATCGGCATGGCCCTGCTCGGGATCCGGGTGGTGGCGACCGACGGCTCGCCCATCGGGGCGCGCCAGGCTGTCCTCCGGACCATCTTCCTGCCCCTCAGCTTCATCCTTCTGGGTCTGGGGTTCGTCGGCATCCTGACCAACCGTGACCGCCATGCCCTGCACGACAGGCTGGCCTCCACCGCCGTGGTCTACTCGTGGGACGCCCGGGCCGCCCGCCTGCGTTGGCTGGCCAAACAGGACAGCTCGGCCACCCTCTGAACCACTGCGGCCCGATGGCCGACGCCATGGCCGCCGATCGATGGCCGCTCATCGATGACCGGCGCCTCCAGGGTGGCCGGGTGATCGAGAAGGTGCGGCCGGTGAGGCCGGAGGTGCGGTGGCGGTGGGTCGGGATGCGGTAGGAAGGGTGGTGATGGAGCCCGTCCCGTGACCCGACTGAAACGTCTGGAGCCGGTCGTGGTGGCACCCGGGGCTGTCCACCTACCCGATTGGCTGGATCCCGAAGGACAGCGAGCTCTGGCCGACGCCTGCGGCCAGTGGGCTGTCCGGGGCGGGGGCTTGCGGGCCCCCCGGCTACCGACCGGCGGTGTGATGTCGGTCGAGATCGTGTGCCTGGGCTGGCACTGGATCCCCTACCGCTACTCGCGCACGGTTGATGACGGGGACGGCCGCCCGGTAGGAGCGTTCCCGGACTGGCTCGGCGACCTGGGCCGCGGTGCGGTGGCCGCCGCCTGTGCCGTCGACGGGCGGGTGGCCGGCGAGGAGGCACCGGACCCGCAGCCGTACCGACCCGACGTCGCCCTGGTCAACTGGTACAGGCCCACGGCCCGGATGGGGATGCACGCCGACCGTGAGGAGAAGTGTGCCGCTCCGGTGGTGTCGGTGAGCGTGGGCGACTCCTGCCTGTTCCGTTTCGGCACCCCGGCCGGACGGGGTCGGCCGTGGTCCGACGTGGTCCTCGAGTCAGGCGACCTGTTCGTGTTCGGTGGGCCGTCTCGACTGGCTTATCACGGCGTGCCCAAGGTGCAGCCGGGCACGGCGCCGCCCGGGGTGGGCGTAAAACACGGACGATTCAATGTCACCCTCCGCCAGTCCGGACTTCCTTCGGGCCTCACCCCTGTCGGCTGATCCTCGGACAGGGCCGACGACGCCCACCCCGGGACCCAGGACAAATGGCGATGTCCGGTGCTAGCGTTTCTGGTGAGCTGCACTGCAGCTCTGATCCATTAGCGGATGAAGGGGCAAATCATGAACCACAAGCGCACCTATGAGAAGCCTGTGCTCCAGAGCCTGGGACTTCTCCGGCGTCTCACCAAGTTCAGTTTCGAAAACTTCTCTTTCTGAGCTGAACGACCACTCGGAGCCGGTCGCCCGGTGGCGCCACGGTGATCAACGACGGATAGTGCAACGGTGATCAACGAACACAGCGTCCTCGGGCGGCAGGACCGGGTCATGATGCAAGAGGTCGAGGGTGAATCGGTCCTCCTCGACATCGACAGCGGCGAGTATTTTTCCCTCAATGAGGTGGGCGGCCGGGTCTGGGAGCTGTGCGACGGATCCCGTTCGGTGGCGGCCATCGCCGAGGTCCTGTGCGCCGAGTACGACGTCCCCCCGGAGATGGCAGTCGCCGATGCCCGCGAGCTTCTGGAAAGCCTTGCCGGAGCCGGGCTCGTCGTCGAGCACTGATCCGGACATCCACCTTCTACCGGACACGTCCACCGTCAGGACTCCGCCGCCTTTTGTTCTGGTTCGCCTGACGTCGATAGCGCTGGCTGCACCGCTGCTGGTGCGGGCCGGACTCCCCCGGTTGCAGCAGTGGCTCGAGCCACGCCGCCCGCCGCCGCCGCCCGACCCCGGTGACCTCGACCGTCTGGCGGCCCAGTTCGCTCGCTGGGTGGACGCCGTCATCCGTCGCGGCCAGCCGGTGGTCCGCCCCGGTTGTCTCACCCGGGGCGTGACCCTCTACGACGCCCTCCGCCGGGTCGGCCTCGATGTCCAGCTGTGCTTCGGTGTCGGTCCGGACCAGGGATCGATGGTCGGTCACTGCTGGCTGGACCTCGACGGTCGACCCCTCCTCGAACGGGTCGACCCACGGTCCAGGTTCACCGAGGTGGTCCGCATGGGGCGGTCGGGGGTCACCCACTGAAACGGCCAGGCGCCGGGGGCGCCGGGGCCGACAGCGGTTTCCTGTTGGGTGGGGTGTCTCTCACCGTGCGCTCCACCGACCGGTCCTGCGCCCATCTGGTCGGATCGCGTCTACGTCCGTTGGGGTGCCAACCGGTCCGCCCGGCCGATGTACTGGTGGAGATCCGGGGACCGGCCGACCCGGACTGGCCGCCTCGGCCACCGGGGCCCGGACGGCCGATCTACGACGCCCCGGCCGGTCCCATCGACTACTTCGCCGAGGACGACGCCTTGTTCGTCGACTATCAGAAGCGGGTCCGTCTGCTCTGCCTCCCCGCCGAGGGGACGATCCAGTTGGGGATGGCCGGGTCGGATCCCGAGGACCGGGTGCTGGCCGCCCACCCCCTGCTGACCATCGGCCTCCTGGAGACCATGAAGCGGTTGGGCCGGTTCCCTCTGCACGCCGCCTGTTTGTCGCTCAACGGGGCCGGCGTGTTGGTGGCGGGCTCGAGCGGCGCCGGCAAGTCCACCCTGTCGGTCATCCTGCTGCGGGCCGGATTCGACTTCCTGGCCGACGACACGGTCTTCCTCCAACCCTCGCCGGACGGCGGTTATCTGGTATCCGGTTTTCCCGACGAGGTTGATGTCACCGCCAACACCGTCTCGATGGTCCCCGAGCTCCGTCATCTGGAGAACACGCCGCTACCGCCCGGCCGCGACAAGTACGGCTTCAGGGTCGAGGACGTCTTCGGCCTCCCGCCCGTGTTGACCTGTCGACCGGCCGTCCTTCTCTCCCCCAGGGTCGAACCCGGGGCCCCACCCCGGCTCGAACCGCTGACCCCGGCGGAGGCGCTGTTCGAGTTGGCCCCCAACGTCCTGCTCACCGACCAGGGGGCCACCCAGTCCCATCTCGACGTTTTGGCCGACCTGGCCCGTTCCGTCCCCTGCTTCTCGTTCCGGATGGGGAGCGACCTCGATGCCGCCGCCCGGTGCGTGGCCGAACTGGTGGCCCGATGACGGTCCGTCCGTCCCGGGCCCGGGCCGAGGCGCAGGGACGGGCCCTGGTCGAGTTGGTCCGACGGCCCGAGGCCCGGGTCGAGGACCCGGTGGACCTGCTCGGTGGGGTGGCCCTGGACGACGTGGCCGGGTTGGCCTGTCATCACCGCCTCCCCGGCCTGGTCTACCGGTCATTGGCGGCCCTCGGCCTCGAGGATCCCGCCCTCGATGTCCTGCGGGCGGCGTACCAGATGGCGGCCATGGCCCACGCCCGCTGCCTGGTCGAGCTGGCCGCCACGGCCGAGACGCTGACCGAGCTGACCCGGCCGTGGCTGGTGGTCAAGGGGCCCGTACTGGTCGAGACCGGCTACGGCGATCCCGGGGCCCGCCTGTACGAGGACCTCGACCTGGTGGTGGCCCCGCCCGATCTGCCGGTGGCCCTGGCCCTCCTCGAGGACAGCGGCGGCCATGTGGTCGACCTCAATTGGCGCCTCATGGCCAAGCTCGGGCGGGCGGAGATCCCCATGGTCCTGGCCGGCGGGATCCTCTGCGACCTGCACTGGCACCTGTTGGTCACTCCCAATGCCCGTGGGCGGTTCGACTTGTCGATGGAGGAGTTGGTCGCACGCCGTCGCCTGGTCACCGTGGGCACCACCACGGTCGCCACCCTCGATCCGGTCGACGCCATCCTCTATCTGTGCCTGCACGGCTCCCTGTCGGGCGGTCACCAGCTGGTGTGGCTGAAGGACATCGACCAGATGATCGACAGCCGACCGCCCGATTGGGACGAGCTCATCCGCCGGGCCCGGTCGGCCCGCCTCGGTCTGGTGGCGGCCCTGCAACTGGCCCGGTCCCGGGCCGTGCTCGGAGCTGATATTCCCGAGCCGGTGGTCGAGGCACTGGCCCAGGGGGCCGGTTGGTGGCGCCTGTGGCGCCGACGAGAGGACCGGGAGGGCATGGCCCGTTGGGGCGGCTATGACCGCACCGGCCGCACTTTTGTGGCCGCCACCTCCGGTGGGACCCTGGACAGCGCCGTGCAGTTCGGCCGTTCGTTGGTGGCCGACGTGGCCGCCCCGATGGTGGCCCGCCGTAGGGACCCGGGTCCCGCCGACGGTCCTCCACCTCTCTACCGGGTCGACGATCCGGACGAGGAACCGGCCCAGTGGCGGGCCTCCTATCTGGCCCGGGTGGCCGGCGGTACCTGGGACCCGGCGGGAAAGCGCCCGGGATCACCGGTGAACCGGTTGCGACAGTGGTCCGAGCAGAAGTAGACAGGTCGGCCGTCGACCAGCAGTGAGGCCGGCGCATCGGCGGTCGGTATCTGCATGCCGCACACCGGGTCGCGGGCCGAACCGGTCCCGCCCCCCAGCCGTTCACGATGGCGGTAGGTCCAGTAGAGGAGGGCGAACAGGGCCAAAAAGATGATGTTGAGGAAGGTGGTGGCGTCCCACGAGAAATGGGCCGGAGCCACCTGGGTGGGGCGGGCGGTGGGGATCAGGCCGGCCACCGAGAAGATCCCCTCGGTGATGAGGCCGGCGGCCGACATGACCGCCCAGAAGAGGGCGAGCATGCGGAGGGTGAGCCGACCCCCGTAGTAGCGCCGGTAGATGAGCAGAAGGGGGAAGGTGATCAGGTCGGCGAAGATGAACGAGATCACTCCGCCGAAGGAGATCCCCCCCTTCCACAGTGAGGCGGCCAGAGGAACGTTGCCGATCGAGCAGACGAAGCTGATGATGGCGATGAACGGCCCCACGATGACGTTCTCGACACTGGTCCAGAACCCGTGGCCGTGGAGGAAGACGAGGTTCCACACGTGGGTGGGCACAGCCACCGACAAGAAGCCGGCCACCGTGTAACCGATGAACAACTCCTTCCTCAACATGGTGAGGTCAGCCATGGTGTAGGTGGCGGCGTCGGCCCACCCCGCCTTCGAACGCAGCTTCCGACTCCACGGTTGCCGCTGCCGGGCCTCCTCCTCGGACCGGTGGGCGTGGCCGTGGTCGGTGTCGGCCGCCAGCCGTTGGCGGGCCTGGACCACCAGCCTCCCCCGCAGCCACAGGCCGCCGAGGAGGGTCAGGAGCACGATCATGATGATCCCGCCCACGAACTCGCTGACGGCGAACTGCCACCCCAACAGGACGACGAGCACGATGCCCAGTTCGATGACCAGGTTGGTGGAGGCGAACATGAACACACAGGCGGCCACGAAGTCGGCCCCCTTGACGAAGACCGATTTGGCCATGGCGGTGGCGGCGTAGGAGCACGAGGACGACACCATCCCGTAGAGGGAGGCCCGGGTGATGGCCCTCGGTCCGTGGTCGCCCAGGGTGGTCTGGATCGACGGCCGACTGACGAAGGCCTGGACCACCCCCGACAGGCCGAAGCCGAGGATGAGAGGCCACAGGGTCTCCCAGAACATGAAGAACCCCTCGCGCAGGCTGGCACCGATGGTGTCCACCCATCCGATGGCGCCCACCGCCAGCGCCGCCTCCATCAGTTGATCCCCCCTCGTCGGGTCACCACCGACGGCACCGACCCCATGGCTTCACTACGAACGGACCAGTCGGGCGATGGCGGCCGACGCCTCGTCCAGCTTGGCCGAGGCCTCCCCACCCCCGTCCCGCACCGCATCGGCCACACAGTGGGCCATGTGGTCGTCCAGCAGTTGGAGGGCCACCGACCGCAGGGCGCGGCTGGCCGCCGACACCTGTTCGAGGATCTCGATGCAGTAGCGGTCGTCGTCGACCATCCGTTGGAGACCGCGGACCTGCCCCTCGATCCGTCGCAGACGGTTCTGGACCCCGTCCTTGTTGCTGTCGTAGCCATGGGCCACCGCGGCCTCGCTTCCTTGGGTGCCGTCCCGACCATTGTCGGCCCTCGGGGAGGGGCCACGGTCAGGGGCGCCGGGTACCGGTTCTTTTACCCCCAGGGGGTATAAGTGTACAGCCGGTGACCGTCCTGCCGACCGGGACGCCGGGTGGACCGCCCGGTGCGACCGTCCCGACCCGGGGACGGGTCGGTCCTGCCTGCCGTGGGGCGGTCCGGGCCCGTCGCAGTAAGGTTCGGTTCCGACCGATCCGGCCCGACATCGGAGGTGAACGTGGAATGGCCGCTCCTCAGTTCGCTCCCGGAGAGTGACAGACGGGCCCTTCTGGCGCGGTGCCATCGACAGCGCTTCCCCAAGGGCGGATTCATCTTCCACGAGGGTGAGGCGGGCGACTCGGCTCATCTCATCGAAAGGGGAACCGTCTCCGTCCGGGTCACCAGCCCGCGGGGGGATGTGGTCACCCTCGATGTCCTGCGGCCCGGTGAGGTCTTCGGCGAGCAGGCTCTCATCGGCGAAGGATCGCACCGGTCCGCCACTGTCGTGGCCCTGGAGCGCACCGACACCCTGCGTCTGACCAAGGCCGATTTCGAGTCGTTGTGGGAGAGCCATCCGGGCGCCACCATGGCGGTGGCCAAAATGCTGGATACCCGGTTGCGGGCCACCTCGCAGGCTCTCCTCGAGGCCCTCTACCTCCCGGCCGAAACCCGGGTCATGCGCCGGCTGTCGCAGTTGGCCGACATCTACTCCCACCAGGCCACCGTGACCATTCCCCTGACCCAGGACGATCTGGCCTCCATGGCCGGAACCACCCGCCAGACGGTCAACCGGGTCCTGGGTCGGGCCCGGGACGACGGACTGATCACTCTGGCTCGCGGTCGTATCGCGGTGGTCAACCCGGTCGAACTGGCCCGACGGGCCCGCTGAGCGGCTCCGACCCGAATCCCACGAGAGAGGTGAGCCGGTGGCCGGAGCGGCCGGCCGCCCTAGTCTGCTACCGATGTGTGGTCGGGTCGCCCTCTACGAAGAGCCGAGTCGACTGGCCCGTATCCTCGATGCCCGCTCGGAGGTAGCCGACCGGGATCTGCCTCCCCACTGGAACGTGGGCCCCCAGGCCGATCTGGCCGGCGTCCGCCAGACCTCGGAGGGTGACCGCTCCCTTTCCCTCTACCGGTGGGGGCTGGTTCCCTATTGGAGCAAGAACCCGAAGGTCAAGGGGACCTTCAATGCCCGGGCGGAGACCGTGGCCACCAAACCGATGTTCCGTTCCGCCTTCGCCCGGGGGCGCATCCTCGTCCCGGTGGATGCCTTCTACGAGTGGAAGCGCACCGACAGCTTCAAGCAGCCCTTTGCCTTCAGCCGGGCCGACGGCGAACCGATCGTCTTCGCCGGACTGCGGGAGTGGTGGCGGGGAGAAGACGGGACCGAGCTGCGGACGGCCACGGTCATCACCACCGTGGCCGGGCCGGACATGCCCATCCACGACCGTCAGCCGGTCGTCCTCGAGCGCCACCACTGGGACCTGTGGCTCGATCCGCAGCTGAGCGACCCTTCCCTGCTCGGGCCCCTCCTGGTCCCCACCGTGGCGGGAACCCTCATCCACTATCCGGTCGACCGGGCCGTGGGCAACGTGCGCAATGACCGACCCCAGCTGCTCGACCGGCTGCCGTCGACCGCCGGTGACCGGTGAGGCCGGTGGTGTGATCTATGCCGAGGGGGTCGGAGCGGCCACCCGCGAGACGGGTGGCCCATGGGGAGCGCGTACAGCGACGGCATCGCGACCCGAGCGTTTTACTCCGTAGAGGGCGACGTCGGCGTCGTTGATCATCTGCTCGATGGTGGGCCGTGAGACATCGAGGCTGGAAACACCGATGCTCAGTGTCACCGGGACCTCGACCACATCGGCCAGGTCACGACGGATGCGCTCGGCCACCCGGACGGCTTCGGCTGTCCGGGTGTCGGGCAGGAGGAGGGCGAACTCGTCGCCCCCCAGGCGACAGTCGAGGTCGAAGGACCGAGAATTGGCCCGCAACAGAACCCCGATGGCGGTCAGCACCCGATCACCGATCACGTGACCGAAGACGTCGTTGACCGACTTGAACTGATCCACGTCCATCATCAACAGGCTCAGCGGGCGCCGGTTACGCAGCGATCGGGCGATCTCCACATCCATCCGCTGCACGAGGATCCGGCGGACGGCGCAGCCGGTCAGGCTGTCGGTGGCGGCCAGGTCGGCAATGGTGGCCAGAAGCTGTCTCTCGTGTTGTTCGATGCGGTTCCGGTTCACCGATGCCGCCACCGACAGGACCGACCCCCCGGCCAGGACAGCCAGGAGCATGAAGGCTCTGTTGGTCGACCCGGCCGGGTGGGCGCCGGCCATGGTCACCACTTCGGCCACGGCCAGAGTCGATATTCCGCACAGGGCGGCCATGGCCGGGCTGAACATGAGGGCGGCGTAGACGAGGGGGAGGAACAACAAGAGCAGGATGGGACTGTCCGAACCCAGATCGAGGAGGGCCACGATGCCGACGGCCACCGAGGAGAGGACCGTCCAGGCCACCGAGTAACCGGCGCGCCACGACTGGGCGGCCACCTTCGGCGCCACGTACAGCCCGACCAGGGCGGACACCAGCCACGCGGCCACCACGATCCACAGGGCCACGCGGTGGTTTCCGTCGGGCGTTCGCCCCAGATAGACCATGACGGCCAGCGTCTCGACCAGAAAGACGGAGAAGCCGATGCGCATGTGGGTGAGCCAGAAGGTCCGGTTGGCGTTCCAACGGACATCCGGTCCGACAGCCTCGTCGATCAGATGTTGTTCCTCGGGAATCATGGGTGAGACCGCCCCTCAGCAGTCGGACTGTCCTGAGATGATCGACACGTCCCGACCGGGTCTTTAGCCCTCGGCGCGGCCAATCGGGCCACGATGGCGGCGCCGCCCCGATGACCGCCCCGGATGCCCCGCCGGGCCGGCCCACCGGACCCGGCCAAAGTTTTTGGCGCCCTCGGCAGTGTGTGAATTCAGGACATCGGACACCGCTTCTCCCGTGGATGTGTCAAGACAGAGGAGACCGCTACCGAGGAGGGTCTCTTGTGGACATGGGCCGGTTTCTCATCGAGATGCACCTGCGAACGGGCAAACCCATCAAGGAGCTGGCCCGGGCCCATGAGGTGAGCCCGAGCTGGCTTTTCAAGTTGCTCCGCCGCTACCGACTGGAAGGCCCTGCCGGCCTCGAGCCCCGAAGCCGGCGTCCGAAGTCCTCGCCGTCCCGGATCGCCGACCTCTACGAGGACGAGATCGTGGTCCTGCGCAAGGAGCTGGCCGACGCGGGCTTCGATGCCGGGGCGGCCACCATCCACTTCCACCTGAGCCAGCGCCATCCCCACCCGCCCTCGGTCCCTACCATCTGGCGGGTGCTCCGGGCCCGGGGCTTTGTCACCCCCCAGCCGAAGAAGCGGCCGAAGAGCTCCTACACCCGGTTCGTGGCTGATCTCCCCAACGAGCGCTGGCAGGCCGACATGACCCACGTGCCCCTGCCCAACGGCGACGTGTTCGAGGTCCTCAACATCATCGACGACCACTCGAGGGTGTGCGTAGCGAGCAGGGTCATGAACGTGGTCAAAGCCCACGACGTCGTCCGGGTCCTCCACAAATCGGCCGAGACCTGGGGGTATCCGGCCTCGCTCCTCACCGACAACGGGCTCATCTTCACGGCGAGGACCCACTTCGGCGTCGAGGGGGTGGTCGAACAAGAGCTGTTCGCCCTCGGCATCACGGCCAAGCACTCACGTCCCTACCATCCGCAGACCTGCGGCAAGATCGAGCGATTCCACCAGACGCTCAAGAAGTTCGTGGCCGCCCAGAAAGGCATCGAAACGAAGAAGCAGCTTCAGCGGGCCATCGACCACTTCGTCGCCTACTACAACGACGTCCGACCCCACCGAGGGGTGGGACGTCGGACCCCACGGTCGGTCTTCGAGTCACGAGAGCAAGCCGAACCGAGCGCCCCGATGATCAAGACCAACGATCGGCGTCTGCGCCTCGACAAAGTGGACGCGGGTGGTTCGGTGACACTCCGACATCAAGGACGCCTCCACCACATCGGCATCGGCCGGGCCTATGCCGGTTGGCGGGTGGCCATGCTCATCGACGGACTCGACATCGAAGTGGTCGGCTTGGACGGCTCCCCGCTTCGGCGCCTCGTCCTCGACCCGACCAAGGACTATCAGCGCACGCCATGACCGGGAATGTCCTGGTCTACAGTGTCTTGACACACCGGTCTCCGATGTCTCGCGACATCACACAGCGCCCTCGGCAGGACTCGAACCTGCGCTCACGGCTCCGGAGGCCGATGCTCTATCCGCTGAGCTACGAGGGCAGCTGACCGGTCGGCCCCGACGAGCCGGTCGGCCGTGTACCACGGGACGCCTCACCCTACTGCCCCTCACCACGCTGTCCGGCTGGGTCCTCTACGACGGTACCGGTGCCCACCACGACGTATCCTCGCACCACCATGTCGATTCGAGATCAGCTGGCCCAGTCGGTGAGCAGCGCGGTGGCCACCGTGGCCGATCGGGACGGACTCGACATCGAAGCCGACCCGGCCGCCGTCCACCTGGAACGCCCGGCCCGTCGTGACCACGGGGACTGGTCGACCAATGTCGCCCTCATGACGGCCAAGGGAGCGGGTCAGAATCCCCGCCATCTGGCCGGCACCCTGGTGGAGGCGCTCCGCGCCGAACCGCCCGCCCATGTCACGTCTATCGATGTGGCCGGCCCCGGGTTCATCAACTTCCACCTCGACGACGGCTGGCTGTACGACGCCCTTTCCGACGTTCTCGACCAGGGCGAGGAGGGCTACGCCCGCCCCGACCTGGGCCACGGTCAAAGGGTGCAGATCGAGTTCATATCGGCCAATCCCACCGGTCCCATCCATGTGGGCAACGGCTGGTGGGGCAGCTACGGCGATGCCCTGGCCCGGGTACTGGCCCGCGCCGGCTACCGGGTCAGCCGCGAGTACTACGTCAACGACACCGGCGGACAGATCCGCACCCTGGGAGAGAGCCTTCTGGCCCGACGTCGGGGCCACGACGTGCCCGAGGGCGGCTACCAGGGCGAGTACGTGACCGAGTTGGCCGGCTCCTACGACGGTGCCGACGATGTGACCGCCGCCGGCCAGTGGGCGGCCGACCGGATTCTCGAACGGATCAGGGCCACCCTGGCCTCGGTGGGCATCGTCTTCGACGAGTGGTACAGCCAGGCCTCTATCGAGGAGAGCGGTGCCGTCGACGACACCATCGCCCAGCTGGCCGACAAGGGGTTGGTCTTCGAAGAGGACGGCGCCATCTGGTTCCGGGCCACCGAGCTCGGGGACAGCCGCGACCGGGTGCTGCGCAAGTCGAACGGGGACGCCACCTACCTGGCCGGCGACCTCGCCTACCACCGCGACAAATTCCTGGTGCGCGGGTTCGACCGGGTCATCGACGTGTTCGGCGCCGACCATCACGGCCAGGTGGCCAGCCTGTTCGCCGGGGTCGAGGCTCTGGGCATCGACCCCACCCGCCTCGAGGTCAAGCTCGGACAGATGGTCTCGTTGGTCGACGGCGACGAGTCGGTGAAGATGGGCAAGAGGGCGGGCAATGCCGTCTCCCTCGACTCGCTGGTGGCCGACATCGGTCCCGACGCCACCCGGATCCTGTCCCTCATGACCTCCCTCGACCAGGCCACCACCTTCGACCTGGCCTCGGTGCGGCAGCAGTCGGTGGACAATCCCGTTTTCTACGTCCAGATGGCCACCGCCCGTATCGGGGGGGTCGGACGGAAGGCGGCGGAACGGGATGTGACCCGGCTGCCCCGGGAGCAGGTCGATCTGACCCTCCTCACCCACCAGCGCGAACTCGAGCTCATCCGCTGCCTCGAGGTCCTCCCCGAGGTGGTCATGGATGCCGCCGCCGACCGGGCCCCCACCAAGGTGACCGCCTGGGTGCGCCGCCTGGCCACCGCCTTCCACGGCTTCTACCACGACTGTCCGATCCTGGCCGACGATGTCGATCCTGCTCTGGCCCAGGCCCGCCTGTGGCTGGTCGAGGGCGCTCGGATCGGACTGTCCATCGGACTCGGTCTGCTCGGGGTCTCGGCCCCGGAATCGATGTGACCGTGTGGCCCGACGCCTCCGGGGCCGGGATCGACCCGACCGACCCGGTGGCCCACCAGCTCCTGCCCATGACGGCCACCGTCGGTCCCACCGGTCGCCTCCGGGTCGGGGGTCTCGATCTCATCGACCTGGCCGACGAATTCGGCACCCCCCTGTTCGTCTACGACGAGGCCCACCTGCGGGACCGGTGCCGTCAGGCCCGCCAGGCCTGGGGGGACGGTGTGGCCTATGCCACCAAAGCCTTCCTGTGCCTGGCCATGGCCCGCCTGGCCCACGAGGAGGGGCTCCGGCTCGACGTCTCCACCGGCGGCGAGATGCACGTGGCCCTGGCCGCCGGCGTCCCCCCCGATCGTCTGGTCCTCCACGGCAACAACAAGTCGGACCAGGAGCTGGCCACCGCCCTCGACGTGGGGGTGGGCCGGATCATCGTCGACTCCTTCGACGAGATCGAACGGCTGGACCGGCTGGTGTCCCGTTCGACCGATCCGGCCACGTCCCCGGTGGCGGTGCTGGCCCGGGTCACCCCCGGAGTCGAGGTGCACACCCACCAGTTCGTGCGCACCGGACAGGAGGACTCCAAGTTCGGCTTCGGCGTGGCCTCGGGGGCGGCCGCCCAAGCCGTGGCGAGGCTGGCCGCCATGGCCGCCCGGGGTGTGGTCGACTTCCGGGGTATCCACGCCCATCTGGGCAGCCAGGTGTTCGCCCTCACGCCCTTCGCCCAGGCCGTCGACGTGCTGGCCCAGTTCTTCGCACCGCTCGGCCTACCCGAACTGGTGGTGGGCGGCGGACTCGGCGTCCCTTATGTCAACGGGGAGGAAGCGCCGCCCATGGCCCAGTGGGCCTCGTCGGTGCGCACGGCCTGCCGCCGGGCCGGCATCCCCGATACCGTCCGGGTGACGGCGGAGCCGGGTCGGTCCATCGTGGCCGCTTCGGCCATCACCCTCTACCGGGTGGGCACGGTGAAGGAGGTGCCCGGCCACAGCACGTATGTCTCGGTCGACGGGGGGATGAGTGACAACCCCCGACCGGTTCTCTACGGCAGTGGCTACGAGGCGTTCCTGCCCCGCCACACCGACGCTCCCCGCCCCCGGGCCATCCGGGTGGTGGGCAAGCATTGTGAGACCGGCGACGTGATCGTGTCCGAGGGATTCGTACCGGAAGATCTGGCCATCGGCGACGTCCTGGCCACCCCGGTCACCGGTGCCTACGGACACTCGATGGCGTCGAACTACAACAAGGTGCCCCGACCGGCCGTCGTCTTCGTGGCCGAAGGTGCCTCTCGGCTGGTGGTGCGGCGAGAGACGTTCGACGACCTGGTGCGGCTCGACCTCTGATCGCCTCCCGGGGACGTTCACCTCGGCAGACAGGCATTAGCGTGGCCAGGGTGACTGCGGCGCCTCTCTCCGAACGTACCGTCAGGGTGGCCGTGCTCGGATGCGGCACCGTGGGCTCGGCCTTGGTCGGCATCGTCCAGGACCGCAGCGCCGAGTTGGCCGTACAGAGCGGTGCCCGCCTCGAGATCGGGGGCATCGCCGTCAGCGACCCCCACCGTGCCCGGCCTGCGCACATCCCCGCCGGGTTGGTCACCGCCGACGCACCGTCTTTGGTGGTGGACCCGACCATCGACGTGGTGATCGAGCTCATCGGCGGCCTCGACCCGGCCGGCCAACTGGTCCGTAGCGCCCTCGACGCCGGCAAGCCGGTGGTCACCGCCAACAAGGCCCTGCTGGCCTCGCCCGAAGGGGTGGCGCTGCGCGCCCTGGCCAAGAAGCGAGGCGTCGACCTCCTGTACGAGGCGGCGGTGGCCGGGGCCATCCCCCTGGTCCGGGCCCTCCGCCAATCGCTGACCGGCGAACGGATTCACCGGGTGATGGGGATCGTCAACGGGACCACCAACTTCATCCTCACCAAGATGGCCGAGCAGGGGGCCGACTACGCCGACGTGCTGGCCGAAGCGCAGGCGCTGGGTCTGGCCGAGCGTGACCCGACGGCGGACGTCGAGGGGTACGACGCCGCCGCCAAGGCGGCCATTCTGGCCGGGGTCGCCTTCGGCTACGACGTGGCCGGCGACGAGGTCATGCGGGAGGGGATCACCGGTATCCGCACGGTGGACATCGAATTCGCCGACCGTCTGGGTTACAGCGTCAAGCTGCTGGCCGTGGTGGAACGTACCGGCGACGACGCCCTGTCGGTAAGGGTCCATCCGGCCCTGGTGCCCGTCTCGCATCCCCTGGCCGGCGTGCGCGACGCCTTCAACGCCGTCTTCATCGAAGGGGAGGCGGCCGGGGAGCTGATGCTCTACGGCCAGGGAGCCGGGGGCCTGCCCACGGCCAGCGCCGTGGTCGGTGACCTCATCGACGCCATCCGCAACCGGTTGGCCGGCACCACTGCGCCGTCGCCCGATCGTCAGCCGGCCCGGCTTCTTCCCGAGTCGGAGCTGGAAGCCGAGTACTACGTGAGCCTCGACGTCACCGACCGTCCCGGTGTGCTGGCCGCGGTGACCAAAGCCTTCGGTGACAGCCAGGTGTCGATCAGGTCGATGGAACAGGAGGGTTTCGGCGGCGAAGCCCGACTCTCGTTCCTCACCCACCGGGCCCGTGAAGGAGATGTGCAGGCCACGCTGGAGGACCTGTCCGCATTAGACACCGTCGAACGGATCGGCGGCGTCATGCGGATCGTGGGCGAGGGCGGATGAGGGCGGCGGTCGCGACGGGCCCGGGTGGAGGAGGGGCCTGGCGAGGAGTCATCGAGGAGTACCGAACATTTCTCCCGGTGTCGGCGGCCACCCCGGTGGTCACCCTTCACGAGGGAGCCACGCCGCTCCTCCCGGCCCCGCGCCTTTCGGAGCGGGTCGGAGCGCGGGTCTTCCTGAAAGTCGAGGGGGCCAACCCGACCGGGTCGTTCAAGGACCGGGGCATGACCGTGGCCATCTCCAAGGCGGCCGAGGAGGGGGCCAAGGCGGTGGTGTGCGCATCGACCGGTAACACCTCGGCGTCGGCGGCCGCCTATGCGGCCCGGGCCGGTCTCACCTGTGCCGTGCTCATCCCGGAAGGCCACATCGCCTTGGGCAAGCTGGCCCAGGCCCTCATCCACGGCGCCCGGGTTCTACAGATTCGGGGCAATTTCGACCAGGCCCTGTCCATTGTGCGGGACCTCGGTGAGCGTGCCCCGGTCACCGTGGTCAACTCGGTCAATCCCTACCGGATCGAGGGCCAGAAGTCGGGAGCCTTCGAGATCGTCGATGCACTGGGCGATGCTCCCGATGTGCACTGCATACCGGTGGGCAACGCCGGCAACATCACCGCCTACTGGAAGGGTTACCTCGAGTTCAAGGAAGCGGGCCGCTCGACCCGCCTGCCGCGCATGCTGGGGTTCCAGGCGGCCGGCGCCGCCCCCATCGTCGAAGGTCGACCGGTGGAACATCCGGAAACGGTGGCCACCGCCATCCGCATCGGCAATCCGGCCAGTTGGTACGGAGCCACGTCGGCGGCGTCGGAGTCGGGAGGAGGCATCGCCGCCGTCACCGACGACGAGATCCTGGATGCCTACCGGTTCCTGGCCGCCGAGGAGTCGGTGTTCTGTGAACCGGCGTCGGCCGCGTCGGTGGCCGGTCTGCTCAAAGTGGGGCTCCCCGACGGTGTCGGTCGGGCGGCCACGGTGGTCTGCATACTGACCGGGCACGGGCTCAAGGATCCTGACATCGCCATCAGCCAGATCTCCGTTCCCACGGCGGTGGACGCCGACCTCGGGGCCGTTCTGGAGGAGCTCTCCCTCTAGTCATTCGGAGCCCCCCGGCCACCCCGCCGGTGGGCACCACGCCGGGCCCGATGGGGGGTATGTTGCTCCCACCGACCTCCGCCTGTAATATGGGTCAACCTTCGCTTCCACAGATCGCCCCAACGGGCTTGTGGGCGGGATCCCCTGGTTTGCTCTGCATGACGCAGCCAGCCCGTATACAGCGTCGGGGGGAGGGGCACGCGAGTTTAAATCGCGACGCAACTCCCCACCCCTGATTCCCTGGCGGGTGGAGTCACTCCACTCGCCCACGAGGACATGTGAAACGAGGAAGCCGATGACTGCCGAACAGCAGCTCGAGCGCTCGGTGTTGGAGGGTAAGGAGCGCGATGAGCTCCATACCATTGCGCAGGCCTTGTCTGTGAAGACCAACACCAGGACGAAGAAGGCCGACATGATCGACTCGATCCTGCGGGCCGCCGGTGTAGCCGTGGACGACGGTCCCGCCGCCTCGACCGATGCCGGTGGGAGCGGAAAGACCAGGTCGGCGAATGGAAGCACGCCATCGGGATCAACCGGTCCCACCCGACGGCGGAGCGGGTCGGCCCGCAGTGCCGCATCGACCGACACGGAATCCGAGACCGAAGTGCACAGTTTCGGGCCGGCCGACGACGCCCAGCGGGCGGAAGCCTCGGTCGAGCTCGAAGACGGACTCGACGGGCCGGGTGGGGCGGAGAGCGACACCACCGACTCGACCAGGTCCGGCCCCAGCGCCGGTGGGCCGGGGTCCGGTCCGGACGGCGCCATCCAGGGCGCCGGGCCTTCATCCCCGGGAGACGCCAACCGATCGGGCGCACAGTTCGCCGGTAACGGACAGTCCAACAACAACCGCAACAACAACAACCGCAATCAGAACCGGAACCAGAACCAGAGCCAGAACCAGAACCGGAATCGGAACAATCAAGGCGGCAATGACGACATCGGCAATCGCCGGAACAACCGTCGTCGGCGTGGCCGCGACCGTCAGGGTGGGGGCACCGAAGGCGACCTGCAGGGATCGGGCAGCAACCAGGATCAGCAGTACCAAGGCGAGCTCATCCCGGTGAGCGGCCTGCTCGATCTTCGGGACGAGGGCTACGGGTTCCTACGGTGCGAGGGTTACCTCCCCTCCTCGCGTGACGTCTATGTGTCGATCAGCCAGGCACGTCGGTTCGCACTGCGCAAGGGCGACAGCATCGAAGGTTTCTGCCGGCCGGCCGGCACCACCGAGAAGTACCCCGCTCTCCTCCAGATCGACACCGTTTCGTCACTCGACCCCGAAGTGGCCCGCAACCGTCCCCGGTTCGAGGACCTGACCCCGTTGTTCCCCGACGAGAGACTGCACCTCGAGATGCCCGGTGAGAAGGAGAACATGACGACGCGTATCGTCGATCTGCTCTCTCCCATCGGAAAGGGACAGCGGGGGCTCATCGTGTCACCGCCCAAGGCGGGCAAGACCACGGTGATGAAGCACATCGCCCACTCCATCGAAGCCAACAATCCCGATGTCCACCTGATGGTCCTGCTGGTCGACGAACGTCCCGAGGAAGTCACCGACATGCGGCGTTCGGTGAAAGGGGAGGTGGTGGCCTCCACCTTCGACCGCCCGGCCGAGGAGCACACCTCGGTGGCCGAGTTGGCCATCGAGAGGGCCAAGCGTCTGGTCGAGTCGGGACGGGACGTGGTCATCATCCTCGACGGCATCACCCGCTTGGCCCGCGCCTACAACCTGGGAGCCCCGGCCACCGGGCGCATCATGTCCGGTGGTGTCGACTCGGGCGCCCTGTACCCGCCGAAGAAGTTCTTCGGAGCGGCTCGCAACATCGAGGAGGGCGGGTCCCTGACCATTCTGGCCACCGCCCTGGTGGAGACCGGCTCGAAGATGGACGAGGTCATCTTCGAGGAATTCAAGGGCACCGGCAACATGGAGCTCCGGCTCGACCGCCGTCTGTCCGAGCGACGGCTCTACCCGTCGATCGATGTGAACGCCAGCTCCACCCGCCACGAGGAGCTGCTGTTCGACCGGTCGCAACTGCAGCAGGTCTGGAAATTGCGCCGGGTGCTCAACGCCCTGGCCAACGAGGGCAGCGCCGCCGCCGGCCTCGAGCTGCTCATGGACAAGATCCGCACCACCAAGAGCAACGACGAGTTCCTGGCCGAGATCGCCAAGGGCCCGGCTACCTGATCGCCGGCGACGAACGGCCAGGCCGCCCCTTCCGTTACACTCGGGGCGCTGCGAGGCCGGTCCGGTCCGACGCCGCATCCACAGGAGAATCCCATGAAGACCGATATCCACCCTTCCTACGTCGAAGCCACCGTGCTGTGTTCGTGCGGCAACACGTTCACCACCCGGTCGACGAAGTCGGATATCCATCTCGAGCTGTGCAACGAATGCCATCCCTTCTTCACCGGCAAGCAGAAGCTGGTGGACTCGGGTGGTCGGGTCGAGCGCTTCCAACGCCGCTACGCCAAGTCCGGCTCGCGCAAGAAGGCGACGCCACCGCCGGCTTCCTGATCACCGGCCCCGCCCGTCCGGCGGGGGACCGGTGGCCCCTGGCCCACGACGGTTGCCGGCCGGGCCGGTGACGCTACCCTTGGCCCGTGTTCGCCGACCGTCTCGCCGAGCTCGAAGCGGAGTACGAATCGGTACTGGCCGAGCTCAATGATCCCAACCTGTCTTCGGACCCGCGCCGTCTGCGCGACGTGTCGCGGCGCCACCGCGAGCTCGAAGAGGTGGTCAGCAGCTGGCGGCGGCTGCAGGGAGCCGAATCCGACCTGGGAGCGGCCCGCGAGATGCTGGTTGACTCAACCGGTGGGGAAAGGGAGCTGGCCCAGAGCGAGGTCTCCGAAGCCGAAGCCAACATCACCCGGCTGGAGGACGAGCTCCGTCTTCTGCTGATCCCCCGGGATCCCAACGCCGGTCGCAACGTGATCATGGAGATCCGGGGAGCCGAGGGGGGCGAGGAGGCGAACCTGTTCGCCAAGGACCTCTACGAGATGTACGCCCGCTATGCGGCCAACCAGGGATGGAAGACGGAGGTGCTTTCGTCGAGCCCTTCCGAACGTGACGGCCTCAACGAGATCACCTTCATCGTCAAGGGCGACGACGCCTGGCAGCGGCTGGAGCACGAAGGGGGACCCCACCGGGTACAACGGGTGCCGATGACCGAGTCCCAGGGACGGGTGCACACCTCCTCGGCGGCGGTGGCGGTGCTGCCGGAGGCCGAGGAGGTCGACGTGGCCATCGACCCGAGTGATCTCAAGGTCGACGTCTACCGGTCCACCGGACCGGGAGGTCAATCGGTCAACACCACCGACTCCGCGGTGCGGATCACCCACCTCCCCACCGGCATCGTGGTGGCCATGCAGGACGAGAAGAGCCAGATCCAGAATCGGGCCAAGGCCATGGTCGTGCTGCGCTCGCGCCTGCTCAAGGCCGAGCAGGACCGCCAGGCCGCCTCCCTGTCCGAGCAGCGCCGCAGCCAGGTGGGCGGGGGTGGCCGATCGGAGAAGATCCGGACCTACAACTACAAGGACAATCGGGTCACCGATCACCGGATCAAGCTGACCCTCCACAAACTCGACCGCATCCTGGCCGGTGATCTCGACGAGCTGACGGAGGCGCTGATGGCCGACAAGCGTTACCGCCAGTTGGAAGAGGAGTGACCGATGACGGTGCCCCCCGACCTTCCCCGGTCTGAGGAACGGGCCCGTGTGGTGGCGGCCATCGCCGCCCGTCTGGATTCCGAGCGTGAAGCCCGGTGGATCGTCGACCAGGCCGGGGTGGACGGCGCCGGGCCGCTGGTCGATCGCCGCCTGGCCGGTGAACCCCTCCAGTACGTGCTCGGTCGCTGGCCCTTCCGATCGGTGGAGCTGCGGGTCGACCGGCGGGTGCTCATCCCCCGGCCCGAAACCGAACAGGTGGTCGAGGTGGCCCTGTCCGAGCTGGCCCGACTCGATCAGGAGAGCGGCCCTCCGGACCGATCAACCGGGCCAAACCGGGTCTGCGTCGACCTCGGCACCGGGTCGGGGGCGGTGGCGCTGGCTCTGGCCACAGAAGGCGGGGCTGGCCGTCCGGGCCTCGAGGTGTGGGCCACCGACCGTTCCTCCGATGCCCTCGATGTGGCGCGCCAGAATCTCTGCGATCTGGCTGTCACCGATCCGGCCGGAGCGGCGCGGGTGAGGATGGAAGAGGGGTGGTGGTTCGACGCCCTCCCCACCACCCTGCGGGGCCGGATCGACCTGGTGGTGTCCAATCCTCCCTATGTGGGTGAGTCCGAGTTCCTCGAGCTCGATCCGTCGGTGCGGTGCTGGGAACCGGTCGAGGCCCTGGTGGCGCCGGCCGGCACCGGAGGCGCGGCCGGGATGGCCGCCATCGAGACCATCGTGGCCGAGGCGCCCGGATGGCTCCGACAGCCCGGGACGCTGATCGTCGAGATCGATCCCCGTCAGGCGGACGGCGCGGTGGCCGCCGCCCGCCGGGCCGGGTTCAACCAGGCCCGGGCCCAACCCGATCTGGCCGGCCGGCTCCGCATGATCGTGGCCCGGCGCTGACGGTGGTCCCTCCCGTCGTCCCCGCCGGTCCGGATGCGGTCAGCGCCGCCGCCGACGCCCTCCGGGCCGGACGGGTGGTGGCCCTACCCACCGATACCGTCTACGGGCTGGCCGTCGACCCGTCCCGTCCCGGAGCCGTGGGCCGACTGTTCTCCATGAAGGCCCGACCCTCCGACGTACCGGTGCCGGTGGTGGTCGGGTCCCGGGCCCAGGCCGGCCTGGTGGCCGATCTCGATGCCGAGACGGCGGCCGCCCTGGCCGACCGGTTCTGGCCCGGCCCCCTGACCCTGGTCGTGCCCCGGGCGGTGGGGTTCACCGTCGACCTCGGGGGCCCTCCCTCGGCCGGCCCATCGATCGGGATCCGGTGGCCCCTCCACCCGGTGGTGATGGCTGTCTGCGCCGAGGTGGGACCCCTGGCCGTGACCAGCGCCAATCGCCACGGGTCGCCACCGGCCGTCACCGCCGGAGCGGTGGCGGCCGCCTTGGCCGACCCCGGTGGGCCCGCTCTCATCGTCGACGGTGGGGTGTGCGATCGGCCACCGTCGACCGTCGTCGACTGCCGGGGCCCCGTCGTCCGGTGCCTGCGCCAGGGGACGGTGGTGTGGGACGACGTGCTGGCCGGGCTGGCCGGACCGACGCCTACCGGCCGGCAACCATGACCGAAGCGCCGGCCGACGGCCCGCTACCCCCGACTAGCTCCGCACCGCCGGGGTCGATCATGACCCCCCGGCCCGACCCCGGCCAACCGATTCCTTCCGAGGCGGAAGATCCCGGCCCGCCCGACTCCGTCTTCCATCTGGGCAACCGCCCTCCCCTGACCGGTATGCGGGCCTTCATCATCGCCACCATCCTCATCTACCACTCGAACTTCAAGACCCTGCCCGGCGCCTGGGCCACCATTTCCGCCTTCTTCGTGCTGAGCGGATTCCTCATCACGTCGATGCTGATGGGCGAGCACCGGCGAACCGGCCGGATCAACATCGGGCATTTCTATGCCCGACGGGCCCTCCGGCTCCTGCCCCCGTTGTTCATCACCGTGGCCCTGCTCGGCATCTACGCCGCCTTCGTGTTCGTGCCCGATGCCGGCCCCCGCATCTGGGGCGACGTGCTGGCCGCCGTGTTCTACTACGCCGATTTCCGATCGGCGTCCGGGCACGAGCCCTTCCTGGGGTACCTGGCCCAGGCCTGGTCCCTCTCGATCGAGGAGCAGTTCTACGTGGTGTGGTCGTTGCTCCTGCTGGTGGCCATCGCCCTGGGCAAACGGGCCGCCGCCTACGCCGTGGCCATCTCGGGCGCGGCGGCCAGCATCGCCTACGCCTCCTGGACGATCGCCACCGCCCCCCACTTCACCCAGACTTTGGCCAATCAGGTCTATTTCAGCTTCGGTACGCGGATCGACGCCTTGTTCGTCGGGTGCCTGCTCGGACTGGTCGCCACCGGAGGGCACCTCGAGCGACGGCCGCCCTGGTTCCGCTGGATGACGGCGGTGCTGGCCCTGGCCGCCGCCGGTGCGCTGGCGGCCACCGCCGCGGAGGTCCCCTACAACACCCGACCGGCCCTCCTGTGGTGGCTTCCTGTCTCCATCGTGGCCTCGGCCCTGATCATTGTGTACTTCGTCGTCTGTCCGGGCGGGCTCGGGTCGCGGTTGGTGGGACTGGCCCCCTTCGTTCTGATCGGCAATCTGACCTACACCATCTACCTGGTGCACTGGCCGGTGTACGTGGCCCTCAGCCCGTCGACCACCGGGTGGTCCTACTGGCCCCTCGAACTGGTCCGGCTGGCCATCATCTTCGGCATCGCCCTCTTCAGCTGGTACCTGGTCGAACGCCCGCTCATGAGATGGCGTCGGCGGGCTCTGGCCTGAGGCCGGTGGCGACCAGGGAACGCGGTGGGTACCGGCTGACCGGCGTCCGCTACCATCACCACTCGGGGGCGATGACGGAAGGGGAGGCCGGACGTGTTCTCGAATATCGTCGTGGGTACCGATGGCTCTGACACGGCGGCCGAAGCCGTTGTCCTGGCCGCCCAGCTGGCCCGGCAGAACGGGTCCAAGCTCCATGTGGTGGTGGGTGTCCATTCCGTGGCGGCGCCGTCGGGCGGGGCCAGCGTGTCCAGCGCGTCGCCGCGTGCGGCCCAACTGAAGGATGCGGCCCAGGAGATGCTGGAGGGCATCGTGGAGGGGGTCCACGAGCTCGATGTCGAGATCCATACCGGATCGGGGAACCCGGCTGATGTGATCGTACGGCTGGCCGATGAAGTCGGAGCCGATCTCATCGTGGTGGGCAGCAAGGGAATGCAGGGAACCCGCCGGATCCTGGGTTCGGTCCCCAACAGCGTGGCCCACAAGGCCGGCTGCCACGTCCTGGTGGCCAAGACCACCTGAGCCGCGTTCCACCGGGTCGGGGCACCCCGGACCGGCGATGGGGTTGACGTCCACCCCCCGGAGAAGGGACACTGGAGAGCGTATGCAGACACGGGCCGGGTTGGCTGGAAAGGTAATCATTATCGACTAGGCGCATACCTGACCGGTGTGTGCCTTTCGACCGTCCACTTGGTGGACGGTTTTTCAATTGGCAGGCCAACCTGACGACAGCGTCGCCCATCGACCGTCGGAGCAGGAGCGGGACAACGCATCACGCATGACGTCACCAACGGATACGGACGAAGGAACATCACAGTGAGCAGCTACAAGGTCGGGGTGATCGGAGGGGACGGCATCGGCCCCGAGGTGGTGGCCGAGGCCCTCAAGGTGGTGGCGGCGGCCGGCGTGTCCCTCGACTGCACCCACTACGACCTGGGGGCCGACCGCTACGTGCGTACCGGGGAGGTGTTGCCCGATGCGGTGCTGGGGGAACTGCGGCAGACCGACGCCATCCTGCTGGGGGCGGTGGGACCGCCGGTCGGATCCGACGCCGTTCCGCCGGGGGCCCTGGAGCGGGGACTCCTGCTCCGCCTCCGATTCGAGCTCGACCTCTACGTCAACCTGCGCCCCTTCACCGGCGTGCCCGGTGCCCCTGCACCCCACTGCGACCTGGTGGTGGTGCGCGAGAACACCGAGGGAACCTATGCCGGCGAGGGCGGCTTCCTGCGGCGGGGTACTCCCTTCGAGGTGGCCACCCAGGGATCGGTCAACACCCGGCACGGCGTCGAGCGGTGTGCCCGCTTCGCCTTCGCTCTGGCCACGGAACGACCCCGCCACCATCTCACGCTGGTCCACAAGACGAACGTGCTGACATTTGCCGGCGACCTCTGGCAACGAACGGTCAACGAGATCGCCTCCGACTATCCCGAGGTGACCCGCGACTACAACCACGTCGACGCCACATGCATTTACCTGGTCGAGGACCCGCTGCGCTATGACGTGATCGTCACCGACAACCTGTTCGGAGACATCATCACCGATCTGGCCGGCGCCATCGCCGGGGGAATCGGGTATGCGGCATCGGCCAATCTCAATCCGGACCGCACCGGGCCGTCCCTGTTCGAGCCGGTGCACGGGGCGGCCCACGATATCGCCGGCACCGGCAAGGCCAATCCGGCCGCCGCCATCCGCTCGGCCGCCCTCATGCTCGAACACCTCGGTGAGGCCTCGGCGGCCGACAAGGTGACCCGGGCCGTCGCCGACTTCATCGCCTCTGATCCCGATCCGTCACTCACCACCGCCGCTATTGGCGACGCCGTCGCAGAAAGGCTCTGAGCCATGCCCCTGACCCCCACCGAAAAGATCTGGATGGATGGTGAGCTGGTCGACTGGGCCGATGCCACCGTGCACGTCCTCACCCACACCATGCACTACGGCTCGGGCGTGTTCGAGGGCATCCGGGCCTACCCCACCTCCCGGGGTGTGGCGGTGTTCCGTCTGCGCGAGCACATCGAGCGCCTGCTGGTTTCGGCCAAGGTCTTCATGATCGACGTTCCCTTCACGGCCGACGCCCTGATCGACGCCACCCGGACCGTGGTCCGGGTCAACGGTCTCGATGACGGGTGCTACATCCGTCCGCTGGTGTACCTCGGTTACGGCGAAATGGGTCTCAATCCCATTCCCTGCCCGGTCAATGTCTCGATTGCAGCCTGGCCGTGGGGCACCTACCTGGGCGACGAGGGCGTGACCAACGGGGTGTCCATGAAGATCAGCTCGTGGCGTCGGCACGACCCCAACGCCGTGCCCACCGCGGCCAAGGGGACGGGAATGTACATCAACTCGTCGCTGGCCAAGGTGGAGGCCCTCAAGGCCGGCTACGACGAGGCCATCTTGCTGGCCCCCGACGGCAAGGTCAGCGAGTGCACCGGCGAGAACATCTTCATCGTCCAGCAGGGCCGCCTGATCACGCCCCCCACCTCCGACAGTGGGGCGTTGGCGGGCATCACCCAGGCGTCGGTCACCACCATCGCCCGCGACTTCGGTTACACCGTGTCCAGCGAGCCGATCATCCGGACCGATCTGTACACGGCGGATGAGGCCTTCCTGACCGGCACGGCCGCCGAGTTGGTGCCCATCCGATCGGTGGACGACCGCGCCGTGGGGAGCGGCAAACCCGGTCCGATCACCCAGAGGCTGCAGCAGGCCTACTTCGCCACCGTGCGCGGGGAAGTGGACCAGTACAAGGACTGGCTCGATTATGTCGAATGACGGACCCACCCTCAACGACGAATCGTTCCGCCCCGGGGAGGTGGCGGCCGGTCATCGCCACTCCCACGGCAACGGAGTCACCCACTCCCACCCGCTGACCCCGGGCCAGCACGCCCACGCCCGCGGTAAGGAGGGCCACCAGGCGGAGACCGGTGGCGGACACGACTTCGATCTGCCCGCCCTGCCCGACGCCGTCGATGTCTTCGACACCACCCTGCGGGACGGCTCGCAACAGGAGGGCCTCTCCCTCACCGTTGACGACAAACTGCGGGTGGCCGAGCAGCTGGACCACCTGGGTGTGACCTTCATCGAAGGGGGGTGGCCGGGAGCCAACCCCAAGGACGCAGAGTTCTTCGCCCGGGCCCCCAACGAGCTCTCCCTCCAGCGGTCCACCCTGGTGGCGTTCGGTTCGACCCGTCGGGCCGGGGTCAAGGCCGACACCGATGAGACCCTCCGCCATCTGGTCAATGCCCAGACCGAGGCGGTCTGCATCGTGGCCAAGTCTTCGGAGGTGCATGTGGTCGACGCCCTCCGCACCACCTTGGACGAGGCGGTGGCCATGGTGGCCGACTCCGTCACCTTCCTGCGGGAGAACGACCTCAGGGTCTTCCTCGACGCCGAGCACTTCTTCGACGGGTACAAGGCCAATCCCGCCTTTGCCACCCGCATCCTGCGGGCCGCCGAAGAGGCGGGGGCGGAGACCCTGGTGCTGTGCGACACCAACGGCGGCACCCTGCCCTATGAGGTAGACCGCATCGTCGGGCACGTCCTGGGCGGGTTCGCCACCCAGGTGGGTGTCCACTTCCACAACGACAGCGGGTGCGCCGTGGCCAATTCGCTGGCCGCGGTGGCCCAGGGGGCGACCCATGTACAGGGATGCGTGAACGGCTACGGCGAACGGGCCGGTAACACCGACCTGTCGGCCGCCATCCCCGACCTGGCCATCAAGCTCCGGGTCGACACCATTCCCTCCGACCGACTGACTCTGCTCACGCCGGTGGCCCATCACATCGCCGAGCTGGTCAACATCGCCCCCAATCCCCAACAGCCCTTCGTCGGTATGTCGGTCTTCGCCCACAAGGCCGGACTGCACACCTCGGCTATCGCCCGGCGGTCAGACGCCTACGAGCACATCACCCCCGGCCTGGTGGGCAACGGCGCCCGTTTCGTGGTGTCGGAGATGGCCGGGCGGTCGACCCTGGCCCTCAAGGCCGAGGAACTGGGTCTGACCCTCGATTCGCAGGCCATGTCCGCCGTTCTCGACTCCCTCAAGCGGCTCGAGTACGAGGGTTATCACTTCGAGGTGGCCGACGGGTCGCTCGAGTTGTTGCTGAGGGACTCCACCGGGTGGGTGCAGGATTTCTTCGAGCTCGAGTCCTACCGGGTCATCGCCGATCAGGCCGAGGGGCTCTCCACCGAGGCCACCGTCAAGATCAGGGTCGGCGACCAACGCATCGTGGCCACCGCCGAGGGGAACGGTCCGGTCAACGCCCTGGACGGAGCGGTACGGGCCGCCATCGGCTCGCACTACCCCTCCCTTGCCGGGGTGCACCTGGTGGACTACCGGGTACGCGTGCTCGATTCGGCCCGGGGCACCGGTTCGGTGACCCGGGTGCTCATCGACTCGACCGACGGCGACCGGACCTGGACCACCATCGGGGTGTCGGAGAACATCATCGCCGCCTCGTGGCAGGCTCTGTCCGACTCGATCGTCTTCGGCCTGCTCCACGCCGGGGACCCGGCGCCCGCCGAGTGAGGTCCGGGCCGGAGGCTACGGTGAGAACCCGGCCGTGGCCACGCCCGTCCCGACAACCAGGAGCTCCTCTGTGACCCAGCCCAGTTTCGTACCCATCGGGGAGGCCGATCAGGTTCGACCCGCCTATCAACTGACGGTGCCCAGCATCTGGACCCAGTCGCGTCCGTCGGAGCTGAAGAGCGCAGTCAGGCCGGTCGGGCCCCAGCTCGGCACCCCCGGAACCGACCAGGGGTTCGCCCTCAAGCTGGCCCACCGATTTGTGGACCGGCTGACCCTGGGCCCCGGCGAGTCGGTCGAGGATGTGGTGGCCGGGTGTTCGTCGGTCGGGATGCGCCGCTGTGGGCGGTTCGGACGGGCCCCGGCCATCTACGATCTGGCCTTCGCCTACACCTTGTGGGGATTCCTGGGTGGAGCCCCCGAGGAGCTGGTGGCCTTCCGGGGGCCGCTGTTCCGCTCCGCCTCCCACCACTACCTGGCCCAGAGGGCCATCGCCGACAGTGTGGTCGAGGAAACCCTGCGACTCACTCCCGAGGCCGTAGCCGAACGGCTGAACGACTGGCGCCAGTTGCTGGTGGTCCCCGAGGGGGTCTGATACTGGGGGGGGGGGGGATTCCCCGTGCCGGCGTAGCCCTACCCGCCGTGACCTGAACGGGGGATCAGCTCCGTCCCCGGCTAGCGGGACTTGCGCCAGCGGCGCTTGGGCGGCGGCGCCCCGATGGTGGCACCGGTCACTCCGGCGGTGACAGGCTGCCCGTTGCCACGCTTGGCTCCCGAACTCGACTTGACCGTCGAGGGCGTGGTGACCCTCCCGTTGCGCTCGTCGGCGCCGTCGTACTTGACCGACACCGTGTCGGCCAGATGCGAACCCTGCATGGCCTTCTGGAACAGATCGGGGAACTGGGGGCCCACCCGCCGGTCCGCCTGACCCTGCCACCGTTTGGAGGAACCGGTGTCGTCGGCGGGCGGCGCCGAGTCCCGTCGGTCCTGAGTGACCACGGGAGAGTCGCCCTTCACCCCCGGATGCAGTTCCGGCGGATACCACTTGCCGTCACTGGCGATCCACCAGCCTGGCCCCTCGGGTTTATCACTCATGCGGTTGCCTCCACTACTTTGCGTGGTCAATCGAATGGGGTAAATGCTAGCCGTCAATCGGGAAAATGTCAGATGATCTTCTGTCGACAGCTTTGAGGGCCCGCTTGAGCACGGATGCTGGAGGGGAGCGGGGGAAGCCAAAAGAGCGGACCGAGGAGCGTCGTACCTGGTCGCCGAGGGTGCCGGGTGGGGGGAGGGACGTTCGGGAGGCGGTTGGGCCACTGACTAGCGTGGGGGGATGGATGCGCCTGCTTTCGACCTGACCGACGCCCACCGCCAATTTCGTGACACCCTCCGTCGGTTCGCCGAGGACCGGGTGGCCCCCCAGGCGGCGGAGGCCGACCGGGAGGCGGTCTTTCCCCAGAAGTCCTTCGACGCCTGCGTCGAGCTGGAATTGCCCTCGCTCGGACTCCCCGTGGCCTACGGGGGGGCCGGGGCCGACATGGTGACCCAGGCCATCATGGCCGAAGAGCTGGCCCGGGTCTGTGCCTCGACGGCCCTGACCATGCTCATCTCCAAGCTCAGCATGCTGCCCGTCATGAACTGGGGATCGGAGGAGCTGAAGCGCCGTTACCTGCCCCGGGTGGCCTCGGGCGAGTGGCAAGGCAGTTACTGCCTGTCGGAGGCGGACGCCGGCAGCGATGTGGCCGCCATGCGGTCCCGGGCCGTCCGCCACGGGGACCACTACCGACTGACCGGGGCCAAGCACTGGATCACCAATGCGGGTATCTCCGACCTCTATACCGTGTTCGCCGTCACCGACCCGGAGGCGGGGAGGCGGGGGATCTCCTGCTTCGTGGTCGAAGCCGACTGGGGCGTCGAGGTGGCGCCGCACGAGGACAAGATGGGACTGCGCGGCAGCCCCACCGCCGGTATCTCCTTCGACGACGTGCGGATCCCGGTGGTCAACCGGGTGGGCGACGAAGGCATGGGGTTCACCATCGCCATGCATACCCTCGACCGCAGCCGACCGACCATCGGCGCCCAGGCCGTCGGCATCTCCCAGGGCGCCATCGACGCCGCCGCCAGCTACATGAAGGAGCGCATCGCCTTCGGCAAACCCATCGCTGATTTGCAGGGCCTGCGCTTCATGCTGGCCGATATGGCCATACGCACCGAGGCGGCCCGCACCCTCATCTACCGGGCCTGCTCGCTGGTCGACGCCGACGATCCCGACGGCACGCTCACCATGATCGGCGCCATGGCCAAATGCTTCGCCTCGGACACGGCCATGGCCGTGACCACCGACGCCGTCCAGCTGTTTGGAGGCTACGGGTACACCAAGGACTTTCCCGTCGAGCGGTTCATGCGGGACGCCAAGATCACCCAGATCTACGAGGGCACCAACCAGATCCAACGGGTGGTCATCGCAAAGAAGCTGCTCGGGTAGGGTTTCTGGCTCCACCGTTCGGAGCGGAATCGTCCAATTTCGGGCCCGTATCCCTACTTTATCCCTACTCGGCTACGGTGGGCCCCGTGGCGACCATCCGAGAGCGCTCCAAAGGAGTCTGGGAAGTACGGTCCTTCACGGGTCGTGATGCCCAGGGCCGGCCCACCCAGGTGAGTCGGACGGTCCGGGGCGGGAGGCGCGAGGCGGAGCGGGTTGCGGCCGAGCTGACCCTTCGTCGAGGCAGCGAGGCCGGCAAGGTCACCGTCTCTGAACTCCTCGACCTGTGGGTGGAGCAGAACACACCGACCTGGTCGTCATCGACGGTGGCGAACCACAAGAGCCGGTTGGTCCAACTGAAGGCCGATCCCATTGCCAAGGTCCGCCTGGCCCGGCTGTCGGCAGTGGACGTCGACCGGTGGCATGCCCGGCTGGCCCGCAACGGCGTCGGCGACGGATCGATCCGCAACCAGCACCAGGCCCTCCGAGCCGCCGTCACCCAGGCTGTCCGTTGGGGCTGGGTCAACACCAACGTGGTGGCCGTGGCCCAGCTGGGCAAGCGGAAACAGGTGCCCCGGGGTGCCCTGGGTGAGGACGAGGTCCGGAGAGTCCTGGCGGCCGCTGAGGAGCTGGCCGACTCGCTCGAGGTCGAGCCTGCCGCACCGATCGCCCTCCGCCTGGCTGCCATCACCGGGGCTCGACGGTCCGAGCTGGCTGCGTTGCGGTGGTCCGACCTCGACGGCGACCGTCTCACCATCGACTCGAGCGTGGCCATCATCCGGCACGGCAATCCTGAGGAGAGGAAGACCCCGACCCTCCGGGACGATCCGACCAAGACGGCCAATCTCCGGACCGTCACCCTGGATGGCACCACGGTCGAAGCGCTGCAGCGCCTGCGCCGGTATCACCAGGACCTCGGGTCCTGGATCCTGGCCGTGGGGGAGCGGCCGGTGAATCCGGAGCGGATCGGGGCGTGGTGGCGCCGGGCTCGGAACAGGGCCGGCGTGGATAACCGGTGGCGGCTCCACGATCTGCGCCACTGGTCGGCCACCACGTCGATCTCGCGGGGCCATGACATCCGGACCGTGGCCAACCGTCTCGGTCACGCCAATCCGGCCATGACGCTTCGCGTGTACGCCCATGCGGTCGAGTCCGCCGACGGACCTGTGGCCGCCATGCTGGGCCAGATCCTGGACGAGGCGGAGCCGACGGATGCCCTCATTCTGGCCATCATCGAGCCGGCCGGATCGGCCACGTAGGCCCGCTCCGCCCCTACTCCCGCCGTTGTCAGTGGATCGGGGTGCCCAGCAGCTCTTCCATGGCCACTCTCGGGATCACGATGCGCCGCCCCAGCCTGATGGCGGGCAGTTCACCCCTGGCCACGAGCTCGTAGGCAAGCCCTCGCGAGATGTTCAGCAGGTACGCCACCTCGTCGACCGTTAGGACGAGTCGGTCGTTAGTTGAGGAGGCCCTCTCCACACGGCGTTGCTGATGTGACGCTTGAGCGACCGAATGGCCTCCCGCTTGGTCTTACCTTCGGCCACCTTCTTCTCGAAGTAGATCCGGCCCTCCGAGTTGGTCTGGCGGATCTGGCAGATGGCCACCATGTGAATAGCGTGGTTGAGCTGGCGGTTGCCCCGGCGGCTCAGACGGAAGAAGATCCGGCCTCCCGACGACCTCTCCACCGGTGCCACGCCGGCATAGGAGGCGTACTGATCCCGGGTGGTGAACCGCCGGACATCGCCGGTGTAGCCGATGAGTTCACAGGCCAGGATGGGACCGACCCCATAGAGCTCGGTGAGCGACGTTCCCGAGGCCTTCACGGCCGTCTTGATCCGCCGGTGGGACTCCTTCAGTTGCACATCGAGCCGCTCCACGTCGTCGAGCAGCTCGTGGGCCAGGTCATAGCGGGTCTGTTCCACCGCAGTGATCGGTTCGAAGTCATTGAGCAGCCGCATGGCGTCAGAAGCGTTGAGTTCCTTGGAGATTCCGCCTGGTGACAGGTTGAGCAGGGCAGCATGAAGGCGGGAGACGACGATGTTGCGGAGCCGCCCGATCTCGTGATTCCGTTTGGCCAGGAGACGGAGCACCTCCCGGTGGTCGGCGGGCTCGACCGATCGGAGCCCGGGCGAGCGGAGAGCGGCGATGGCAGGAGGCCAGGTCAGATGGCAAGTGAGGACGGGTCCGTCGAATCATCATTTCCATACTGCACTGTGCCGTAGCGTTATGCGAGGGTGCCTCGTAACACCGGGTCGTGGGCGGATTACCCCTATAACCATACCGACGGGGATACCCTCCGTGGCCCAGGTGAGCCAGACTGGGGAATGGCCTGGGAGCTTGAAGTATTGAACGGCCAGACCCACAAGACCGCCGAGGAACTGGTCCCCGAGGTAATAGCGGCCATCTCCGCCAACGGTCACTGGACTGAGTTCTTTGAGGTCCGCATGGCCGCAGGTCCGACCGTCACGATTGAAAGTACTTCGCAGTCGTCGGAGGGCTATCGGGTAACCGTGGGCTGGGACACCCAGCAGGCCACAACCGACGCAAACTCGCTGCTATTGGCGATCCAGGCCGCCGACCGACTCGCCAAGGTCTTCTACGACGTGAGAAATCAGAGCCGCTCCACCGGGGGGTAGCCCACAACACCGGGAGCGGGTCGATTATTGACCGTGGCTGACCGGCACTTTAAGGCGACCCAGCAAACCCAAAACTGAGTCGATCAGCCAGCCGGGGCAATCGTTATCGAATACGTCGCCGTTGCTGTGTCCTGTATCCGAGGTGCCTTGCCCACCTTTTTCGTCTCTTTGTCAGTGACTTGAATGGTGAAGGTCGACGTTCCCACGCTGGCCCCCTTGGGCGTTCCCGAGATGGTTCCAGTGGCCTTATTGAGCTTGAGTCCCGCAGGTAGGGAACCTTCTCCCTTCACCACTTCCAGGTGGTACGGCGGGTCCCCACCGCTGGCGCTTAGAGTGCCCGAATACGCTTGACCCACTGTCCCGCTCGGAAGCGATGCAGTGATGGTTATCGCTTCGGCGTTGGGGCTGGGGACGACGGTCCAGGTCGCTCCGTCCCACGAGGAGACGATCGTCCCGCCGTAGTCTGAGCCGACAGCCGTGCAATCTGATGGACTGTAGCAGGACGGAGCCCTAATGTTCCCAATCTCGGGTGATGGAATAGTCGCCCAGTTCGAACCATCGAACGTTTCGCTGCTATTGCCGAAGCTGACCAACATGCAATACACGGGACTTGAAAGGCAGGTCACTCGGGCAATGCCCGTGTTCGGCAACTCAGGATCCTCTGTCCAGTTCATTCCATCCCAACTTTCGATGAGGGTTTGTTCGGAACTGTAGAAGGCGTCCCCTTGCGTGCCTGCGGCTATGCAGCTTGTCGAGCTGGTGCAACTAACACTGCCGAAAATATCGGTGTTGGGGTCTGGATCAGGACTGGGAATCGTCGACCACGCTGACCCGTCCCATACAGCAGCGTCGGTGTCGGCGTAGGTCACATTGGTGTTTCCGCCAAGAAAGGTTGTGCCCGCTCCCATACAGAATGTGGGGCTCGTGCACGAAACGCTACCGCCAGTCAACACTGAGGGAACGATCGACCAGGAGGTCCCGTCCCATGACTCGGCGAGTCCCATGTCTGGTGGTTCGAGCGTGACACTGTCCTCGCCCAGCGCCTCGCAGGATGTTGGACTCGAACAGGAAACAGAAGACAGGCTATTTTCGTTGTTGGCGTTGGGACTGGCGACGATTGACCATGCGGTGCCGTCCCAATTCTCAGCCAGAGTGTTCGGTCCCGATTCACCAACGGCCATACAAAATGTCGAACTAGTGCAACTCACATCGCTGAGGCCCCCGGCGGCGGTGCCCGGACTGGGGACAATGGACCACATGGTCCCGTTCCAGACCTCGGCAAGAGTCGGATAGGTCGTGTGTTCTCCGTAGAGGCAGTAGTAGTTGCACTCTGAGTAGCCGCCTACGGCCATGCAGAATGATGATCCCGTGCAGGAAATGCTGTTCAAACGACTACTCGTATCCTCTTGTTGTACGCCGGCCCCACCAGCGTTGGGCACCACGCTGCGCGTCGTAGCAACACTGCCTACAGATGCTGCCGCCGGGCTAAGAGAACCAACCGCCATAATGGTCGACACCGCAAGAGCCAAGAGGGTCGAGGCTAGAAGAATCCGGAAACTGCGACCACGAGCGTGCAACCATCCATGGTTCGAGAATCTCGATGGACCAATGGGACTTGTACGCCTCATTCCACAACACTCCCATCCGCCCCTCCGCACTCACATGATGGTCCTATTGAAACCTGAGGTCAATCGGATTCAGCGGTGAGACAAGTCTCGTGCTCAGCGTTAGCAGCGTGACCCCTATCACCGGCTCGGGGTGCATTATTGAGGTACGAGTGCTTGCCCCCTGCTAACTGCCACCGACCGGCACAAGTGGGGCAACCCTGACCCTTCTCCTTTCATCCAGGCATGACTGTTCCGAGCACCCGCTCGCGCCCCTCGTGGCCACGAGAACGCGAGGAGCGCACACTGAGTACGACGGATTCGCGCGGGCTAGCCTGCTCGCAGGAGATGGCGATATGGAGGTGATTCCAATAGCGGGTCCCGGTTCATTCAATGGCAGTTTTAGACGTCGATTCGCAGTGGTGCTGGCAGGATGCGCAGTTATTGCCGGAGCGTTGGTAACCACCCCCGGCATTGCGTCGGCGAGGGTCATCAAACCAACCATCACCCACTTCACCGCTTCGCCGTCGAAAGTCACGGATAGCGACGGGACGGTGACTGTCTCCGCCACAGTGACGAATGTAAACGACAACTCGGATGGTTGCACCTTGTCGTCCACTCCCTCCCTCAGCAATCTTCCGGTATCTTCCAACTGTTACTCCGGTAGTTTCAGTCAGACCGTGGTCGTCCCGCTGAACTCCGGCAAAAAGACGCTGAAGTACAAGTTCACCCTGACGGCGGTTGGGCAAGCGTCCAAGTCAGAGAAGAAAACAGTGACCGTGGCGAAAGGCGATGGTCGCCCGCCTCTCTCCGGCGTTGAGAGCGTATACGGAGCGGCCACAAACAGCACCGATTCCCCCAACACCTACTGCGCCGTACTCGCCGCCAACGGGGCGGTGGACTGCTGGGGGGACAACGAATACGGAGAGCTGGGTTACGGTTCCCTGAGCGGACCACAGAACTGCGGCGGCACTGCCTGCGCGCTCGCTCCTCAATCGGTGGTAGGCGTTCTCGGTTCCGGAGTCCTGACCGGAGCGCAGTCCTTGGCCAGCGCCGGGAACGACACCTCCTTCTGTGCGCTCCTGACTTCGGGTGGTGTGGACTGTTGGGGTGACGACTCCCGTGGCGAGCTTGGCAATGGGACCTCCACCGGCACAGGCGTGGGAATACCCAGTCCCGTCCAGGTTCTCGGGGTCGGAGGACCCGAATACCTTTCGGGAGTGACCAGCCTCGTGGGAGGCGACGAGGACTACTGTGCCCTGCTCAATACGGGCAACGTGGTCTGCTGGGGTTACGGGGCTGGAGGCCAGCGCGGAGACGGCACTGATACCGACAACGTCGACAGTCCCGTTCTGGTCGATGTGGGTCTTGGCACGCCGCTCACCGGCGCGGTTGGCCTAGCGAACGACGGGGGTTTTGGGAGCTACTGCGCCGTCCTGACCGGCGGTGGCGTCGACTGCTGGGGGAGTAACACACAAGGCGACTTGGGAAACGGCACCTATGGACCGGATGACTGTGGCGGTGACGGTTGCTCCGTCTTCGCAACCCAGGTGGTCGGTATCGGCGATGTAGGCGCGCTGTCGGGTGTGGCAACCGTTACGGGTAGCTACCTTGGGTTCTGTGCCCTCGTCTCGGGAGGTGTCGACTGTTGGGGCTACAACAACGATGGGCTGCTCGGAGACGGGTCGTACGGTGGATCGTCCAACTCACCGGTGGCTGTCGAGGGTGTGGGGGGTAGCGGCACGCTCAGTGGGGTCAGTTCGGTGGCCACGGCCGTGGACGCGGAGAGCGACTGCGCACTGCTCACCTCCGGGCAGGTCGATTGCTGGGGTAAAAAACGCGCCCTACGGAGCCTTGGGGGACGGTAATGACGACGAGAGCGATACACCTGTCACGGTGGTCGGCATCGGCGGCTCGGGCACCCTGTCGGGGGTCGCCAGTCTCACCGCCAATCTCGACGGTTTCTGTGCCGTGCTGAGTTCGCACAACGCGGAGTGCTGGGGAGACGACTTCGAAGGTGAACTTGGTGCAGGGCCAAGTTCTACTTGCGTCACCGCCCCCGATGGGTGTGCATCACCTGTCGAAGTCCTCGGAGTCGGGGGTAGCGGCGATCTTGCGGGTGTGCAGAGCATGGCCATAAATCAGTACTCGTATTGCGCCGTCGTCACATCGGGCGAGGTGGACTGTTGGGGCGAGAACACATTCGGCGAGCTGGGTGACTGGGCGTGGAACGTTCAGAGCGCCGTACCCGTGTCGGTGTTCGCACCAGCCTGACTGGTATTTGCCGCCGCCCGGACCGAAGCTCAGTGACTTATAGGCCGTCCTGGATCGGATCACGGATGGTCGACCAGTGAGCCTCCGGCCCTGTCACATAACACCGGCTCGGCGGCTATCTGTGAGAGTCAGTCCTGCCGGGTATTCGCAGCTCTCGAGCAACATTGCCTTCAAGCTCAGCCCAGAGTTGAGCCCGCAGACGCTCCTTGGCGGCGACCAACTCCGTCTTGCTGAAATGCGCCGAAGGAATCTGCCCGCTGGCCTCCAATCCCGTGGACCAGTGTCGGAGCTTCATAGCGACCCCACTCGTCCCAGATTTGCGTGAGGGCTTGCGGGCACCCTTCCGAGAATGGCTGCCAGATCCGGCGGGGATGTTGACTGTCCACCCAGACTCCACAACGTCCGACTTCGCCATAGACCACACCTGCGCCACCCAACCAGCCTAGGAGTGGTTCTCTCCGTTGCGATAGTGCTTCGAAACACCTGTGGCCTCAAACGGTCGACCACCAGACACCTACTCATCAACTTCATCTGTGACGTATCCGACGCCGTCGCAGGTGGGGCAAGGACCATAGGCGCTGCCCATGCCTTTCCCTTCCGTCTTGATCATTCCTGGCAGCAACTTGCGTCCCCGACACTCAGGGCAGCGACGACGGTGGTCCGGTGAAGGGTCCATCTCGGAGTCTGGACCATCTGGGACAACGTCAGGCATCCGATCCAGGCTAGGCCAGCCTGCCCCTGACCACCGGGTCGATGGGCGGACCCTTGCGCTCAGATAGTTCCGGTTGGTCAACTGGGAGAATGCGCCGGGGGTTGATGCAGGATTACGCCAATCAGATCGCCCAGATGTTCGTGGGTTGGCAGATCACGATTATCGATCTGCCTCGTTTGACAGACGTTGGCATAGGTCAGATCAGTCTTGATCTACTGAGCGGGGACACCCAACTCGATGGGCGGCCCTGCGAGCCGTTCAACATTGGCAACGTCGTCAGAGCATGGCTCGATGACGCCATCGAGCGGGATTCTCTGACCAGTGGTTACGTCGAGGGAGTCCAGATCACCTGCGATTTTGAGGTCAACGATTCTGTCGAGGATTGGGGAACTCGGCGCACCCTGGCGCTTCTTAGTTCGGTCGTCGTAGAGGCCAACCAGCAGAGTTGGACGGGGACCAGCCGAAAGTCCGAAGTGTGGGAGAAGTTGGGTGAAGCACCGTGGCTGATCCACGACGCCTGACCCATCCCACAACGCCGGGTAGGCGGCGCTTATCGCCTGCCATCGACCAGCACTTTGATGGCACCCTTCTGACTTGCCTCGGCCGTGGCCGACTCGGCAGGCGGGAATGCGACCTCAACAAGTCCTGGGTGATACAACCATCCGATGGAAGATGCAGAGGTTCGCTGGCTCACCGAGGCCGATCAGATCGCACAGGCCGTAGGAGTGGCCGCTCGGTCGTTGCGGGACGGACCAGATTCGATGGCTGTCTCAGATGATCCGCTCGTGCGCCTGGAGATGCTCTACAGCACATTCACAGGCTCTCTGGATGGTGCCAGGGTTGCTGGGGTCCGACGGGGAGAGTGCGTACTTGGCATTGCTTCCGCTGTCGAGCCTGGCCACTGCGTAGGAGCGAGACTGCCACCAGAGATCAGAACCCTGGACGCTCCATCGAAGGATGCCACCGACGCTGACCGCTTCTTGCACTTTGGATCGACCCTCGCTGCTCACGACCTGGATGAGCCCCACTGGCACGTCGGACCCGTCGGGGTAGAACCGGGTTTTCAGTCGATGGGAATGGGGCGTTCGGCGATGAGGCTGTTGTGCGAGGAGTTCGACGAGCACCGCAGAGTCTCATGGCTGGAGACGGCCAAGCCGGAGAACGTTCGGTTCTACATCGGCCTCGGATTTGAGGTCGTTGAAGAATCGCCGATGCTGACGGCCCACCTGTGGTTCATGCGTCGAGAGCCTCAGTGATTGTCAAACCACGATTCGTTCCGCCGAAAGCCGGGTGCCCCTGACCACCCGGAGAGTGTCACGCTCCAGCACCTCGGGGATACCCCTGCTGCCCTCGGCGTGTATGATGAACTAGCAGATTCATACAATACCGGAGGAGCGATCGTGGTCACCAATTACGTGATGAAGGTGTCCACCAACGGACAGGTGTCGATACCCGCCGAAGCGCGGGCACGGTGGAACGCCGATCAGGTCGTCGTCGTTGACCTCGGGGACCGAGTGGTCCTACGGCCGCTGCCGGCCGACCCTGTGGAGGAACTCCGAGGCAAGTACAAGAGGCGCGGTCCGAGCAGTGAGCGCAGCCGTCGCCAGTCGAGGAGCGACGACGCAGCCCGCGAGCGCCAGAAGTGATCGTCCTTGACTCTTATGCCGTTCTCGCCCTCCTCAAGGGTGAACCGGCGGCCACCCAGGTCCAACACCTCGTGGAGAACGAGGAGGATGCGTTGCTGACGTCTCTCGGTGTCGCTGAAGTGCTCGATCACCTCGTGCGCCTCGCCGATGCCGAGGAAGATGAGGCCGTACTCGATCTAGCTCAGCTCGGACTGAGGTCGCCGGCGGCAGTCGAAGCCGATCTAGGCGTCAGAGCCGGACTGCTCCGCGCTCGCCACTATCACCGCAAGAACCGAGCCGTCAGCCTGGCCGACTGCGTGGCGGCCGAAGCCTCACGACAATCGGACTGTCGGCTCGCTTCGGCAGATCCGCACCTACTCGATATGTGCCGCGACGAACGCATTGACGTCATTCCGCTGCCGGACAGCGCGTCACGCATCTGGTCGCCCTGACCACCGGATCAGCGGGCGTTATCAACCGTGGCCAACCGGCACTTGCGGGGCACCCATCTCCTCTCTCTACCGAGCGTGTGGAAGACGAGTAGACGCTGGGTGTCGCGCTCAGTGTGGTTCTCCCAGCACGAGGGGCGTCCTCCGTGCAACCTCGATTCGCCTCGGTCTATATTTTGGCAACGGCGACGGAAGGGTGCTCTCGATGGGGCTTCTAGATTCACTAAATGGCGGATTTGCGCGTCGAATCGCTGTGGTGCTGGCAGGATGCGCTGTCATCGCTGGAGCATTGGTCACCACCCCCGGTATGGCATCGGCGAGGGTTGTGAAACCGGCAATCAAACATTTCGCCGCCTCACCATCGAAAGTCACGAATAGCGACGGGACCGTGACCGTCTCGGCGACCGTGACCAATGCATCTAGTTGCACGCTGTCATCCAGCCTCCCCCTGATCAACCTCCCCGTTACCGTCGACTGCTCGTCCGGAAGCCTTGGCGAGACGGTGATTGTCCCAGAGAACGCGGGTAGGAAGGCTCAGAGCTACACGCTGACCCTCACAGCCTCAGGTGAGGTGACGAAGTCGAAAAAGGTGAAGGTCACCGTGGATGCCGGGGATGGTCGGCCGGCCCTCTCCGGCGTGAAGAATGTCGTCGCCACGGGGTATAGCGGGGTGCAAACCTACTGCGCCCTGCTCACTTCGGGAGGCGTCGACTGCTGGGGGAGCGATGATGCTGGAGCACTGGGCAATGGGCTGACGTCCGGTCCTGGAAGCACTCCTGTGGCTGTTGTCGGCGTCGGCGACACGGGAACTCTTACCGGAGTGAAGAGCCTGGTCAGCGACCAGACGTACCCCTCATTCTGTGCGGTGCTCGAATCGGGGGGCGTGGACTGCTGGGGTGACAACACCTACGGGGAGCTGGGGGACGGCACGGAATCCGGAAGTGACAGCTGTCAGGCAGCTTCCGTGTGTTCACCGAGTCCCGTGGCCGTCGTCGGTGCCGGTGGTGTCGGCACCCTCTCGGATGTCACCACCATGGTTGGTGGCTATAGCAACTACTGCGCTGCCTTGACTACCGGTGGCGCGGTCTGCTGGGGCTATGCGGGATCTGGAAACCTCGGAGGTGGCAACGGCGACGACTTCACCGTGGACGTCCCCGAACCGGTCGAGGTGTCAGTTGGTGTTCCGCTCACGGACATGGTGGCCAACCTGGTGAGCAGCATCACCGACGGAGAGGACATCTGCGCTGTACTTACCTCGGGTGGTGTCGACTGCTGGGGTGCGAACGGGGCGATTGTCGGGAGCGGCAATGTCGGCAATGGCCTCGCGTCCGGTCCCGATGAGTGTTGGGGGGCCACAGCCCCGAACTGCGAGATGTACGCCACCCCGGTTGTCGGCGTCGGTGACACCGGCACCCTTTCGGGGGTGACGAGTGTGGTCGGGCCCTCGGCCAACGGATTCTGCGCCGTCCTGTCCTCGGGAGGAGTTGACTGTTGGGGGGCCGACCCGATCTTGGGGAACGGATCCTCAGGGGGCGACTCCCCTTCACCCGTCCCCGTGGACGGCGTCGGGGGTGTAGGAGCCCTGACCAGCGTGGCAGGACTGGTGACCGACGAGGGCATCGGATCAGGAGGTGACGCACCGAGCATCTGTGCCATCCTCGTCAGCGGCGGGGTCGACTGCTGGGGTGGCGACTCCAACGATGATCTAGGTGACGGATCGTCGTACGGGAGCACCGTTCCGGTCTCTGTCCTCGGGGTCAATGGAACTGGAACGCTTTCGGGAGTCACGTCGATGGACAGCGACCAAACCGGGTTCTGCGCCGTTGCGTCCGGCGGAGTCGACTGCTGGGGGAGCGACACGTTCGGCGCGCTCGGTGCAGGAAGCCCGAGCTGCTTGACCGCCGGCGGCGATTGCGCAACGCCGGCCCAGGTGGTGGGGGTCAACGGGACCTCGGGGATCTCCGGTGTCACGAGCCTGGCTGCGGCGTACTTCGACTCCAACTGCGCTGTGCTCACCTCGGGTGGGGTTGACTGCTGGGGTGACAGTGACAGCGGCGAGCTCGGCGACGGATCCACGACCGCCACCGACTCGCCAGTGCCTGTGTTCGCGCCAGCCTGACGGAGCGTGTCACGCATCACCGTGCACAGCCAGGAGACCCTCCTGGGTTGAGAAGTCGGTGGCCTACCTCCCTGCCCCAGAACACCGGCTCGAGGACGATATCTGCGGACTCGAGCCCGCCGATCTAGCCTTGCGGATATGGCGCCGAGGAAGCAGCCAACGCCCGAGGATCGAAGTCATGCCATCCAGATCGTCCTCGCCACCCTTGCCTCTGGCCAAGACACAGATCCGGTCCTAGAGGAGCTCGCGGCACTGCACGTTCGCCACAACACTTTTCCGACAGAAGAGCTGCTCGAACTGGCCTCCGACGCCATTAGGTTAGTGAGTCGGGGGCCACACCGGCTGAACCAATCGACTTCGAGAAGATCCGTGAGCGATTCCTCCCTGAGTACCGCTGATCCGGCAAGAACCAACACTACAAAAGCAAGTACGCCATAACGGCAGCCGCCATGATCCACGGTGGCGTCTACCCGGACCTGTTTGATGATGCGGCGTGGTGGCAGACCGATGATCTCTGGGTCTACTCATTCTTCGCCCTGCTCATCTTCGTGCGGGCAGCAGCTGAGCGGACAGGACGCTCGGTTGAGGAGGTCGCCATTTCGATTGCTGATCGTCGGATGGTCCGGCTCAGTCCGATCGATGACCGGCAAGGGGCAGGCTGACATGCCCTGACTGGCGGCGGGACCTTCCATGAGCAACAAGGCCCACCGGCACGCAGGTGTAGCGCTCGCCTGGGTCGCGCTGACTTGACCGACAGGTGACCGCCCGAGTGTTACACCCAAATCTGGATCGTCCAAGTTTGGAACATGAACTCCATTTCCGAGCGCCACTCTTGCTTGGACCTTGCTCGACCGCATGCAGCGGCCTGTCAGGGCATGGAAAACTCGGCCTTGTGCGGCTCGAGATCGACCATGAGGACGAGGAGGGATTTATAGCGGCCAGGGATATGCTCCTCGGTCGATTCTCCCGCTGGCTGACAGGACGAGACCGGTACCCGGTCGAAGAGATCGACGAACTGGTCGGAGACGTGAGCATCGCCCTCGACTGGAAGTGGAGCTTCGGGGACGGAGAGCTGGCGACGTGGCGCACCGGTGACCTCGCCGAATTCCTCCTCGAGTGGTGCCCGCAGAAACTCAGCGTGAGCCAGGCCGACTGCATCACGGTCCCCCCGGCCGTGCTCTCGTTTCTGAGTTTCCTCGATGACCAGGACCTCCTCGGTCCAGGGTCGGCCCCGGTCGACCGGCTTGTCGATACTGTGATGTCGCTGACCGATGAGTTCGTCGTGGCTATGGGTGACCGATCTAAGTTCGGCCTGGCCAAGTCGATGTTCACCGCAGCCAGCGACGAAGGGGTCGACACGACCGACCCCGCCGAGCTCGAAGCGTGGATGGCGCGCTTCAACGACCGGCCGGAGGCGGAACGCCACCGGCTACTGCCCGACTCGGCGTTTTCGGGGCCACCGGCCCGTCGCAGCCTTCCTCCGGTCGCGGTGCCGTCTGAGGACGACGTGGCGACTTCGAAGGAGTCGGCACCGGTCCTCGCGATGTTTCGGGATCTCGCCGCCTATGTCGGCGCAGGCCGCAAGTTGACCCAGAAGGGCCACCTGACTTTGGCCGATGCTCGGGCCCTGGTTGAGCTGCTCGGAACAGGGGACCTGATGGACGAGCAGATCGGGGACCGGACATTCCGGACGACCAGCTCAGACGAGCTGTACCGGCTCCGGCAGGTGTTCGCCTGGGCCAAGAAGGCGGGTGCCGTGCGGGTAGTCCACGGCAAGGTTGTCGCCACGAAGCGCGGACTGGGGCTTGCTGGTGACCTCGGCGGGTCGTTCGACCGTGCGGTGGACGCCCTTCTGGCGATCGGGCCGCTTACCTCCCAGCGCTTCCCCGACGCATGGTTCGCCTGGCCTGAGGTCGACAAAGTCCTCGACTCGGTGAGTGCCCACCTCCTTATTGCACCGTACGGGGCCCAGACTGCGTTCCCGCTGGAGGACATCGCTGCGACGGCCACCGGAGTGGTGCTTGACGCGTTCAGCTTCCAGCTTGAGGACGATGAGGTGCTGCGGAGAGTGACGACCGACGTCACCGACATCATGGATGCGTTCGAGCTGGCCGGCGTGGTCCAGCGGATCGATGCCGGTGACCAGGGTGATCGTCGTCGTAGACCGGGGGGATTGGTGGCGCTCACCCCGGCCGGCGTGGTCTGCGCGAGGCGATTGCTCGCTGCCACCGGGTACGACACCCCCGCCGCCGGTCGACTCGCCGACGTCAGCGCGACGGAACTGCTGTTGGGCACGGACGGGGAGGAGATCTCCGTCGCCTATGGCGAGGCAATGGCGTGGCGTGCTGCTCGTGAGCCCGCCGAGGCAGCTGCAGAAATGTCCGAGGCGGTGCGGGAGCTCGACGACCCCGTCCTACGGAACCTCGGTCTGGCCATCCTGGCGGAGATCGGCCCCGACATCGCTACGCCATACGTCCGTGGGCTGGCTTCGGAAGCCGGCACCCGTGGCTTCGCTCTGTGCTGGCTGGTTGATCACGGCCAAGCCGGTGAAGAAGAACTCTTCGACCCATCGGACGTGCCTGGGTTCGTCGACGTTCTCGGATATCGCATGGTGACGAGTGGGCCGGACGGCCTGATCTCGGCGCTGGCTCTGACCGGGGACCACGGACGACAGGTCGACGTCATCGCCGGCATGTGGAAGGCGCCGTCGCCGATGACTGAGTTGGTTCTGACGGCCGTCTCCGAGCTGCACCCAACGAAGGTGGTGGCCAAGTCGGCCCGCAAGGCGCTCTTCAAGCGACGGAGCTCATGGGGCGACGCCTGAGCCTGCGCATGGGACGGAGGACTCCGGCCAGTGACCAGGTAATGTCACAAAAAAGCGCATATATGTGCGAAAAAGTGCGATAATAGATCCCATGGAGTATGGGAACCCGGTGGAGGCGGTGATTCCAGGCGTGCAGGGTCGCGTCCTTACCGTACTGGCCCGGACCGAGGCGGAATTGACGATGCGGTCAGTCGCCGAGCTGGCTGGCGTGAGTGCCAACCAGGCCACTGTGGTACTCAACCGACTGGTGCGTCTGGGGCTCGTCGAGCGGCGGGATGTGGGGGCCGCCGCGCTCGTGCGTCTGGTCCGTGAGAACGAGGCAGCACGGTCGGTGCTCGCGCTGGTGGACCTCCGCGATGGGGTCTTGGCCCGCCTGGCTGGGGAGGCAAGGAAGATCCGACCTATCCCGACCTGCCTTGCTGTATTCGGCTCGTTCGCTCGTGGTGAGGCGCATGAGAACAGCGACGTCGACATCCTGGTCGTACCGCCCCCGGCTGCTCTGGCCGATACCGGCCAGTGGACGGAGGCGCTCGGCCAGTGGGCGGACCGGGCGGCTCGGATCGCCGGCAATCCGGTCAATCTTGTCGAAGCGACCGTGGAGGAGCTGCCGAGACTGGTCCGACGTGAGCGAGCACCGTGGCGGACGATTGTCGATGAGGCCGTCGTACTGATCGGTGCCCTTCCACCGGGACTCAACGTGGCGTCATGACTGCTGCACGCCGGCAGACGACTACGAGACCCGCTTCAGCTGCTGATGCCCGGGCCTATCTGGACAAAGCCCTGGAGTTCTTGCGGGCAGCCGAGGACTCGCTCGATCCCGGGAACCGCGTGGCTGCGGCTGGCAACGCCGTCCACGCCGGCATCGCTGCCGCCGACGCCATCACGGCCGCCCGGGCCACGGTGGTCTGGAAGGGGGAGCATTCGCAATCTCCGGCTCATCTGGAGAGCGTCGGTGGCGACGACGGGCGGAAGGCTGCCCCTCACCTCCGCCGGCTCCTGCCGCTGAAGAACCGGGCGGAGTACGACCCTGATCCGATCTCGGCAGCGGAAGCGAAGGCGGCGGTCACCGCTGCGGCACGCATGGCGCGAATCGCCGAGCAGACGGTGAAGCAGGTCGAGCGATGAACGCGGCTGTTGCTTGTTGCGAGCCCCGTTTTCATCCCTACTTTATCCCTACAACTCAACGAAACTCAACGAATTCAGGGTGAGTCCATCCGGAATAGGACCAGGTCAACGCACTGGAGACGACCCCCTGGACCCCCGGAACCGTCCACCCAGGTCTACGAGGGCACCAACCAGATCCAACGGGTGGTCATCGCCAAAAAGCTGCTCGGCTGAGGCCGTGGCGCCGGACCGGTCAGCCGGCCAACGGGATCGACGGTGGGGAGTTTCCGGTGACCAGGACCTTGGCACCAAGGGGGTGAAACGGGTCCCCCAGGTAGTCGTTTGGAAGGCCCGGCGCACACTACTGTTCCTGGTCATGGCCAGCATCGGCGAGGGATAGTGGAGCAGAAGACCATCTGGATGCTGTGGCTCCAGGGTCGGTCACGGGCGCCGGGGCTGGTCGAGCGGTGCATCGCCAGCTGGGAGCGGAAGAACCCGTCGTGGGTTGTCCGATGCCTCGATGCCGAGACAGTGGGGCGGTATGTGAGTGTCGGGGATGTTGTCGATCTCCGTCGGTCATCGGTTACCGCCGCCTCCCTTTCGGACATCATCCGTCTGCTCCTGCTGCACGAATACGGGGGCGTATGGGCCGATGCCACCCTGTACTGCAACTCCCCCCTGGATCACTGGCTGGATCCCCTTCTCGGCTCCGGCTTTTTTGCGTTTGCCAATCCGGCCCCTGACCGGAAGCTGGCCACGTGGTTCATCGCCAGTGAAGAGAACAACGACCTCGGTACGATGTGGACAGAGTCCATGGTCCGTTACTGGAGAGGCCGAGCGTGGAGCGACGACTACTTCTGGCTCCACCGTCTGTTTGGCGAACGCTACGAAACCGATCCCGACATGCGCACCCGGTGGGACGCCGTTCCCTCGGTCGGCGCAGACGGGCCCCATACGTTTCTCGGCCCCAGAATCTACGAGGATCTGTCCACCATGCAGCCTTCCGTGGACTGGTCGGTGCCGGTCTTCAAGCTCACCAACCGGATCGACCTGGACTCGGCCCAGCCTGGCTGCATCCTCGACACCCTGGGCATGACGAACCCGCTGCCTCCCCCGGTGCCTCAGGATGGCGATGTCCCGAGCGCTCCTCCCTCATGGGCGCGACTGAAAGTCTCCACCGAGAACCTGGGCGACCACATCCAGATCCTGGCGGCCACCGAGATCACGGACCGGTTTGGTTTCGAGGCCGGCATGCTGATCGACCGCGACGACGAGATCGCCTCCCTTCCGACACCGCTGCAGTCGGGCAGGCCTCATCCCATAGTGCTGAACGGTTGGCACAAGACCAATGCGGCCGAATGGCCGCCCCATGAAGCCCTGGATCCGATCTATCTGGGGTTTCATGTGCGACCCCACCAGGCCCCCACCTTGATCAGCGAGAAAGCCCTCGACCACTATCGCGCCTACCAGCCCATCGGCTGTAGAGACCAGTTCACACTGACATTGCTCCGGAACCATGGGATCGATGCGTTTTTGAGCAACTGCCTGAGCGTGATCTTTCCCCGCAGGCTGGACGATCCCGGACAGCAGACGGACGTGATCGTGGCGTCGAGGGATGAGCGCATCCTGGGCCAGCTACCGAGATCACTGGGACCGACGGTCTTCGTCAACCACTACTCCGGCTCGCACGACTTTGACTCAAATCTCCAGCGAGCGGCCGATCTGCTGGAGTTGTACCGGACTCGGGCCCGGTTGGTGGTGACCACTCTCCTTCACTCCGCACTTCCGGCCCTGGCGATGGGCATCCCGGTCGTCGTCTTCTATCCCTTCAACGATGAGGCTGGTCACCGATCTGACCGGGAGCGTTTCTCCACCCTGGCCGCGATGGTGAGAATCCACCGGTTCAGCGAGGTTGAGGACGTGGATTGGAGCGGCGAGCGGATCGATCTCGGAAGCACGAAGCTGCGTATCCTCGACGCCTTCGTGGCATCGGCGTCCCGTTGGGGCCTCCCGACCGTTCCACCCATCGGACCCTGGTCCCCTCCCGAGGTTCTCCCCCCGGGTGAACGGCCCACCAGCTCCGACCGCGTCGCCCATCCGAAGGAGACGACGGCACGGAGGCAACAGGTGATGGTGGACTGACGACGTCGGGTGCTGGTCGGGCAGGCCAACTCGATGAGGGCGCGGCTACTCGATGGGAGCGTGGCTACCTCGGCTTCTCCCACACCGAGATGTGTTTTGTGCTGTGGGCGCTGAAGGGCTCGCGGTTCCAGTCCCCCCACCGTTGGTGCAGGGTCATTCCAGCAATGCGGGCCATCAGGTCGAGTTCGGATGGCCACACGAACCGATAGGGAAAGGAGTGGACCATGCCCCGGCCGCCCGCAACCCAGTAATGGTGAGATACCCCACGTTGTGTGGCACTGTCTATTTCATCGAACCCAAGGTGGGGCGGGGCCACCGTGAAGGCCCGGACGTTCTCGCCGGGCGGAAGCCGCTGGAGCGGAGGCACCTCCAGTTCGATCACAAACAGACCACCCGGTTCGAGATGCCGGGCGGCATTGCAGAAGCACTCGACTTGTTCGTCCTGGGTGGTCAGGTTGGTGATGGTGTTGTAGACGAGATAGACGAGCCTGAATGTTTCCTCCACCCGGGTGGAAGCGAAGTCACCGATCGTCACTCCGATGTCTGCTGATCCCGGCTTGGCCTCTAGCTGGGTGACCATGGCCGGGGACAGTTCGATCCCGTGCACCCTGATGCCCCGCCGACTGAGGGGCAAGGCGATCCGGCCGGTACCCACGCCCAGTTCGAGGGCGGCCGCCCCTCGGGCCAGATCGGCCAGGAAGCTCACCACCGGGTCAACGGCGGCCGGATCGAAGATGTCGGGGGCCAGGTCGTAATTCTCGGCTATTTGACCGTCAAAGTAGTTCTCCCCGGCCACCTCCACACTCTGTCACGAGACCTCCGCCGGCTCCGCACGGCCCGGTCCAGCCGTGCACCCGGTGGACCGGTGGAGTGAGCGTCCACCGGTCCAAAGAGGTACTCACCTGGTGGTTTTCCGGCTGAACTCGGATGACCCCCAGCCCTCCGGGTCGCGGCCAGACGGCTCTGGGGCCCGGTGGGGACAGGCTCCCGGGACGCCGGCGGCGGCCGCCGCAATTGCTTCTCGATCCGGCTTCGATTAGAAGAGTGGCGGGTAGGCGACGGGATGGGGATGGTTATGAGCCTGGGCAGCGAACTTCCCGGTGGACGGCGGACATTGCGGCGGGCCTCGGCGGGCGCACCTGTGTGGCGCCTGATCTTCTCTGCGATGGTGATTGTGGGCAGCTCGGTGGGGGCCGCCGCGGTGACCCTGGTCCCGCCGGCCGCCGCCGGTCCTGTTACGTCGGAAGTGCTGTCGTGGGGCTCGGGATCGTATGGCGAGCTCGGCAACGGCACCGCCACGGCGGCGCAGACGACCCCGGTCACGGTGGCCCTCCCGGCCGGGGTGACGGCCACGGCCATCGCCGGAGGGGGGGATACCGGCTACGCCATCGGCTCCGACGGCAATCTGTACGCCTGGGGTCTGGGTTACTACGGCGAACTGGGTAACGGCACAACGACAAATGCACAGACCACACCGGTGACGGTCTCCCTGGCCGGGGTCACGCCGACCGCCGTCGCCGCCGGAGCCGACACCGGCTACGCCATCGGCTCCAACGGCACTCTCTACGCCTGGGGTGCCGGCAGTGCCGGTCAGCTGGGGAACGGTACGACGACCTCGACACAGACCACCCCGGTTACCGTGTCCCTCCCGACGGGAGTCACGCCCACGGCCGTCGCCGCCGGCGTCGACACCGGCTACGCCATCGGCTCGGATGGCAACCTCTACGCCTGGGGTTCCGGCGGTGACGGCGAACTCGGTAATGGCTCGACCAGCTCGACCCAGACCACCCCGGTCAAGGTGACGCTTCCGGGTGGGGTGACACCCACGGCCGTCGCCGCAGGACAGGACACCGGCTACGCCATCGCCAACGGAAAGGTCTTTGCCTGGGGCTACGGTGGCTACGGCGAGCTGGGCAACGGCACCACCGTCTCGACCCAGACCACGCCGAGCGCGGTCTCCCTCCCGGCCGGGGTCACGCCCACGGCCATCGCCGCCGGCGTCGACACCGGCTACGCCATCGGCTCCGACGACAACCTGTACGCCTGGGGATCCGGGGGTGTCAGTCAACTCGGCAACGGCACGACCACATCTCAACAGACGACCCCGGTCACGGTGTCGCTGCCGAGTGGGGTAGCACCCACGGCCATCGCCGCTGGACAGGACACCGGCTACGCCATCGGCTCCAACGGGAGCCTGTACGCCTGGGGCTATGCCAGTTCGGGTCAGCTGGGCAACGGCACCAATCCGACGGAGCAGGCCACTCCTACCGCCGTGTCGCTCCCGGCCGGTGTCGTCCCGACCGTGCTGGGACCGGACGACCAATCAGCCACGGGTTTCGTCGTCGTGCGTGGGGGGGTGACCCTGGAGCAGTCCAACCCGACCGATGCGACCATCACACCAGGGGCGGGCTATTCCGGTCAGCTCGGCGTGACCAACCTTCCGGCCGGCGGCGGCCAGCTCCGCTGGACCACGACAACCAGCTCACCCAACGTCACGGTGTCGTCGACCGGAGCGGTGAGTGTGCCCGACTCGGTCCTGTCACTGGGGACCACGACCATCGGTGGAACCGTTGCCGATGCGGTGGGAGACGCCGGTACCTGGTCCTTCCAGCTGGTGGTCCAGACCCTGGTCATCACCACCACCACTCTGCCCGACGGGACGGTTGGGACGTACTATTCGGCGACCGTGCAGGCCACCGGCGGCAATTCTCCCTACCGGTTCTGGTACGTGGCCGGTGGGAGCCTGCCCCGGGGCCTCCGCTTCGATTCTTTCACCGGTGTCCTGTCCGGCGTACCCCACTTTGCCGGCATCCACACGGTGAAGTTCCGGGTCCGGGATACCAAGGTCGCCCGGGCCACACCCCCAAACCGGGCCAACACCACGCTCACCATCACCATCACCGCGTCTGCCTAGCCACTCGGGAACGCCTGCGTCCGTCCGGTGCCGGTGGTTGGGGGCCGATCCGGGGCGTAGACCGATGATCAGAGGGCGCCGACGGCCCTGGCGAAGACCAAGGTCGTGATCTGATCCGTAGTGGTGTCCACCAGTTCGACCTGGACGGGGGCGTCGACTCCGGTCCCCAACAGCCTGCTCCGGGTGCGCACCGGACCTACCTGTGCCTGCCGGAGATACCGGAGGTCGAGGTCGGTCACCACGACGGGCGATTCAAACCGTGTGGCCAAAAGATCTTCGGCCGCCGCTTCGGCCACCAGCGCCACCATCGCACCCTGTAGCGTGCCCGCCGGATTGCGGAGGTCCGGCGTGACCTCGACCTCGACGACACCCGCGGCGGCATCGATCACCTCGATGCCGGCCTCCTGGCGCAGAGGTCGAGCGAGCAGGCCGGGATCCCGGAAGAGCAGGGGGATGTGCCCGATCGGCACATTCGGTTTGGGCGGATCGGTGGGCTTGCGGGGGACCTTGGCGAAGCCGATGGCGCCGGTGGCTATGGGCGCTCCTCGGTCGGTTCTCAGTTCGACGAGACAGGTGGCCGATCGCCGGCCCTGGCGCAGGATCGTGTTGGTGGCGTCAATGCGGGCGGGAGCGGCCACCGGGCGCATCCGGATCGACATGTCCGATGTGAGGGTCCATACGCTGGCGTCCTGGTCCAAGGGGATCCCCGCCACCACGTCGATCACGAACGCCAGGACGCTGGCCCGAACGATGCCGTGGTGCAACGTCTCCGGCTGTGGCGTGAGTTCGAGGACCAGGTCACCGTGCTCGATCCGAGCCCCCACCCCGAGGCGGCCAGGGACGGAAGTTCCCGAACCCGATACGTCCGTCATCTGGTTGCCAAAGCCGACATGAGTTTTAGATGCTAACGGCCGCAGACCTGCCGGCCTCTCCTTGTCCTCGTGCGCCGGCCGGAACCCGTTAGGTCAAAAAGATGAGGTTCGTGGGCTCCGCCCGGGTGCCGGTCAGGCTTCGGGCGAGAGGGCTGCCGTCCTGGTGCCGGCCGGCCGTGCTCCCGGGGCGAACAAGCCCGGTGGACGTGGCCGGGGGGCCTGTGACCAGGAGAGTTCTGGGACGAGCGCACCGATCGGGCTGGGTATTGCCCGGCATCAGGTGATTGAAGCCGGTGAAACGAACCTTTTGGGCCGACCAAGCGTCACTCTATAGAGGGACAGCACATTTGTATCGGCTGCCAGAGCAGTGAGGATCCACTCCATGAGAGGACAGGCCGAGACCGGCGATCTGGAGGCATGGCTCGAGGAGAGCTATGACCGCTCATTCCGTACTGCGTGCCTGATCCTCGGCAATCGTTTCGATGCCGAAGAAGCGGTGCAGGAGGCCTTCCTGCGGGCCTGGAGGTTCCGGGCCTCTCTGGCCGGTGGTGCCGATTACAGGCCCTGGCTGTACCGGGTCGTGGTCAACTCCTGCAACTCGAAGCTGCGCCAGGAAATTCCACATCGGGACCGACGATCGGCTGACGACGAGCTCGTCGCCGCCCCGGTGACCGGCGACACACCCGGTCGGGTCGCCCTGTCGGCGGACATGGCCCGTGCCCTACAGGATTTGCCCCTTCATCTTCGGGTCGTCATTGTCCTCCGCTACTACGCCGATCTCAGCGAACGCGACATCTCTACCGCTATCGGCAAGCGACAGGGGACAGTGAAGTCCCGCCTCCACGAGGCTCGGCGGCTGCTGGCCGAGCATCCGGCGCTGCGGACACAGGGACCCGGCAGACGCGGTCGATTCGGAGGTCCTGCCATGACCATGATCGACGAGAGTGCGCTGAGGGAGGCGCTTCGGTTCGACGCCGAAGCGATCGGGATCGCAGAAGGTGGGGCCGAACGGATTCTGGCTGCATCCCGGGTGGCGACGCCTGAAACTCGGTCACGACGTTCCCGTCTTCTGGCCGGCCGGGGCGGCAACCACCGCATTCTGGTGGCGGCCGTCGTCATTCTGTTGGTCGGCGGTATCACTCTCTCGATCCGGGTGGTTCACCCGGGCCGATCCGGGGTGACGACTGCAGCCTCATCGAGCGGTACCGCACTGGCTCACCGGCCCACCTCGTCGGGGGCTCCGGGTCTGTCTCCCGGCAGCGCAGGGACCAGCGAGGCTCCGAGTGCATCCGCTAGTGGTTCGCCCTCGACCCCCGCCAATGTCGTGCCTCCGCTGCCGACCGGATCCGTGGGTCAAACTCCCAAGATCGAGTCGAACGGGTCGATCAGCCTGACCATCGGCACGGGAAAGGTGCAACCGGTGCTGGCAAAACTGGCTGCCCTGGCTACCGGCGCCGGGGGATTTGTGGCCAGCACGCAGGCCCAATCCGGTGCTGCGGGATCAGCCCAGCCGTCGTCGGGAACCATCGTTCTGCGGGTTCCTCAGACCGCCTTCGCCACGGTCGTCTCGCAGGTGCAACAAACTGGTCGTGCGACATCTGTTTCGACGACGTCGACCGATGTCACCGCCCAGTACGTCGATCTTCAAGCCCGCATCACCGCCCTTGAAGCCAGTCGCCAGCAATACCTCACGATCATGGCTCAGGCCACGTCGATCGGCGACATCCTGGCCGTCCAATCCCAACTGGATGCCATCCAGAGTCAGCTCGAACAGCTTCAGGGGCAGCTTTCCGTCCTGGACAATGAGACCACCTACGGCAGCCTCACAGTGAACCTCACTGTGGCGGGCCGACGGCCGCCCCCGCCCGTGCAGGCCAACACGGGGCTCAGCAAGGCGTGGGACGACGGAATCGGCGGATTCGTGTCCGGGTTCGAATGGCTCGTCCGGATAGCCGGTACGACGCTCTTTGTCTTGCTCTGTCTGGCGGCCCTCCTGGTCGTGGGCCGATGGGGATGGCGGGTGGTCCGGCGGAGGATGCTCTGAACGGCAGCCGCTCATCCGACTTGCCTTGCAAGGCCGAGGTTCCGGTCCGCCGAAGTAACCTGCACATTCGTGGACATCGAAGACATTGCCCTGGTGGATCGGGTGGCCATGGACGATCTACTGACCCGCTACGCCACGGCCATCGACAGTCGGGACTGGCAACTGCTTGACTCGGTGTTCACCCATGACGCACAGCTCGACTACCGGTCGGCCGGTGGCGTGGAAGGAAGCTATCCCGAGGTCCGCCTATGGCTGGCCGAGGTCCTACCCATCTTCGACGTCACCCAGCACCTTGTCGTCAATCGCCAGTTCAGCGCCGGGCCTGGGGGGGTTCAGGCCCGATCGTGCTTTCTCAACGTCAATCGGTTGCAGGTCGATGGAGAGCCTTGGTTGTTCACCGTCGGGGGCCGGTATCACGATCGGTTGGTCGGCCCGGCCGGTGGTTGGCGGATCGCCCGGAGGGTCGAACACACACTGTGGTGGGAGAACCCCATGCCGGGGCTTCCGAAGATCCCACCTCCGGTTACCGGACTGGCCGATGACTAGTCGGACCTGATCCCGACGGGAGCGGGGGACGACAACCCACCAGGGCGAGTGGCGAGCCGGTTCATACCACTGTGGCGGTGACGCCTGCGTCCCTGAGGAGCGCCTTGGTCAGCGTGCCCATCTGGTCCAACGGAAGATGATGCGGGTCGAACCAGGCGACTTCTGACGTTTCGTCCCCGTCGGCCTTCGGTGTACCCGCCACCACCCGGGCGTCAAAGACGGTGGCAACGTACGAGGTGACATCACCGTTCGGGTAGGTCACCCGGTAGTCGGGCCCGCCCAGCACTGCCCGTACCGGTCCAAGTTGAAGCGTCACACCGGCTTCTTCGTCGGCCTCTCGGAGCGCCGCATTTTCCGGTGACTCATCGGGCTCAACGGCACCCCCGATGGTGGCCCATTGGTCCGAGTCGGTCAGCCGGACCAACAGGATCCAACCGCGCTCGTCGGTCGGTAGCACAGAGACCGAAGGAAGGACCAGGAGCTCGGTTCCCACCATCCGGCGGAGCCGTGCGATGTAGGGAGAGATGGCCACGGGTACAAAACTAGTAGCCGGGCCGAAAGCGGACAGGGCCGCCTAATCTGGCCGTTCATGACGGACCGTGGAGACTTGATCGCATCCGGTCGCGATGCCGACATCTTTGAATATGGTCCGACCCAGGTCCTCCGCCGATCACGCAACGGTCGGTCGATGGCGGCCGAAGCCCGAACCATGGAATTCGTCCGATCACAGGGCTATCCCGCTCCCCGGGTGTCGGAAGTGAGCGAGGACGGTCTCGATCTGGTCATGCAGCGGGTCGACGGTCCGACCATGGTCGATGCGATGGCGGCACGACCCTGGAGGATCGGGAGAATGGCCGGTCAGCTGGCTGAACTGCACCTCTCCCTGCACGAGTTGGCCGCTCCTCCCTGGTTGAAGCGGGCACCGTGCGGAGACGGAGATCGTCTCCTCCACATGGACCTACATCCGCTCAATGTGCTCATGGGTTCGTCTGGTCCGGTTGTCATCGATTGGACCAACGCCAGCCGTGGTGATCCATCAGTGGACGTGGCTGCCACCTGGGTCCTCATCGTGTCGGGCGAGGTTCCAGCTGGCCGGATGAAGGCGATCCTCCTGGCCTTCGGACGCAAGATCCTCATTCGCAACTTTCTCAAGCCGTTTCCGGAGCAGGACGTTCGCTCGACCCTGGCCGAGGTGGTCCCGTGGAAATGCCAGGATGCCAACATGAGCGATCTCGAGCGCGCCCGGATGCGGTCTCTCCTCGGTCGTCAACCCGGATGAGCCCGGCGGCCCGTGGTCAGCGGTGACACCTTCGGGCGCCCTCATCGTGAGGGAGATGGATCCTTCCGAGATGGACATCCGGATCGATTACTTCCACCAGGCCTCTGACGACTATCTCCAGACACTGGGCGTCGATCGATCTTCGTTGCCCTCGGCGGAGACATGGCGCTCGTCCTACGCCGCCGACTTCGCCCTACCCGTTCAGGATAGGTTGGGCCTGGTCTTGTTGTGGCAACTCGACGGCAGGGCGGTGGGCTTCAGCTCGTCCGACCGTATCGTCTTCGGCAAGGAGGCGTACATGCATCTCCACCTGCTGGAGGCCGACAACCGACGCAAGGGTCTGGGGGTCGAATTCGTCAAGAAGTCGGCCGCCTACTACTTCCGCATCCTCGAACTCGAACGTCTGTTTTGTGAACCCAATGCCTTCAACGTGGCTCCGAACCGGACTCTCCAGAAGGCCGGATTTCGCTATCTGTTCAGCCACGAGGCACAACCCGGCCCCATCAACTTCTTCCAGACGACCACCCGCTGGGTCATGCACAGGCCGAATCCAGGAGGGTGAACCGGTCCGGTGGGGCCGACTCGGTGAACCGGCCGGCCGGACCATCGACATTGGAGACGGTCAGGGTGATGTGAACCGGCCCGGTTCGGCCCTCCTTACCAATTCACCTGGTCAAGATCACATTGCATCAGCACCAGGTCCAGTCGATGGCCCCACTTTTCGCCGACGCCGGGCATGCGGGCAACCTGATCGAAACCCAATCGGGCATGGAAGTCGATGGAACCGATATTGGATCCGTCGATGGCCGCAACCATGACCCGTTTGTCTTCGATGCGGGCGATGGCGGCCAGCGCAGAGATCAGAGACCGGCCGACACCCCTGCCCCAATGTGTTTCGGCCACATGAATGGAGTGCTCAACCGTGAACCGGTAGCCGGGCCACCGCCTCGAATCTCGGAAATCACCGTACGATGCCACCCCGACCACCGCTTCGCCGGCACAGGCGACCAGTACGGGTTCTCCGGCTGCGGTCTTCTGCCCCAGCCAGAGTCGTCGGCTCGCCGCGGTGTGAGGAGTTTCCGTCCACTCGTAGGTCGTCGTTCCGATGTGGGCATTGAGGATGTCGGTGATGGCGGGAACGTCTGATTCGCTCGCCGCCCTGATGTGATCCATGTTCAGGAGATGTTAAGTCCCGGCGGGGGCCCGCTCGCCCCCTGGCCGGTGGCGGTTCCTTGGTGCCGACCGGATGATGTTGAGGGAATCAAGATTGACGGCGGCGGGGCCGGCACTCACCATGAAGTCATGACCGATGCGGCGTCCGCCCTCCTGGGTTCCTTCCAAGAATCTCTCGGCGGCCCCACCACTCCGGTCCCGGTTGCCTTCTCGAGCGGCGGTTCATTGCCCTCGATCTTCCCCGTCACCGATCTGGCTCAATCGTCGATAGGAGCGGCCGGCGCCGCGCTGGCCGGTCTGATCGCCGTGCGCCACGGTGGGGCGGCGCCGAGCGTGGCAGTCGACAGGGACCTGGCTTCGGCCTGGTTCCAGCTGTCCATCCGGCCTCAGGGTTGGAGCCTTCCGCCGCTATGGGACGCAGTGGCCGGCGACTATGCCACCGGCGACGACGGTTGGATCAAGCTGCACACCAACGCCGTCCGGCACCGTACCGCGGCCCTGTCAGTGCTGGGCGTTCCGGCGGACCGCACGGCCGTGGCCGCTGCCGTCCGTTCCTGGGCCGCCACCGATTTGGAGGAAGCCGTCGTCTCCGCCGGCGGGGCGGCGGCGGCCATGCGCTCATTGGCCGAGTGGAAGGAGCACCCCCAGGGAGAGTCGGTGGGGCGTGAGCCCCTCCTGCACTGTGAGCGAACCTCGGTGGCGGCCAGGACGAGCGGATTGTGTGGACCGAGGGACCGACCCCTCGTCGGCCTTCGGGTTCTCGACCTGACCCGGGTGCTAGCCGGCCCGGTGGCGACGCGCCTGCTGGCCGGGTGGGGAGCGGATGTCCTGAGGATCGATCCGCCGGATTGGGATGAGCCGGGCGTCGTTCCCGAAGTGACCTTGGGAAAACGTTGTGCCCGGCTCGATCTGCGCACGCCCGGAGGGAAAGACCGTTTCCTTCAACTGCTCAGTGCGACAGATGTGCTCGTACACGGCTACCGCGCCGATGCCCTGGCCACGTTGGGGCTCGGTCGGAAGGTGCGCGAAGAGGTGCGTCCGGGGCTGGTCGATGTCAGCCTCGATGCCTATGGGTGGACAGGCCCCTGGGTGACCCGTCGTGGCTTCGACAGCTTGGTCCAGATGAGCACGGGCATTGCCGATGCGGGTCGGGTGGCGGTGGGCGCGGATCAGCCCGTTCCCCTTCCGGTACAGGCGCTGGATCACGCCACCGGGTACCTGCTGGCCGCCGCCGTCCTCGTCGGCATCACCCTTCGGAGCATCGACCAGAGAGGCAGCCGGTGGCGTACCTCACTGGCCCGCATGGCGAGTCAACTGATCGGTGCCGGCCGGACGGACGGGCGGGGCGGCGGCGATGACCCACCCACAGCGCCGGTGGCCCGTGAAGTCGTCGAGCGGACTTCGTGGGGGAAGGCCCTGCGTTTGCCACCACCGATGGTGGTGGCCGGCGCGCCACTGTCCTGGCCCCTCCCCGCCCGTCCACTCGGCACCGACCGGGCTGAATGGCAGGAGGAATACCGACCGGGCTGAATGGCAGGAGGAATAGGGAGTGACCAAACCGGGATATCCGGCCAACACCGCCCGACGGTGAGGAGGCCCCGAGAGCGTCTCCCGACGTGGGGGCGATGAGCGCTCAACCGTGTGCGCTGGGCCATATCGAGTGCACCCACCACGCACGGTGACGGAAGCCTCGGGTGGGGCCGTTCTCGTTGCCAGGTTCAGGCCACCGGGGATAGAGTCCCAGGCCATGGAGAGACTCTCCGCTCTGGATCGAGCCCTCCTGGCCTGCGAGACCCCGAACCAGCAACTCAATGTCTTGGCCATCATGGTGGTGGACGCCGACCCCGAGGTGCCCCGATCGGAGTACTACCGGATCGCCCGGGACCGGATCCAAGAGCGGCTCCCGTTGGTTCCGTCGCTACGACGTCGTCTACGCTCCCTGCCCGGTTGGGGGCTCCCGATCTGGGAGGACGATCCCAATCTGGTGGTTGATGCCCATATCCACCAGGCCATCCTCCCGGCCCCGGGCGACCTGCACCAGCTGGGCAAACTGGCCGGCGAGATCGCCTCGCGTCCGCTGCAACGCGACCGTCCCCTGTGGGAGATGTGGTTGGTCACCGGGCTCGAGGAGGGCAGGAACGCCAGCATCTGCAAGGTCCACCATGCACTGCTCGACGGTACGTCAGGACTGGGTTCGCTGGCCGCCTTCTTCGATCTCGAGCCGTACGTGGAGCCTATGGACATCCTGTCGGCTCCTCCCGTCCCCCCACTCTCCACAATGGAGCTGATCAACGAATCTCTCGATGCGTCGGCCCGCTGGAGACAGGACCTGCTCAAAGCCGGTCCTCGTGTTTTCAAGATGGTCCGTTCGGTGACCGAACAGGCCCGCCGCCAGGATCGCGATCCCGCTCTGGCCCTTCCCTTCTCGGGCCCGAGGCTCAAGATGAGCGGGCCTCTCACCGCCCGTCGGTCGGTGGAACTGACATCGATCGAGCTCGACCGGCTCAAGTCCCTGCGTCGTACCTTCGACGTCACCCTCAACGACGTAATCGTCGCTCTATGTGCCGGCACGCTCCGTTCATACCTGGAAGACCTCGGCGAGCTGCCCAAGGGTCCGCTGGTCGCGGCCATTCCCGTATCCGAACGCGGGTTGGAGGACAAGCCCGAGGGGAACAAGTTCTCCTCGATGTTCTACAACCTCCCGGTGCACCTCAAGGACCCAGCGGAGCGGGTCGCATACATATCCCGCTCCTCCGGCTTGGGCAAGGAGTTCTACGACAACGTAGGACGAGAGTCGCTGGAAGCACTGGCCGCGTTGGCCCCACCTTCGATGATAGGGCCGGCCATGAACGCCTTCTCGTCGCTGCGGCGTATCGCCGATGTGGGCCCGCCGCCGGTCAACGTCATGATCTCGAATGTCAGAGGGGTGGACTTCCCCTTGTGGGTGGCGGGCGGGAAGGTTGTCAAGATGCTCCCCATGGGCCCGCTATTGGAAGGGGCCGGGCTCAACATCACCGCCGCCAGCTATCTGGACTCGGTCAGCTTCGGCTTTCAGGCCTGTCCCGATCTTGTCCCCGGTCTCGAACAGCTCACCGAGGGTATCCACCACGCGCTGATCGAACTCGAGTCGGCCGCCGCCAACTGACGGCGGCGCCGGACGGGGTTCGGCCTCACTGCCCTTCGATCTTGGCCTGGTAGGCCGATTGGATCTGGGGAAGCATCAGCTTGGCCGCCGCCGCCCCTTTGTCCACGATGTCGGCGGCCCGGGTGAAGTCGACCCAGGTGAACTCGGCCAGCTCGACGTCTACCCGTATGTCCGCGGTGAGACCCTTGAATTTGCCGAGCTCGTGTTGGGTGATCTGGAGCGAGTTCATGAAGATGTCCAGCACGTGCGGTGCGCCCACGCCCTCACCGAACGAGGCCAGCGGGTTGAGCCTGCTGAGAACTTCCGATGCCTTGGACATGGCCGTCCTCACATTGCGGTCCAACTCGGGCACGACATTGACGGCGATGACCAGATCAGCGCCCATCTCCTCGACGACGTCGGCGGGCACCGGGTCGACGATGGCCCCGTCAACCAGGAACCTGTCTTCGTGGCGTGCCGGTGCGAACAGCATAGGAATGGAGGAGCTGGCCCGGAAGGCGGCATCGAGGCGCCCGGTACCTATGACCACCCTTTCGCCCGATTGAATGTCGGTGGCGACGGTTCGGCAGGGCAGGACCAGCTCATCGAAGCCGGTGATGGGCAGGAGGCCGGTAAAGGTCTTCACCATCCTGCGGCCATCCATCAGCCCGGTACCCGACAGTGAGACATCGATGGCTCCCAGGGTATTGCGAATGTTGCCCAGCTCCTTGGCCACGCCCCGCAGATCGGCACCGGTCATACCGCCCGCGTAGCCGATGGCCACGATCGACCCCATACTTGTGCCCGCCACCAGATCGACGGGAATGCCCGCTTCGTCAAGGGCATGCAAAACGCCAATGTGGGCGATGCCGAAGGCCGCACCCCCCCCGAGGGCGATTCCCACGGTGGCTCCCATGATCTTCCGGGTCAGTCGTCCGAGGACACGCGAGGCAGGATGGCGACTATCGATGAGGGCCAGCGGGCGGCTCGGCCGGAGTGCAGCGGCGAACTCCGGGACGTCAGGAAGCACGAAGGGTTCACAGTGGTTCAGGTCAATGGGCGGCAGGGACGACTGGCGCCGGTTGACGACCTGGAACACGCGGGCCGCGGAGGTGACGGCAGGGCTCGGCTGGTCGGTGATCTGCACGACGTACTCGCAGGCGGATGCGGCCAGGTCGACTGCGTCCCGGGGGACCGGGGGGAGATCGATGACCAGGAGTCTGAGACTTTCACCCATCTTGGCCAGGAGGGCATCCACCGTCGAAGCCAACTCCTCCCCGACGGCGGACCCGTCCATGGCCACGTCGATGACCGGCGGGCCCCCTCCGCTGTCGGTTCGCTGTTTCGACAGTCCCTTACCGCTGGCGATGGAGCGGACGGACGCGCCGCTTTCGCCGAACCGGGCCAGCAGGGTGTTGCACCCCAACTGTTCATGGGCCAGCTCGGCGATGGCCGCAGCCACCAGGCTGGCTCCGGACACACCGGGCTCGGCCACCACTCCCACCACGATGGTGCCCCGCGCCACCGGCCGTCGGCGGGCCAAGGACGCAGCTCGCCGCGACAGCGGACCGGCCAGGTTGGCCAGCATGGTGACGTCGTGGCGCACGACCCTCCGGAAGTCGGGCTTCTCCAGAACCAGGACGCGGGCCGTCCTGCTGCAGGTCACCGTGGCCGATCGTCGCTCGTCCAGGATCAAGGCCATCTCGCCCACGCATTCGCCGGGTCCGATCCGTCCGACCAGTGCCTCGTCTCCGTTCTGGTCGAGGCCCCACACGTCGAGGCGACCGCTCACCACGATCAGCAACTCGTCGCCCTCGTCGCCGGCCCGCCACAACGTGTCCCCCCGGGCATAAGCCCTCTCGGACAGGCGATCGGACAGTGCCGTGAGGTCTTTTTCGGAGAATTGCGAAAAGATCGGCGTGGCCCGAAGCAGCTCGATGAAGTTGGCCTCCGGATCGGTGTCGTCGGGTTCTGGGGCGTCGGGCGTCATCCGGGGACCTTACCCCTGCTCACAGGACCTATCCACGGCGCGCCCGGACTCTCATTTCTGTTTCGCTCGTTGCGCGGCCATGTAGTCGGCCGTTCCGGACAGGAAGCCGGCTACGTCGGCCGCCTTGCCCGACGCCAACGCGGCGAAGTACTCGGGGACGTAGACCTGGATGGCTCCGGCGTCGAGGGCGTCGAACACACCGGTCACCAGTTCACTCACCGGCACCGACTCCACTTCGGCGATGAGCGGGTCGTTGTCGGGCAGCGAGAACAGCTCGGTATCGACCAGGCCCGGGTAGACCACCAGTACCTTGATCCCGGTCTGCCACAGGTCGACGGCCATCGATTCGCTGAAGGCGGTGAGGGCCGCCTTCGATGCATCGTAGGCCGACTCCCCGGGGGCGCTCAGGGTGGCGGCGATCGACGAGACATTGATGATGTGTCCGCTTCCTCGTTCGAGCAGGTGGGGCAAGAGGGCAAGGGTGAGCCGCACGGGGCTGAGAAAGTTGATGTTCATGACCGAAGCCACGGTGGCCGGGTCCAGTTGGGTCACGTGCCGGCGCTTGGGGATACCGGCGTTGTTGACCAGTATGTCGACACCGCCCAGTTCGCCGGGAGCCCGGGTGGCCAGCTCGTCGACGGCGGCCGGGTCGGCCAGGTCGGTGACCCAGCGTCGCGAGTCGGGGGAGTGGACGCGGCAACGGGCCAGCACCTCGTCGAGCCGGTCCTCCCGACGGGCACAGATTCCCACCACCGCTCCCCGTCGGGCGAACTCCTCGGCCAGCCCGGCGCCGATTCCCGACGAGGCGCCGGTTACCAGTACCCGCAGACCAGTCAATTCAATCGCCATGATCCCCCTTGTGGGCTCGTACCCCCCAGGGCATGTTACGCACCGCAGCCGATTTCGGCCCACTGGCAGTCGACCGGACCAACGGGAGTGGGATCAGGTCGACTGTTTCACGGTGACCGTGAATCCGGGAAACTGCCCGGCCGCCGGTGTCGGGATGGTGGCCGTGGTCTGACCGTCGAACTGGTTCTTGAGTTGGAGAACTGTGTAGAACTGGACGATCGCCCAGAACTGTTGCGGGGGGAGATCGGAGGCCTGACAGCCGTTGAGACCCAACGTGGCCAACTTGGGCGAGACCAGATGGCTGGCCACCGCATAGCTGATCAGACCGCCCCCCGAGCGGATGCCGACACAGATGTCGGTGTAGGTGTTGTGACCCTCCCCCGAGATCTCGATCAGCGATTTGGGCCCCGGGAATGAGTCGTAGGTCGACTTCACCGTGGCCGGGGGCACCACCTGGTCGCCCTCCGCCCCGATGAGCATCACCGGCTTGTTGGCCGGCTTGCCGGCTGGCGCCACCGGCGCCCAACCGATGGCGGTGGTCACCCCGGGGGAGTTGAGAGCGTCGAAGGCAGCCTGACCGCCGGCGGAATGGCCGGCGGCCGCCACCTTGTGCGGGTTGGCCACTCCGTGGAGAACCGAGGTGGACGCCGACGCCTTTTCGACGGCCCGGAGAGCCGAGGCCGTAACGGCGCTGTCCATGGCCGGCGTGTCTTTGACCTTGGACCCCAGAGCCTGGGCCGCCAATCCCCGTTCGAGATAGTCGGCGCTGACCACCACGTAGCCCCAGGAGGCGATGCCCGTCAGCAGGTTGGAGTAGTACAGCCGCTGACCGCCGTACCCGTGGCTGAACAGGACAATGGGGTAGGGGCCCTTGGGGGAGGCCGGTGGATTGACGTAGGCGTCCACCGTGGTGGTGCTGTTGTACTTGGCCGGTACGACGCTTTGGAGGGAGGCCGGCAGGGTCGACGCCTCGGTGTAGCTGAAGCGGGGGTGACCGGCCACTGCGTCTGGATTGGCCGGGTAGTACACGGTGGCCAACCGCTCCCCGAACACCGGTCCGGCCGAGCCCAGGTCGAGGGTGGTCACGCCCACTGCGTCCGGACCGGTGTGCTGGTAGGGCGGGGGAACGGTCGCCGGCGTGCTGGACGAACAACCGGCGGTGAGCAGGGTCAGCGCTGTCACCAGGGCTGCTCCAGCCCAGACGGCATGACGGACTGGCTGCATGAGTCCTCCCCCGGACAGTCCGAAGCCGCTTGGCTCGGATCGACCGAACAGTACTGCCACCGTTCCATCCGGGGGGCCGAGTCCTGCTCCCGGTCGGCTCGGCCGGGTCGGGACGCGGGCCCCGGCGGGGCTCAGTAGAACCGGTTCTATACTTGGGGCGCAGTCCTGGCCCACCATGGTCGGGACCACAACATCCAGCAGCGCTCGGGAGGATGACGAGCCTGAACCTCCGAAGGGGGACCTCGCAATGGCCCAGCCGGTGATTGTCGACGCAGCACGCTCTCCGATCGGGAAGCGGAACGGGTGGCTGGCTGGGTTCCATGCCGCCGAGCTCCTGGGCAATGTCCAGGTCGAACTGGTCAAGAGGGCCGGGGTCGACCCGGGCGATGTGGAACAGATCGTCGGTGGATGTGTTACCCAGGCCGGCGAGCAGGCGTCCAATGTGACCCGGACGGCGTGGCTGAGCCAGGGCCTGCCCTACGAGGTGGCCGCCACCACCATCGATTGCCAGTGCGGCTCGGCGCAGCAGGCCAACAACTTCGTGGCCAACCTGATCAGCGCCGACGCCATCGAGACCGGAATCGCCTGCGGCGTCGAGGCCATGAGTAGGGTGGGTCTCGGGGCCAACGCCTACAACGGCCCCGGCAAGTCGCGGCCCGAGGATTTCCCCTGGGACATGCCTGACCAATTCGGGGCGGCGGAGAGGATTGCCACCAAGTACGGAGTCACCCGCGACGACGTGGACTGGCTGGGATTCGAGTCTCAGCGTAAGGCGGCGGCGGCGGTGGCCGAGGGCCGTTTCGACCGGGAGATCGTTCCCCTGGATGCGCCGGTCATGGGCGCCGACGGACTGACCGGTGAGAAGACCCTGGTGGTCAAAGACCAGGGTCCCCGCGACACCACCCGTGAAGGGCTGGCCGGTCTCAAGCCCGTCCTTCCCGACGGGATGCACACGGCCGGGAACAGCTCACAGATCTCCGACGGTGCTGCCGCCGTCCTGTGGATGTCGGAGCGTCGTGCCGGCGAAGCCGGACTGCGCCCCCGGGCCCGCATTGTGGCTCAGACGCTGGTCGGTTCCGATCCCTACTACCACCTCGACGGCCCCATCCTGGCCACCGCCGACGTCTTGCGCAAAGCGGGTATGACCATGGCCGACATCGACATCTTCGAAGTGAACGAGGCATTCGCCTCGGTCGTCCTGTCGTGGGGCAAGGTGCACGAGGTGGACTGGGACAAGGTCAACGTCAACGGTGGTGCCATCGCCCTCGGCCACCCGGTGGGTTCGACCGGTGCCCGGCTCATAACCACCGCGGTCCACGAACTCGAGCGCTCGGACAAGAACCTGGCTCTCATCACCATGTGCTGCGGCGGCGCCTTGGCCACCGGAACCATCATCGAGCGGATCTGACACACCGCCCCTCCGTGGGGTGGGCCGATGGAGGTTTTGCCCACCGGGTGGCGCTGGATGCAAGGCCTCAGTGGGCCCGCTCCTGTTCCGACGGGAGTGGCGGCGACAACTGATCTTGACCCCGGGTGCCGGCGGCCGAGGCCGCAGCGGCCGCCGGTCGGACCAGCGCTGTGCCGACCAGAACCATGATGAAGCCGACCAGGGCGACGGTGTCGGAGGGATTGGGTCTGGGATACCCGTGATACTCGGGAAGAACGGGAAAAAGGAGGGCCAGCGCCACACCGACCTGGATGGCGCGTTCTCCGATTCCCCTCCGGTCCAGGGTGACGATGACCAACGGCAGAAGCAGGACGGCATAATAGGCCCAGGCGAAGGTGAAGCAGATGGTCATGCCCACCAACAGAGGTGCGGTGAACCAGATGGCCTCCTCGCCTGGGCTGCCGATGGGGTGGATCCACCTTTGCCGGCACACAGCCACGCAGGCCACTATGGCTACCACCCGCACCACGTCGATCAGTCCAACCGGCAGCGAGAGTATGTGTCCGACGCCGGTGATCGATATGTTGGGGATGGCCGAGCTGTTCGATGTGAACGTGTTCAGCACTTCGTGGAGGAACTTGTCGGGGCTGCTGTTGACGGCGATGCCCACTAGGGCCACAAGGCTGAGGGCCACGGGGATGGCCACGGCCACCGTCAGGTCACGCCACAGGCGGCGTACGAGTAGAACCAGCAGTAGGGGCAGTAGGAGCGGTTTGATGGTCAGCGAGATGCCGAGGACGACGGCTGCCGCCGTGGTGTGGCCGCGGTCGATGCTGAGGAAAAACGCCGCCGCTAGGGGTAGCAGCAAAAGGGTGAAGTTCTCGTAGTTGTAGACCACCCCGACCTGTCCGGCCACCACCAGCAACAGGGCCAGTACGGCCATGGGTCGGGAGCCGAGCGACCGCTTGGTGATACGAGTGACGGCCCACAATGCATAGACGAGTCCGACGGACTGGACGACATAGAGGATCGGGCGGGCCAGGCGGAGGGGCATGGCCGCCAATGGGAGTATCAGGACGAGGCACCCGGGCAGGTAGTCGAACTGGCCCCACCGCGTCTGGTCGTGAAGGAGGGCGTGGTCGGCTCGCCACACGGTGGCGAAATCGAGCCCGAAAATTCCGCGCCGGTAGTACTGGTAGATATCGAACAACCCGATGAGGAGGACCAGAGACCACAGTACGGAGGTTGCCACGCCAGCCGACCGGAATTCGGCGACCACCTGCGAGGCCTCCGACCGTAAGCGAGTCCCCCAGGTCAGTGTCTTTACGTTCGCCATCTGGCCTCTCCGCCGTGGGGGCTCTCAGCCGAGGGGACAGCTCTTGCCCGACCTCTAGAGGATATATCGGTTGGGTCCGGACACATCTGAAGGTTGGACGGCTCGGGCAGCGAAGCGCACGTGAGACCATGTGCGGATGACTATCGGGAGGTGATCGGTGTCCGCCGACGATGAGCTATTTGACCGGGTTGGACATGTCCTGGCCTCTCACGACTCGGGCTGGAACTACGAACCGTCGACCTCTCCGGGAGGAGCGCCCTCCTGGTGCCTGGATCCCGGAGGTGAGATCACGGTGTCGGTCACTGTCATCAACGGGGTCATCGCCATCTATCTGCCCGCAGAGGACAACGAGATCCCTGTGGCCGACCCGGACGCTCTGATCGCATGGGTGACGGCCAACCGGGCCCGCTTCGTGCGCCCGTGATCGCCGGTACGGCTTGACCGTGACCCGGCCCTGCCGGCCGTGGGCCGACGGAAAGTAGAATGTGTTCTAATTGGGCAGGCGCCGTACGGCGTCCCATCGACGAACCAGGCCGCTGCGGCGCGCCGGCAGACCCGACGGCCGGACATCGATTGTCCGGGGCCGAGGGAAGGAGAAAAGTGGTTGGCACCGACAATTTGACCTACGAACGGTTCGGACCCACGGCCGTGGTCACCATGAACCGCCCCGAGGCGAAGAACGCCCTGTCGGGGTCGATGCTCGTGGGCATGGCTGACGCCTGGGTCGAGATCGACAGCAACGACGACATCCGGTGCGCCATCCTGACCGGCGCCGGGGGAACTTTTTGCGCGGGTATGGACCTGAAGTCGATGTCGGGGCCGGGAAACGAAGAGGTTCAGAAGCGCATGGCCGAGGATCCCGATCTCCACTGGAAGGCATTGCTCCGGCACTACTCACTGAAGAAGCCGCTCATCGCCGCGGTGGAGGGGTGGGCGGTAGCCGGCGGGACCGAGATCCTGCAGGCCACGGACATCCGGGTGGCCGGCGAGAGCGCCAAGTTCGGGGTGTTCGAGGCGCGCCGGGGTCTGTTCCCTCTGGGGGGTTCGACGGTACGCCTCCGGCGTCAGATCCCTTTCACCGTGGCCATGGACCTGCTTCTCACCGCCCGCGAGGTGTCGGCCGCAGAAGCCAAGGAGATCGGACTCATTGGACGGGTGGTACCGGACGGCACCGCCCTCGACACCGCTCTCGAGATCGCCGAGGTCATCGCCGGGAACGGCCCGCTGGCTGTTGAGGCCATCAAAGCGTCGGTCAAGGCCACCGAGGGGATCCCCGAGGAGGACGCCCTCAAGATCGAGCTCGAGTTCGGGTGGCCCATCTTCGCCACCGAGGATGCCAAAGAGGGTCAGAAGGCCTTCGCCGAAAAGCGCACGCCCAACTACCAGCGCCGGTGAGCACCGACGACGCGGAGCTGTCTGACGCGGGCCCCCGGGGACGGTTGGCTGCAGCTCTGCGCCCGCTCGTCACCATGACGGTGTCTGCCGCTTTGGATGACGATGTTCTAACGGAGGCGGCTGAAGTCCTCGAGGCCCTGGCCGCTTCGCTGAGCCGACAGACGCTGCCCGGCAAGCATCCGCGTCGGCCCCCGGACATGACCAGGCCGCCACAGGAGTTCTTCCCCAACAGCCCCATCAGCGGTCTACTCAATCCGATTGCTCCGCCGGTGCGCATCTGGGCCGTCGACGGGCCCGAGGGCGGGTATCGGGAAGTGCGGGGGGACGCCTGGTTCGACTATCCCTACGAAGGACCGCCCACGTGCGTACACGGAGGGGTTATCGCCGAGACGTTCGACGAGATCCTCGGAGCGGCCAACATGGTGGCGGACAATCCGGCCATGACCGGCACCCTCACCATCCGCTACCGCAAGCCCACGCCGCTGCGGACGGCCCTCCGTATTGAGGCTCGTTGCGTCGAACGTGAGCGCCGCAAGGTCCACACGTGGGGCGGTATCTATAACGGCGACGAGCTCACGGCTGAGGCTGAGGGCATCTTCATCGTGGTAGGGCCGAAGAGGATGGTAGCCATCGCCGAGGCCAACCCTGACACGGCCGACCCCGACATGTTGGCGGCCATGCGGGCCGAGGCGGTGGCCGTGGCGGCCAGTATGGCCGGCAGCCATGCCCGTGAGAACAGCGACCTCGACGACCCCGACGACCCCGGAACGGCAGGACCCGTGCAGGTTGGATGAGCCGGGCTGAACGTCCACCCGGCCCCCGGTCAGATCTTTTCGCGACCCTCCCAGTAGGGATCGCGTAGCTTGCGCTTGTAGAGCTTGCCGTTGGGATCCCGGGGCATGTCATCGGTGAAGTCGATGGACTTGGGAGTCTTGAACTTGGCCAGACGGGTGGCGCAGTAGTCGAGGATCTCCTGAGCCAATTCGGGTGTGGGCTCGATCCCCTCGGCCGGCTCGATGACCGCCTTGATCTCCTCGCCCCAGTCCTCGTGGGGGATACCGAAGACGGCGACATCGCCGACCTTGGGGAAGCCCAGTAGGACGTTTTCGATTTCGGCCGGATAGATGTTGGCGCCGCCCGAGATGATCATGTCGATCTTGCGGTCGCGGAGGAACAGGTAACCGTCCTCGTCGATCAGACCGACGTCGCCGACTGTGAAGAACTTGCCGATGCGGTTGCTCTCGGTCTTCTTCTTGTCCTTGTGATAGGCGAAATCACCCGTCTGCATGGACATGTAGACGGTGCCGATCACGTTGGGCTCCTCGACGCGCTTTCCATCATCATCGAAAATGGCGATCTCCGAAATGGGCCATGCCTTTCCGACGGTCCCGGGCTTGGTCAGCCACTCCTCGGCAGTGACCAAGGTGCCACCGCCCTCCGAGGCGGCGTAGTACTCGTCGATGGAGTTGCCCCACCACTCGATCATCTTGTACTTGACGTCGACCGGACAGGGAGCGGCAGCGTGGATCATGTGTTGGAGTGACGACATGTCGTACTTGGCCCGCGTCTCCTCCGGCAGCGCCAGTAGGCGGTGGAACTGGGTGGGCACCATGTGCGAGTTGGTGACCCCGTACTTCTCGATGAGCTGGAGCATCTCTTCGGGGACCCACTTGTCCATGACCACCACGGTGTGGAGGAGGTGGATGGAGGCTCCCGAGTAGCGCAGGACGGCCGTGTGATAGAGGGGGGAACCGACGATGTGGACGTGATCATCGTCCGGCGAGATGCCGAACAGGAAGAGGATCCCCGACAGACCGATGGCGGCGGCCTCCGGCGTGGCTCCGCTCAGTGGGCGGAACACACCCTTGGGATTTCCGGTGGTCCCCGAGGTGTAGTTCATGACGTCGCCGATGGTCCGGTCGGCCGGATCGGTGGTCGGCTGGGCATCGCGCATCTGGGCGTAGGAGGCGAATCCATCGATCTCGCCCACGGCGAAGCACCGCGAGGTGGATAGCTCCGCCTCCTCGACGGCATCGAGCGCCACCTGAGCGAAGCGCTCGTGAGCGATGAAGGCCTTGGCTTCGGAGTCCCGGAGGATGTAGGCGGCCTCGGGACCGATCAGGTGATGGTTGATCGGCACCAGGTACCAGCCGGCCTGCAGGGCAGCCAGATAGAGCTCGAACATCTCGACACCGTTGGGGAGAAGGGTGGCCACCACGTCCCCCGGCTCCAGATCGAGCCCGCGCAACCCGTGCACCACCTGGTTGGTCCGTCCCAGGAGCTCGCCGGCCAGGTACTCGGTCCCGTCCGGGGCGACCAGGGCCAACTTGTCCGGCTTCTCGTGTGCCCGTGCCCAGAATCCGAAGTCGCCCATGGTCTGTCTTACCCCCTAAGCCGGCGTGCGGCGGATCGTATGCGGATCGTACGGCCGATGGTACGGCCGTTGTTACTGGCGGTGGTCCGCCAGTGCCCGTCCGGCCCGAAATGGACCTGTCGCTTCGGGTGCTCGGGCTGGTGGTTCCCTGTGTTCCGGCTGGCTCCGGGTGGCGCCGACCCGGTGGGGACGCTAGAACAGGTTCTCGTAAATGGTCAACCTGTCCGGCAGTGCGGGCTCGGCCACTGTTTTCGGGCCCCGGGCACTCACGTCCCCAGGCGTGCCGCCTCGTCCGCTGGTCGGGGATCGTCCGGGGCCGGTTCGACGGACGGAGGAAGGCCGGGCCAAATTTGTTTTGACCTGGCCGCATCACGGTCAGAAGAGCTAAATATCATCGGTCAGAAGCGCCAAATATCGGTTATAGACGGTAAGAGAGGCAATTCCTGAAAATGAGTATGAACCTGAAGGACAAGGTGGTGGCCATCACCGGAGCCGGCGGAGGTATCGGCCGGGCCGTGGCGCTGGCGGCGGCGGCCGAGGGGGCCCGCCTGGTGGTAGCCGATATCGGGGTCGGGCTGGCCGGAGAGGACCCCAAGAGCGAGGTGGCCGAGGCGTTGGTGGCCGACATCGAGGGCGGCGGTGGCGAGGCCGTCGCCGTGGGGGAGAGCGTGACCACCCTGGCCGGGGGCGAGAAGATCATCGCGGCTGGCGTGGACCGGTGGGGACGGATCGACGGGGTCGTGGCCATCGCCGGCATCCTGCGTGAGCGGATGCTGTTCAACATGGCCGAGGACGAATGGGACGCCGTCATCGAGACCCACCTCAAGGGCCACTTCACCGTGTTCCGGGCCGCATCGGCCGTGATGCGCAAACAGGAGGGCGGTGGATCCCTGGTGGCCTTCACCTCCGGTGCCTTCGCCGGCAGTGTGGCCCAGGCCAACTACGCCGCGGCCAAGGGAGGGATCGTCTCACTGGTCCGGTCGGCCGCGGCCGGCCTCAACCGGTACGGCATCACGGCCAATGCCGTCGCCCCGGTGGCCCGGACCCGTATGTCGGCCAACGTCCCCATGGATCTGGCCGAAATGGGAGATCCCGAGGACGTAGCTCCCCTCGTCGTCTACCTATTGTCCGACGCGGCCAAGCACGTCACCGGTCAGGTGTACACCTCGGTGGGTCCGAAAATCGCCGTATGGAACCAGCCACGAGAGGTCCGGGCCGTCTACGCCGACGGGCGGTGGACTCCCGATCAGATCGCCGCCCGGCTGGACTCGACTGTCGGCCAGGAGCGGATGCCCCTTCTCGACCAGCTCGAGGCTTATCGTCTGGCGGCCGAAGCCAAGGCCGCCGCCGAGGCCGCCGAAGGATCGGGCGCGGCGGGGTCCTGACCGGGCCGGGTCCTGCCGGACTCGTCCGGGGACCAGCGCCGGGGACCAGCGCCGGGGACCAGCGCCGGGGACCAGCGCCGGGGCAGCGCCGGGGATCAGCGCCGGGCTCGAGGTGGGAACTCCTTTCGTTGACCCGAAGGACGCTCCGTCGTCACCGCCAAATGCACCAGTTGGAGGGCGGCGTTCCGTAGCATGACTGTCGTGGGTGGAGTAGCTCACCTGAGGCGTGCGCCGTGCGGCGCCGTCAGCTCGACGCAGCGGAGGTGACGTGTGATTGCCCTGGCCATTGTCCTGAGCATCGTGGTGGTGTTGTTGGCCGTGTTGGTGGCCGGGCTGTTGCGCAGCCATGCCGACATCCTCAAGGCACTCCACGATCTCGGAGTGGGTGTGGGCGATCCCAACGACGCCTCCGGCCTCGATCAGCACGCCGCCCCGGTTTCGTTCACGGCCGGCACGCCGAAGCTGCCCGTCACCATGGGCCCTCCTCTCCCGGCCGAACGCACCTCGACGGCGGCACCGGCCATCGCCGGGGTCACGCCGTCGGGAGATGCACTGGCCTTGGCCGTGGCCGGGGGGGACCGGCTGACGCTGCTCGCCTTCCTCTCGTCCGGATGCACCACCTGCGCCGGGTTCTGGCGGGACCTGAGGCAGCCGGAACGTCTGGGGTTCCCCGATCGGATGCGGTTGGTGGTGGTTACCAAAGGACCGGAAATGGAGATCCCCACCGAGGTGGCGGCACAGGCCACCGACCGGATGACCGTGGTCATGTCGACCGAGGCGTGGGGCGACTACGAGGTACCCGGTTCACCTTTCTTCGTCCTGGTGGACGGTGAGTCGGGGCGTCGGATCGGTGAGGGGGTGGCCAACCAGGTGCATCAGATCGTGGATCTGGTGCGGCGGGCCCAGGCCGACATGCGCCCCATCTCGCTCGGGACGCGGGAGGAGGGCAGCTCGGGTCGGGCTTACGCTGCCGGTCTCGATGGTCCCGCTCGCGAGGTGGCCAACGATCGTGAGCTGACTGCGGCCGGCGTGATGCCCGGTGACCCGAGTCTCTATCCATCCTCAGTGGCCGACCTCTACGGCCCGGGCGGCTCGACCGGCCGGGGACCAAGAGTCACCGGATCCTCGTCGAAGGCAAGCTGAGCCGTGGCTACCCTCCGGGCCCACGGCATTGCCGCCCCCCTGCCGGCAGGGTTCGAAGGCCGCATCTTCGTTCGGCCGGCACGGGGCCCCGGCGTCCCTTACCCCGTGGCCCATTTCGCCAACTTCAGCCTGCCCGACGACGTCGCCGACTTTGGTGGTGGAGCCGTCAACCTGATGGGTCCGAGTGACGTCTTCGTCGTTCTCTTCGAGTACGGCCCCGAGAGCCTGGGACAACGGCTCTTCGCCCGTCCCGGTCTTCCCCGGTCGTTGTCCACCGATGATTTCCGTCCCCATCTGCTGCGCCGTGGTTTGAGTGGTCAGTCGGGGACCCAGTGGTTCTTCACCGAAGCTCGACGGCCGTTCACTCTCTACGCCGTGTTGGGCAGCCACGCACAGCGTCAGGTCCTGGTACCCCGGGTCAACTCACTCATCAGCCAGCTGGCCATCTCGCCCGCCGATCCGCCCGGGCCCACCGCCAACGCCGACGCCGATGAAACGGCCGCTACGACGCCTTCGGCGGCCACCGCAGTGGGAGCGCGATGGAACTGATCGGTGTGTATCTGGTGGCGTGCGTGCTGCTGATCGCCGCCGGCGCGGCCAAGGCCTGGCATCCGAGCCAGACCGCCCGTGCCCTGGCCCCCCTGATACCGGTTGACGAAACTGTGGTCCGTAGGGCCGTGCGGGTCGGCGCTGTCGTCGAGGCCGCCCTCGGTGTCTTCGCCCTCATCTACCCCCATACCGTGCTGGCTGCCGGGGTGGCCCTCTCGTACGCCCTCTTTGCTGCCTTCGTGGCCTACGCCCGAGCCCGGGGCGGAGCCATCGCCAGCTGCGGGTGTTTCGGCACCCCGGACACACCGGCAACCGGGACCCACGTCGTGATCAATCTGGTGCTGTGCCTGTCGGCCCTCAGTGTGGCCGCCGCCGGCCCGGACGGTTCGATCATCTCGATCCTGTCCCCTCAACCGTTGCACGGTGTTCCGTTGGTGGTAGCCAGCGCCGCCGCGGCCTGGCTCATCTTTCTGGCCGTGTCGGTTCTGGCCGACCTCCAGGGGGCACGGCGGCTCACCGCCATCTCCTTCCGGACGGAGCGGTGATGGCTGATTCCACCGCCCACGGTCCCGGTCTATGAGCTCGTCCCTGGTCGAGAGGACCTCGACCTTCCTGGAGTCGAAGTTGTCGCGGCGCTCCTTCATCAATCGCTCCGCCTTCGCCGGCAGTGCCGTGGCCATCGGCGCCGGTTTGGACCTGGCCCTCAAACCGGGTACCGCCTACGCCCAAATCTGCTCCTGCGGTAACGGAAATTGCGGATGTGGTTCGACCTGCTGTGCCGGGTTCAGCGAGTTCTGTTGCTCGGTCAACGGTGGATACAACTACTGCCCGACCGACACCATTATGGGCGGATGGTGGAAAGCTGACGGATCCTCCTACTGCGGAGGTCCCCGGTACTACATGGACTGCAACGCCGTCTGTCAGTGCGACACAGGCTGCGGCGACGGATTCGGATTCTGCGACACCGAGTGCGACGCCACCAACTGTGGTTGCGGTCCGGATGGCTGCGACTCGTACCTCACCGGTTGCTTCCAGTTCCGCTACGGGCAGTGCAACCAGCAGATCGACTGCATCGGCCGGATCGTCTGTCGGGTGGTGGCCTGCGTTCCGCCCTGGGAGGTCGATCCCACCTGTACCACCACCAATGCCGAGGACGACGGGACGGCCGATCAGAATGCCGCCTGTTGGACGCCGGCTCCGCCGACGCCACCCCCCGCACCCTGCGCGTCAGCGCTGACCAACTGTCAGGTGGTGGGCGTGGCCTCGAGTCAGGACGGCGCCGGCTACGGTTTGGTGACCTCCTTCGGCAAATTGTTGGCCTTCGGCGACTTTCCCGACGACGGGGACCAGTCCGGTTCCCATCTGGTCAAGCCGCTGGTCGGCCTCACCGGCACCGTCAGCCAGGGCTACTACCTGGTGGCGGCGGACGGAGGCATCTTCGCTTACCACGCCCCCTTCTACGGTTCGATGGGGGCAGCCACGCTCAATCAGCCCATGGTAGGTATGGCCGCCACCCCGACCGGCAAGGGCTACTGGACGGTGGCCGCCGACGGGGGCATCTTCGCCTTCGGCGACGCCGCCTTCCACGGGTCGATGGGGGGCACCACCCTCAACCAACCGGTGGTGGGCATGGCCGCCACCCCGACCGGCAAGGGTTACTGGATGGTGGCCGCCGACGGGGGCATCTTCGCCTTCGGCGACGCCGCCTTCCACGGGTCGATGGGGGGCACCACCCTCAACCAACCGGTGGTGGGCATGGCCGCCACCCCGACCGGCAAGGGTTACTGGATGGTGGCCGCCGACGGGGGCATCTTCGCCTTCGGTGACGCCGCCTTCCACGGGTCGATGGGCGGCACCACCCTCAACAAACCGGTGGTGGGCATGGCCGCCATCGGGACAACCCCGACAACCCCTCCACCCACCTCGATACCGTCGGGCTACTGGCTGGTCGCCTCCGACGGGGGCATCTTCGCCTTCGCCGCCCCTTTCTACGGATCGCCGGCCTGAAGGTGGTCACAACCCGCGTCCGGTTGAGCGCGGTCATCGAGGACCGTCAGGTCGCCGCCATTTTTCCGAGAGGAGTCCGATGATTTCCGTTGCCGCCGTGGCCGTGGTGGTCGTCCTGGCTGCCGCCGTCCGATCGACCTGGTCACCGTGCGGCCTGTCCATGTTGTCCACCATCACCCCTCTCAGCGAACGGGCCAAGGGCCACTCCTACCGGTCGACGGCGGCCTGGTTCGTCGTCGGTGCCGTGGCCGGGGGGGCAACGCTCGGGGCTGTCATGGCCCTGCTGGCCGTGGGGGTTCACGCCCTGCCCGCTTCATCGACCGGTGTGGAGGTGGTGGCACTGGCCGCTGCGCTGGTGGCTGCCATCTCCGATGCGGGTATCGCCGGCGTGCGCCTGCCCGTACACCGGCGGCAGGTCAATGAGCGTTGGCTCGACCACTACCGTCCGTGGGTTTACGGGGCGGGGTTCGGATGGCAGATCGGAAGCGGCTTGGCCACCTACATCACCACCGCCGCGGTCTATCTGATGATCGCGCTGGGCGCCCTCACCGGCGCTCCCGTCATCGCCTTTCTCCTCGGGACGCTCTTCGGCCTCCTCCGGGGACTGGCTGTTCTTCTCACCCGGAAGCAGAGCAACCCGACTCTTCTCCGGGCTTTCCATCGCCGGTTCGTGGCGGCCGGCGTCAAGGTGGGCAGAATGGTCGTCGTCGTCGAGCTTTGTGCCGTCGTCGCCTTGACCGCGGTTGTCCGTTCGCCGACCGTCACCGTGGTGGTGGTTGCCCTGCTGACTCTCACCGCCTGTGTCGCCACCGCCCGCCGACTGCGTCTCCGCTCGGGCGGCGACCGATGGGAAGACCAGTGGGTCGAGGACCCAGCCGCCCTTCGGCCCCTGGCCAGACCCACGGCGTAGCGGCGGCAGGCCCGGCGCCCGGGAATTTCCATCCGGGCCAGGCCGAGTGCTCAGTCAGGGTTGGGAGCGGGCCCGGCCGACGACGTGACCTTCGGGGGGGCCGAGGCGCTGTCGGGATCGTCCCGCGCGCCGGCACCATCGCCGCCGTCGTGCGGGCCCTCAGGAGCATCGCCATCGGCGGTCGGATCGGATGTACCGGTGTGCAGATCGGGTGCCGGATCGCCGCCCTCGCCCCGGCGCCACTGCTGCAGAGGCCTGATCTTGGTGGCCAAGAGGATCAGACCCCAGACGGCCAGGATGATCCCCGCCCCCTGAACCAGGAGCGAGCCCAGATGTCCGTCCTCGCCCAGCCACAGGTGTTCGTCGAGGAACCGCTCGATGCCCCACAGGACCATTCCCACCCCGAGGACGATGCCGGCGGGCGGTAGAAGGACCGGGGTCGGAGCTCCCGAAGCGGGCTGGTTGACCGGCGCTCCGCCGTCGTCGAGGGGGAGGGCCTCGTCTCCGGCGTTCCTGTCGAGGGCCATACCGGTGTCACCGCCGACGGTGTCGGACGAGGCCCCCACCGCGGCCCCGACCATGGCCGGAGTGGGGACGGGCGCATTCATGCGGAGCCATCGTTCGACCAGCAACAGGATCCCGAAGATGGTGAAGTCCTCTATCGATTGGAAGATGGGAACCGGGAGCCGCCTACCCACTTGACCGGCGTAGTACATCCCGAACCACTGGTGGGTCGGGTGGCCGCCTCCGGCCACCATGAGCTGGGGACCGAGTAGACGGCCCAAGCCCCAGCACGCCATCAGAACCGGAGCCATGAGGTCGGCGAAGCGCATGGTGGCCAGCTGAGGACACCGCCGCTTGGCACTGACGATGGCCACCGGAACAGCGAAGATCAGCCCGCCGAACGACGAAAGGCCTCCCTGCCAGATGGCGAAGACCTGACTGGGTTGATGCGTGTAATAGGAGAGGTTGGACAGCACGTGGAGGGCCCGAGCTCCGACGATGGCAGCCACGATGACCCAGACGAACATGCCCGTCACCCACTGCCACGGGTAGCCGGCCTTGCGCAGCCTCCGCTCGGTGTAGCGCAGGCCGAACCAGAAGGTCAGAGCCAGGCCGATCCCGTAGGTGTGGAGCTCGAGGAACCAGATGTGGAAAGCGACGGGTATTGGTCTCATGGCGACGGGGGTCTCATGGCAGCCGGGGTCTCATGGCAGTGCGGCTCGCAGAGGGGAGGTCTCGGGGGCAAGCGGCCGGGAGCGGTCGGAGCCCTCCCAGTATGCCTCAGGTGCCCGGTAGGGTGGCATCGTCGGCACCAGCGGCCAACCGCTGGAGAGCGGCACCGGACGCTCGGGTGTGCCGATGGCGCCCCCGGTGGGGAGAGACCAGGGGAGACCCCATGGGAACACTGGCGGGAAAAGTGGCTGTGGTTACCGGGGGAGGATCGGGAATCGGGCGGGCTACCGCCGAGCTCCTGGCCCGGGCCGAGGTGGCGGTGGCCGTGGTCGATCTGGACGGGGAGTCGGCCGCCCGGGTGGCCGACTCCATCGGAGGACTGGCGCTCCAGGCCGACGTCGGACGGTCCGAGGAATGGCCGGGCATCGTGGACGCGGTGACCGGGCACTTCGGAGGGATCGATCTGGCCCACCTCAACGCCGGGGTGACCACCGGTGAAGCGGACATCACCACCATCACCGACACCATCTACCGTCGGGCCGTCGGGGTCAACGTGGACGGGGTCTTCTTCGGCGTGAGGGCCCTGGTGCCCGCCCTCAGTGCGCGGGGTGGTGGCGCCATGGTGGCGACCGCGTCGCTGGCCGGGCTCATCGGTTTTTCGCCCGACCCCGTCTACTGCCTGACCAAGCACGCCGTGGTCGGTCTGGTCCGGTCGCTCGGACCCCAGTTGAGCGCCCACGGGATCACCTTCAACGCCGTGTGCCCGAGCATCGTCGACACCCCGTTGATCGATGATGTCCGCGACGTGCTGGCCGGAAGCGGCTTTCCTCTCATCGAGGTGTCGGCCGTGTCGGAAGCGGTGGTGGCATGCCTCTCGGGTCAGGAGACCGGTGAGGCCATGGTCATACAGGCCGGGCGGGAAGCTCTGCCCTTCCGGTTCGCCCGGCCACCCGGGCCGCGGGCCGGCGGGACGGTCGGTCAACTGCCCCCGACAGAGCTGACTGCCCACGACCAACGCTGACCCGAAGGCGGCGCCCCCAAACCGGTCGGATCAGGCGACGCGGCCCACGCCGGCGAAATCGTCGCCCGTACGGACGCCGGTGATGTGCACCGTCTCGCCCGTTTCGGGGGCTTCGATCATCTCCCCGCCTCCCACGTACATGGCCACGTGGTCGGCACCGTCGGGGCCGTAGAAGAGAAGGTCGCCGGGGGCGATGTCGGCCAGTGGGATGTGGGTGGTGGCCGCGTACTGGGCCCCCGAGGTACGGGGGAGGCCGATTCCGGCCTGGGCGTACGACCACTGGACGAGTCCGGAGCAGTCGAAACCGACGCCCGGTGTCTCGCCGCCCCATACGTAGGGCACGCCGATCTGGCTTTCCGCCGCCTGAATGGCGCCGGCCACCCCGCCCGCCACCGGGGGAGGGTTGGCCGCGGCCACCGAGGTCGGGGCGCTGGCACCGGCGTTGCCGCCACCGCTGGATGCCTGGGTCTGAGCCTGGGCCCGCTGCTGGGCCTGGGCCTGCTGCGCGGCCGCCACCCTGGCGTTGAAGGCTGCTTCGGCCGCCGCCTTGGCCGCCGCCGCTTCGGCCGCCTGTTGCTGTGCGATCAGATGCTGGATGTTGGCGTTCACGCTGCTGAGCGTGGACTGGTCCTGCTGCTCCAACGAGTCCGCCTGGTTCTCCTCGGCGTTCAGGTTCCCGGCGGTGGTGGCAGCTTGCGTCTTCTGCTGTTCGAGCGCGCTCTGGGTGGCTTGCAGCGCGCTCTGAGCCGTGTGCAGATTGTCGATGGTGGTGGTGACGTTGCCGTTGGCGATGGAGGAATACTCCGAGCGGATGCCGCTGGTGTTCGGGTCGGAGGAGAACATCTGGGTGACCTGGCTGTTGGTGTCACTGTCGGTGTAGTCGCTGATGGCCTCGACCCTCAACTGGCTCTGGTCCTTGGACACCTTGACCTGGTCGGTGTTCACCTCGGCCTTGTTGGCCGCGATTTGGCTGCCCAGTTGCGACAGCCGGTAGTCGGCCGCCGTGACCTGCCCGGTCAGTTGGCCGATCTGGTTCTGGGTGGCCTGGATCTTGGCGGTGATGGCCGCCGCTTCGGCCTTGGCGTCGGCGATCTGGTCGGCTGCCGCCGGGCGCGCCGAAGAGACCACCAGGGCCGCCCCCGCTAACATGGCCACCACCGCGACAGTCGAGAAGACCCGACGGGGAGTGTGGTGGCAGGGGGAGGGCGACGCGCTTGGCTCTGACGTCGAGAAGCGCTCGGCGTGAGTCATATCGCCCCACTGTTTAGTCGACGCCGGCCTCCGTCACAAGGACCCCCTCCCCAAATACCGCTTTGAGCAGGTATTTCGTCAATGGGAAAGCAAAGGTGGGCGGCGGCGGTGCGGCGGTTGGGTGTCCACCTCCGCCCCGATGCCCGGCGGTCGTTCCCGGTGTCGATCGGCAGGGTAGGGTCGATCTCCATGGGCGAGATCATCCAATATGCCAGCAATGGGGGGAGCGGGCGCGGCTACCTCGCTGTCCCCCAGGGAGGTGCCGACGGTACGGCGGGAATCGTCGTTCTCCAGGAGTGGTGGGGACTGGTCGAGCAGATCACCCGGACCTGCGACCGGTTGGCCAAGGCCGGATTCACCGCCCTGGCTCCCGACCTCTACGACGGGGCCACCGTCCCCCTGACCGAGCCGGACGAAGCGGGCAAATTGATGATGGCACTGACGATGGAGTCGGCGGCCAAAGACCTGAGTGGTGCCGTCGACGAGCTCCTGGGCCGTACCGGCCGGCCCGGCGTAGGGGTCATCGGGTTCTGCATGGGGGGTGGGCTGGCTCTGGTTCTGGCCACCCAGCGTCCCGACGCCGTCAAGGCGGTGGTACCGGCCTACGGCCTCATCCCCTGGCCCGACGCCCGTCCCGATTACAGCCGATTGGACGCCGCCGTCCGGGTGCACGCCGCCGAGGAGGACGACTATTTCGATCCGGACGCAGCACGCGCTCTCGAAGCCGAGCTTCGAGGGCTGGGCAAAGACGTCGAGATCTACCTCTATCCCAACGCCGGGCACGCCTTCTTCAACGAGGACCGGCCCGAGGCGTACCACGCCGAGTCGGCGGAGCTGCTGTGGGACCGTGCTGTCGAGTTCTTCCGCTCCACACTCGGCTGAGACCTGAGGCGACGTGGCCCGAGCCGGACTGGTCGAGCAGTACCTGACCCTGGGGCTGCGTCTGGGTCGGCACATCGACGGACTGGTCGACGCCTACTACGGGCCGCCCGACCGGTCGGCCTCGGTCGACAACGAGCCGGTGCAGCCCCCCGTCCAGCTGGTAGCCGAGGCCCGTTCCCTGGTGGCGGCCATCGACAGCGGGGCTCCGCTGGATACCTCGGAACCCGGCGAGGACGGCTCCGCCCCCGCCCGTCGGCACTGGCTGCGGGCCCAGGTGGTCGGTCTCATGACCACGGCCCGCAAACTGGCCGGTGACCGGATCGGCTACGCCGACGAGGTCGAGGCCTGCTACGGCGTACGTCCGACACGGGTGGAGGACGACGCCCTGGTCGAAGCCCACCGACAGCTCGACGAGGTGCTGCCCGGGTCCGGGGACCTGGCCGACCGGCTGGTGACCTGGCGGGAATCCCATGCCGTGCCGCCTGAGTTGCTGTTCGCCGCCATCCATTCGCTGGCCGACGACCTCCGGGCCCGGACCCTGGACCTGTTCGGACTGCCCGAAGGCGAGCACGTGGAGTTCGAACTGGTGTCCGACCAGCCGTGGGCCGGGTTCAACTACTACCTGGGCGGACTGCACAGTCGGGTGGCCATCAACACCGACCTTCCCGTCCTGTCCACCGGCCTCGCCCATCTGGTGGCCCACGAGGCCTACCCGGGTCACCACACCGAACACACCCGCAAAGAGGTCGGACTGGTGCGCCGCCGACAGTGGTGGGAGGAATCCATCTTCCTGGTGGGCACGCCGCAGTGCTTGTTGGCCGAAGGGCTCGCCGACCTCGGTCTGGAGGTGGTCATGGGCCGCCGCCCCGAGGCCATCGTGGCCGGCCATCTTCGTCCCCTCGGCATCCGCTACGACGCCGACGTGGTGGCGGCGGTGGCCGAGGCGGGGGAGGCGCTCGGCGCCGTTCGCCAGAATGCCGCCTTCCGCCTCCATGAGGACGGTGCCGACCCCGAGGTGGTCACCGACGAGGTGGCCCGCTTCGGTCTGTTGTCGCGAGAGCGCGCCGCCAAGGCGGTGGAATTCCTGGTCCACCCCACCTGGCGCGCCTATCTCACCTGCTACGTGGAGGGCCTGCCGTTGTGCCGATCGTTCGTGGACGGCGACCCGGCCCGCTTCGACCGGCTGCTGTCGGAACAACTCACCCCCGACCTCCTGCAGGACCAGATCCGTCGGGATCGGAGCGACGTGGCCCACTGAAGTTCCGGTGTGGCGATAGGCCGCACCGGACACGCCCCCCCTGTGACCCCGGCCATTTTGGGGGGTGCCCCGAATGGCCGTACCATCGAAGCATGTCCGAACGCTCCCGCCATCTGCCCCGCCGCTCGTGCATGTCGTCCCCCGGTTCGAACGAGCGGTTCCTAGCCAAGGCGCCGACGGTCCCCGCCGACATGAGTTTCCTCGACCTGGAGGACTCGGTGGCCCCGCTGGAGAAAGAGGCGGCCCGGGCCAAGGTGGCCGACGCCATCAAGAACCTGCCCTGGGACGATCGGGTCCTGTGCGTGCGCATCAACGCCTGGGACACCGAGTGGACCTACGAGGACGTTATCGAAGTGGTCGGCCACGCCGGCGAGCGGCTCGATGAGCTCATGCTGCCCAAGGTCCAGACGGCGGCCGAGGTGGTGGCCCTCGACCTGCTGCTGTCCCAGGTCGAGAAGAAGAGCGGCCTACCGGTCGGACACATCGGCATCGAAGCGCAGATCGAGACCACCCGCGGCCTGATCAACGTGGAGGAGATCTGTGCCGCCTCACCCCGCCTCGAGACCATCATCTTCGGGCCGGCCGACTTCGCCGCCTCCATGGAGATGCCGGTGCTGACCGGTGGCGTGGCCATCCCCGAGTACCCCGGCGACCACTTCAATTACGTTTTCTCGAAGATCCTGATGGCCGGACGGGCCAACGGTCTTCAGGTCATCGACGGACCCTTCCTCAAGGTCCGCGAGCTGGACAGCCTGCGCCAGTTCTCCCAGCGGACCCGGGTCCTGGGCTATGACGGCAAGTGGGCCCTCACCCCCGACCAGGTGGGCGTGCTCAACGAGGTCTACTCACCCACCCAGGAGCAGTTCGACCGGGCCTGGGACATCCTCGACGCCTACCGGAAAGCGACCGAGGACGACCGGTCGGGTGCGGTGATGTTCGGCGACGAGATGATCGACGAGGCCTCCCGCAAAATGGCCACCAAGTTCGTCGTGCGGGGCGAGCGGGCCGGGCTCACCCGGTCGCCGGGCTGAACCGGTCGGAGATCGGCGGGCTCAGCCGGCGGCGTTGGCCAACAGGCGTCGGGCGATGACCTTGAGGGCCAGGGTCTCGTCGGCCCCCTCGAAGATCGAGAGCACCCGGGCGTCGACGAAGTAGCGACTGACGGCGTACTCCTCGGCGTAGCCCATGCCGCCGTGGATCTGGATCGCCTCCCGGGTGACCCACTCGGCGGCCCGGCAGACATAGGCCTTGACCATGGAGGCCTCCAGGGATCCCTCTCCTTTGGACATGAGTCGGGCCACCTCGTAGGAGAATTGCCGGGTCACCTGGATGAGGACGGCCATGCGGGCCAGCTTGGCCCGGGTCAGCTGGTACTCGAGGATGGGGGACCCGAACACCACCCGGTTGGCGGCGTAGTCGAGGGCGGTCTCGTAGGCCGCCTGCATGACCCCGATGGCCCGGGCCGCCGTCTGCAACCGGCCGTTCTCGAAACCCTGCATCTGCAAGTAGAAGCCCCGTCCGATCCCCTCGGTGCCGCCCACCAGATTGTCCTCGGGGACGAACCAGTCCTCGAAGGCCACCTCGTAGGAGTGCATGCCCCGGTAGCCCAGGGTGTCGATGGCCCGGCCCTCCATCCGCCCGGTGGAGCCGGCGGGACGACCGGCCTCGCCCGGGTCCTGGGTGAAGGCGAAACCGTGCCCCTCGGCCCGGCCTTTCTCCACCAGGAACAACGACAGTCCCCGGTGGGCCTTGGTCCGGTCCGGATCGGTGCGGGCCAGAAGCATCAGCACCTCGGCCCGGGCGGCGAAGGTGCACCAGGTCTTGACTCCGTTGATCAGCCACCCTCCAGCGGTGGGGGTGGCCGCCGTGACCACGCCGGCCACGTCGGAGCCGAAGTCCGGCTCGGTCACGGCCACCGCCCCCATGACCTGGCCGGAGGCCAGGCGGGGCAGCCAGCGCATCTTCTGGTCCTCGGTCCCGCCGTGCACCAGGGCCCGGGTGAGGATCTCGGGCCGGGTGATGAGTGAGCCCCCGGCGCCGAGCGAACCCCAGGCCAGCTCCTCGGTGGCCACCAGCATGCCCATGTAGTCGGACTCCCCGCCGGTGGCGAAACCGCCGTACTCCTCGGGAACGGACATACCGAAGCCGCCCATCTCGGCCATCCCGCCGATGATCTCCTCGGGGATGTCGGTGTTGGCCCGGTGGATGTGCTCGGCCCGCGGTCGGATCTGGTCGGCGGCGAAGCGGTGGAACGTCTCCCGCACCAATTCGAAGTCGGGGTCCAGGTGGCGGGAGCCGGGCTCGTCGGCCAACGAGCTCAGGAATTCAGGATCTCGGAAGCTCGTGACGAAGTCCAGCACCGACTCCGCCCAACCGGGGGCCACGCCCCAGGCCGTGGTGCGCCCGAAGGTGCGGCCGGCCAGGTCGGCCACGGCGTCGGCCACGAAGGCGCAGGCGATGCGGGCCTCGGTGTCGCCGTGTGATCCGTAGGTGAGGGCGGCCTCGGCCGCCCGGACGGCCGCCGCCGCGTGGGCCAGGTCGTAGGCCAGGACCTGGGCCTGATCGGGCCCTCCGGACCGGGCCAGGGCGGCCACCCCGGCCTCGATGACCGACTGGGACAGACCCACCGCCTCGGCGGCGGCGGCCAGGTCAGCGGGGACAACGCGGTCAGCAGACACGGGGCCAGGCTACCGAAGGGCGGGGTCGTCCCCGCCCGGGGCCCGGGCCACCACGGTGACCAGAGGGGGCAGGACCACAGGGTCGTCACCCGGGTCGACCTCGGTCAGGACGGTGAGGTAGTCGGCCACCGGCCCCGGCCCCACCCCGGCCGGCGCTTCGGCCCAGGTATCGACGGTGATCAACCCGGCGTCGCGGGCCAGGGCGGGGAGGAGGGCCCCGATGTCGGGATGGGGTGCCCCGGGCATGGAGAAGGGCCGGCCGTCGATCCGACCGGCCGAGGTGATCGGCTCCTGGGCCACCACCCACCCGCCGGGGCGTACGGCGCCGGCCATGCGGGCCAGCACGACCGCCGGATCGTGCACGTGGAGGAGCAGGAAACGGCAGAAGGCCAGGTCCACCCGCTCCGGCAGACGCAGGTCCTCGCCGGCCTGGGTGATGGCCACAACCTGGCTGTGGGCGGCGGCGGCCGCTGCCACCTCATCGCGCGCCTCGGGGTCGCTGTCCACCGCGTAGACCCGTCCGTGACGGCCCACGATCTCGGCCAGGGCCACCGACACGTCCCCGCCGCCCGCACCGACGTCCACGCAGGTCCACCCCGGCCCGATGCCCAGGCGATCGAGGGCGGTGGCCAGGGGTCGGCGGTAGACGTCGTCACGTAGGCCCCGAAGCTCCATCGTCCCAGGGTAACCGGCACTCCCATCCGGCTCCGCCTCCGGCCCCGGTGGTACGGGCCCGGCATGGTCACCGGCGGTCGGCGCAGGAGCCGACGGCGGGGTCGGGCTCCCCGTCGACGTGTCACGGGCACCGCTTCGACCACGTGAGCCGGTATCCTCGCCATTTGTGAGAGTGACCATGATGCTGTGTGACGCCGCGCAGGTGTCCGACGGCAAGCTCTATGTGCTGGGCGGCGGCTGGAGTATGACCGGACCCGACCCGGTACCGTCGGCCATCGCCCTGAAGATCGACGTGGGCTGGCACGAGGCCGAGTCGGCCCATCACTGGGAGCTCTTCTTGGAGGACGCCGACGGCCGACCGGTGCTGGTCGACACGCCGGACGGGGAGCACCCGGTCGAGGTGCGGGGTGAGTTCACCGTGGGCCGCCCTCCCGGCATCCCCGAGGGTTCGCCCATCGACGTAGCCCTGGCCGTCAACCTGGGACCGTTGCCGCTCACACCGGGCACCCGGTACACCTGGCGCATGGCCATCGACGGGGAGTCCCACACCGACTGGGTGCTGGGCTTCACCACCCGGCCCACCCTGGTCCGCGACTGACCCAGCCGGTGGGCCGGCGATCGGCGCCGCCTCCGCGCGTTGGACGCATGGACGACGGCGTACTACACCAGCCCCATGACCACTTACGACCGACCCTTCGGGCGCTACTACGAGGAGTTCGAACCGGGCGACGTCTACCGCCACTGGCCCGGCAAGACCATCACCGAAGCGGACGACCACCTGTTCTGCATGATCACCATGAACCACCATCCCCTGCATACCAATGCCTGGTACGCCGAGCACGAAACGGTCCAGGGCAAGAACGTGGTGGTCGGCAACCTGGTCTACTCGCTGGTCCTCGGACTCTCGGTCCCCGACGTGAGCGGGGCGGCCATCGCCAATCTCGAGGTCGAGTCGCTCATCCACCGGGCTCCCACCTTTCACGGCGACACCATCTACGCCGAGACGAAGGTCATCGGCAAGGTGCCCTCGAAGTCCAAGGACGACCGCGGTGTGGTCACCGTCGAGTCCAAGGGCTTCAACCAGCGCGGTGAAGAGGTGTGCTTCTTCCGGCGGAAGGTGATGGTGTGGAAGAAGGAGTTCGCTCCCGCCCGCCGGCGCCCCTACGGCGACGACGTCTGGAGCTGAGCCCGCTGCCGAGGCAGGGGGAGGCGGCCCCACCCCGTGACCGGGGTCAGGTCCGGGCCATGGGTGTGGCCATCACCACCTGGGGGACGGTGAACGGATCCGGCTCCCGTCGACCCGACCTCCCCTGGCGGTCGACCCGTGACCCCTGGGCCGTGCTGGTCAGTGAAGTCATGGCTCAACAGACCAACCTCGAGCGGGTGGTTCCCGCCTACCAGGCCTTCATCGAACGGTTCCCGACCCCGACGGCCTGCGCCGCCGCCCCCCTCGGCGAGGTGCTCCGGGCCTGGAAGGGGTTGGGCTACAACCGACGGGCCGGTCACCTGCACGCCGCCGCCGGGGCCATGGTCGCCGGTCATGGTGGGCAGGTTCCCTCCGACCTCCACGCCCTGCTGGCGCTACCCGGCGTCGGGCCCTACACGGCCCGTGCCGTTCTGGCCTTTGCCTTCGAGGTCGACGTCGGCGTGGTCGACACCAATGCCGGCAGGGTGCTGTCCCGGGCGGTGGCCGGGCGGCCCCTGGCCCTGGGCGAGGCCCAGCAGCTGGTCGACACCATGGTGCCGGCCGGCCGGGCATGGGAATTCGGTCAGGCCTTGCTCGACCTGGGAGCGACCGTGTGCGTCTCCTCGGGCCCGACGTGCCGGCAGTGCCCGATGCGCCGTCGGTGTCGGTGGGCCGCCGCCGGTCAGTTCCGGCCCGACCCGGCCCGCGGGTCGGCGGCGGTGTCGGTGGCCCAGACCAGGTTCGAGGGATCCGACCGTCAGGGACGGGGCCGCCTGGTGGATGCCCTGCGGGAAGGGGCCGTCACCGTCGCCGCCCTACCGGCGGCGGCGGGCTGGCCCGACGATCCGGCCCGGGCTCTGGGTATGGCCGACGGCCTGGTGGCCGAAGGCATGGCTGTACGTGACCGGAAGGGCACGCTGCGGCTGCCGTGACCGCCGCCAGAAGGGCCGTGGGCGGGGACGGCGACGGCGATCGACGTCGTCAGGGCTGGGCGAGGAACCGCATGATGTGCTCGTTGACCAGGTCGGGCTGTTCCACATGCAGGAAGTGGCCGGCCCCCTCGACCACTACCATCTCCGACCCCGGCGACATGAATTCGGTGACCGGGCCGATGGTGTCGATGCCGATGCAGCCGTCGTCGGCGCCGTGCAGGTAGAGGGTGGGTTGCGGCGTCATGGTGCCCACGGCCGTCTGGGCGGCGGCCGCCTCGGCGTCATCGGGCGGGACGGCGAAGGTGGCCCGGTAGTAAGCGATGGCCGCACTCAGACTCTCGGGGGAGGCCAGCGATTCGCGCACACGAGCCGTGTCCCACGAGCCGTCGAAGCGGGGGGACCACTCGGACCACAGGCGGTCGATGAAGGCGTAGTCGTCCATGGCCACGGCGTATTCGGCCAGGGCGGTCTGGAAGAAGAACACATACCAGCTGCGGTGGAGCTGGTCGAAGCTCAAGAAGCCGTCAGCCATGGCGGGCTGGGGGGCTACCGCCGCGGTGACCACCCGGCGCCATCGTTCGGGTTGGTAGGCGGAGGCGCCGTAGGCGGCGAATGCCCCCCAGTCGTGGCCGATGAGGACGGCGTCCCCGCCGCCGCCCAGGGCCTGGTGGAGGGCACAGGCATCGAGGGCCAGGGTCCCGGTGTCGTAGCGGCCGTCGGCCGGTACCGAGCTCGGGGCGTAGCCCCGCAGGAACGGGGCCACGGCGTGGAACCCGGCTTCGGCCAGGCGAGGCAGCAGATAACGCCAGGTATGGGCGGTGTCGGGGAAACCGTGCAGGCACAGAGCCAGTGGCCCCGAAGGGGGCCCATCGCTGAAATAGGCGAAGTCGACACCGTGAGCCGTGATCCGCTGCTCGTCCATGTACGGAGGGTAGTCCTGCCGCCCCTGTGCCTTCCGACTAGCCTGCACCTGCCGTGAAACTAACCTTCTTCGGTGTCCGGGGCTCGTGCCCGTGCTCGTCCGAGCAGCAACGCCGATACGGCGGTAATACTTCGTGCGTGCTGGTGGAGGTGGCGGGCGAGCGACCGATCATCCTCGACCTCGGGACCGGCCTGCGCGCCCTCGGCCACCACCTCCAACCCCGGCTGGAGGCCCCCCTCCGGGCCACCGTTCTGCTCACCCACCTGCACTACGACCACGTACTCGGCCTTCCCTTCTTCTCCCCTATGCGCGACCCCGGCGCCATCCTCGACGTCCACGGGCCCTCGCAGGAGGGGGGCTCGCTGTGCGACGTGCTGTCCAGCATGGTGCGCCCGCCGTTCTTCCCCATCTCGATGGCCGACTTCCGGGGCGAGATGCACTGTCGGGACGTCGAGGGGACCGACGAGTTCACTGTCGGGGGGGTGCACATAACGGCCCGACCCGTGCCCCATATCGGCCACACCCTGGGCTTCCGGATCGAGGCCGACGGGCGGGCGCTGACCTACATCTCCGACCACCAGGCCCCGGTCGACCGCAAGGCGGTGGACAAACAGGTCCTCGAGTTGTGCGACGGAGCCGACCTGGTGCTCCACGACTCCCAGTACACCGACGAGGAGTTCGCCACCATGGCCGGGTGGGGCCACTCCACCGAGGAGTACGCCGTGCGGGTGGCCGGCGAGGCAGGAGCCCGTGGTCTGGTCATGTTCCACCACGACCCGGCCCATTCCGACAGCCAGATCGACCGGATGCTCGAGCGGGCCCAGCAGGTGGCGGCCGACAACTACGACCTCGAGGTGGGGGCGGCGTCGGAGGGGATGACGGTCGACCTGGGCTCGGCGTGACCATGAGTGTCGAGACTGACCGTTTCAAGGACGTCATGAGCCGGTTCGCCACCGGTGTCACGGTGGTGGCGGGGATGGAGGAGGGCGAACCGGTGGGGTTCACCTGCCAGAGCTTCCTGTCCCTTTCGCTGGACCCCCCGTTCGTGGCCGTGGCCCCGGCCCGGACCTCCACCAGCTGGCCCCGTATCGCCCGGGCCGGCCAGTTCTGCGTCAGTGTGCTGGGCGATCACCAGCGGAAGATGTGCGAGGGCTTCGCCGTGTCGGGTGGACCCAAGTTCGTGGGGGTGGACTGGCGCCCGGCACCGGTCACCGGTTCCCCCCTCATCGAGAACTGCCTGGCCTGGGTCGACTGCCGGATCGAGCTGGTCCACGACGCCGGAGACCACGAACTGATCATCGGACGGGTCCTCGACCTGGGCGTGGGCGAAGGCTCGCCCCTGCTGTACTTCCGCAGCGACTTGGCTACTCTGGCCCGGCCCGGCAACGACGAGGGGGAGTAGGCGTGCCCGACATCAAGGAATCAGACGTCATCGCTGACGTCATCGTGGTCGAACCCAGCACCCACGGGGATCAGCGGGGCCGGTTCGTCGAGACCTACCGTCGCAGCTGGTTCCCGCTGGGGCGGGAGATGACCCAGGCCAACCGGTCCGAAAAGCAGGCGGGAGCTATCGTCGGTCTCCACTATCACCTCCACCAGGCCGACTACTGGTACGTCCTGCGGGGGAAGGCGCGGGTGATCCTCCACGACCTCCGTGAGGGATCACCCACCGACGGTGCCACCCTGGCCCTCGATCTCGACGGCGACATCGACCGGGGACTGTTCATTCCCCCAGGGGTGGCCCACGGTTTCGCCTCCCTCACCGATCTCACCCTGTGGTACCTGGTGGACGGCTATTACAACCCCAACGACGAACTGGGTGTGGCCTGGGATGATCCGGCCATCGGGGCCGATTGGGGTCTGACCGATCCGGTGCTGAGCGAGCGGGACCAGTCCAACCCCCTGCGCTCGGACCTCGATCCGGGCCTTCGCCCCCGGGCCGGGCTGCGGACCTGACCCTCCCCACCACCGGCTGAACCCCACCCCACCGGCGTTTGTCGCCCCCGCTCGCCTCCACGCTGCCCCTGCGGCTGCCTCTTCGGGTTGAATGGGCGTGATGTGGCTCCTCGTGGCGGCTGTCGTGGTGGTGATCGTGGCGGTGGTGGCGGCCGTGGTTCTCCGACGCCCCGAGGGGGGTGACCTGTCGTCGGTCGAGCGGTACCACTCGGCCCTGGGGACCATGGAGCAGGTGGCCGAACGATCCGGCTCGGCCCCCGTCCGTATCGTGGGCGCCTCCGGAGGGGCCGCCGCCCATCTCGATGACACCGGCGTCGGCTCGGCCTCGGGAGCCAGGTCGGAGGCCGATCCTTCCCCCGACCCCCAGGCCGGTCGTCGGTATCCGCCCGCCTCGACCCGGGGCATGGTGGCCATCCCCGAACCGGGCTCTCCGCTGGTCTTCGACGACCAGAGCCCGACGGACGGGCCCCCGCCGCGTAGCCGGAGCGACCGCACCCAGCGTCACGCTCTGGCCTCGATGAACCGACGACCGCGGCGGGGGAGCGCCATCACGGTGATCGTGGTCATCGTGGTGGTCGTGGTGGCTCTGGTCCTGATCGGAAGCCGACGGTCGCCCGGCGGCAACCACGGCCACACCGCCGCCGGCACCCCGGCCACCACCCCGACAACGACGGGGTCGACCCCGAAGTCCACCTCCGCCAGCACTTCCCCCGGCTCGGACAACGGCCATCACGCCGGGGACAAATCGAAGGACGGGGGAAAGTCCAAAAAAACCAAGACCACCCCCACCACCCTGCCGGCCTCGATCGTCGCCACTTCGACCGGCACCGGTGTCGCCACCTACCCGGTCCCGTCCACCTCCTTCAGCGTGACGGTGACGGCGGTGGGACCGTGCTGGGTGCTGGCCCGATCGGTGGCCACCGGGGCCACATTGTGGACGGGGACGTTGCAGAGCGGAGCGGTCCAGACCATTCCGGCTACCGGCACCACCACCGTCGAACTGGGCTCCCAGCAAGGTGCGCTCAAAGTGGGCACCGTGCCCGTCGTGCTGCCCCATCCGCTAGCCACGCCGTTCGTGGCCACCTTCCAACCGGCGTCGACCCCACCGACCAGCTCGCCATCGTCCTCCCCGGCCTGAGGTCCCGGTCGGGAGCGGAGTCAAGCAGCGGGCCAAGCGGAGCGGGGCCAGGCGGAGCGGGGCCAGGCGGAGCGGGGTCAGGCAGAGCGGGGTCAGGCAGAGCGGGGTCAGGCAGAGCGGGGTCAGGCAGAGCGGGGTCAGGCGGTGGGCCGAGAGGCGGCCCCGACGGCGTCATTGGGGTCGGGGCCGGCCATGCCCAGCGCATCCAGGATGAAGGCATAGACGAACGCCTCGTCCTTCCAGGCGTCGTAGCGCCCGGAGGGGCCCCCGTGTCCGGCGCCCAACTCGGTCTTGAGCAGGACCCGGTTGTCCGGGTTGGCGGCCCGCAGTTTGGCCACCCATTTGGCCGGCTCCCAGAAGCCGACCCGCGGGTCGGAGAGCCCGGCCGTGGCCAGGATGTCCGGGTACCGCACCGGTTGACCCTGCTCATCCACGGAGCGGACGTTGTCGTAGGGCGAGTAGGACTTCATGACCCGGTAGATCTCCGGGTCCCGCCCCGGGTTGCCCCACTCGTCCCATTCGAGGACGGTGAGCGGGAGGGTGTCATCCAGGATGGTGGTGAGGCAGTCGACGAAGGGCACTTCGGCCACCACCGCCCGGAACAGCTCGGGGGCCAGGTTGGCCACCGCACCCATGAGCAGTCCCCCGGCGCTGGCCCCCCGGGCCACCAGCTGGTCGGGCGACGTCCACCCCTCGGCCACCAGCGTGCGGGCGCAGGCCACGAAGTCGGTGAAGGTATGGGGCTTGGCCGCCAGCTTCCCTTGCTCGTACCACGCCCGTCCCATCTCGCCCCCACCCCGCACGTGGGCGATGGCAAACAGGAAGCCCCGGTCGAGCAGGCTGAGGCGGAGCGAAGAGAAGGTCGGGTCGATGGACATCTCGTAGGAGCCGTAGCCGTAGAGGAGACACGGGCCGGCTCCCGAGCCGTCCCGGTCGACCAGGTCGGCCCGGTCTGACCGGTAGACGAGCGAGAGGGGGATGGCGGTCCCGTCGTCGGCCGTGGCCCATCGGCGCTCGGTGCGGTAGTGACCCGTATCGAATGGGCCGAGGACCCGCTGACGCTTGAGCAGGACGGCATCGCCCGTGGTCAGGTCGCGGTCGTAGACCGAATGGGGAGTGACCAGCGAGGTGTACTCGTAGCGGAGGGTGGTCGAGTCGTATTCGGGGTTGGCACCGGGCCACGCCGTCGACGGGGTTTCCGGCTGGTCGACGGGCACCGAGCCCCCGCTGTGGGTGTCGATGATCCGGATCTTGGTCTCGCCCCCCTCCCGTTCGTAGACGACCAGGTGTCCGACGAAGGGATCGACGTTGTCCAGCCGGACCCCGGGCCGGCCGCCGATGACTTCTGTCCAATGGGCGCGGTCGGGGGTGGCGTCGTCCGCCGCCATCAGCCGGAAGTCCTCGGCTCCGTCGTTGGTGACGATGAGGAACCGGCTGGTCCGACCGGTGGCCGGATCCCCCCGGTCGTGGTCCACGCTGTACTCGATCCCCTGCCGGCGGGGTTCGACGACCCGGAACCGACCCCGGGGTTCGTCGGCGGCACAGACCCGGACCTCCGAGGTCACCTTGGAATCGAGGACCATCAGCACGTAGCTGTCGTCCTTGGTGCGGCCCACTCCCAGGTAGAAGTGCTCGTCGGTCTCCTCGTAGATCAGGGTGTCCTCGGCGGGGTCGGTGCCCACCCGGTGGCGCCACAACTGGAACGGGCGCATGGCCTCGTCCACCCGCGTGTAGAAGACAGTGGCGTTGTCGTTGGCCCACGCCGTGCCGTAGGAGGTGTCGAGCAGGGTCTCGTGGGCATCCTCCCCGGTGGCCAGGTCGGTGAACTGCATGGTGTAGCGCTCACCCCCGGAGGTGTCCGTGGAGTAGGCCAGCCACCGGTGGTCGGGGCTCAGTTCGAAGGCGCCCACGGCGAAGTACTCGTGCCCCTGGGCCAGCACGTTCTCGTCCAGGAGGATCTGCTCACCCTCGGGGATCTCGCCGGGCTCCAGGACCAGACCGGCCCGTCCCACCCCGTCCCCGGTCGAACCGGGGGCCGCCGACCGGCGGCAGTGGATGGCGTAGCTGCTGCCTTCGACGGTCCGGCTGTAGTAGAGCCAGGGGCCCTTGCGGACCGGGACCGACACATCGGTCTCCTCGATCCGGGCCACGATCTCGTCGAACAGTGAGGCCTGGAGACCGGCGGTTCCGGCCATGGCCGCCTCGGTGTGGGCGTTCTCGGCCTTCAGGTGTTCGATGACGGCCGGGTCGTCCTTGTCGCGCAACCAGAACCAGTCGTCGACCCGGACATCGCCGTGGGTGACCAGCTCGACCGGTCGTCGTTCGGGGACCGGGGCGAAGCCGCCTCCGGCAGCAGTCGTGTCTGGGGCCGGCTCGGGTGGCATCCGCCCAGGATGGCACGACTTCTCCGACCGGGGGCCGTCGTACGGCACCGGCCCAGGGGTTGTTACTATCTGTATAGGAGAAATCAGCTCGTCCGCCCGGACGGCAGCCCAGGAGCGCGGATGACCACCACCGACATCGATATCGGAAAGTACAAGCTGGGGTGGTCCGATGAAGAGGACTACGTCTTCAAGCCCAAGAAGGGACTCAACGAGTCCATCGTCCGCGAGATGTCGGCCATGAAGAAGGAACCGGAGTGGATGCGGGACTTCCGGCTGCGGGCGCTCCAGCGCTTCGAGAAGCGGGAGATGGCCGAGTGGTTCGCCGTCAACATGCCCGATCTCGACTTTGACGACATCTACTACTACATCAAGCCCACGTCGGGGCAGGTGGAGGACTGGAACGATCTCCCCGACGCCATCAAGAACACCTACGAGAAGTTGGGCATCCCCGAGGCCGAGCGCAAGTACCTGGCCGGGGTGACCGCCCAGTACGAGTCCGAAGTGGTGTTTCACCGCAACCGCGAGGACCTCGAGGCCCTTGGCATCATTTTCTGCGACATGGACACGGCGGTGCGCGACTACCCCGATCTGGTCCGCAAGTACTTCGGAAAGATCATCCCCCCCAACGACAACAAGTTCGCCGCTCTCAACTCGGCCGTCTGGTCCGGTGGTTCGTTCATCTACGTGCCCCCCAACGTCATCGTGGACCAGCCCCTGCAGGCTTACTTCCGGATCAACGCCGAGAACATGGGTCAGTTCGAGCGCACCCTGATCATCGCCGACGTGGGCGCCCAGGTGCACTACATCGAGGGGTGCTCGGCCCCGGTCTACACCAGCGACTCCCTGCACTCGGCTGTTGTCGAGCTGGTGGCCCTGGAGGGTTCGCGGATCACCTACACCACCATCCAGAACTGGTCCAACAATGTCTACAACCTGGTGACCAAGCGGGCCCGGGCCGAAGCGGAAGCCCACGTGGAGTGGATCGACGGCAACATCGGCTCCCGGCTGACCATGAAGTACCCGTCGGTCTATCTGATGGGGCCCAAGGCGTCGGGCGAGGTGCTGTCGGTGGCTTACGCCGGAGCGGGCCAGCATCAGGACGCCGGGGCCAAGATGTACCACTGTGCGCCGGAGACCACCTCGACCATCGTGTCCAAGTCGATCTCCAAAGATGCCGGCATCACCACCTATCGGGGCAAGGTGCACGTGGATGAAGGAGCCAAACGGGCCAAGAGCTTCGTCCGGTGCGACGCCCTTCTCCTCGATGACATCTCGGTGTCGGAGACCAAGCCGTACATGGAGGTGGCCGAGCGGGACGCCCGGATCGGCCATGAAGCCACGGTTTCCAAGGTCGGCGACGACCAGCTCTTCTATCTGATGAGCCGTGGCCTGTCGGAGACCCAGGCCATGGGCATGATCGTCAACGGATTCATCGAGCCGATCACCCGTACGCTTCCCATGGAGTACGCCGTGGAGTGGAGTCGGTTGATCGAGCTTCAGATGGAGGGATCGGTCGGCTGAACCGGAGGTTGGCCACCGGGTGGGCAGGGCCGGGGCAGGCGTATGTGCGCCCGCAGCCGTCAGAGAGGCAGGATGGACTATGCCGATGAGGGAAGAGTGCAAGCATTTCCAGAGCCGGACGTACGACTCGGGCGAGGTGGCCCGTTTCTGTATCCTCGACCTGGCGCCGGAGGCACCCTGGAAGTGTCCCGACAATTGTCCTTCCTACGCCCGCCGCTTGGCTGATGTGGGTTGGGCGCACGGCTCACTGGTCGAGCCCGCTCTGGAGCCGATGCCCGATGTGCCCGGCGAGGAAGCGGCCAAGCTGCTCGATCAGGCGGAAGACATCATCAATGCCGTGGGCCCCGACATCCTGGCCGAGGTCCGCGAAGAAGACGCTCGCGAGGAGCGACGCGACAACCGGTGGTGGCGCCGCAAGCGCTGAGCCGGGCTACTAGCGGCCGGTGAAGATGGCCGGCCGCTTCTCCATGAAGGCGGTCATAGCTTCGGCCAGATCGTCGGAGGCCAGGAACCCGGCGTTCCAGGCGGCCACGTAGTCGAGGCCCTCGGCCACCGATCGCCCCTGACTGGCGGCCATCACCGCTTTGGTCCCCTGCACGGCCAGCGGGGAGTTGGCGGCGATCTCCTCGGCCAGGGACCGGGCATCGTGGCGGACGCCGTCAGGGTCAGCGGCTACGTGATTGACCAGTCCGATGGTGGCCGCCCGTTCGGCCGTGATGTCCTTGCCGGTGTAGGCCAATTCGGCCACGTGGCCCTGGCCGATGATGGCCGGCAGGCGCTGCAGACTACCCAGATCGGCCACGATGGCCACCTTGGTCTCCCGCACCGAGAAGATGGCGTCGGCACTGGCCAGTCGGATGTCACAGGCCGCGGCCAGGTCCACCCCGCCCCCGATGCAGTAGCCGTGGATGGCGGCGACGGTGGGCACGGCGCATTGGGCCAGTGAGGTCACCGAGGCCTGCATGCCGCGGATGGCGGTATGGGACGACCGGGCGCGGGCCGCCATCGAAGGTGGGCTACCACCGGCCGACGGGGCCGGGCCGGCCAGCCCGGTCATGGCCACCAGGTCGAGCCCGACCGTGAAGTGGGGGCCCCGGGCGGCGATGACGACGGCCCGGATGTCGGGATCGTCGGCGATGGCGGCCATGGCCCGGGGGAGGTCGGACCAGAAGGCGGGACCCAGGGCGTTGAGCTTGGAGGGGCGGTCCAACCACAGGGTGGCCACGTGGCCGTCCTTGTCCAGGCTCAGGACCTCGGAGGAGAATGTCGCCGTCCTGGATTGCCGGGCCTCAGCCATGGCCCGAGCGTAGGCCAACCCGACCATCGGGTCCGGGTCGTGGCCGGGGAACGGGCCGGTAGGATGGAGGTGAGGCTCGTGACCGGGCCTCCTTTCGCGAGAGGCTGTACCCGACCTGTCCACCTTCACTCCTGACACCGCCCGTTCCCTTCCGGGGCCCGCCTGGCTGCAACGGCGGAGGTTGGCCGCGGCCGAGTCATTCAGCGCGTCCGTGCTACCCACCGAGAAGGACGAGGTGTGGCGGTACAGCCGTATCGATCAACTTGATCTCGACCGGTACCGACCGGTCGGCACCGCTCCGGCGGGCTCGTCGGCCGCCGGACTCTCCCCGTCCGACCAGGTCCGGGCCCTGGTCGACACCCTCGGCCCCCGGGCCGGGCTGATGGTCACGCTCAACGGTGTATTGGCCACGGTGGCGTCCTCGACCGACGACAGTCTTCTGTCTCTCGGACGGGCGGGCGAGCAGGAGGACGGCGGCGACCTCCTGGGCTCGGTGGTGGGCCATTCCCACGACTACGTACTACTCAACGACGCCTTCGTGGCCGACCCGTTGGTCATCGACGTGGCGCCCGGCGCCGTCATCGACCATCCGGTTGTGGTCATCCACGCCGTCTCCGGCGGCGGCGGCGAGGCCATCTTCCCCCGCACCGTCATGCGGGCGGCCACCGGTTCCACGGCCAGCCTGATCGAGATCATCGTCGATGTCGACGGTCCCCTGTTGGCCGAGCTGGGAGGCACACCACCTCCGGTGAACCAGGTGGCCCGGCCCGTCCATCCCGACCGTCTGGTGGTGCCGGTGACCGAGCTCCGTCTGGCCGACGAAGCCACCCTTCACTACGTGAGTGTCCAGTCGTTGGGCCCGGCCACCTGGCAAGTGGCCCACCAGGCCAGTGTGATCGGGAGCGACGCCCTTCTGGACAGTTTCGCGGTGGCCCTGGGTGGCAGCTACGCCCGCCTCCGCACCGACTCGGCCCTGGAGGGAGAGGCAGGGACCAGCCGGCTGCGGGCCGCCTTCGTCGGTCGGGACGAGCAGATGCACGACTTCCGTACCCTGCAGGACCATCGGGCCCCCCGCACCACCAGCGATCTCCTGTTCATGGGGGCGGTGGCCGACCGGTCGCATTCCGTCTACAGCGGACTGATCCGCGTTCGCAAGGGCGCCATCCGTTCCGACGCCATGCAGACCAACCGCAACCTGGTGTTGGACGAGGGCGCTCAGGCCGACTCCGTGCCCAACCTCGACATCGAGGAGAACGACGTGAAGTGCAGCCACGCTTCGACGGTGGGTCCGGTCGACGAGGACCAGCGCTACTACCTCGAATCGCGTGGCGTCGAGCCGGACATGGCCGAGCGGCTCATCGTGGCCGGATTCTTCGAGGGGATCGCCGACCAGGTTCCCGTGGCCGCCACCCGGTCCATGATCGGCCGGGCCCTCGCCTCCCGCACCGGAGCCAACGTTGACTGATCCCGTTTCCACCGACCCCCAGTCCAGGACCGCCTTCCTCTGTCGGCGGGGCGACCTCGAACCCGGGCAGGCCCGACGTTTCGATGTGGCCGGACTACGGGTGGCCCTGGTCCGCATCGGCGACGATTTCCTGGCTGTGGGTGACCGCTGCAGTCATGAGGACTACTCGCTGGCCGAAGGCGAGGTCCTTTCGGACGAGTGCGAGATCGAGTGCGCCAAGCACGGGTCGACCTTCGACCTGCGCACCGGTGAGCCGTGCTCGCTGCCGGCCACCCGCCCGGTGCCCGTCTACGACGTGGTGATCGACGGGGACGACGTGTCGGTGGTCGTCCTGTGAGCCGGGGCGAACTGCGCATCGAAGGGCTCCGTGCCGGCATACCGGGGCGCGAGATCCTGCGGGGCGTGTCCCTCACCGTTGGAAGTGGAGAAGTGCACGCCGTGATGGGGCCCAACGGTTCGGGCAAGAGCACCTTGGCCCACGTGCTGATGGGACGGCCCGGCTACGAGATTCTCGACGGTTCGGTCACCCTCGACGGTGTCGACATGTTGTCGCTGCCCACCTGGCGCCGGGCCCGGGCCGGACTGTTCGTGGCCATGCAGAACCCGATCGAAGTGCCCGGGGTGTCATTGACCGCGTCCTTGTCAGCCGCCCGTGCCCCGTTGCCCCGTGCAGAGACCGATGGCTCGGTCGGGGGTGCGGGGGGGATGAGCGAGCGACTGCACGAGGAGGCACTGCGCATCGGCTTCGATGAACGGTTCCTCGACCGCCCCCTCAACGTCGACCTGTCGGGAGGGGAGCGCAAGCGCAACGAGACTCTCCAGCTGGGTGTCCTCCGCCCCCGTTTCGCCGTCCTCGACGAGATCGACTCGGGACTGGATGTCGACGCCCTGGGGGCGGTCGGACGTCGGGTGCAGGAGGCCACCTCCGAGTGGGGACTCGGTGTTCTGGCCATCACCCATTTCCGGCGGCTGCTCGACGTTCTCCGCCCCGATGTGGTCCATGTGCTGTCGGACGGTCTGGTGGTGGCCACCGGCGACCACGAGCTGGCCGAGATGGTCGACCGCACCGGGTATGCCGCCTATACGTGACCTGTACAGGAACAAAGGGGGCCAACACCGGCCGACGGCCCCTGATTGGTAGCGTGCACCTCCATGGCTCGTCGACATAGCCGACGGGGCGGCGCAGGGGGCGCCTCGGGCGCAGACAACGGAGGCTCGGGAACTCCTCCAAGCCCGGCGCCCGTCGACGGCGACGGTTCCGTGGGCTCGGGTGGGCAGCCCGGTGGTCCGGCGGCCGGATCTGCCGCTGACCCGCTGAGTGCGGCGACGGCCGACCCCGAACCGGCACCGACCCCATCGCCGGCCCCGGTCCTGGCTAGCCGGCGACAGCGGCCGACGCCGGTGTGACCTTGACCCGGAAGGCCCGGCGGGAAGCGGCCGGTTCCGGCAAGAAGCGAAGGAAGAAGCGGACCTGGCTCGAGCGGACGCTGCTGGCCGGGGTGATCGTTGTGGCCCTGGCCCTGGTCGGGGTGGGTTCGGGATTCGCCTACGTCAAGTTCCGGTTCAACCAGGTGCACAAGGTCACCGTCAAGCATCTGGAGGCGGCCCCGGTCGGCCAGCCCTTCAACGTCCTTCTCATCGGGTCGGACTCCCGGGCCGGCGATTCACCCCAACAGGCCATCCACCTCGGCAGCGAAGAAGCCACGGGCGGCCAGCGCAGTGACGTGGTCAAGATCGTCCACATCATCCCGGCCACCGGACAGATCAGCGTCCTGTCCATCCCCCGCGACACCATGGTCACGGTGTCCGGAAACACCGAGTTGACCGGTCAGTACAACCGCATCAACTCGACGTACAACAGCGGCCCCGACCAGTTGGTGCAGACCATCGAGGCCAACTTCGGCATTCCCATCGAGCACGTGGTGCAGATCGATTTCGGGGGGTTCGTGGGCGCGGTGGATGCCATCGGCGGGATCTACCTCAACTTCCCCTACCCGGCCAAGGACACCTACACCGGTCTGGACGTCACCCAGCCCGGATGCCAGCTCCTCAACGGCGGGTACGCGCTGGCCGTGGCCCGCAGTCGCCACTACGAGTACTACCAGGACGGGTACTGGCAGTACGACGGAACCAGCGACTTCGGCCGCATCCAGCGGCAGAACGCCTTCCTCAAGGCGCTGATCAACGAGGCGGAGACCAAGTACAACCCTCTGACGCTCAACGCCTTCATCGGATCGGTAGCCCAGGGGGTGACCATCGACTCCACCTTCACAGTGGCCGAACTGGTCGCCTTGGCCCGCCAGTTCCACACCTTCGCCTCGCAGTCGCTGGCCACGGCCACCATGCCCACCTACTCGGCCTACTCGTCGGAGTTCGCCGATCTCGGCGACGTCCTCTACGTGCAGCAGCCGCAGGCCAACCAAGTGATCACCCAGTTCCTCGGTGGGCCGCCCGAGGCGGCCCTCACCCCGCCCCCGGGTCCCTACGGCGTAGTGCCGACCACCACCACCACGGTGCCGCCCGGTGAGACCACGCCACCCACCGCCGCCGTGGCCGAAACGACCACGACCATCCAGACCAACTTCGACCCGACGCCCTGTACGCCGTGAAACCAACAGTTTGGCCCCGGTCTGACTCCGGCTGACCCCGGCGGTTCGGCGGAGGGCGGACCGGGGCCGGCGATCAGGCGGTCGACGACTCGGGAGCGTCGAGACCCTGACTCGAGGGTGTTCCAGCTCAAGGTGGCGCACTTGATGCGCACAGGAAACTTGACCACTCCCTGGAGGGCAGCCAACTCACCTAGAGCGTCGATGTCGATGGCTTCGGGCTCGATCGGCTCCACGTCGGCACCCTCACCCGTGTCGCCGTCGCCCCCCGAGCCGTTGCTGGAGGGAAGGGTGGACTCGTGGATGGACATCATTCCCTTGAACGTGCGGATCAGGTCCCGGACCTCAGGGACCGGTCGTCCCTTGACGGCCGCCGACATCAGCGAGGCCGACGACTGACTGATGGAGCAGCCGGTGCCGGCGATCTTGATGTCCGACACCACGTCGTCCTTCACCTCGAGGGTCACCACGATCTCGTCGCCGCACAGGGGATTGAACCCCTCCAACCGCAGGGCGGGCGGGGAAGCCAGTTCGCCCCGGTTACGGGGGGATCGGTAGTGGTCGAGGATGATCTCGCGATAGAGGTCTTCGAGCCCGTTCATGGGGCGCTCCGGACTGGTCGGGTCGCGCTCCGACAGGAGCCGACCACCGGCCCGCAGCCCAGGGGGCGGCTCGGGTGGAGGCGGGCAGGCACGGACGTCACGGCTTCAGAGTACCGGCCGGCCCTCATCCGAAAAACGCTCCTGCCTCGGCTAGAGCGTCGGCCAGCACATCCACTTCGGACTCCTCGTTGTAGAGGGCGAAGGAGGCACGGGCGGTGGCGTTGACCCCCAGGCGGCGCATGAGGGGCTTGGCGCAGTGGTGGCCGGCCCTCACGCACACCCCGTAGTTGTCGAGGATCTGGGAGATGTCGTGGGGGTGGATGCCGCGATAGGCGAACGACAACACGCCGCCCCGGTCGGTGGTGTCCGGAGGGCCGAAGAGGGTGAGATCGTCGCCGAACCGGTCCTTCAGGCTGGCCATGGCGTAGCCGGTCAAGGCCCGATCGTGGTCCCAGATGGCCTGCATCCCCAGGGCGGAGAGATAGTCGACGGCCGCACCCAGACCGATGGCCTCGGCGATGGGCGGGGTGCCGGCCTCGAAGCGCCAGGGGATGTCGTTGGGGGTGAAGCCGTCTTTGCGCACGTCGAGGATCATCTCGCCGCCCCCCAGGAAGGGCGGAAGTTGGGCCAGCAGGTCCGCCCGTCCCCACAGGACCCCGATGCCGGTCGGGCCGACCATCTTGTGGGCACTGAAGGCCAGGAAATCGACTCCCAGGGCCGACACGTCGGTGGGTAGATGGGGGACCGACTGGGCCCCGTCGGCCACGACGACGGCGCCGGCGGCATGGGCTACCTCGGCGATGGCGCCGACCGGGTTCACCGTCCCCAGCACGTTGGACATGCAGGTCACCCCGACCAGCTTGGCCCCGTCCACCAGGCGGTCCAGGTCCTGCAGATCGAGCCGCCCGTAGTCGTCCACCGGGATCCACCGGATGGTAACCCCCCGCTCCTCGGCCAGCATGTGCCAGGGCACGATGTTGGCGTGGTGCTCCATTTCGGTGAGCACGATGGCATCGCCGGGGCGGAGGTTGGCCCGTCCCCAGGCGTGAGCGACCAGGTTGAGCCCCTCGGTGGCGTTTTTGGCGAAGACCACCTCACGGGCCGGATCGGCAGCGCCGATGAACTCGCCCACCTTGCGGCGGGACTCCTCGAAGCGGCGGGTGGCTTCTTCGGCGATGGCGTACACCCCGCGGTGCACGTTGGCGTGGGTGGTCTCTTCGTAGTCGCGCATGGCGTCGAGCACGGCGGTCGGCCGTTGTGACGACGAGGCCGAGTCGAGGTAGGTGATGGGATGGCCGTTGACCTCTCGCCCCAGGAGCGGAAAGTCCTTGCGGATGCGGGCCACATCCAGTCCGGTGGTGGTCGTGGTCATGGCCGCCATGCCTCGTACCCCTCGGTCTCGATCGACGCGGCCAGCTCGGGCCCACCGTCGGCCACGATGACGCCGTCCATGAGGAGATGGACCCGGTCGGCGGCCAGCTCGTCGAGCATGCGCAGGTAATGGGTGATGACCAGTACTCCGAGGGCGGGACGCGCCTGGCGCACGGTGTCCACCCCGCGGGCCACGGCCCGCAGGGCGTCGACGTCGAGCCCGGAGTCGGTCTCGTCGAGCACGGCGATATCGGGATCGAGAAGGGCCATCTGGAGGATCTCGTTACGCTTCTTCTCGCCTCCCGAGAATCCGTCGTTGAGATGGCGCTCGCCGAAGGCCGGGTCCATTCCCAGCTTCTCCATCCACTCCATCATCATGAGGCGGATCTCGAGCACCGACATGTCCATCCCCCGCCGGGCCGACAGCGCCTGACGCAGGAACTGGATGACGGGCACCCCGCCGATGGATTCGGGATTCTGGAAGGCCAGGAACATGCCGGCCTTGCCCCGCACATCGGGCGGCCAGGCGGTGACGTCCTCGCCGTGGAGGCGGATGGCACCCGAGGTGACCTGATAGGCCGGATTGCCGAGCAGGGCGTTGGCCAGGGTCGACTTGCCCGATCCGTTGGGTCCCATGAGGGCGTGGACCTGGCCGGCGTCCACCGTCAGGTTCACGCCGCGCAGGATGGGATGGCCCTCCACGGCGACGTGGAGATCCTCGATCTGGAGCAGAGGCGGGGTCTTCCCCCGGGCGGAATCGTCGTCACCGGGCACGGTGTGGATCTTAGCCCCATTCGTGATTTTCTCCTACGGGTATAGGAGGAATCGGTGGAGTACCGGGGGGCCCAGGTCAACCGGTACGGTAGGGCCGATGGCCGACCCGTGGAATTTTGCCGGCCCCATCACCCAGCTCGATTCGCGGGCCGGTGTGGTCACGCTGGTCGACGAGTCGACTTTCGCCATCAGCGGCAATGCCGGCGATATCTGCACCGGTGCGGCCGAGGGCCTCTTCTTCCGGGACACCCGCATCCTGTCCCGCTTCGAGGTGCTGATCAACGGGGCCCGCACCCAGTCGCTGGGATCCATCACCGAGGACCCCTTCACCGCCACATTCGTGTCCCGCTGCCCGCCCGCTTCCGGCCGGGCCGACTCCACCCTCATGGTTTTCCGCTCGCGCTACGTCGGCCAGGGCATGCGCGAGGACCTCACCGTGCGCAACTTCGCCGACGAGCCGGCCCTGTGCACCATCGAGATCTTCGTGGGCTCCGACTTCGCCGACCTGTTCGCCGTCAAAGAGGGCCGGGTGGGGACCGAGAGGGAGAACGGCGAGCTGACCACCAAGCTGGTGGCCGGCCGCCACGCCATTCTGGAGCAGCGTCGGAAAGCGGCCGAGAAGGCCAGCGGGCGGAGGGAGTCGGACGAGCCCATCCCGGCCGATCGGGTGCCCTCCATTACCTACTCCTACCGCCGGGGCGGTGTGATGCGGGGGGTGGAGATCCGGTTCGCCGATCCGGCGTCGGTCAGCGCCGACCTGGCCGCCTTCGAGGTCATCGTGCCCCCCCGGGGCGAATGGTCGACGTGCATCGAGATCGGACCCATCATCGAGGAGACCCGGTTCGCGCCGCGGTACCGGTGTGGCCAGCCGGTCGACCTGGCCGCACCGAGTGCCCGACTGGCCCAGTGGCGCCGTCGGGTGCCTCAGGTCGAGACAGACTCGCCCGGACTGAAGGAGGTGATCAACCGCAGCAACGAAGACCTGGGCGCCCTGCGCATCTTCGATCCCGATTTTCCCGAGCGGGTGGTGGTGGCCGCCGGGGCTCCCTGGTTCATGACCGTTTTCGGCCGCGACTCACTGCTGACCGCCTGGATGGCCCTGTTGGTCGATCCCGATCTGGCCCGGGGCGTTCTCCAGACCCTGGCCCGGTTCCAGGGGACCGACGTCGACCCCCGTCGAGAAGAGGAACCGGGCCGCATCCTCCACGAGATGCGCTTCGGTGATGCCGCCTCCCTGTCGCTCGGTGGGGGCAGCATCTACTACGGGACGGCCGACGCCACCCCCCTGTTCGTGATGTTGCTGGGGGAGATGCGCCGTTGGGGCGTGGCCCGCGAAATGGTGGACGAGCTCCTGCCCAACGCCGCCCGGGCCATCGAATGGATCGAGCAGTTCGGTGACGCCGACGGCGACGGCTACGTCGAGTACCGGCGGGCCACCGACCGGGGACTGGCCAATCAGGGGTGGAAGGACAGTTGGGACGGCATCCGCTACGGCGACGGCAAGGTGGCCGAGGCCCCCATCGCCCTGTGCGAGGTGCAGGCCTATACCTACGGCGCCTATCTAGCCAGCGCCCACTTCGCCTTCGAGGTGGGGGACACCGCCACCTATGACCGTTTCCGGGCCAAGGCAGCCCAGCTGAAGGCCGCGTTCAACCGCGATTTCTGGCTGGAGGAGAAGGGGTGGTTTGCCGTCGGGCTCGACGCCGACAAGCGTCCCATCGATTCCCTCACCTCCAACATCGGTCACTGCCTGTGGACGGGGATCGTCGACGAGGACAAGGCCCGCCGGGTGGCCGAGGCCCTCATGTCACCGGCCATGTTCAGCGGCTGGGGGGTGCGCACCCTGGCCGCCGACAGTGGCGGTTACAACCCCATCAGCTATCACTGTGGTTCGGTGTGGCCGCACGACACGGCCATCGTGGCCGCCGGCCTGGCCCGCTACGGCTTCGACGCCGCCGCCCAGACCATCATCCGGGGCCTGATCGACGGCGCCGTGGCCCAGGGCGGCAGACTTCCCGAGCTCTTCAGCGGTCTCGACCGCGGCGAACTGGCCGTCCCCGTCGGGTATCCGACCTCGTGCTCGCCTCAAGCGTGGGCGGCGGCCTCCCCGCTGCTGTGCTTACGGACCCTGTTGCGCCTCGATCCGTGGGTCCCCTACGGGAAGACCTGGTTGTGCCCCAACCTTCCCGAGTGGGTGGGCTACCTCAAGGTCGAGGGGATTCCCCTGGCCGGCTCCCGGGTGACGGTGGAGGTGGGGGCCGAGGTGCCGGGCGGGGTGACGGTCACCGGGCTTCCACCGGAGATCGAATTGGTGCGCGAGCCCCGGCGGCCGTCCACCGCCGTCTGACCCGCCGGCCTCACCAACCCCGCTCGACCCATTCGTCGAGGTGGGGTGACTCGGCGCCGATGGTGGTGGACGTGCCGTGGCCGGGCAGGACCAGGGTGTCGGCACCGAAGGCGCCAAACAGGCGGCCCTCGATGGATTCGATGATGGCGGCGAAGTCGGAATGGTCGAAGGAGGTGTTGCCCGGCCCCCCCGGAAAGAGGGTGTCGCCCGAAAACAGGAGGGGCGTGCCCTCGACGGCGAAGCACATCGACCCGGGGGTGTGGCCCGGCGTGGCGATGGTGGAGATACGGAGCCGTCCGATCTCGAGAATCGAACTGTCCTCCAGGATCTGGTCGTAGGCCGGCAGCATGGAGGCGTCGGCCGAGGTGACGGCCACGTCGTACCCGGCATCCCGGACGGCCTCGACCGCCTGGATGTGATCCCAGTGCCCGTGGGTCTCGACCACCCGGCGGACGGTGAGGGCATGACACAGATCGAGCAGCCTGTCGTGTTCGTTGGCCGCGTCGATGAGGACGGCATCGCCGGTGGAACGGCACCGCACGATGTAGACGTTGTTGTCCATGGGGCCGACCACCACCCGGTGGACCTCGACCGAGGTGTCCTGATAGTCGACGATGGTGTCGGGCACGATAGAGACCTCCTGGGCGACGACCGCTCAGCGTAATCGGGGAGCCGGGGGCGACCGCCCGCCGCCCGGCCGGTGACCGCAGGGCCGGCCGTCGGGAGGCCGGGGCTGTTGGTCAGGGCCATCCGGGGTCTGGTAGACAAACGGGGCACACGGTTCCCGCACCGGGAGTCACCAGGGGATGGAAGAACCATGAATTTCGCCTTCAGCGAGGAGCAGGACGAGCTCCGCTCGTCGGTCCACCGGTTCCTCGAGGACAAGTCACCCGAAGTCGAGGTCAGGCGGCTGATGGAGACCACCGAGGGCTACGACCCGGCCGTCTGGACCCAGATGGCCGACCAGCTGGGGCTGATGTCGCTCATCATCCCCGAGCAGTTCGGCGGAGCCGGCTTCACCTACGTCGAGCTCATCGTGGTGCTCGAGGAGATGGGGGCGGCCCTCCTCTGTGCCCCGTTCTTCTCCACGGTGGCCCTGGCCACCAACGCCATCCTGACCTCGGGTGACCAGAGCGCCCAGGAGTACCTGCTCCCGGGGATCGCCGCCGGCGAGACCATCGGCACCTTGGCTTTCACCGAGGACTCCGGCCGGTGGGACGCCGAAGGAATCACCCTGTCCGCCGCTCCCTCGGGCGACGGCTGGGTCCTCAACGGTCACAAGTCCTTCGTTCTCGACGGGGCCACCGCCGGGCTGATCCTGGTGGTGGGACGGACCCCGGCCGGTCTCTCCCTGTTCGGCGTGAAGGGCGACGCCGACGGGCTGGTGCGGACCCCACTGGCCACCATGGACCAGACCCGCAAGCAGGCCCGGCTCGAGTTCACCGACACCCCGGCCTGGCTCATCGGGGCCGACGGCGGCGCCGGTGAGGGCCTGGCCAAGACGCTCGACCTGGCCGCGGTGGCCCTGGCCGCCGAACAGGTGGGTGGCGCGCAGCGCTGTCTGGACAGCTCGGTGGAGTACGCCAAGACCCGCATCCAGTTCGGTCGGCCCATCGGCAGCTTCCAGGCCATCAAGCACAAGTGTGCCGACATGCTCCTCGAGGTCGAGTCGGCCAAATCGGCGGCCTACTACGCCGGATGGGCCGCCGCCGACGATTCGGACGAGCTCCCGGTGGTGGCCAGTCTGGCCAAGTCGTACTGCTCGGAGGCCTATTTCCACGCTGCCGCCGAGACCATCCAGATCCACGGGGGCATCGGCTTCACCTGGGAGCATCCGGCCCACCTGTACTTCAAGCGGGCCAAGTCGTCCGAGCTCATGCTGGGCGATCCCTCGTATCATCGGGAGCTGTTGGCCCAGCGCATCGGGATCTGAGAGCTCCCGATCCGGTGTCGGCTGACAGCTCCAAACGTCCTGTGCGTGTCTACCGGGCCGACCGGGCACATGGGCCCTTCCGTCCTCTGTGTGGCGTAGCGTTCCGGCGATGAGCAATCCCCGCCGGATGATCGCCTGGCTGCTTCTGGTCCTGGTGGCCGTGGTGGCCGGCGGTGCCGCCGCCCTCGGCGTCTCCCAATCCCCCAGCAACGTCCCCCTGAACCAGGCTGTCGACAACACCCTGGCTGCCTCCAACTACTCGGAGGTCGTCACCGAATCGACGGCCCAGGGCAAACAGACCGACTACCTGGTCTATGAGGCCCCCGACCGTCTGGGCGGCTACATCCAGAGCGGGAGCCACCGTACCTACGTGTACGTGATCGGTGACGTCGAGTACCAGAGTCTCACCGTGTCGGCCAGCGCCGGAGACAAGCACCTGACCTTCTACAAGCAGCCCAGTGAAGGCGCGGCCACCCTCGATCCGGCCCACAACTATCTCCGGTACGCCTCGCAGGCCAAGAACCCGAAGCAGTCGGGAGGGACCACCACCTTCACCGTGGCCCAGAGCGGACAGGTCGGGACGTTCAAGTTCACGGTGGCCGGTTCCTACGTGTCGTCGGTGTCGTTGACCGTGAAGACCGCTTCGGTATCGCTGGTCATCTCCCAGGTGGGAACATCCCCACCGGTGACCCTCCCGGCCGGTGCCCGGATTGTGACCGCCCCCACCGGCCCCGGTGCGGCCGGTGCCGCCGGGAGTGCCGCCGCCTCAGGGTCGGCCAGCTCGGCCAGCGGCGGATAGTCCGCCCGCCCCGGCCTTCACCCCCGCCGGGTGACCGCCCGGTCGATGGCTTCATCGATGGCCTGATCGATGGCTTGGCGAAGGGTACGGGCGTGGGCTTCGGGGTCGTCGGCCTCGGTCAGCCAGCGCACGACCACGAAATGGCGGGCCCCGGCCTCGGCCATATCGCCCACCGTGCCCGGATCCACTCCTCCGGTCACCCACGCCGGCACCCGGGCGAGCCTGGTCGCCGCCGCCACGTACTCCAACCCCGTGCCCGGACGTCCCGGCTTGGTGGGCGTGGGGGTGACCGGCCCGGCCGAAATGTAATCGACCGGTTGATCCAGCGACGCCGTCAGCTGGGCCGGTGCATGGGTCGACAGTCCGACCAGGGCACCGGCCCCGACCACCTGTCGGGCGCGGCTGGGGGGGAGGTCGTCCTGGCCGACATGGACGCCATCGGCCCCGAGGGCGGCAGCCAGGTCGGGCCGGTCGTTGAGGATGAAAGGCACGCCGTGATCGGCGCAGACCCGTTGGACCACGGCGGCCCGCTCCACCAGGGGGCCGTCGTCCATGCGCTTCTGGCGGAACTGGACCACGTCCACCCCGCCGGCCAGGCAGGACTCCACGAAGCGGGCCAGATCAGGTCGGTCGGGGGTGCACAGATAGAGTCGCCGGTCCTCCAGGGTCCAGGCCGGTGACCCGTTCACCGACGATCAGCCGGAAGCAGAGGCGGTGGCTTTGGCTTTGGCTTTGGCCGCCTGCTTGAAGCGGCGCACCTTGGCCAGCGCCTCCGGGGAGTCGATGTCGGCCACCGAGCGGAACGAGCTGGCCTCGCCGTAGGGAGCCGACACCTTCCGCCAGCCGGTGGGCCGGACGCCGAACTGCTTGCCCAACAGGGCCACGAAGATCCGCGCCTTTTGGTCGCCGAATCCGGGCAGCGCCTTTACATTCTTGAGGAGCTGGGCACCATCGGGGGCGCTCGACCAGATGGCCGAGGCGTCGCCCCCGTAGGTGTCGACGATGACGGCGCACACGCTCTGGACCCGACCGGCCATCGAGCGGGGGAACCGGTGCAGCGCAGGTCGGACGCTGAAGATGTCGGCCAGCGCCTCGGGGTCCATGGCGGCCAGGGCGGCAGCGTCGAGGGTTCCGCCCAGTCGCTCACGGAGGTCGTAGGGCGACCGGAAGGCCTTCTCGAGGGGGATCTGCTGGTCGAGGACCATTCCTATGACCAGGGCCAATGGGTCGGTGGCTACCAGCTGGTCGACGTCGTCGTCACCTGTCACCCGAATCACGGGGGAGAGGTTAGTGGCTGGCTTCGTACAGTTCGATCGAGATCTGGTCGTCGCCCAGCTCGTGGCCCACGAACTGGCAACCCGTGGCCTTGGCCACCCGCATCACCATCTCGGCGTTGTCCACGCTGATGGCCATGTGGCACGAGCCCGACGAATTGATGCGCTCCCACAGGATGCCCATCTCAAAACCCCTTGCGAACTCGGGATCGTCCGTGTCAAACCGAAGCAGCGACTCCATGGGAGAGATCATCGTCTGAGGGCCGGCAACTCTTTAGCCCCTCCTGCCGGGCGACGGATGCGCCTCGGTGACCCCGGGTCCCGGGAGGTCAGGCGGCCCAAGGATCCGGCGAGGTGGTATCGACCTCGTAGCGGGCCAGCGCTTCGGCTACGGCCTGGGCCGGCACCGCCCCATCGGCGGCCAGGGCGTGGAGGACGGCCACCACCACGTGGGCCGCGTCCACCTCGAAGTAGCGCCGCAGGACCTCACGGGTGTCGGACCGTCCGTAGCCGTCGGTGCCGAGCGAGATGTACGTCCGCGGCATCCACCGGGAGACCTGGTCGGGAACGGACCGCATGAAGTCGCTGACGGCCACGATCGGGCCGGCCGACGAGGACAACTGCTCGGTGACATGGGGGACCTGCTCGGCCTGGTCCGGGTGGAGGCGGTTCCAGCGTTCGACGGCCATGGCCTCCTCGCGTAGCGACTTGTAAGAGGTCACCGACCACAGGTCGGCCACCACTCCCCAGTCGATGGCCAGCAGGCGCCGGGCCTCCACTGCGCTCTGCCAGGCCGAGCCCGAAAACAGGATGGTGGCCCGGGCCCCGCTGGCGCCGGGCCCGGCGCCCTCCTCGGGGCCCTCCCCGTCGGGGACGAACCGGTAGATGCCCTTCACCGAGCCGAGCCGGATCCGCTCGGCCTCCGAGGGATCGGCGGGCAGAGCCGGCATCGGGTAGTTCTCGTTGTAGAGGGTGAGGTACCAGAACCGGTCCTCCGGATCGGGACCGGTCATCCGCCGGATGCCGTCCTCCACGATGGCCGCTACTTCGTAGGAGAAGGCGGGGTCGTAGGCGGCGACGCTGGGGACGGTCGAGGCCAGAAGCAGCGAGTGCCCGTCCTGGTGCTGGAGACCTTCGCCGTTGAGGGTGGTGCGGCCGGCGGTGCATCCGAGGAGGAAGCCGCGCCCGCGTACGTCACCGAGCGCCCACAGCAGATCGCCCACCCGCTGGAAGCCGAACATCGAATAGAAGAGGTAGAAGGGGATCATCGGTTCGCCCCAGGTGGCGTACGAGGTGGCTGCGGCCGTGAAGGCGGCGACGGCCCCCGCTTCGCTGATACCCTCCTCCAGCACCTGACCGGAGGCGCTCTCGGCATAGTGGAGGGCCAGGTCGGCGTCGACCGGGGTGTAGCGCTGTCCTTCGGGCGAGTAGATCTGGACCTCGCTGATCAGGGATTCGAGTCCGAAGGTCCGGGCCTCGTCGGACACGATGGGGACGACCCGTTGTCCGATGGCCGGGTCGCGGACCAGCGATCGCAACAGGCGGGCGAAGGCCATGGTGGTGGACACGGCCTGGCGGCCCGACCCGGCGAACAGATCGGCGAAAGCCTTGCCCTCGGGAGGCGGCAGTGACTGCGACCGGTCCACCCGCCTGGGCAGTGCCCCGCCCAGGGCGTGACGACGCTCGGCCAGGTAGATGGCCGCTTTCTCGTCGGGGGCCGGCCGATAGTAGGGAGGCAGGTCGGCCTCGAGGTCCTCCTCGGGGATCTCATCGTGCAGGAACAACCGATTGCGCAGGGTGAGGAGCTGGAGCTTGGTCATCTTCTTGATCTGATGGGTGGCGTTGCGGGCTTCGATCTCCGGACCGAGCGTCCACCCCTTGATGGTCTTGGCCAGAATGGCGGTCGGGGCACCGACATGCTCGGTGGCGGCCTGGTAGGCGGCGTACAGCTTGCGGTAGTCGTGCCCACCCCTCGGTAGCGACTGCAGTTCCTCGTCGCTGAGGTGGGCCACCAGTTCGGTCAGACGCGGGTCGGGGCCGAAGAAGTGTTCGCGGATGTAGGCACCGGACTCGGTGGCGTATTTCTGGAACTCGCCGTCCACCGTCGAGTTCATCTTGTTGAGTAGGACGCCTTCGACGTCCTTGGCCAACAGCTCGTCCCAGGTGCGCCCCCAGATGACCTTGATGACGTTCCAGCCCGCTCCCCGGAAGAGCGCCTCGAACTCCTGGATGACCTTTCCGTTGCCCCGCACCGGGCCGTCGAGTCGCTGCAAGTTGCAGTTGACCACGAAGACCAGGTTGTCGAGGTGCTCGCGCCCGGCCATGCCCAGCGCCCCCAATGTCTCGGGCTCGTCGAACTCGCCGTCACCGACGAAGCACCACACCCGGCTGTGGCTGGTGTCGACCAACCCGCGGGCGTGCAGGTACCGGCTCACGTGAGCCTGGGCGATGGCGTTGAGCGGTCCGAGGCCCATCGACACGGTGGGGAACTCCCAGAAGTCGGGCATGAGGCGGGGATGGGGGTAGGAGGAGAGGCCGGCCGTCCCCACCTCGAAGCGGAAGTTGTCCAGGTCGTCCTCGGACAACCGGCCCTCGACGAAGGCCCGGGCGTAGATGCCGGGCGAGGCGTGGCCCTGGAAGTAGACCTGGTCGCCCGGGCCCTGGTCCTTGCCCCGGAAGAAGTGGTTGAACCCCACCTCGTAGAGGGAGGCGGAGCTGGCGTAGGTGGACAGATGGCCGCCGATGGCTTCGGAGCGCACGTTGGCTCTCACCACCATCACCGCCGCGTTCCACCGGATGAAGGCGCGTATCCGCCGTTCGATGTACTCGTCCCCGGGAAACTCCGGCTCTTCGTCGGAGGGGATGGTGTTGACGTAGGGGGACGAGACGGTGGCCGGAAAGTCGACCTGCTTCTGGCGGGCTCGCTCCAGGATGCGCATGAGCAGATAGCGGGCCCGGGTACGCCCATGAGCGTCGACCACGTCGTCGAAGGCGTCGAGCCACTCCGACGTCTCGGTCGGATCGGCATCGGGCAACTGGTGGCTCACACCGTCGAACAGCACCTTTCCATGCTCCCACTGCCCGGCCGGTGTGGGAAGTCATAGGGGCATGGTTTCCGGTCCAGTCGTCCATCGCGGGCCCCGCCCATCGCGGGCATGCTGGAGCCATGAGCTCCGCATCATCGGCCGACGAGCCGACGACCATCGTCTATACCGACGGCGCCTGTCGGGGGAATCCGGGTCCGGGGGGATGGGCCTGGGCCGTGGACGGTGGCCCATCGGACAGCGGCGGCGAGCAGCACACGACCAACCAGCGGATGGAGGTCATGGCCGTTATCCGCGCCCTGTCCACCCTGGCCGGTCCTGTCCACGTGGTCAGCGATTCGACCTACGTGGTCAACTGCTTCCGTCAGAAGTGGTGGGTGGGGTGGGAGCGGCGGGGCTGGCGCAATACGCAAGGAAAGCCGGTGGCCAACCAGGACCTGTGGAAGGAACTGCTGTCCTTGGCTCTGGATCCCCATCGCCTGGTGACCTTTGCCTGGGTCAAGGGTCATTCGGGCGACCGGATGAACGACGTAGTGGACCAACTGGCCACCGAGGCCGCCGACCGGCAGTAGACCGACCGCTCCGTTTGGCGCGGGCACCGCCCTCCCGTAACCTGCCGTCATGGACATAAAGGGAAGCTCAGCCATCATCACCGGAGGGTCCTCGGGCCTCGGCGAGGCCACCGCTCGCGCCCTCGCCGCCCAGGGCGTCAGGGTCACCGTTTTCGACAAGAACGAGGAACGGGGCACGCAGGTGGTAGCTGACATCGGCGGCGGCGCCAACTTCATCGGCGGCGATGTGACCGCCCCCGACGATTGCCAGAAGGCGGTCGACCAGGCCGCCGACGGGGGCAACCTGCGGGTTGCCGTCAACTGCGCCGGCACCGGATGGGTGGGTCGGGTGATCAACCGCGACGGTTCGCCGCACGATCTGGCCCCGTTCCAATTCATCCAGAACCTCAATGTGATCGGCACGTTCAACGTGATGACCAAAGCCGCCTCGGCCATGTCGACCGTCGAACCGCAGGCCAACGGCGAGCGCGGCGTGGTGGTCAACACCGCCTCGGTGGCTGCCTTCGACGGCCAGATCGGCCAGTTGGCCTACTCCGCCTCCAAGGGTGCCATCGTGGGCATGACCCTTCCCGCCGCACGTGATCTGGCCGTAGTGGGCATCCGGGTTCTGGCCATCGCCCCCGGGTTGTTCGACACGCCGTTGTTGGCCATGCTGCCCGACGAGGCTCGTACCGTATTGGCCGAGTCGGTGAACTTCCCCAAGCGCTTGGGCAATCCCCCGGAGTTCGGCCAACTGGTCGTCCAGATCGCCCAGAACAGCTATCTCAACGCCGAAGTGATCCGGCTCGACGGTGGCATCCGGATGCCTCCCAAGTAGGGCGGGACTCCGCTCCATCCGAAGGGTGTGACCGCCGCCCGGGGCGGTGCTCCTCTCTCCACCTGGGGCGGTGGCCTCGGTGTGGCCGGCACGCATTAGTGTCCAATCGATACCGATGACCGCCACCGTGAACGCCCCCCGGGCCGATGAACCCGGCTCTACCACCGCCATCATCCGGACTCAAGGGCTCACCAAGGTCTACGCCGGATCGGACCTGAAGGCGGTGGACGGGCTCGATCTCACGGTGGAGCCGGGGGAGATCTTCGGGTTGCTCGGACCCAACGGTGCCGGCAAGACGACCACCGCCGGGATGCTGACCACCCGGGTCATCCCCACCGCCGGCCGGGCCTTGGTGGGTGGTATCGACGTGGTGGCCCATCCCGCCCTGGCCAAGCAGATCATCGGCATCGTGAGCCAGCAGAACACGCTGGACCGCCAGCTCAACGTGTGGGAGAACCTCTACTTCCACGGCCGTCTCTTCGGCATCTCCGCTCGCCAATCGCGACGCACGGCCACCGAGCTGCTGGGCGTGTTCCAGCTGGAGAAGTGGGCCGACGCCTCGGTCTACGCCCTCTCGGGGGGCATGGCCCAGAGGCTGATGGTGGCACGGGCCATCTTCCACCGACCGGCCGTCCTGTTCCTCGACGAGCCGACGGCGGGGCTCGATCCGCAGAGCCGGTTGGCCCTGTGGGAGATCCTGCGTGAGCTCAACGGCGATGGACAGACCATCCTTCTCACCACTCACTACATGGAGGAAGCCGACCAGCTGTGTGGGCGGGTGGCCATCATGGACCGGGGCAAGATCCTGGCCCTCGACACACCGTCCGCTCTCAAGCAGCAGATCGATGCCGACACCATCGTCACGGTCACCGCCTCCGGGGATTCCGACGAGCTGGCCCGGGCCCTCACCGAAAGGGTGCCGGGTGTCACCCACACACGACCGATCGAAGGCGGCGTCGAACTGCACCTGAAGGGGAACGACCGGCTCCTACCCAAGGTCCTGGCCGCCGCGGAGGAGGCGGGGTTCCCGGTCATCGACCTCTCGGTGAACGAACCCACCCTCGAGACGGTCTTCATCAACCTCACCGGAAAGGACCTGCGAGAGTGACGAGCCCGGTCGAGACGGCCATACCCGCCCCCATCGTCGGGACCAACTCCACCCGGTCGGCGTTCAGTGCCGGTCGCACCGCACTGTGGGCGCTCATCCTCCGGGATCTCGTCGTCATGCGCAAGCACCTCATCGAGTTCGTGATCCGGGTGCTGGTCCAACCCTTCCTGCTCTGCTTCGTCTTCCTCTACGTTTTTCCCAAGATCGGACAGGCCATCGGCGGCGGCGGAGGCCCGGGAGCGGAGTCGGCCTTCGCCACCTTGCTGGTTCCCGGAGTGGTGGGGATCTCGATTCTGTTCCAAGGAGTCCAGTCGGTGGCTCTCGTCATGTCCCAGGAGTTCGGGTTCACCCGCGAGATCGAGGACCGGGTCCAGGCCCCGTGCCCCATCTGGCTGGTGGCCATGGCCAAGGTGCTGTCCGGAGCCGTGCAAGGGCTGATCTCGGCCATCATCGTCCTGCCCATCGCCTCGGTGGTTCACGCCAAGGGCGTCGAGGCCCACATCAGCCTCCACTGGTGGGTCATCGTGACCCTGGTCCCGCTGGCCTGCGTGACCATGGCCTCGCTGGGCCTGCTGCTCGGGACCAGTTTCGAGCCCCGCAACATCGGCCTGATGTTCGGGTTCATCATCCTGCCGGTCACCTTCCTCGGCGGGACCTATTACGAGTGGACCCGGCTGGCACCCATCGAGGCCGGTGGTTGGCACTGGTTGCAGACGATCGTTCTGATCAACCCGCTCATCTACGTAAACGAAGGCATGCGGGCGGCTCTCACCGACGCACCCCACATGCATCTCTACGTGATCTATCCGGTGCTGGTCGGGTTCCTCTCCCTCTTCTTGGGGCTGGGCCTGCGCAATTTCCGTCGCCGAGTCCTCTCCTGAGCGCGTCCCTCCCCGCCGACGGAACCGACCGATCGGGAACCACCGGACCGGGCTACCTGCTGGACAACCGTCAGCAGGAAGCGGGCACCCGGCTGGAGGCGCTGTCGGCTCTGTTCGATCCGCCCACCTTCCGGCATCTGGACCACATCGGTATCACCGAGGGGTGGCGCTGTTGGGAGGTGGGGGCCGGAGGCCCGAGCGTGCCCACCTTCATGGCGCACAGGGTGGGCACCGGCGGCTCGGTGCTGGCCACCGATATCGACGTGTCGTGGATGCCGCCGGGGCCGCTTCCCTTCGAGGTCCTCCGTCACGATGTGGGCATCGATCCGCCGCCGGCCGGTCCCTTCGACCTGATCCATGCCCGACTGGTTCTTGTCCATGTGCCCCGCCGCACCAAAGCCCTGGCCGCCATGGTCGGTGCCCTCCGACCGGGAGGGTGGCTGATGCTCGAGGACGCCGATCCGGCCCTCCAACCCCTGACCTGCATCGACGAATGGGGGCCCGATCAGGAGCTGGCCAACCGGTTGCGCCGCGGTTTCCGGGACCTGCTGGCCCAACGGGGGGCCGACCTGGCCTACGGACGGACCCTGCCGCGGGTTCTCCGTCAGAGCGGACTCACCGCAGTATCGGCCGACGCCTTTTTTCCGGTGACCGGTGCGGCCTGCACCGTCCTCGAACGGGCCACCGTGGAACAGATCCGCCGACCGATGGTTGACGCCGGGCTGGCCACGGCCGAGGAGATCGACCGGCACCTGGCCAACATCGACCGGGGCGACCTCGACTTCGCCACCTCGCCCATGATCTCGGCCTGGGGACGCAGGCCACCGGAGTGGCGCGGCCCGCCGCAGTGACGGAGGCCGTTTGGCCTGTCCATCACCACTCTCTTGTGGAGATGGGCCCACAGACGAGGCCGGTAGGCTGTGAAGGAAAGACCAGCCAGGCGACGGAGGCAACAACGTGACGGCCACACAACCGGGAGGAACCGGAGGAGGAGCGAAGGACCGCTTCGACGTGGTCGTCATCGGAGGAGGCCCCGGTGGCTATGCCACCGCCCTCTACGGTTCGTCCGCCGGTCTGTCGGTGGCCATCGTCGAGAAGGACAAGGTGGGGGGAACCTGTCTGCATCGCGGCTGCGTGCCGGCCAAGGAGTTCCTGGAGACCGCGGCCGTGTTTCGAACGGTGAGCGGTTCGTCCCGGTTTGGCGTCAACGCCGCCGGCAAGAAGGACAAGCCCCCTTCCCTCGACTTCTCGGTTAGCCAAAGCCGCAAGCAGGATGTGGTGGATCAGCTGTTCAAGGGTCTGGCCGGTCTCCTCAAGGGACGGGGCGTCGAGGTGTTCTCGGGAACGGGGACCCTGTTGGCCGATCACAGGGTCAGGATCAGCCACGACGACGGGACCACCAGCGAGATAACTGGCACCGACATCGTCCTGGCTGCCGGTTCGGTCCCCCGCACCGTCCCCGGGTTCGACGTGGACGGCACTCTGGTCATGACCTCCGATGAGGTTCTCGACCTGGACGACCTTCCCGACTCGGTGGCCGTGGTCGGTGGTGGGGCCATCGGCTGTGAGTTCGCTTCGCTGTTCAGCGACCTGGGCACGAAGGTCACCGTCTTCGAAGCCCTGCCCACCATTCTCAGCGGATGCGACGAGGACGTGGTCCGCACGGTGGCCCGTTCCTTCAAGAAGCGCGGGATCGACGTCCACACCGGCGTGCAGCTCCAGGGACACACCCCGGATCCGTCCGGAAACTCCACCACCGTTTCCTACGGCGACGGGGAGAAGTTGGAGGTGGCGGCCGTGCTGGTGTCCGTCGGGCGCCGTCCGCGCACCGAGGACCTGCTCGGCGAGGGAACTGGCGTGGAAGTGGACGGTCGCGGCTTCGTGGTGGCCGATCAGACCATGCGTACGGATGCGCCCGGGGTGTGGGCGGTGGGCGACGTGGTGGCCGGTACGCCCCAGTTGGCCCACGTCGGCTTCGCCGAGGGGATCCTGGTGGTCAAGGGCATCCTCGGCGAACCGGCTCTGCCGGTCGACTACGGGCGCGTTCCCTGGGCCATCTACTGCCATCCCGAAGTGGCCTTCGCCGGGCTGACCGAGGCGGCGGCCAAAGAGGCCGGTTTCGACGTGATCGTCAAGAAGGATCCGTTCGGCGGCAACAGCCGGGCCCGCATCATCGGGGACACCGAAGGGTTGGTGAAGGTCGTGGGCGAGCGGTTGTCCGACGGATCCACCGGCCGCATCCTGGGCGTCCACATGGTCGGTCCTTGGGTGACCGAACAGCTGGGCGCCGGTTACCTGGCCGTGAACTGGGAGGCCACAGCCGAAGAGGTGGCCCACTTCATCCAGCCGCACCCGTCGCTGTCGGAGTCCTTCGGCGAGACTGTACTGGCTCTGACCGGAAGGGGACTGCACCTTGGCTGATGTGATCATGCCGCAACTCGGCGAGACGGTGACCGAGGGAACCATCACCAGGTGGTACAAGGCCGTGGGTGACCAGGTCTCCCGCGATGAACCGCTCTTCGAGGTGTCGACGGACAAGGTCGATTCGGAGGTGCCCTCACCCGCTGAAGGTGTCCTCACCTCCATCCTGGTGGAGGAGGGCGATACCGTCGAGGTGGGTGTGACCCTGGCCGTGATCGGCGATGGCGCCTCCACCAACGGTTCCGCCGCCCCGGCCCCTGCCCCCTCCGAGACGGCTCCGGCTCCGGGTGCGGCCGCCCCGGCCCGGCCCGTGCCGGCCGCACCCCCACCCACCGCTGCGCCTCCGGTTGCCCCCCGGCCCCCGCTGTCGGACATCGCCGCCGCAGACGACAAGCTGCCCGCCTCGGACCACACCGGTGACCCCTCCCCGGCACCGACCACCGAGGTGCCGCCACCAGAGACCCTGCACTCTTCGGGCCAGGGCTTGGTGCTGTCCCCGGTCGTGCGGCGGATGCTCAACGAACACCGCATCGACCCGTCGACTCTGACCGGTTCCGGCCTCGGGGGCCGGATCACCCGGGAGGATGTCGACCGGGCCGTCACCGCCCGGGGGGCGGCGGCCACCACCCCAGCGGTGGCCTCCGGCGCCGTCCCAGCGCCGCCGGGCCGGCCGGCCGCCCGGACCGGGCCCAGTCCGACCCCGCCGGGTCGGGTTCCGGAGGAGGAGGGTCACGGCGTTGTGCCCCGGGATGAGGTGGTTCCGTTCACCAACATCCGTCGGCGCACGGCCGAGCACATGGTCCGGTCCAAGGCCACCTCGGCCCACACCCTGATGGTCAAAGAGATCGACTACGAGCGGGTCGAGCAGGTGCGCCGGGCCCATGGCCAACGGTTCATGACCGAGGAGGGGTTCGGCCTCAGCTACCTCCCCTTCGCGGCCCAGGCTGCAGTGGAGGCGCTGGCCGACTTCCCGCACCTCAATTCGTCGGTCGGCGACGACAGCCTCATCGTCCACCACGACATCAATCTGGGGATCGCCGTCGACCTCGACAACGAGGGGCTCATCGTCCCGGTCGTGCACAACGCCGAGGAGCTCAATCTGCGGGGCATGGCCCGCCGTATCCGCGATCTGGCCGGCCGGGCCCGCAGCAAGCGCTTGAGCCTCGACGACATCAGCGGCGGCACCTTCTCCATCACCAACGCCGGTCCGTTCGGGACCCTCTTGACCGGAGCCATCATCAACCAGCCCCAGGTGGCCATCCTCTCGACCGACGGGGTGGCTCGCAAGCCGGTGGTGGTCCAGCTTCCCGACGGGAGCGAATCGATCACCATCCACTCGATGGGCCTGGCCGCCATGACGTTCGACCACCGGGCGGTGGACGGCGCCTACGTGGCCCGGTTCCTGGCCCGCATGGCCGAGATCCTCAACGCCCGCGATTGGGCCGGCGAGCTCTAGAGCGCACAGCGTGGCCAGAACATCTGCACGACGTCGCCCGTTCCGGCGATGAGGGTCCGTTGGCTCGGTCGCCTGCCCTACCGGGAGGCGTGGGCTCTGCAACGGGCCATCGCCCGGCGGTCGGCCGATGACTACCTGCTCCTCCTCGAGCACCCGCACGTCTACACGGTCGGCGTGAACGGGGACATGGATCATGTGCTGGTCGATCCGGCGGCGGTGGGTGCCGACCTGGTCCGCGTCGACCGGGGAGGCGACGTGACCTATCACGGACCGGGACAGCTCGTCGGTTACCCGTTGCGTAGCGTGGGCCGTGGTCCCCATCGGGGCGTCCACCACGTGCGCCAGGTAGAAGAGGTGGTGATCGGGGCACTGGTGGGGCTCGGCCTCGATCCGGCATCGGTGGGGCGACTGCCGGGGTACCCCGGCGTGTGGGTGGGTCTCGACGAAGAGGGCTCCCACCCGGGTCCGCGCAAGATCGGAGCCGTCGGGGTGCGGACCTCCCGGGGCCGCACCACCCACGGCTTCGCTCTCAACGTCGACTGCGACCTGGCCATGTTCGAACACATCGTGCCGTGTGGCATCGCCGACCGTCCGGTGACGTCGCTGCAGGCGGAAGGACGCCGGGTGACCATGGCCGAGGTGGCTGCGGCCGTGACGGCGTCGGCCCAGACGGTGTGGGGCCCGGCCGATGACCTGCAGGCCGTCACCGATTTCGCCGCCACCGGCTCAGCCGGTGGCCCCAGCCGTCAGGTGCCGGTGACCCTCGGGCCGAACCACACAGACAGCCCTCTGCAACGCCGACTGCGCCGCACCGGAATCGACCCCGACGGTGGTGTGCCGGTGGAGGAGAGGAAACCGCCGTGGCTCCGGGTCAACGCCACCATGGGACGTTCCTACCTCGGCCTCCGACACGACGTCCGGGATCTGGATCTGGTCACCGTATGCGAGGAAGCCGGGTGCCCCAACATCTACGAGTGCTGGTCGGACGGGACGGCCACCTTCATGATCAACGGCGCCGACTGCACCCGGGCCTGCGGGTTCTGCCAGGTCGGTACCGGCCGACCGCGCCCACTCGATCCGGGTGAGCCGGCGCGGGTGGCCGAGGCGGTGGCCCGGTTGGGTCTGGCCCACGCCGTCATCACCTGCGTGGCCCGCGACGACCTGGCCGACGGAGGAGCCGGTGGTTTCGCCGAGGTCATCGCCGCCATCAGACAACGCACACCCCGGACGACCATCGAGGTCCTCATCGCCGACTGCAAGGGCGACGGGATCTCGCTGTCCACTGTCTTTGATGCACGGCCCGACGTCCTCAACCACAACATCGAGACGGTGGCCCGACTGCAACGGGCGGTACGCCCCTCGGCGGGCTACGGACGGAGCCTCGGGGTACTGGCCCGGGCCAAGGATGCCGGCCTCACCACCAAGTCCGGCCTCATCCTGGGGATGGGGGAGGGAATGGACGAGGTTCTCGCCACCCTGGCCGATCTGAGGGCGGTGGGGACCGACATCGTCACCGTCGGTCAGTACATACGGCCCAGCCGACGCCATCTGCCCGTGGCCCGCTGGTGGAACCCCGAAGAGTTCGAGGCCATCCGGACCGCCGGTATCGGCATGGGTTTCTCCCACGTGCAGTCGTCCCCGCTCACCCGGTCGAGCTACCACGCCCGTCAGGCGGCCGAGGCGGCCGGTCCGTCCGGTGGTGATCCGGTGCCTGCGCCCACCGGGCCGCCCGGAGCGGTGCCGGTGGCCTTCCGGGCTGTCGGGGTCCGCTCATGAGTCAACTGTCCGAAGAGGCGGTAGCCGCCCATGGTCAACGCATCCAACGGGTGCGCCACCGGATGGACGAACTGGGGGTCGACGCCCTACTTCTCTCCCACGGTGCCGATCTGCCCTGGTTGACCGGTTACCAGGCCATGCCGCTCGAGCGGCTGACCATGCTGGTGCTGCCCCGGGCCGGTGACCCCGTGCTGGTCGTCCCGGCGTTGGAAGCGCCCCGGGTGGCCACGGCCGACGCTCTGTTCTCGGTCCTCCCCTGGTCCGACAGCGAGGACCCCATCGACCGGGTCGTCTCGCTGCTCCCGGCCACCGGTGGAACCGGATCTTCCGCCTGCCTGGCCATCTCCGACCGGGCCTGGACCACCACCGTGCTGGCCCTCCAGCGTCGGCTACCGGAGGCACGGTGGCGGGAGGCCTCGGCGGTGACCGCCCCCATCCGAGCCGTCAAGGATGCGGCGGAGCAGCACGTGTTGCGCTCGGCCGGCGCCGCCGCCGACCGGGTGGCGGCAGCCCTGCAGTCGGGGCAGATCCCCCTGGTCGGCCACACCGAGGCCGAGGTGTCGGCCCGCCTCGCCGCTCTCCTGGTCGACGAGGGCCATCGGCACGTGAATTTCGCCATCGTGGGGAGCGGCCCCAACGCGGCCAGTCCGCACCACGAGCCCGGGGGTCGGGTGATCGGCCGCAACGAAACGGTGGTCTGCGACTTCGGGGGCACTTTTGTCAGCCAGGGCGACGTGGGCTACTGCTCGGACATCACCCGCACCGTCATCACCGGCCAGCCGTCGCCCCAGGTGGCTGAGGGCTACGAGGTCCTGCGTCATGCCCAACAGAGCGCGGTAGCGGCGGCCCGCGCCGGTGTCACCGCCGAGCACGTGGATGCGGTGGCCCGCACCATCATCAGCGAGGCCGGCCTCGGCGACCTGTTCGTCCACCGGACCGGCCACGGGATCGGCATCGAGGAGCACGAGGATCCGTACCTGGTGGCCGGCAACACGGAGATTCTGGGCCCCGGTCACGCTTTTTCGGTGGAGCCGGGCATCTACTGGCCGGGCCAGTTCGGCATGCGGCTGGAGGACATCGTGGTCATCGACGCCAAGGGTCTGCCCGAACCGCTCAACCGCGCCGATCACGCCCTGGTCGTGGTGGACGGTTAGGAAAGGGCACAGGAAAGGGCACCCGTCATGGACCTGGGCATCAAGGGAAAGTCGGCGCTGGTGGTGGCTGGGTCACGCGGCCTGGGTCGGGCCACCGCCGAAGCTCTGGCCGCCGAGGGAGCGCGGGTGATGGTCTCCTCCCGCAGCGCCGAGGGGCTGGACGCCGTGCGGACGTCGCTGCGGTCCCAGGGTGCAGAAGTCGAGACCACGGTGGCCGACATCACCGAGGCGTCGGCGCCCACTGCTGTGGTCGAGGCCACGGTGGCTGCTTTCGGAAGTGTCGATGTCGTCGTGGCCAACGCCGGTGGTCCGCCGCCGGGGCGGGCTCTGGAGGTCGATGACGACGCGCTGTGGGCGGCCCTCAACGCCAACTTGATGTCGGCCGTGCGCCTGGCTCGCCAGGCCGTCCCCCATATGCGGGATCAGGGGTGGGGGCGCATCTGTTTCATCACCTCGTTCTCGGTCGTCCAGCCCATCCCCACCCTGGCCCTGTCCAACACGGCCCGGGCCGGATTGTGGGCATGGTCCAAAACGGCGGCTCAGGACCTGGCCTCCGAAGGCAGTGGCATCACCCTCAACCTGGTCTGTCCAGGACCCCATGGCACCGACCGGATGCGGGAGCTCGGAGGAGCCGACGTGATGGGGGATCCCGCCGACTTCGGCAGCGTGGTGGCCTTCCTGTGTTCGCGACAGGCCGCCTTCGTCAACGGTGCTGCCGTGGTGGTCGACGGGGGAGCGACTCTGGCCCTCTAGGGCATCGCTCTCGCAGGAGCGGATCGCTTGCGAGTGTTTTGGCGGGGATGGCCGAACCCCACAAATGGATCAGGGCACGGACAGATCGAATCTGGTATCTTGCCGAACGCAGTACCAAGCAGTTCGTTGGGGAAGCCGGTCAAAGTCCGGCGCTGGTCCGCAACCGTAGGTGATGGAGCATCGCTCACGTCACGAGTCGGGATACCGCCGTTCTGCTCATTGAGTCCCTATCCGTCGAGAAATGCGGCAAGGACTCGGTCAGTCTCGGCGTCCGTGTGGATGGGGAGACTTCCGGGTCGTTGCCCGGAAGTGAGGAATCCTCCCATGTCCACCAAGCGCATCCTTGCGTCAGCCACCCTCGGGGTCTGCCTGGCGCTCGCTGTCGTCGCGGCACCGGCGACAGCTCACGCCGCCGCTCCGTCAGTGTCTCCGCAGCCCTCCCTCCCCCAGGTCGTGCCGGCCCAGCAGGGGGCGACCTGGTTGGCCGGCCAGTTCACTGCAGGGGGTTACATCCCTTCGACCACCACCCCGGGCACGGCGGACCTGTCCTCCACGGCCAATGCCGTCCTGGCCCTGGCCAGCGCAGGAGTCGATCCCGCCGTCGCCCAGAAGGCGCTCACCTACATGGAAGGCAACGTTGATGCCTACGTGAGCGAGGGCGGTGCCGACGGCCCCGCCCAGCTCGCCCTTCTGATCCTCGATGCTCATGCCCTCGGGGTCGATCCGACTTCTTTCGGAGGAACCAACCTGGTGTCTCGCCTGTTCACCACCGAACAGACCTCCGGAACCGATTCCGGCCTGTTCGGGACCGAGGACCAGGTCAATGACTATTCGGCCGGGGTGTATCAACAAGGACTGGCCCTGGCCGCCCTGGCCGGCGTCGGCGATGCCAGCGGAACCCAGATCAGTGCGGCCGACTCGTGGCTGCATGCCCAACAGTGTCCTGATGGTGGCTGGACCAGCTATGAGAACGCCTTCAATCCCTGCAACGGTTCACCGGCTGACTATGAAGGTCCGGACACCAACTCGACCGCCCTGGCCATCGAAGGACTCTCGGCCCAGGGCGACCTCGGGGCCACCGACGCCAACAAGGCGCTGAAGTTCATCACCCATGCCCAGGACAGTGACGGAGGGTGGGGCTATGAGCCGAATGCTGTGAGTGCTCCCGGATCCACCGACCCGGATTCGACGGCCCTCGTCCTTCAGGCCATTCTGGCCCTCGGAAAGTCGCCCACGGACAGGGCGTTCGACCACAAGGCCGCCAATCCGGTGTCTGAGCTGGACTCGTTCCAGATCACGTCGGGTAGTGGTGCCGGTGCGTTTTCCTTCCCCGGCATCTCGGGACCCAACACCCTGGCCACCTATCAGGCTGTACCGGCCCTGGCCGGAGTGGATCTCCCCTTCAACCTGGCCGTGACCACGACGACGCTCCCGGCCGGAACGGTGGGACAGCCATACTCGGCCACCCTGACCGCCAGTGGTGGCAATCCGTCCTACACGTGGACGGTGCTCAGTGGGTCCCTGCCCGCAGGACTCAAGCTCCACAAGGCGACGGGAGCCATCACCGGCAGGCCTTCCGCCGCAGGCTCGACGTTCACGGTCCAGGTGACCGACACCAGGTCGGCATCGTCGCCCCACACCGACAACATCGCTTGGAAGGTCCTGTCGATCGCCACCTGACGCGCCGACATCGGTAACCAGCCGTCGGCGGTCTGCGACCTCGTCTCACCCATTGAGACCGTTGTTCACCGCCAGATCGTCGACGGCTGGTCTGCGGCCCGTCATCGAACAGTGACGCTGAGATCCAGCTCGTCGTCGAAGGAGCACCGATGAGACGATTTGCCCGCATCTCCATGTTGGTAGCAGCGGCCTCGGCCGCTCTGGCTCTGGCCGGACCCTTTGCCCTGGTGCCGTTCAAGGACGCGGCCGGAGCGGCAACCGACGTCAGCGTTGCCTTCGTGGTCGACTTCGGCGGGGCCAACAAAGTCCAAGCCACCTGTGTGCAAGTCCCGAGCTCTGACAACGAGTACCAGGCCCTGGCCCTCTTCACCCAGCAGGAGCAGGAAGAATCACCCAGCTACAACAACAGCGGGCTGCTGTGTTCCATCGGCGGTATGCCGGGCAGCGGCTGTGGACAGTCCGATGGCAAGGGATTCATTTACTGGTCCTATTGGCACGGCGACACAGGCACCTGGGAGTACTCGAACACCGGAGCCAGCGCCACCGTCCACAGCTGCAACACCCAAGGCGAGGACTGCGACGTAGAGGGCTGGCGATTCGAGGACCCAGGCAGCGGGAATCCGAATGATCCGCCGCCTGATGCTGCCGCCGACTTCGCCGATATCTGTGCGGCCACGCCACCCCCAACGACAACCACACTCAGTCCGCCCACCACCCTGGTGGGATCAACGATGCCGTCGGACAGCGACCCCAGCGCCACAAAGAGCAGTCCGAGTTCGGGCGGCACCACCCACCAGTCAGCCACCCGGACAACCGAGTCTCCCGGAGGCCGTCCCCAGTCGACCGCACCCAAATCCACATCACCCACGACGATCCCAAAGACGCCCACCACTCCGGTGCACCATGCGGTGTCACTACCGAACACCGCGGCCAGTACAACAACCACTACGACGGAGCCGAACGTCAAGATCCAGGCCCTGGGGGGAATACCTGCCGGAGGCGAGCACGGAAGCTCGGGGGGCTCGGGCTCAGTTTGGAGCGCCGGTGGCATCCTCCTCATTCTGATCGCCGGCTCCCTCTACGGGTGGCGTCGCCGAGTTCGCCCGCCGTAGGACGTTGGTCAAGGGGCGACGGGAGATGCGACCGATGTCGAACCGGATCGGGCTCCTCCCCATCTCCCCCGAACTGGCCAAACCTCGATGAGAGCCGGGCCGTGATGGAACGAGGGACCAGGCAGGCTGCGTCCCTGGGAGCGGAGTGGACTGTCTCCGGGGAACTCGTCGTCTCCGGGTATCGCTTCGCACCCAAGATCGGAACCAGCTGGATTGCCCCACAGCCCGACGATTGGCTGAGACGCTACGCATTGATAGCCAAGGACCTGGCTGTCCCGGTGTTCGTGAGTCAGCCCGAGCTCGAGCCTTCGGCCGAGGCGGCCGTCGCTTCGAACTGCTGGAGGGTCAGCACCTGGTCGGCCGGTGGTGCACCGATCGATACCGGCGCTCCGTAGTTGGTGATGTCCTCGATCTCGACGGCGCTGACCGTCGCTCCTCCGATGCTCAGGTTCATGGTGAAGTCGACTTCCCGGATGACGTGGGTGGCGTCAGTGACATAGACGGCCATCCGGAGGCCGGCGCGGCCGAACAGGGCCTGCATCTGTTGGCCGACCGAGGCAGGCAGGTTCAGTCGACCCAGCTCCTGACCGAGATCGGCGGCGCTGATGACGACGTTGTATCCATGGACCGCAGTGCCACCGATGGAGCTCGGCCCCAGTGCGGTCACTGTGTTTCCTTCGCTGGCCAACAGCTGGAGCATGGAACCGGGATTGGAGCTGCCCGGGGTGATGGAGTCCTGGCCCAGTGGCGTGGTCACCCACGCCTTCCCGGGAGCGGACTGCGCTATGCCGGGCACCGATACATAGAGACTGCCACCCACGATCACTTCACGGAGTTGGGTTCCGCTCAACTGGGGGAGGCCGGCGTACTGGACGTCCAACTGGGCGGCATTGTTCGAGAAATCAACGACCCCACCACCCGACGCGGTGATGGTGCTGTCATGGGAAACGTGGATGGACATCGACAGATGCAGATCGGCCGTCTTGTCGGCCAGAGCGGTCTGGGCCGACAGCAGGACTACATGGGTGGGCGTGGCCGGCGCCGCAGTACGGGCGTGCCAGGCCAACCCGCAGACCAGGGCGACCACCGTCGCCACGGTGGCCCCGGCGCCGATGAGCGAACGCTTACCCAGGGCGTGGTTGGACGCCGCCACCGGCGCGACAAAATCCGATGTGCCGGCCCCGTTCAGTCGGAGCGGAGTCCAAGGTCCATCCGGCGGCTCCGGTTCCGTGGCAAACGGTCCCGACGCCACTGCCAGCGCCGGAACGGCAATCGGCGTTCGGGGAACAGCTGCGGTTATGTCCGGAACCGGGCTCGGTGGTGCCGGAGCCCCGTCCAGGCCGTGGCCCCGTTCCGTTTCCGGTGACGTCGGTGCATCAGCAGGTTGCCATCCGGGAAACTGCGGAAGTCCGTCCATGAGATGCCCCTCATCTGTTGGCGTGTCAGATAATAGTCTTCACCAGGAACGTTTGCCCAAGCCGGGTCAGGCCACGCCCGGGGCGGTGGTCCCGCCACCCCTCATCTCGTGGCGCCGCTCGGCACGGTTCCAATAGCGCCGCTGGAGGAATAGTGTGGCCGCTCCCACGACCAGCAGGATGGCCACGTTCAAGAGGAGCTGCTCTGTCGCTCCCCTGGCTTCGTTCCACTGGCCGTAGGCGGCCGAGACGCCCATGGCGGCGGCCGCCGGAATGGTGGTGACCGATATGAAGACCCCGATGAGGGCGTTGATCCGGGCCTCCAGGATGGAGACCACACCCACCACGCCGGCCACCAGCGCCACCACCACGGAAAAAGCGTTGGGCTGGCTGATCAGATCGGAAACCGGACGCAGGCCCAAGATGAAGTCGCGGGGGGTCAGGCCGGCGCCGCGAATGACCAACGAGAACGCGAAGGTGATCACGACAGCCAGACCGAACCCGGCGCCCAGCGCCAGCAGCGCTCGCTTGATCGGACGGGGGCTGCGTTGGGTGATACCGAGGGCGGCACCGAGGATGGCGTTGTACTCGGGACCGACCACCATGGCCGCCACGATCAGGATCTGCGAATTGGTGAGGATGCCGGCGGCGGCCAGAATGCCGGCGCTGACTAGCAACAGATAGAAGCTGAACGGATATGAGGCGTTGGCCCGGATGGTGGCGTCAACCACCTCCCAGACGGGTTCGATCTCGCGATCGCTGACCATCGGCTTGATCATCTCGCGGTGGGTGCGCACCACGGCGGTATCGGATCGGTCGATGGTGATCGGGCCACGCTGGTGTGGGCCCAGATCCCGCAATTGATGGATGATCTCGTTGGCCACCTCGGGAACCAGGTCGCACTCGATCATGTCGCCTTCGGGGAATCGGGCCGATCCGGTCATGACAAAGACGTTGACGGCTCCGGTGGAGGCGCCCAGCAGATCGAGGATTACCTGGGTGCTGTCGGGGTGGCTTGCCACTCGAACGTGGAACATGGCTCTCCTCGGGTCGAAGGGCCGGGGGACGGCCTCCGCCGAACGCCGGATCAGTCCGGACGGTCGGGAGGGGGAGGAGGCTGCACCAGCAGGGGCAGTGCTGTCTCGTCGGACGAGGGCGAGCCTACGCCCCCCGGCGGTGTCCGGGGGAGTGCCGGTGAGGAGGGGAGAGGGAGTGAGGAGGGGAGAGGCAGATCGATGCCGGCCCCCATCGGAGGCAGTGCTTCCGGGGGGCGGTGCTCGACCGCTTTGGCCGCGTCGAAAGCGGGTACCGGAAGGGGAAGGGACCGGTCGACGTCGGCGAAAGCGGTCGACGCCTTCACCTTCACGCCACTGGCCGCGGTGGCCTTGGCCTTTTGACCCTTGCGGCCGGGAGCCACGAAAGAAGGAGCCAGCGATTCATCGACGGACGCGGTCCTCTCCATCAGCGACGTGTTGCCGTAGTGGGCGACGTCGAAATCGTAGAAGCCCGAACTGGCGGCCCGCCGCCGCTTCTGGTCGTGGGTGCGGTGGAACCGGACGATCAGCAGGAGGATCGCTATCACCACGGCGGCGCCGATGACGTACTCCTCCACCGACAACTTCCCGAAGCTGAAGCTGGAGGCGAGGACCGCCACGGCGTGAGGCTCATTCGGTGACATCCCACACGATTTTACTGGTGAGGGGTCAATTTCGCACTGAATTTTCTTCAACCCGGCTCCAGCCGGGTGGTCCGGGCCGGGCTCCCTGCCTGCGCCGGCCGGTCAGGTCACGAAGTACTTGGCCTGCGGATGATGGCAGATGATGGCGGTGGTCGACTGTTCCGGATGGAGCTGGAACCCCTCGCTGACCTCGATGCCGATACGGTCAGCTCCCAGCAGATCCACCACCTTGGCATTGTCCTCGAGGGCCGGGCAGGCCGGATAACCCCACGAGTAGCGGCCGCCGCGGTACTTCTGATGGAACAAACCGGTGAGGTTGGGACCGTCCTGGTCGGCAAACCCGAGCTCTTCACGAATGCGACGGTGCCAGTACTCGGCCAGAGCCTCGGCCATCTCCACCCCCAGACCGTGCAGATAGAGGTAGTTCTGGTACTGGTCGTCCGCTTTGAGGCGGGCGGCCTCTTCGGTCAAGCGGGCTCCCATGGTCACCACCATGAAGCTGGCCCAGTCGGGCTCGCCCGAGTCGGCCGACCGGAAGAAGTCGCTGATGCACAGCCACGGCGACTCGGTCTGACGGGGGAAGGAGTAGCGCATGACCTCCTTGTTCCGGGTCTCGTCTTCGAACAACACCAGGTCGTCACCTTCGGCATTGGCCGCGAAATGCCCCCAGGCCACCTGGGGGATGAGCAGTTGTCCGGCCTTGGCCGTGGCCATCTGCTGGCGCAGCAGGAGCCGGACCCGGTCTTTGAAGGCGGTGTCATCCTCGCCGCTCTCGGGTCGGTAACCCCACTGGTTGCGGAACAGGGCTGTCTCATTGAGGTAGGCGGCGACGTCGTCGATGGGCATGCCCTTGGCCACCCGGCTCCCCAAAAAGGGTGGCGGGAAAGTGGGATTGTCGGTCGCCACCTCGGGCGAGCGGGCCGGCAGGGTCTCCCCCCGGGCCCGGGCCTCGGCCGCCGCTTGCTTGCGCAGCTCGCTCTTGCGAGGCCCGAGGTCGCGTCCTCCGAGAGTGGTTCCGAACTCCGGGTCGTCCTCGCCCGAGCGGTTGATCTCCACCAGGCGGTCCATGGTCCGCAGCCCCTCGAAGGCGTCCTTGCCGTAGAAGAGGCGGCCGTCGTAGACCTGTCGGAGATCGCGCTCCACATAGGTGCGGGTGAGGGCGGCGCCGCCCAGGATGACGGGTATGTGGGACAGGTTGCGCCGGTTGAGCTCCTCGAGGTTCTCGCGCATGATCAGGGTTGACTTGACCAAGAGCCCGCTCATGCCGATGGCGTCGGCATTGGCCTCCTCCAGGGCGCTGACCATGTCGGCGATCCCCACTTTGATACCGAGGTTCTTCACCGTGTAGCCGTTGTTGGTGAGGATGATGTCGACCAGGTTCTTGCCGATGTCGTGCACGTCGCCTTTGACGGTGGCCAGCACCATCACCCCTTTACCGCCCTGATCGGCCTTCTCCATGTAGGGCTCGAGATAGGCCACGGCCGTCTTCATGGTTTCGGCCGACCCCAAAACGAAGGGCAGCTGCATCTCGCCGGAGGCGAACAGCTCACCCACCGTCTTCATGCCGGCCAGCAGGTGGTCGTTGATGATGGTCAAGGGGGTGGCGCCCTCGCTCATGGCCTGGTCCAGATCGGCTTCGATGCCGTTGCGGTCGCCGTCGATGATCCGGTGCTCGAGCCGACGCTCGACCGGCCAACCGCTCCTGTCCTCCTTGGCCGACGTCGAGGCGGCGGACACGCCGTCGAAGATGGCCAGTAGTTCACTCAGCGGGTCGTAGCCCTCACGCCGACGGTCGTAGATGAGATCGAGACAGATCTCCCGCGCCCGCTCGTCGATCTTCGACAAGGGGAGGATCTTCGAGGCGTGGACGATGGCGGCGTCCAACCCGGCCTGCACGCACTCGTGGAGGAATACCGAGTTCAGGACCTGGCGGGCGGCGGGATTGAGTCCGAAAGAGACGTTGGACAGTCCCAGGATGGTGAAGACGCCGGGTAACTCCGCTTTGATCCTGCGGATGCCCTCCAGGGTTTCGATCCCGTCGCGCCGACCCTCTTCCATCCCTGTCGACAAGGGCAGGGCCAGAGCGTCGAACATCAGGTCCTGGGGTCGCAGCCCGTAACGCTCGGTGGCGATGTCGTGAATGGCGGTGGCGGCCCGTACCTTCCAATCGGCCGTGCGGGCCTGGCCCTCGGTGTCGATGCAGGTGCACACGACGGCGGCGCCGTACTCCTTGGCCAGGGTGAGGAAGGAGTCGAGCCGTCCCCCCGGCTCGTCGCCCTCTTCGAGGTTGACCGAGTTGATGACCGCCCTGCCCCCGATCCACGACAGCGCCGTCTCCACCACCGGTGCTTCAGTGGAGTCGACCATGAGGGGGGCGGTGGACTGGGTGGCGAACCGGGATGCCACCGCTTCCATGTCGGCCACCCCGTCGGCACCGGTGTAGTCCACGCAGACGTCGATGAGGTGGGAGCCCTCCGCCACCTGATCCCTCGCCATGGCCACACAGGTGTCCCAATCGGCTTCGAGCATGGCCTCGCGGAATCGCTTGGAGCCGTTGGCGTTGGTGCGCTCGCCCACCACCAGGAACGAGGTGTCCTGGGCGAAGGGGACCTGGGTGTAGATGGACGCGGCCCCGTACTCGGGCACCGGACGGCGTGGTGCCGGGGTGAGATCGGCGCAGGCCGACACCACCGCGGCCAGGTGGGCCGGCGTGGTTCCGCAACACCCGCCGACGACCGAGACGCCCAGCTCGCTTACGAATTGACGGTGGTATTCGGCCAACTGCTCCGGGGTGAGGTCGTAGTGCATGGCTCCCTCCACCACCGACGGCAGTCCGGCGTTGGGCAGGCACGACACCGGCGTGAGGGCGTGACCGGTCAGATGGCGCAGCGGTTCGAACATTTCCGCCGGGCCGGTGGCGCAGTTGAGCCCGACGAGATCGATGTCCATGGCCTCGAGGGCACCCAGGGCGGCGCCGACCTCGGTGCCAGGCAGCATGGTGCCGGTGAGCTCGATGGTCACCTGGGTCTGGATGGGCAGGTGCCGCCCGGCCGCCTTCATCGCCCGTCGGGCTCCGTTGATGGCTGCCTTGGCCTGCAGGAGGTCGAAGACCGTTTCGATGACGATGAGATCGACCCCGCCCTCGATGAGGGCCGCCACCTGCTCCTGGTAGGCGTGGCGCAGATCGGCATAGGGGATCTGACCCAGGGTGGGGAATTTCGTGCCCGGGCCGATGCTGCCCGCCACCCACCGAGGCCGATCGGGGGTGGCGAAGTCGTCGGCCGCTTGGCGGGCCAGTCGGGCGGCCGTCCGGTTCAACTCGTCCACCCTGTGGGCCTGGCCGTACTCGGCCAACACGGGGGCGAAGGCGCCGAAGGTGTCGGTCTCGACCACGTCGCACCCGACCTCGAAGAAGGACCGGTGCACACGGTCGACCACCTCGGGACGGCTCACCACCAGCAGTTCATTGCACCCTTCGAGATCGGGGCCCCCGAAGTCGTCGGCCGTCAGATCGGCCAGCTGCAGGTTGGTCCCCATGGCGCCGTCGAAGATGACCACTCGCTCGGAGACGGCCCGAAGATAGGAGGAAGGCGGGTTGCTTTTCACGCTCATGACCCTTCAAGGCTACCGGCGGGAGACGTAGGCACCACCAAACGGGGTCCCACCGGGGCGTCGGAGGGATGCCGCCGTCGTTTAGCATCGGCCCGGTGATGATGGCGTGGTGAAGATCTACACCAAGACCGGCGACGACGGCACCACCGGGCTCCTCTACGGAGGAAGGGTGCGCAAAGACGCGGCCGGCATCCAGATCAACGGCGCCGTGGATGAAGCGCAGGCCGCCCTGGGCCTGGCCCGCGCCGAGGCTGATCCCGGCTCGCCCATGGACGCCCTTCTTACCGGACTGGAGAGAGAGCTCTACGTGCTCATGGCCGAAGTGGCCACATCGGCCGAACGGCGGTCCAAGCTCAAGCCGGGGGAGACGCTGGTCACGGCGGACATGGTCGACGCTCTGGAGGAGCGCATCGACGAGCTCATCGCCCACATCGACATGCCCACCGACTTCGTGGTGCCCGGAAGCAACCGGATGTCGGCGGCTTTGGATCTGGCCCGCACCATCGTCCGCCGGGCCGAGCGCCTGGTGGTGTCCTACCCTCTGGAAGGATCCGAGGTGGCCCGGTATCTCAACCGGCTGTCGGATCTTCTGTGGGCCATGGCCCGAGCCGCCGAGGGGGAGAACCACCCCCTGGCTCGGCGATCTCCGCGCCGGACGGACAGGGGGGCACGGTCATGATCGTCGAAACCGGGGATGGGACTGCGCTCGGACCGGACCTGTCCGTCATCGGCGTGCCGGTGACGGTGGGCGACGGGGGACCACAATTCGCTGCCCCGCTGGGCTCCGTTCCCGGATTGCAGTCGGTCCCCGCCCGCCTGGATGAGGCGTGGTGCGCCCGCCACCGGTTCACCGGCAAAGTGGGCCAGACCCTGAGCCTCCGCACCGGGGTCCCCGGGGGGGCTGATGGCACCGACGTCGTATTGGTGGGTGTGGGCGCCGCCACCGCACTGGAGGGCGACGCCGGGCTCGAAGGGCTCCGCCGAGCGGCGGCCGCCTTCGCCCGGGCTGCCGGAAGTGGCACCGCCGCCTTCCTGGTTCCAAACACCCCGCTGGCCGTCGAGTTGGTGGCCGCCGCCGTGGCTGAGGGCGCACTGCTGGCCTCTTACCGCTATGAGGCCTATCGCACCGGCGAGCACCCGACCGGCCTCGACACACTCACGATTGTGGTCCCCGGCCCCTCCGCCGCCGCAGCCGCCGCGGGTACAGCGCGCGGCGTTCGGTTGGCTGCGTCGGTGGCCCTGGCCCGCGACCTGGTCAACCAACCACCGAGCTCGCTCACCCCCGAACAATTCGCCTCGCTGTTCGTCGAGCGGTTTGCCGGCCGTGACGATGTGACCATCGAAGTCTGGGACCAGTCGCGCATCGTGACCGAACGACTGGGTGGACTGCTGGGTGTGGCCCGCGGATCGACCCAGGAACCCCGTCTGGTCCGGGCGGAGTACCGACCGGCTGACCCCATCGAGGTCGGCGGTCAGGTGCCCCACCTGGCTCTGGTGGGAAAGGGGATCACCTTCGATTCGGGTGGTCTCTCCCTCAAGACGGCGACCGGCATGGAGACCATGAAGACCGACATGGGCGGTGCCGCCGCCGTGTTCTGTGCTTTCGACGCCGCCGCCGCCCTGGGTGCCCGCATACGGATAACGGCTATCGCCCCGCTCACCGAGAACATGCCGAGCGGGTCGGCCACCAAACCCGGCGATGTTCTTGTCACCCGGAACGGGAAGACCATCGAGGTACTCAACACCGATGCGGAGGGCCGTCTGGTCCTGGCCGACGGCCTGACACTGGCCACCGAGGCCCAGCCCGATGCCATCATCGACCTGGCCACGCTGACCGGCGCCGCCATCGTGGCCCTGGGCAAGGAGATCGCCGGTCTGTTCGGGAACGACGACACCCTCATCGAGGCGGTCCGGGCGGCCGGTCAACAAGCGGGGGAACCGCTGTGGCCCCTGCCCCTGCCCGACGATTACCGATCGCACATCGACTCCGACGTGGCCGACATGCGCAACATGGGGCGGGCCGGCGAAGCGGGCAGCATCGCCGCGGCCATGCTCCTACGCGAGTTCGTGGCCGACGTGCCCTGGGCCCATCTGGACATCGCCGGGCCCAGCCGCTCCGATGAGAACAGCCGGTACCAGACCAAGGGTGGAACTGGTTTCGGTGTCCGTACCCTGGTCGCTCTGGCCCTGTCGGAGTCGTTCGCCTCCACCTTGGCGGCCATGGGCGGACGGGATGGCTGACCGTCGGGATGCTGACCGTCGGGATGCTGACCGTCGGGAGGGTTGACCGTCGGTGAGCCGGACCGCCCGCGGATTGTGACCGGCTGACGGCCAGGAGGGCCGGACCGCCCGCCCGGAGGCTCCTCTCCGGTCCGGGCCTTCCCCGCCGTGGCCGTCCGTACTGGGGTACGTTCGTCCTGTGAGGATCGCCGTCCTGGGGGCCGGTTCGTGGGGGACGACGGTGGCCTCGCTGGTGGCCCCCCGCCACGACACCGTGCTGTGGGCCCGCGACCCCGACGTGGCCAAGGCGGTCAACACCGAGCACGCCAACGAGCCCTACCTCCCCGGCTTCCCGCTGCCGTCCGCACTTTCGGCCACCGCCGATCTGGAAGAGGCCACCTGTCGGGCCGACCTGGTGGTGGTGGGGGTGCCCACGTCCGGATTCCGCGCCGTGGTGGAGCAGGCGGCCACCTGCATGCGGCCGTGGATCCCGGTGGTCAGCTTGTCCAAAGGTCTCGAGAAGGGTTCACACCTGCGGATGACCGAAGTGATCCGACAGGTGGCCCCCGGCCATCCGGTGGCTGCCCTTACCGGGCCCAATATCGCCCACGAGATCATGGAGGGGAAGGCAGCTGCCGCCGTGGTGGCCACCGAGGACCTCGAGGTGGCCGGCGCCATCCAGAAGGTCTTCACCCGCGGCCTCTTCCGGGTCTACGTCAACGACGACGTGACCGGGTGCGAGATGGGCGGTGCCCTCAAGAACGTGATCGCCATCGCCGCCGGTATCGGCGAAGGCCTGGGGGTGGGGGACAACACCCGTGCCGCCGTCATGTCGCGGGGCCTGGCCGAGCTGACCCGGTTGGGCGTGGCCATGGGGGCCCAGCCGGTCACGTTCGCCGGACTGGCCGGCATGGGTGATCTCATCGTCACCTGCATGAGCCCCCACAGCCGCAACCGCGCCGTGGGCCAGCAGCTGGGCCAGGGGCGTCGGCTCGCCGACATCCTGGCCGACATGCGCATGGTGGCCGAAGGGGTGAAGACGGCCACGGTCGCCCTCGAGCTGGCCGAGAGGCTCGGTCTCGACCTTCCCATCTGTGCTGTCATCGACAAGGTGGTGACCGGCGAGATCGAACCCAGCGGCGCCTACTGGGGGCTCACCCCGGCCGGTCACGAGGACGATCCGGGCTGAGGCGGGGCGGCAACGGCCTGTCGGGCCGCGCCGTAGGCCACCGCCGGATGGAAGTGCCAGGCCCCGAGTTGGCGTTCGATGGCGCTCCGGTCCTTTCCCGCCGAGGCCAGCCCGGCCGCCAATCGCTGGGCCCGCCGCCGCATCTGCTCGGGCTCGGGCAGTTGGTGCTCGACCATCCAGCGCCGGTGGCTGGCTTGAAGGGAGTCGGGGAGGCGACTCAGATGGCGGAGGGGCAGCGGCGGGACGTGGATCCGGACGGCCAGTCCACCCGGCCCCCAGGGTCGGGCCAGCTCGAAGGTGCACAGGCGTTGGAGCGCACGTCGGAATGGCGAGTTCTTGCCCATCCTCTCGCCCAGACCCAACGAACGGGCGGTGTCGACGAGATGGAGGTCGAATCCGTCGGGATGGACTTCGAGCCCGTAGGAAAGGCGCCGCAGGAGCCACGCCGTCGACGGGCCGATGACCCCCAACCAGTAGAGCTCGACGTAGCGGGAGCAGGGGTGGACGCCGTGGGGGTCAGCCACCGGATCCAGCCAGGCGACCACCCGCAGACGGTCTTCCGGTCCGAGGGTCGGGATGGGGCGGCGCCGAGCCGGCACGACGCTGGTTGGTGTGGCGACGGTGGCGGTGTGCACGAGGACCTCCAAGGGACGGGGCGCTCCCCTGTGCGGGTCGACGCCGGATCGGTCCGGCCATCCTCGGGGGGCCACCTCTCGGTGACCTTGCCGGGCAGTTGGCACCATTGCGTCGTTGGCGGACTACCGTCTGACTAGCTTCGTTGTAAATGGTGGTGCGGTGGTCGAAGATAGGTGTGAAAGCGCTCCGAAAACCATCTGTTCCTGTGGAAGGGACTGACACAGTGAATTCGAGACGCCCGCGGCGCACCCGCAGGGAAATCCGCCAGATGCTCCTTGTGACCGGACGGAGCATCCTCCGTGACGAGGGTTTGGGGACGGGCGCCGAGGCCATCACCTTCAAGCGGGTGTTCGACCGACTGGAAAAGGACACGGGGATCCGGCTCACCAATGCCTCGGTCATACAACGGGCATGGGAGAACCAGGCGGAGTTCCAATCCGACCTATTGGTGTCCATCGCTCTCGGCCAGAATGACAACCAGATCGACGACGCGGTGGAGACGGCCAGGCGGGCCATGGCCGCTTTCGATGTTTCCACGCCGGCATCGCGGTCGGCTTCCCTGCGCGAGATCTGCCGGCTGGCCGGCCAACTCAACGCCCAGGCCCTCCGCCAATCGGTCGACTGGCCCCTGCTGATCGGGGTGTGGTCGTTGGCCGTCTCCGGCGAACGGCTCGACCACCGCAAGAGGGTCGAGGTCGCTCTGCGGACGGGATATGACGCCTTCACGGCCCGGGTTGAGGCGGCCTACGCCATCATGTCCTCATTCCTCGGCTTTCGGCTCCGCGAGGAATTCGTACTCCGCGATTTCGTCATCGCGGCCGATTCGTTGGCGCAGGGATTCGGACTCCGGGATCGCATCGACGATTCGATGATGAAGCCCATCTTCCGTTCCACCGGCTCCGGCGGCACCGAGCAGGAGTGGACGCTCTTCGGAGTGGCCTTCGAAGGTCTCGTCGAGAAGTTCTTCGAGTTCGACCCCGACTGGCGCCCGGAGGCCAAGCCCAAGGCCGGGGGGACGGCAGGCTGAGAGCCGCCGGCATCGGGTAGGGCGGCCACACGGGTGGGGGACCGACCGGACAGGCGGTTTCGCCGATGTGCCACGCCTGGAGGAACCGGAGAACCGGGCTCCAGCGCATGGCCATCGACTTCGTGGGTTCCGCCGCCCAGCCACCAGTATGGGTCAGCCGGCCCGAACTTGCAACTGCCGGTTGCAAGTCCTTCACCAGCGGCCTCGGTGCACGCTTTCCTCGAGAGTGCGGCGGCGGCGGCCGGCCGAGGACGAGGGCGGGTCCGGTGTCATGGCCTCACCCAGCAGAACCGCTCCCAGCCACCGTAGGTGGCCGGGAGCCCCGAGGGCGGTGAGCAGTTCGCCTTCGCCCCGGAAGTTACCCAGAAAAGCGGCGCCCAGCCCGTTGTCGGCTGCCCCGAGCAGCAGGGTCATGGTGGAAAAAGCCAGGTCCACCCACCAGAAGGGGACCACCCATTCGACATCGGCATTTCCGGAGCCGGTCTTGTCCGACTCCCGGTAACGGGTGGCGTAGGCGTCGGGATCGGCCAGAGGCAGCACGATGACCGGGGCCCGGGACAGCCCGGCGAACCGGCGGGAGCGGGCCCGCCAGGCTTCGTCGGTGGCGGCCTCCCAGTAGCACCTGGTCTGGTCGGGACCGGTCAACACCACGAACTCCCGCCCTTGGGTGTGGCCGGCCGAGGGTGCCCGCAAGGCTCCGGTCAGCAAGTGGTCGACCAGCCCGTCGGGCAGCGGCCGCCCGCTGAAGTTGCGGGTCATGTGGCGACGACGCACCGCCTCGGTCAGTTCCACCGCTGCTCCCTCTCCTCCGATGTTGCCGGCAGGCTATCGGCGCCGTCGGTGTCTCCGTCGACGGGGACCATCCCCGCCCCGGGGCCGAACCACCCATCTGGACCCCACCCCGGGAGTCCGGGCCCCACTGGGAATGTTGACCCCGCTGGTAGCGTTTCACCTCACGTAGGCAGTGCGCCGAAACCGGACAGGCCGGAAGGCGCCGTCGTAGAAGGATCGTGATCGTCATGCCCACCTTCAGAGAGATGCTGGCCTCGGCCAAGGCGGCCATCCGTGAGGTCGAGCCGGCAGAGGCCGAACAGGAGATCGCCGCCGGCGGCGCGGTGGTGCTCGACGTCCGGGAGCCCGACGAGTACGAGCAGGGGGCGCTGCCCGATGCGGTGCACATTCCCCGGGGCACTCTCGAGACCTCGGTGGAGGGGCGCATCCCCGACAAATCCAGCCACGTGGTCATCTACTGCGCCGGCGGAACCCGTTCCGCCTTCGCCGCTCAGACCCTCCAGGAACTGGGCTACTCGGACGTGGCCTCGGTGGTGGGTGGCTTCAACCGATGGAAGGACGAGGGCCGTGCGTGGTCGGCTCCCCGTTCCCTCACCGGCGAGCAGCGCAACCGCTACCAACGCCATCTGCTGTTGCCCGAGGTGGGTGAGACCGGACAGATCAAACTGCTCGATTCGAAGGTGCTCCTGTTGGGCGCCGGTGGATTGGGTTCGCCGGCCGCCCTCTATCTGGCCGCCGCCGGGGTGGGCACCATCGGCATCATCGACATGGACGTGGTGGACGCCTCCAACCTCCAGCGCCAGATCCTCCACAACACCGACCGGATCGGGGAACGGAAGGTCGACTCGGCCAAGAAGACCCTGACTCTCATCAACCCCGACGTCAACGTGGTCACCTACGACGTCCGGCTGGGGGCCGACAACATCCTCGACATCATCGACGGCTACGACGTGATCGTCGACGGTACCGACAACTTCCCCACCCGGTATTTGGTCAACGACGCCTCACTGCTGAAGCGGATCCCGGTCGTGCACGGATCGATCTTCCGCTTCGAGGGTCAGGCCACCGTGTTCCATCCCTTCGTGGGGCCGTGCTACCGCTGCATGATCCCCGAGCCCCCGCCGGCTGAGCTGGCACCCAGTTGCTCCGAGGCCGGCGTCCTGGGCGTGCTTCCGGGAATCATCGGCTCCATCCAGGCCGTCGAGGCCATCAAGATCCTGCTCGGAGTGGGCGAGACGCTCGAAGGTCGGCTGCTGGCCTACGACGCCCTCGAGGAGAGCTTCCGCACTTTCAAGGTGCACCGCGACCCCGAGTGCCCGGCCTGTGGCCCCAACGCCGCTCCCATCGTCATCGCCGAGTACGACGATCTGTGTATGCCCCACGCCACCGCCCCGGCCGGCGCCTGAGTCACAGCTGGCCCCGGCGGGTCGGTCCCAGCTGGCCACGGTCCACGAGGCGTCGGACAACCTAACCTGGTGGGCATGGCACCGAAGAACCCGTCGTCCGAACCCGAGCCGATCAGGACCACCGATTCGGGGATCGTGATCCGGCCCGTCTACGGGCCGGACGACCTCGACGGCTGGGACCCCGACACCCAGCTCGGACAGCCCGGCCAGTATCCCTTCACCCGGGGCGTCCGGGGCGACATGTACCGGGGCCGGCTGTGGACCATGCGCCAGTACGCCGGCTTCGGGACGGCCGAGTCGACCAATCAGCGGTTCAAGTTCCTGTTGGGCGCCGGCCAGACCGGACTCTCCTGCGCCTTCGATCTACCCACCCAGATGGGCTACGACTCGGACCACCCGCGCTCAGAGGGGGAGGTGGGCAAGGTGGGGGTGGCTATCGACTCGCTGGCCGACATGCGCCTTCTCCTGGCCGACCTTCCCCTCGACAAAGTCACCACGTCGATGACCATCAACGCCACCGCCGCCATACTCCTGCTCTTCTACCAACTGGTGGCCGAAGAGAACGGCGTGGACCCGGCCCAACTCGGCGGCACCATCCAGAACGACATCCTGAAGGAGTACATCGCCCGGGGGACCTACATCTACCCGCCCCGCCCGTCCATGCGCCTGGTCACCGACACCTTCTCCTACTGCGCCGAGCACCTGCCGGCGTGGAACACCATCTCCATCTCCGGGTACCACATCCGCGAGGCGGGCTCGACGGCCGTACAGGAGATCGCCTTCACCATCGCCAACGGGATCGCCTACGTGGAGGCGGCCCTGGCCGCCGGTCTCGATGTCGATTCATTCGCCCCCCGGCTCAGCTTCTTCTGGAACGCCCACAACAACCTGTTCGAGGAGGTGGCCAAGTTCCGGGCCTCCCGCCGGATGTGGGCCAAGATCATGACCGAGCGCTTCGGGGCCAAGGACAAGCGCTCCACCCTCCTCCGGTTCCACACCCAAACGGGCGGCTCCACCCTCACCGCCCAGCAGCCCGAGAACAACATCGTGCGGGTGACTGTTCAGGCCATGGCCGCCGTGCTCGGTGGCACCCAGAGCCTCCATACCAACGGCTTCGACGAAGCCCTGGGATTGCCCACCGAACGGGCGGCCAAGGTGGCCCTCCGCACCCAACAGATCGTGGGCTACGAGTCCGGCGTGGCCGACACCGTCGATCCCCTGGCCGGCTCGTGGTTCGTCGAGTCGCTGACCGATGAGGTCGAGAAGGGGGCGTGGGAGTACCTCGAGCGCATCGACGCCATGGGCGGAGCCGTCGACGCCATCGAGGCCCAGTTCATGCAGCAGGAGATCGAACAGGCCGCTTACGCCTACGCCAAGGCCATCGACTCCGAGGAAAAGGTGGTGGTGGGGGTGAACCGGTTCGTCGACGAGGAACTCGAGCCGACCGAGGTCTTTCCCATCGACGCCGAACTCCAGCGGTCACAGGTGGCCCGGGTAAGCCGGGTCAAGAGCGAACGTCAACAGGACGCGGTCGACGCCGCCCTGGCCGACGTGGAGGCTGCCGCCCGAGGCACCCAGAACCTGCTCGAGCCCATGAAGATCGCCCTGGCCCGCATGGCCACTCTGGGCGAGGTGTCCGATGTCCTGCGCGGCGTGTTCGGCGAGTTCCACCCCAACGGCTGAGCGACCGGCCGGGGGCCCGACCGACACTCGGGTGCGACTTCCGGGCCGCGGTTAGGACGGCGCCCGGAGTTCGGCCCACTCCTCGGCCAGTACGGCGTAGACCACCTCGTCGGCCCATTCGCCTTTGACCCATTCGTTCTGGACGAAGTGGGCCTCGTGGCGCATGCCCAGGCGTTCGAGGACCCGGGCCGAGGCGGTGTTGCGGGCGTCGATCCGGCCGCACACCCGGTGGGCGGCCAGTTCGGTGAAGGCCAGGTCGACCATGGCCGCTGCCGCCTCGGTGGCATAGCCGTGGCGCCGGTGCTCGGGCAGGAAGGTGTAGCCGATGTCGGCCTGACGGTGGACATCGCTGATCCAGGCGATCCCCACGTCACCGGCGATCTGGCCAGAGCCGGCCACTTCCACGGCCAGGTTGGCCCAATGGCCCGGTGCGGTGAGTTCGGAGCGGAGGGAGGCCAGCTTGGCGCGGGCCCCGTCCCGATCGACCGGTTCGTCGTACAGGAACCGGACCACGCCGGGGTCGCCGCGGAGGCGGTGGTAGGTGGGCAGTTCGTCGGCCCGCCAGGGCCGGAGCAGGAGGCGCTCGGTCCGCAGCGGGTAGGAGGGGTGGAGGCCGGTACTCACCGGGCCGCCCACGTCCTGCTCAGCCCGGCCGCCCGGCCAACAACCGTTCCCGCACCGGACCCGACCGCGCCGCGTCGATGACCGTCCAGGCCATGGACACCGCCCCGTCCCGGAGGGCGGCGTCGGCCGAAGGGGTGATGCAGGCGGCCGCAAATTCCGGTTGATGGTTGACGGCGCCGGCGGTTTCGATGCCCACCAGGGGATGGATGGTGGGGACGGCCAACGAGACGTTGGCCATGTCGGTGGAGAAGGTGGGCATCGGTGCCTCTTCGTCGTCGAGGGTGAACTCCCGACCGAGAGCCTCGGCATTGGCCCGGTAGAGGGCCAGGAGCTCGAGGTCGCTCTCCATGTGGGAGTAGACCGGCGACAGCGCCTCGGTGGTGACGGTACAACCGGTGGCCTGGGCTCCGGCGGCGAAGCAGGCCATGACCCGGGGCTCGAGGGCCTCGAGCCCGCCGATGGAGGTGGACCGGCACATGAACCGCCCGGTCACCGATTCCGGGATGATGTTGGCGGCCTGGCCTCCCTGGGTGACGATGCCGTGTACCTGGTCGCCGGGGCGGAGCTGCTGACGGAGAAGGCCCAGGGCCACCTGGGCGATGGTCATGGCGTCGCCGGCGTTGATGCCTTCCCAGGGGGCGGCCGAGGCGTGGGCGCTCTTGCCGACAAAGGTCACGTCGAAATGGGACACGGCCAGACAGATCCCCGCTAGTCGGTCGGCCGGCCAGGGGTGGATCATCATGGCCGCGTGCACGTCGTCGAACAGCCCCTGTTCGATCATCATGATCTTGCCGCCGCCGCCCTCCTCAGCCGGGGTGCCCAGCACCCGCACGGTGATCCCGAGTTCATCGGCCACACCGGCCAGCCCCAGACCGGCCCCCACGGCCGAGGCGGCGATGATGTTGTGCCCGCAGGCGTGACCCACGCCGGGCAGGGCGTCGTACTCGGCACACACCGCCACCACCAGGGGGCCCGACCCGGATTGGGCGCTGAAGGCGGTGTCGAGGCCCGCCACTCCCCGGGTGACGGTGAAGCCGCTGTCGGCCAGTGAGTCGGCCGTCCAGGCCGCGGCCCGGTCCTCCTCGAATGCGGTCTCGGGGTGGTCGTGAATGGTGTGGCTGAGTGTGACCAGTCGGTTCCGCTCACCATCGATGACCATGCGGGCCTGTTCCTTGAGGGCGTGCTCCTCCCGGGCGGCCGGGGCGGGGGCATCCCCGCCGCCCCCCTGCGGCCCGTCACCATGTGCATGTCGAAGCTCGGCCATGGCCGTGGTGCCCTCTCTAGTCGATGACGGCGATGATGTCGCCGGGGCCGACCGAGTCGCCCGCCTGGACCCGGACCTCGGTGATGGTGCCGTCCCGCTCGGCGTTGACGTTGTTCTCCATTTTCATGGCTTCGAGCACGCAGATGGTCTGACCGATCTCCACGGCGTCACCCGCCGCCACCAGGACCTTGACGATGGTGCCCTGCATGGGTACGGCCACCGTGTTGGTGCCGGCCGCGCCCGCCGCCGCCGCTTTGGGCCGCTTGCCCCCGGTCCTACCGGCATGGGCCGTACCGGTAGCCACCACCGCCTCGCCCAGGTCGGGGACCCACAACTTGACCTGGTACCGGCGTCCGTCGACCTCGGCCGTCACGTCGCGCAGAACGCGCGGTGCCGACTCGGCTCCGTCGGCGGCGGCTCCGGCCGGTAGTGCATCGAGGTCCCCGGCAGCGGAGGTCACGTCACTCAGGTCGAGGGTCTGTTCCACCCAGTTGGTCGAGTGCTCGCCGGCGGCGAAGTCGGGGTGGGACAAAATGGCCACGTCGGCCGGGAGGGTGGTAGCGACCCCTTGTATCTCGGTTTCGGCGATGGCCCGCAGCATGCGCCGGCGGGCCGCCTCGCGGTCGTGGCCCCACACCACCAGCTTGGCCACCAGGTTGTCGTAGAACTGGCTGACCGTGTCCCCGGCCCCGTAGCCGGCGTCGAGGCGGACCCCGGGTCCGCCCGGCTGGATGAATCGGGTGATGGTGCCGGGCGAGGGAAGAAAGGCGCCCCCGGCCGGATCCTCGGCATTGATGCGGACCTCGATGGCGTGACCGTCCCTTTTGACGTCGGCCTGGGCGAAGCCCAACGGCTCGCCCGACGCCACCCGTAACTGCCATTCGACCAGATCGAGGCCGGTGACCAACTCGGTGACCGGGTGCTCGACCTGCAGTCGGGTGTTCATCTCCAGGAAGAAGAATTCGCCGTCCTGGTAGAGGAACTCGACCGTGCCGGCGTTGACGTAGCCGCAGGCCTCGGCCACCTTCACCGAAGCCTGGCCCATGGCCTGACGGACGTCATCGGGAAAGTTGGGGGCCGGGCTCTCCTCCACCAGCTTCTGGTGACGCCGCTGGGCTGAGCAGTCGCGCTCGCCCAGCCACACCGTGTTGCCGTGGGTGTCGGCGATGATCTGCATTTCCACGTGGCGCGGCCAGGCCAGATAGCGCTCGACGTAGCACTCGTCGCGGCCGAAGTAAGCGGCCGATTCGCGCATGGCCGACTCGAGGGCCTCGGCCGCCGCCTCCGGATTGTCGACCACCTTCATGCCCCGACCGCCACCGCCGTAGGCCGCCTTTATGGCCACCGGCCAGCCGAACTCGTTCCCGAAGGCCACCACCTCGCTGGCCGAGGTGAGGACTTCGGATCGTCCCGGCACGCCGGAGACACCCACCCGTTCGGCGGCGTGGCGGGAGCTGATCTTGTCCCCCATGACCTCGATGGCCTCCGGTGGGGGACCGATGAAGGTCACTCCCTGTTCGGTGATGGCCCGGGCGAAGTCGGTGTTCTCGGAGAAGAAGCCATAGCCGGGATGGACGGCGTCGGCACCACTGTCGGCGATCACGCCCAGCATCGCTTCGGTGTTGAGATAGCTTTCGGCCGCCGTCTGACCCCCGAGGGCATAGGCCTCGTCGGCCAGACGGACGTGGAGCGCTTCCCGGTCGAGGTCGGAGTACACGGCCACCGTGGCCACACCGAGCTCTCGACAGGTGCGGATCACCCGGACGGCGATCTCCCCCCGGTTGGCGATGAGGACCTTCTTCAGCACGCTGCGCCTTTCGAATGGAACGGTCGGAGGGGGCGGTGGGCACACCACCCCGGGGCGGCTACAACACTGTCACGGCCCGTAGGGTGTGTGCCATGCCGGGCACCCGCTTCACCGATGTCCGGCGGTTCGCCACCATCGACTCGACCAACCGGTACCTGCTGGAAGAGGCCCGGGCGGGCGCTCACGAAGGGGTGGTGGCGGTGGCCGACCACCAGACAGCGGGACGCGGTCGGCTGGGCCGGCGCTGGGAGGCTGCTCCGGGGGCCAACCTGTTGGTGTCGGTCCTTCTCCGGCCCCCACTGGCGCCCCAGCAGGCCCAACTGGGCGCCTCGGTGGTCGCCCTGGCCGCCGCCGAGGCCGTGTGGGCCGTGGCCGGCGTGGAGGTGGGGATCAAGTGGCCCAACGACCTTCTGGCCGCCGACGGCAGAAAGGTGGCCGGCGTGCTGGCCGAGGCCGACGTATCCCCCTCCTCGGCTTCGGGGTCCTTCCCACCCATGGTGGTGGGCATCGGGATCAACGCCAACTGGCCGGCACAGGATGCCGATCTGGCCCCCGAACTGGTGGGCACGGCGACGTCGCTGGGCCAACAGACCGGTCATGCCATCGACACCGCCGCCCTTCTCGACTCCTTGCTGGCCTGTTTGGAGCCTCGGGTGGCTGACCTGGGCAGCGAGCTCGGTCAGGCCCGGCAGGCGGCCGATCTGGTGGCCCGCTGCACCACCGTGGGCACCCGGGTGCGGGTCGAGCTGGCCGGCGAGTCCTTCGTGGGCACGGCCACCGGGATCACCCCGGACGGCCATCTGACCGTGGACGTGGGCGGAATGCCGCGGACAGTGGTCGCCGGCGACGTCGTCCATGTCCGGCCCCCAGCCTGAGCTGGTCCTGGGCCCGTTCGGCCATGAGTATCATCCCCGACCATGCGACTACTCGTCACCGGTGGGGCCGGCTTCATCGGATCGAACTTCGTCCGTTACTGGGTGACCAACCACCCTGACGACGACGTGCTGGCCTTCGACGTGCTCACCTACGCCGGAAACCGACCCAACCTGGCCGACGTCGAGGACAGGATCGAGTTCGTGCAGGGCGACATCGGGGATCTGGAGGGCGTATCGGCCACGCTGGCCCGTCATCAGACCGACGTCATCGTCAACTTCGCCGCCGAATCGCACAACAGCCTGGCCATCCTCGATCCGGCCCGCTTCTTCCGTACCAACGTCCTCGGCACCCAGACACTGGCCGAGGCGGCCCGTCGCCACGGTGTCTCCCGGTTCCACCACATCTCCACCTGCGAGGTCTACGGGGATCTGCCTCTCGACTCGGACGAGGTCTTCACCGAGGAGACGCCGTACCGTCCCCGCACCCCGTACAACGCCTCCAAAGCCGGTGCCGACCACGCCGTACGCGCCTACGTCGAGACTTTTGGCCTACCGGCCACCATCACCAATTGCTGCAATAACTACGGCCCCTACCAATTCCCCGAAAAGGTCATTCCGCTGTTTACGGCCAAGGCCCTCGACGACCTGCCCCTGCCTCTCTACGCCTCCACCCAGAACCGCCGGGAGTGGCTGCACGTCGACGATCACTGCCGTGCCGTCGATCTGGTTCTCCACCACGGCGAGGTGGGGGAGACCTACAACGTGGGTAGCGGCGTGGAGGCGAGCATCGAGGAGATCGCCGACGCCGTTCTCGACGCCACCGGGCGCCCCTCTTCGCTCAAGGAGATCGTGCCCGACCGTCCCAGTCACGACCGGCGCTACCTGCTGGACTCCTCCAAGATCCGCAAGCTGTTGGGTTGGGAGCCCACCGTGCCCTTCGATCGGGGGCTGGCCGAGACGGTGGCGTGGTATGCGGCCAACCGCAGCTGGTGGGAGCCGCTGCTCGACCGGGCACCGGTGGTGGAGGAGGACTGGAAGACCGATCCGCCGCCGGACGACACCGGCAGGCAGTGAACACGCCCCTGCGGGTCCTCCTGACCGGGGGGAACGGGCAACTGGGTCGCGACCTGGCCGACGTTCTGGCCGGCTCCGTCCCGGACGGGGGTGAGAGCCCGGCCCGGCCCGGGGCCAGTCGCATCCTTCCCGGGGTGGCCACCACCACTTTCGAGGTCCTCTCCACCGACATCGACACGCTCGACGTCACCGACCGCACCGCGGTACGGGCCGCGGCCGAGGCCTTCCGGCCCGACATCGTCCTGCACGGCGGGGCCTACACCGCCGTCGACGCCTGCGAATCCGATCCTGACACCGCCTTCGCCGTCAACGCCCTGGGTACCCGCAACGTGGCCGAGGCGGCCACCGACGTGGGTGCCCACCTGGTCTACATCTCGACCGACTACGTGTTCGACGGCACCCTGGACCGCCCCTATGTCGAATGGGACGCACCCGGACCGCGCTCGGTCTACGGACGCAGCAAGCTCGGTGGTGAGATCGAGGTGTCGGCCGTAGCCGGCCCGGCCGCCACCATCGTGCGGACGGCCTGGGTGAGCGGTGCCCACGGTGCCAACATGGTCAAGACGGTGCTCCGGCTGGCCGCCGGTGATCCCGACAGCACCCTCCGGTTCGTCGACGACCAGCACGGCTGCCCCACCTTCACCGCCGACCTGGCCCGAGCCGTGGTCCGCCTGGCCCTCGACCGCCGTCCGGGCCTGTTCCACGTGACCAATCAGGGGGAGACCAGCTGGTTCGGTTTCGCCCGGGCCACGCTGGCTGCCGCCGGGCTCGACCCCCGACGGGTGGAGCCCATCGCCACGTCGGATCTCGACCCGCCGCGCCCGGCACCCCGACCGGCCAACTCGCGGCTGGACAACGCCGCCCTGCGGCTGTCCGGTATCCCTCTCCTACCGGTTTGGACCGACGCTCTGGCCCGCCTGGTCGGGTTTCTGGCCCCTGTCACCTGATCGTCGTCGGTCGGAGGGACCCTGGACCGGCCCGCCTCCCCCGCACGAGCCGGCGGGGCCACTGTCCCGACCAGGTCAGGAACTCGCTCAATATGCACGGAGGACCTTCAGAACAGGTGAGAATGGGCCGACAACGGAAGTGCCGGGAAGTGCCCGGGAGGGAATCACAGACATGACGGGTGCCGATCGGTGATATCTGGAAATTCAAGGTCATTGGCCGAATCGGGAGGCACGCCCGGCTCACGGGACGGGGGCGATGCGGCGCCACCGGGCACCGATGTGGGCCCCGGTGGAGAGGCCGGGCGCGTCCCACCCCATGGCGGGGGGCATACCGTGGCCGTCATCGGCGTCGGTTACGTGGGAATTCCCACCGCCGCCACCCTGGCTCACCTGGGCCACCGGGTGACCTGCGGGGACAGCGACCCGGTCAAAGTGGCCATGCTCGAGGAGGGCCGGGTCCCCATCGTCGAGGACCACCTCGAGGAGCTGGTCCAGGAGGGCCAGAGAGCCGGACGGCTTCGCTTCGTGGTGGGAGCCACGGCGGCGGTGGCCGGTGCCGAGTTCGTATTCCTGTGCGTGCCCACCCCCCAGGACGAAGACGGGTCAGCCGACCTGTCCTTCGTCGAGTCGGTGGCCGAGGAGATCGGTCCCCATCTGCGGCCCGGGACCATCATCGTCAACAAGTCGACCGTGCCGGTCGGGTCGACCCTGGTGGTCGAACGGGTGCTCGGCCGTCACGACGTCTCCGTGGTCTCCAACCCGGAGTTCCTACGGGAGGGAACGGCTGTCCCCGACAGCCTGCATCCCGAGCGCATCGTGGTCGGGGCCGACGACCAGTCGGCGGCGGCCAGGGTGGGCGATCTGTTCGCCGGCACCCACGCCCCGCTGCTCATCACGGACGCCGCCACCGCCGAAACCATCAAGTACGCCTCCAACGCCTTTCTGGCCACCAAGCTCAGCTTCATCAACGCCGTCGCCGGTCTGTGCGAGGCCGTGGGTGCCGATGTGCGCGACGTCATCCTGGGACTGGGCTACGACAAGCGCATCGGGTTCGAATACCTGAGACCCGGACCGGGGTGGGGCGGGAGCTGTCTGCCCAAGGACACCCGGGCGTTGGTCCACATCGCCGAGCAGTCCGGTTACGACTTCTCCTTCTTGCGGGGGGCCATCGCCACCAATGACGAGCAGTTCGTCCGGGTGGTCGACAAGGTGTCTCGTGCCGTCGGCGGCAACCTGGAGGGCTCGGTCATCGCCGCCTGGGGGCTCACCTTCAAGGCGGGCACCGACGACCTCCGCAATTCGCCGGCCGTCGAAGTGGTAAAACGCCTGGTCGACGGAGGGGCGGTGGTGCAGGCCTTCGATCCCACCATCCCCGTCCCAGGAGGCCACAAGTCGGTTCCCGTCGAGGGGTTGTCGGCCGTTGCCTCGGCCGCCTCGGGGGGCGACCTCGGCACTCTGGTCCACGCCTACCCCGACGTCTATGCCGCCTGCGACGGTGCCGCCGCCGCCATCGTGTTGACCGAGTGGGACGAATTCCGGTGGTTGGACTTCGCCCGGGTGTACGCCAGCATGAGGAAACCGGTGGTGGTGGACGCCCGCAACCTCCTCGACCCGGCCCAACTCCGCCGTATCGGCTTCGAGTACACGGGTATCGGGCGCCGATGAGCCGGCGTACGGTGGTCCTCGGCGGCGGCGGGTTCCTCGGATCCCATCTCTGCGATCAGCTGTTGGCGCGGGGCGAGGAGGTGGTCTGCGTGGACGATTTCTCCACCGGTCGCCGGTCCAACGTGGCCCATCTGTCGGGCCACGCCGCCTTCACTCTGGTCGAGTCGGACGTCTCGGTATCGATTCCCGTCGAGGGGCCGGTCACCGGCGTCTTTCACATGGCCAGCCCCGCTTCCCCTCCCGACTACCTGGCTCTGCCGCTCCAGACCTTGGCCGTGGGCAGCGAGGGGACCCGCCTCGGACTCGAGTTGGCCGAAGCCCATGGGGCGCGTTTCATCCTGGCTTCGACCAGCGAGGTCTACGGCGAGCCAGCCGTCCATCCCCAATCCGAGGAGTATTGGGGGTCGGTCAACCCGATCGGACCCCGCAGCGTCTACGACGAAGCCAAGCGGTTCGCCGAAGCGCTGAGCATGGCCCACCACCGTTCGTTGGGTACCAACCTGGGCATCGCCCGTATCTTCAACACCTACGGTCCACGGCTCCGACCCGACGACGGCCGTGTGGTCTCCAACTTTCTGGTGCAGGCCATGAACGGGGATCCGGTCACCGTCTACGGGGACGGGAGTCAGACCCGTAGCCTCTGCTTCGTGGAAGACGAGGTGCGCGGGTTGCTGGCCCTGTTCGACTCCGACCTCACCGGTCCGATCAACATCGGCAATCCCGATGAGTACACCATGCTCGAGTTGGCCACCTCCGTCGTCGAGCTGCTGGGATCCTCATCCTCCATCGTCCACATGCCGCTGCCGGCCGACGACCCCACCCGCCGTCGGCCGGACATCACCCGGGCCCGTTCGGAACTGGGCTGGGAGCCCACCACCCCGCTCCGGGACGGGCTGGCCCGGACGGCCGCCTACCTGGCCGAAGAGGCGGGCGTGGTTGCTCTGGCCGCTGACTCACCGTCCTCGCCGGGCCACCGTGGTTGACGTGGTGGTCGTCCCGTTGGCCGTCCCGTCGCCCGGAACCGAATCGGCCGGAAACGAATCGGCCGGAACCGAATCGGCCGGAACCGAATCGGCCGGAACCGAAAGAGCCGAGCAAGGAGCCCGATCCCATGTCTGAGAACGAGGAACCGGACCAGGCCGGCGAGCCCGTCGGGCCACCACCTCACTATTCCCTGCTGTCGGTGATCGTGCCCGTCTACAACGAACGGCCGACCGTGGCCGAGGCCATCCGGCGAATCCGGGCGGTGGACGTACCGGTCGACGTCGAGGTGATCGTGGTGGACGACGGTTCGACGGACGGTACCGACAAGATCCTCACCGCCCTGGGTGACTCGACGGTGCGGGTCATCACCCATCCGCACAATCAGGGAAAGGGAGCGGCCGTACGGACCGGCATGGGGGTCGTTCGCGGCGACCTGGTCATCATCCAGGACGCCGACCTGGAGTATGACCCGGACGACTGGCTACGGTTGCTCGATCCCATCCTGCGAGGCAAGGCCCTGGTCGTCTACGGCAGCCGCTTTACCGGTGAGCGCAAGAACATGCTGCCGATTCACTGGATCGGGAACCGGATGCTCTCGTTGATCACCAACGTTCTTTATTCGTCCACGCTCTCCGACATGGAGACCTGTTACAAGCTGTTCGATCGCCGGGTCCTGGAAGGATTGACCATCGAGTCCGACCGGTTCGACTTCGAACCCGAGATAACGGCCAAGGTCATACGTCGCGGTCATCGCATCTATGAGGTGCCGATCTCCTACGCCGGCCGGGAGCTGGCCGAAGGCAAGAAGATCACGTGGCGTGACGGATTTGCGGCCATGAGGGCGTTGATCAAGTACCGGTTCACCCCCCTCGACAAGTGAAAGAGGGCGTCAACGGCATGCCGTGGGCGTGAGCCGGGCCGTGCCGGACACCGACCGGCGGGCCGTTTCAGACCTGCAGGCGACTGCCGCCGTGGTCGTCAATTATGAGTCGGGCGCCGCTCTGGCCCGTTGCGTCGAGGACCTGTTGGCCGAGGGCATCGTCGAACTGGTGGTGGTCGACAACGGATCCCGTGACGGCTCTGTGGGCGCCGTACGACAGCGCTTTCCCGACGTGTGCGTGGTGGTCACGGGGTGCAACCTCGGATACGGGGCGGCGGCCAACCGGGGTGTGGCCGCCACCACCTTGCCCTCGGTCCTGGTGTGCAATCCCGATATCGAGCTGCGTGCCGGCGCCCTCGGTGCCTTGGCCGGGGCGCTGGCCGGTGATTCACGCTGTGCACTGGTGGGGCCCTTGATCCGTGATCCAACCGGCGCCCGCTATCCCTCGGCCCGGTCCTTTCCCTCGATGGTGGATGCCGCCGGCCACGCTGCCTTCGGCCTGTTCCGCCCCGACAACCGGTTCACCCGGTCGTACCAGAACGCACATCTGGGAACGCCGGGAGTCACCTACCAGCCGGTCGACTGGGTGTCGGGGGCATGTTTTCTGGTCCGGCGGTCGGCCTTCGAACAGGTGGGCGGGTTCGATGAGTCCTATTTCATGTACTTCGAGGACGTGGACCTGTGCTGGCGACTGGGACGGGCCGGATGGCGGGTGGCATACGCCCCCACCGCCGAAGTCACCCATGCCCAGGGCCTCTCCACCGATCGACACCCTTACCGCATGATTGTCGAGCACCACCGCTCCCTGCTCCGGTTCGCCGCCCGGTCGTCGGAGGGTTGGCACCGGGTGCTCCTGCCCTTGGTGGCCCTGGGCACCGGGGCCCGGTGTGGGCTGGCCTGCGCCGTTCGAGCGGCACAGGGGCGACGTCCTGCGTCCGAGTCTCCGGACTACAGGTTGTAGGGTGTCGTCCGGCTATGGCGAGTAACTCCACGGGAAAATGGGTAGAGAGGGCGGCCACCACGGGTGGTGGCCGTACCTATCGCGGCCAGATGCCTGTGAATTGGTACGCCAGCCTGGCCCTCATCTGCATCGTGGGACTGCTGCTCATCGGGTTCAGCCGGTACCAGAACACCCACCGCACAGCCTCTTCGGCCGGGCCGCCCACCACCCAACAGCAATGGCACGCGGCGTTGGGTATCGACATCTGCGGCACAATCGAGCCGAATCTTCCGGTCAGCACCAACACCACCAAGACCGGGCTCATAGCCAACGGCAACGGTGTGCTGACCATCGCCCCGAAAAACAGCTCCGAATCCGGTGGCAACGCCACGTTGGGCAAATTCGTGTCGGGGTACAAGGGTCTCCAGCTGACGTCCAACACCATCCAGTACCCGGGCCAGTCGGTCTACAGCGACGGCGACGTCTGCCCCAAGGGAACTCCCGACCACTCCAAGCCGGGGGTGGTCATTGTGGTGAGTTGGCCCAGCTTTGCCTCCAACGGCAAGGGGACTGAGACCAGCGGCGATCCCCAGGACCTCAAGTTCGCCAACGGACAGCTCATCACCATGGCCTTCGTGCCGGCCAACGTCGCCATCCCCAAGCCTCCCCCCAAAGCCATCACCGCTCTCATCACCTCGGTCCAGTCGACGACCCCCTCGTCCACGGTGACCCCGTCGACCACCGTGACCCCGTCCTCCACCGTGACCCCGTCTTCCACGGTGACCCCGTCGACCAAAGCATCGACAACCCCCACCACCCAGAAATCTGGCGGAAGCACCAAGTGAGAGCAGTCGTCCTGGTGGGCGGCGAAGGCACGCGCCTGCGGCCCCTGACCCTGACCGTTCCCAAACAGATGCTCCCGGTGGTCGAACAGCCCATGATCGAGCGCGTGGTGGGGCATCTGGCCGACCACGGAATCGATGAGGCGGTCCTCTCGCTGGGCTACCGCCCCGACGCCTTCATCAACGCCTATCCCTCCGGATCCATCGACGGCGTGCGCGTTTCTTATGCCGTGGAACCCACGCCGCTGGACACGGCCGGCGCCATTCGGTTTGCCGCTGAGCATGCCGGGATCGATGAGACCTTCGTGGTGGTCAACGGTGACGTGCTGACCGATTCCGACATCTCCGAGCTGATCGCCTTCCACCGACAGCGGGGTGCCGAGGCCACCATCAGCCTGACCCCGGTCGACGACCCGAGTTCGTTCGGTGTTGTGGTGACCGATGGCGAGGGACGGGTCGAAGCCTTCATCGAGAAGCCGCCCCGTGATGAGGTACCCACCAACCTCATCAATGCCGGAACCTACGTGATGGAGCCGACTGTCCTGGCCCGGATCCCCACCGGTCGGCGCGTGTCGGTCGAGCGGGAGACGTTTCCCGCCCTGGTCGAAGCGGGCACATTGTTCGCGCTGGGATCGGACGCCTACTGGTTGGACACCGGCACCCCCGATGCCTACCTCCGCGCCCATCGTGATCTCCTCGTCGGTCGCCGACTGGGTCCTCCCTCGCCCGGAGCCGTACTCGATCCGAGCATCGGATCAGGCGTGTGGCGGATCGGCGACGTCGACGTGCAGAGCTCGTCGGTGACGCGGTCCCTGCTCGGTCGCGATGCGTCCATCGCCTCCGACGTGGTCGTCGAGGACTCGGTTGTCGGTGCCGGTGCTGTCATCGAGGAAGGGGCGTCGGTGACCGGCTCGGTGCTCCTGCCTGGGTCGCGAGTAGCTTCCAAGGCCACCGTGGAACGTTCGATCGTCGGTCCCCGCGCCATTGTCGGGCAGCGGTGTGTGATCCACGGGTTGTCGGTGATCGGGGCCGGAGCCGTCACCGCGTCGGGTACGGTCATCGACGGCGAACGCATCGAACCGGGGTCCTGACGATGCGGATGCTGGTCACCGGCGGAGCCGGATTCATCGGCTCGACCCTGGTCGATCGTTTGTTGGCCGAAGGACACACCGTGGATGTGGTCGACGACCTGTCCACCGGTTCGTTGGCCAATCTGTCCGACGCCCGGGCGTCGGCCGCTCACCAGCTGACGGTGCACCAGATGGACGTGCGTTCCTCCGAGCTGGTCGACCTCATGGCCCGCCACCGACCCGAGGTGGTTTTCCATCTGGCCGCCCAGGCCGACGTACGTGTCTCGGTGGCCGAACCCGTCTTCGATGCCGACGTCAACGTCCTCGGCACCATCCGGGTCCTCGAAGGCGCCCGCCAGGCCGGCGCCGCCCGGGTGGTCTTCGCCGCCAGTGGGGGGACGCTGTACGGCGAGCCCGACGTCTCCGAGCTCCCGCTCAAGGAGTCCCTTCCCCACCGGCCACTCTCCCCCTACGGGGTGTCGAAGAAGGCAGCCATCGACTACCTGGTCGCCTATCGGGAGCTCCATTCGCTCGAGTTCGCCGCTTTGGCGCTGGCCAACGTTTACGGTCCCCGTCAGGACCCCCACGGCGAGGCCGGGGTGGTGGCCATCTTCGCCGAGAGGATCCTGAAGGGTGAGCCGGTCACCGTCTTCGGCGACGGGGAGCAGACCCGTGACTTCGTCTACGTCGATGACGTCGTCGATGGCTTCGTGCGGGCCACCACCAAGGGCGGCGGTCTCCTCTGCAATATCGGCACCGGCCGTGAGACGTCGGTGAACCAGCTCTACGCCGAAATGGTGTCCCAGGCCGGGGCCCAACCACAGGTCGAGTTCAAACCCCTCCGCCCGGGGGAGCTCTGGCGCAGCTGCCTCGATCCGTCGCGCGCCGGCATCCAACTGGGCTGGAGCCCCTGGACACAGCTGGGTGAAGGTACGGCCTCGGTGCTCGACTTCGTGCGGCAAAGGCTGGACAGCGGGGTCTGAACCGGCGTCACTCTCGTCTGACCGACGACCCTCTCATCGGAAGAGGTCTTCGTCCGGCGGCCGGACGATCTCTTCGGCCACCGACCCGGAGCGGAGCCAGACGGGATCCACTCCCCGGACGACGGCGGCCGGAATCCCGCGGTCCTTGCCCATGACCAGCTCTGCCGCCCCCGCCACTTCATCGACCACACACACCTCGGTGGCGTCGAGGATGCGGCCGTTGGCATCCGGCATACCGCGGAGGTCCACCACGCCGGCGATGCCGGCGATGCCGATGGCGACGTCGGTCACGCCACGGCGCCAGGCCCTGCCGAAGGTGTCGGACACCACCACACCGACGGTCACTCCGTAGCGATGGCGCAGCACCTCCCGTATCCGGCGCGCCGACCGATCCGGGTCGAGAGGTAGGAGGGCAGCTGTGCCGCTGTCGACATTGGAGAGATCGACACCCGAATTGGCGCAGACGAAGCCATGCCGGGTCTCGGTAATGAGCAGATCGCCCCGTCGCCGCACCACCCGCACCGCCTCTTGCTCGACCAGAAGTCGCTTGGCCTCCGGATCGCCGTGATCCAGTGCCACCAACCGCCCCTCCGCCTTGGAGACGACCTTCTGGGTGACGACCAGGACGTCATCATCCTGGAGGCCCCCGGGCACGGCACCGGTTCCACCACCGCCGGCGTCCAGTGCGCCGGCCAGCAACTCGGCCAGATCGTCTCCCGCCCCCACTTCGCCCAGGCCGGTGACCGGGTACACGGCCAGACCCGATGCCGCCCGATCAGCCGGCGGCATCAAGCACCGTCCGGGACAGAGCGGCCGAGAGGGCGACACTGGACATGATGGTCGGAGCCACCACGCAGTGCACCCCTTCGGCCTCGACGGCGTCGGCCAGCTCGGCGTCGGCCTCGTCGATGACCAGGGTTCCCATCCAGGGGGCGTACCAGCGGGCTACGCCCACCACCGACGACTCGAAGCCCATCTCCCGCATCAGCCGGTCGGCGGGGCCCTTGAGAGCGGCTCCGGCGACGATGGGGGACACCCCGACGACCCGTGAGCGCCGGCGACGCACGCAGTCGAGCACACCGTCCACCGCCAGCACCGGGTCGATCGATACCACCGGGTTGGACGGGCACACCACGATGGTGCCGGCCTCCTCGAGGACAGTGATGACCGACGGGCCGGGACGGGCATCGGCTGCGCCGTCAAAGCGGACACCGGCCACGGCCACATCGTGGTGGAGCCGCACGAAGTACTCCTGAAAGCCGATCTCAGGCCCGTCGACCAGCTGCACCCGCGTGCGCAGGGAATCGTCAGTGACCGGTAGCAGGGTGATGGCCACCCCGAAGGCACGGGCCAGTTCGGCGGTGACCTCACTGAGAGAGGCGCCTTCGGCCAGCCGTTGGGTCCGGTAACAGTGGGTGGCGAGGTCCTGATCGCCGAGGTTGAACCATGTGATCCCGCCGAGCTTCCCGAGCGATTCCATGACCCGCCAGGTCTCGCCGGCGAGCCCCCAACCGGTTTCGGGGTTGATGGCATCGGCCAGCGTGTACATGACCGTATCGAGATCGGGTGAGATATGGAGCCCGTGGAGCACGGTGTCGTCCCCCACATTGACGACGGCGGTGATCTCGTCCGGGGGGAGCACCTCGATCATGCCGCGCAGGAGACGGGCGGCACCTACGCCACCGGCCAGTGCCGCGATCACCGCTGTCCGGCGGGGAGTGACCGGGAACGGGGAGCCATCGGCGCAGGATAGCGGGGTCCGTGCCTGCCTCCGGCCTGGGCGGAGGTGTGCAAGGCTCCCTGCGTGCCGCCGGAGCGAACCGCCGCCGACGATCGGGGCCGCCTCGCTGTCGCCTTCGACGCCACGCCGCTTCTGGGCCGACCGACCGGGGTCGGCGTCTTCTGTGCCGGTGTCCTTCCCGCCCTTGCCACTCAGCCGTCTCTCGAGATGTCGGCCTTTGCCGTGAGCTGGCGGCGCCGGCGGGGCATTGTCAACCGGGTTCCAGCCGCTGTCTCGACCAAGCAGCGGGCCATGCCGGCGAGACCGCTGCATGCGGCCTGGGCCCATCTCTCCCTACCGCCGGTCGAATGGTTCGTGGGCCACTGCGACGTGGTGCACGGTTCGAACTTCGTCGTCCCTCCGACGGCACGGGCCGCCCGGGTGGTCACCGTCCACGACCTGACCGTCGTGCTCTACCCCGAGATCTGCGACCCGCCCACCCTGGCCTTCCCCGCTCTGGTGCGACGGGCGGTGGCCGGAGGGGCATGGGTGCACACGCCCTCCCAGTTCGTGGCCGACCAGGTAGTGGCCGAGCTCGGGGTCGACGCCGAACGGGTCCGTGCCGTCCACCTCGGTGTCCCCGCCCTCGGTTCTCGCACCCCGTCGGATCGGCCTCCCTTCTCCTTGCCCACCGGCTGTCGTCGCTACGTGCTGGCTATCGGCACCATCGAGCCCCGCAAGGACTACCCCCTGTTGGTGTCGGCCTTCGCCTCGGTGTCCGCCGCACATCCGGACGTGGCCCTGGTGGTGGTGGGCAGCGACGGCTGGGGAGCGGAGCGTTTTCTCGCCGCCGTCGAGTCATCGCCGGCGCGGGACCGCATCCTGCGCCCGGGGTACCTGGACGACGCTGCCCTGGCCGACACCCTGGCCAACGCCTCGGTTCTGGCCTACCCCTCCCTCTACGAGGGTTTTGGCTTCCCTCCGCTTCAGGCCATGGCCGCCGGCGTACCGGTGGTGGCCACCTCGGCCGGCGCCATCCCCGAAGTGGTCGGAAAAGGGGCGGTGCTGGTCGCTCCCGGTGACGGTGACGCACTGGCCGGGGCCCTGTGTGGAGTGCTCGACGGTGCACCCGAGATCGCCGACTTGGTGGAGCGAGGGAGACAGCAGAGCGCAACCTTCAGCTGGGAGGAGTGCGGACGGGGCCTGGCTCGGCTCTACGCCGATGCCGCCGCCCCGCCCGGACCGCGAAGTAGGTCACGCCCGCCTCTGGGACCGGACCGATGAGTGATCTACGCGTCCTCCTGATGGCCGAGCAACTGCGCCGGACCGCCTCGGGTGGGATCGGAACCTACGTACGGGGATTGATCCAGGGGCTCGACTCCCTCCCGACCGACGAGCAACCGCGCATCGAGCTGCTGGCCAGCCGCTTCGTCGCCGGAGCCGGCCAGCCCGACCCGCTGGCCGGCCTGGGCCACCCGGTGCACAGCTCGCGTCTCCCCGGCCCTCTGATGACCCGGTGTTGGGACTACGGGATCATCTCCGCCCCGTCCGGTTTCGACGTGGTCCACGCCACCTCGTTGGCCACGCTCGATCCGCGCCGGACGGCCATGGTGGCCACGGTGCACGATCTCTTGTGGCGCCGGGTGCCCGAGGCCTACCCCCGGCGTGGCCGGGCCTGGCATGAGGCGGCCCTGCGGCGGGCTCTGCGTCGGTCCGGGCGGTTCGTCGTCCCTGCCGATGTGGTCGCCGACGACCTGGCTGAGGCCGGCGCCGCCCGCGACACCATCACCGTCATTCCCATGGGCTCCGATCACCTCCCCCCGCCCGACTTCGAGGCATCCGCCGCCCGATTGGCCCGCATGGGCGTGCGGGGGCCTTTTCTGCTGAGCGTGGGCACCCTCGAACCGCGCAAGAACCAGGTGCGGCTGATCGAGGCGTACGGACGGATTCGCCGATCGTTACCGGCCCCATGGCCGCTGGTCATGGTGGGCCCGACCGGTTGGGGAGAGCGGGTGCCGCAGGCCCCCGGAGTCCTGTTGGCCGGACTGGTGTCGGCCCGGGAGCTCTCCGCTCTCTACGCCACGGCCCGACTGGTGGCCTACGTCCCGCTCATCGAGGGGTTCGGCCTGCCTCCCGTCGAGGCCATGCGGTTCGGAGCCCCGGTGGTGGCCAGTCCCCTCCCCAGCACGGCGGGAGCGGCGTTCGAAGTCGATCCGCACAGTACAGACTCGATCGCCGAGGGCATCTTGACGGTTGCTACGGACGAGGCTGAACGCCAGCGTCTGCAGACGCTGGGGTTGGCCCGCTCAGCCGAACTGACCTGGTCGGCCATCGCTCATCGCCATGTTCTGTTGTGGGAAGAGGCGCACCGTTCTCCCCTACCGGTGGCCGATGGCTGAGCCCGCCCTGCGCCTTTCGCTCGACGTGACGGCCGTTCCCCGCCAGCCGGTCGGGGCCGGCCAGTACACGCTGCAACTGGCCGTCGCCCTGGCCGAACGCTCCGACGTCGACCTCGTCGTGTTCGCCCGGCACGGTGACGGTCAGCGATGGTCTTCGGCCGCCCCCGGTGCCGTCGTCGTTCCTGCCGCACCCGGACCCCGACCGCTGCGGTTGGCCTGGGAGCAGCTCCGGCTGCCCCGTCTGGTGGGGGAGCAGGCCGTGTCGGTCCACCACGGTCCCCACTACACGATGCCCGAGCGGTCCCCGGTGCCGTCGGTGGTGACGGTTCACGACATGAGCTTCTTCGAGCAGCCCGCGCTGGCACGAGAGGTCGAAGGTCGTCCTCTTCCGACGGGCCATCCGCGTCGCCGCCAGGCGTGCCGCCGCCGTTGTCTGCCCCAGCCAGGTCACCGCCGACCAACTGGGGCGGTGGTGTCGGGTGGAGGGGCCGGTTTTTGTGGCCCATCACGGCGTGGACACTGAGCGCTTCCGGCCCGACCCATCCGACCCGGCGGCCGACATCGCCGCCCTGACCGCCCTGGACGCCAGGCTGGTCGACGGCTCGCCCCTCGTGGTCTTCGTGGGCACCATCGAGCCCCGCAAGGACGTCCCCACTCTGGTTGCCGCCTTCTCGCGGGTGGCGGCGGCCCATCCGGAGGCACGACTGGTGTTGGCCGGAGGGGCCGGATGGGGTTCCGCTTCGGCCGCCGTCGAGCGGGCTGTGGCCGTATCCGGTGTTGCCTCGCGGATCATCCGCACCGGGTACGTGGCCGACCTCGCCGTCCCCGCTCTTCTACGCACCGCCGCCGCCGTCGTCTATCCGGCCGTCTATGAGGGGTTCGGCCTTCCCGCCCTGGAGGCCCTGGCTTGTGGCGCACCCTTGATCACCACATCGGGGACGGCCATGGAGGAAGTGGCCGGGGATGCGGCCATGTTGGTTCCGCCCGGCGATGTGGAAGGCCTGGCCCAGGCCATCGACGCCCGTCTCGCCGGGGCCGTGGGCGACGAGGCCGCCACCCGGGACCGTGAGCGTCGCGGGTTGGCCATTGTGGCTGAGCACACTTGGGCGGCCAGTGCGAGCCGTCACATGGTGGCGTACCGGGCCGCAGTGGCGGGACGGGTGGCCGGAGGGGACGCTGGCGGTGGCACACAGCCGGTAGGGTGAGCCGTCGTGCGCTCCCTGATCACAGGCGGCGGCGGCTTCGTCGGCCACTGGCTCGCCGATCATCTCCGTGAGCGGGGAGATCACGTGGTGTCGGTGGACAAGGAAGTGGACGTCACCGATTCCGCCGCCTTGCTGACCGCCCTGGTCGACGCCGCTCCCGACGCCGTCTATCACCTGGCCGCCCTGGCCCATGTCGGTCAGTCGTGGGATGAGCCTCTGCACGTGCTCGAGGTCAATGTGATCGGAACCGGGGCCCTGTTGGCCGCCGCCCGGCGGTGTGGCACTGATCCCCGGGTCCTGATCGTAAGCTCGGCCGAGGTCTACGGAGCGGTGACTGACCCGTCACGCCTTCCGCTCGATGAGGAAGCCCCGACCGCCCCATTGACCCCCTATGCGGCGAGCAAGCTGGCCGCCGAGGCCCTGGCTGTCCAAGCCTTCTTGGGCCACGGCCAACCCGTGGTCATCGTCCGACCGTTCAATCACATTGGACCGGGTCAGAGCCCCAATTTCGCCGTGGCCGCCCTGGCCCAACGGATCGTGGAGGCCGATCGGAACGGGGCCAGGTCCATTCCGGTAGGCAACCTGACAGCCCGACGGGACTTCACCGACGTCCGTGACGTGGTGCGTGCCTACCGGCTGCTGATCGAATCGGGCCAGCCCGGTGGGGTGTACAACGTCTGCTCGGGCCGGGACGTCTCCATCCAGGAGATCGCCGACGGACTGCTGGATCTGGCGGGCACGGCGCTGGCCCTCGAGACGGATCAGGCGCTCATGCGACCGGTCGAGGTCCCGGTTCTGCGAGGCGACCCCTCCCGGCTTTCGGCCGTCACGGGATGGAAGGCGGAGATCCCTTTGGAACAGACGCTGAGCGACGTGCTGGCCTACTGGCGGTCACAGCCCGACTGAGTCACCGGAGCCGCCGACAGGCCGGCCCCTGCCTCGGACGATCGTATGGAAAGACGTGGGCTTGCCCTCCGAGGAGGGGCGCTCTCTGTTGTTTAATTTCGCAAAACGGCGGTTCTACCGCCTATAACCGATATTGACCTCCCACGTTTATCGGCTATAGACAGTAGAACCACCCATATTCGAAAAAGACAACGCCTGAACCAGGGACCGGCCCGTTGATCGGGCGCTGAATCAGGCGGCGACTGTGGGAATACGCGAGCGGATCTGGGTGCGGGCTTCCTTGGCTTGGACGTGGGCCTGCCGAGCAACGTCTCGCGCCTGGGCGGGAAGGTAATCCTCGAGGGGAGCGACGGCCATCTCCATGCGCTCGATGAGCTCCTCGACCCGGGTGGCCACCTGGTCGACGGCGACGTCGACAGCCTGGAGGGCCTCGCCCAGGTCAGTACGCACGGAGGCGACCCGTTGTCCGAGGTCGGCGCGAGGCTCGGCCAGCTTCTTGCGGAGTTCCTGGCGCTGCACCTGGGCTCGCTGGAGGCCGAGTACGCCGGCCCCGATGACCACATAGGTGGCGTCTTTGGCCAAAGCGGCGACGTCCTTGGCCGCCTTGGTCACGTCGGTGTTGAAGTCGGGAATCTTGATGTCGGGAATCTTGGGCATGGGCTTCTCCTTCGCTCTTTTTTCGCCGCACGAATCGGGTACCCGGATGCTGCAACCGGCCGATCGGAGGTCGTCTGTTAGATACAAGTGTATACATTATGAGTAACAGTTGCAAGCACCCCAACGGCACGAAAGGGCGCAGCCGAATGGCCTCAACCCGAGCCGGCGATCGGGTGCAGGAAGCCACCTCCGGGCCGTTGTGGCCCGATAGCCTCTGACCCCTGATGGAAACGCTGGCACCGCCGGTTGTCGCCGTCGTCGTCGCCCACGATCCCGGTCCGTGGTTCGAGGAGACGCTGGCCTCGCTCCAAGCGCAGGACTATGCAGAGCTGTCCGTTCTGGTGCTGGACGACGCCAGCCAAGAGGGCCTGACCGACCGGGTGGCGGCGGTTCTGCCCACCGCCTATGTCCGCCGGTTTGAGGACAATCGTGGTTTCGGGGCCACGGTCAACGAGGTGCCCACCATGGTGGACGGCGCCGATTACTACTTGCTCTGCCACGACGATGTGGCTCTCGATCCCGATGCCGTCCACCTGATGGTGGAAGAGGCATTCCGATCCAATGCGGGGATCGTTTCGCCCAAGGAAGTCACCTGGGAGGACCCTCAACGCCTCATCCACGTCGGGATGAGCGTGGACAAGGGCGGATCTGTGGTCGATCGTGTCCATCCCCATGAGATCGACCACGGTCAGCACGACGCCGTGCGGGACGTCTTCTTGGCCCCCGGCGGATGCAGCCTGGTGCGGGCTGATCTGTTCAAGGAGCTTGGTGGTTTCGACCCGAACATCGTGGCCATGGGTGAAGACCTCGATCTCTGCTGGCGTGCTCAGGTTGTCGGAGCCCGAATCATCGTGGCTCCCGACGCCCGTGTGCGGCACCTCGAGAACCTGGCCTCAGGGGCGCGTCCGCTCGACCAGACATTGGCCGAGCGCGACGGAGGAGAACAGGACAGCAAGAAACAGGACGACAAGAAACAGGACGAGAAGGATCAGGACGGCAAGGATCAGGACGGCAAGAAGTCGAGCGCGACACCAGGTCACCCTTCAGGAGCTTCAGCGTCGGCACGAACTGCTGACCGTGTTCAAGTGCTACAGCCCCTTCCATCTCATTCGGGTCGTACCGCAGATCCTGTTGCTAGCCCTGGCCGAGGTCATCGTGGCCGAGTTGGCCGGCAACCGGGCCCGGGCGCGGGCCGTGACCCGGGCATGGCGTTGGAACCTGCGCCACCTCTCGGTCACCCGCGGCCAGCGCAAGGAGCTGGCTTCCCATCGACGGCTCCCCGACAAGGAGATTCGCGTACTTCAGGTGGGAGGCAGCGCCCGCCTGTCGGCCTATGGCCGCCGGGTCTTTCAGCACGGGTTCCACGGTGCTCACGCCGACGAGTTGGCTGCGGTCGACGAGAGCGCCGACAGGGAGAGCGCGGCGCTGATCGCTGCCGGTGCCACCGACCCAGACTCCCTGGACGCCCCAGAAGTGGTGGAGACGAGAGCCGGTCGGGTCCGCGGTCAGGTCGTGCTGACGACCTGGTTGGTCGCCGTCCTCGTGGTCCTCATCGGGACCCGGGGCGTCATCGGGTCCCGTCTGCCCGCCGTCGGTCAGTTCACTCCTTTTCCGAGCCTGTCATCGACGTGGACACAGTTCGTCACCGGCTGGCACCCCTCGGGTGTGGGGACGACCGCTCCGGCCTCACCCGCTCTGGCCATCATCGGTGTGGTCGGCACGGTGCTCTTCGGGGCCATGGGGCTGACTCAGAAGGTCCTCGTCTTCGGTTGCCTTCCTTTGGGAGCCTGGGGTGTGGTGCGGCTGGTCCGTCCCTTCGGCTCCCAGCGGGCCTCGCTGGTGGGAGGGGTGGCCTACCTGGCCATGGCTCTGGCTTACAACGCCATAGGCCAAGGACGGTGGGGTGCACTGGTCATCTATGCCGGCACCCCATGGGTCTTCGGCTCGCTGTTCCGCGCCACGGGAGCGGCCCCCTACGGCCACGGCAATCAGACCCAAGATCCCGGTGCCCAGGGCGCCCCCGAAGGCACCTCTGCCACTCTCTCGACATCGATGCGGCTTGTGGCCTGGACCGACCGCCACGGCACCCTGCGGCGGGTGGTTGCTCTCGGGCTGTTGGAGGCGGTGCTCATCTCCTTCGTCCCCGCCGCCGCCATTGTGGTCGTCGTGACGGCCCTGGCCCTCCTGCTCTCGTCATGTCTATTCGGGGATTGGCGGGGAGCCTGGCGAGCCCTTCGGGTGGCCGTGGGGGCCACCCTTGTCGCCGCCCTCATCTGTTTGCCCTGGGTCATCGGCGTCCTGTCGGCCGGACGTGGCGCCGTGCAGGTCTTCGGCGTGCCCATCCCCGCCTCCAGCGCCGCCTCGTGGGGTTCCTTGCTGCGATTCGCCGTGGGACCGATCGGCGTCTCACCGTTGGCCTGGGGGTTCGCCGTGGCTGCGGTCGTGCCCCTGGTCCTGGCCCGCGGGCCCCGGTTCGTCTGGGCCGGTCGCTTGTGGACCATCGCCCTCGTCTTCTGGGTTTTCGACTGGGCCGTGGGCCGGGGTTGGACGGGGTCTCTGGCCATCGACCCGCTGGTTCTTCTCGGTCCGGCCGCGGTGGCGACGGCTGCAGCCATCGGACTGGGCGTGGCCGCCTTCGAGGAGGATCTGCGCTCGGCTGTCTTCGGGTGGCGCCATCTGCTGTCGGTGGTGGCCATCGGTGCTTTCGTGCTCGGGGGCATCCCGACGCTGGTTTCAGCCGTTCCCGGTCGATGGGACCTTCCCGTCAACGACTTCGGCCAGTCGGTGACATGGATGACTTCGAAGACCACCAGTGGCGCCTTCCGCGTCTTGTGGCTGGGGGATGCCCGAGCTCTCAATCAGGGCTCATGGACAGCCGGAAAAGGGCTGGCCTACGCCACTTCGGAGGACGGGAGTCCTGATGTGCGCTGGCTCTGGAACGCCGCCGCCCCCGGGCCCGCCGCCCGACTGGCGTCGGCCGTGAACCTGGCTCAGTCCGGCCGCACCGATCGGTTGGGCACCATGCTGGCCCCGGCCGGGGTTCGCTATGTGGTGCTTCTTACCTCGCTCGCCCCGGAGATCCAGGGTGAGCAGAGCCCGGCGGAGTATCCGGTCCCGCCCAACCTGACCGCTGCCCTCAGCCGGCAACTGGATCTCGAGCCCGTGGTCTCGGGCACGGGTATCACCGTCTACGCCAATGCCGCCTGGCTTCCCGAGCGCGCTCTCGTCCCTGCCGGGCGTTCCCTGGCCACCGCCGATGCGGGCCGAGCTTCCACGTTTGCCCGGATCCACTCGGACCCGGCGTCACCGCTGATTCCCGCCGCCGTGCCGGTCCTGCCCGGTCCGGCAGCAGCGCGGTCCTATCGCGGATCGCTGGTCGGCGGAACCCTGCTCACCGCGTTGGCTCCCGCAGGTCGCTGGAGCCTTGTCGGAGCCAGCGGCGCCCGGGCTGCTCATGGTTCGGCATTCGGATGGGCCGGTCGGTACGCAGTGCCCGGAACCGGAGTGGGGACCCTGCGATTCGACGGGGGAGCCCTGACCCCACTCTCCTTCCTGGCGTCGGTTATCGCGTGGCTGCTGGCTCTCGCCATCCTGTTCCGGTTCGGCCTGGGCATTCCCTGGCGGGGGCTGCGGAGGAGGAGGGCGCGGGCTCGAGGCAAGGCCAGGGGCCAGGACTCCGAGATCTCCGATCCATCACCGACCACCGACGCCGGAGGGACCCGCCAGGACATCGACGCGGGGGTAGTGGGATGAGCGACCCGACCGAGGTCGCCCCCGGGGCGCCCCTCTACCCGTCGGGTACCCGGGGACGCTGGCTGGCGGTGGTGTCGGTGCTCGTCGTCGTGGTGGGAGTGGCGATCACCGCTTCGCTGGTTTCTGCGCCGACGGCGGCACCAGCCCAGCAGGTCACCGATGGGGTCTCGATCCCACCCGTCGGGTCCTACTCGTCGTCGGCCTTCTGTACTGCCGCCGCCGGTAATGCGGCCGCTTCCACCATCTATCTGATCAACTCGACGTCCCACCCCGTCGGGGCCGTCATGACCAGCGTGGGTCCCTCCGGTGGGGCCGGTTCGGGCCCGGTCGGGCGCGTCATCGAAGTCCCTGCCCGGGGCCGGGCCGCCGTCAATCCGTCCGCTGGCCTGTCGGGGGGAAGCGTGGCCACCTCGTTCGTCTTTGCCGGGGGCGGTGTAGTCGCCGACCAGATCGTGTCCGGTCCGGGAGGTTGGAGCATGGCCCCGTGCGCCACCCAAGCCTCGTCCTATTGGGCCTTCGCCGGTGGGTCGACCACGGCGGGGAACTCGTTGGCCCTGGCCCTGTACAACCCGGCCGCGCCCGATGCTGTTGTCAACGTCTCCTTCGTGACCGGTAACGGACTCGTCACCCCTCAGGCGTACCAGGGACTGATCGTGCCCTCAGGCCAGCTCGTCGTCGAGAACGTCGGCAGCTACGTGCAGAACGTCGCCCACATCGGAACTGTGGTGACAGTGCAATCGGGCAACCTGGTCAGCTCGGAGTTCCAGCAGTCGTCGGAAAGTTCGGGTGGACTGGCCCTGCGCCTGGGAGCGCCATCCCTGTCGTCGGTGTGGCGGTTCGCCCAAACCACCGTCCGTCCGGGGACGCAGGTGGAGTTCGATCTAGCCAACCCGGGGACGGACGCGGTGACAGCCACCCTCTCGTTGGGCCTGTCCGAGGGCACGGTCGTGCCCCGCCGGATCACCATCCCACCTCAATCCATCGTCGACTATGCCGCCTCGGGTACCGGCGGGTTGCCGCAGCAGACCGCTTTTTCGGTGACGATCAACGCCTCCGCTCCCATCGTGACCGGACGCACAGTGACCGCCGGCAACGGCGCGTCGATGCCCGGTTGGGGTTCGACGTCGGGGACGGTGACGGTCAGCACCCGCTGGCTGGTTCCGGGCCCCGGCGTGCCCGGTGTGCCCGGAACCCAAGGAGCGCGGGCGTCCACGTTGGCCGTGGCCAACCCCGGCCCATCGGCCGCCCGGGTGACGGTTTCGAGTCTCGACGCCCTGCGCCCGCCAACCACTTTCACCGTCCCCCCGGGCGGGGTGATCGTCCTCGGTCCCAGACACGTGGGCGGGCTCCTCGTCCTCTCGGTCGTCTCGTCCCAGCCGGTCAACGTGGAAGAGGACGCCACACCGGCCGGAGCACCCGGTGTGGTGTCGTCCACCGGGTTCCCGTTCGTCGGCCCCTGACGGCCGGCTTCTCGAGTCCGCATCGCCAACAGATCCGGGCTCCCGCTCCACCGGGGGCTCCCGCCCGGCCGGGGCCGGGCTCCCGCCCTCGACGCATTGACCGGCCAACGGGTCGCGAATTACGGTGCCCCCACGGGTGCCGCGCACAATCGGGGGAAAGTGCTCTTCGTTCACGAGGTCCATCAGGTGGTGGGGAAGGATGCGGACCGGTTCGAGGACGCCTACCGGAGTGGCTGGATGCCGGCGTTGGCCAAGGGCGATGACGCCCGGCTGGTCTGGTACCTCGACCTGGCCCACGGAAGTGGGCTTTCGTACCGGGCCGTCACGGTGACCGCCGTCCAGGACGGAGCCGCCTGGCAGCGAGTGGCGGACCGGGTGGCCACCGGCGACCTCCGGAACTGGGCCCGCCAACTCGACAGCCTGCAGCACCAGTCCTGGGGCCGTATCATGGCGGCCCTTCCGTGGTCGCCGGGCCTGCCCGCGCTGGCGGAGATCCCCACTGACCCGGTCGAACACGAGCCCACCATGTACATGGAGGACACCATGTGGCCGTTTCCGGGCAAGGTCCGTTCCTACGTCGAGGCGGCGGGCGACATCTACCGTCGCTCGCTTTCGGCCGAGGGCTCACAGATGCAGATGAGCGTGGCCCTGGCTCTGCAGACCACGCCGGGTGCGGGGAGGTATCCGGAGGTGACCCTCATGCAGAAACTGTCCAGTATTCCCCGGCTCGTCCGTCTCCTGACCAACGACAGTCCGGCCGAGGTGACCGGACCCGGGTCGTGGATGCATTCCGCCCTCGAACTGCGCGACCAGTGGCAGAGCCGCCTCCTGCGCTCGGCTACCTGGTCGCCGCTGCCATGAACGTTGGTCATGCCACCGATGCTTCCCTCGAGGCTGTGCCCGACCGGGTGGCGTTGGTGGTCGACGGGACGCCGACCACCTACCGGGAGCTCGAGTCGATCATCGTCCGGGTGACCGCGGCCCTGGCCGCCGCCGGTGTCCGCCCCGGCGACCGGGTGGCCCTGGTCGATCTGGGGAGCGTCCTGTCGGTGGCCACCATCTACGGGGCGGCTCGACTGGGGGCGGCCTCGGCCCAGATGAACGCGTACTTGACGGCCGGCGAGCTGGCCCAACTGACGGAGACGGTGGGTGCCCGGGTGGGAGTGGCCGGCCCGTCCTTCGCCGCCGCCCTGCGCTCTGCCGTCGACGGGCCGGTGCTGAGCGAGGAGGACGTGTTGCGGGCCGATCCGGAAAAAGCGCCGCCCACCGCCGGCGACGGTCCCGACACGGCCCTGGTGCTGTTCACCAGTGGTACGACCGGGCTGCCCAAGCCGGTGTTCATCAGCCACGAGGTGGTCACCGACCGATTGGCTTTCTACGCCAAGCCCATCGAATCCGATACCGCCCAGCCGGTGGACATGATGTCGGCGCCCATCTTCCACATCGGAGGGACGCTCGGCCTGCTCATCGCCCTGCACTCGGGCAAGCAATTGGTACTCCTCCCCAAGTTCGATGCCGGCCAGTGGTTGACCCTGGTCGAACGCCATCGGATCATTCAAACCTTCGTGGTGCCGGCCATGCTCCGCCGGATCCTTGATCATCCGCGATTCGCTTCCACCGATGTGAGCTCGCTAAAGGCTCTCAGCTACGGCGCCGCCGCCGCTCCGGTCGACCTGATCCGCAGGGCGATCGTCGCCTTCCCGGGGGTCGACTTCTCCAACACTTTCGGCCAGACCGAGACTCTGGGTGCCTACGCCGCCCTCACACCCGACGATCACCGGCAGGGAGATCACCTCGGCTCGGTCGGACGCCCACTGCCCGGTGTCGAAGTGCGGATCGTCGACCCCTCCACCGCCGACGTGGTGGCTTCCGGTGACGTCGGCGAGTTTCAGGTGCGCGCCCACCAGAACACCACCGAGGAGTGGCTCCATACCGGCGACACCGGATGGCAGGATGCCGAGGGGTACCTGTTCCCGACCGGACGCCTGTCGGACACCATCAACCGGGGGGGTGAGAAGCTCGGACCGGTCGAAGTCGAGGACGTCCTGCGCCGCCACCCGAACGTGATCGACGTGGGGGTGGTCGGCGTGCCCGATACCGACCTGGGCGAGCGGGTAGGGGCGGTGGTCGTCTCCGACCAGGACATCGCCCCCGAGGTGTTGATCGAGTTCTGTGCCTCCCATCTGGCCAGTTACAAGGTTCCCGAATACATGGTCTTCACCGACGACCTGCCCTTCAGTCCTCTCGGAAAGATCGACCGCAAGGCCCTCCGCTCCCTCCTGGCCCAGGCCCCGGCGGTCAGCCGTGGGCGTTGACTTGTCTGACGGGGGAGAGCCGATGAGGCCGACCCCGGCGCACGGCGCGGGGAGGCTTTGACCATGCTGTTCATGCATGAGACCCACAAGGTTATCGGAAGGCATGCCGCCACCTTCGAGGACATCTACCGGACCGAATGGATGGGTGCTCTGGCCGGTGACAAGAGGATGCGCCTGCTCTGGTACCTCAACCACGCCATGGGCAGTGGTCCCTCCTATCAGGTGGTGACCATCACGGCGCTGACCGACGGCGAGGCCTGGCAAGCCCTGACCGAGCGCATGCTCCACGGTGACATGAACCAGCTGATGGCCGAGCTTGATGTCTGTCGCTACGAGGTCACCGGAAAGTTGGTCACGCCGGTGTACTGGTCGGCGCTCCAGGCGGTCGACCTCGACTCCGTACCCACCGACGGGCGCGCCCACGACCTGTCGATCTATATGCAGGACACCGGGTGGCCTCACGCTCCGCTCGACGACTACATCACGTTCTGGGACGAGGAGTACTGGCGGATCATGCGCCAGGTCGAACCGGAAAAGAAGCTCCTCGACATCGTGGCCTGCTTTGCCGTGGCCCACGGGTCGGGAATCCGCCCCGAGGCCATCCTCATGCAGAAGGTGGTGAACACCTCCATCCTCGGAGGCCTCCTGACCAGCGTCGAAAAGCACGACCCGGACACCTGGCCGGGCAGCTACATGGCCAAGGGGCTCGAGGTGCGCGACCAGTGGGAGAGCAAGCTCCTACGCACAAGTTCCTGGTCGCCGTTCTTCTGAGCAGGCCGGACCACCGGTCCCCCGGACGTCCGGCGGAGCCGTCGGGATTCACCCATTCCGGGGATCACCAACCACGGGCGACGGCGCCAGGGAGTACAGGTCCCCCGGGAGGGTCATGAGCGCGGTGCGAAGAACTCCAGAGCGATGTTGTCGGGATCACGGAAGGACAGCCCCGATCCGTAGTCAGCATCGACGATGTCGCCGTGGGCGATTCCCAGTTCAGCCAACCGGTCCTCCCACGCCTCGAGTTCGCTCCGGCTGCTACAGGCGAAGGCCAGGTGGTCGAGACCGATGCGTCGCTCATTGAAGGCGAGGCCGTCAGCCGGATCGGGAAACTGGTGAAGTCCGACGAGGGTCTGTCCGCCGACCAGCCAGACGGCTCGTCGGAAGGGGCCAGGGCTCTCGTCCCGGAACATCTCGACGTCGAAGAGCCGTTCGTACCACAAGACGCTGCGGTCGAGATCACTTACGGTGAGAGTCACGTGGGCGATCGTCGGAATCTCGGGCATCGAAGCCTCCTGGCGGAGCCGGTGGGTGACGAAGGTAGTGCCGGAGATGGCCGGTCGGCTAGGTACAGGGACGTACGCCATCGCCGGTGGGTGGAATGCTGCCGGCGGCTCCGTCACTTCGGCCCACCACCCGGCCCACCACCCGGCCCACCACCCGGCCCACCCCCCGGCGCAGCCGGTTCACCCCGCTGTCCGCACACCCGGGCGCGGTCGGATACCATGTTGGCGAGCGCCCGCGTGAGTGCCCCGGCGGCGATCCCCGAACCCGGGTGTCGATGCCCATGACGAGCGAACCGGGAGGGTAGCGATGACGGCAATGACTGACACAGGAGTGACCATGTTCGGTGGGCCGTCGGACGGCTCCAGCCCCACCGGATACACCGGCACACCGCTGCCGGCTCAGGGAGGTGGTGTCGACGTGTTCGACATGCCCCCCGCCTGCATACAGGCTCCCTGACCCGACGGGCACCATCGGTGCCCGCTCCACGCTCTCTTCATTCGTAGCTCCGGCTCGCCGGTCCGAGGGATGCATTTCCCCTTGCGGCGCCCGGACAACCCCTTCTGGCAAGGACGCCTTCCGTGGCTGAACTATCTGAACTCCCCTCCGCTTCGGCGAAGGACACCATCGCTTTCTGCTGGGAGCAGGTGGAAGGTCAAAAGCGCCAGCTCGTCACGTCCTGGGGCGTGATGGTGCTGGCCGTGGTTGTGGCCGACATCGTCTGCCCACTCATCTTCGCGTCCATCCTCAGCCGGGTGGCCTCCCTCCCGGCCAAAACCGCGGCTGCCGAGTGGACCACCTTCGGTCCGCTGTTGATCGCCTACGGGACGGCGGGCGTGGTGGCCGTGGCCCTGTGGCGGGTGACCGGATGGCTGGAGTGGGGGGCGTGCGTCAAATCCTTCGGCCGGGGAGTCAACGCCGGCTACGCCCATCTACTCCGGCTCAGCTATCGCTGGCACATGGACCACCCGGCCGGTGAGGTCATCTCGGCCTTGGGCAACTTCGCCTGGGCCTTCGTCGAGATGGTCGACGTGGCCTCGTGGGGCCTGTTGCCGGTTGTGGTGATCGTGCTCTCGGCCATCGGCGTCCTGGCCGTCTTCGCCTGGCCGGCGGCCCTGGCCCTCCTGGCCATGGTGGGCGCCTTCGTCCTGGTCCTGGCTCGTCGGCTCCCCCGGGTGCGAGCGGCCTCCCAGGAGTTCGAGGACAAATACTCGCGGGCGACCGGGGTGGTGGCCGACACGGTGACCAACCTGATGGCCGTCCGCACGGCGGCCGCTGAACCCCGCGAGAGGGTGCGGGTCGAGGATCTCATGCACCAGTCGGTGGCCGCCGACCTACGGGCCCGGTCCATCTTCATGCGGACCCAGATCCAGCTCGAGACCTCCATTGTCATCGGCACCCTGTTGGCTCTGGCCGCCGGCACCACCATGGCCCTTCACCACTGGACCTCGACGGCCGCCCTGTACCTCATCCTCTACTACTCGGCCCAGGTCGCCATGAGCCTGCAGCAGTCGTTCGAACACCTGAGGTCGTTCGCCCGCTCACTGGGGAGGGCGGCCAAGTTCACGGCCATTGCCCGGGTCGAGGTCGAGATCACCGACGCTCCCGACGCCGGCCGTCTCCGGGTGAGCAGCGGACGGGTGGACTTCAATCATGTGGGCTTTGCCTACGGATCCACCGCCCCACTGTTCGACGATCTGTGTCTCTCGGTCAAACCCGGTGAACATGTGGCCCTGGTCGGTCCGTCCGGCTCGGGGAAGTCGACACTTTCCAAACTCCTGCTCCGCTTGATGGAAGTCGACAGCGGCCAGATTGCCGTGGACGGTCAGGACATCGCCGAGGTAACCCTGGCGTCGCTCCGGAGTCAGATCTCCTATGTACCCCAGGACCCGCAGCTCCTGCATCGCACCATCGCCGAAAACATCAGCTACGGGATTAGCCCGGAATCGGAAGAGGACAGCTGCCGGCCCATCGTCGACTACGACATCGTGCATGCCGTCGGACGAGCCGCCCACGTCGAGGAGTTCGTCTACGGGTTGCCGGATGGTTACGACACGGTGGTGGGCGAACGGGGCCTTAAGCTGTCCGGTGGTCAACGTCAGCGGGTGGCCATCGCCCAGGCCATGGCCAAGCACGCCCCCATCCTGGTACTCGACGAGGCCACCTCGGCCCTCGACTCGGAGTCCGAGCACCTGGTGCAACAGGCGCTGTGGCGTCTGATGGAACGCTCGACCGCGCTGGTCATCGCCCACCGTTTGTCGACCATTGCCCATATGGACAGGATCCTGGTCTTCGATGGCGGGCGCATCGTGGAGGAGGGAACCCACCGCGAGCTTTTGGGCCGCGGGGGCCTCGGTCTGTACGGGAAGCTGTGGCAGCACCAGTCGGGTGGCTTCCTGGTCCAGTGACCGGCCGGCCCGTGATCCCCCACCCCGGCCGGCGGTGCTCGGCCGGGGTGGGGGACCGGAGGACTGGCACCCACCACTGGACATGTGACTAAAAGGTCACGTATAATGGCCCAGGTGACCGACGGCGACCGTGTCTTCCGGGCTTTGGCCGACCCCACTCGTCGGTTCCTGCTCGACACTCTTTTCGAGCGGGACGGCCGAACCCTCACCGATCTCGAATCGGCGTTGGCCATGACCCGTTTCGGTGTGATGAAGCACCTGCGGGTGCTGGAGGAGGCGGGACTGGTCGTCACCCGCCGCTCCGGTCGGGAGAAGCACCACTTCTTGAACCCGGTACCGATCCGACTGATCTACGACCGGTGGATAGACAAGTACACGGAGCCCTGGACCGAGGCCCTGAGCGGCCTCAAGGAGAGACTGGAGAGTCAGATGGAGAAGGTTTTCGAGATCTATATCCGCACCACCCCCGAGCGTCTGTGGGAGGCGATCACCGACCGCCAGACCCGAGCGGCCTACAACTTCGGCGTCGAGATCGTTTCCGACTGGGCGCCCGGATCGTCCTACGAAATGGTGGCTCCCCGGGCCGGACAGCTCATCGGCACCGGAGAGAATCTCGAGATCGATCCGCCCCGCCGTCTGGTGCAGACCTACCAGGCCATGTGGAGCGACGACGTGGCCGGCCAAGGGACGTCGAGAGTGACCTGGCAGATCGAGCCGGTCGGGGATTCATGCCAGCTGACCGTGGTCCACGATCAGCTGCCCGCCGACGCCAATCCCGAGATCTACGGTGGCTGGCCCATGATCCTGTCCGGACTCAAGACGTGGCTCGAGACCGGAGAACGACTCACCACTCCCGGCTCCCTCAGGTGGTCACCGGTGGCCTGACAAGACACAGTCTGACGAGAAGAGACCCGGTCAGACAGTCCTCAGGCCACCGACAGACGAACGCCAGCTCATTGCACCGCTGCCGCCCGCCTCCGGAGGGGGGGAACGGTGGGTGGGGGCTGGCGGCGGGGCGGAAGCGTCGCCAGGAGCTCGGTGGTGGCCTCGGCTATCCGGCCGACCGCTCGTTCAAACGCCTCGTCGGTGTGGGCCGATGTGGTCTGGACACCGCTGATCTTGCGCACGTACTGACGGGCGGCATCGGTGATCTCCTGAGCGGTGGCCGCAGGCTCGAGCCCGCGCAGCGTGGTGATGTTTCGGCACATGGCCACCAGGCTACGCCTGTGACAGCAGTGGGGACAGGCCCGGCTGACAGGTCCCGGACGACCCCGCCCGCCCCACAGGCCGGAGTGGCCAGGTAGGCGCTCAGCGGGAGGTGGGAGGCGGGGGAGGCGGCCACGGCGACTGCTTGGGCCAGTGGCCCGGTGCCGGTTGCGCCGGCAACGGAGAGGGAGCCTGCGGCCAGTGCCCGGTGGGAGGCGGCGGCGGCGGCCACGGCGAAGGGTTGTTGCGACCGTCGGCCGGCGGTGGGGGAGGCTCGGCCGGCTGGACAGCATTGGACTGTTCGGCCGCGTGGGTGGCGCCGGCCACCTCGCTGTCGGTCGACTGGTCGTCCGCTCCGGATGAACCGCTGGGAGTCGCCGCTTCGGCCCCGCCGGCGGAGGCCGGGCCCCGGGCTCCTGTGGTCGCCTCCTCGGGGGGGCCATCGACATCGTCGGAGCCGGTCGGACCGTGTTGGGAAGCCACGAAGATGGGGGGCACCGACTTGACGCCGTGCTCGTGGACAGGGCGCCCGTAGGCGGTGTCCACCAGTCGGCCTACCGTCTCGCCGTCGATGGTCTCCTCGTCCAACAGGGCACGGGCCACAGCGTCGAGACCGCCCCGGTGACGGGCCAGCACCTCGAGGGCCCGCTGTTCTTGGGCCCGGAGGATGATCTCGACCTCATCGTCGATGACCTGGCTGGTGTGCTCGGAGTAATCCCGGGTGTGCATGAGGTCCTCGCCCAAAAACACCTGACCCTGTGATCCCCAGGCCATGGGCCCGATTTTGTCGCTCATCCCCCATTCGCGCACCATCTTGCGGGCCAGCTCCGTGTTGCCCACCAGGTCGTTGCTGGCTCCGGTGGAAAGGTCGCCGTAGACGAGCAGCTCGGCCGCCCGTCCTCCCATCCGCACGGCCAGCGAGTCCTCGATGTGCTGGCGCGAGTGGATGTGCAGTTCCTCCATGGGGAGCTGCATGGTGACGCCCAGGGCCATGCCGGTGGGGAGGATGGTCACCTTGTGCACCGGGTCGGCGTCGGGCAGGACATAGGCCAGAACGGCGTGCCCGCCTTCGTGGAAGGCCACCCGCTCCTTCTCGTTGCCCGACAGGACCAGGCTCTCGCGTCGCTGTCCCATCAGCACCCGGTCGCGGGAGGCTTCGAAGTCGACGTTCTGGATGACGGTCGCTCCTCGCCTGACGGCGTGGAGGGCCGCTTCGTTGACCAGATTGGCCAGGTCGGCGCCACTCATGCCCGGTGTACCCCGGGCGACGGTCCCGAGGTCGACCGAGGGGTCGACCTTCTTGTCCTTGCAGTGCACCTGCAGAATGGGGAGTCGCTCGGCCAGATCAGGAAGGGGCACCACGATCTGCCGGTCGAACCGGCCGGGACGCAGAATGGCGGCATCGAGGATGTCGGGCCGGTTGGTGGCCGCCATGACCACGATGCCCTCGGTCGGATCGAAACCGTCCATCTCCGAGAGCATCTGGTTGAGGGTCTGCTCCCGCTCGTCATGACCACCGCCAAGTCCGGCCCCGCGCTTGCGCCCGATGGAGTCGATCTCGTCGATGAAGACGATGGCCGGTGCCTGCTTGCGGGCGGTGGCGAAGAGGTCCCGCACCCGGCTGGCACCGACACCGACGAACATCTCCATGAAGTCGGACCCGCTCACCGACATGAACGGAACCCCGGCCTCGCCCGCCACGGCCCGGGCCAACAGCGTCTTACCGGTTCCCGGCGGTCCGACCAGAAGGATGCCCTTGGGAATCCGGGCCCCGATCTCCTTGAAACGGGCCGGGGTCTTGAGGAAGTCGACCACCTCGCTGATCTCGAGCTTGACGCCGTCGTACCCGGCCACATCGTCGAAGGTGGTCGAGGGACGTTCACTCGAGTAGAGCTTGGCCTTGGATCGCCCGATGGACATGATGCTTCCCATTTGACCCTGTGCCTTTCGGCTGATGTAGAGGAAGATCCCGAGGATGAGAACGATCGGGAGGATCCAGCCGAGCAGATCGATCAGGATGTTCGAGGACGGGGTGACCAGGTGATAGTTGGAGCCCAGGGGCTTGAGGGCGGTCAGCTCGGAATCGGTGATCGGGTTGGGCCCGTTGACCGTGAAACTGGCGCCGTTGGAAAGGGTGCCGGTGATCACGCCGGTCGACTGGTCGACGGTGGCGGTCTTGATCTGCTTGCTCTGGATGTCGTTGAGGAAGCTGTTGTAGGTCAGGCTGTTGGTGTGGGCCTTGTTGAGCAGGCTGGGTACGACCAGCACGGCCAGGACAGCCACCACGATCACCACATAGACGACCATCCGGTTCTTGTTCTGCCCGGGTTGGTCCTGTCCCATTCCGCCAGGGGGTTGGGCGCCAGGGGGCATGTTGGCGTTGGGTGGCACCCCTTCATGCTATGCCGCGTGGGGCTCTTCTGACGCATCGCCAGCCTGTTTCGGGGCGGGCCGCTCCCTGCCGCTGGGCTCCTGTCGGTATCGTGTGAGAGTGATGGAGCGGTCCGAAAAGGGGTCGGACCCGGCCGCAGCCGCCGATGTGGGCCCACTCGGCGCGCCGGCCCAGGCCCCCGGCGGCGCTCCGGCCCAGGGTCGTTGGGCACCGCCTTCGCCGCAGACTCCGACCCCACCGCCACCTCCCGGATGGGTGCCCCCGGCCCCTCCGTCCCGCCCTGACGGGGACCCTCCGTGGGACTCCGACCGGGACACCGGTCCTCTCAACCGGCAGTTGGCCGCCGGCGGTGCTCCCGCCTCCCGCCACGCCGCCTGGACCTGGCTGCTTTTCGCCGCCCTCGGCTTCCTGGCCGGTCAGATCCTGGCCGTGGTGGCCATCTCGGTGGCCGCCGGGGTGAGTGGGAACCTCCACGATCTCAACGCCATCACCCAGCTCAGCGAGCCACCCACCTGGTACATCGTGTCCACCCTGCTCGGGCTGTGGGCCGGCTTTTTCGGCGCCGCCTGGCTTTCCTCCTGGGCCCAGGGAACCCGCAGTCTGGTGCGCGACCTCGGCCTGCGGTTCCGTTGGATCGACGTGCTCGGCATCCCCATCGGCGTGGGGGGCCAGTTTCTGGTGGCGCTCATCTACGTGCCCATCGCCTCCCACGTGCACAATTTCAACCAGCGTTTCAGCGCCCCCAGCCAACGGCTGGTCGGTGGGTCGCACGGCGTCGACTACGTGATCATCGCCATCTTCACCGTGGTCGGTGCACCGTTCTTCGAGGAGCTCTTCTTTCGCGGCGTCCTGCTGCGGGCCCTGGCCCGTCTGTTCGGGAACTTCCTCGGGTGGGTGGGGCCGGCCCTGGCCATGATCGTGACCGGAGTCCTCTTCGGGCTGGCCCATGCCGAATCACTCCAGCTGCTGGGATTGGCCGTGTTCGGAGTCATCCTCTCCTTCGTCTCCTACCGCACCGGTCGGTTGGGGATGAACATGGTGGCCCACGCCTCGTTCAACCTGATGGCTCTAGCCGCGGTGGTGGTGCCCCTGGCCGCCGGCCCGCGGCTCCTCTTCTGAGATGGCCGCACCGGTCGACCTGGCCACTGTCGCGCCCGTAAGCGCCGATCCACCCCCCGACCTGCTTCGGGTCCGGTCGCCATTGGTGGAACGCCTGATCGGTCGGTCGTCGTGGCCGGTGTGGGCCAACATCGCCGCCGTCCTGGGTGTGACCGTGGTGGCGCTGTCCCAGTTCCACCCTTCGCTGTTGGTGGCCAACACCACCACCGCCGGCGGCGACACCGGGGCCCACGTCGCCCTGCCCGCCTTCATGAAGTCCCAGTTCCTGTCCCACGGCCATCTCACCGGATGGGACCCGGGCTGGTACGACGGCTTCCCCCTCTACACCTTCTACTTCCCGCTGCCCGGACTCATCACCGTTCTGTTCAACACGGTGGTGACCTACAACATCGCCTTCAAGATCGTCACCGTGCTGGGGACGCTCACCCTGCCCGTGTGCACATGGGCCTTCGGCCGCCTGGCCGGCTTGCGCGACCCCGGCCCGGCCTGCCTGGCCGCGGCCACCCTGCCCTTCCTGTTCGAGTCGAGCTTCACCATCTATGGCGGAAACATCCTGTCCACCCTGGCCGGCGAGTTCTCCTACTCGTTGAGCCTCTCCATCGGGATGCTCTTCCTCGGCGTGGTGGCCCGAGGACTGCATAACGGGCGGAGCCGGGCCCTGGCCGCCGTGCTCTTCGCCGCCTGCCTGCTCTGCCATCTTTATCCGGCCATCTTCGTCGGCGTCGGAGCCTGCGTCTGGTTGGTGCTCGATGCCGACCTGGTGCGCGGCCTGCGCCACGGCCTGAGCGCACGGCAGGCCCGGCGTCGGTGGGGGCGCCGCCTTCTGTGGGGGATCACCGCCGGCGCCGTGGGCATCGGGCTGGCCGCCTGGTGGCTCCTGCCCTTTGCCGCCGGCCAGGCCTACACCACCAACATGGGCTACACCAACGTCGAGGGCTTCCCCCACCTCCTGTTCCCGGCCTCGGACCGCTGGGTCCTGATCGCCGGTGCGGTCGGGGTGGTGGCCATGGTGGCGCGCCGCAACCGGGTGGCGTTGTTCATCTGCGTGATGGGAGCATTCTCCGCCGCCGTGGTCTGCCTCGATCCGGAGGGAAAGCTCTACAACGTCCGCTTCCTGCCTTTCTGGTTCCTGTGCCTCTACCTACTGGCCGGGTACGCCCTGGCCGAAGTGGTGTCGGCCGTCGCCCGTTGGAACCGCCGCCGCCGCCTGGACCAGTGGGTGGTGGTCATCCGGGAGCGACTGAACGGGATCGAGGGCATGCCCTGGACGCCGGGCATGCGGATCAGCCGGTTCCGCCGACCCACGCCCGACGGGAACGGACCGGGTGCAGTCATCGGGCCCATCGTGGCTCTGGCCGCCGCCTGCCTGGTGGTCGTGCCGCCTCTGGTCCTGCCGGCCACCACTCTGAGTTCCATCGGCATCACCGTGGGGGCCAACCAACCCAGCGCCTGGGCCGAATGGAACTATTCGGGCTATCAACAGAAGCCCGACTACCCCGAGTACAAAGCGGTCATCGACATGATGGCCAAGGTGGGGGGTACCGAGGGGTGTGGTCGGGCCATGTGGCAGTACGACCCGTCGCTCAACCGGTTCGGGACTACCGAGTCGTTGATGCTCCTGCCCTACTGGACCGACGGGTGCATCGATTCGATGGAGGGACTCCTGTTCGAGTCGTCGGCCACCACCCCGTATCACTTCATCAACCAGAATGAGCTGTCGGTCTCACCGTCCGATGCCGTGAGCAGTCCCGCTTTCACCTACGAAGGGCTCAACGTCCCTCTCGGCATCCAGCACCTGCAACAGCTGGGGGTGCGCTACTTCCTGGCCTCGTCGGCTGCGGTGGAGACGGCGGCGGCGGCGGACCCCAGTGCCACCGAGGTGGCTTCCAGCGGACCCTGGAACACCAGTTACAACGGGGATGTCCTGAACACAACCTGGAAGGTCTACGAGCTCAGTGACTCATCGGTGGTGGTCCCCCTGGCCAACCAGCCCGTGGTGTGGGACAACGTGGATCCCGCCCAGACCAGCTGGTTGCAGCCCTCGGCCACCTGGTACAACAGTCCGAGCCAGTGGAACGTGGTCCCCGCCGCCGACGGGCCGGCGGCCTGGAAACGGGTATCGGGAAGCGATACCCACCTGCCGGTGACCCCCCAACCGGTCACCACCGTGTCCGACGTGCGTCAGCGGAACAGCTCGGTGTCCTTCCACGTGAGCCGGGTGGGAACGCCGGTCGAAGTCAAGATCTCCTACTTCCCCAATTGGAAGGCCAGCGGGGCTGACGGTCCCTGGCGGGTGGCCCCCAATTTGATGGTGGTGGTTCCCACCGGCCACCAGGTGACCCTCACCTACGGCGCATCCGGGGCCAACTGGGCCGGACAGCTCATCTCGCTGGTCGCCCTGATCGGTCTGATCTACCTGATGGTGGTGGCCCGACGGAGGAGACGGGCCCGGTGGACGCCGGGCGCACCCACCCCGGGCCCGGTGGCCTGAGGGAGGGGGAAGTGGGTCGAACGATGGGGATGTTCCCCCTGTCCACCGTCCTGTTTCCGGGGGCCGTGCTCCCACTCCACATCTTCGAGCCGCGCTACCGGCGTCTCATGGCCGACTGCCTGGCCGACGACCAGCGCTTCGGGGTGGTCCTCATCACCCGGGGCTCCGAGGTGGGTGGGGGTGACCAGAGAACGGATACCGGAACGGTGGCCCGCATCACCGGCACGGCCGAGCTGGAGGACGGCCGGATGATGGTGGTGGCCGAAGGTACCCGTCGAATCCGGGTCGAACAGTGGCTGCCCGACGACCCCTATCCGTGCGCCATGGTGGAGGAGCTGCCGCCCGACGATCGGGACGCCGACACCCCGTCTGGGGCGGAAGCGGCCGTTCGCCGTCTGTGCTCTCTGCTCTCGGAGCTGGGGGACTTTCCCGCCCTTCCCCATGACCTCGAGCTGGGCGGCCGGGACGAAGCCGCCGGCTGGCAACTCTGCGCCTTGGCCCCCCTCAACCTGATCGACCGTCAGAGGCTGCTCGTCTGCACCGATACCGGGAGCCGGATGACGCTGCTCAGGGAGTTGTGCACGGCCATGTCCGACGACGTCGTCTCCCTGCTGGCCGGCGGCCTCGGTGGTGACCCCGAGCGCTGAGCCCGAGGGGGGACCCGCGCCCATCGGCGGACCCGGGACCCGACGGGCCACGTCCGGCTGACAGCGGCGGTCCGGAGTACCCGACCGGCCTTCCGTGCGGCCGGCCCCCGGCCCCCGGCACCAACGGGCGCTCTGGATAGGATGGCCCGGCCATGACCAGCCTCGCCGACGTGTTCAAGGCCTATGACATCCGCGGTGTCGTCCCCGACCAGCTCGACGCCACCATGTTCCAGGCCATCGGGGTGGCCGTGGCCCGGTTCGCCGGAACCCCGTCCCTGTTGATGGCCAGGGACATGCGCGACTCCGGCGTGGAGCTGTCACAGGCCTTCGCCATCGGTGCCCGATCCGAGGGCGTGGCCGTCATCGACCTGGGGCTGGCCTCCACCGACCTCCTCTACTTCGCCGCCGGCAGCCTCGATGCCCCCGGGGCCATGTTCACCGCTTCCCACAATCCCGCTCGTTACAACGGTCTCAAGCTCTGTCTGGCCGGGGCCCGGCCCATCGGCCGCGACACCGGACTGGATGAGATTCAGGCCACGGCCGAAACCTTGCTGGACCAGTGGGCGGCCGAGGGAGTGCCCGCTCCCGACCCGGACCGGCTGGCGCCGTTCGAGGAACGCACGGTTCTCGACGCCTATGCCGCCCACGTCCGTTCCTTTGTGGACGTGAGCACCCTGCGGCCCTTGCGGGTGGTGGCGGACACGGCCAACGGGATGGGCGGTCTGGTCGTTCCCAAGGTGTTCGAAGGGCTGCCCTTCGAGGTGGAGATCCTGTTCCCCGAGCTCGACGGGACGTTTCCCAACCACCCCGCCGACCCCATCCAACCCGAGAACCAGATCGCCCTCAAACAGGCGGTGGTCGATGCGGGAGCCGACATCGGTCTGGCTTTCGACGGTGATGCCGACCGGGTGTTCCTGGTCGACGAGAAGGCGGACCTGGTCGACGGTTCGCTGACCACGGCGCTGGTGGCCTCCTCCATGCTGGACAAGCACCCCGGGGCCACCGTCCTCTACAACTGCATCTGCTCGCGGGTGGTACCCGAGGTCATCGCCGAAAAGGGGGGGACCGGCATCCGCACCAAGGTGGGCCACAGCTATATCAAGCAGGTGATGGCCGAAACCGGGGCCATTTTCGGCGGGGAGCACTCAGGCCACTACTACTTCCGCGACAACTACCGGGCCGACTCGGGCATCATTGCCGCCATGGTCGTCCTCGAGCTCCTGAGTACGACCGGTAGCCCCCTCTCCGAGCTGCTGGCTCCCTTCCGCCGCTACGCCGACTCCGGGGAGATCAATACCGTGGTGGACGATCCGGCCGGGCTGGTGGAACGGATGGCCGCCGAAGTGGGAGCGGCCGGCGGGGCGCTGGGATCGGCCGACCGTCTCGACGGATTGACCGTCGACCGGGGCGACTGGTGGTTCAACCTGCGACCGTCCAACACCGAGCCGTTGTTGCGGCTCAATGTGGAGGCAGCTGACGACGTGGCCTGTGCGGCCCGTGTCGCCGAAGTGCAAGCCGACATCGCCCGGCTCCGGGGCTCCTGATCCATGCGTGCGCCGACCGGGCCAGGGTTCATACGACACAGTGGTGCCGGCCATCGACCAGAGAGGAATAAACCGTGACGCTCGACCCGCTTTTGATTGAGGTCCTGGCCTGCCCCGAGGACAAGGGTTCGCTGCTCTACTTCGCCGACGAGGACCGGCTCTACAACCCGCGGCTGAAGCGGAGCTACGAGGTCCGGGACGGTATCCCGGTCATGTTGATCGACGAAGCCACCGCCGTCGACACCGCCGAGCACGAACGGCTGATGGCCAAGGCCGGGGCCGGCGGGGCCCAGAACACCGGCGAGGCGGGCTCGGCGTGACCGTTGACCAGGGCGACATAGTGGCGGCCCCGGGGTCGCCGTTGTTGGTGGACTCGCTCGACATGTGGGGCGCCACCATGGCCCTTCCCGAGCAGATCGAAACGGCCATCGCCGCCGCCCCCAGCCTGTCCGACCTGCCGGTGGCCGCCCGGGTGGAGAACGTGGTCGTACTCGGGATGGGCGGCAGCGGCATCGCCGGCGATGTCCTGGTGGCGGCGGCGGCCCCGTTCATGCCGGTACCCATCACCGTGGTCAAGGGCTACGAACCCCCCGACTCGGTGGGTACCGGGTCGTTGGTTTTCGCCATCTCCTTCTCGGGGGACACCGAGGAGACGGTGGAGGCGGCCAGCAGCGCCTTCGAGGCCGGTGCCTCGCTCATCGTGGTGGCCGGCGGCGGAGCTCTGGCCGCCATGGCCGGCGAGTGGGACGTGCCGCTGGTGTCGGTCCCCACCACCATCCCCCAGCCCCGCGCCGCCCTGGGCGCCATGGCCGTGCCTCCCCTGGTCCTGCTGGAGCAGATCGGCCTGTTCCCCGGGGCCCTGCAGTGGGTGGACCAGGCCGTCGAGCAGCTGCGTCGGCGTCGCGACGAACTGGCTCGGCCCGGCAACCGGGCCGAGGAGATCGCCCGGCGGATCGGGCGCACCATCCCCCTCGTCCACAGCTCCCAGGATCTCGGAGCGGTGGCGGCGCTCCGGTGGAAGGCCCAGATCAACGAGAACGCCAAGAGCCCGGCCTTCTACAACGTGTATCCCGAGCTGTGCCACAACGAATTGGCCGGATGGGGCCAGCACGGCGACGCCACCCGCCAGCTCATCACCCTGGTCAACCTGCGCCACGACGCCGAGCACCCTCAGGTCAGCCGACGGTTCGACTTCGTCGAGGACGCCCTGCGCGAGGTGGTGGCCGACATCGTCGAGGTACGGGCGGCCGGCGAGGGGGATTTGGCCCAGCTCCTCGACCTGGCCCTCATCGGGGACGTGGTCTCCCTCTACCTGGCCGGCAACGAAGGGATCGATCCGGGACCGATACCGGTCCTCGACCAGCTGAAGGCGCAGCTGGCGCCGGGGGCCCCGTAGCGGGGGTAGGTAGCCGCGGCAGTAGCGGCGACAGCCGCAGCCCAGCCGTCGGCCGACACCCCTTTCGCCCGGGTCGATGGCCCCTGAGCTGGTACTTCTCCCCGGAGGAGGGGTCGCCCCGGCCTCCATTCCCCACCATTTCCGTTGCATGTCGATGCGGTGACGAGTGCGTGAACTCACGGTGATGGGCCCTGTTTTCGGCGCAGGCGCAGGCGTAGACTCAACCCGTGAGCTGTGAGCGGGTCTGTGGTTGCAAGTCGATGCCAGTCGCAGGCGAAACGACCCACGTAAGGCAACTCCTGGTTGCTGAGCATGGTGCGGCTTAGGAGTAAGACCTGCCCGCGGCGTCCCCGGCTGTCGGGGACGGGCGGAGAGGAGATGACGTGTGCCAACAACGGCTCCGTAGGGACCCCGATCCCCATGGGTCGGTGCCGCCGGGGCCCGGTCACCAGTCTCGCAGCAGGCGAGTGTGGGGTCAAAGACCAGGTCAGCCGCCCGCAGCTCACGAATAGACCCAGTAGATCATCATCCAGCAGTCCAGCACGAGCCTGACGACCGATCGGGAGGACCGGCCGACCACAGAGGAGCCACACCCAACACAACAGGAGGCGAGCACGTGGATGTGAACATCGCGCACGGAAGAAGGATCGTGTCCGATCAAGTGAGAGCTCTTACCGAGGAGAAGATCCGACGGTTGGGCCACTTGTGTCCGGGGCTGGACCGGGCCGAGGTCCACTTCTCCGAAGAGCACAATCCGAGGATCGCCGACAAGGAGTGTTGCGAGGTCATCATCTTCGCCCCGGGACGTTCGCTCCGGGCCCGTGCGGCGGCGCCGCTCCCGCTGGTGGCGGTGGACCTGGTGGTGGAGAAGCTGGAGCACCAGCTGGAGAAGACCAAGGGACGGATCGTGGGCCGCAGCCACCCGCGCCGCCGGCCGGCCAACTCGGTCTCCATTCTCCGGGAGAGGGTGCGCACGGCCTGACCGGCGCTGCTCCGAGGGGAGGAGCCCTCCTGTTCGGACCACCGATTGCCCCGAGTGTTTCTGCGGTCGGGGGGACGGGTCCGACGGTAGAGTGAGAATCCCATGAGCGTGCTCACAAAGGTCCTCCGCGCTGGCGAGGGCAAGAAAGTCCGCCGGCTGGCCGAGCTGGTGCCCCTGGTCAACGCCCTCGAACCGGAGATGGAGAAGCGCTCCGACGAGGAGCTGCAGGCCCTCACCGCCGTGTTCCGCCAGCGGCTGGACAACGGGGAGTCCCTCGAGGACGTGCTGGTCGAGGCGTTCGCCCTGGTTCGGGAAGCGGCCTGGCGGGTCATCGGCCAACGCCATTTCGACGCCCAGGTGATGGGAGGGATGGCCCTCCATTTCGGTTGGATTGCCGAGATGAAGACGGGGGAGGGGAAGACCCTGGTCTCCACCCTGCCCGTCTACCTCAATGCACTGGCCGGCAAGGGCGTCCACGTGGTCACCGTCAACGACTATCTGGCCACCCGCGACTCGGCCTGGATGGGCCAGCTCCACCAATTCCTCGGGCTGTCGGTGGGGCGGGTCGGACCGGACATCGACGAGGCCAGCGCCAAACGGGAGGCGTACCTCTCGGACGTGACCTACGGCACCAACACCGAGTTCGGCTTCGACTACCTGCGTGACAACATGGCCCGTTCCAAGGACGCCATGGTGCAACGCGGCCACCCCTACGCCATCGTCGACGAAGTGGACTCGATCCTGATCGACGAGGCCCGGACGCCGTTGATCATCTCCGGTCCGGCGGCCGAATCGGCCCAGCTCTACTACCAGTTCGCCGGAGTGGTACGCACCCTTCGGGCCGAGGAGGACTACGAGGTCGACGAAGAGAAGCGCATCGTCGTCCCCACCGAAAAGGGCATCGAGAAGGTCGAAGGTCAGCTCGGGGTGAGCAACCTGTATGACGCCGTGGCCGTCAACTACGTGCACCACCTCACTCAGGCCCTGCTGGCCAAGGAGCTCTACCGCCGGGACAAGGACTATCTGGTGGCTCAGGGCGAGGTCAAGATCGTCGACGAGTTCACCGGACGCACCCTCGATGGCCGTCGGTGGTCGGACGGGCTGCATCAGGCGGTCGAGGCCAAGGAACGGGTACGGATCAAAGAGGAGAACCACACCTGGGCGACAGTCACCCTGCAGAACTACTTCCGTCTCTACGAAAAACTGGCCGGCATGACCGGGACGGCGGAGACCGAGGCGTCGGAGTTCGCCAACACCTACGACCTCCCGGTGGTGCCCATCCCGACCAACAAACCGTTGGTCCGCGAGGACAAGCCGGACCTCATCTACAAGTCCGAGGATGCCAAGTTCGCCGCCGTGGTCGACGACATCATCGAGCGCCACCAGCGCGGCCAGCCCGTGCTGGTGGGCACCGCCTCGGTGTCCAAGTCCGAGCACCTGTCGCGCCTGTTGGAGAAGAAGGGGATCACCCACGAGGTCCTCAACGCCAAGCAGCACTTCCGGGAGGCGGAGATTGTGGCCCAGGCCGGCCGGGTGGGGGGCGTGACCGTGGCCACCAACATGGCCGGCCGCGGCGTCGACATCATCCTGGGCGGCAATCCCGAGGGGCTGGCTGTCCGCGAGGCGGCCGGACGGGGCATCGATGTGACAACCGATGAGGGTGAAGCTGAGCTGGCGAAGATCCGGACGGAGTTCGAGAAGGTCTGTGAGGGCGAGGGCGACGAAGTCCGTTCGCTCGGTGGTCTCTACGTCCTGGGCAGCGAGCGACACGAGAGCCGGCGCATCGACAACCAGTTGCGGGGTCGTTCGGGCCGCCAGGGTGATCCGGGCGAGAGCCGTTTCTTCCTGTCCCTCGAGGACGACCTGATGCGGCTGTTCGCCACCGGCGCCATGAACTGGGTGATGGGTCGAGCCCTGCCCGATGAGGTTCCCATCGAGGCCAAGATGGTGACCAAGGCCATCGAGCGTGCCCAAAACACGGTGGAAGGGCGCAACGCCGAATCCCGCAAGGACGTCCTCAAGTACGACGACGTGATGAACGAGCAGCGCAAGGTCATCTACCGTCGTCGCTACCAGATCATCGAAGGCGAGGACCTGCACGAGGAGACCGTCGAGCTGCTCGAGCAGACGCTGACCGAAGTGGTGGCTTCGTCGTGCCCGTCCGAGTACCCCGAGGAGTGGGACCTGGCCCGCCTGGTCACCGAGGTGACTCAGTACTACCCCACCAAATTCGTAGCCGACGATCTGGCTGACGCCACCACCGTCGGCCAGGTGACCGAGTCGATCATCAGCGAGGCCCTCGAGCTCTATGCCGATCGGGACGAGACCATCCCCGGGGGCGAAGAGACGGCTCGCCAACTCGAGCGGGACATCATGCTGCAGATCATGGACCAGCGCTGGCAGGACCATCTGGCCGAGATGGACTACCTGCGGGAAGGCATCAACTTGCGGGCCATGGGTAACCAGGACCCGCTGGTGGCCTATCAGCGGGAGGGCTTTGCCATGTTCGGCAAGCTCATGGACGGCATCGCTGACGATTACCTCCGCTACGTCTTCCATGTGCAGGTGTTGACCGAGCCGGCCAACGAGCCGGACCTCGACCGGGCCAACTACATCGCCGCCGACGACCCGGTGCAGGGGGACGGCGGTATCGCCGCGGCCTTCGCCGCCGCGGGCCCGGTGGAGATGGAAGAGCCGCTCAACGGTGCCTCCGGCGGCGGCAACGGAGCTATGGCCGGGGTGCCCAACCTGGCCCCCGACGGCGAGACCCAACTGCCGATAGTCAAGTCCGACCGCGAGAAGATCGGGCGGAACGAACCGTGTTGGTGCGGAAGCGGTAAGAAATTCAAGCTCTGCCACGGCGCCAACTGAGATGGCCCCGGCGGCAAACCCCCGCGGGGGGGCGGGCGAGCCCGACCGCGTTGACATCCCGAGTGCCTTAAAAGCCCTGGCCGACCGGTTTAGCGAGGCCGAACGCCTGATGGGGCGGGAGTACCTGATCGAACGGCGCGCCGAACTGGAGAAGGCGGCATCTGAGCCGGGGCTGTGGGACGACGCCGACAACGCCCGGGCCGTTACCACCGAGCTCGGTCAGGTCAACGAGGATCTCGAACAGCTGTCCTCGCTGGCCGAACAGCTCTCCGATGCGGAGACCCTCAATGAATTGATCGAAGAGGAGGCGGACGACTCGTTACGTCCCGAGATCGAGGAGACACTCGACCAGATCGACCGGCGCCTCCGGGGCATCGAGCTGCGTTCGTTGTTCGCCGGTGCCCACGACGTCAACGACGCCGTGGCCGAGATCCACGCCGGGGCGGGGGGTACCGACGCCCAGGACTGGGCCGAAATGATGTTGCGCATGTACACCCGTTGGGCCGAGCGCAGTGGCTTCGACTTCGAGGTGGAGGAAGCCACACCGGGGCAGGAGGCCGGTCTGTTGTCGGCCACTTTCATCGTCAAGGGGCGCTACGCCTTCGGACAGCTGTCGGCCGAACGAGGCGTGCACCGGTTGGTGCGCATCTCGCCTTTCGACGCCCAACACCGTCGTCAGACCAGCTTTGCCTCACTCGACGTCGTCCCCTTCATCGAGGACGTCTCCGATGAAGTGGTCATCGACGAGAAGGACCTCCGCATCGACACCTACCGTTCGTCGGGTGCCGGTGGTCAGCACGTCAACAAGACCGACTCGGCCGTCCGGCTCACCCACTTGCCCACCGGGATCGTGGTGTCGTGTCAGAACCAACGGAGCCAGCACCAGAACAAGGCCAAGGCCATGCAGGTGCTGGGAGCCAAGCTGGCCGAGAGGCAGCGGGCCGAGCACCAGGCCACCTTGGACCAGTTGTCGGGGGACCGGGCCGACAACGCCTGGGGTAATCAGATCCGGTCCTACGTCCTGGCTCCCTATCAGTTGGTCAAGGACCTGCGGAGCAACGAGGAGACAGGGAACGTCGAGGCGGTACTGGACGGCGACCTCGGTGCCTTCATCGAAGCCGAGTTGCGCCGGCGGGCCGAAGGGCGTCGCCAGGAAATGTGATGGGCGCCCCGGCACCGCACCGTGCCGGTCCCATGCCGGCATCATCGGGAGACCGCGGGAATGCCCGCCGCACGCCCACGTCAGTGGAGGTCACGGGGGCTGAACCAAATGAGGTGGGCAGGGGGGTAACATTGATCGGAATGGGTAACGCGCCTCCGAACAAGGCCCCTTCCATCGTGACCCCTCTCTCATGATCAAGTTCGAGAACGTCACCAAGACGTACAAGGGATCGACGGTCGCTCTGCAGGATTGCACCGTCGAGATCGACAAGGGAGAGTTCGTCTTTCTGGTCGGTCCGTCCGGCTCGGGGAAGACCACTTTCATCCGCCTGCTGCTCAGGGAGGAGATGCCTGACTCCGGGCGCATCTGGGAAGCGGGCAAGGAGATCGGCCATCTGGCCAAATGGCGGATCCCCTACCTCCGGCGCAACATCGGCTGTGTGTTCCAGGACTTCCGGTTGCTGCCCAACAAGACGGTCTTCGAGAACGTGGCCTTCGCCCTCGAGGTGATCGGCCGGCCCAAGCACGTGATCGCCCTCCAGGTCCCCCAGGTGCTCGATCTGGTCGGGTTGGCCAAAAAGCGGGACAACCTCCCCCACGAACTGTCCGGCGGTGAGCAGCAACGGGTGGCTGTGGCCCGGGCCTTCGTGAACCGACCGCTGATCCTGTTGGCCGACGAGCCGACCGGCAACCTCGACCCCACCACCAGTCTGGGGATCATGCGTCTGCTCGACCGCATCAACCGCACCGGCACCACCGTCATCGTGGCCACCCACGACGCCGGCATGGTCGACCAGATGCGCCGACGGGTCATCGAGTTGGATCGGGGACTGCTGGTGCGCGATCAGGCGCACGGGGTCTACGGCATCGACAGTGCGGCCACCCTGGCCGGCGCCGGCGCCACCCCGGGGGTGTCGGCGGAACAGGCCCTGGAAGAGTTCCCCGACAACTACGCCGCCCGTACCTGATGCCCCTTTCGGCCGGCTACGTCTCGCGGGAGGCTGTCACCAACCTGTGGCGCAACCGTCTCATGACGGTGGCCGCCATCCTCACGGTGGCCGTGTCATTGGCCCTGGTGGGTTCCTCGTTGCTCCTCAAGCAGGGGGCCTCCAAGGCCACCGTGCAGTGGCAGAACGGGGTTCAGGCCATCGTGTGGGTCAATCCCACGGCGTCGCCCACGCAGACCTCGGCCATCAGCAACCAGCTCAAGATGTCGCCGTACATCAAGTCCTGCACCTACCGGACCCAGGGCTACGACTACAGCGAAGCCAAAAGCATCCTGCCGGCCGACGAGCTGGGGGCCACCACCGAGTCGGACTACCCCTCCTCCTACCGGTGCGTGCTCAACGACCCCTCGCAGGCCCCGGCCGTCTACCAGGCCTTCAACGGCAAGCCGGGCGTGTACGGCGTCAAGTATCCGGGCCAGCAGATCAAGACCATGCAGAGTGTCATCCGTATCCTGCAGTGGGTGTTCCTTTCGGTGGCGGTGGTGCTGCTGTTGTCGGCCTCGGTGCTCATCCTCAACACCATCCGCATGGCCATCTTCGCCCGCCGTCGCGAGGTATCGGTCATGAAGCTGGTTGGTGCCACCAACTGGTTCATCCGATTACCGTTCATGACCGAGGGACTGATCCAGGGGCTGCTCGGCGCGGTGGTGGCCGTCCTGGTGGTGCTGGCCCTCTACTGGGGCATCGGTCTCGACGCCACCAAAAACGCCGCCAATCAGGGCAACATCATCGTGCAGATGTCGCTGAGCGGCTGGGAGGTGACCGGCACCTGTGTGCTGGTGGCCTTGGTCGGGGTCGGCGTGGGTGTGATCGGCTCGGCCTTCGCCGTGCGCCGATTCCTCGACGTCTGACCGAGCTCCCGCGGCGTCCCTCTTCATAGGGGGAATCGACCCGCCTCCGAATGCCGGCGGCACCGCCGGGGTAAATAAGCCCTCGGCCATCACCGATCGGAGCCACCTGTGTCACGAAGCCGTCCCCAATTCCATCACAAGGCCAGTCACGCCGTTTCCAACACCACCACCCTGCTGGGTTCGTTTTCGGCCATAGGCATGGCCCTGGCCCTGGTGGTCATCTGGGCGGTGGGCCTGCTGGTGGTCAACGGCGGTGTGTTCAACGCCCACTACGAGATGGTGATCACCTCGATCACCACCCTCATCACCTTCGTCATGGTGTTCATCATCCAATCGACCCAGAACCGGGAGAGCCGGGCCATGCAGACCAAGCTGGACGCCCTGCTCATCGCCCAGAGGGGATTGGACGAGGGAGACCTTCTCGGCCTGGAGGACAAGCCCGACGCCACCATCAAGGACGTCCAGTCCGACGTCCACGATGGGGAGCGGCAGGTCCCCGTGGAACGACAGCGCATCGTCATCAGCGGCAATGTGGGTGTGCGACCCGCAGAGCACCGGACCGGGGATAGGCCGTCAGGAGTGGAGACGGAGTCGGACGGCTAGGGGCTGACCGGGCCGGTCCCCGCCGGGGTGCCCTCCTCTCAGCCGAGGTTCGCCAATCTCAGCCGAGGGGGGCCAGCGGGGATGGTGGACAGGTGTCGATCGGCTCCTGTCCGGCCACCCGCTCGCCGATCCACTGGAGGATGACCGGCTGGGCGGACTCCAGGGCCCCCTGGTGGCCCGCCCCGGGCACGGTCAGGTAGCGCACCCGGTCGTTCTGTTCACCGCAGAGGCTGTCGGTCACCAGCCGGGTCGTCGAGGTGTAGGGGACGAGATTGTCGGCTGTGCCCTGGACGACCAGCATCGGCGCCGTGGTGGGGGCCTGGCCGGGCTGGTTGGCCACATCGGCGGCGTGCAGCGCCGGGTCGGTGCTCCACTCGGTCCGGAAGAGCCGATCGGCGGGTGTGCCGTCGTAGGCGGCGTCGATGGTTCCACTGCACGACGTGGTCAGCACCGCCGCCCGGCCCACGGCCTGGTCGGTCAGCACCGAGCTGAGTGAGATGTTCCCGTAGGTGTCGGCCCAGGCGCTGAGGGCCATGACGGCGAACCCGGCATCGGGGTCGTCACGGTTGCCCGGTACGACCGGAGCCAGTTCGGTGATGGAGGCGACCGGGGCCACCGCCACCACCCCCTCCAGGTAGAGCTCGGGGGCGTAGGACGGTGCGATCTGTCCGGCGAACAGCGCGGCCTGACCTCCCTGGGAGTAGCCCACCACCAGCACCCGATTGGAGGCGGCCCGCCCCACGAGGTTGCGGGCGGCCCGGGCCATGTCGAGGACCGATTGGGCCTCGCTTTGGCCGACCAGGTAGGGGTCGGGTCCCGGTACGCCGAGCCCGGGATAGTCGGTGGCCACCACCATCATCCGCGCCTCGACCAGGGCCGCCAGCGAAGGGATGCCGCTCACCCCCGACAGGGAGGGGGCACAGCCGGCGGCCAGACCGGTCGTCCCATGGGCCCAGCTGACGATGGGGAAGCCCTCGGGGGGTGGGACGCCACCGGGCACCACGATCACCCCCGACACGGCCACCAGGCTCCCCGACAGCGAGGTCGAGTCGTAGATGACCCGATAGGCGGTGGTCCCGAGCGGGAGCCCACCGGGCGCCTCGATGACCTCCGAGCGGAGGAGGGAGCCGGGCGGGGCGGGGCTCAAGGTGGGCGATGCGGCATAGAAGGCGGTCACCCCGGCCTTCTGCCCTCGGTCGGTGGGCCCGGGGTCTCGGTCGTGGGCCGGGCCCGATACCGTGCCGGCGCGGCTGGAGGCGGGGTGGACCCGATTGGTGCCACCGGCCGGCCCCGCGGTGGTCGACCACGGGGAGGGAAGGGTGATGGCGGGGGCCAGCGCACTGGCCGGGGGGTACCGACCGGGAAGGAGAGTCGACGGCACCCGGTTGCCCGGCGGCGGGGGCGTCGAGGCACCGAGTGAGGTGCTGCAGGCCGCGGCCAGAAGAGCCAGGGCGCCCGAGGCCATGGCCGCCGCTGCCCGCCGCCTCCGGACCCTCGCTGTGGGACGCTCTGTTGGCACCCCGCCCCCGGGCCCCGTGACCACCATTCCCGAGGACGCTACCCCGGGTGGGTGCGCCGGCGCCGCTTCACCGTCACCCGCGGGGGCGGACGGGCACGGCGACCGGAGTGAGCCGCCCTGTCCCCGAGCGGCGCCCCCTACGCTCAGGTCGGGATGAAGGCTCTGGACCTGGTGGCCGGCTGGCCGGTCACGTCGGCCGCGGTGGGGGTGTCCGCCGTCGACGGCCCGGACGGGTCGGGGCCCGACCCGTGGTCGGGGGTGGGTTCGGTCGACACGGCCTTCCCGTGGGCGTCGGTGACCAAGCCGGCCACCGCTCTGGCCGTTCTGATCGCCGTCGAAGAGGGTTCGCTGACCCTCGATGAACCGGCCGGGCCCCCTGGTTCGACCGTCCGCCACCTGCTGGCCCACACCTCGGGGCTGGGTCCCGACCCGGGGCCACCCCTGGCCCGACCGGGGTCGGCCCGTATCTACTCGAACGCCGCCTATCTCCTGCTGGCCGAGATGATGGAGGAGAGGACGGCCATCGGCTTCGCCGATTACCTGGCCGAGGCGGTACTCGTCCCGTTGTCGATGGGGGACACCGTTCTGGATCCGCCGACCGGGCGGGGAGCGGCCGCCGGTCTCCGCGGTCCGCTGCGGGATCTTCTGGCCCTTGGGCGGGAACTGGCCGCGCCCACCCTGGTGAGCGCCGCCACCCATCGGGAGGCCACCACGGTCCAGTTCGCCGGGGTCGCCGGCGTGCTTCCCGGCTTCGGGCGGTTCGACCCGTGCGACTGGGGCCTCGGGGTGGAGATCCGTGGCCACAAGCACCCGCACTGGACCGGGACGTCCAACGCGCCGTCCACGTTCGGCCACTTCGGCCGGTCCGGGTCGTTCCTGTGGATCGATCCGGAAGCGGGAGTGATCTGTGCCGGCCTGGCTGATCGACCCTTCGGGCCGTGGGCCACCCGCGCCTGGCCACCGCTGGCCGACGCCGTCCTGGCCGAGTGGGCCTCGGCTCGGGTCGAGGTGGGGGAGACGGCTGCCGACGAGCGTCTGTCGGGCGGGCTGGCCTAGGCTCCGGACATGAAGGGCGTCCTCCTGGCCGGCGGTACCGGCTCGAGACTGCATCCCCTCACCCGCATCACCAACAAGCACCTGCTGCCCATCTACGACCGTCCCATGATCAATTGGGGGATCGAGGCGCTGGTCAACGCCGGCATCACCGAAATCATGCTGGTGACCGGGGGCACCCACGCCGGTGAGTTCCTCCGACTGTTGGGCAACGGCCACGAATTCGGGATCGACCGCCTGAGCTACGGCTATCAGGAGAGGCCGGGGGGAATCGCTGAGGCCCTGGGCCTGGCCGCTCGGTTCGTGGACGGAGATCCGGTGCTGGTGATGCTGGCCGACAACATCGTCGAGCGTTCGATCAAGCCCATGGTCGATGCTTTCCGCGCCGATCCGCACGGATCCCGCATCCTTCTCACCCCGGTGGAGGAGGATGAGCATCTGCGCCACCTGGGCGTCCCCACGTTCGACGCTCAAAAACGGGTGATCGGCATCGTCGAAAAGCCCGACGACCCCCAGTCCAAATTCGGGGTGACCGGCATCTACTGTTACGACGCCGACGTCTTCGACGTGATCCCCACCCTGGTGCCCTCCGGGCGGGGTGAGCTCGAGATCACCGATGTGAACAACCACTACATCGGCCAGGGTTCCATGGCCTACGACGTGCTCGACGGATTCTGGGGTGACGCCGGCGAATCGATTGACGCCTACTACGTGGTCAACGACTTCGTGCGCACCCATGGAGCCAACAAAGGCTGAACCCGCCGGCCTAGGCGTCGGATGAGTCGGACGAGTGGGAGGCCCCCTGCGTCCATTGGATCGTCTCGGTCCGATGGCGGCCGTAGTCGACCTTTCCCGCCGGTGAGCGTCCGATGGTGTCCACGAATCGCACTCGGCGCGGTGCCTTGTAGCCGGCCAGCCGCGCTTTGACTTCCTGGATGACCGCTTCGTCAGTCACCGAGTCCGAGTCCGAGTCCGAGCTCGAATCCGCTCCGGCCCTCGGGGACCGTTCGACCACGCCCACGATCTCCTCGCCGAAGCGGTCGTTGGGTATGCCGACCACCACCGCGTCGGCTACCCCGGGCATGGCCTTGATGACCTCTTCCACCTCTTCGGGATAGACCTTCTCGCCCCCGGTGTTGATGACCACCGACCCCCGCCCCAACAGGTGGATGGAGCCGTCGGCCCGGACCTCGGCGAAGTCACCCGGCACCGAGTAGCGGATCCCGTCGATGGTGCGGAAGGTGGAGGCCGACTTGGCCCCGTCCTTGTAGTAGCCGATGGGTATGCGGCCACCCAGGGCCAGCACCCCGCTGTGGCTCGAACCGGGTTGGACATCCCGGCCGTCGGCGTCGATGACACGCACCTCGGGTCCGAGGGTGAACTCGGCCGTGTGGGCAGCCGAATTACCCGATGACACCGAACTCCCCATCCCGATGGCTTCGGACGAGGAGAAGGCGTCCACCAGGAGCATGCCCGGGTGGTGGCGCAGGAGGCTCTGCTTGGTCTCTTCGCTCCACATCACGCCCGAGGAGATGATGCCCACCAGGCTGCTCAGGTCCCACCGGCCCGGATGGGCGTCCAGAACGGCGGCGATGGGCTTGGCGAAGACGTCGCCCACGATGATCAGTCCGTTGACCTTCTCCCGCTGCACGGTGTCCAGCAGCTCGATGGGGTCGAACGTCCGCGAGGTGAGGGTGACCACCCGACCCCCCTCGCTCAGGCACTCGAGCGAGGTGAAGCCGCCGGTCCCGTGCATGAGTGGGCAGGCCGGCAGGAGGGTGCTGCCGGGCCCGCTGGCCGCCACCTGGGTGCGCACGTCATCCACGCCACCGTCATCGGGATAGCGCCGGAACCCGGCGCTATTGAGGCGGGCGAAAAGATCATCGTGGCGCCACATGACGCCCTTGGGCATTCCGGTCGTCCCGCCGGTGTAGAGCATGTAGATGTCGTCCGGGCTCCGCCCCCACGGGGCGCGCACCCGGCCGTCGTCCCCCGTCGTCTCGGTGGCTTCCTGATAGGGGACGGCCCAGGGCGGACAGTCCCCCGTCCCGTCGTCGACCCACAGCCAGGACCGGATGTGCCGGAGGCGGTGCCGGATCCCTTCGATCCGGTCCGTAAACACGCCGTGGAAGATCACCGCCACCGCATCGGCGTTGTCCCACAGGTAGACCAGCTCGTCGTCGGCGTACCGGTAGTTGGTATTGACGGGAACCAGTCCGATCTTGAAGCAGGCGAAGGTGGCCTCGAGGTACTCCGAACAGTTGTAGAGGTAGAGGGCCACCTTGTCCTGAGCAGCCACCTGGTTGTGCAGGAGCCAGCGGGCCAGGTTGTCCGCTCGGTGGTCGATCTGACCCCAGGTCAGGGCGCGGGTGCCGTGGGTGAGGGCCGGTGCATCGGGCTGCACATCGGCCACCGCTTCCCACACGTCACCGAAGTTCCACACGCTCACGACTCGGTCCTCGTCCCCAAGGTGGGTCAGCCTACGCTGTCCGGTGTGGACTTCGCGCTGCCGGCCGAGGAGGATCCCCGTCGGATCCCGGTGCGCAAATGGTTGGAAACCCATCAGCGCCCTTCCCCCCGCCAACTGGCCGAAGAGGGGTTGGTGGCACCCCACTGGCCGCAGCCCTGGGGCATGGGCGCCGATCCCACGGTCCAGCTGATCGTGGACGACGAACTGCGACGGGCCGGGGTGCGTCGGCCCACCAACACCATCGGCATCGGCTGGGCCGGCCCCACCCTGTTGGTGGCGGGCTCGGACCAGCAGAAGGATCGTTACCTCTTTCCCCTCCTGTCCGGGGAGGAGATCTGGTGCCAGCTGTTCAGCGAGCCCGGTGCCGGCTCGGATCTGGCCGCGGTGGCCACCCGCGCCGTTATGGACGGCGACCAGTGGGTGGTCCAGGGAACCAAGGTGTGGACGTCGTATGCCCATGTCGCCGCCTACGGCATCCTGCTGGCCCGGACCGAACCACAGGCCCCGATCCACCAGGGCATCTCGTACTTCATCTGCCCGATGGACGCCCCCGGGGTGACGGTCCGGCCGCTGATCGACATGACCGGGACCCACACCTTCAACGAAGTGGTGCTGGACGAGGTCCGCCTGCCCGCCGACGCTCTGGTCGGCCGGCGGGGCCAGGGATGGGCCTTGGCCAAGGTCACCCTGGGCAACGAGCGGGTCTCGCTGTCGGGCGCCGGCGCCCTGTGGGGAATGGGACCGACGGCCGACGACCTGGTCGGTGCCGTGCGCCGGTCGGGCGGAGGGGCCGAGCCCCTCCTGCGTCAGCGCCTGGCCGCCCTGTGGGGGGAGGGGGAGATCCTCCGGCTGCTGCGGATGCGCACGGTGTCGGCGGCGCTGGCCGGGCTCGAGCCCGGACCGGAGGCATCGGTGCGCAAGGCCATCGCCGATGCCCACGGCCAACGGGTGATGGCGTTGGCGCGGGATCTGACCGGGGCCCGGGGCATGCTCCAGAACACCGGAGGGGTAACCGTCCATCCCATGGAGGCGGACGCTGTCGGGCCGGCCTGGCCCGGCGGCCTCTGGGACTATGGATTCCTGTTCTCGCCGGCGCTGACCATCGGTGGGGGCACGGCCGAGGTGCAACGCAACATCATCGCCGAGCGCACGTTGGGACTACCCCACGACCCACCGGCCTGACCCCACGACCGGCCCTGCGGGCGGAGTGGAGCCCGACGCGGCGCTGGGGCAGGGCTGGGACAGGAGCGGAAATCAACCGTCTGGGCCATGGCGCCCCGCTGTGTGGTGGTGGGCATGGCATGGGCCGCCCACGGCACATCGGGGCGTTGGCCCAACGCCGGGCGTGGCCGGCGTCTCATAGGTGAAGAGAACCGTGTTCGACGTCCCCGAATCGGTGGTGATGGCCACCGGAGCGGTGGAGTTGGGCCCCGGGTCGGGCGGGATGACGACGGAACACGTGGTCTGGTCGGGACAGGCGACCGTCGCCGTCTGCCCGCCCACCCGGGCGCTGATGTGGCCGGAGGAACTCAAGAAGTTTGACCCGGTCACCGTCACCGTCACCGTCTGGCCGGCCTGACCGCGGGCCGGCGCCAGGGCCGATAGGGCGGGAGGTCGGCCGGGCTCCGGCAGTGGCGTGGCGGTGGTGGTCGGGCTGGAGGTGGTGGTCGGGGTCGATGTGGAGGTGGCGGTGGAGGCGGATGACCCTGCACGCGCTGGGGCTGACGCGCCGGTCGAGCCGCCCGGCGTGGTGCCGAGGTCAGCCCCGGTCGATCCGTCGTCCGCCGCCGTCTGTCCGTCGGGCTGCCGGTTGCTGTTGGTGGCCGTACCGGCCAGGGCGGCCACCACTACAACGAGTGCGCCGAGGGTGACTCCGATGGCCCAACGCAGGCGACGTTCACCCGGGGGCGACGGTCGGGTCCGGTGGCGTCTCTGGTCGGTGGGAGATTCAGTCAAACCGGCGGGATCGGTGGTGGGGGGAGACCCCGCACCTCGGGCCCCGAAAGACGGGGACCTATTCGGCCCTGCCCGATAGTTCGGCCCTGCCCGATAGCCGGACCGCTCCGACCGGGCCGGAGGCCGCGAGGTCGGTACTCCCTGGCGGGACCGTCGGGCCGCCTCGGCGATAGCGGCCAAGGCTCGGGGGCTGAGATCATGGTCGCTCTGCGTTCCCGGTTTGCGTGCTGGCACGATTTCCCTCCGGACGGGATGTTGCTTGTCGGTGGCGCGCCCTGGGCAGACCAACGGCCTCTATTGTTCGCCCCGGCCCGGCCCCGTGGGACTTCGTTCCCGCCTGCTCCCTGCTCTACCCGTACGCCGACGATTTGAACATCGCCCGCTGGTCGGCCCCGGCTGCGGCTGTCCAACAGGTGGACGGCTCAGCCGACGATGGGCCCGGCGTCCTCGTAGCCCTGGCGCACGCCGCGGCCGGCCCGCCGGGTCAACTGCTCGGGCTCGTAGAGAATCCAATAGGCGTTGCGGGCATGCTTGCGGGCCCGGTCCACACACACCGCGGCCAGCTTGGCCTGATCCTCTTCTTCATTCTCGTGCACGAACACCTCGAGGATGTGGGTCGAGGTCATCAGCTGAGCTTGCATGATCCCCTGAGACGCCTCGTGGGCGCAGACCTGGTCGATGTCGGCCTTGCCCGGCATACCCAGGGCCACCAGCACCAGGCACCCCTCCGTCTCGACCAACCGCTTGCACTCGACGGCCAGGTCCTTGAACCCCGGTACCGTCCGGCGTACCACCTCAAAGGTCGTGCCGAAACCGGGGCACTGCTTGAGCTCGTCCAGCGCCTCGGCGCCCATGTCGTAACGGGCGAACATGGTGTCGACCACACCGATGCGATCCATGCCCACGATCCTACCGTCCGACGCCCGGAAGGCCCTCGGAACCGGCGGCCGACGGTCACCTCGGTCGGCGAGTCGACCTGGCTGCCCCGGTCGGCAAGACTGACGCCGGTGAGGGACACACCCACTGCGGAGGAAACCCGTCCGTGGGCGGGGAGGGCCACGGACGGCCCCGGCCCAGACGGTGTCGTCCGTGCGTCCTGAGCGGATCGTTCTGGTGTGCGGCACCGCCACCGAGGTGGGCAAGACCTGGCTGTCGGCCCAGTTGCTTCGGGAGCTACGGGCCCGGGGCACCACGGTGGCGGCCCGGAAGCCGGCCCAGTCCTTCGATATCGATGCCGAGGGCTGCCGACTGGGGGGCGCCACCGACGCCGAGGTACTGGGTGCGGCATCGGGTGAGGATCCCGACACGGTGTGCCACCCGTACCGTTCCTATCACCGGGCCATGGCCGCACCCATGGCGGCCGAAGTCCTCGGTCTCCCCCCTTTCACCGTCGACGACCTCATCCAGGAGTTGGTCTGGCCCTCGGACCCGGTCCAGGTGGGCGTGGTCGAGATGGCCGGGGGCGTCCGGTCCCCGCAGGCCGCCGATGGCGACACCACCGACGTGATCACCGGCCTGGCGCCGGACCTGGTCCTGTTGGTGGCCGACGCCGGGCTCGGGACCATCAACGGGGTACGCATGTCGATGGACGCCCTGGGCACGGTGACCGGGGCCGAGGTGGAGATCCCGGTGGTGGTGGTGCTCGACCGGTTCGACGGCCATCACGACATCCATCGGCGTAACCGGCAATGGCTGACCGAACGGCTGGGTTACCAGGTACTGGTGGCACCGGGGGAAGAGACCACCTTGGCCGACCTGGCTCTCGCTCCCGGCCTCCGACGCTAGGGCCCGAGCCCACACCGAGCCCACGCGAGGCGGGCACGTGGGCCCATGCCCCCAGGGGCTCAGCGCCCCAGGCCGGCCGCCTCCACCACCGTGCGGCTGAAGGGGCGGGCCAGAGTGCGGAGTTCGGCGCACCCTTCCTCGCCGATGGCGCCGTAGGGATGGACGGCCAGACGGTCGGTCGTGTCCTCGATCTGCTGGCGCAGGACCCGTCCGTCGTCGGCCAGAGTGGGTTCGGTCCCCGAGGCGATCAACGGCTTCGTCACCAGGCCTCGTTGGTAGAGACGGTCGATCGCCGCCTCCCAGGCTTCTTGCGGCCATCCCCGGGTGTCGCGGAGGAGGGTGCCGGCCACTTCGCCCGAGGCCATGTGCAGGACCAGAGCCTCCACCGGATCGAGCTCGTAGTGGACGAGCAGGGTGATGTGACCGTCGCCCCGGAACTCACGCAGCAGGGTCTGGGCGTGCCACAGCACCAGATGGGGGGCGTCGGGCCACGGCAGTCCGGCGTGGGCGGCGAACAGGGGACGACCCTCGTAGTGATCGCCGGCCCGTTCGGCGGCCCGCCGGGCCAGATCGGCGGCCTTGACCATCTCCGGCGATCCCACCGCCTCACCCAGCATTCGGGCCAGGGCGGCGTCAGCCGCCTCGAGCCGTGCCGCCAGCACGGCGGCCGGGGAAGCCACCTCCCAGGCCTCGGGAATGGCTCCGCGGACCAGGGCCGGGTTGAAGTTGTAGAAGGTGGCCACCACCGTTTCGGAGCCGACCGGGCCCATGGCCGCCGACCGCGAGGCGAAGTACCCGGCCTCGGGTGCGAGGCCGAGGGCGGTGTAGGAGGCCGCTGACTCGGGGGCGAAGTAGACCATGCCGTGCAGCGGTTCGACGGTGCGCCAGGTCTTGCGGGCGGTGAGCGGTGACACGGTGGCCGAGGCCGGGGCAGGAGTCATGGGGCCTACGGTAATCCGGACCACCCAACCGGAGCCCGGCTGACGTCCACCATTCCCCCGGGCGGACCGGCCGGTCCGGAGTTGCGGTCGGCCCCGAGGCCTTATAGTTCTCTGTGCAGTGAAGGAGTGGCGACGCGATCGCTCAAATTCGAGGTCGACAAGGGAGCCGGCGATGTTGAACGGTGTCTCGGGCATGGTGGGAGAGACCGCCGTGGTGACCAAGGAGGTGTCGGACCGGCACCAGCCTGGTTCCGTGCTCACCCGTGGTGAGACCTGGTATGCCGTGTCCCTGTTCCCGGGGACGAAGATCGAGGCGGGCACCACGGTGGTGGTGGCCGACGTCGACCGTGGACTGCTGGTCGTCTACCCCACCGACAGTCCCTGAAATGGTGAGGCCGGTGGGCCGACAGGCACGGATCACCCCTTAGCGACCCCGTGCCACACGACTCCGGGCCCAAAGTGCCTAAGGTAGAGGGCAGGAGGTGGTCCCCATGATCATCGGATCCGTAGGGGCGTCGATTGCGCTGGCGGTAGTGGCCGTAGCCATATTCACCCTCATCGTGGTGTTCTTCAAGTCCTGCCTGAAGGTGGTTCAGCAGGGGTGCGTCGGGGTGGTGAAGCGCTTCGGGGAGTTCAAGACGATCTACCAGCCGGGCCTCCATGTGCTCATGCCCCTGGCCGACCGGATGGAGAAGGTCGACGTGCGGGAGTTCCCCCGCACCGGCGATCAGCAGGCGGTGATCACCAAGGACAACGTGTCGCTGTGGGTCAGCGCCACCATCTTCTGCCAGGTGACCGACGTCAAGCTGGCTCTCTTCGAAGTCAATGACTTCGGACTGGCCATCGACCAGATGGCCCGCACCGCCCTGCGGGCTGTCTTCGGCGAGCTCACCCTGGACGAATCGCTGTCCGAACGGGAGACCATCAACTCCAAGATGCAGGATCACATGGCCGAAGCCACCCTCAAGTGGGGAGTGCGGCTCAACCGCATCGAGATTCTGGACATCACCCCGCCGGCCAATGTGCTTCAAGCCATGTCCGAGCAGAAAGAGGCCGAGCAGCACAAGCGGGCGGCCATCTTGAAGTCAGAAGGGGAACAGCAGGCGGCCATCAACAGTGCGCAGGGTCGCAAGCAGGCCAACGTGCTCGAGGCGGAGGGGCAGAAAGCGGCGGCCATCCTCTCGGCCGAGGCACAGAAGCAGGCGCTCGAACTGCGGGCCGACGGTGAGAAGCGGGCCACCGTGCTGCGGGGTGAGGGGGAAGCTGCGGCCCTCAACGCCATCGATACGTCGGTCATCCACCCCAATACTCTGGCCATCATGCAACTGCGGGCCCTTCAGGCGTTGGCCACCTCACCCAACTCCAAGATCGTGGTTCCCTACGAGACCGCCGGATTGGTCGGCGCCGCCCAGGTGCTGGTCGACGCTATGAAGGATGCCGGTGCCTCGGAAGCTGCCGGGGTCAACGGAAACGGGCGGTCGCCTTCCTGACCGGAAGGATCCGGCCCGGCGGGGCCTGGCGCGGCGGAAACGGGGGCCGGTCCTCCATTAGCGGTGGTTGAGTTGCGTCCTGTCGGATGGTCCCGCCGATGACCACCCGGATGCCGGCCGCCTTCCTCGGGCACGGCAACCCGTTGAACGCCATCGAGCACAACGGCTACACCGAGGCGTGGCGGTCCTTCGGCGCCGGCGTTCCGGCCCCGCGGGCCATTGTGGCCATCTCGGCCCATTGGTATGTCAACATGACAGCCGTCACGGCCATGACCCGGCCGCGGACCATCCATGATTTCTTCGGCTTTCCCGATGAACTGTTCGCCGTCCAGTACCCGGCGCCCGGTGACCCGGATGTGGCCGAAGAGGTGGCCGAAGTGGTCAAGCCGAACTGGGTGGGACTCGACCACGACAGCTGGGGCATCGACCATGGCACATGGTCGGTGCTGGTCCATGCCTTCCCTCGTGCCGATATTCCTGTTGTCCAGCTCTCGATCAACGCCGAGCGACCCTTCGAGCACCACCTTGAACTGGGCCGGGCGCTGGCCCCGTTGCGGGAGCGGGGCGTCCTGATCATGGCGAGCGGTAACGTCGTGCACAACCTTCGAAGCGTCGACTGGAGCCAACCCGAAGGTGGACGGGATTGGGCCCGCCGTTTCGACGACGCAGTGCGGGACAAGATGACCAACTCACCGGGTGACGTCGTCGGTCTCGCGGACCACGCTGAGTTCCCTTCCGCCGTTCCCACCCCCGACCACTTCATTCCGCTGCTCTACCTGGCCGGGTTGGCCGAGGCCGAGGGGGGCACCGCCGATGTTCTGGTGGAGGGGTACACCTACGGGTCCTTGTCGATGACCGCCTACACCCTTGACGGACACTGCCCCGAACAGGATTCAGCCGGCGGTGGACCGGCGTTACCCGGGTCCGACGTCATCCCGACGGACGAGACCAACACCTGAGGTCAGCCTCAACCGCAGAGGGCCGGGTGGTGAAGCGGGGAGTAGCGCACCCCATCGGGTCAGTCCCGACCATCGGGGTGCGTGAATCAGGGCTTGGGCTTCCGACTCAACACTTTGAGCACCCAGGCCCCCGCCCGCCCCGGCTTTTCGGCGTGGTGGCCATCCGAACCGTGCCCGGACCGACCGAATGACCCGCCGCTGAACCCTTCGGCCCGATTGGGCTCCTCATACTTGGGCACTTTGGCCAGTTTGTGCCGTGGCTTGCGGGGCTTGCTGCCTTCCGATCCCATCCCTCCATCATGGTCGATAAGCGACTGCCCCGTCGCCCGTGGCGTGGGGCGGGCCTCCGGTCATGGTCAGCCACCGGGGACATCTTGGGCGCTCGGTCCCTGGTCGCCGGCCTTTCGTTCGGAAATGACCCATACGGCATAGGGTGGACGGGAGGACGATGTGGCGCCGTTCGGGCGCCAGTTGAGTTCCTTCACTACCACTGCCACCCCGAAGTCCGTGGCCGATGGGAGCACCGTGTCCACAGAAGATGCACAGCGTGCCGGTCGTCAGCTCGACGACAATCATGTGCCGGAGACCAACGGACGCATGTCGGTGTGTCGGCGCTGCGGTTCCCAAACCGACCGTCCGGGAGGGCAACACCACGCCCCCGCCGAGCGGCAACTGACCCGCTCGGGGGAATGGTTGCTGGCCCAGTTGCGCGTGGGTCACATCGACCGGATGAAGGCGGCCCGCGAGGGCTGAGCCGGTCAGCCGAGGACACCTCGAAACGACCAGCAGCGGACCACCGACGGACCGCTCCACACCCTTCACCCAGCCTGGTGGCGCAACCGAGGGCGTGGGACAATGGGAGATCGACTCGAGTCCGATGAATAGCGCGGCCGGACTACCGGACCGTGGGGCCCAACCCGCCCGCCAGCAGTGGGTCCGGGCCAACTTCACCCAGATCTTCGGCCTCTCGGCCGAGGAGCTGCGGGCCCAGGGGATCGACCCGCGGCAGTACGCACGACAACACCGGGACCAGATCCGCCGGTTTGCCCGGCGCCAGCGCACTCAGGGCGCGCCTGTCCCGTCCGGGCCCTCGTCCGGCGGCACGTGGTCGACCCGCCCCGGACCGGCGGGGGGTGGACCCACCGGCGGTGAGCCCCCATCGGGAGGGCAGGGATATGGATTCGGGAGGAGCCGAGGAGGCCGCTACGGCCTGGGTGGGCGCGGTGGCTCCGCCTGGATAGGGATTCTGGTCGCCCTGCTGGCCCTGCGTTTCCTGCTGGTCGACTCCTTCGTGGGGGCCCACGCCGCCATCTGGTGGGTACTGGTCATCGGCGGCATCATGCTGGCCGCCCGGGTGGTCCTGTTCGGGTGGCTCCGACGGAAGCGCTTCAGCCGCCCGTCGGGCCCACCGTCCCGCGGCGGGACGGGTATCTGAGTCCCGACAGAGGGGCGTGACTCGGTGGCAGACGCACTGTTGGCCCGCCATCTGCTTCGAGCTCGCGATATGGCCGACGGTCGGTATTTCGAGCCTCTCTCGGTGACCGATCTGGCGGCGGCGGCCGGGCTGTCCCCCGCCCATTTCAGTCGACAGTTCAAACACACATTCGGGGAATCGCCCCATCAGTACCTCTTGACCCGACGGCTGGAACGGGCCGCCGCGCTCTTACGCACGACCGACTGGTCGGTGGCCAGGATCTGCTTCGCTGTCGGCTGGCAGAGCGTCGGTTCGTTCACGACCAGCTTCCGTCGCATGTTCGGCCGGACCCCGTTGGCCTACAGAGCGGCCTGTCCTCCGGCCCAGTCCCATCTGCGCATTCCCCGTTGTGTGGCCGAGGCTTACGGTCGTCCCCAAAACCGCACGTTTCGAGAAGACGATCCGACCGAGGTTCCGTAGGCTGGGCGGCGAAGCCGATCGAACCGGACGACGGGAGGACCCATGATCACCATCGCCAATGCTCAGTTCTGGGTGCACGATCAGGATGAGGCGCTGGCCTTCTACACCCAGACACTGGGTTGGGAGGTGCGCTCCGACGTGACCATGGAGGCGTGGAATTTTCGGTGGCTCAGCGTGGGACCGGTCGGTCAGGACCAGGTGGGTCTGGTGCTCATGCCGGTTCCCGGACCGCCCATGCTGGATGCGCAGAGCAGCGCCCGGCTGGCCGAACTGGTGGCCCAGGGAGCGGGCGGCACACTGTTCCTGGAGACCGACGACTGCCAGGCCAGCTACGAGGAACTGTCGGCTCGGGGGATCACCTTCAACGACCCTCCCACCCCCCAGGCCTACGGCATCGACACGTCATTTCGGGATCCCTCGGGCAACAACATTCGGCTGACCCAGGTGCTGGAGTTCGATCCGGCCCGGGTGTGATCGAGCAACTGACCGCGGCCCCTGATCCCTACTTGACCTCCACCAGGTCGAGGGTGTCGTCGTCCCAGTAGTCGAACACCTCGTCGGGCAGCACCAGCGAGTGGGTCGGCTCGAGGGCCTCCACGAAGGAGCGGTCGTGGCTCACCACCACGACGGTGCCCGGCCACCGGCTGAGCATGGTGCCCACCGCCTCGATGGAGAAAGGATCGAGGTTGTTGGTGGGCTCGTCGAGGATGAGCACGTTGGCCCGACCGGCGGCCAGCATGGCCAGACCCAGCTTGGCCCGCTCGCCTCCGGACAGGGTGGCCGGCATCTGGTAGGCGGCCTTGCCGGCGATCCCGAACGAGCCGAGGAGGGCCCGGCGTTCGGTCTCGGTGGTGAGCACGCTGTCATCGATGTTCTCGAGCACGGTGACCCCGAGGTTGACCTGCTCGTGCTCCTGGGCGAAATAGCCGATGGTGACATTGGCCCCGAGCTCGACGGTTCCGGCGGTGGGCTCCTGAACGCCGGCCAGACAGCGGAGCAGGCTGGACTTGCCGGCGCCGTTGCGCCCCACCACGACCAGCCGGTCACCCCGTCCGCACAGGAAGTTGACCTTGCTCAATACGACTTTGGCGTCGTAGTGGACGCCCAGATCGACGCTGCGCAGCGGCACCTCGCCCGATCGGCGGGGAGTGGGTAGGGAGAAGGTGTGCCTCTTCTGGCGGGCGTAGACCTCGGTGCGGGAGCCCTTGAGCTTCTCCACCCGGGTATCCAGGGATTTGGCGATGCGGGCCCGGCGGTTGGTGCTGCCCCGCATGGAGTCGGCCAAGGTGGACAGGCGGGCGATCTCCTTGCCCTCCAGCTGGGCGGCACGCTCGCGGCTGGACTGGTCGGCCTCCAGTTGGACCACGTAGGAGGAGTAGGTGCCCTTGAACTCCTGGAGACGACCGTCGGCCAGGTGGAGCACCTTGTCGATGGAGCGGTCGAGGAGACGGACGTCGTGGGACACCACCAGGATGGCGCCCGGGAACCGCTCCAGCTCGTCCATCAACCACCGCTTGGCCGGCCGGTCGAGGTGGTTGGTGGGTTCGTCGAGGATCATGGTCTCGGGTCCCTGGAAGAGGATCCTCATGAGGTCGACCCGTCGGCGCTGCCCGCCGGACAGGCCGTCGATGTCGTCGAGCAGGACCTCGTGGCGCAGCCCCAAGCCATCGGCCAGCCGGGCCATGATCGACTCGGCCTCGTAGCCGCCGTTCTCGCGGAACTGCTCTTCGAGGTCGGAGAAGAGCTCGATGTTCTCGGTGGTCGGGTCCTTGGCCATCTGGGTGCGGGCCTTGCCCAGGGCGTCGTCGAGTACGTCGAGGCCCCGTCCCGACAGGACGTGGGAGAAACCGATGGGCTCGAGGCCCAGGCCGCCCCTGGACCGGAACCTGGGGGAGGGTGCTGTAGGTACCCCGGATGGCCACCTTGCCGGTGGAGCGCACGTTGGGCCCCGGTTCCTCGACCACCACCGAGATGAAGGTCGACTTGCCGGCGCCGTTGCGGCCGACCAGGGCCACCTTCTCGCCGGCGCCGACCACAAAGGAAGCGTCGCTGAGCAGGGACCGGTCACCGATCTCGATGGTGAGGGAGGAGCCGACGATCATCGGCTCAACCTCCCGACACGGCCAGGTCGCCGCCGGCCGGTGGGGTGGGATCGTCCACCGCGTCCAGCCAACCGGACGGCAGGTGGACCGGTCGGGGGCCGTTGGTGTGGCCCCGGGCCACCCGCATGGCTTCGAGGGGGAAGGGGAGCGAGGGGATCGAGCCGGTCGAGCAGACCGACCACCTCCTCCGTGCGAGACAGCCTGGGCCAAGGAACGACGCACAGCCGATCCCACCGGAAACCCGGTCAGGTACCAGCCGCGTGTGCTTACGGAACTGCCGGATGCCCGAGGTCCTGACCGAAGGCGGCGCAGAGGAACTCGGCGTGGGTTCGCATCATGGCGGTGACTTCTCCCAGGTCGGGTGGGACCTGGAGGGGCCGACCGTTGAAGGCGTCGGCCAGATCGCGGAACAGCCACGGGCGGCCCAGGCAGCCCCGGCCCACCACCACGCCGTCGCACCCGGTCTCGGCCACCATGGCCAGGGCGTCGGCTGCTTCCCACAGATCCCCGTTGCCCAGCACCGGGATGGTGGTGACCTCCCGCTTGAGGGCGGCAATGGCCCCCCAGTCGGCCGACCCCGAGTAGAGCTGTTCAGCGGTGCGGGCGTGGAGGGCCACGGCGGCCACTCCCTCGTCCTCGGCGATGCGACCGGCCTCCAGGAAGGTCACGTGGGCCGGGTCGAGGCCGATCCTCATCTTGACCGTGACCGGCACCGATCCGGCCGCCCCTACGGCGGCGGCCACGATGGACCGGAACAGCACCCGATGGATGGGGAGGGCGGCCCCCGCACCCTGGCGGGTGACCTTTCCGGCCGGGCAGCCGAAGTTGAGGTCGATGTGGTCGACCCCGATCTCGTCCACCAGGCGATGCACGGCGGCCTCCATGACCTGCGGGTGGACGCCGCACAACTGGACGCTGCGCACCGGCTCGTCGGGGCCGAAGGCGGCCATCCCCAGGGTTTTGGCGTTGCCCTCGACCAGGGCGCGGGCGGTGATCATCTCGCTCATGTAGAGGCCGGCCCCGTAGGTCCGGCACAGCCGGCGGAAAGCAATATTGGTCACCCCGGCCATGGGGGCCAGCACCACCGGCGGGTCAACGGCCAGCGGTCCCAGCTTGAGGGGGGGCAGAACGGCGGACGCGGTGGAAGGAGTGGCGGAGGAATCGGAGGGGGTGGTGTTCATTTTTCGGCCCACAGGTCGGTGATGGTCACGTCCATGTCGGCCAGAAGATTGCGGAGAAGAGGAAGAGACAGTCCGATCACATTACCCGGGTCGCCATCGACGCCGTCGACGAAGGGGGCGGACCGGCCATCGATGGTGAAGGCGCCGGCCACCTCCATGACCTCGGGGTGGGACAGGTAGGCGTCCAGCTCGGCATCGGTGGTCACCCCGAAACGCACCGTTGTGCCGGCCACGCCGGAGGCCCGCTTCCCGGTGGTTTCGTCGATCACGCAGTGCCCGGTGAACAGGGTTCCGCACTTTCCTCGCATGGCCACCAACCACTGGCGGGCCTGGCCGGGCGAGTCGGGCTTGCCCAGGGCCTGGCCGTCGAACTCGAGCAGGGAGTCACATCCGACCACCAGGCCTTCTCCGGCCGGATCGGCCACCGCTTCGGCCTTCAGCTCGGCCAGCCGTAGAACCAGCTCCTGGGTGGTGGCCGCCTCGACGGCGTCCTCGTCCACCCCGCTGACCACCACTTTCGGGTCGAATCCGGCATCGCGGAGGAGCCGGAGCCGGGCCGGCGAGCCCGAGGCGAGGACGAAGGAACGTGAGGACACAGGGAAAGCGTAGGGGCAGGCCAGCGGCGGGCCGGCGGCACCCGGTAAAGGGGCATGTGGCCGGTCCACAGATGCGCGATCCTGTGGCATGACCGATACCGGAATCACCACAGCGCCGGTCACGGCCGATCCCGAGCTGGACGGGGACCACGAACGGATGTCCCACATCGTTCTGGAGGGGTTCAAGCCGGAGAAGGGCGACTTCATATCGGCCGGACCGTCGGTGGTGGAGGGCATGGTCAACGGCACCGCCGTCAAAGCTCTGTGCGGAAAGATCTGGGTACCCGGCCGCAATCCCCGGAAGTACCCGCTGTGTCCCACCTGTAAGGAGATTGCCGAGTCACGCGGTTGGAAGGTGCCCTCGGCGTAGAGGGTCGCACCGGGTGAGAGGGGTGAACGGACCAGGGAGTTCGATGTGACCCGGTTGGCGAAACGTTCAACCTGTCGGTCAACCGATCACGAAGAGTGGGGAGCCGGGCTCTGTTGCCCACGATCGGTGCACAGCAGGCGTAATCAGTTGCACGGTCTTCGTCGTCTCGACTAGGACATCGGTGGGGTATCGACGGATCCCTTTCAGCGACTCATGTTCGTTGCGACACCTGCCACGTCCGACGGTGAGAACTCAGCTGAGTTAAAAGAAGGGCGGCACCGATGACGGCAGCGCTTGGGTTTCGACGGGTGCGGTCTCTGCTCGTAGCCAAAGATGGTGGCGGTTCGCTGATCGGGGTCGTCCTCGGCTTTTGCGTAGCCGCCGCTCTGGCCACCGTGGCCCTGTTGTTCACCCACGCCATCGCCGGCGCCGCACCGACGTGCACGGCCAACTGGACCGGTCCGTCCGGCGGTGACTTCGCCACCGCCACCAACTGGTCGACCCACACTGTTCCGGGCTCAACGGACTGGGTGTGCTCGACCGCCAGCGCCAAGATCACACTCAATTCCTCGATCACCGTCAAGGGTGGTGTCCTCAAGGGATCACTGACACTTGGCTCGGGCGCGTCACTCAGCTACTCGGACACGACGGATGCCAGCACCATCGGCACGTTGGCTGTCAATGGCGGGACGTTCGACCCGTCCGGCCCGGTGTCGCTCACCGGTGGCGGGAGTTCGGGGAGCACGTGGTCCGCCGGCGACATCTCCGGCACCGGTACCGTGACTGTGGCCTCGGGGGCCACGCTCACCGACAACGCAACCACAGGCTCTGTCCCGAACCTCGAAGCGCCGCTGGTGGTGGACGGCACGTTCAACGTCGCCGCCACCAACAGCTACTACGGGCTATTCATGGAGAGCTACACGGACCAACCGGGCTCGATCACCGTGGCTTCCCATGGCGACCTCAACCTGGCCCTGGACGACCCCAGCTACGCCATGATCGCCGACGACGGGGGCTCTCCGACCATCACCGTCAACAGCGGGGGCACACTGGCCAAGACGGGCGGCACGGGGACGTCGACCATCGACGGCGTCGACGTGACGGCGTCGGGGACCGTTTCCTCCCCGACGGGGACACTGGCCCTCAGTGGTGTGACCTTCGCCGGCAACCCGACCGGGGTCGGGAACGTGGCCTTGACCGGTTCGACGACCGTGACCGGTAACGCCACCCTCTCGGGGAGTTGGCAGGTGATAGGGGGCTCGATAGACCTCCCGATGGGCAGCTCGCTCACCGATGAGGGGACAGTGAGCTGGTCCGCCGGCGACATCGAAGGCGCCGGCACCGTGACTGTGGCCTCGGGGGCCACGCTCACCGACAACGCAACCACAGGCTCTGTCCCGAACCTCGAAGCGCCGCTGGTGGTGGACGGCACGTTCAACGTCGCCGCCACCAACAGCTACTACGGGCTGTTCATGGAGAGCTACACGGACCAACCGGGCTCGATCACCGTGGCTTCCCATGGCGCCCTCAACCTGGCCCTGGACGACCCCTACTACGCCATGATCGCCGACAACGGGGGCTCTCCGACCATCACCGTCGACAGTGGGGGCACACTGGCCAAGACCGGCGGCACGGGGACCTCGACCATCGACGGCGTCGACGTGACGGCGTCGGGGACGGTGTCCTCCCCGACGGGGACACTGGCCCTCAATGGTGTGACCTTCGCCGGCAACCCGACCGGGGTCGGGAACGTGGCCTTGACCGGTTCCACGACCGTGAACGGTAACGCCACCCTCTCGGGGAGTTGGCAGGTGATAGGGGGCTCGATAGACCTCCCGATGGGCAGCTCGCTCACCGTTGAGGGGACAGTGAGCTGGTCCGCCGGCGACATCGAAGGCGCCGGTACCCTGACCGTGGCCTCGGGGGCCACGCTCACCGAGGACGCCACCACAAACTCCACACCCACCCTGGAAGCGCCGCTGGTGGTGGACGGTACCTTCAACGTCGCCGCCACCAACAGCTACTGGGGGCTGTTCATGGTGAGCTATACCGACGATCCGGGCTCGATCACCGTGGCTTCCGGTGGCGCCCTCAACCTGGCCCTGGACGACCCCTACTACGCCATGATCACCGACGACGGGGGCTCTCCGACCATCACCGTCGACAGCGGGGGCACACTGGCCAAAACGGGCGGCACGGGGACCTCGACCATCGACGGCGTCGACGTGACGGCGTCGGGGACGGTGTCCTCCCCGACGGGGACACTGGCCCTCAATGGTGTGACCTTCGCCGGCAACCCGACCGGGGTCGGGAACGTGGCCTTGACCGGTTCGACGACCGTGAACGGTAACGCCACCCTCTCGGGGAGTTGGCAGTGGCCGAGTGGCACCATCTCCGGCACCGGGACCCTGACCGTGGCCTCGGGGGCCACGCTCACCGACGACGCCACCACAAACACCACACCCACCCTGGAAGCGCCGCTGGTGGTGGACGGTACCTTCAACGTCGCCGCCACCAACAGCTACTGGGGGCTGTTCATGGTGAGCTATACCGACGAACCGGGCTCGATCACCGTGGCTTCCGGTGGCGCCCTCAACCTGGCCCTGGACGACCCCTACTACGCCATGATCGCCGACAACGGGGGCTCTCCGACCATCACCGTCGACAGTGGGGGCACACTGGCCAAGACCGGCGGCACGGGGACCTCGACCATCGACGGCGTCGACGTGACGGCGTCGGGCACGGTGTCCTCCCCGACGGGGACACTGGCCCTCAATGGTGTGACCTTCGCCGGCAACCCGACCGGGGTCGGGAACGTGGCCTTGACCGGTACGACGACCGTGAACGGTAACGCCACCCTTTCGGGGAGTTGGCAGTGGCCGAGTGGCACCATCTCCGGCACCGGCACCCTGACCGTGGCCTCGGGGGCCACGCTCACCGACGACGCCACCACAAACACCACACCCACCCTGGAAGCGCCGCTGGTGGTGGACGGTACCTTCAACGTCGCCGCCACCAACAGCTACTGGGGGCTGTTCATGGTGAGCTATACCGACGAACCGGGCTCGATCACCGTGGCTTCCGGTGGCGCCCTCAACCTGGCCCTGGACGACCCCTACTACGCCATGATCGCCGACAACGGGGGCTCTCCGACCATCACCGTCGACAGTGGGGGCACACTGGCCAAGACCGGCGGCACGGGGACCTCGACCATCGACGGCGTCGACGTGACGGCGTCGGGCACGGTGGCGGCCCCGTCGGGGACCCTGAACCTGGGCAGCCTGACCAACCTGTCCGGCGGCACCCTCACCGGCGGCATCTACCAGGCCGGCACCCCCACCACCGCCGGCACCATCGACATCAACGGTCCGGTGACCGCCAACGACGCCACCGTCTCGATCGTCGGTGCGGGCTCGTCGCTGGCCGACGGTCCGAACAGCGCTCTTTCGGGATTGACCACCAACGGAACCCAGGGCTCCATCGACTCCTCGGACGGGGCTTCCCTGCCCGCCGGGGGGGCCTTGGCCAACGCCGGCAGCCTCATCGGCAGCGGCACCATTACCACTACCAGTCTCTCCAACACCGGACTGGTGGAGGCCATCGACGGCGGGCCGGTCACCCTCTCGGATACCGGCAACTACATCCAGTCCGGCGCCGGCAACCTGGAGGTGGCCTTCAACGGCACCGGTGCCCACCAGGCCAGTGAGTTGACCGTGGCCGGAACAGCCACCCTAGGGGGCACCCTCACGGTGGCCACCGGCTTCACCCCGTCGGTGGGCAACTCGTTCACCCTTCTCACCGCCACCTCCCATACCGGGCAGTTCGCCCTGGTGGACTGGCCGGGTCTCCCGGCCGGGCTGGGCTACTCAGTCAACTATTCGAACGCCGGCAAGGTCACCGCCTCGGTGATCAACGCGCCGGCCAGCCTGCCGGTGGTCACCGGACTCAGCACCCAGACCGGCCCGGGCACCGGCAACACCACGGTCACGGTGACCGGGTCCCACTTCGCCGGAGCCACCGCCGTCGACTTCGGCGGGGTCCCCGCCACCAACGTCAACGTGGCCGGCAACGGCAACTCGCTCACCGCCGTGTCCCCGGCCGGATCCGGGATCGTCGACGTGCAGGTGGCCACCTCGTCCGGCAACAGCCAACCCGTGAGTGCCGACAAGTTCTCCTATGGCCCGGTCATCACCAGCGTGTCGCCTGCTCAGGGCACCCCCTACGGGGGCAACACGGTGACCATCACCGGTGGCGGTTTCGTCTCCGTCACCGGGGTCAACTTCGGGAACAACCCGGCCACCAATGTCGACGTGGTCTCGCCCACCTCGATCACGGCTACCGTGCCCGCCGGCACCGGCACGGTCGACGTGCGGGTCGTCACCTCGGCCGACGGCACCAGTGCGGTGACCAGCGCCGACCAGTACCGCTACGGCCTGCAGGTGGTGTTCGACCCGCCGGCGTCCAACCTGTCCATCACCGCCGGGGGCACCACCTCCACTCTCACCGTCGAGTTGGTCGATCCGGCCGGCAACCCCGGCCCGGCCCCCAGTGGCGGACAGACTCTGTCTTTGGGCACCACGTCGGGCCTCGGAAGCTTCACCCAGTCGGGCACGCCGGTCACCCAGGTGGTCATCCCCGCCGGCCAGTCCACGGCCACGTTCCAGTACACCGACAGCAGGACCGGCACCCCCACCATCACGGTCGGCGAGGCCCAGGACTCGGTGGTGGCGGTGGCCACGGCCACCGTGACCGTCAACGCCGGCGCTCTCGACCACATGGTGGTGACGCCGTCGGCAACGACGGTGGCGGTGGGTGGCCACGCCACCTTCGCCGCCGAGGGCTACGACGCCTACAACAACGACCTGGGCAGCGAGACGACGACGGCCACCTGGTCGATCAGCCCGTCCTCCGACGGGTCGTCGTGCACCGGTGCCACCTGCACGGTGGGTGCGGTCGGTACACACACGGTGACGGCCAAGGTCGGCTCGGTCACGGCCACCGCCACCCTGGCCGGGGACACCCCGCCGACCCCGACCCTGGGTGTCCCGAGCGGTCCTCTGTACACCGGCAACGCCGTCACCTTCAACGTGTCGGGCACCGGCGGGAGCGGTCCGCTGTCCTACACCGTCGACTTCGGCGACGGGTCCAACGCATCGGGATCCCTGCCCGTAGGGGGGACGACGGTCAACCACACCTACACGACGGCCGGTAGCTATCCGGTGGTGCTGTCGGTCAGCGACGGGATCGCCAGCCCTGCGCCCTACACCTCGAGCACCATCCAGGTGGCCCAGGCCGTCGACCCGACGGCGGTGGTCGGCGACCCCATCACGGCCACGGTGAATCAGATGGTCCCGTTCAACGGGTCCAATTCCTCCCCGGCTGGGGGCATCACCGGCTATGCCTGGAACTTCGGCGACAACCACTCGGCCACCGGCGCCGACCCCACCCACGCCTATTCGCAACCCGGCAACTACACGGCCACCCTGACCGTGACCGGGCTGGGTGGGAACACCAGCCAGGCCACCGAGACGGTGGACGTCACGCCGGTGCCCAACCAGGGCGTCACCGTCACGGTCACCGACACCAACAACAACCCGCTCACCAGCGCCACCGTGGTGGTGGAGGACGCCCAGAACAATGTGTTCAACGGGGTGTCGGCCGGCGGCGGCAATTACACGGTGTCCGGCCTGGCCGACGGCACCTACACCGCTTACGCCTACGAGCAGGGCTACCTGCCCAACACGGCCACCGTCACGGTGACCGATGGCTCGGGCACGGCCACCGTCGCCCTGCCCTCGGGGCAGGTGGGCACGGCCGACGTGACCTCGACCCAGCTCACCGCTGCCCAGGCCGAGGCGCTGGGCATCGATCCCAACGCCCCGGGCAACCAGTTCACCTACCAGTTCGACCTCAACCTGGCCTTCTGGCCTGACTCGCCACCGGTCCAGTTCCAGGGCGTGGCCACCGGCAACGGCCTCTACAGCGGCTCCTACGGCGGCGGCGGAGGCGGCGGCGGCGGAGGCGGCGGTGGTGGTGGCGGTGGTGGCGGAGGCGGAGGCAGCTGCACCGGTCTTTGTCCGGACACGGTGACCGACCCGGGCACCGGGGCCACCTACACCATCTATCCCCAGTTCCAGGAGGTGGACAACCAGCCCGAGCTGATCTGGATGATCATCCCCGGCAAGGCCCAGTGGCTCAAGCAGTTCTTCGATGTGCAGATGGTGGTCACCAACCTGGCCCCGACCGCTTTCACCTTCAACCCCGGACAGGCCACCCTCAACCTTCCGACCGGGCTCAGTCTGGCCACCCTCGACTCGAACCTCACCCAGCAGACGCTGACCCAGTCGGTGGGAGCCATCGCGGGCGATTCCAGCAAGACGGTCGATTGGCTCATCCGAGGCGACACCGAGGGCTTCTACGGGCTCGACGCCACCTACGCCTCGACGCTGGCCCCGGTGGGTGCACCCCTGCAGTTCGACGCCCAGACCACCCCGGACGCCATCCACATCTGGGGGGCGACAGCGCTGTCCATGAACTTCACTGTCGACGACCAGGCCTACCAGGGCGATCCCTATCACATCACCGCCCAGATCACCAACGTGGCCGACGTCCCCGTCTACAACCTGAGCCTGGCCCTGTCGCCGCTCGAGTCCGACACCCGCAATTACATCTTTGCCCCGGCCCAGGCCGCCCCGCAGACCATGGCGGAGCTCGACCCGGGCCAGACCCTGACCGAGAACTACGTGGTGGTGCCCGAGTTCGATGGGATCTTCGATCAGATCCAGTCGTTCGTGAGCACCATGGCCGGCACCACGGTGGCCGATGCCGGCGGCTCGGCCATCCCCTGGACCATCAACAGCCAGAGCGCACCCGATCCGTCGAGCTACCCGTCGATCACCGCCACCCAGGAGTCGAACGGAATCCTGGTCAGCTGGGGGGCGGTGCCCGGAGCCCAGGGCTACCAGTTGTTCGCCACCCCCAACTACCAGACCGACTTCCCGTCGACGCCCCTGGCCTCGGTGCCGGGTACCCAGACCTCCGACCTATTGCCCTTGGGCTCCTACGGACAGATCGCCGTGTCCACCGTGCTCGACGACGGCTCGGGCCATCCCTACAACGTGCTCGAACACCCGCTGGTGATAGGCCCGGCCATCACCCCCAGCGAGCCCAGTGAACCGGCCGTCACCGAGGTGACCGGCGGGGCCTCCCTCACCTGGAACGCGCCCAGCAGCACCGGGGGATCGCCCCTCACCGGCTACATCGTCACCCCCTATGTGAACGACGTGGCCGGCACACCCATCCATACCAATTCGACCACTCCCGCCTACACGGTGACCGGGCTCACCAACGGCACCACCTACACCTTCACGGTGGCCGCCACCAACATCAACGGGACAGGGACGGCGTCGGCCCAGTCGACACCGCTCACCGTGGGCGCCCCGATCGCCCCCACCGCCGTGACCGCCACCGAGTCGGCGGGGCAGGCCGTCGTGTCGTGGAAGGCCCCGGTCAATAACGGCAACAAGGTGACCGGTTACGTGGTCACCCCCTACATCGGGGGCCTGGCCCAGACCCCGGTCTCCACCAAGAAGACGAAGGTCACCGTGACCGGTCTGACCAACGGCACCCAATACACCTTTGTGGTGGCAGCGGTGGCCGGATCGGCCACCGGTCCGACCTCGGTCCCGAGCGCCCCGGTGACCATCGGGGCACCGGCCACCCCCAAGGCGCCCAAGGCCAAAGTCACGAACGGCATGCTCACGCTCACCTGGAAGGCTCCGGCCAACGGCGGATCCGCCATCACCGGCTATGTGGTCACCCCCTCCATCGCCGGGGTGACCCAGACACCGATCGTGTTCAACTCCACCGCCGTCTCGGAGACCATCTCCGGATTGACCAGCGGGACGTCCTACACCTTCACGGTGGCCGCCAAGAACGCCTTCGCCGTGGGCAGCCCATCGCCGGCGTCCGCCGCCATCCACGCACCCTGATCGACAGGACCGGCTGAACCGGGAGCGGTGGAGCTCAGGTCAAAGCGAAGGTGACGCCGGTCAGGGTCTCCGACAGGCTCCACAGCGAGCCGGCGGTCGCCCGGTCGTAGGAGCGTCGGGAGGACTTCACGATGGTGGGATATCCCCGTTGCTCGAACAGTCCGTCCGGTCCGATAAAGGTGCCGCCAGCTACCGTCGACTGGGTGGCGGCGTAGAGGGCGGGGAGGGCTCCCATGTCGGCACTCTGGGCCACGATCCGGTTGGTTAGGCCCATCACCTGGTCCTGGAACGAGTCGGTGTGGGACTGCAGGTTGGTGGCGGCGTAACCAGGGTGGGCGGCCAGCGCCTTGACCCCTCCACCCACGGCGCGGAGACGGCGTTCGAGTTCATAGGTGAACATCAGGTTGGCCAACTTGGACTGCCCGTAGGCGCCCCACCGCTGGTAGCGGCGGTGGTCCCAGTTGAGATCATCGAGATCGATGCGGCCCATGCGGTGGGCCCCGCTCGACATGGTGACCACGCGGTCGGTCACCCGTCCGATAAGGAGACCGGTGAGGGCGAAATGACCGAGGTGGTTGGTGCCCATCTGCAACTCGAATCCGTCCGCGGTGCGAAGCAGTGGCGTAGCCATCACGCCGGCATTGTTGATCAGGACGTCAATCTGGCCGACACCGGAGGCGAACGCCCGGATCGAGCCCAGGTCAGCCAAATCGAGATGGCGCACCTCCCGGTCGCCCGCCATGGCGTCGGCCGCCCGCTCGCCCTTGGCGACATCACGGCAGGCCACGACCACATGCGCACCGACCAGCGCCAGTCGGGAGGCGATCACCGCCCCCAGCCCGCTGTTGGCACCGGTGACAACGTACGTCCGCCCACTCTGGTCGGGGATATCGACCGCTGTCCACGGAGTCATTAAATGAACCCTAGGTGTTCCGAATCGGTGCTGTGCCGGGCGTCGGGCGCCAGAGCGCAGGCCACAGAACCGGCGATCAGACCACGCTCAACAGGACCAGGAGGACCAGGGCAATGACCACGATCCCCACCACCAGAATGCGGGTCCAACTGGGTGGAGGACGGGTGAAGTCGTCGTCATCGGGATCGCTCCAGTCCCACAGGTCCGGGTCATCCGGATCGGGGGATACCGGACCGACGGGGGTAGGCATGTCCCAAGTGTAGGGAGGGCCGTAGTGTGCCGGGTGTGACATCCTCGGATGGATGGGACCCGGATCAGTACAACAGTTTCGCAACTGAACGCCAACAGCCCTTCTGGGACCTGGTTCGACTCATCAGGCCGGTCGACCGGCCCCGTTTGGTCGACCTCGGCTGCGGTGACGGACGGTTGACATCGGCTGTAGCGGCCCAGATCGGAGCGGTCACCACCGTCGGGATCGACAACAGCCCGACCATGATTGCCGCCGCGACCGAACGCACTACGGCGACAGTCCGGTTCGAGACCGGCGACATCGGCGATTGGGAACGGTCCGGCGCCTACGACATCGTTCTGGCCAACGCCTCGTTGCAGTGGGTGGGTGATCACCCCTCCGTTCTCCGGCGCTGGACCCGGTCACTGCGACGCGACGGACAACTGGCTGTGCAGGTGCCGGCCAACGCTGACCACATGGCCCATCGATTGGCCGATGAACTGGCCCACCAATGGATGGACCAACCTCCGCCCGATCCCGTGGCCCAGAACGTGATGGCACCGGAACGGTACGCGACCCTCCTCGATCAACTCGGTTTCGACGATCAGCACGTCCGCCTGCAGGTCTACGCCCACCACCTGACTTCCACCGCCGCTGTGGTCGAGTGGGTCAAGGGCACCACCCTGACCCGCTTCAAGGAGCCCGTCGGGCCTGACCGGTGGCCGGAGTTCGTCGAGGCCTACCGTCAACGCTTCGTGCAGATCGAGGGCGACCGGTCGCCTTATTTCTATCCGTTCAAACGGATCCTCCTGTGGGGCCGGCGGATCGACTGACGCCGACCGGATGGGTGGTCGTCCCGGTTTGGGCCGGCGCTCACCTCACGTCCGGCCGCCAGCCACTAGGGACCGGGACACCATCACCACCGTCTCGGCCAGTCCGGCGTCCCGGTGGACCAGAGCAGCCACATAGTCGGGGTCGACGACCATGTCGAGGAAGGCGTCGGTGTCGGGGTATTCCATGACGGCCACCTGGTCCCACGTCTGGTTGGGGCCGATGAGGGTGTGGACGACGTCGTTGTAGAGGATGAGCCGACCGCCTCGCCGGGTCACCTGGTCCAGAGCCACCAGGCCGTAGAGGGCATAGGCGTCGGCTCCGGTGAGCCCCGATGCAGCCAGTTCGTGGCCGGCCGGGTAGGTGGCCCGGTGGCGGTAGGCCAGCAGGTTGACGAACTGGAGCGGGCGCTGGCTGTCGGTGGCCAGCAGGGCGCGCAGCTGTTCCCGATCGGGATTGATACCGCCCGGCCCGTGGTCGCCGAGGTGTCCGATTAGGGCGGTGATCTCCTGCTCACTTTTGTCGGGCACCTGTCCTCCTAGCGGTCAGACCGTGGCCGATGGTAGCAATCCCACCTTCCGGTGAGCAGGTCGAACCTCGGCCTTTCAGGGTCTGGGGCCGGCGGTTACGGGCAGCGACTCGTACCGGCGGACGAAGGGTCCGGGGGCGATCTCTCCGCCGACTCGATTGGCCTCGAAGGACGGCATGCGGGTGAGCAACTCCTCCACAACCACCCGTCCCTGCAGCCGGGCGGCGGACGCCCCGATGCAGTGGTGGGGTCCGTTGCCGAAGGTCAGCATGCGCCCGAAACGTCGGCGCACGTCGAGTTGATCGGCGGTGGGTCCGAACTCACGGGGGTCGCGGTTGCCCGAACCGTAGAGCAGGTGGACCTTGCTGCCGGCCTCGAGGCCGTGCCCCCGGATGGTCACGTCCCGGGTGGTGGTACGGGACAGCCCCTGGACCGGGCTGGTCACCCGCAGCAACTCCTCGACGGCACGACCGATGAGCGTGGGATCGTCGATCAAAAGGGCGCGCTGGCCAGGCCATTCGGTGAGGGCCACGGCTGCCCCTCCCAACAGTCCCGACGCGGTGTCGTTGCCCCCGGCGATCATTACAAAGCAGTAGCCGAGGATCTCATCCAACCCCAGGGGGCGTCCGTCCACCCGGGCGGAGACCAGATCGGACAGCATGTCGTCGCCCGGCCGTGACCGGCGCCACTCGATGAGCTCACTGAAGTACCCGTACAGACCGGCCACCGCCTCGGCGGCGTCCCTCAAGGTGGTGCCGCTGGCGTTGGCGGCCACAATGGCATCGCTCCACTGTCCGAAGGTGTGGCGGTCGGCGGCCGGCACCCCCAGGTACTGGGCCACCACGAAGGTGGGGAGGGGTCCGGCCACTATCTCGACGAAGTCGAACTGCTCGACGCCGGCCACCGTGGCCAGGCGTTCCTGCACGAAGGATCGGACCGCTCCCTCCAGACCGGCCACCCGTCGGGGGGTGAAACCCCGGCTGATCAACCGTCGGTAGACGGTGTGGGTGGGACGGTCCATCATCACCATGGTGGGCTTGAGCCCGAGGGCCTCGATCTCGTTGGCCTCGAAGGTCAGACCCTGGGCCGATGAGAAGGTGGCGCCGTCGCCAGCGGCGGCGAAGACGTCATCGAAGCGGGACAATACCCAGTACCCACCCTCTGTCCGGTGGACCGGGTCCTCATCCCTGAGCCGGCGGTAGATCGGATAGGGATCCCGCTGGGTGTCGGGGTCCCGGGGGTCGTAGATCAGGGCGTCGGTGCCGACCATGGCCGCGCATCACTATCCGAGATGGGGGCCAGCTCGCCGTGGTCACGGCAGCGGGCCCGGAAGCCGCCGGGGCTGACCGCTACGGTGAGCCGGCGCCCGCAATCCGGGCAGTAGCGCGGCGGGTCGAGCGGTCGGTCACATCCGGAACAGGCACTGACCGGTTGGCCACAACCGGTGCAGTGGGACTCCACTGCTGCCTGTCCGGTCTTCACGGCCTCTTAGAGGACGCCGGTCAGGGCACCGACCGGCATGCGCAGGTCGGCCAGCATCTGGAGGTCGGCCTCGGCCGACCGGCCCAAGGTGGTCAGGTAGTTGCCCACGATGAGAGCGTTGATGCCCGCGGTCATCCCCAGCGACTGCAACTCGCGGAGGGTGATCTCGCGCCCGCCGGCATAACGGAGGATCACCCCGGGCAGGGCCAGACGGAAGAGGGCAATCCAGCGGATGGCCTCCCAGGCGGCCACCGGGGGGGCATCGGCCAGGGGCGTGCCCGGTCGGGGGTTGAGGAAGTTGAGAGGCACTTCGGTGGGGTCGAGCTCTTGCAGCTGCACCAGGAGTTCGACCCTCTGGGCGTCGGTCTCGCCCATGCCGATGAGGGCACCGCAGCACAATTCCATGCCGTGATGGCGCACCCGCAGGCAGGTCTCCCGCCGTTCATCCCACGTGTGGGTGGTGACGATGCTGGGAAAAAACGAGCGAGACGTCTCCAGGTTGTGGTTGTAGCGGTGGACCCCTCCCTCGGCCAGGCGTTCCGCCTGTTCCTCACTCAGCAGCCCCGCGCTCACCGCCACATTGAGCCCGGTTTCCTCGTGGATGACGGGGACCAACTCGAGGATCCGGGTGAGGGTGCGCTCGTCGGGGCCGCGGATGGCCAACACGATGCAGAACTCGGAGGCTCCGGCCGCCTGCGTCTCGCGGGCGGCAGCCAGAACCTCGTCCGTGTCCAGAAAGGGGGTGGCCTTTACCGGTGAGTCGAAACGGGATGACTGCGAGCAGAAGTGGCAGTCCTCGGGACAGCCGCCCGTCCGGGCCGACAGGATGCCCTCGACTTCGACGCTGGGCCCGCACCGGGCCAGACGGACCTGGTGGGCCAGCGCGGCCAGGGAGGTGACCCACCCGTCGGGCAGTTCGACCAGGCCGGCCAGTTCCTCGGCGGTGAGCAGCCGGTCCTCGTCCAGGAGGGCAGCCTCGGCGCTGTGCAGTCGGCGCCGGGCCTCAGCCGGGTCGATGTCCGGGCCCGCCCGTTCGGGTTGCCGACGTCCCCGGTTGGGCACGGTCAGTGCGACAGTGGTACGGATGGGGGTGGCAGCGGTGTCACCGGGCATGCCCCAACGGTAGTTCGCCGTTACCACCTACGATTTCGAGACGACGGGGGACCACCGTGGCATGGGACTTTTCCACTGAGCCGGAGTTCGAGGAGAAGCTGGCGTGGATGCGCGCCTTCGTGCGGGAGGAGATCTTCCCGCTCGAGACCTTGTCGCTGAGCTGGGACGCCATGCTCGAGGCGGTCGAGCCTCTGCAGGAGCAGGTCAAGGCGCGGGGACTGTGGGCCTCGCACCTACCCCCCGAGCTCGGGGGTGGTGGCTTCGGCCAGGTCAAGCTGGGTTTGATGCACGAGATCCTGGGCCAGACCCCCTACGGACCGGTGGTGTTCGGAAACAACGCCCCCGATTCGGGCAACGCCGAGCTGCTGGCGGCCGGCATCGAGTCCTCCGGGCGCCAGGATCACCGCCGTCGGTGGCTCGAGCCGTTACTGGAGGGGACCATGCGCAGCGGGTTCTCCATGACCGAGCCCGGGGCCGGGGCCGACCCCACCATGATCACCACCCGGGCCCGACGGGACGGGGACGAATGGGTCATCGACGGGCACAAGTGGTTTACCACCAATGGATCGGTGGCCGACTTCCTCATCGTCATGGCAGTGAGCAATCCGGACGTCCATCCCTACCAGGGCTGCTCGATGATCGTGGTACCGGCCGACACTCCCGGCGTCAACGTCGTCCGTGATGTAGCCACCATGGAAGACCCGGTCGACCACTTCGGCAAGTTCGGGGGCCACGCCGAAATCCTCTACGAGGAGGTGCGGGTCCCTTTCGAGAACCTTGTCGGTCGGGAGGGTGAAGGTTTCGTGCTGGCCCAAAAGCGCCTTGGCCCCGGCCGCATCCACCACTGCATGCGTTGGTTGGGCCAGTCGAAGCGGGCCTTCGACATGCTTTGCGAGCGCGCCGTGTCCCGCACCACCCACCAGTCGCTGCTGGCCGAAAAGCAGACCATCCAGAACTGGGTGGCCGACTCGCTGGCCGAGATGACGGCGGCCCGGCTCATGACCCTCTACGCAGCGTGGAAGATGGATCAGGAGGGGGCGTCGGCGGCGCGGGTCGAGATCGCCATGATCAAGTACTACGGCGCCGGTGTTCTCTACAACGTCATCGACCGGGCCATCCAGGTGCACGGGGCCCTCGGCTTCTCGACTGATCTTCCGCTGGAGTCGATGTACCGCCACGCCCGGGCGGCCCGCATCTACGACGGACCCGACGAAGTCCACAAGGTGACGGTGGCTCGCAAGACGCTCAAGGACTACACACCGGTCGAGGTTCCCACCGAGCACGTTCCCACCCGTCGGGCCGAGGCCCAGAAGCGCTTCTCCCATCTGCTCGACCTCGAGACCGCCGACCTCTGAGGACGGGGTCCGCTCCGGACAAGGGTCAGTGCGGCCAGTGCGGCCAGTGCGACCAGTTCGACCAGTTCGACCAGTTCGACCAGTTCGGCCAGTTCGGCCAGTTCGGCCAGTTCGACCAGTTCGACCCTACCGGTTGTCGGGGGTGAAGACCTGTTCGAAGATGCCGTCGACCCCGGCGCCGTGCAGGGTCATGCCCCCGTCGACCACGATGTTCTGACCGGTGATGAACCGGGCCAGATCCGAACACAAGAAGACGACCACGTCGGCGATGTCCTCGGGTTCTCCGATGCGGCCGGCCGGGGTGGTCCGCTCGTAGCGCTGACGCTCGTGGGGGAGAAACTGGAGAAGGGGCTCGGTCAGGGGAGTGAGGATCATCCCCGGCGACACGGCGTTGACCCGGATGTGGGGGGCGTACTCGAGGGCGGCCGAGGCGGTGATGGCGGCCACGCCGGCCTTGGCCGCCGAGTAGGGAGCCTCACCGGCTGACGGCCGTACCCCCGAGATGGAAGCGGTGGACACAATGCTGCCCCCGCCGGCCGCCCTGATGTGGGGAATGGCGGCCCGAAAGCCGAGATATACGCCGGTGAGGTTGACGGCCACCAGCCGGTTCCACTCCTCGGGGTCCCACTTGTGCAGAGGGGACTGGCTTCCCGTGCCGGCGTTGTTGAACAGCAGGGTGATACCGCCTAGAGCGTCGGCGGCGTCATCCACCGCTTGTTTCAATCCCTCTGGGTCGGTGACATCGGCTCGGTGGGCGCTCCCGCCCATCTCTTTGGCTACCTGTTGGGCATCGTGTTCGTTGAGGTCGATGACGGCTACCGATGCCCCCTCCTCGGCCATCCGCCGGGCCGTGGCCCGCCCGATCCCCGACGCTCCGCCAGTCACTACGGCCCGTTGGCCTTCGAGCAGTCCCATCGCTACCTCCCTGTGTCGCCGACGACGCTACGCCACCCGGTCGGGGTTCGTCAGCGGGAGTCACGCCGCCGACAGGCGAAGTGGGCCTTGACCGATCCATCGGTGGCCACCTCGCCGTCCTCACCGACCACCTCGAGCACGGCAAAGTGCGGCTCGAGAGTGGCACGGATCCGGTCCAGGCTGACTCCCAGTTCGCCGATCCGCTCGTGGTGGAGGCGGTACTGGGAGTCGCCCACGTTCTCGAAGATTCGGATGTCCCACTCCGACAGATCGTCATCACCGAGGAACACGTCCATGATGACCACGTTTCCGTCGAAGTCGTACACCCACGGCGGTTCGTGGCCCAGGCGCTGGAGCTCACCGGTGGTGTTGACGTCGAAGATGAACAGACCGTCATCCACCAGATGGTGGTGGGCGGCGGCGAACAGGGATTGCCAGGCGTCGAGAGTCAGGAGGTGGTTGAGACTGTCGAACACGCAGATGACCACGTCGAAACGCCTTTGCAGCGAGAATGCGGCCATGTCGCCTTGGAACAACTCGGCGCGCGGCACTTTGACCCGAGCCCGCTCCAACATCTGAGGCGAGCGGTCGAGTCCGACCACTGTGGGGATCAGCTGGAGTCGGGCCAGTATCGATCCGGTGCCGCATCCCAGCTCGAGCAGCGAAGCCGCCCCCGGGCGGTACCGTTGCACGAACTTCGTGACCCGGTCGGCGCGGTTCCCCGGATCGTCCATGATCCGGTCGTAGAAGGCGGCGAAGCGCGAGTAGTCGTCCATCGGTCGGTCGCCCATCGTCAAGCGACCGTCAGGTCTGCCTGGCGGGGTGGTCTCAGGCCACCGTGAGGGCGGGGACCACGTCGGTCATAAAGCGGCGCAGTGTCTCGTCACTCGGATAGTCCCTCAGCCACAGGATGAGGCCGCGGCAGCCGGCGTCGAGGAAGGCCTGAGTCTTTTCGATGACCTGGTCCACCGTCCCCACCAGGTTGTCAGCCAGATAGCGGTCGGTCGGCGTGTGTCCCCACAGGTCGCCGCCCCCCTCGGAGGCACACCAGGCCAGGGTGTCGGCTTCCGTGTCGAACAAGCGGCAGTCGGGTCCGTGGGTCCGGGTGATCTCCTCGAACGGACGCCCAACCTCCTTGCAGTACCCGGCCAAAAGGTCTGATTTGCGGACGAATCCCTCCAACCCGACCTGCCAGTTGGTCAGGTCGGCGTGGCGGGCGGCGATGCGCAGGGTGACCTTCTCGCCCCCTCCGCCCACCAGCACCGGCGGTAGCTGCTGGACGGGCTTGGGATCGCTGAAGGCCCCGTCGAAGTGAAGGTGGTCACCGTTGAAGGTGACCGTCTCTTCGGTCCACAGCCGTTTGACCACCTCGAGGGTCTCGTCCAGTACAGCCAGGCGCTCGGGATTGGACGGGTAGCTGTAGCCGTAGGAGTGGTATTCCTCGTGGAACCATCCCGCCCCGAGACCGAGAATCAGCCTTCCGCCCGAGTAGACGTCGACACAGGCCGCCTCTTTGGCCAGCAGACCGGCGTTGCGGTACGAGGCGCAGGTCACCAACTGACCCAACCCCACCCGTTCGGTGATCTGGGAGAGGGCGGCCAGCATGGTGAAGGCCTCGAAGACATGGGTCGGCCGCCGGTGGGGGACGGTCTCCACGTGGTCGTAGACCCAGATGTGGTCGTAGCCGAGGGATTCGGCCCGAAGGGCCAGCTCCACCGAACGGGCCCAGGCCTCGCGCGCCGGTCCATCCGCTGTACTCGAGCTTCCACCCCTGGGGCACGAATACCCCCACCTGGAGCCGGTCAGGATCGGTCCCCGGTGGTGTCATATCTGTGTCCTCACTTGGGAAATTCCCACCACTGCACCTCGGCCATCATCGGCAGCAGGTACTTCACGTAGATGGAATGGATGGTGACCACTTTCTGGTCGTCGGCATGGACGTCGATGAGGTCGACCCGTTCGTCTTTGTCACGGAAGGCCACGGCCCGGTCCCGAATGCCCATGAGCTCTTCCCGCGAACCCACTGCGAACCCGAAGTGGTCCATCCGGGGAGCGCGCATCGGGTCGTCGTCGGCAATGAGAAAGATGAACTGGTCCCAGTGCACACAGGAGAGGATGAGACGGCGGCGGTCCTCGGTCATCACCTCGATCTCGTCGAACCCGAAGACCTCGCTCCAGAAACGACAGATGTCGGCCCGGTTGGCCTCGTCCAGTGCGTCGGGCGGGAGGCTCACGGCGACGTGGTTGAACCGGGGATTGCCGGTGGGGTAGAAGGGGTGGGTCGTCACCCGGTGCCCCCTGCCGGCGCCGCCGTTACGCCCTCGGACAGGCGGGGCACCACCATCACCTTGCCGGCGTAGCGTCCTTCGGCCAGTCCGACCAGGGCATCGGACAGTCTGTCCAGAGGTATGTCCTCGGCCTCGATCAGAAGATGGGTCGGGAACCCCTCCGAAGCCAGAAGGGTGAGGGCCTCCTCGAACCCGCCCTGGTCGTAGATGAACGAGCCGACCACCGTGATCTCGTTGAGGATGAACCGGTTGGGGTCGAATGATGGCTGCTCGATACCGGCACCGACCAGGGCCAGCGTGCCGCCCCGGCGTACCTGTTGGAATCCGGCCTCCATGGCCAGCTTCTTGCCCGAGCACTCGAGCACCACGTGAGCGGCCCGGGCGGCGATCCGCTCCGGTTCCCAGGGGGGGAACGTCTCGAGCTCGGCGGGGTCGAGCACCTCGGTGGCACCGAGGTCGGCGGCCAGCTGCTGGCGCCGCGGGCCGGGTTCGACGGCACAGATGGGGCCGATGCCCCGGGCCACCAGAGCGGCAATGGACAGCGCCCCGATGGGTCCGACGCCGATGACCATCACGCTGTCCCCGGCGGTCACGCCCGACCGGGTGATCCCGTGAAGGGCCACGGCCAGAGGTTCGGCCAAGGCCGCTTCCCGGGCGGTCAGGCCTGGGGGCAGACGCAACAGGGCTGATGCCCGTACCAGGACGTAGCCGGCGAAGGCCCCGTCGTGCCCGTCGACGATGGAGCCGCCCCGGTTCTCGCACTGGGACGGCTTTCCCTCCAGGCAGCGCCGACAGCGCCCGCACTTGGGTGACGGGCCGCCGACCACCGTCTCGCCCACCGTCCAGCCTTCAACGCCGGAGCCAAGGGCGGCGATGGTGCCGGAAAACTCGTGTCCCGCCACCAGCCCCGGTTTGTCGCCCCAACCGTCGAGGAGCATGTGGATGTCCGAGCCGCAGATGCCGCAGTGGTCCATTTCGAGCAGCACCTGGTCGGGCCCGGGGCGGGGAACCGGACGTTCCTCCACCACGACCCGGCCCGGGCTGTGATAGACGGCGGCCGCCATTACCTCGGGTAGATCCATCCGCAGCCACCTCCCCCTATCGTCCTATAACCCGGCGCCACTCTACGTCGTGGACTGCCGTGCGGGCACCCGGAGCCCGAGCCGGGCCAAACCGGCGGCTCCGGCGGGGACGAGGGCTCTCGACACCGATTCCCGGCCGAGGAGAGGATCCCTTGACCACCGGTCGAGCTGACATCGGCCCTCAGCCGGTCCCGGGGGCTCCTTCGAGTGCCTTGGTCAGCAACCCCTGAAGCTCAACTCGCTCGCTGCTGGTCAGCGAGGCCAGGACCTCGTCCTCCACACTTTCGATGCCGCGTTCGGCATTCTCGAACGCAGCCAACCCCTCCGCGGTGATCTCGACCAGGTGCCGGCGTCGGTCTGCCGGGTCGCGACGCCGGTAGGCGAACCCCCCCGATTCGAGTTCGTTGAGGAGGAGGACCAGGTTGTTGGCATCGATGCACAGCGCTTCGCCGAGGTCCTGCTGCGGTATGGGACTGTGCTCGCGCAGGTGGGCGAGCATGACGAACTCCTTCAACCGCATACCCAGGAGATCCTCCGAAGTGCGGCGGTAGACGACTCTCGACAGCTGGGTCACCAAAACCGTCACCCCAGGCGTCGTCGTGGTCGGCATGGCCGGTATTATAGTCGAAACGGAGACTATCCTGTCAGTTTGACACTCACTATGTTAGTGACTATCAATGGTTGGGGAACCTCGATCCCGCCATGACCAAGGAGTCCGCCATCCCCTCGACCTTCACCGCCTTCGTGCACGCCCGGCGCCGCTGGATCGCGCTCATCGTCGTCTGCTTCGCCATGTTGATGAACATCCTGGACCAGACCATCGTGAACGTGGCCTTACCTACCATCCAGCGCGACCTCCACTTCACCCAGGCCTCATTGGCCTGGGTCATCGACGCCTACCTGATCACCTTCGCCGGCACGCTTCTACTGGCCGGTCGACTGGGCGACCTCATCGGTCGCAAGAAGGTCTTTCTGGTCGGCGTGGCGCTGTTCACCGCAGCTTCCATCGCCTGCGGCGCCGCCGACAGTCAAATCCTTCTCATCTCGGCCCGGTTCGTCCAGGGGCTGGGTGCCGCCCTTTCGTCATCAGTCATCCTGGCCATCATCGTGGCCGACTTCCCCATCCCCCGCGAGCGGGCCAAGGCCATGAGCTCCTACATCATCGTCGCCGTCGGTGGAGGCTCACTCGGACTCCTGATCGGCGGATACGTCACCCAGGCACTCAGTTGGCACTGGATTTTCTTCATTAACATCCCCATCGGCGTGGCCACCTTTGTGGCGGGAGTGGCCCTGATCGAGGAGAACGTCGGTGTCGGGTTTCGGGCCGGCTTGGACATCGCCGGTGCCATCCTCAGCACCGCCGGTTTGATGCTGGGTGTCTACGCCATTGTCAGTTCGAGCCAGTACGGCTGGGACTCGACCCACACCCTGGTCTTCGGGGCCGCCGCGTTGGTGGTCCTGGCCGCCTTCCTCCTCCTCGAGAGCCGCCTGGCCACGCCGATGATGCCGATGCCCGTCATGCGTTCTCCAGGCCTGCTCAGTTCGAGCCTGGTGAGGGGGCTGATGGTCATCGGCATGTACAGCACCTTCTTCATCGGTGTCCTCTACTTCCAGCACGTACTCGGTTACGACCCCATTCGGACCGGTTTGGCCTTCCTGCCCCAGACGCTCTGCGTGGCCTTGATGTCGGCCGGACTGACCACCCGCATCATGAACGTGTTGAAACCGAAGTGGACCGCCCTGATGGGCCTGGCCGTCCTCAGCATCGGTCTCACCCTTTTCATCACCTCAGGTGTTCATACCGCCTATTTCCCCCACATCTTCCTGGCCGTGCTGCTGGTTGGTCTGGGTGCGGCCACCGCCTTCACGCCGTTGCTGACCATGGCGGTGGCCAACGTCCCCGCCAAAGACGCCGGGATCGGTTCGGGAATCGTGAATGTCTCCCAACAGGTGGCAGCGGGACTGTCGGTGGCCGTACTCGGAGCGGTGTCCAGCAGCCGAACGGCGACCCTGCTGGCCCACGGAAGATCGGTGCTCAGCGCCCTGGACGGTGGCTATCGTCTGGCCTTCGGCATCGCTCTGGCCAGCGTGCTCACCGGGATAGTGCTCGGTTTGGTCATTCTCAAACCAACCAGTGAGCCGGACGAGGACCCGGAGGTCGTCGACGCAGCGGAGAATGCGATAGCCGAGACGATGATCGCCGAGGTGCTGTGACCCGCCCCGGCCTCCCTGCTTCCTATCGCACAATCTCGACCAGGAGCACCCAGGCGTTGATCGATGCCAGCACAAAGGCCAGCACGATGGCAGCCAGAACCCAGTAGAGACCGCCACCCCCGCCCGCGTTGAGGCTGAGCCCACCCCCGACCAAGGCCAGGCCGGGCAACAGGAGGGAGACCAAGGGCTCGAGGGTCCACGAAATGGGCTCGTCGGTCGCATGTTTGCGAAGGGTGACCCAGACGGCCTGAACGGCCACGGCCACCCCGACGGCGACAATCTCCCACCCCAGGACCCGGTTGCTCTGCCCAGGGGCCAGAGCGAAGGCGGACACCACCAGAGCGCTCAGCAAGATTCCGAGAGTCCCAGCCGCCCGGCCGGGCAGGTGCGGGAACTCGAGGATGTGCTCGAGGTTGATCGAAATGGTGACGAACAAGAGCCCCAGCAAAGCCGCCGATGCCCCGATGGAACCGACGAAGAAGTCATGCCATTCGACCGGGTTGAACGCAGCCATGGCGGAAGCTTTGCACTTCACCGCACCCGGGGCGGTCAGGGCGGCGGCCACACCTGGTATGACCGCCAAGACCCCCACCGCATGCAGCCCGAGGTCCCGGAGTATGTGAATCGATCTGCTGCCGCCTGTGCCGAAGGGACCCACCGTCCCCCTGCGGCCGACTGAATCGGCGGCGGCAAAGTGCACGCCGGACGGCGACTGACGTTCACCTGGCTGGCTACCGGCTCGGCAGCGACCGCGGTAACCCGAACCAGGGGAGCACACTGTTCTCGAAACGGGTCAGGGCGCAGATCCGGTCACCGGTGACGGCGAGGACGAAGAGGCCCACCCCGTGGCTGACGTCTTCAGGGCCACGCACGTAGGCTCCGAACGCCGGCTGACCGTTGGATCGTGTCGGTACGAGCTCGAACCTCCGACCCGAGCCGAAGATGCTGGCGCAGAAGCGGGCCACGGCGTCTCTACCCTCGTATTCGAATGGCATCGGTGGCATCGACATGAAGACGTCGTCGGTGAGGAGGGCCACCAGCGCGTCGAGATCGGCCGACTCCCAGGCGCTGACGAACTTGCCCACGATGGCATCCTCGGCGCCCGAGTCGGCCGCGGGCGCAGGTCCGAGGTCGGTGGCCGGCGACCACCGCCGTTGCAAGTTGGCCCGCCCCCGCTTGAGAGCGCTGGTGACCGATTCGACCGTCACGCCCAACATGTCGGCCACTTCACTAGCCGGGTAGCCGAGGACGTCTCGCAGCACCACCACGGCCAACTGTCGGGGCGGCAGGATCTGCAGGGCGGTGACGAAGGCCAGGGAGATCGATTCGTTCAGCTCGAAGCGGGCCTCCGGGCCGAGCGGCCCGCCCGTGGCCTCTCCGAGGAAGGCATCGGGATAGGGCTCGAGCCAGACCACTTCGCCCAGCCGCGACGGCGCCGGCGGTTCAACCTTGGGCACGTCCCACTCCTTGGCCGGACGTCGGCTGGCCGATCGTCGGGCGTTGAGGCATCGGTTGGTGGCGATCTGGTAGAGCCAGGTACGCAGGGAGGAACGTCCCTCGAACCCTCCGAAGCCCTTCCAGGCAGCCAGCAGGGTCTCTTGGAGGGCATCCTCGGCATCCTGGAAGGACCCGAGCATCCGATAGCAGTGCACCTGCAGCTCTCGACGGTGCGGTTCGGTCAGCTGGCGGAACGCGGCGTCGTCGCCGGCCCGCGCCATCGAGATCAAATCGGCCGTCACTGCTGTCACCGTCTCCTCTATGTGCGTGCCTCGCGGTACTCCCATCCTCATATAGACACCGGTCGGCGGGCGAACTGGGCGGTTGGCGGGCGCCCAATTTCCGGAGGTGGCGGTGTCTTCATCACCGGCAATGCACGACACCTACCGAGGAGAACGAAGATGGGAAAGTTAGTGATCAGCACCAACGTCTCGCTGGACGGAGTGGTCCAGGACCCGGACGGCCAGGAGGGTTTCCGGCTGGGCGGCTGGTTCGCCCAGTTCGGGGGCAAGGATCTCGAGGAATGGGGCCAGGTCATGCTCGAAGAGGCGGTGGGATCCGAGGCGCTGTTGCTGGGTCGGCGCAGTGATGAGTGGTTTGCTACCAGATGGTCGGACAGGACCGGACCGTGGGCGGACAGGTTGAACGGCATGCCCAAGTACGTCGTGTCCTCGACCCTGAAGCACGCCCGGTGGAAGAACGCAACCGTCCTGAAGGGCGACGCCGTGGCCCAGGTGGCGAAATTGAAGCAAGAGCTGGACGGAGAGATCATCGTTTACGCCAGCTATCAACTCGGCCGGGCTCTGATCGGGCACGATCTGGTCGATGAGATTCGGTTGTGCGTGTTTCCGGTCGTGCTCGGGGCGGGCGAACGCCTCTTCGGCGATACGACTGACCAAAAGGCCATGCACCTGGTCGACGCCCGGACCGTGGGTGAGGGCATCGTCTCCATCACCTACGAAGTCGTCCGGGACGAATAGACGGCCCGCGTCCTCCTATTTCTGTGGTCGGCTCAACTTCGCTGGGTCGACCTCGACCCCGTCCGCGGTCCGCCCTCCCACCACGACCAGCCCGCAAGGCGCAGCACAAACCAGAGGCCGGTGGCGACGCCCGGACAAGTCGGGCGTCGCCACCGGCCAAGTACCGATTGGGCTAGAAGGCGACGATGCCTTCGCCCCCAACCGCGGCTGGTACGGACACTGATCCGATCTCGGTGAGCGATCCGTTGGCGTTGACGGCAAACGCATCGACTACCCCGTGTCCGCCGGTCTGGACGTAGAGGAACTGTCCACCGGCCGAGGCAGAGGCGTCGACCGTACCCGGATCAGTGGTCGTCTGGCCGAGCAGAGCGAGCTGGCCGATGGGGCTTTCGTGGTAGCCGCTCACCGTGCCGCTCCCCGCGTTGGAGGCGTAGAAGTAGGCACCCGCAGGGGCGACCCAGCAGGTGGCCGACTGAGTACTCGAAACGGCGTCGAGTTCGGCGACCGTCCCGTTAGCGCTGAGGCTGTAGGTCACCAGCGAGCCGAGGCCCGTGTCGGCGACAACCAGGTTGCCGGCCGAGTCGAAGGTGACGGCAAAGGGCAGCGCACCCGGTTCGACGTTTACCACCGGTCTCGGTGACAGCTCGCCGAAGAACCCGACGTGGAACACGTCGATAGCGTTGGTGCTGGCCTTGGTCGTCACGATCAACTGGGAACCGTCAGGCGAAAAAGCCACTTGTCCGGGCGTGTGGGTGTACTGGGTGGCGTCGGTGGGGATCGTCAAGCCCAGGTTGCGGTTGGAGCCGGGCAGCGGGAACAGACGACCGAGGGCGGCTACGTAGCCTTGGACGCTGCCGCCGTTCTCGGCGTTGAGGGCATAGACCAGGTTTCCGTGGACAGCCACGCTCACGGGGAACACCCCACCCGAGCCGACCACCTGGCGGAGGGACAAATGGTCGCCGTACACCGAGAAGACGGACACGCTATTGCTGCCGGCGTTGACGGCGTAGAGCGAGCCATCGCCCTGGTTGTAGGCCAGAGAACCCTGGGATGCGGTGTGATCCACCACCGAGCCGTTCAGTACCCCGCCTAGCCCGCCGGTGTTGTAGGCGCCAGCCTCGGTCAGAGCACCGTTGTCAGCCCTTTGATAGGCGACGACCTGGTTTCCCGTGGTGTTGTCCGTCTCAACGAATACGGCGTGGTAGGCGGCCTCTCCGGTGAAGTGTCCACCCGAGGGAAAGCCATCAGCCCCGGCGGCAGCCGGCATCACTAAGGCGGACAGGCCCAGAACCGCCCCGGCGGCCACGGCCAATCGTATGAATCGTCTCATTGCATCTCCTTCGGATCGAAATGTTTCTCTCGAGCCACAGTCCCCGGTGGGGGGTAGTGCGTTACGTAAGGCTGGGATGGGCCGACCGGCTCGCCCGGGGCGTAACGCGGCCACCGTTGTCGGGGACTGAAGAGGTATGCGGGGAGTCCACCGATCATCGCCATTCGAGGCCGAAGGAGCCGGGCGGGCGACGTTCCCTGTCCGGCGTACGGGCTCTACGCTCCCGGTGGTGGAGAGGGAGACCGAGTTGGTTGGCCGTCTACGTAACGGCGACGAGGAAGCGTTCGTGATTCTGATCGGCCGATACCAACAGCCCATGTTGCGGTTGGCTCGGTCCATGGTTCCCAATCAGGCGGTGGCCGAAGAAGCCGTACAGGAGACGTGGATGGGTGTGGTCCGAGGAATCGATCGGTTCGAGGGTCGGTCGTCACTGAAGACGTGGCTGTTCCGGATTCTGATCAACCGAGCCCGTTCTGCCGGTTCCCATGAACATTCGACTGCATCCATCGAGTCTCTCCACACCGTCGACCCGGACCGTTTCGACGCCCAGGGCCAGTGGGCCGATCCACTCGATCGGTGGGTGGAGCGGGCCGAAGACCGCATCGACGCGGCGCGCTGGCTGCCGGTTCTCAAAACTGCCCTCGAGGATCTTCCGCCCCGCCAGCGCCAGGTGGTCATACTGCGCGATGTCGAAGGACTCACCAGCGACGAGGCCTGCGATCTGCTCGGGATCAGTGCGGGTAACCAGCGAATCCTGCTCCACCGTGGACGCGGTCGTTTGCGGGGAATCCTCGAAACCCAGGTGGGGAGGGGCTGATCGATGCTCTCGTTACGCCGTAAGGACATCGTGTGCCAACGTGCGGTGGAACTGGTCACCGACTACCTGGAGGGAGCGCTCTCCCGTCGGGAGCGACGACGGTTCGAGGCTCACCTTCGGGCCTGTCCCAACTGCTCGGCCTATCTGGAGCAGATAAGGATCACCATCCAGTGGTCCGGGACGATCGAGCCGGAAGATCTGACTCCGGAGGCCCGACGGGACCTCACCGATCTCTACCGGCGTTGGCGCTCGGACTGAGTCCTCGCCGCCAGGGCTCTGCCGCCACTGGCACCCTCAACCAACCGGTGGTGGTAGCTACCCCCAACCGTCCGGCCGACGATGGCTCCAGACCTCAGCTTGATCGGTTCGTTGGGTGGGACGGGACATTACCGACGTCCTGAGACCGGTGAGTCATTTCGACGCCCTGCCCGGCGCGGGTGGACTCGGCACCTACCGATCCCGTTACGATGGAGGTAGGTCGGCGTAGTACGGAATTCGGGCCTGCTGGAGAGCGGGAGTGAGTCGCTGGCGCACCCAATCAGCACCACGGTGTTCGACAATCCAGAGGGCCATGCATCCGTCGATCGTGCGAACGGTGATGTCGGTGATCTGCTTCGGTCTGGAAGCGTGCTTGGTGACCAGCGGTTGAGTACCGAAGGCCATAAGGGTCTGCGCGTCCGTTCCACCGAACTCACGCTCCGTGACATCAATGCTGGTCACTCTGGTCAAGGGGATGGCATGGGTAAGGTGCAACTCGCCGTGACCAATTTTGCCATCCTCAATCCAGAGGTGGCGTCCTTTCCCCCCTAGCTCGGGGTTGCCTCCCCGGTATTCGCAGGTGACAGGAAAGCCGATCGTGACCCTCACGGAATTGCCCTGGGCCTGCACAACGCTTTTCTAACAGGCCTTGGCCCGACCGGCTGGGTCAGTGGGCCATTGGCATTGGGGCGCCCGGTTTGACGTGCGTGCCTACCCCTGTCGAGTCTTTCGCTCGGTTGCCATCGGGAAGTCGGCCAACAGCTCTTCGGGCCGCGTCGGCCGGACAACGAGGTTTCCGCCACAGTTAGGGCAGCGATCGGCGAGACGATTGTTCACGCAGTCAGAACAGAACGTGCATTCAAATGTACAGATGCGAGCACCTTCGGCCCCGTTGGGGAGATCCCGGTCGCACATCTCGCAGTTCGGACGCATCTCAAGCATCGATTACCTCGGAATGGCCGTCGGCAAAGTGATTCTCCCCTTGAGACGTTCCATACGGGACAATCGTACGACGATTGACCAGCTGCCGACGGCTCGGAGTCTGCCGTCAGGTAGGACGACCGTGAAGTTCAGGCCTCGGCCGCGCCCTTGATGGCGGCCAACGTCACCCCTATGCCGTTCTTCGCCCAGTCACTGCGTAGGCCGATCTCCTTCGCCGCATCGTCGCCGAACATCTTCTCGAAGAACGCCGAGCCCTCGGGAGGTAGCTCCCAGGTCTCCGTGACCTCGGTCCCTCCGTCCACTGCCACGAATGAGTAGTCCCAGCGAGCAGCGGTTGGTGGCTCGACCACCGCCCAGGCGAAGTGGCGACCACGCTCGGCGGCGACCACCTCCGAGCGGGTTTCCCATGTTCGCTCGGCGAGCTGGTTGCGTCCGGTGAACTTGGCACCGACGTGGGGACCGTCACCTTCGTCCCACCAACAGGCTGTGCACATTGGGCTCCACTCGCCCACCCGGGTCACGTCAGCGACCAAGTCGTAGAGCTCCTCGGGAGAGCGCTTGATGGTGATGGAACCGGACTGGCGGAACGTGTCCATCCCGTCAGTATGGCCAATCGGGCCGGAGTTGTCAGTTGGTCTGGAAGGAACTCCTGCTAGTGCAGATCCGGCGTTCGGAAATGTCGCCATCGGGCCCAATCGGCCGACGCGATCGTGACGGGTGTTGGGTTGGAATGACGGCCTCCCCGATCCCCGTGCCCGTCGTCCCCGAGCGATGCCGGTAGCGTCTCGGTGGTGGGCGAACTGGAGGGTACTGGGGAAGTTGACGGCTACCTGCGGTCGCTGGGCGCCACCGACAACCAGATAGCCGAAGCCCGACGGAGCCGCCGACTGCCCAGTCTGGCCGGCGACCTGGTCCTCGGAGCCGGCCACATCCTGTCGGCCACCGACCTGGCCCGGCTGTCCGGCCTGGAGGTAGACATGGTCCTCTCGTTGTGGAGAACCCTCGGGGTGTCCGTGCCCGACGCCGACCGGCCCATCTTCTCCGAGCGTGACGCCGAGTTCACCTCCTTCGTGGTGGCGTTCGAGCCAACCGGGTTGAAGGGCGAGGAACTCCTGCGGGTGCTCGGCACCTCGCTGGCCCGCGTGGCCGAGGCCGCTGTCTCCCTCTACGTCCAGACGGTGGAGCCGGCCCTCGACGAGTCGGAGCTCGACGCTCTGGTATGGGCCCGAAACCTGGCCAAGGCCACGGCCGGTGCCCTGCAGATCGGCGATTCGATGGGGACCATCTTCGCCCACCATATGCAGGGTGCCATCGAGCGCCAGCGCATCGCCCAGGTCGACGTGACCGACCGCTCGCTCTACCGCCTGGCTGTGGGGTTCGTGGATCTGGTCGGATTCACTCCGCTGGCCCTCCACACCGCGCCCTCCCGATTGCTTCAGCTCATAAGCGATTTCGAGCTCAAGGCGTTCGAGGTGGCGTCAGCCCATGGCGGGCGCATCGTCAAGCACATAGGCGATGAGGTGATGTTCGTGGCCTTGGACGCCGGCGCCGGCTGCGCCATCGCCCGCGATATCACCGCCGCCTATGCCGAGGGAATCGAACCGCGAGCGGGGGTGGCCTTCGGCGAGGTCATCACTCGCCACGGCGACTACTACGGGTCGGTGGTCAATCTGGCCTCCCGCCTGGCCGAGCTGGCCGTGCCCCGGGAGGTACTGGTCGACGAGGCCACCGCTCTTTCGGCCCGGGACGCTTTCGTCTTCCGGCCGGCGGGGCACCGCCAGCTGAAGGGCTTCGACGGCACCCGCGAGGTGTTCTCGGTGGACAGCGCCGTCCCGACGTGATTCCACCGGTGGACTCTCCCGACGACCTCAGCCAGTGGGAGCGCATGCTCACCGGTCAGCTCTACCGGGCCTCCGACCCGGACGTGGCCGGCGCCCACCGACGGGCCCGCCTTCTCCTCGAGCGTTTCAACGCCACCCCCTTCGACCAGGCGGACCTCCGCCGCCGCCTCCTCGGTGATCTGCTGGGAGAGTACGGCGAGAGGAGTGAGATCCGCCCGCCCTTCTACTGCGACTATGGGAGCCAGGTGTCGATGGGGGCGGGTTCGTTTGCCAACTTCGGGCTGGTGGCCCTCGACCCGGCGCCCATCGTCATCGGTGACGACGTGCAGATCGGTCCGAACGTGCAGCTGCTCACCCCCACCCACCCCATCGATCCCGAGCAGCGTCGGGCCGGGTGGGAAGCGGCCGAGCCCATCACCATCGGCGACAACGTATGGCTGGGTGGAGGGCGCGATCGTCCTGCCCGGCGTGTCCATCGCCGCCGACACCGTGGTAGGGGCTGGCTCGGTGGTGACACGTGACCTCCCCTCCGGAGTGGTCGCCGTGGGCAACCCGGCCCGGATCATCCGGCGGTGCCGCCCTGACCGATAGCCGGCCCGGTCAGGCCTGTCCGGTCGCAGGGCTGGGCCCTGTCCGACCGGAGGGGCCGACCTCGGTCAGTACCGGTAGGTGTCGGGCTTGAACGGACCGTCGACCGGCACCCCGATGTACTCGGCCTGCTCCTTGGTCAACGTGCTCAGCCTGACGCCCAGAGCGTCGAGATGCAGCCGGGCCACCTTCTCGTCGAGATGCTTGGGCAGGACGTAGACCCTGTTTTCGTAGTCGTCGGCGTTGTTGAACAACTCCATTTGGGCCATGGTCTGGTTGGTGAAGGAGTTGGACATCACGAAGCTCGGGTGTCCGGTGGCATTGCCCAGGTTGAGCAGTCGCCCCTCCGACAGCACGATGACGGCGTGACCGTCGGGAAAGATCCACTTGTCCACCTGGGGCTTGATGTTGACCCGCTGGATCCCTTCCCATTTGGTCAGACCGGCCATGTCGATTTCGTTGTCGAAGTGGCCGATGTTGCCCACGATGGCCTGGTGCTTCATTCGGCTCATGTGTTCGGCGGTGATGACGTCCTTGTTGCCGGTGGCGGTGACGAAGATGTCGGCACTGGCCACGACGTCGTCCAGTGTGACCACCTCGTGGCCGTCCATGGCCGCCTGCAGGGCACAGATGGGGTCGACTTCGGTCACTACCACCCGGGCTCCTTGGCCCTTGAGCGACTCGGTGCACCCCTTGCCCACGTCGCCGTAGCCGCAGACCACGGCCACTTTGCCGCCGATGAGCACGTCGGTGGCCCGGTTGATCCCGTCGACCAGGGAATGACGGCACCCGTACTTGTTGTCGAATTTGGACTTGGTCACCGCGTCGTTGACGTTGATGGCGGTGAACAAGAGTTCACCCGATTGCTCCATCTCGTTGAGTCGGTGCACGCCGGTGGTGGTCTCTTCGGACACACCCCTGATGCCGGCCGCGATGGTGGTCCAACGGGCCGGGTCCTCCGACAGGCTCCGGGTCAGTACGCCGAGCACCACGGCGAACTCTTCGGAATCGGCGGTCGAAGGATCGGGCACCGCGCCGGCCTTTTCGAACTCCACCCCCTTGTGGACGAGCAGGGTGGCGTCACCGCCGTCGTCCAGGATCATGGTCGGACCTTCCCCTGGCCACTCCAGTGCCTGCTCGGTGCACCACCAGTACTCGTCGAGCGTCTCGCCCTTCCAGGCGAAGACAGGCACCCCTTGGGGATTGTCGACGGTGCCGTGGGGACCTACGGCGACGGCGGCGGCGGCATGGTCCTGGGTGGAGAAGATGTTGCAGCTGGCCCAGCGCACCTCGGCGCCCAGCGCCACCAGTGTCTCGATCAGCACTGCGGTCTGCACGGTCATGTGCAGGGATCCGGTGATGCGGGAACCCCCGAGAGGCTGCTCGGCCCCGTGCTCGGCCCGCATGGCCATCAGGCCCGGCATCTCGTGCTCGGCCAGTTCGATCTCCTTGCGACCGAACTCGGCAAGGGAGAGATCGGCCACTTTGAAGTTGGGGCGCTGCTCGCTGGTCATAGTGTTCCTTCGCTCGGACCGACGGGAGAGGTCGGATGGGTGTGGCCCGGGTTGTGCGGGCCGGCCGACGACATCCGGGTCCGGCCCACCCACACGGCGGTCCTGCCCCAGATCACGACCCGTTCATGGTACCCCAAGTGGTTTGTCGGCCCCCGGGGCCGGCGTGGTCGGCGCGCCGACCTTACGGTGCAGTGGTGGTCACCGACAGGGGAAGATCCGACGACGACTGTCCGACCGACAAGGTGTAGATGCCGGCGACGGACGTCCAGTTGCCGTTGAGGTAGGCCTCGAACGACGACGCCGGAACAGCCAGTGTGACCTTCCGCATCTGTCCCGGCTGCAGCACAACGGGATAGAAGGCCACCAGTTGGGCCGGTGGTTCGTCGGCCGCTGCCGGGTAGGTGAGATAGGCCTGCACCACGTCGGTTCCTTCCCGTGCGCCGCTATTGGTCACGGTGACGGTGAGCTTGTCCTGTGGCGACGAACGATGGAGAGTGAGGGTGCGGCCCAAGCGGAAGTGGGTGTAGGCCAGCCCGTAGCCGAAGGGGAAGAGGGGTTGGACGCCGGTGGCGTGGTTGTACCGGTATCCCACATCTAGCCCTTCGCTGTAGGTGGCGGTGAAGTCGATGCCCGGCCATTGGCTCAGGGTGTCGATAGCCGAGGTGGAGGCGCTGGTCGGGAAAGTCACCGGCAGCCGCCCCGACGGGTCGACTTGACCGTAGAGGAGAGCGGCCACGGCGGCCCCGTCCTCCTCGCCTGGGTACCACGCCTCGAGGACCCCGGCCACCGATCCCAGCCAGGGCATGAGCACGGGGCCTCCGCTGTTCACGACGACGACGGTGTGCGGGTTGGCGGCGGCCACCGCGGCGATGAGGTCGTTCTCGTCGCCGGGCAGTCCGAGCGACGGCCGGTCGAAGGCTTCAGAGCTGAAGCTCCCGGCGAAGACGACGGCCACCTTGGCGTGGTGGGCGGCCCGGACGGCGGCGGCGATCTGGCCACTGTCGTAGGACCAGCCCAGGGTCATCGCCCCCTGCACCACCCGGGACTCGCCCGAGGGGGTCAGGTTGTCAAAGGGCTGCCAGCTCATGTCCACCTGGTAGGCGTGACCGCCAGTCAGTTTGACGGCCTGGGACCACCGTCCCAGGGCGTGGCTGAGAGGATCCGAGACCACGGGGTTGCCGTCGAGCAGCAGGGTGGCCGCCCCCGATCCCTGGAGCGAGAGCGTGTAGAGCCCGGTGCGGGGCGGGGTGAGCGTTCCCGTCCAGGTCACGTGCACGTTGTGCCAGCCGGCGGGCAGAACCACCCGGGTCCGGGTGGGAGAGAACGCGTGCCCGCGAATCCGGGGCAGGCCGAGCATCGGTTGCAGCTGGTTCTGGTCGGTCGGGGACCCCGGGGTCAGGCCGGGCAGGAACAGGGCGGTGGAGGCGTGGGGCTGGATGGCGATGTCCACTGTCGGTTGAACCTGTTGGACAGACTGGACAGTGTCGAGGTTCTCGATGGCGGTCGGTGGGTTGGCGGCGGCGTCGGTCCGGGTGATGGTGACAGTCAGCCCGTGCCCGCTGCCCGAAGCCGGCCGCAGAAGCGAGGTGGGCACGGCCGGCAGGTCGCGGGTGGTACTGGCGCCGTCGGTGTAGGTGACGGAGGCATGGGTGCCGGCTCGACGACGGATGGCCGACAACGGGTCCGAGGTGAACGGCGGTTGGACCCGCGAGCTTCCGCCACCGGTGGTGACGGTGGCGGTGGAGGCGTCGGCACCGATGATGGCCACCGTCTTGTCCCGTGTGGGGGACAGAGGGAGGACCGATCCGCGGTTCTTGAGGAGGACCGCCGACTGTTCGGCGGCGGTCAGGGCGAATTGGGCGTGGGCCGGCGAATCGACGGGCGTGCCCGGTGTGGCTTCCTCGAACCGGCCCACCAGATGGTGGGCGAACATGACGGTGAGGATGCGGGTGACGGCGGCGTTGAGCGCCGGCAGGGGAAGTCGGCCCTGCTTGACCAGTGCGTCCAACTGACCGGCGTTCTCCGGTTTGATGAGGTCGATGCCGGCCTCGATGGCGGCCACCGGGTCGTGCACCGAACCGAGGTCGGAGCGGATGAAACCGGTGAACCCCCAGGTGGTCAACAGGCCGAGCAGCTGTGGTTGCTGACATTGGAAGGTGCCGCCCAGGCGCGGGTAGGCGCACATGACCGATCCGACATGGGCCTGACTGACGGCTGCCTTGAACGGGGGGAGGTAGAGCTCGTGCAGGGCCCGCGTGGAGACCTGGTCGTCGAGCACGCCGCGGTCGGTCTCCTGGTTGTAGACGGCGAAGTGCTTGGCCATGGCCATGGTGCCGGTCGACTGGATGCCCTCGATGTCGGCCACCCCCATGGCTGATACCAATGTCGGATCCTCGCCGTAGCCCTCGTAGGATCGGCCACTCTCGGGAACCCTGTCGATGTTGAGCGTCGGTCCCTGGATGGCGTCGATGCCCTGACCCTCCGCCTCCGATCCTTCCACCCGGCCGTAGGCGCGGGCTGTGGCCGTGTTGAAGGTGGCGGCCACGCCCAACGGCGAAGGCAGCTGGGTCACGTTGGTGTCCCCGTAGGCCAGACCCTGGGGGCCGTCCTGTACGGCCAGCGAGGGGATGCACAGACGGGGTACGCCGGCGTTGATGTTCTCGTAGACGCCGTCGCTGTAGAGGACGAGCTCGCTGACCTTCTCCAACACGTTCATGCGGTCTTCCACCAGCGCCGCCAGTTGGGCCGGTTTCTCGTTGCTGTCCATGGCCGCTTCGAGCCATGGGCAACGGGAGGCGATGTCGGCGCTGGTTCCCACCACCGAATCGGTGCCCTTGCCCTTGCCGGGGGAGGAGGTGCCGTTGGCCGGCTTGCTCATGCGGGACAGCGGCGTCGAGGTGGACGTCAGGGAGAGAGCCACCAGAAACAGGATGAACACGACCAGACCGACAGCCACGATCACGATGTGCGGGCGGAGAAGCCGATGGGCGGCCGGCTGTGGCTGTTCAGGCGGGGGGGTCACGGGATCGGACGCCAACGATAACGACCGACCGTACCCCTCGACCCGTCACCCCACGCTCTGCTCGCCACGCCGCTCGCCACGCCGATGGTCTACCAGCACCTCGGTGGGGGATCGTTGACCCTTCTGTCAGGACGGAACGGCGGGAGTGACAGTGCTGGCCGAGGGGTCATCCGGGTTGTCGAGCTCGGCCAGGATGGTGGCGGCCGGAACCGTCGCCGGTTCGGTGCGGGCGGCGGCTGCTCGGCGGGCCAGAGTTTGGACGAGCGCGTTGGCCGGTGTGGGTGCCCCGTGCATCCGACCCAGGCGCACAATCTCGCCGTTGAGGTAGTCGGTCTCAATGTCCCCGGTTCTGCGCCGGAGGCTCTGCCAGGAGGAGCCGCCCTCCCGGGTCCGACCGTCGATGGCTCCGAGCTGGAGATGGTCGGCCCGTCGGGCGCGGTCCTCTTCCCTGGTGGCGACGGCCACGCCGGCCGCAGCCAGAGTGGCTTCGCCTTCGGCCATCAGCCGACCCACCAGAGTCCGCCGCCCGTCATCGTCCAGCCCACACAGCGCTTCGATCACGTTGCCCAAGTTGAGGATCAGCTTGCGGCTCTTCCAGCGCCCGATGTTGGGCCGGGCTACCGACTCGAACCTCGACCGGGTGAGATCGGCGGCGATCTGCTGGCTGATGGGATCGGTTCCGGACGGGTAGCAGCCGATGTCCAACAGGCCGGTAGTCGGGTCCGACCAGGCCTGCACCACCCCGGGCTGGAGGTGGCTGGCCGGGCACATCACGCACACCCCGTAGACACGCGGGAAGAACCGCAGGAGGGCGGGTTCGTTGGCCAGGCCGTTCTGGAGGCTGACTACAGGCGTGGTCGGCGGGGCCACCTCCACCAGGCTGTCGACGGCCGCCGCCGTGTGCTGGCTCTTGACCGCCACCAGCACCGTCGTCTCCTCGTCCCAGGCGATCTCCCCAGGGTGCCCGACCGCGGGGATCGGGAGGGTGACCACCTCGGCCGGCGACTCGAGTCGCAGTCCGTGGGTGCGGAGAAGGTCGAGATGGTCACGGAGGGCGATGAGGGTCACATCGAATCCGGCCTGGTGGAGGCGCCCGCCGACCACGCCCCCGATGGCCCCGGCGCCGAAGATCACGTAGCGCACGCCGGTCATCGTCTCACGGCTGCCGGTGGCTTACCGGTCTTGACGTTCCCTTCCCACCGCCCGACCTGGACTGTTCCACGGTTTGTTGGAAGTGATATATTGTAATTAAGTAATCAATCACCCAGGAGAGAATATGATGATGGAACCGCACAGGGGTCGAGGCCGGGGCCGGGGTCGACCCCACGACGGCCCGTTCGACGAGAACCCGCCGCTGGAGACCGTGGCCGGCTGGCTGGCCGGACGACTGCCGGACGGCTGGTTCGAAGGGCCCCCGACAGTGACCATCGACCGGGACGAGATCCACATCGTCGGTCGGGTGCCCGCTCCCGCGGTGGCCGACGGGGACGAGCCGGCATCGCGGGCCGCCGCCGAGTCCGGCCGCATCACCCGATTCCGGGAAGAGACCCGGGAGGAGCGGATGGCCGTTGCCCGCGAAGCCGAGCACCGTTTCGGGCGTAACGTGGCCTGGGGGGCCGAGGCCGGCGGGACCAGCCAGATGTTCACCAACCTCTCGGTCCCGGTCATGACCCGGCTGCGTCAGCCCGAGCGTCGGGTCCTCGACACCCTGGTCGACAGCGGCGTGGCCCGTAGCCGGTCCGACGCCCTGGCCTGGTGCGTGAAACTGGTGGCCCGTAACTCCGACGAGTGGCTGAGCGAGCTGCGCACGGCCATGGCCTCCGTCGAGTCCGTCCGTCAACAGGGACCCTCAGTCAGCTGAGCACAGTTCACTGTTAGTAGTCCGCTACTTCACCACCAGGGGCGCACAGGCGTTGGTGCCGAGCAGCCCGTGGGCCACCAGGAGGTAGGCGCCCGCCTTCGTCCGGTCGGAGTGGTGGCCGTGGCGCTGGCGGTGCCGGCGGTCTTGCCGGTGGGACCGGTAACCACCTTGGCCGTTGTGGCCAGTGGGTGCAGGCCGGTCGGGAGCGCCGGGCACGTCGTGCCGTTGGTCCGGTAGAACCAGTTCGCTGGGGCCGATGCTGGGTTCGGGTTCGGGTTCGGGTTCGGGTTCGGGTGCTGGGTTCGGGCCCCGACCCTGGTTGGGCCCCGGCGCGGCCGAATCTGTTCTCCGCCGCTGGCCATGCACCTGATCTCTGAGTTCCTCCTCCGAATCCGCAGATGGACTGCACCACGTGTTGAATGGTGAACCTCTGCTGCTCGAGGGCTGAGCGGTCAAGCTTTTCCTCGACTGAGCCGATGAACTGACCATGGCTCCGATCCGGTCGTCGGAGCCATGAAATTGTTCGAGGCGGAGCAGACTTGAGAGCGAACGACGCAATGGGGCCAAGCAGACAACGACCGGACGACACGCACTCTTTGGTCCGTGTTCTTGAACAATTGCGCACGGCCGGCTCCCACCCGATCGTCAGGGAGTTCCCCGAAGGAGCGGTGATCGTCTTCGATCGAGAATTTCGCTATCTGTGCGCCGGAGGTCGAGGACTGTCGACGGTTGGGCTGACCCGCGAGATGATCGAAAACAAGACGATCCACGAAGTTTTTCCTCCTGAAGTAGCGACCATCCTCGAGCGCTGCTACACCGGGATTCTGGCTGGCGAGGAGGTCACCGTGGAGATCCCGTTCGGCGAGCGAACCTTCCTGCATCGAGTTTCGCCTCTGACGGACACCAACGGAACGGTCCTCGCCGGCATCGGCTTCGCGCTCGACGTGAGCCAGGCCCGCGACGCGGAACGTGCGCTTCGAGCGTCCGAGGACCATCTCCGCGAGGAACAGCGACGGTTGCAGGATGCGGAGGCAATCGGACATTCCGGATCGTGGGAGTGGAATGCGGCGACCGATGCGATCACTTGGTCTGATGGCCTTTTTGCATTGCACGACCTGGATCCCATTGAGTTCCCCGGCGGCTATAACCAGGCCGCGGCCCGAGTCCACCAGGATGACCGACCCATTGTCGACGCGGCCATGGAAGCCTGCCGGCGGAGCGACGCGCCGGTCCGTTTTCGCTACCGGGTGGCCCGCGTTGGAGATGGTGCGTTGCGCTGGTTCGACTCCCACGCCCGTGGTGTGTTCAAAGACGGTGTGCTCGTGCGGAGGGTGGGGGCGGTGGCCGACATCACCGACATCGTCTTGGCTCAGGAGCAGCTCTCCCACGACGCGTTGCACGACAGCCTCACCGGGCTTCCCAATCGGGCGCTGCTGCTCGATCGACTGGACGCCTCCATGGCCCGGTCCGAACGCCAAGCGCGTGAGATCGCCGTCCTTTTCTGTGACCTCGACGGCTTCAAAAACGTCAACGACTCTGCTGGCCATGCTGCCGGAGACGCGGTGCTGATCGAGACCGCCCGCCGCCTCCGTGAGGCCGTCCGCGAGGGCGACACGGTTGCTCGGGTCGGCGGTGACGAGTTCGTGGTCATTGTCGAGCCGTGGACCCGAAGCGAGAGCGGCAATGCATCGGGTGTCCTAAGCGGGACCTCGCCTGGCGACCGGCTCGTGGCCCTTGGTGTGGCGGACCGTATCGTGAACGACCTCCATGATCCGATTGAGTTCCAAGGGGTCGAGCATGAGGTCACCGTGAGCGTCGGGGTGACCTATCCGTCCCTCGCAGAATTGGGCGGCGGAACCGCTCTCACCGCCGCCGCCGTCTTAGCTGAGGCGGACGCGGCGATGTATCGAGCTAAGCGGCTGGGCAAGGATCGCTTCGAGATTTTCGCCGAGCGGGTCGGCAACGCCCTTTGATCCACTTTCGGCGCCTGACCAGCGTGTGGCTGCGCGTCAGAGGGCGGACCAGGAGGGCCACCTCGCTCCGGCCCTGTGTTGTTTGTTTTTAGAAATTGGCATATTTATCGGCTCTACCCGATATAGGTGACAAGGCTATATCGGTTGCAAGCGGTAAAAGTGCACATTTTTCAAAATTGGAAAGCCCGAGTCCCCACCTGCAAGTCGCCTCCTCCGTCCGCCCACCCCTGACGGTCCACCTCCGAACCCGAACGGAAAGGGGAGCCTTCCATCCCTTGAAGTCGAGGACCGGCAGTGATCAGCTCCGCAGCGAGGTGACGTCGAAGTCGCGCACCGGGTCGTCGAGGGGGAGCACCACCATCGGGTTCAGCTTGCGGTGCTTATCCGCGACCAGCCGCACGGCCGTCCCGTAGGCGGTGAAGGCTACGGCGTGGCGGGCGAAGGCCATCGGGCCCTCGCTGACCTTGACCTCCACCACACCGGTTCCGGCCATCCCGAGGGCCGACTCCTGCATGCGTGCCATGGCCGACTCCCGAGCCGAGTAGATGGCCTCGGTGAAGTTGGTCAGTTCCACGTTCTGGGAGCTCTGCTTGAGTGCGGTGCCGGCCGACCGGCGCGGGGCGTAGACGAAGCTGGCGCCTACCGCCAGGCCGAGCGGGGCCCAACCGGCCGCCGTCAGGAGGGAGAAATCGCGCCCGCTCAGATCGGAGACGAACACCGACGCCGGGGCCATCCGTTTGGCCCCCACCGGCCGGACGGCCGTCCCCACCAGGGTCACGTCGACGTGGTAGCGGTGGACATCGGCTTCGACGTGCACGCCGACCACGCCGTGGCCGCCAGCTTTGGCGCACTCACCGTGGATGCGGACCGTGGCGGCGGCAAAGGAGTTGGCGTAGGCCACCGAGGCGTAGCTGATCTCGCCCTGTCCCCAGTTCCACACGCCCACCGGCACCGAGTGCACCGAAGCACCGCAGACCAATTCGACCGGTTCCCACCCCACGGAGTGCAAGGTGAGCTCCTCGTCGATGGAGAGGTCCGATGTCATCGAGGCCCCTCCGGCACCCGACGACGGGGCAGTGGCCCGACCTCCGGCCAGCACGGTCGCCGCCTGCAGCATCTCCTTACGGACGTCGATGGCGTCGTCGGCGTCGGGGGCGTCGGCGGCGTCGGGGGTGGCCTCGCTGTCGCCGAGAGGACCGACGGTCATCCCACCCGCACCGTCGGTCGGGGCGGTGCCACCGGATCGAACGGCTTGAACCGCCGGACCCGGTTGCCTCGCAGGCTGCACTGGAGCTCGGCGTCGCCCTCGCCCAGCTCGCGTTCGTTCACGGCCATGGCCGCGCCGTGCAGTGAGTCGTGGCCCAACTGGGCCCGTACGTGCTCGCGGGCGATACGGCGCACGGCCATCTGGGCTTTGGCCGTCTGGTCGATCTCGACGGTGGCCGCCTGTCGGACCCACCCCGGGTTGGTCCCTTCGGTCAGAGAGGCGGTGATGCAGTTGGCCCATACCCGTACTGACGCCACCGCGGCGGCGATGGAGACCGGCGCGTACCCTGCTTCGATCAACTTGGCCAGCCGTTGTCCGGCCAGATAGGTGGTCCAGGGGCCTTCGGCCGGCGGTGCACCCCCGTCGACCATCACCGCCGTGCCCTGGACCCGGAACTCGAGGACCCCCTCGCCGGCCAGGGGCTCGGTGGTGTCGACCACTCCGACCACGCCGTGGGCGCCGGCGGCCGTCGCTTCTTCCACCATCCGCTGGTAGGCCGAGGTGAAGCCCTGGCGCCAGGCCTCCTCTACCCAGGACTGCTCGTAGTTCTGCCCCCACGAGCGGTGCTCGGCCGACACCATGCCGTGCGGGCACTGCCAGCTCTCCGAGTAGCCGCGTCCCTGCACCGGTGCGCCGAAGGTGCTGTAGGGCGAGCCCATCCCGTACCACCGCCACTGCATGACGCAGTACCCCTGGACGAAGCCGACCGGTTGGAGACCCATCTGCAGGCAGGCGGCGAAGTCGGGGACGGTCAGCCCCGAGGTGAAGGCACCTTCGGCGAATCGGCGACCGGCCGCCTCGGGCAGATCGGGCCGATCGGGCCGATCAGGCGGCGCCGTGGCCATCAGTTGTCGAGGGAGATGATGGTGGTGGGCCGGGGCAGGGTGACCGTCTCGGAGGTCTTGCCCACGGCCGTTCCCAACGAGAGGAACTCGATGGTGTGACTGCCCCACTGGTGGGACTTCTCCTCCAGTCGCACGCCGACGATGCCCGAGGCACCCAGTTGGTTGGCTTCGTCCTGCATCCGGGTCATGGCCAACTCGCGGGCCTCGTACAGCGCCTGGGTGAAGTTGGGCAGCTCCACGTTCTGTCCGGCCGATCCCAGGGTCTGGCCCAGGCCCCGATGGGCGATGTGGTAGACGCAGGTCCCCATGACCAGGCCGAGGGGAACGTGTCCGGTCTGCATCAGGGTCCAGAAATCCTGGCCGGACAAGTCGGAGGTGAAGGGCTTGCCCAGCTTGTTGAGGTAGGAGACCCCGTTCTCGGCCTTGACGGCGGTGCCCACGGCGATGAACTCCGCCGCGTCCTTGCCCCACTCGTAGTAGTTGACGTCGAGGCGCACCCCCACCACCCCGTCGGCCTTGAGCTCGGCCGCCTCTTCTTCCATGCGGGTCATGGCTAGTTCTCGGGCCTCGTACATTGCCCCGGTGAGCTTGTCCATCTCCTGGCTCTGCCGCCACTTCCGGGTCTGGATCCCGGTGTGGTAGATCGACGACCCCATCACCAGCCCCAGGGGATGGAACCCGACCTCTTTGATCAACAGGAACTCGTTGACCGACAGGTCGGAGGTGAACAGCCCCTGTTCGAGCTCCTCGAGGCGGTGGCCGGCCCCGGCGGGTAGGTCCTGGGGCGGGTCGCTCATCCGTTGCCTCCGATGACTATGTTCTCGAGTGCCTGTCGAACCGTCTGACTCCGTGCCGCTTCCGCTTTCAGAGCGATCAGCAGGCGCTCGAGCCAGGCGTCGGCACCCACCTTCTCGCTACGGATACGGATTCCTCCCGACGAGTGACCTACGGCACAACGGAGCGTGTCTCCGTCGACCTCGGCGTCGAACTGGTCGTCGTCCAGGTTGATCCGGATCGAGCGGATCTGGTCGGATCGCCGGAAGCGACCACCGGCCCGGGTCACCTGCAGACGGGACCCGAGGGCCTCGCCCAGCTGATCGGCCAACATCTTGACCAGGATGTGGACGTCGCCGGTGTCGGCCCGGAGTGACGCTGCCGCCAGCTCCAGGTCCATCGAGTCGTCACCACCAGCCACAGTCGAACCCTAGTGGTCGGTGCGTCGGAAAGGCACTGCGCCGTGGTCGCCCGGCCACGCCGGCCGTCGATCGGTACCACCGGTCGCGAATTGTCCCGGCTAACGTCGGGCCGTGCTCGACCGATCGGCGGCTCACCGTCGGCAGACCCTGGCCCGGCGGACCTGGGCCGTGGCCCAGCGGCCGCTGCTGGTGGCCGTGAGCGTGACGGTCGTCCTGCGGGTGGGGACCACACTGGTCGCCCTGGTCAGCGCCTACGGGGTTGTCTTCCCCCATGTCGTGGCCCGGCATCCTGGTGTGTTGGCCAGCGTCTGGGACCAGTGGGACACCCAGTTCTACAGCACCATCGCCCAGCACGGTTACGTGGCCAGTCGGGGCCCCCTCCGGGCCCTGGCCGTCTTCGGGCCCACCTATCCCTATGCGATGAAGGTGGTCCGCCATCTGACGGGGACCAACTGGCTGTGGGCGGCTCAGATCGTGAGCTTCCTGGCCACCATCGTGGGTATTGCCGGCCTGATCCTCCTGTGTGATCGCGATCAGGATGTGCGGACCTCCAATGCCGCCGTGATGGCGCTGGTGTCGTTCCCAACCGCCTTTTTCCTGTTGGCCGGGTACCCCGAATCGTTGGCGCTGGTCTTCGTGGTCGGTGCCTTCCTGGCCGCCCGGCGCCGTCACTGGTTGATCGCCGGACTGTCGGCCATGTTGGCGGCCATGACCGTCTATTACCTGGTGGTCATCCTGGTCGCCCTGTTGGTCGAGTACTGGCAGTCACGGCCCTCCGACCAGGGGTGGTTCGAAGACTGGCGACACGACCTGATCCGGCCGGCCGCCGTGGTGGTGCCCTCGGCTGTCTTCTTCGCCGTCTGGATGGTGGTCAACAACCATCTCTACGGTGACCCACTGGAGTTCATCCACGCCCAGCAGTTGTGGGGCCGCCATTTCGCCTACCCGTGGACCCTCTTCCACCAGACGGCCAGCATCCTCATCCACCTCCAGTTCCTCGACACCGGCGTGGCCTCGTTCATGGAGCTGTTCGACGCCGTGACCCTGGTCCTGTTGGCGGTCATGGCCGTCTACGTCTTCCTCAAGGTGCGGCGCTCGTACGGCGTTCTGCTCGGCGTCAGCTGGTTGCTCTACTGCTGCCAGTCGATCCTCAAGAGCGAGACCCGCGAGGTTCTGGTTCTCTTCCCGCTCTTCATGGGCCTGGGTCGGTGGGTGGCCGGTCACCCGTGGCGGGAGCGGTTGGTTCTGGCCTGCTTCCTGCCGTCGGCCTACTTCCTCATCGAGCGATTCGCCACCGACAAGTTTGCCGGGTGAGGGTCGGCCCTTCCCAACCAACCGGTGGGCTCAGCGCCCCCCACCGGTGGGCTCAGCGCCCCCCACCGGTGGGCTCAGCGCCCCCCACCGGTGGGCTCAGTGCACCCGGGCGGTGTCGCGCTTGTCGGCCCCCTCCCGCACCAGGGGTAGGAGCTTCTCGCCGAATTCGACGGCGTCGGGCAGGGGATCGAATCCCTTGAGCAACAGCGTGGTGATGCCGAGGTCGTAGTAGCGGAGCATGGCTTCGGCCACCTGCTCGGGCGTACCCACCAGGGCGGTGGAGTTGCCGGCCGCCCCGGTCAGGTTGGCCACCTTCATCCACAACCGCTCGTCGTATACATCCTGGCCGGCTGACATCTCGATGAGCCGCTTGCGGCCGACCGAGGTGGTGCCCCCGGTGTTGCGGTCCACCGAGAAAGTGGCGTTCTTCGAGCCACCCAGACCGGTGTAGGTGTCCTGGTGTCCGGCCATCCGCTCTTTGGCCAGGGCGATGCGGGCGGCCGTCTCCTCGGCGATCCATTCGGCCTTCTCCCACGCCTCCTGCTCGGTGTCAGCGATGATGGGACGAAGGGACAGGCTGTAGCGCAGGGTCCGTCCGGCCGCCGCCGCCGCCTGTTGGATGGTCTCCATGCGGTCGGCCACCGCTTGGCGCGGCTCCCCCCAGAAAGCGTAGACATCGGCCTGCGCCGCCCCGACGCCGATGGCCGGGGGTGAGGCGCCGGCGAAGTAGAGAGGTATGCCTCCCGGGGTGACCGGCTTGACCGAGCTGAACGCCCCCTCGTAGCGGAAGAATTCCCCTTCGAAGTCGAACGGGCTGTCCTCGGACCAGATGCGGCGCAGGATGGACATGACCTCACCGGTGCGGGCGTAGCGCGCATCGTGGGGCACGAAGTCACCTTCGCGGCGCTGGTCGGCTTCGTCCCCGCCGGTGATGAAGTGGATGGCGATCCGGCCGCCCCCGGTCAGGTGGTCCATGGTGGCCGCCATCCGGGCCAGCACCACCGGTTGGACGAAGCCCGGCCGGTGGGCCACCAGCACCTTCAGGTGGCGGGTGCAGTCGAGGACACTGGCCGCTACCGCCCAGCCCTCGGGGCTCACGGCCCCGTACCCGATGAGGACCCGGTCGAACCCACCGTCGTCGTGAGCGCGGGCGATGGCGGTCAGGTAGCCGGGATCCACCACCGGACCGTCCATCCAGTCGACCACCGGACCATCGACCAAGGGACCCTTGATCTCCGATGCGTCCCTGGTGCCCACCATTCCGATTATCTCGACCGGCATGCCCCTACTTCCTTCCACCTGTGTCAGTCCGGCTCGTGTCGGATGTGAAGGTCGTGTAGGTGCGGCCCACACTCCCGCCACCAGCCGATTTGCCACCCATCCTGGGGTGAAGACCCAGTTAGACGCTAACATCTGTGTGTGGAAAGGGGCACGATGGTTTCCACGTCCGCCCGTGCGCGGCCGTTGGTGGCGGTGGGCTACGGGCCGCGCTGTGTGCCGGTCATGCAGTTGGCCGAAGCGGCCGCCGGCCTCTGCGATCTGCTGTGGTTGATCGACACCACCGTCCCCGGAATGAGCCAGATGGCCGATCTCCTCAACCGGTTCGGACCGGTCGTCGACCTCGCCGGTATCGGCGTCGAGCAGGCGGTCAAGAACCTCAGTGCCTACGAACCGGACGGTCTGACCACCTACCTCGACGCCGGCATGGTGGAGCTGGCTGAAGTGGCCGCCGCCCTGGGCCTGCCCTTCCACAGCGCCACCACCGCCGCCGCCCTCACCGACAAGGCGTTTCAACGCCAGGCGTTGGCCGACGGCGGCCTGGATGGGCCCACCTGTCGGGTCGTCGGACCCGAGCAATCCGGGTCCGAGGTGGCCTCGCTCGGAGCCGAGGTGGACTGGCCGGTCGTTCTCAAGCCCCGGTCGGCCCAGGGCAGCCGCTACACCTTCCTGGCCCACGACGGCGCCGAGTTGGGTCGGCTCCTCGACGCCTTGGGCCCGGGTCGACCGGAGATGGTCCTCGAGGGCTACCTGGCCGACGATCCCGACCGGGCCGGGGACGCCTATGCCGGCTACGTGTCGGTGGAGAGCGTGGTGGCCGACGGTGACATCAGCCACCTGGCCCTCACTGGTCGCTTCCCGCCGGCCGAGAACTTCCGGGAGACCGGGTTCTTCATACCGGCCGCCCTCGACGAAGAGGAGCAGTCGGCCGTGCTGGCCCTGGCCACCCGGGCCATCGACGCCCTCGGCGTGCGCATCGGGTGCCTGCACACCGAGGTCAAGTTCACGCCCGACGGACCGCGGATCATCGAGGTCAACGGCCGGGTGGGTGGCGGCGTGCCCGAGATGCTGGAGCGGGCCGCCGGGGTCCACCTGCTCGAGCTGACCCTGCGGGTGGCCCTGGGGCAACCGGTGGCCATCGACGGGCCGGTGTCCACCGAGCGGATCGGCTACCGGTTCTTCCTCCAGCCCCCCGACGTCTCGGCCACGGTGAGCTCGATCGACGGGATCAACGTGTTCAGCGATCACGCCGGGGTCGACACGGTGAGCGTCCACCAGGGGCCGGGTGCCGATCTCGACTGGCGGGACGGCTCGCGCAACCACATCGTGGCTGTGGTCGGATCGGCCGACGACCAGGAGCAGTTGCAGGCGGCCTACCGGCTCCTCCACCAGGAGGTCACGGTCACCTATACCGATGTGAGGCACTGAACCGTGGGCGTCCGGCTGGGCCCGGTCCCGGGCCCGGCGGCGTCGTCGGGGGGAGGGCCGCCAACGCCGCGCTGGCGCGCCGCGTTGGTCAACAACATGCCCGACGCCGCTTTCGACGCCACCGAGCGACAGTTCCTGGGCCTGTTGGAGGCCGGGTCCGGATGCGAGACCATCGAGGTGTCCCGTCACACGATGGACGGTGTGCCCCGGTCGGACAGGATCGGCGACCGGATCGCCGCCGAGTACCGGCCGGTGACCGACATCGCCGCCCATCCTCCCGACCTGGTGGTGGTGACCGGGTCCAACCCGCTCCAGTCCCGTTTAGAGGACGAGCCCTACTGGTCCGATCTGTGCGGCCTGCTGGAGTGGGGGAGCGAGCACGTGCCCGCCCTGTTGCTGTCCTGTCTGTCGGCCCACGCCGCCCTGGCCACCTTCGACGGCATCGAGCGGACCACGTTGCCGGCCAAGTGCACCGGCGTGTTCCCCCAGCAGGCCGACCCCGACCATCCCCTCGCCGCCGGGCTGGTATCCCCTATCGTCCTTCCCCACTCGCGGCTCAACACCGTCCCTCCCGAGTCGGTGACCGCCGCCGGCTGGGCCGTGGCCCTGCAGTCGAAGGAGGTGGGTTGGAGCGTGATCACCAAAACGGTGAGCCGGTCCCGGGTCGTCCTGGTCCAGGGCCATCCCGAGTACGACCCCTCGAGCCTGGTGCGCGAGTACCACCGTGACGTGCGCCGCTACGCCGATCACCAGCGAGACGAGCTGCCCCGCCTGCCCCTCGACTGTGTGGCCGACCCCGACTGGAGCCGGCTCCAGGAGTTGCACCACCGGGTGGTGGGAGGCGATCGTGACCCGGAGCTGGTGGCCGCCTTCCCCTTCGACGAGGTCGGCGCCCGGGCCCCCTGGCCGTGGCGCGGCACAGCCCTTCGCCTGTACACCAACCTGTTGGCCACCATCCCGACCAGGAGTGCCTGAGGCCATGCACGACGAGACCATCGCCATCCACGGCGGCTACATCCCCGACGGGACGCGGGCGGTGGCCGTGCCCATATACCAGACGGTGGCCCACGACTTCATCGACGCCGCCCATGCCGGCGCCGTACTCGACATGGAGACCCCCGGCTTCCACTACAACCGGATCAACAACCCGACCTGTGACGTCCTCGAACAGCGCATCTGTGCCCTCGAGGGGGGAACGGCCTGCCTGGTGGTGGCGTCGGGCATGGCCGCCGTGAGCTACGCCATCCTGACCGTGGCCAGCGCCGGCTCCAACTTCGTGGTGGCCCCCCAGCTCTACGGGGCCACCTTCACCTACTTCGCCCACGTGCTGCCCACCCTGGGCATCGAAGCCCGGTTCGCCGTCGACGACACGGCCGCGTCCATCGCCCCCCTCATCGACGCCGACACCCGCGCTGTGTTCTGCGAGACCATCGGCAACCCGGCCGGCAACATCGTCGACCTCGAGGCGGTGGCGGCCGTGGCCCACGCCGCCGGCGTGCCCCTCATCGTGGACAACACGGTGGCCACCCCGCTCATGCTCAAGCCCTTCGAGCACGGGGCCGACGTGGTGGTGCACTCGCTGACCAAGTTCGTGGGCGGCCACGGCACCACCACCGGTGGGGCCATCGTGGACGGCGGCCGGTTCCCGTGGGCCGACCACCCCGACCGCTTCCCCATGTTCAACCAGCCCGAGCCCGCTTTCCACGGGGTGGTGTTCGCCCGCGATTTCCCCGAGCGCCCCTTCACCGTGCGGGCCCGTTCCACCCAGCTGCGCAACAGCGGCGCCACCTTGTCGCCCTTCAACGCCTTCCTGCTCCTGCAGGGGCTGGAGACCATGGCCGTGCGGCTGGAGCGCCACGAGGCGAACGCCCGGGCCGTGGCCGACTACCTGGCCGGCGACCCCCGGGTGGCCTGGGTGAGCTTCGCCGGCTTCCCCGACCATCCCTACCACCACCTGGTGGAGCGCTACCTGCACGGGCGGGTGCCCTCCATCATCACCTTCGGGGCGGCCGGGGGCTACGAGGCGGGACTGGCCTTCTTCGACTCGCTCGAGCTCATCAAGCGGCTGCTCAACCTGGGGGACGCCAAGACGCTGGCCATCCACCCCGCCTCCACCACCCACCGCCAGCTGTCGGACGAGGAACTGGTGAAGGCCGGCATCCGTCCCGAGACGATCCGCCTGTCCATCGGCATCGAGCACATCGACGACATCATCGCCGACATCGACCAGGCTCTGACCAAGGCCACCGCCGGTTGAGCTGAGGCGCTCAGCTGAGGCGCTCAGCCGATGACTGCCTCCACGCACTCCTGGGCGTCGACCACGGCCCGGAGCCGGCTGCGGGGCGACGGCAGGTAGTGGGTGAAGTAGCGCACCCCCTCGGTGAGCACGCCGAGGATCGACAGGCTCGGTTGTAGGCGGCCCTCGGCGTCGTAGGGGTGGAAGTCCTCGCTGATGGCAACGCTGCCCACCGCGGTGTCGCCGTAGCTCAGTTGGGTCAGTCGGCCCTTGGCGTAGAGACGGGTGAGCAGGAGCGAGCTCGAGCGGGCCAACGAGGGGAGGTCGAGATGACCCCGCACCACCCCGTCCACGGTGACCTGGGAGGGATCGTCGAGGGCGGTCGAACGTAGGCGGGCGCCCCCGTCGACGGCGGTTACCTCCGGGCCCGGTCCCAGGGGGACCTGCACCACGCCGGCGTCGAGCAGGCCGAGGAGCTGCTGGGAGCGCAGGGGCGGTGGCCCCGCCTCCAGCCGGTTTATCCGGCCCCGCACCTTGGACTGGAAGTCGATGTAGGAGTCGAGGGACAGACCGCCGAACTCGATGACCGACCGCAGCTGGTCGCGCAGGATTCGCAGCACCTCCTGGGCCGCCTTGACCGGGCTGCCCCCGACCCGCAGGGCCTCGGTGAGGTCGGCCTCGATCATGTCGTAGACCTGGCCCTGGTAGTCGGCGGCCGACGTGTAGTGGCGGTCGGATCCGGCGAACACGTGGGTGGCCGGGTCGAAACGTCCGTAGCGGGGCTCGAGGCTGTCGACCGCCTTCTCGTAGCGACCGTCGACCCAGCCCTCGCGGAGGACAGCCCGCACCTCGGACGACTCGATGTCGCCCCCGGCCAGGAAGGCGGCGTGGGTGTAGTAGCGGGCCTGCATCTCGGCCAGGATGAGGGGCAGCAGCTCGGTCCGGAAGTCGACGTGCCGTCGCACCGGCGAACCACCCGGATTGGTCAGGGCGGCGAACTCCTCGGGGGTGCATACCACCGGTCGGTACTGGCCGTAGGGGTCGACGCCGTGGGCCGACTTGGCGCAGTAGGGCACGCCCGAGCGCGAGTACAACGTGATACCCGGCTCCCGGCCCGAAGGCACGTAGCGCTTGCGGTCCCCCCGGTCCACGAAGGTCCCCCCCCGTCCCACGGTGAGGGCGGTGAGAACGTCGAAGCCGACCAGGCCCATGCCGGCCACGGCCACCGAGGAACCGGGCGGCGCGCTCTGGTCGAAGTACTCCACCGGGTAGGGGCGCAGGTAGTGGACGCCGCCCTCGCCCTCCGGTTCGTTGTTCCAGGTGTGGCCGGACGTGAGCACCACATGGTCGACGGTGAGGGTGGCTCCGTTGTCGAGCAGTACCGCCTCGCGTCCTTTGAGGGCCGGTGAGATGTCGACGGCGGCGGCGTAGTGGCGGACGATCTCGAGGTTGGGCGGAGCGTCAGCCACCAGCGTGTCGTAGATCCAGACCAGGTACTCACCCATCAACCTCCGGGGGAGGTAATCGGTGGGCAGGATGGGTTCGCCGGCGGTCCCGATCCGGCACTCGTAGCCCACCCACCGGTAGCCGCAGGCCACCGCCCACTGGTGCAGGCCCACCGCATAGGGGGGCAGGGCCTCCCCGTCGGGGGCGGCGAACAGGGACAGCTGACCGCAGGCGTTGTTGAGCACCAGGTAATCGGGTTGCTCGGCGGCGTAGACCCCGCCTCCCAGCTGACCGGGCTCGATGACGTGGAGGCGCACCGACGTGCCCACCCGTCGGGCCCGGCTCACCGTCCGCTCCAGGACGCACAGGCCCCACGATCCGAGCCCCACGATGGCCATTTCGATCATCGGTGGCCTCCCGCCCAGCCGCACCGGTCACCGCGTGACGGTGCCGGGCGCGATCGGTGGAGTGGACACTGCACAGTCATGCTCACGCCGGCCCCTTCTTCGGCATCGCCGTCCATTTACGCTACGTCGCCTGAGCGCCTTAGGACAAGCATAGGGCGACGATTGTCCAGGCCGGGGGATAGGATCGGGTGACCGGTCGGGGTCGAAGGGCGCCGGTCCGGCCCTCCCACCGCGCCCACCGGCGCTGTCGGAGCGCAGCAGCCAACCACAGAAATCGGGGACGATGGTCGACGAGTCGGGGACATGCCAGCTGGGAAGCCTCACCGTGCACCGGTTGGGCTTCGGCACCATGCAACTGCCGGGCGCCGGGGTGTGGGGCCCACCGACCGACCACGACCGGGCCCTGGCCGTCCTGCGTCGGGCCGTCGAACTGGGCGTCGACCTGTTCGACACGGCCGACTCCTACGGGCCCAACGTGGCCGAAGAGCTGGTCCGTGAGGCTCTCCATCCTTACCCCCCGTCGCTGCGCATCGCCACCAAGGCCGGCCTGACCCGCTCGGGTCCCGGCGAGTGGGCCTCGTGCGGTCGCCCCGACTATCTGCGGGCCCAGTGCGAGGGGAGCCTGGCCCGTCTGGGGGTGGACCGCATCGACCTGTTCCAGTTGCACCGGATCGACCCGGAGGTACCGGCCGACGACCAGTTCGGCACCCTCCGTGATTTACGCCAAGAGGGCAAGGTGGCCGAGGTGGGCCTGTCCGAGGTGTCCGTCGATGAGATCGAGGCGGCCTGCCGGATCGTGCCGGTGGTCAGCGTGCAGAACCGCTACAACATTGCCGAGCGCGGCGCTGACGACGTGCTCGACTACTGCGAGCAGAACGGGATCGGCTTCATCCCCTGGTGCCCGCTGGCCAGCGGCAAGCTGTCCCGCGCCGGCGGCCCGCTGGACCGGGTGGCCGGTGAGCTCGGAGCCACCGTCACCCAGGTGTGCCTGGCCTGGCTCCTGCGTCGCTCACCGGTCATGGTGCCCATCCCCGGGACCGCATCGGTGGCCCACCTGGAGGAGAACTGCGCGGCCGCCGGCCTGTCGCTGTCCGATCAGCAGTACGACGAGCTCAGCTCGTCCCGCAAGCCGTTGCGCCGCTGGGCGCTCACCGGGTGAGCGACCGTACGCGGTCGGACGAGGAGACACGGCCAAACGAGGAGACAGAGTGCCTGCCGATCTGGTGATCCGCAACGGCCTGGTGGCCGACGGGACCGGTGGCCCCCTGCGCCGAATGGATGTGGCGGTGGAGGGCCAGCTCATCACCGCGGTCGGGGACGACGTGGGCCCCGGCCGGCGCGAGCTGGATGCCGATGGCCAACTGGTCACCCCCGGCTTCGTCGATCCCCACACCCACTACGACGGCCAGGCCACCTGGGACAGCCAACTGGCTCCGTCCTCCCACCATGGGGTGACCACCGTGGCCATGGGTAATTGCGGGGTGGGATTCGCGCCGGTGGCCCCCGACCGCCACACCTGGCTCATCGAGATGATGGAGGGGGTGGAGGACATCCCGGGCACGGCCCTGCACGAGGGGCTGCGGTGGGACTGGGAGTCGTTCCCCCAGTTCCTCGACGCCCTCGAGCGTCAGCCCCGGGCCATCGACGTGGGCGCCCATCTGCCCCACGCCGCCCTGCGCGCTTTTGTGATGGGCGAAAGAGGTGCCGATCCAGCCGAGCACCCGACGGAAAAGGAGCTGGGAAACATGGCCCGGTTGTTGGGCGAGGGGCTCGACGCCGGGGCCATCGGGGTGTCCACCTCACGCACCGAGCGGCACCGCACCAGCGGCGGCGACAACCTGGGCACGCTGCGGGCCCGCGAACCCGAACTCATGACCCTGGCCTCGGTGCTGGCCGAGCGGGGCACCGGTGTCTTCCAGCTCCTGTCGGACAGCTACCGGACGACCGACGACGACTTCGCCCGGGCCGAGTTCGATCTGGTGGCCGCCTTCGCCCGGGTCAGTGGCCGGCCGGTCAGCTACACCGTCCAGCAGGACAGCGAGGCTCCGGAGCGGTGGCGCGACCTGATGGCCCTGGCTACCGCCCTGCGGGAGGAAGGCCTGGACGTAAAGGCCCAGGTTGCGCCCCGCCCCATCGGCGTGCTCCTCGGTCTTCAGGCCTCGGTCAACGTGTTCACCCCGGCCCGGGCCTACGCCCGCATCGCCGACCTCCCCCTGGCCGAGCGCCTCGAGGCCCTCCGGGACCCCGAGCGCCGTAGCCAGATCATCGAGGGTCATGCCGCCCGCACCTCGGGTCCCGACGCCTTCGCCGGCATGGCCTTCTTCGCCCGCTTCGACGAGATGTACGTGCTCGACGATCCCGTCGACTACAACCTCGACGCCAGCCGCTCGCTGGGCGCTACCGCCCGTCGGGCCGGCGTGGACCCGCGGGAGTACGCCTACGACATCCAGCTCCAGCGGGACGGCAATCAACTCATCTACACGCCCATGTTCAACTTCGTCCACGGAAACCTGGACGACGTGCACACCATGATCACCGATCCGGTGGCCCTGTTCGGCCTGTCCGACGCCGGTGCCCATTGTGGGCAGATCTGCGACGGGTCCATGACCACCACTTATCTGTCGCTGTGGGGGCGGGACCGTGGCGACGGCGACGGGATCCCCGTCGAGCAGGTGGTCCACCAGATCACCCAGCGCCCGGCCGCCCATTTCGGTTGGCTGGACCGGGGAGTGGTCGAGCCCGGCCGCCTGGCCGATCTCAACGTCATCGACCTCGAGGGTCTGGGGTGCCGGCCCCCGGAGATCACCACGGATCTGCCGGCCGGCGGCCGGCGTCTCCTGCAGGCGGCCACGGGCTATCGCTGGACGGTCAAGCGGGGACAGGTCACCTTCGAGGACGGCCAGCCCACCGGCGCACTGCCGGGCACCTTGGTGCGGGGGACCGGGTCGCCGCCGGTCGGAGCCAAGGGTTGACGTCGACAGACGTCCTGGCGGCCATCGTGGCGCGCGGCCATCGTCATCCCGACCACCCGGCCGTCAAGGATCCCGACCGCGCCCTCGATTATGGCGGCCTCTGTGCCGAGGCGGCCCGCATGGCCAACGGGATGGCCGCCGCCGGGGTGACCGAGGGCGACCGGGTGGCCCTCCTCATCCCCAACGCCGTCGACTTCGTGGTGGCCGCCCTGGCCTCCCTGTGGGTGGGGGCCGTCTTCGTCCCCCTGGCCGTTACCGATCCCGAGGCCCGGGTGGCGTCCATCGTCGGCGACTGCGCCGCTTCCCTGGTGGTCATGTCCGACCACCCGGTGGAGGGCACGGCGCCGCCCACCGTTTTCGCCCCGACGCCGGTGGTCACCATGAGCCGGTTGGCGGCGGCACCGGCCGGACGGGACGACCCCGTCCCCGCCCCCGGGCGGGTGGCCTACGCCATCTACACCTCGGGCACCACGGGCACGCCCAAGGGCGTGCTCATCGGCAACGCCGCTTTTTCGGCGGCGGTGACGGCCACCGTGGCCGCCCTCGGTCTCGACCAGACCACCCGCACCCTGTGCGTGTCCCCCTTCCACTTCGACGGGGCCTTCGGCACGCTGTTCCCGACCCTTTTCTCCGGCGGGGCGGTGGTCATCCGGCCCCGGGAGGCCCTCCTTTTTCCCCGCACCTTCTTCAACGCGGTGGCCAATGAGGACATCACCTACACCGGCTTCTCACCCAGCTACCTGCGGGTGCTGCTGTCCAGCCCGCAGGTGGGCAAGCTGGCCGGCACCACCCTCGCTGTCGTGGCCCTGGGCGGTGAAGCGTGCTCGGCCGCCGATGTGGAGGCGTTGTGGGCCGCCGCTCCCGGGGTGCGGGTGTTCAACCGTTACGGCCCGACCGAGACCACCATCGCCGTCACCCATGTCGAGCTCACGCCGGAGATGTTGACCGACGGCGTGGTCTCCATGGGCCGCCCCCACCCCGGAGTCGACTTCCACCTGATCGACGAGTCCGGCCGTGTGGTCGATAAGGCCGGTCAGGTGGGTGAGCTCCACATCGGGGGGGCCCAGCTCATGACCGGCTACTGGGGGGCGCCCGACCTGACCGCCGAGGTGCTGCGCACCGACGTGGTGGAGGGACGGAGCGTCTACCGCACCGGCGACCTGGTCTACCGCACCGAGGCGGGCGATTACGTCTACGTCGACCGGACCGACCGGGTCATCAAGCGGATGGGGGTGCGCATCTCCCTCGTGGAGTTGGCCGAGAGCCTCCGCAGTCTGGACGGAGTGACGGCAGCCACGTGTGTGGCCTACGACGACGGCGGACAGCTGGCCATCGCCGCTTTCGTGGTGGGGGAGGAACTGGGGTCGGCCCTCGATATTCGCCGGGCCGCCGCCGGTCGCCTGCCCGAATCGATGCTGCCCGACCGCATCGAAACAGTGGACAGCTTCCCGATGACCCGCTCGAGCAAGGTCGACGAACGGCGGCTGTTGGATGAGGCGGGCTTGACCGGGTCGCCCGCCGCCAGCCCCTGACCCGTCGGCCCCGAGACCGGTCCGGTCACCAGGAGGCCGCCGGCCGGTCGGCGATGCCGCGACGTTGGCATGCACCGTGGCTAGCCTCGGCCCGGTGAGCACCGTCCGGCCCTCGAGATGGCCAACGACCAGACCGCGCCCACGGTTGGCCCGGGTCGCCACCCGAAGGGCCCTGGTCCTCGTCGCTCTGACGGTGGCCACCGCATTCGTGGCCACGGTGGGTGCCAGGGCGTCGGGGGCGACCACCGCCTCGCCGGACTCCTGGACCGGGTACCACGGCGTCCCGTCGGGGAGCGGCGTGGCCACCGCGCCCCCCACCGTCTATACCGCCGCCCGGGCCTGGACCTCCCCCGTTCTCGACGGGGAGCTGTACGGGCAGCCGGTGGTCTCGGGTGATCTGGTCTATCTGGCCACGGAAAACGACACCGTCTACGCCTTGGCCTCGGCTACCGGGAAGGTGGTGTGGTCCGCCCATGTGGGCACGCCGGTGCCGTCGACGACCCTCCCCTGCGGCAACATCGGACCCACGGTGGGGATCACCGGGACGCCGGTGGTCGACCCGTCCCGGGACGAAATCTTCGCCGTGGCCGATGAGCTGACGGGAGGCAGTCCCAAGCACGTGCTGATCGGTGTGTCGGCTTCCACCGGCAAGCTCGAGCTCGCCCGGGACGTGGATCCCTCCGGCGCCGATCCGGCTGCCCTCCTGCAGCGCACCGGACTCACTCTGGATGCCGGTCAGGTGGTGTTCGGGATGGGTGGGAACGACGGCGACTGCGCCACCTACCGGGGACGAGTGGTGGCCGTCCCCGAGGCGGGGGGCGCACCCCATTTCTTCACCGTCGACGGTGACAGCGGGCAGAGCCAGGGGGCGGTGTGGATGGGGGGCGGTGCTCCGGCTGTGGACGGTGCCGGCCACATCTGGGTCAGCACCGGCAACGGATCGGTCTACTCGGCTTCCGAGCCCTATGACGACAGCGATGCCGTGCTCGAGCTCTCGTCGTCACTGCATCTGTTGCAGTACTTCGCCCCCAAGGACTGGCCCACCAACAACTCCAGAGATCTCGACATGTCGGCCGTCCCCGCCCTCCTCGGCGACGGCCAAGTAGTGCTGGCCGGCAAGTCCAGGATCGCCTACCTGCTCGACGGTTCCCACCTCGGGGGCATCGGTGGTCAACAGGCCACGCTGGCCACCGGCTGCCCCCAGGACATCGACGGCGGAGTGGCCGTCGTGGGGACGACCGTCTACCTGCCCTGTCTGGCCGGGGTTCTGGCCCTGTCGGCCTCGGACTCCCCGGCCTCGCTCCATCTTCTGTGGCGAGCGCAGGCCGGTGGTGGTCCACCCATCGTGGCCGCCGGCCTGGTGTGGACCATCGGACAGGACGGCGTGCTCGACGGTCTGGACCCGACCAGCGGACAGGTCGAACAGACGGCGGTGGTGGGGATGCCGGCCAACCACTTCCCGACCCCCGGGGTGGGCGCCGGATTGTTGCTGGTACCCACCGCCCGGCGGGTGGTGGCCTTTGCGGCCACCGCGCCGACCACTCCGGCCACCGGCACCGTCCCCTCGACCACCTCGACGACGGCGGGCCGTCACACCGGGGCGGTCCCCGCGGCCACCACCTCGGGCCTGAGCGGTGGCGGTCTGGCCGCCATCATCATCCTCTCCGTGGTGGCCGCCGCTGTGATCGTGGGCGGAGTTGTCCTCTTCCTACGGCGCCGCCGAACTGATGCCAGCCCGGACCCGGGCGGTGGCGTCGGCGCCGACTCCGGTACCGACGGCACCGGTTAGCGCCCCCTTGGCGCTTGAGTCCTTTAGCCGCTTGAGCCCTCAGCCCTCAGGCCCGGCCCATGACCCAGCGCGGGCGCGACCACAGCTGCCAGTACTCGACCACGACGTAGCCGAGCCCGCGGTAGAGCTTCTCGCCGGCGGCCGACGACTGGAGGAGTGAACCCTCGGCTCCGGCTTCGAACTGGGAACGAAGGGCGGCATCCAGCAGTCGCCGCCCGTAACCGTGGCCCTGGGTGTCGCGTCGGGTGGCCATGGACCACACCACCACCAGTCCGTCCTCGGTGGCCCCGGTGAAGGACGAGACCATCCGTCCCTGGTCGAACAGACCCCACACCCCGAGGGTCGGGTCCTCGACGGCGCGCTGGGGAACGGCGGCGGCGGCGGCGGCGTCGGACAGACCGTAGGTGTCGGCCAGCAGCTCCCGGGCCTCGGGTAGGTCCTCTTCGGTCAGGGAGCGGACGTCGATCTCCCGGTGGTCGGATAGCGGGAGTGCGGTCAGCAGCATGAGCGGTAGCGCCCCCACCCCGACCCATCCGGCATCGGCCAGCTTTTGGGCGGTGGCCAGACCGGGACCGGCCAGCATGATGATGCCCGGCTTTTTGAGGTCGAGCAGGGGCTGCAGGCAGTGGTCGACCAGGATGTCGTTGTCCGACGACTGGCAGACGGCCACGTTGTAGGTCACGCTCAGTTCGCCACTGAACGCCGTCCACCAGGAGTCGCCCACGGCGTGGTGGTCGGGCGACGACCACAGTCGGGCGGCCGCACCCAGGTCCCTCCGCAACTCGATCGGGTTCCGCCCCACCGCCACGATGCTACCGGGGACGGGACCGCCCGGGCCGGTACCCTGGCGGCGTGCCCTCTGTCGATGACCAGCGGCGCGGGTCGTGGGATGAGGACGGATGGTGCGTCCTGGAACGAATCGTCCCCGACGACCTTCTGGCCAGCGCCCAGAAGGCGGTGGCCGTACTGTTTCCTACCGCGCAGGCCATGGCCGACTCCGACCGGGCCGACAACGCCGAGGCCCACAGCGACCAGTCGGTGGCCCGGTGGCGGACCTGGGACGCGGCGTGGCCCGAATTCCCTTTCCACAGTCGCTCGCTCAACACCCTGGCCGCGGGCGATCTGATGATCGGACTGGCTCAGGAGTTCCTCCGTACCGATGACGTCCGTATGTACCTGGCTCTGATCACGGCCAAGTACGCCGGACAGCCATCCGGCTACAACCAGCTCCTGCACGCCGACTTTCCCAACCACACTTTGACCGTGCCCCGGCCCGAGGCCGGCTACCAGCAGATGGAGACTTTCGTCTATCTCAATGACGTCGGCCCCTACAACGGGGCCACCCGTTTCGTGTCCCGGGCCCGGACCCGTGACATCCCTGTCGAGCGGCACACCCTCGACTTCGTCGAACACGCCGACCTGTACGACGACCCCGCCGACGCCTCGGCCCCGGCCGGTTCGATCGTGGTCTACCGGCCCGACGTCTACCACCGCTCGGTCGACTTCACCGACCCCACCCAGGCCCGCTACATGCTGCATGTTTCCTACCGGCCGGCAGCCGTCGAATGGGGCGGCTACCAGGCCTGGCCCTTCAAAGGATTTTCGGCTGAGTGGTTCAACTTCGTCCAGGGGGCCACACCGGGCCAGTTGGCCGTGCTCGGATTCCCCCCGCCGGGCCACCCGTTCTGGACCGAGGAGACGTTGGCCGGGGTGGCCGGCCGCTATCCCGGCCTCGACCTCAGGCCGTGGCGGGAGGGGTGAAGGCCGCCACCTGGGCGTCCAGCTGCTTCAGGTCGAAGTAGTCGCGCCAGCGGGTGACCAGGCCGTCGGCGTTCACGTCGACCACGGTCGAACCGTGGATGGCGATGGGGATGGTGCCGCCCAGCGTGCCCCGTCCGATCCACTCGAAGGCGCCCCCGGTTTCGTCGCCGTGCACCCAGAGGATCTCTTGTTGCCAGTCGGGGAAGGAGGCCTCGGTCATGGCTTCTATGGCGGCGATGTCGGCGGTGGGCTCGTTGACCGGATCACTGAACAGGGCCCCGGGGGCGAAAAAAGGAGGGAAAATCTCCTTCGGGTCCGAGGGCCCTCTCCAGCTGTCGTCCCCACTCTGTCCAATCCATAGCGGCCACCGTATCGGCCCGGCGAGGTCGGCGGCGGCTAGCCGGTGGGGACCAGGACGTCGTCGCCCGACGGGTCCGTCGGATCCATCGACGGGGCGGTGACCACCCAGCGGAGGGCCGCCCCCAGAGCCCGAGCCGCCGGGCGCACGGCCAGGCGGTCGGCGGCGGGGACGGCCGGCATGCGGAGCTGCTGGCGGGCCCACGGGGGAAGGACGCCTTGAGCGGCGGCCACCAGGATGGCGTAGGTGGTGATCTCGTGGGGCCACCGGCCCACGCCGCGCCGGACGAAGTTGCGGGCCGTGCGCGCCTCGGGGGTTAGAGCCAGCTCCGGTCGGACGGCGGCGAAGTAGCGGTCCAGCTCGGCCCGACTGCGGGGAACCTCCACCGCCCCCAGGCCGAGGGCCACCCGCGCCATCTCATCGAGATAGCGGTCCTGTTCCTCGGGCGACAGGGGCCGGGGCCCGTAGATGACGGCCGAGGTGAGGAAGCAGTGCATTTCGGCGGCGTGGACCCAGGTGATGAGGGCCGGGTCGTCGGCCGAGTAGGGCCGGCCGTCGGGAGCCACGCCCTTGACGGTGGCGTGCACCCCGCGTACCCAGGCCATGGCCTCCTCCGCCTCGGTCTGGGAACCGAAGGTGGTGGTGCCGAGGAACCTGGCCGTACGTTCGAGTCGGCCCAGGGGGTTCTGGCGGTAGTTGGAGTGACGGTCGACCCCGGCCATGGTGAGGGGATGGAGGGTCTGCAACAGGAGGGCGGCGATGCCCCCGATCAGCATGGCGGGAAGGTCGCCGTTGACCTGGCGGGTGATCGATCCGGGTGCGAAGAAGGCTTGAACGGGATCGGTGCAGGCCGCCGGAGGCGGTTTGTCCCCCATGCCCATCGACCGCCGCATCTGGACCTGGACGGCGGTCCGCAGCCGTTCAAGCCCGTCGGCGGTGACCGACCGGCCCATGGCGTGTGCTTCGAGGACCTGTGCCCGGGGATCCACTGGCTGGGACCCTACCGGCCCGGAGTCGCCGGCCCACCGCGGTCCCGGCCCGGCCCCGGGTGAACGCCCCTGTACCATCTCGGTCACCTCGACCGAGGGGGGGGGTGGACAGGTGAATCGACGATCGTTCTTGGCCGGTGGCCTGCGGGTGGGTACCACCGTGGTGGTGGCGGGCGCCGTGGTCGACGCCGCCGCCGAGGTGGCCCGCGGTCGGGGCCCCGCTTCGGTCGGTTCCACCGGGACGGGATCGTCCTCGTCGCCTCCCGCCCCACCGACCACGCTCACCACCACCGGGGTGACCCACCCGGTGGGCGTCGACCCCGACGGCGTGCAGTTCGCCTGGCACGTGGCCGACCCTCGACGGGGTGCCGTGCAGCGGGCCTATCGGGTGGTGGTCACCGGACCGGTACCCGGTGACGCTCCGGTGTGGGATTCCGGCCCGGTCACCACCGCCAGCCAGGCCTTCGTCCCCTATGCCGGCCCCGCCCTCCGGGCCGACTCGCTCTACCACTGGACGGTGCGAACGGCGGATGCGGCCGGCCGTTGGAGCAATCCGAGCCCGGGGGCCACTTTCACCACCGGCCTGCGCACGGCCGACTGGAGCGCCCAGTGGCTCCGGCCCGGCCCGGTCGACCCGGGCGAGGAGGAGTACAGCTACCTGCGCACCGAGCGCTCCCTACCCCAGGGCACCGTGGCCCACGCCACCGCCTATGTGGCCGCCGCCCACAAGTACCAGCTGTGGGTCAACGGCACGTTGGTGGACAGCGGTCCTAGTTTCTGCTTTCCCGATGAGCAGTACTACCAGGCCACCGATGTGACCTCGGCGGTGCGAGCCGGACGGGCCAACGCCGTGGGCGTCCTCCATCACTGGTACGGGCCCGGTCAGGGCCGACCGGTGTCGGCCCCCGGGCTTCTCGTCCAAGTGGTCGTCCATTACACCGACGGGAAGGTCATCAAGGTGGTGTCCGACGGGTCGTGGCGCACCCGCCCGGCCGAGTGGTTGCCCGCCCCCCAGCGCAACAACGACGTCGGAGACTTCGTGGAGTGGATCGACGGCCGACGGACCCCGGTCGGCTGGTCGACGGCGGGCTTCGATGACCGGTCATGGGCGCCGGCTGTGGTGCGGGGCCCGGTGGGGACCGCACCGTTCGTAGCCCTCTATGCGCAACGCACCCGCATCACCGAACACGGGGTGTCCCCCGTCACCCTTCGCACCCTGCCCAACGGGTCAATGGTGGCCGACTTCGGCAAGGTCTATGCCGGTCGGCCCTTCGTCGCCTTCGCCCATGGCGTCGACGGGCACGTCGTTCCCATGCATGTCGGCTACACCCTGGACCCGGACGGGTCGGTATCGACCACCCACAACACCCAGGACACCGACCTCTCCTTCCAGTACACGCAGCGGTCCGGCGGCCAGACCTTCCGGCCCGCCGTCTACCTGGGTTTCCGTTACCTGCAGATCGATGATCCGGGCGAGGACCTGGGCCAGGGCCAGGTGACGCTCGTAGCCCGACACACGGCCATGCCAGGGGTGGAGCCGGCCCGTTTCAACTCGGCCAGCCCGGTTCTCGACGACGTGTGGGCTCTTTGTGCCCACTCCGCCCTTTACTGCTCCCAGGAGCAGTTCGTCGACACCCCTACCCGTGAGAAGGGCCAGTTCGTGTGGGACTCGGCCAACGAGTCCGAGACCATCATGCGAACCTTCGGGGACCACAACCTGAGCTGGCAGGGACTGAGGGACATGGCCCGGGCCCAGACCCGGTACTGGCCCACCACCGGACAGGTCAACGAGGTCTACCCCAACGACGACGGCCCCCAGGACTACCCCACGTTCACGGCCCGCTACCCCGAATGGGTGTGGCGCTACTTCTCGTCGACCGGGGATGCGGCCACGGTGACAGGACTCCTCCCCACCCTCACCCGGCTGTCGAACTACCTGGCCGACGCGGTCGACCCGGCCACCGGCCTGGTGTCGGGCCTCGCCCTTTCCACCAATGGCGACAACCAGTACGGCTACGACTACGACACGGCGTCCGACACCACTCTGAACATCCTGGCCGTCAACGCCTTCCGCCGTATCGGTCAGGTGGCCGCACTGGCCGGGGACGCCACCACGGCGACGGCACAGTCCCAGCGGGCGTCCTCGGTGGCCGCCGCCGTCAACGCCCGCATGATGGGGACGAACGGCCGGTATGTCGACGGGTTGCGGGCGGACGGGACCCAGAGCCCGCATGCTTCGCAGCTGGCCAACCTGGCCGCCCTGGCTTACGGGGTGGTGCCGCCCGCCTCGGCAGCGGCGGTGGCCGCCTACGTCTCATCCCTCGACATATCAGTGGAGCCCGATCACGGCATGGAGCTGCTCCGTGCCCTCCACGCCGGGGGACGTGACGCCGACGTCGTGCGCATCCTCACCGACTCCTCCTTTCCGGGGTGGGCGGCCATCCTGAAGGCCGGTGGGACCTTCACCTGGGAAACGTGGACACCGAGTGACCTGGTGGGCGACAGCATGTCCCACGGCTGGGGATCGGCGGCACTGGTGGCCATGCAGGAGATCCTCCTCGGTGCCGTGCCCACCGTGGCCGGGTCGTCCGGTGGGCCGGCCACCCTGGTCACCATCACACCCCCGGCGGCCGGCCTCGAGCACGCCGCCGGGTCGTTTCCGTCACCGGCCGGCAGCTACGCGGTGGCTTGGCGAAAGACGGCCGACCCCGGCGGCTGGACCTTGTCGGTGACCGTGCCGCCCAACGCCGCGGCCCACTGCGTGTTCCCCGGTGTCGCCCGGGCGGCGGTGACCGAAGGCGGTCGTCCGGTGGGTCAGGCCCCCGGTGTCAAGGTGGTGAGTACCGCTGGCGGCATCACCCTGGCCGTGGGGGCCGGCACTTACGCCTTCGCCGCCAAGTGACCGGCTGACCCGACTGCTCCGGGTCGGCTCCGACGGCCCCGGGTCGGCTCCGGGCCTCAGGGCGTAGCGGGGTCGAACTCGATGTGGAGGTCGGACAGCCCGCGGAGGATCCACGTCGGTGTGTAGTCGAAACGGCGAGCACCGGGGGGCCCATGGTGCTCCTCGGACAGCCGGATGTTCCGGGTGCGGTCGAGAATGCGCTCGATGCTGACCCGACCCTCGGCCCGGGCCAGCGGACCACCCGGACAGGAGTGGGCGCCCCGGCCGAAGGCGATGTGGGACTGGACGTTGGAGCGATCCATGTGGAACTCGGCCGGACACTCGAAATGCCTCGGGTCGCGGTTGGCTGCGCCGTTGAGGAGCATGACCGGTGTGCCGGCCGTGATCTCCACGCCGCCCACCGACGTGGTGCGCCGGGTGAAACGGAAGTCGCATTTGACCGGACTCTCCACCCGGAGGACTTCCTCGAGGAAACCGGGGATACGGTCGCTGTGGGCGCGGAGTTCGTCCTGTGACTGCGGATTCTCGGCCAGGTACTTGAGAGCCGCTGCCAGTAGGCGGGCCGACGTCTCCTGACCGGCGGCGAACAGGAAGGTGGCCGTCCGCACCACCGAGGTGACATCGGGCGTTGTACCGTCGGGGTAGGTGGCCTGGGCCAGGTCGGTGAGCACATCCTGTTGGGGCTGACGGCGGCGGTCCTCGACGTACTGGCTGAACCACCCGTCGAGCCAGCCCAGCGGGTTCTCGTCGGGGCTCCCCTCCTCGCCGGCGCCGACGACCCCGGGTACGCCGCTCAATCCGAACCCTTCACGGAAGCGTTGGTGGTCCTGCTCGGGTACCCCGAGCAGATCGGCCACCACCAGCATGGCAAAGGGTTGGGCGTAGGCGGCGATGAATTCGCACTGGCCCTGGCTGACGAATTCATCCAGTTGCTGGTCAGCCAGGCGCCAGATGAAGGCCTCGTTGTCCTTCAGACGCTTCGGAGTGATGAGTCGCATGAGGAGGGCCCGCTCGCGGGTGTGATCGGGGGGATCCATGGTGACCATGTGCTCGTGCATCGGCAGCTGGTCCCGGTAGTTGTCGACGACCTGGCTGACGTCATCCCCGTCGAGTGGTACGGGAAAGGTGGCGAAGGGGCCGATGACCGAATTGCACGACGAGAACGTGTCGGTATCGCGGTATACCTCCATGGACTCGTCGTAGCCGGTCACCGCCACCACGCCGAGGTGGGGGAGTGGCAGCACCGGACCGGCCGAGCGCAGCATCTCGAAGTAGGGATACGGATCCTCCACCAACGACTCGTCGAAGAAGAAGTCGATCGTCTGCCAGTCGCTCAATCCAGTCTCCTCAGGTGTGACCGCTGTTGGTGACACAGCGGTGCTGTGCAATTGCTTAGCACACCGTCCGAAGCGGACAGGAGGAGCCCACCGACCGATCCCTGGCCCGGACGCGTGGCCGACCTTTCCCGTCAGCCACCAGGTTTCCACCTCTACGGTTCGAGGACCACCCGGATGCTGGACGCCGACCTTGACCCGGCCACCCTGAAGGCCTCGACGGCATCCGGGAGGGGGAAACGGTGGGTGATGAGGGTGCGGGCGATCTCCGTGTCATCGGCCAACATGGCCGCGGCGTCGTCCATCTCCCGTCGGCCGTCGTGGGTGCAGTAGCCCAACGACGGGATCACCCGACCCTCCTTCAGAAACAGCGAGGACCAGTTGATCTCGACGGTGCCCATGTGCACACCGAGGACGACGACGGTGCCGCCCGGGGCGACCAGGTCGAGTGAGCGGGCCAGGCTCTCCGCCGTTCCCGCCGCTTCGACCACCACGTCGTAAAGGCCATCTGCGCCGATGCGGGCACCGAGGCGCTCGCCGGCTTCCCGCTGGTAGGGATGGCGCACTTCCAGGGCCACGCTGGTGGCCCCCTGCCGGCGGGCGGCGGGCACGGCCAGCAGCCCCAGGGCGCCGGCCCCGACGATGGCCACCGATGTCTCCGGCCCGACCGCGCCCAGTCGGAGGGCGTGCCACGCTACGGAGGCCGGCTCGACCAGCGACGCGTCGCCCACGGCCAGGCCGGCGGGCAGCGGGACCAGCCGTGCCGCCGGGGCCCGGAAATGCTCGGCCATGCCGCCGTCGGCGCTGACCCCGAGAGCTCGTTGGGTGTGGGTCGGGCACAGGTTGTAGGCCCCGCGCCGGCATTGCCGGCAGGCCATGCATCCGTAGATGGCCTCGACGGCCACCGGCGTGCCGTCCTCGAGCAGCCCGGCCAGCTCGTGACCCAGGCGCGGCTTCCGAACTGGATGTATCCGAGGTCGGAGGCGCAGATGCTGGCCGAAGAGATCCGCACCAGCTCCCCGGTGCCCGGCGGCTGGTCGAGCTCGACCACGGCCACGCCGCCCTCGATGCTTCTCACTGCCTTCATGGCCGGCTCCCTGTCGTGTCGCTGTCCGTGTGCACAGTTCCGTGTGCACAGTAGAGCGGGGCCACGTGCCTGGTCCGGCGGACCTGCCGCTATGGCAAGGTGTCGGCGTGACGTCCACCTCGCCCCGCCGCATCGGAGCGGAGGATTCGAAGACCCGGGCCCAGCTGCTTGACGCCGCCGAGCTGCTCCTGCTCGAGGAGGGCTATGCCGCCGTAACCTCGCGCCGGGTGGCGACCCGAGCCGGCCTCAAGGCGCAGCTCGTTCACTACTACTTCCGAACCATGGACGATCTCTTCCTCGAGGTCTTCCGACGCCGGGCCGAGCGGAACGTGGCCCGCATCGAGCAGGCCATCGCCGCCGAAGGATCGTTGCGGGCGCTGTGGCAGCTGAACGACGACCCCGGCGCCGCCCGCTTCAACATCGAGTTCGTGGCCCTGGCCAATCACCGCAAGGCCATCCGCACCGAAATCGCCCGCTACGCCGAGCGGTTCCGGGCCGCTCAGCTGGAGGCGGTGACGACTGCTCTGCACGCCCTGGATATAGGCGAGGAGGATCTTCCGCCCATCGTGGCACTGCTCATGATCACCGGCCTGTCCCAGGTCCTGGCCCTCGAAGATGCGCTGGGCGTCACCGCCGGCCACGACACCACCCGTGCCTTTATCGCCCGCGCCATCGCCCGGGTCGACGAGGGCTCATAGCTTCACTGGCCAACCATCCTTCGGCGTCATCGGGCCGGGGGCCGGCCGGCATCGATGCAGAATGCCGTGATGTCGCGGAGCTCGCTGCGGGTGGGATGGGCACCGGCCCACAGGTAGTCCGACACCTTGCCCAGGGTGGCGTGGGCCACCAGCGAGGCCCCGATCTCCGGCGCCCGGCTTCCGAGGGCTACGAAGGGCTCGTGCAACAGGGCACCCAGGGGAACGCTGGCGTTGTGTCGTCCGGCGGATACCCCGATGCCGATTCCGCTTCCGTTCCACAGGACCGCCAGTGTGGTGGCGGCGGCCCGTCCCCGTGTCTGGGACAGCATCCCTTCGACCCAGCAACGCACCTTGTCCTCCGGCGCCGCCACCTTCTGCATCTGGTGCGAGATGTAGCTGGCCAGCCGGTCGGTGCCGTCCTCCAGCAGGGCGATGATCAACGCGTCCTTGGAGGGGAAGTGGCGGTAGAAGGTGTCGTTGGAGACGCCGGCGGCGGTGACGATGTCGGCCACACGCACCCGGGCGGCGGTGCCCGTCTCGCCGATCACCGACAGGGCCGCGTCCAGCAGCCCTCGCACCTCGTCGGTGTAGGCGGTCCCCCGCTTGGCCAGGGTCTGCGCGGCGATGCGAGCGGCCACGTCGCCTCGGGGAGCAGCGGTGTTTTCCGGCACGGGACCCCGATGCTGTCACCGCCGCCACCCTGGTGCAACGTGGTCTCCCTTTCCGGGCGGCCCGGGCCGGGGGGCTCCGCCTAGGGGTGAAGGGTGGTCAGCAGGTGGCTGGCGGCGGAATGGAACCGGTTGATATCGCCAAAGGATCGGGCGATGAGCATGGACCCCTCCAGACCGCTCACGATCGAGCGCGCCTCGACGAGGGGAGATCCGGCGAAGCTCAATGTTCCCTCTTCACGGCCCCGTTGCAGCACCCCGGTCAGCCACTTCTCGTTCTTTTCGAAGAAGTCGGCGACCGCATCCTGCATCCCGGCCGAAAGCGTTTCGTAGTCAGCCGCCAACATGCCGCACAGACACATCCTCTGGTGCCGCAGTACTTCGGCGTAGAGATCGACGTAGGCATCGAGCTTGCGGAGGGGATCGGTAAGGGAATCGTCGATTTCGACCAATGCGCCGAGGAAGCGGTTGGCATACCTGGCGATCAGGGCCTCACCCAGTTCCGACTTGCTCGGGAAGTGGTAGTGGAGGGCGGCATTGGTGAGCCCCAGCTCGCCGGCCACGTCGGCATAGCTGAAAGCATTGAATCCACGTACCTGAACGAGCTGTTCGGCAGCATCGAGAATCTGGGTCGCGGTGTCAGTTCTTTCTTCCTGCGATTGTTTCATCCGGTTCAATCCCCTCGCGACTCCCTGGATCCGGCCGAAGGTTACCACTTGACTTCTACCTACTAGTAGGTAAGGTACTTAGGCAAGGGGTAGACGACCCAGGAGGCGGTTGCGATGCGGCAAGCGGAGCATCGGGCGTTTGTGTCAGCCGACGAGGTCCGGGAGTTCCCCCGCGGGAGGGCCGAAGTCGGAAACGCCGGCAATGCGGAGTCGGGCGCTACACCTTCGAGCCCGGATGGCGTCGGACCAACGACCTGGAGCCCATCCGGTTCGCACTGACCGGAGCAGATCCGGTCCGAACAGAAAGGGGCTCACATGGCCCGAAAGATGATTGACTGCCGCAAGGTACCCAACGACATCGGTTGCACGCTCACAATTGCCGGCACAGAAGAGGAGACTCTGGATGCGGCCGTGGCCCATGCCGTGGCCAAGCATGGACACGAGGACACGCCTGAACTTCGGAAGATGATTCGCTCCGGTCTGGAGGATGTCTCACCGGTCATGGCCTAGCGGTTCGGGCAGCGAACATCGGGTGGATTGAACGGTCGTCGAACGGCGCTGCAACCTCGGTCGGGTGGGCTGTCGTGATCGTGCGGCGCGACGGATAGACGTTCGCGTCGCCATCACCACGACCGACGACGTGCACGACAAGGAAATACCACATGGCCTGATTTCCCTGGGACTGCCCCCGCCGGGGCGCGGTTGGAGGCGATAATTTCCAAGCTGGTATGGGCGACCGCCAACGCCATCAGCAGGATCGTGCGCTCTATGCCTGCCTCGTCCCCCGAATCTCCCCCGGCCCGTGATGTCGGGCTACCCCTGTCCGGCGGGTTGACTTTCAGCCACAGCGCGGGAGAACCCAAAGCCACCCTGGCCAGTACCGCTCGTGCCCTCGGGCTGGGCCGGCGACGGTGCCTCGGTCGGCCCTCCCTTGTAGGAATTGAATTCTTAATGCTAAGAACGCTATTCTGGCTTCACCCGAAAGGAGTGATCATGGCGTGGGATTTCGAGACCGAGCCCGAGTACCAGGAGAAGTTGGACTGGGTCAGCACATTCGTGGGTGAGGAGGTCGAGCCGCTCGACTACCTCTTCCCGCACCAGCAGTTCGTGCCCATGACCGACGTGCAGAGGCGGATCATCGATCCGCTGAAGGACGAGGTGCGGCGTCAGGGACTGTGGGCCACCCATTTGGGACCCGAACTGGGCGGGCAGGGCTTCGGCCAGCTCAAGCTGGCCCTGCTCAACGAGATTCTGGGGCGGTCCCCTTGGGCCTCCACCGTGTTCGGCACCCAGGCGCCCGATACCGGCAACGCGGAGATCATCGCCCACTACGGTACGGCCGAGCAGAAGGAGCGTTACCTCCAGCCCCTGCTCAACGGCGAGATGTTCTCGACCTTCTCCATGACCGAGCCCCACGCCGGGGCCGACCCCACCATGTTCACCACCCAGGCGGTGAGGGACGGGGACGAGTGGGTCATCAACGGCTGGAAGTACTTCTCGTCCAACGCCAAGACGGCATCGTTCCTCATCGTGATGGCCGTCACCAATCCCGACATCAGCCCGTATCAGGGGATGTCGATGTTTCTGGTCCCGTCGGACACCCCGGGCGTCAACATCGTCCGCAACGTCGGACTGCCCGGTGAGCCTCTGAACGAGGGCTTCCACGCCCTCATCCACTACGAGGACGTCCGGGTGCCGGCCGACGCCCTCCTGGGCGGCGAGGGTATGGCTTTTGTCATCGCCCAGACCCGCCTCGGGGGCGGGCGGGTCCACCACGCCATGCGGACCATCGGGCTGGCGCAAAAGGCGCTGGACATGATGTGCGAACGGGCCCTCAGTCGGGAGACGCAGGGCAGCCTGCTGGCCGACAAGCAGTTCGTGCAGGGCTATATCGCCGACTCCTACGCCCAGTTGGCCCAGTTCCGGCTCTTCGTTCTCTTCACCGCCTGGGAGATCGACAAGTACAACGACTACAAGCGGGTACGCAAGGACATCGCCACGGCCAAGGTGGTCATGCCCGGGGTGCTCCACGACATCGCCTGGCGGGCCATGCAGCTGCACGGGGCGTTGGGGACCACCAACGAGATGCCCTTCCCCATGATGATCAACGCCGCCGCCATCATGGGTATCGCCGACGGTCCCACCGAGGTCCACAAGCTCACCGTGGCCCGCCAGGTCCTGCGCGACCACACCGCGGCTGACGGCATGTGGCCCACGGAATGGATCCCCGGGAAGCTGGAGGCGGCCAAGGTCAAGTTCGCCGAGTACATGGAGCTGGAGGAGGGGAACCTGTGATCGACTTCGACAGGCTGGCCGCCTGGATGGACGAGCAGGGGCTACCGGGCCGGGGCGAATCCATCGAGCACCACATCCTTTCGGGTGGCGCCCAAAACGACATCTACAAGGTCGACCGGGGCGGGGCCACCAGCGTGCTCCGTATCCCACCACCGGAGGCACCGCCCGAGCGTGATCAGGGCATTCTGCGTGAGTGGCGCATCGTCGAGGCCCTGGACGGGACGGAGGTCCCCCACACCGCGGCGGTGGCCGTGTGCGAGGACGCAGCTGTGCTGGGTCGGACCTTCTATCTGATGGGGTTCGTCGACGGCTGGTCACCCATGGGCCGCGACAGCTGGCCCGCGCCCTTCGATACCGACCTGGTGGCCCGGGCCGGCCTGGGGTACCAGCTGGCCGAGGGCATCGCTCTCTTGTCCAAGGTGGATTGGCGGGCCCGGGGTCTGGAAGGTCTGGGGCGCCCCGACGGCTTCCACGAGCGTCAGGTCGACCGGTGGACCTCCTTCTTCGAGAACATCAAGATCCGTCATCTCGAAGGCTTCGACGAGGCCTCGGCCTGGCTGCGGTCACACAAGCCGATCGACTACATACCCGGCGTGATGCACGGCGACTACCAGTTCGCCAACGTCATGTACCAAGACGGGGCGCCGGCCCAGCTGGCCGCCATCGTGGACTGGGAGATGGGGACCGTCGGCGACCCCAAACTCGACCTGGGGTGGATGGTCCAGGGGTGGCCTACCGATACCTCGTCGGCCGAGGCCTCGGAGTCGAGTTACGTCGATCTGCGGGGGATGCCCGATCGTGACCAGGTGCTGAACCGTTATGCCGAGGTGTCGGGTCGGCAGGTCGACGACATCGACTACTACGTGATCCTGGCCAAGTGGAAGTTGGCCGTCGTGCTCGAACGGGGCTTTGCCCGCGCCGGTGACAACGAAAAGCTCCAGGCTTTCGGGCCCATCGTGGTCAACACCATGAAGCAGGCCGCCGAGTTGGCGGAGAGCACCGACTACGGCCGGTGACCCCGGCCGTGGGGAGGGCGCCCCGCTCGGACGGCCTCCTCGATGAGGGCGATGACCCAGGCGATGCCGGTGGTGGAATCGTGGTGATCGAGGTTCCAGTCGACGGCCAGCCGCTCATAGGCCGCCACACTCCAGAGCACGTCCAGCATGGCCGCCGCCACCAGGCGATCGGACTCTGACCACGTGGCCGTCTGGTGGGCTACCGCCCTCACCAGTGCTTCCCTCTGCCGACGACCGGCTTCGAGGAGCGTCGAATCCAAAGGTGCCCTTTCCTCCAGCGGGTGCGTTGAGACGCTCTCGAAGATGCGGCCGGCAATGCCGGCTACCTCCTCCAGCTCCATTCCGTCGAGGTCGATGCCGGCTTCTTCCTCGAGTTGTCGCATGACGGCGTCCTTCAGTCCGCGCTCGGTACCGAAGTTGCGGTAGACGGTGCTTTCGCTGACGCCGGCCCGATGGGCCACGGCCCGGATGGTCAGCCCTCGCCAGTTCCGGATCGAGGTTCCCCGGAGTAGATGGCAACCGGCTGAAACGATCCGGGTTCGTGTCCCGGCCGCCTGTTGGCGCCGCCGGGAGTTGTCGTAGGACCGGTGCAGTTCGGCGACACTACTCACATCGGCGCCCGGTCAGGCCAGCTTGGCGGTCCAGCCGCCGTCGACCGGGATGGTGGCTCCGGTAACGAACGACGCCCGGTCGGAGGCCAGGAAGGCACCGACCTCGGCCACCTCGTGGGGCAGGCCGGCCCGGTTGAGAGCCGCCTTGGCGGCGATGTCCGGTATGAAGTCCTCGGCCCCCACCGACATGATCTCGGTGATGATGAACCCGGGACAGATGACGTTGACCCGGATCCCCTGGGTGCCGTATTCGATGGCGGCGCATTTGGACGCACCGATGATCCCGTGCTTGGCGGCCGAATAGACGCTGACGCCGGCGGTCCCGTTGATGCCCCCGATCGACGACCAGTTGATGATGGAGCCGCCGCCGGTGGGGAGCATGGTGCGGATGCCGTGCTTCATGCCGTGGAAGATGCCGCGCAGATCCACGTCCATGAGCTTGTCGTACAGGGCCATGTCAAGATCGCCGAGCATGCAGCCATCGGCGATGCCGGCCACATTGAGAACGGCGTCCACCCGACCGAACTCCTTGACCGCGGTGGCCATGAGGGCCTCGACGTCGTCCTCTTTTGTCACGTCACAGTGCACCGGCAACACATCGCCACCGACCTCTTCGGCGGTGGTCTGTTCAGCCCCGCTGATGTCGGCGGCCACCACTTTGGCCCCTTCCCGGATGAAGACCTTGACCGATGCTTTGGCCATTCCCGAGCCCGCTCCGGTGATGACCGCCACTTTGTCGTTCAGTTCGCCCATTGGGTTCCTCCGCTTTCTCCGTGGTTTCCACCGGCCCTGCCGCCCCGGTCGGAGCGGCCAGATCCGGCCGCCCAAATTTGATGAAAGTTGTATAGCATGAATATCGGCGGACGGGCCCGGGCCCCGGGGGTGGGCCGTTCAATGGGTCGACCCCCCCGGTTGGCGACCCGGCCGGCCCGCGGTCCTCATCGATCCCCGTCAGGCGGAGGAGATGCGCCCACGGTCGGGCCCCCGATGGCCGGTGGGCGGGCCTTCAACCTCTGATCCGGTGGATCGTGGCGGTGGAGCCCGACCCGCTGGAGGAGTAGCGGCCCGCCGGGCTGCCGGTCAGGCCCCTTCGCTGACGGCCGACCAGGTGTCGCCCGGTATCTCGACGTGGATGATCTCCGGGGCGGCGGCCAGCCAGCGGGGCATCTCGGCCATGGCCGCGGCGAAGTGGGCCGACTGCACGTGGGCCTGGCCGGCCTCGGCGTCGCGGTACGTCTCGATGAGCACCCACAGGTTGGGATCCTCGGGACTCCGGTACCAGTCGTAGGAGATGTTGCCCGGTTCAGCCCGGGTGGCCGCCGTGAACTCCTCGATGAGGGACGGCCAGTCATCCGCATACTTGGCTCGCACCGGCTGTTTGACCACGATGAAGATCATGCCGGCCTCCGCGATCCCATGGTCCGGTGTGCCGGTGGCATCAGTCGATGTCCCGGCCGGCCGGAGTGAACTCCAAGTTGAGCTGGGTCAGACCACGGAGGATGTAGGTGGGAATGTACTGGTAGCGGCGCGATCCGTCGGGGCCGTGGTGGGCCTCGGAGATGTCGATGTGGGCCGTGCGGTCGAGCAGTCGCTCGATACTCACCCGGGTCTCCATGCGGGCCAGCGAGCCCCCCGGGCAGCTGTGGACGCCCCGGCCGAAGGCGAGGTGCTCGCGGGCATTGCCGCGGTCGACGCGGAATTGGTCCGGTTCGTTGAAATGGGCGGGGTCCCGGTTGGCGGCGCCATTGAGCACCATGACGGTCGCCCCGGCGGGGATGTCGACCCCGGCTACGTTCGACGGCCGCCGCGACAGCCGGAAATCACCTTTTACCGGTGCCTCGATCCGAAGTGTCTCCTCGACGAAGTCGGGGATGAGATCGCGTCTGTCCCGTAGGAGCTGCTGCAGGTCCGGACGCTCGCCGATCAGCTGCAGGGCGCTCCCCAGCAGCCGCACCGTCGTCTCCTGCCCGGCGGCGAAGAGGTTGGCGGCCACCCGCACGACATCGATGACCTCGGGCAGCTCACCGTTGGGAAATGTGGTGGTGGCCAGGGCGGTGAGCACATCGTCGCCCGGTTCCCTCCGGCGTTCTTCGACGTAGCCACTAAACCTGTCATAGAGCCACTCGAGGGGACTGTGTGTCATCTCGTCATGGGTGCTGCCCACCGCGTCGGTACGGGGACGGCGGGACAGTGCGTCACGGAACTCCTGGTGCTCCTCTTCGGGCACCCCGAGCAGGTCGGCGATGACCAGCAGCGTGAAGGGATTGGCATAGTCGCCGATGTACTCACAGGTGTCGGTGTCGATGAACTCGTCGATCTGACGGTCGGCGATCCGCCACATGAACTCCTCGTTCTCCTTCAGACGCCTGGGCGTGAGCTGTCTCATGACCAGGTGCCGGTGGTCATGGTGCTTGGGCGGGTCCATGGTGGTGATCTGGTCGCTGAAGGGCAGCTGGTGGCGGTGCTCCTCGATCAGTGCACTCACGTCCTCGTGAGCGGGAAGAGAAACGGGAAATCCGGGGAAGGGCCCGGTGACCGAGTTGCAGGAGGAGAAGGTATCGGTGTCGTTGTAGACGGACCGGGCTTCTTCGTACCCGGTGACCATGTAGACGCCCTGCTGCGATTCACGCTGTACCGGGCACTCCGAGCGCAGCCAGTCGAAGTACGGGTAGGGGTCGTCGATCAGCTCGTTGCCTCGGAAGAAGTCGACGGCGGCGAAGGTGATGGGGTCAGTCATGGTCTTCCTTTCGAGGCGATGGCCCTGTCACGAAAGTGGCGGCCCGGTGGTGGAACCGCCACACCCCGGCGTCGTGATGGAGGACGTCGTGGTAGCGACCCACCAGTTGGATGGTCCAGCCGGAGTCACCCATCAAGGCGAAGACGACGTCACTGACCGCCGTCGCCTCATGGTCCCCACTGACGGTGACCACGGTGTTGAGGACCAGGTGACGCTGGGGCTGCTTCGGCGTCCATCGGGCATAGGCCTGGCGGAGGGCGTCGTGGCCCTGGTGGGTGCCCATCCCCGGTATGTCGCAGACGCCGTCGGGACAGAAGGTGGCCACCACGTCGTCGGTGCGGCCGTCGTCCAGGGCCTGGGTGTAGGCGCCGAGGGTGGCCCGGACGCCCTCGGCCACCTCCGCGTACGAGAGGGAGCCACTCATCTGTCCAGCTGCTCCGGGCCCGGGTACCGCATGGTCATGGTCACGATGGTCTCAAAGGTCGATGTCGGCGACAGGGCTCTCGAGGGGGTTCACATTGACCGACCGCAGGGCCGGCAGGAGCCGCTCGTAGGGAAGGCCGGCCAGAAAACCGTCGAGGGTCCTTTCGAAGTTGATGATTCCCCCCTCGGCCCGTTCGGAGAGGCGCATGTACTCGAAGCCTCGGGCGTGCAGGCCCCGTTGCTGCCTCGGGAGGTTGGAGAAGTCCTGGGCCGGGATGGGGGGCCAGCGTGGGTCGTCGCATTCCCAGGGCTCCGGTGGCGTCGGCCGGGCCCGCTGCTCGCCCTCGGGGAACCGGGTGAGCGACCAGATCTCCATCAGGGTCTCCTCCGGACCCAGCGGGCGGAACCGGTAGGAAGAGGCGCTGCTGTACATGGGCAGCACGAAGTAGTGCGGGAAGCAGTAGCCCATCGGCTGGTTGAGGCCCTGGGCCTCGAGGGCGTTGAGGTCGGGGATGTCGCTGCCCGCCTCACGGTGCCAGTGCACGACCGCGTCGTTGAGGACGCGGTCCCAGCTCTCCTTGGCCAGCTTGGGATCGGCCGGCAATTCGATGTCCCGGAGACCCTCGGCTACCCGTACGTCGTTGGCGTGCACCATGCCGGCCATGCCCTCGCTCATCATGCGCAGGTAGTGGATCTCCGCATCGATGAAAGTGCGCGGGTCGAAGGTCCCGCCCTTTCGGGGCGGCATCCGGTCCGGAATGACCAGCTGGGGATGGGTCTCTATGACATGGTACTGCTCCATGAACGCTTCTTCGGCCAGCTTCCAGTTCACCGGGAGGCGGCAGGCGGACCACCACTCCGCCCGCAGCGACTCGACTCTCCAGGCGTCGAGGATGGTGGCGAACGGTTCGATGCACTGCCGCAGCGGCGGGGCGTCGTCGTCGAGATTGATCCACGCGCACCCACCCCACACCTCGCACCGTACCGGCGTGAGGTCGAGGTCCTCCGGCTCCAGATTGTGCGGGGCAAACGTCTTGGACTGGGTGACGAAGGTGTTTTTCCCGTCCGGGCCGTAGCACCACCCGTGGAAGGGGCAGATGAACCCGCTCTCGCAGGTTCCCGCGCCTTCCACCACCCGCACCCCCCGATGGCGACAGGTGTTCTGGAATGCCCGGACACCCAGCTGGTCGGTGCGCACCACCACGATCGACTGATCGAGGATCTGGTATTCGACGAAGTCGTGAGGCTGTGGGATCTCCTCGAGCCGGCAGGCCATCTGCCACACCCGCGGCCACAGCAGATCGGCCTCCATCTGGTAGAAGTCCGGGTCGAAGTAGCGCTCCTTGCGAGCCCGGTCCGGGAACTCCATGGCGTAGGGCACCGGCAGTGCCGACCACCTCCGATCCACGATCGCCACGCGGCCCTTCTTTCCTGTCGGCGTGCGTTGGGCAGAGTGTATACTCACCGGTCGACCGGTCGGTACAAGTTTGCGCCGGCACCCCAGGAGCGCAGTTGTGCACGCCGCTGGCCATGATGGGCTCCCTGACGGGCGAACGCCGCGGAGGCTCATGACATCCCCTCAAGGCCCACACCATCAGAGCTCGGGTCGGGCAGCGGCCGACGTCGATGTCCTCGTCGTTGGTGCTGGCATCACCGGGATCTACCAGTTGTACCGGGCCCTCGACGCCGGCTTCTCGGCCCAGCTCCTCGAGGCCGGGGACGGCGTGGGAGGGACGTGGTACTGGAACCGCTACCCCGGGGCGCGGTTCGACTCGGAGAGCTACACCTATGCCTACCTGTTCTCGAAGGACCTCTTCGAGGACTGGGAGTGGCAGGAGCACTTCGCCCAGCAGCCGGAGATCGAGCGGTACCTCAACCATGTGGTCGACCGTTTCGACCTTCGCCGCCACGTCCGATTCGGCGCCGTCGTCACCTCGGCCGTCTACGACCAGTCCGCCGGCCGGTGGACCGTGACGACCGGCGACGGCACCGTTCACCGGGCGACCTTCCTGGTCGCCGCCACCGGGATTCTTTCTGTGCCCTACCTTCCCGACGTTCCCGGACGTGAAGATTTCCGAGGTCAGTCCGTCCACACGGGAAGGTGGCCGACCACACCGATTGACTTCGCAGGCCAACGGGTGGCTGTCATCGGCACCGGATCGAGTGGTGTCCAGGTGATCCCGGCCATTGCCGGCGAGGTGGCCTCGCTGACGGTGTACCAACGTTCGGCCAACTGGTGCACCCCTCTCAACAACGGTCCGATCACGGCCGAAGAACAGGCTCAACTCCGGGCCGGCTTCGAAGCCATGTGTGAGACCCTGAACAGCTCGCCTTCCGGGTTCCTCCACCCGGTGCACGACCGCCAGACCTTCGACGACTCGATCAACGAGCGGCTGGACTTCTTCGAGACCATGTGGAACAGCCCGGGTTTCTCGAAGCTGACCAGTAATTACACCGATCTGACCATGAACAAGGCGGCCAACGCCCTGTGGTGCGAGTTCATCGCCGAAAAGATCCGCGGCATCGTCAGAAATGCGGAGACGGCCGAGCGTTTGATTCCGAAGGACCACCTCTACGCCGAGAAACGGCCGCCGTTCGTTACCGGCTACTACGAGGTCTACAACAACCCGAACGTCTCGCTGGTCGACCTCAAGCAGACGCCCATCGTGCGGGTGACGGACAGCGGGATCGAGACGGCCGACGGGGTGCGGGATTTCGACATCATCGTGTGGGGAACGGGCTTTGACTTCGGCACCGGTGCTCTCACCCGTCTGGGCATCCGTGGCCGGAACGGTCTGGCTCTCGAGGACTACTGGGCTGACGGTCCGAGGACGTTCCTCGGCATCCAGACCTCCGGCTTCCCCAACCTCTTCTTTCCCGGGGGACCCCACGCCGCCGCCGGCAACAACCCCCGCTACAACGGCGACCAGGTGGACTTCATCACCGACACGCTGATCTACCTACGGGATCGAGGCTTCGACACCATCGAAGTGGACCCGTCGGCCGAAGAGCGGTGGACGAAGATGGTGGAAACCGGCGCGGCGGCGTCCCCCTTCGGCGAGAGCAGCTACTTCTTCGGGACCAACATTCCCGGAAAGCCACGCAAGTACCTCCTCAACTCGGGTGGCCGGCCGAAGCTGGTGAAAGAGATCCAGCGAGTGCGTCAGAGCGACTACGAGGCGTTCACGCTGTCGCCCTCGCGCCATCCCACGGTGGCCGTGTGAGCGCGGGACCGGGCTGCGTCCTCCGGCGCTAGCCGCTCCTCCGGCGCTAGCCGCTCCTCCGGCGCTAGCCGCTCAGCCGGTGGCCGCTCAGCCGGTGGCCACTCAGACGGTGGCCACTCAGACGGTGGCCATTCAGACAGTGGCCATTCAGACAGTGGCCACTCATACGGTGGCCACCGGGGTCAGGGGCGAGCCCACGATGCCGGGCAGGCGCAGGGGCGGAGCGGTGAGCAGGAAGCGGCTCCGGTCGTGCCGGCGGAGCCACGATGCCAACTCGTGGAGGTACCACATCTCCCCCAGGGGAACACCGAGCCGAAACAGGCAGAGGTGGTGGATGGGCAGGAAGGAGTGTCGACTCTGGTCACGGTCCTTGCCCAGCAGGCCTTCGACGGCGTAGTTGTCGGCCACCAGGGCGGCGATCTGGGTGTCGCTGATCCACTGCAGCAACGACTCGTCCCGGGCGTCGAGGTAGCAGCACAGGGTGTGGATCTTCTTGGGGTCGGGATGGCGGTTCCACTTGAGGATCTCGGTGGCGAATCCGGTGTGCAGCAGGAGGATGTCCCCGGGTTCGACGGTGACATTGTCCGCCGCCATGATCTCCTGGAGCGTCTTCAGGTCGACCCCCTGCCAGTCGTGGCCCAGATGATGGGCCAGGTCGACCAGCACGCCCCGACCCTGCACGCCGTGGTGGGCCATGTGCTCCAGACCGAGATGGTGGGCGAAGCAGCGGTGGTCGCCGCCGTCCCCGGCGGCATCGGCCTTCGGTCCCACCAGGTCCACCCCGGCCCGGTACCCGTTGTAGTACACCGCCTCTTCGATCCCGTCACCGTCGGCGTCGAACTCGGCGCCCACGTGGGCCAGCGAATCCCACTGCGTCGAGTACTGGAGGGAGAGGGTCACCACGTCGTCGGCCCACACGTCCACGTACTTGGCATCGCCCCAGTCCTCCATCTGGCTCATGCGGATGTTGTAGAAGGTGTCGGGAGCGCCCGCCATGTCCTCGGTGGGGGCCAACACCGGCGGGTAGCGGCGCTGGTTCAAGGCGGTACCGCCCGGGTAATCGAGGGGCAGGCTCAGACAGAAGGTGATGCCGGCCTCCACCTCCCGCACGCCGGCCAGCACCTTCTCCGGGGTGACCAGGTTGATGCGGCCCAGCTCGTCGTCTTCGCCCCAATCCCCCCACGTCGAGCCGGGTGGGCGTTGCTTCCACCGCTGGGTCACGGGCTCATCTCCTTCTGGCCGCAACACTCGGCGACCGGCTGTCAGCGTTGCCTGTACCGACCGGTTGGTCTAGGCTCAAAACGCAGGGTACCGCGTGCCCGCCCGCCCGTTCACCGAGATCTTGCCTACGGCCCAGGAAGGTCACCACCATGGCAGAGAAGCAACGTGTCATATCCGCTGACGGGCACATTCTCGAGCCAACCGACCTGTTCACCACCCGCCTGCCCAAGGGCCTGCGGGACCGGGGGGTGTGGGAGGACGACTTCGAGATCGAGCCGATGGTGGAGGGCGGGGCCCGCATCTTCCGACGCCTGCATACCCCCGGGTTCGAAGGGTGGACGATCTCCCGGTACCGCCAGACCCGCGGACGGATGCCCGAGGGCGACCCCGAGACCATCGTCGAGGACCTGGAGTCGGACGGCGTGGACGTGGGGGTGATGCACCCGAACCTGTCGCTCTTCGGTCTTTACACCGACGATCACGAACTCTCCATCGCCCACGCCCGGGTGTACAACGACTACATCGTCGAGCGGTTCTCGCCCTATTTCTCGCGCCTGGTGCCCACCGCTCCCATCCCGCTCACCGATGTCCACGATGCCGTGGTCGAGATCGAGCGGGTGGCGGCCAGCGGGTTCCGGGCCATTTTGCTGCCGGCCACACCGCCCCAGCCCTACTATGCGCGGGACTTCGACCCGGTGTGGGCGGCGGCCCAGGCCAACGGCGTGCACGTGTTCATACACACCCAGACGGGGGGGGTGAAGGTCAACGACCCTGAGGCCGTCACGCTCAAGGTGGTCATGGAGAACGCCGCACAGGTCAACCAGCCGGTGACGGAGAAGTCGGCCTCGAAGCGGATGGTCACCCAGGCCATCTACAGCACCATCGTCCCCCAGCAGGTCATCTGTCAGCTCATCGGCGGCGGCGTGCCCGAGCGCTATCCCGACCTCCACTTCGCCCTCATCGAGTTCAACGCCCACTGGCTCGGTTCGCTGGTGGGCAGCATGGACAAGTGTTGGGTCACCGGGATCGGCCAGGACCCCGATTGGTGGTTGGGCGTGTGGGATGAATCCCTCCCCGCCACCGAGCAGACCAACATGGCCCAGCTGTTCAAGCTCAACGAGAAGTGGCCGTACCCGCTGATGCCCAGCGAGTATGTCCAGCGTCAATTCCACGTCTCCTTCCAGGACGACCCGGTGGCGGTGGCCTGCCGGCACATCACCGGGTTGTCGACAATCGTGTGGGGTAACGACTACCCCCATGCCGAAGGCACGTTCCGCGGCAGCCGCCAGCTCATCGAGAACCTGTTCGCCGGCGTCCCGGCCGACGAACGGGCCGCCATGGTGGGTGGCACTCTCGGCGGACTCCTCGGATTCAACGCCCCGGTGTCGGCGGGAGCATCCCCGAACTAGGCGGCAGGGAGCGGCCACCGGTCTCGCCCGTCGGCCACCTCCGCCGCCCCCTGTCGGCTATGTCGATCCCCATTCCACTCCCCGCACAACGGCACCGAAGGACAGGTGGGTCGTGAGCACATACGGCTTCGAGGGTCGGGTGGCGGTGGTCACCGGAGCCGGACGGGGAATCGGTCGTGCCTATGCCCGGTTGCTGGCCGGCCGGGGGGCCCGGGTGGTGGTCAACGACCTGGGTGGGTCGATGGATGGCAGCGGAGCAGACGCCGACGTGGCTAGCCGGGTGGCCACCGAAATCGTGGCCGGCGGGGGAGTGGCCATCGCCGACGGCAGCGACGTGGCCTCGCCGGCCGGTGCCCAGGCCCTCATCGATGCGGCCACCGGCCAGTTCGGGCGCCTCGACGTCCTGATCAACAACGCCGGCATCATCCGGTGGGCCGGGTTCCCCGACGCCGATGCCGCCAATCTGGATGCCCACCTGACCGTCCATGTGGGCGGGTCGTTCAATACCGCTCGGGCCGCCTGGCCCCACATGGTGGAACAAGGCTACGGACGGATGGTCATGACCACCTCCTCCGGTTTGTTCGGTCTGCCCGACAATCTCTCGTACGCCACGGCCAAGGGTGCCGTGATCGGGCTCACCCGCAGCCTGACCACGGCCGGTGCCCGCCACGGCATCAAGGTCAATCTCATCGCACCGGCGGCGGTCACCCGGATGGCCGGCCCGTCCGCCTCGGAACCGGAGCCGCCTTCGGACCGAGCGGAACCACCGCCCATGTCACCGGACCTGGTGGCCCCCATGGCGGCCTTCCTGGCTCACGAGGACTGCCCGGTCAGTGGGGAGATCTACGCCGCCGGAGCCGGTCGCTTCGCCCGCATCTTCGTGGCGGCGACCCAGGGGTACGTCGCCACCACGTCGGAACCGACCATCGAGGACGTGGCCGAGCACTGGGCGGCCATCAACGACGAGGCGGGCTACTACATCCCCCGCGACCTGATGAAGTGGTCGGCCACCTTCACCGGCCACCTGCGCCCCCCGGCCGGATGACCGCGTGACCGCGTTCCCTCTCATCCAGCTGCGGTCATGGCGCCACCATGGCCGGCCCGGCGGTCATCCATCGGCGCCGCAGGCATAGCCGGTGGACCTCTCGCTCAACCCATCGGAACAGGATCTGGTTGACCTGTGCCGCCGGTTCGCCCAGGACCAGATAGCCGTCCGTGCCCCGGCGGCATGGGAGGAGGGGCGGTGCCCGACCGATCTGTTGAGCGAGATGGGGGAGCTGGGCCTCCTCGGCATGCTGGTTCCCGAGGAGTGGGGCGGGATCGGCATGTCGACGGTCGGATTCGTGGCCGCCATGGAGCAGATCGGTCGGGCCGACCAGTCGGTGGCCGCCGCCTGGCAGGCCCATGTCACCATCGGGTCGCTGCCCCTGCTGCTGTTCGGTGACGACGATCAGCGAGAGCGCTGGCTGCGACCGCTGGCCGAGGGTCGGGTACTGGGCGCCTTCGGGCTCACCGAGCCTGATGCCGGGTCCGACGCACGCGGCATCCGCACCCGCGCCGAGCGGCACGATGGTGGTTGGCTCATCAACGGTCAAAAGACGTTCATCTCCAATGCCGGAACCGATATGTCGTTCGGGGTGACCCTGTTGGCCCGCATCGACGGACCCGATGGCCACCCGCCGGGATACGGCAACTTCGTCGTCGAGAAGGACACCACCGGCTTCACCATGGGGCCCAAGATGCGGGGCATCGGCTGGCGCGGCCTCGACACCCGCCCGCTGTTCCTGGACGACGTCTGGGTGCCCGACGGCCACCTCCTCGGCCGACCCGACCTCGGACTGGGCCAGTTCCTGCGCACGCTCGAGGTCGGGCGCATCTCGATCGCGGCGTTGTCCCTGAGCCTGACCCAGGCCGTCCTCGATCTGGCCACCGCCTATGCCAAGGAGCGGGTGCAGTTCGGTCAGCCCATCTCCTCGTTCCAGGCCGTCCAGTTCAAGCTGGCCGACATGGCCACCGAGCTCGAAGCGGCCCGGTGGTTGACCTACCGGGCCGCCTACCTGCGGGACAGCGGTCAACCCTTCCAGAAGGAGGCGGCCATGGCCAAACTGAAGGCCAGCCGGGTGGCGGTCTGGGCGGCCTCGGAGGCCGTCCAGATCCATGGTGGTGTCGGGTACATGCTGGAGACGCCGGTGGCCCGTTTCTACTGCGATGCCAAGGTGCTCGAGATCGGTGAGGGGACCAACGAGATCCAGCATCTGGTCATCGCCCGCCAGTTGGGCTGTTGAGCCCACCGGGTTGATCCAGATCTAGACGGCGACCAGGCGGCGGATGGCGGCGGCGATGTCGTCGGCGTCGGGCAACCAGGCCCGCTCGAGGTCGGGGGCGTAGGGCGGCGGCGTCGGTGCCGCCCCGATCCGCTCGATGGGGGCGTCGAGGTCCCAGAACCCGTGGCGGGCCACAGTGGCGGCGATCTCGGCCCCGATGCCGAAGGGGACGACGGCCTCGTGGGCGATGAGGAGCCGGTTGGTCCTGTGCACCGAGTCGAGGACGGGAGCGAGGTCGAGGGGGGCCACGGTCCGGAGGTCGATCACCTCGACGGAGATGCCCTCGTCGGCCACCCGCTCGGCGGCCGCCACCGCCTCGTGGACCATCCGCGACACCGACACCACCGTCACATCGTTTCCGGTGCGGACCACGGCCGACCGGCCGATGGGAAGGATGTGATCGGCGGGGGGTTGCGGACCCTTCATGCCGTAGAGCAAACGGTTCTCGATGAACACCACCGGGTTCGGGTCCTGGATGGCCGCCCGGAGCAGGCCGTAGGTGTCGGCCGGCGTCGAGGGCATGACCACGGTCAACCCCGGGATGTGGGCCAGCAGGGCCTCGAGGCTCTGGGAGTGCTGGCTCCCCGATGACCGTCCCGCTCCGAACTGGGTCCGCACGGTGAGGGCCATGTCCGCCCGGCCACCGGTCATGAAGGGGAGCTTGGCGGCCTGGTTGAGCAGCTGGTCGAAGCACACACCGACAAAGTCGAGGTACATCATCTCGACCACCGGATGCATCCCGGCCATGGCCGCCCCCACCCCCAGGCCGATGATGGCCGTCTCGGAGATCGGGGTGTCGCGGACACGGTCCCCGAACTGGTCGGCCAGGCCCCGGGTCAGGCCGAAGACGTTGCCTCCGGCACCGACGTCGATGCCGGCCACGAATACCCGGTCATCGGCGACCAGTTCCGCTTCCAGCGCCGACCGGACGGCGTCCATCATCCGGAAGGTGGGGGCGTCAGCCGGGGGCGGCGGTGGCTCGGCGCGGGCCGGTCTCACCTTGACCACATAGTGGGACAACGTGGATGGGGCCGGACCGGCCAGCCGGCGGGCGGCCTCGACCGCTTCATCCAGCTCGGTAATCACCGCAGCGCGGAGGGCCTCGATCTCGTCCTCCCCGACGCCGGCCGCCCGCAACCGGGTCTGGTGGAGGAGCAGCGGGTCGCGCTCCTCCCAGGCCCGCACCTCCTCCGGTGACCGGTAACGCTGTGGGTCGCCTTCGTAGTGTCCGTGCCAGCGGTAGGTGGTCGCCTCGACCACGGCCGGACGTCCGCTGCGGGCGGCCCCAACCAGGTCGGCCATGGTGGCCGCCGTGGCGGCCACGTCGTTCCCGTCGACGGACAGGTAGGGGAGCCCGTAGCCGGCGGCCCGCTGTTCCAGGGAGGCGGCGTGCTGGGTGGCCGCCGGCGAGAACTCGGCGTACCCGTTGTTCTCGCAGAAGAAGACGATGGGCAGGTGCCACACGGCGGCCAGGTTGAGCGCCTCGTGGAAGGCGCCCTGGGCCGAGGCACCGTCACCGAAGAAGGCCACGGCCACGCTGCCGTCCTGCCGCAGTTGGGCGGCGGCGGCCGCCCCCACGGCAATGGGCAGCCCGGCGGCCACGATGCCGTTGGCGCCGAAGATCCCGAGGGTGGGGTCGGCGATGTGCATGGATCCTCCGCGGCCGCGGTTGGTCCCCTGGTCCTTGGCCATGAGTTCGGCGAACATGCCCAGAGGGTCCAGCCCTTTGGCCAGGCAGTGCCCGTGCCCACGGTGGGTGGAGGTGATCACGTCGACCGGTCCGAGCGGCCAGCAGGCACCCACCGCCGTGGCCTCCTGACCGATCGAGAGGTGGACGAAGCCGGGGACGTCGCCGTCCCGGTAGAGGACGGCCACCCGCTCCTCGAACTGGCGGATGACCAGCATCCGGCGGTGCATCTCGAGCAGTTCGGCCGTCGTGAACGGGGACGTCGAGGGCCGGTTGTTGGTCACAACCTGTGTATCATACTGATCGGTCGGTACAACGAGGGAAGAGCGATGATCCCAGGAATCGAGATCCCCGAGACCTTCCCCGAACCCGGAGCGGTGGCGGGCAAGCGGGTGGTGATCACCGGCGCCAGCCGGGGTCTCGGTGCCCTGCTGGCCCACGCCTTCTCCGCCGCCGGCGCCTCGGTGGCCCTGGTGGCCCGCACCGAACGCGACCTGAAGGCGGTGACCGAGGTGTTGCCCGGCCGCTCCCTGGTGTTCAGCGGCGATGTGACCGATGAGGACTTCAACGAGGCGGTGGCCGACGGGACGGTGGCCGAGTGGGGCGGCGTCGACGTGTGGATCTGCAACGCCGGCATCTCACCCATGGTGGGTGGCCCCCGTCAGACCGATGCCGCCGTGTGGCGGCAGATCCTCGAGGTCAACCTCACCGGCGCCTTCCTCGGTGCTCGCGCCGCCGCCCGGGTGATGGGCCCGGGCGGGCGACTGATCTTTACCGGTTCGGTGCTGGGGGAGCGGCCACGTAAGGGGTTGGCCGCCTACAGCGCCTCGAAGGCCGGGTTGGTGGGTGTGGCCAAGGGGCTGGCCCTCGATCTGGCCCCCGCCGGGATCACCGTCAATGTGGTCGCTCCGGGCTGGTTCGACTCGCCCCTGGCCGACGGTTGGAAGAGCAAACCCGAGCTGTCGGCCGCCATCACCGGGCACACCGCCCAGAGGCGTTGGGGAGCGCCCCCCGACCTGGCCGGCGCCTATCAGTTCCTGGCCTCGGACGCCTCGGCCTTTGTCACCGGCACGGTGCTCAGTGTCGATGGCGGGTACCTCCTGGTATGACGGCGGGGCGCCGGGTGGTGGTCATCACCGGAGCGGGCGGTGCACTGGGTGCGGCCATCGCCCACCGGCTGGCCGGTGAGCCCGCCACCGACCTTGTCTTGAGCGATGTCAGCGCACCGTCGCTCGAGGCCACGGTGGCCGGTCTGCCCCCCTCCGGCGTGTCGGTGGCGACGGCGCGGGCCGACGTCAGCGAGCTGGCCGAGGTCGAGTCGGTGGTGGCCCGGGCGGTCGAGCTCTTCGGCCGGCTCGACGTCCTGATCAGCAACGCCGGGGTGCTCTCGGCCAACGGACGGATCCACAACCTGGCCACCGAGGAGTGGGAGCGGGCCTTCCGGGTCAATCTCCTCGGCGCCGTCAACGGCATCCGGGCCGCCGTGGCCGTCATGCGTCCGCAGCGGTCGGGCTCGATCATCCTGACCGCATCGGTTTCCGGTCTGACAGCATGGTCGCATGCGGCCCCCTACTGCGCCACCAAGGCCGCCGTCATCCAACTGGCCAAGGTGGCCGCCGTCGAATACGCCCGCGACGGGATCCGGGTCAATTGCGTATGCCCCGGGACGTTCCGGTCGGCAATCCACGACGACCTTCCTCCTGACGCGCTGGAAGCCATCGCCGAGCGGCATCCCCTCGGACTGGGATCAGCCGCCGACCTGGCCGGGGCCTACAGCTATCTGGCCGGCGACGCCTCCCGGTGGACGACCGGATCGGCCATGGTGGTCGACGGCGGGTATGCGGCGCCGTGAGGGTCAGGGACGCTGACCGCCGGACGGATGGACGATCCCCTGCATGAAGATGTCGGCGAACGGCTTGGCCACGTCGCGCGCCGACAACCGCCCGCCCTTCTTCAGCCACAGGTAGGTGTAGTTGTGCATGCCGAGCCAGGCCATGGCCGTCAGTCTGGGGTCCAGCGGGCGGAATTCGTCCGCCTCCACACCGGCCACAAGGACGGCTTCGACCCGCTGCTCGTAGCGGCGGCGCCTGTCCCGGAACTGTGCCGCCCGCTCGCCGGTCAGCGCCGGGAACTCGTGCAGGAAGACCCAGACGTGATCGGGGTAGCGGTGTATCACGTCGAGAAGTTCCTCACCCAGACGGGCCAACTGCCGTGACGGCGTGCCGCCCGCCTCGGCCACCCGATCGGCGCCCAGCATCACCTCGTCCATCACCCGGTCGTGGATGGCGGCGAGGAGCTCCTCTTTGGACCCGATGTAGTGATAGAGCGCGCCCTTGCCGAGATCGTTGGCGGCACAGAGATCCATGATGCCCGTGGCGTGGTATCCACGGCGGGCGAAGACGGGCGCCGACGTGTCGATGATCACTTGGCGTCGCGCTTCCCAGTTGTCCGTCCGCGGACTGTCGGCGCTCGCTCCGGTCCGTGGCATCGGTAGCGAGGTTAGCGGGCCACCCATGAGGGCGGCGGTTTCCCGGTGAGGGGAGTGAGGAGAGCGAGGCTCTTGTTCAATGGGGATGACGCGGGCCCCGGTGGGCGCGCCGGGGGGAGGACCGACCGGTGACGCCCGCACCGACGATGGCGGCGGACATGAACTGGTTCGCCGTGCTCGAGCACCATGCCACCGGTACGCCGGACAAGGCCATCACGGTGTTCGAGGGTGAGGTCACCACCTACGGGGAGATGGCTGACCGGGCGGCCCGGTTGGCCGGCGGGCTGGCCGAGCGCGGCGTCGGTGCCGGCCAGGTGGTGGCCATCCTCGCCTTCAATTGTCCGGAATTCCTGGAGACCATCTTCGCCGCCAACTACCTGGGCGCTGTCGCCATGCCCATCAATTGGCGGCTGGCCGCTCCGGAGATCCGGTACATCCTCGAGCACTCGGAGGCCCGCGCCCTGGTGTGCGACGAGTCACTGGTGGCGGTGGCCGGCGAGGCCACGGCCGGCACCGGGGCCCCACTGGCCCGGGTGTGCATCTCGCCCACCGGGGCGCCGGGATGGTCGACCCTCGACGATGTGCGGGCCCACGGGTCCACCGTGACCCGCTTCCCCACACCGGCCGATGACGTCCACCGGCTGATGTACACGTCGGGTACCACCGGGCGGCCCAAAGGCGTCATGATCACCCACGCCAACCTGGCCTGGAAGAACCTGGCCCATCTGGTCGAGTTCGGTTTCACCCGCGGCGACCTCGGGCTGGCCTGTGGTCCGCTCTACCACGTCGGGGCCCTCGACCTCACCACCACATCGCTGATCGCCGCCGGGGCCACCACCATCATCCACCGTTCCTTCGAGGCGGCCGCCGTGGTCGACGAACTGGAACGGTCGCGGGTGACGGTGGTGTGGCTGGCCCCGGCCATGGTCAACGCCATGATGGCCCTGCCCGACATCGAACAACGCGACCTGTCGTCGGTACGGGTGGTCATCAACGGCGGGGAGAAGATGCCCATCCCGCTCATCGAACGGATTCAACGGGTGTTCCCGTCGGCCTGGTTCGCCGATGCCTACGGCCTCACCGAAACGGTGTCGGGCGACACCTTCCTCGACCGGGACAGCATCGTGACCAAGCTGGGCAGCGTCGGCCGTCCCTGCCTCTACCTCGAGGTAGACATCTGGGACGCCCAGGGGAGTTCGTTGCCGGCCGGGGAGAGAGGCGAGATCGTGCTTCGGGGCCCCAAGGTCTTCAAGGGCTACTGGCGCGATCCGGACGCCACCGCCGCCGCCTTCGACGGGGGCTGGTTCCACACCGGGGACGTCGGTGTGCGCGACCAGGACGGCTACCTGTTCATCGTGGACCGCACCAAGGACATGATCGTGTCGGGGGGCGAGAACATCGCCGGCTCCGAGGTCGAGCGGGTGCTCTACGAGCACCCTTCGGTGCTCGAGGTGGCCGTGGTCGGCCGTCCTGACGCCCGCTGGGGCGAGGTGCCGGTGGCGTTCGTGGTCCTCCGCCCCGAAGCGGAGGCGACAGCAGACCGGCTGGTCGAGCACTGCCGTGGACAGTTGGCCCGCTTCAAGGTGCCCAAGGAGATCATCTTCCTGGACGCCCTACCCCGCAACCCGTCGGGCAAGGTGCTCAAGCGCCAGCTCCGCCAGGGCTGAGCCGAAGGCTGCTGCACGCCGTACTCCCGGGATGGGACGGGCCGCCGGCTGTGGCCGGCGGCCCGTCGTTCACCCCTAGACGCTCTTGCCCGGGATCTGCGTTCCGCACACCGGGTCGTTCCCCGAGATGAGATGGAATGTCGATCCCGACAGCTTGGTCATCCAGAAGCATTCGGTCAGCCCCTGAGGCCGCTTGCTCCAGTTGACCGTCTGGTGGCCGCCCCACAGACCCTCGGCGTTGTAGTTGGTAATGCTCGCCAGGGACTTGATCACCGAGCTCTGGGTGGGGTTGGCCCCCGCTCCCTGGATCCCCTCGACCAGCCCGAGGACCGACAGGTAGCCGATGTACTCGGCGAAGGTCGCATCGGTATGGACGCCGGCGTACTTGGCCAGCGCGTTCTGCAGCGCCGCGGTGGCTGACGTGTGCATCTCGGGTGGTTCCCAGTCGGACAGGAAGTCGTCCCCCTGGGCGGCCTGGATGGCCGCCGGGCCCGAGGCGATCAGGTCGCCGCCACCGCCGGTGGGAAGGACGGTCGCCTTGAGATGGACACCCTCTTGTTCGAGAGCGGTGGCCAAGGCGAAGACGGTGCTGGGCTCGGTGTCGGCCACCAGGGCGTTGACCCCGGCGCTCTTCATGGCCAGCGCCGCCGGTCCCACGTTGGTGCTCCCGAAGGGGAAGCTGTCGTTGAGGTATCCGACCTTGATGCCCTGGGCCTCAGCCGATACCGCCGATGCCCGGGCCGCCGCCGCCGAGCTGGGCGACACCGAGTAGCCGATCGACCCGAGGTTGGTGACCCCTTGTGACTTCAGGAAGACGCCGGTGGTGGTGTACACCTTGGTGAAGTCCTGGTTGCCGATGACCGAAAACATGTTGTAGCTCTTCGGCGACAACCATTCGGAGCTGTCGTAGGCCCCGCCGACCACGGGAATGCCGTTGGACGTGAGGTAGGGCGCCGCCGAAAAGAACAGAGCGGAGGCGGCGATGACGCCGAACACATGGTCTTGCTCGACCAGCTCCTGGGCTCCCGACAGCGCCCCGGTCGAACTGGTGGCCGTGTCGGCCACCACGTACTTGATCTTGTACCCCATGGTGGCCGCCACTCCGATAGCTGCCTTGACCCCGAGGACCGACGTGGCCGATTCGGAGGCCCCGGGTCCCGAGGCGTCGGTGAGCACGCCGATGGTGTACGTCTTGGATCCGCTCCCACCGCCGGTCGTGCTGCCCGTCGATGCGGCGGTGGTGGTGGTGGCTGTGCTGCTGCTGTTGCTGCATCCGGCAAGGATGAGCAGGACGGCGCAGGTCAGTCCGGCTGCGAGGAGCGTGGTCTTGCGTTGGGGCATGGTCTCTCTTCCTGGTCGTGCGTTGACTGGCAACGCCGTGTAGGCACTGTGGGACAGGGGCGCCACCGGCTGGCGTACCGGCGGCATGGCGGACCCGGCTTAGCGGGACGCCTGTACCTCGACTCCTTTCATGGAACCGCCGTCATCGAATCGCCGAGATAGTGCCGGAGCAGATCCTCGCCCATCCCGTCGGCAACCCCCTGCCACGCCACTGCCCCGCGTTGGAGGACAAGGCACTCGTCGGCGAACTGCAGGGCACGGTGGACGTACTGCTCGATGATGATCAGGGTCACGCCCGCATCCCGGGATCGGGCCAGGCCCTCGAACACGGCGTCCACCAGGAGGGGGGCGAGGCCGAGCGAGAGCTCGTCAGCGATCAGAAGCGTCGGGGAGGTGACGAGGGCCCGGGCCAACGAGAGCATCTGCTGCTCGCCCCCGGACAGATTGCGGGCCGGATACTTCCGTCGGGCGGCCAGGCTGGGGAAGAAATCGAAGGCCTGCTCGATGGCATCGTGGCGGGCCTGGCGACCGCGCAGTCCCATCGTGGCCATGCGCAGGTTCTCGATCACCGTGAGCCGGCGGAACACCCCCCGGCCCTCGGGGAGGTGGACCACACCGGCCTGGCGGACCCGGTGGGGGGCGTCCGCGGTGATGTCCCGGCCGTTCAACCGCACGGCGCCCGACGAAGCCGGGACCAGGCCGGAGATGGCCCGGGCCAGGCTGCTCTTTCCGGCCCCGTTGGGACCGAGGATGGCCAGGGCGTGTCCCCGTTCGACGGTGAAGGAGGTCTTGGACACGGCCATGGCCTGCCCGTAGTGGACGCACAGGTCCTCGACGATGAGCGTGGTCGAGCGACCCGGCGGGCCGGTGGAGGCGGGTACGGCCAGCGCCGGGGTGGGCCCGGTATCGGTTCCCGCGGCCGAGTCGGTTGATGCCGGTCCGGCCCCGTCGTCGGCTTCCGGCGCCACCATCTCCTCGCCCAGGTAGGCCGCCTGTACCCGCCGGTCGCGGCGAATCTCGTCGGGCGCACCGCCGGCGATGAGAACCCCGAAGTCGAGAACGTAGATCGACTGACAGAGGCGCATGACCAGCTCGACATCGTGCTCGACGATCAGCACCGACACCCCATGGTCGTTGGCCATGCGCCGCAGGGTGACCTCGAACTCACCGGTTTCGGACGAGTCGAGGCCGGAGGACGGCTCGTCGAGCAACAGGACCGTGGGTGACGTGGCCAGGGCCCGACCCAGCTCGACCCGCCGCGAGACCCCGAGGGGTAGACCGATGGCCAGTCGATCGGCCACCGGGCCCAGCCCCAGGGAGTCGATGAGGTCGTCGACCAGTGTCTTTTCGATCGGGTCCACGGGTCGGAGACTTCCCAGCGTGAAGAGGTCGGACCAGATCCTCCGCTTGGCCGTACGGGTGCGGTGGGCCAGCACCAGGTGCTGGCGGACGGTCAGGCCGCTGAAGATCTCCGGGTGTTGGAAAGTGCGAGCCAGGCCGCGCTCGGCCCGCGTCTGGGGCGACGCGTGGGTGACGTCCTCGCCGTCGAGGAGGACGGTGCCCTGCGAGGGCCGGATCAGGCCGGAGAGCACCCCGAACAAGGTGCTCTTGCCGGCTCCGTTGGGCCCGACCAGACCGACCAGCTGCCGTGGGGGAACGGTGACGGTGACGTCGTCTACGGCCACCAGGCCGCCGAACCGGACCGTCACCCCGCTACAGGCCAGACGGGGCACCACTGGTTCCTCTGCCCCACTCATGATCCGACTCCGGGGACCGAGGACGCCGTGGTTACCGTTTCGGTCCTCCGGTGTGGTGACGACAACAACATGGTGATCAGTTGGCGCAGCTGCCGACCGGTCTTGACCACGATGCCGTCCGGATCTCTGGCCACCGAGATGGCTCCCAGCCCGAAGAGGATGGCGGGCACTTCCGCCCATCGAACGGGCACATAGATCTGGAAGACGCCGGGCAGGAGGGCGAATACCAACCCGGCGATGGCGGCGCCGGCGATGGAGCGGACCCCCAGCGTGACCACGACGGCCAGCCAGACCAGTCCGGCGAACGTCTCGAAAGAGGACGGCTGGGCCACGCCTACGTCCATGGCCAGAAAGGCCCCGCCCACCCCGGCCACGAAGGCACCCAGCGCGCCCACGATGACCTTGACCTGGACAACGCTCACGCCCAGGGTCCGGGCCGCCGCCTCGCTGTCCCGCACGGCCCGGAGGGCCAGCCCGCTGGTGGAACGACGCAGGTTGACCAGGAGGGCGGCGAAGATGAGGAAGACGACCAGGGCCAGGTAGGAGAAGGCCAGATTGCCCCCGGCGAAATCCGGTCGGTTGAGGGTCACGCCCAGCCCGCCCTGGGTAAAAGGGTTGAGGGTGAAGATGAGCGTCTCGACCAGAAGCCCGAAGCTGAGGGTGACCAGGGCCACGTAGAGGTCGCCGAGGCGGATGGTGAGTAGGCCGATGATGGCTCCGACGACGGCCATGGTTATCCCGCCGAGCACGACGGCCACCAGCACGGGGAGATGCCACAACAGCACGAATTGGGCGGCGGCGATGGCGCCCCCGCCGGCGAAGACGACCTGGGACAACCACAACATGCCGCCCTCACCGGTTACCACCGTGAAGGACAGGAAGGCGATGGCGTAACACATCCCCCCGGCCACCAACCCCAACCAGTAGGGCGAGCCGTTGAAGATCAGTGGGACCAGGGCCACCGCGGCCAGGGGAAGGAACGAGAGGACGGCCGAGACTCGGCGCGAAGTGGCGTCATCGGCCAACGAGACGGGAAGGGGAGCGTCGTGGTCGGCCGGACGGATGGCCTGGTCCAAGGGGCCGCCCGTCTGGGCCTCGTCGGCCACGTGGCCCGAGCGCAGAAGGTAGATGACCAGGAAGACGAGGATGAAGGCGAACGGAATGCTCGGGATGATGGCGGCGGTGAAGGAACTGGAAGGCGGCAGGTACTCCTGGACCACGTCGGTGACCACCCCCATGGCCAGCGAAATGAGCACGGCTCCGACCAGCGAACGCAGCCGTGCCGCCACCACGGCGGCGAAGGCGGCCGCCATCAGCGTGGCCATCCCGATCGTCGTCAATCCGTTGGTCGGTGCCACCAGGATGCCGGCCAGGCCGGCCAACATGGTGCTGACCGCCCAGACGCCGACCGCTATCCGTCCCGGATTGGTGCCCGACAGCGAGGTCATGGACTCGGAGTCGACACTGGCCCGGACGAAGAGGCCCACCCGGGTGAGCCGGAGGATGACCGTGCCCACCAGCACGATGAAGAGCACGAAGCCGTAGGTGATGATCTGATCGGTGGTCACCGGAGCACCGAGGAAATGGAACGGTTGGTCGGAGGTGAGGGCCAGCCCGGGTGCGGTGGCGATGGTCTGGGAGCCGAAGATGAGATCGGCCACCGGCGGCAGAGCCACCGACAGCCCCACGGTGACCACGATCTTGATCAGAGTGGACTTGTCGCGGATGAAACGGAACAGCACGGCGTAGAGGAACACCCCCAGCAGGGGCGCCACGACCAGCAGCGACAGCAGTCCGGCGTTGGCCGTCGTCCACCCGTGCTGGGTGTTGAGCCAGTAATAGAAACGGGCGATGACGAAGGCCATGGAGCCGAAGGCGAAGTTGAGGACTCCGGTCGACACGAAGGTGACGACCAGTCCGGCCGAGGCCACGGCGTAGATTGAGCCCAGCGCCAGCCCGGCCAATATGTACTGCAGCATCGACCGTTCCCTCAGTGACCCGTCAAGAGCGGCACCGGCGGGGCCGGTGGCGGCTGGAGGTCCGGAGCCGACCGTGCCCGCTGTCTCCCGCCCGAAGCGGGTTTACGGCCCGAACTGGGTTTGTCACCAATTCCCCCTTGCTCCGAGCGAGAATGTCGCTACCCGCCTGCGTCTGGCGAGACTATAGCTTGGCCCCCACTTTGGTGCATGGCGTTCTGTTAGGGTGATTGTCCCGTTCCGGTGGTGGATGTCTGCAGGCTGAGCGGCGTGGAGGCCAGGTCGGGCTGGGCCCTGGGCGGGCCCGGGCCCCAACCGGACCGGTGGCCGCAGGGCCGTCGGCCACCAGGTGGGGACGGCGGAGGAGTCCCCTCTCATATAGGCTGATTGCGTGCTCCGGAGAGGGGCATTCTCGGGAGGGAAGCCCATGAGCCAGACCGATGACCTCATCCTGATCAGCGTCGATGACCACATCATCGAACCGCCCGATCTGTTCGTGAACCACCTGGCTCCCAGGTACCAGGACCGGGCGCCCAAACTGGTCCGCAACGAGGAGGGGTCGGACGTCTGGGTATTCGGCCAAGTGGTGATGGAGACGGCCGCCCTCAACGCGGTGGCCGGGCGCCCCCGCGAGGAGTACGGCCTCGAACCACAGAGTCTCGACGAGGTGCGACCGGGCTGTTACGACGTGCACGAGCGAGTCAAGGACATGGACGCCGGAGGCGTTCTGGCCTCCATGAACTTCCCCTCCTTTCCGACCTTCACCGCCCGGGTCTTCGCCAGCGACGATCCCGAGCTGTCGGCGGCCCTGGTGCGCGCCTACAACGACTGGCACATCGATGAATGGTGCGGGGCCTATCCGGAACGCTTCATACCGATGGCCGTCCCGGTCATCTGGGATGTCGAGGGCACGGCCGACGAGATCCGGCGGGTGGCAGCCAAGGGTTGTCATTCGCTCAGCTTCACCGAAAACCCGGCCGCCCTCGGCTACCCGAGCTTCCACGACGAGTACTGGGACCCGGTCTGGCGGGCCTGTTGTGACACCGGGACGGTGCTCTCCATCCACCTCGGATCCTCCGGTCGGCTCTCCATCCCGGCGGTCGACTCACCGCCCGATGTGATGATCACCCTGCAACCCATGAACATCCAGTCGGCGGCGGCCGATCTCCTGTGGTCACGGGTGTTGAAGAAATTCCCCGATCTCCGGGTGGCCCTGTCCGAAGGTGGGACCGGCTGGATCCCCTACTTCCTGGAGAGGGTCGACCGGACCTTCGAGATGCACCGCGCCTGGACCCTCCAGGATTTCGGCGGTCGTCTCCCGAGCGAGGTCTTCCGCCAGCATTTCCTGACCTGTTTCATCAGCGATCCGGTGGGGATCGAGCTTCGTGAGCGCATCGGCGTCGACAACATGGCCTGGGAGGCCGACTACCCCCACAGCGATTCGATGTGGCCCGAGGCTCCCGAGGAGTTGATGGCCGAGTTCACCAGGTACGCCGTGCCCGAGGACCACATCGCCAGAATGAGCCACCAGAACGCCATGCGCTGGTATTCGTTCGACCCCTTCACCCGCATTGCGCCGGAGGAGGCCACGGTGGGCGCCCTCCGAGCCCGGGCCGTGGGCCACGACGTGTCGGTCATGTCTCGCAGCACGCGGGTGCGGACGGCCGACGAGAAGCTCGAGGGGTACCGGGTACGGGCCCGCCGGGCGGTGGCCGCCGCCGGAACCTGAAGGTCCGGCCCGATCCGGCCCGGCCGCTCAGGTTCCGGCCGCCTCGAGCTCCTCATCCCGGCTCCGGGCCCGCAACCAGTCGCCCAGGGCGGCGCCGGCGTCGAGGACATGTGACTCGTTGAGGATCCGGGCCCCGTCGGCATCGCCCCGGTCGATGGCGTCGAGCAGGAGGGCGTGGTCGTCCCGGCTCTGGCCGACCTTTTCGGGAAAGAGCTCGAAGTAGCTGGCCGGTACGGCCCGGACGGCCTGGCGCAGGTAGGTCAACAGGCGCGGCGATCCCGAGGCCAGGTTGAGGGCTCGATGGAAGCGCCAATTGGCGGCCACCACATCCTCCGCTCCACCGATGGCGGCGGCCAGATCGTGCAGGGCATCCCTCTCCGGGGGGGTGATCCGGTCGGTGGCCCACTGCGCCGCCTTGCCGGCCAGCGCGGCCAACACGGCGAAATTGTCCACGGCGTCCTCGGGGGTGATGCCCACCACGGTGATCCCGCTCCGGGGGGTGACGGTGACCAGTCCCTCGTAGGAGAGCTCGAGGAGGGCCTCGCGGACCGGGGTGCGACTGGTCCCGAACTCCCGGGTGATCTGGTCCAGATCGAGGCGGGAGCCGGCCCGGAGCCGACCGGTGAGGATCCGGTCCCGCAGTTCGCCGGCGGCCCGGGCCCGGACAGTACCGCCGATCGATTTGAAATCTGGCATATCAGATATTACATTTTAGGACAGACTGGCGCCAGTACCGGACCAGGCGCCAGGCAAGGACAAAGAGGAGCGGTCGGATCACCATGGACAAACGGCAGATGTCGTTGGTGGGATTCATGCAGGCGGGGAGCACGACCGTCTATGCCGGATCGTGGCGCCACCCGGCCACCGAGCACGGATTCCTGACCGCCGCGTACTACGCCAAGTTGGGTCGGACCCTCGAAGAGGGGTGCTTCGACATGATGTTCTTCGACGACCGGCTGGCCATGCCCGGGATCTACGGAGGATCGGTGTCCGACGCCGTCCGTCTGGGGGCCCGACCGGTGAAGTTGGACCTGAGCATCGTCCTGGGCGTGGTGGCCGGGGCCACGGAGCGGATCGGGCTGGGCGCCACCTACTCGACCACCTACTACTCGCCTTTCCACGTGGCCCGGACCTTCGCCACCCTCGACCACCTGTCCGGGGGGCGGGCGGCCTGGAACATCGTGACCTCGGTCAACGACAGCGAGGCCCAGAACTACGGGTTCGAAGGAGCACCTGGCCCACGATGCCCGCTACGACCGGGCCGACGAGTTCCTCGAGGTGGCGACCGGCCTGTGGGACACCTGGGAGGACGACAGCCCTGGTCCTCGACCGGGCCAGCGGCACCTTCGCCGATCCCGACAAGGTCCACGAACTGGGTCATGAGGGCAAATGGTTCAGCGCCCGCGGACCGCTGACCGTGCCCCGGTCACCCCAGGGCCGGCCGGTGCTCCTCCAGGCCGGATCGTCGGGTCGGGGTCAGGAGTTCGCCGCCCGCTGGGCCGAGCTGATCTTCACCGGCGACCCCGACATGGAGATCGCCCTCGCCCATTACAAGAAACAGAAGGAATCGATCGCCGCCGCCGGGCGTGACCCCGAGACGGTGAAGATGCTGCCGATGGTCTACACCGTGGTGGGTGAATCCCACGCCCACGCCGTCGAGCGCGAGGACCTCTTCCTCCACTCGCTGGTCGATCCGCAGGCCTCGCTGGTCCTCTTGTCGGAGCTGATGAACTACGACTTCTCGGGGATGGCCATCGACGCCCCCATCACCGACGAGCTCATCGGTTCGGTGTCGGGCATCCGCGGGTCTGGTGCAGAACCTGCGTACCCACATCGGCGGGGACACGGTGACGTTGGCCGACCTGGCCGGTCACCGGGCCACCCTGCTCCAGGGGCCCCGCTTCGTCGGCACCGGGCCGGAGGTGGCCGATCAGATGGAGGAGTGGCTCGAGGCCGGGGCCTGCGACGGCTTCGTGGTGGCGGCCACCCACTGCCCCGGGGCCTACGAGGACGTGGTCCGGCTGGTGGTGCCCGAGCTCCAGCGCCGCGGGGTGTTCCGTGACCGCTACACCGGGGCCACCCTGCGCGACACCCTCGGTCTGGCCCGCCCCGCATCGGTGCACAGTGCCTGAATGCAGCCGGGCCGCTGACGGCATACGGGTGGTGGACGCGGCCACCCTGGCCGCCGGACCGCTGGTGGCCACGGCCATGGGCGAGTTCGGGGCCGACGTCATCAAGGTGGAGCAGCCCGGGGCCGGCGATCCGCTGCGGACCTGGGGCGACCGCAAGGACGAGATCGGGCTGGTGTGGAAGAGCATGAGCCGCAACAAGCGCTGCGTCACCCTGGATCTCCGACAGGCCGACGGTCAGGAGTCTGTTCCACGCTCTTCTCGACGGAGCGACGTGCTGATCATCAACAACCGACCCAGCGCGCTGGGCCGATGGGGGATCGACTACGAGTCGGTCCACCAGCGGCATCCCCGCCTGGTCATGCTCCACGTGAGCGGGTACGGGCGGGGTGGGCCCAAGAGCGACCGGCCCGGGTTCGGGACCCTGGCCGAGGCCATGAGCGGATTCGCCCACCTGACCGGGCAGCCCGACGGTCCTCCCACCCTGCCGCCGTTCATGCTGGCCGACGGTGTGGCCGCACTGGCGGCCACCTACGCCGTCATGATGGCCCTGTACCACCGCGACGTCCACGGCGGCGGCGGGCAACTGGTCGACGTCAATCTGATCGAGCCGCTGGCCCGCCTCATCGAGTCCTCCACCCTGGCCTACGACCAGCTGGGGAAGGTCGCCGGCCGGGTGGGCAACCGGTTCGACGCCAGCGCGCCGCGCAATGCCTACCGGACGGCCGACGACAAGTGGCTGGCCATCTCCAGCGCCTCCCCCAACATCGCGTCCGGGTCTATCGGGCCATCGACCGGCCGGACCTGGCCGACGAACCCCGACTACGTCGACCCGTTGCCCCGGCAGCGGCGGGCCCTGGAGGTCGACGGGCTGGTGGCCGAGTGGATCGGCCAGCGCACCCTGGACGAGGCCATGGCCGTCTTCGAGGCGGCCTCGGTGGCGGCCGCGCCGGTCTACGACGCCGAGCAGTTGCTGGCCGACGAGCACCTGCGGGCCAGGGGGACCTTCGTGCCGGTGGACGACCCCGACCTCGGCCCGATGACCGTGCAGGCGCCCGGTGGCGGTCCTGTCGGAGACGCCGGGCCGGATCACCCACCTGGGCCGGCAGCCTCGGGGCGGACAACGACGACGGTCTTCGGTGACCTGCTCGGCATCGACCCCGAGCGGCTCGACGCCCTGCGGGCCGCGGGGATCATTTGACCGCACATGCCACGGAGGCAACCGTGCGGGACCCCGGGCCCGACGATCGGAGCTGGCCACGCCGGCCAGCAGCGAGCGGATGTGCGAGAAGGCGGCCGCCTCCGGTGCCGATCTGGTCTTCCTCGACCTCGAGGACGCCTGCGCCCCGGTGGCCAAGGAGGCGGCCCGGGGGACCGCGGTCGACGCCCTGACCGGTTGCGACTGGGGTCGCACCGTCCGGGCCGTCCGGGTCAACGGCCTGGACACGCCGTGGTGCCACGGCGACATCATCGAGGTGGTCACCGGCGCGCGGGAGCAGCTCGACGTGCTCATCGTGCCCAAGGCCCGATCGGCCCGCGACGTCTGGTGGGTCGACGTGCTCCTCACCCAGCTCGAGACCAAGCTGGGGCTGACCAAGCGCATCGGCCTCGAAGTGCTGATCGAGGAGGCCGAAGGGCTGGCCAACGCCGCCGAGATCGCCGGCGCCAGCGACCGGCTCGAGGCGATCATCTTCGGGGCCGGCGATCTCTCGGCCTCGCTGCGCGCCCGGGTCGACGGCAACTTCGACCCGGTCGAGCGAGTACCCCGGCGACTTCTGGCACTTCGCCCGGGTCCAGGTCCTGGCGGCGGCACGGGCGGCCGGCATCGACGCCATCGACGCGCCCTATCCCGGCCTACACAGGACCCCGAGGGCTACCGGCGTTCGGCGGTGCACGCCAGCCTGCTGGGCTTCGACGGCAAGTGGGCGATCCATCCCGACCAGATCGCCATCGCCAACAAGGTCTTCGCCCCGACCGCGAAAGAGATCGCGGAGGCCCGGGAGTCCCTTGCGATCTACCGCCGGTCCGAGGCCGAGGGCGTGGGCGCCATCGGCCGCGACGGGAAGCTGGTCGATGCCGCCCACATGCGGCTCGCCGCCAACGTGCTCTACAAGGCGTCGTTGGCCGGCCGGGTCGATCCGGTCTTGTGACGCGGTCAGGACGGGGGCGGGGAGTAACAGTGACCGGGCCCTACCGGGTGGTCCAGTGGGCCACCGGCAACATCGGCTCCCGGTCGCTGCGCGGCGTCATCGAGCACCCCGACTTGACGCTGGCCGGGCTGTACGTGTACGCGCCGGACAAGGTGGGACGGGATGCCGGCGAGCTGTGCGGGCCTCGCGCCCACCGGGGTCGTGGCCACCGACGACATCGACGACATCCTCGCCCTCGGGGCCGACTGCGTGCTGTACATGCCGCCGCCAGTTCGACGTCGAGACGTGTGCCGGCTGCTCGAGTCCGGGGCCAACATCGTCACCACCCGGGGCGAGTTCCACCATCCGGCCAGCATGGACCCGACCGTCCGGCAGCGGGTCGAGGCGGCCTGCCGGCAGGGCGGCACCTCGATCCACAGCACCGGCAGCAGTCCCGGGTTCATCTCCGAGGCCGTCCCGCTGGTCCTGACCTCGATCCAGCGGCGGCTCGACAGCCTGGTCATCGAGGAGTTCGCCGACCTGTCCCAGCGCGACTCGCCCGAGTTGCTGTTCGATCTGATGGGCTTCGGCACGCGACCCGGCGCGTTCGACCACGGCCGCTGGTCCTACGGGGCCCAGAGCTTCGGGCCGTCGCTGCGCCTGGTGGCGGAGGCGCTCTCGGCCTCCCGCTCGACTCGGTGGAGGCCAGCGGAGAGGTGGCGGTGGCCAGCCGGACCACCGACATCGCCGCCGGAACCATTGAGGCCGGCACGGTGGCGGCCAGCGGATGCGGGTGACCGGGATGCGGGACGGCCGAGCCGTTCCTGAGTTTCATCGCCACGTGGTACTGCACCACCGGACCTCGAGCCGGCCTGGGACCTGCGCCCCACCGGCTGGCGGCTGTCGGTGGCGGCGACGCCCCCTTGGACATCGAGATGCGGTTCGCCGTCCCCCTCGAGACATGGGCGGAGTGGACGCCGGGCTACACGGCCAACCGGGCCGTCAACGCCGTGCCGTTCGTGTGCGCGCGCCGCACCCGGCATCCGCACCACGGTGGACCTGCCCCAGATCATCGCCATCCTCGGCCAGGATCGCCGGTACCGGGAGCCATCGGTGAGGCCGCTCCCCGAGCTGACGCCGGCCACCGAGTGGTTCTGGACGTCGGGAGCCGACGGTCAGTCTGCGCATCCAGGGCTGCACGGATGCGCCACGCTGGTCCATCCACCGGTGCCCATCTGCCCCGTCTGCCGCAGCCGTCGTGGGACCCGACGGTGGTCTCGGGCCGGGGCACCGTCGTCGGCTACACGGTCAACCACCACCATTGGCTGCCCGATTTCGATCCGCCCTATGCCATCGCCGTCGTGGCGTTGGCCGAGGACCCCGGCGTCCGGCTGACCACCAACATCGTCGGATGCGACCCGGCCGAGGTCGCACATCGGCCAGGAGGTCGCCGTCCGCTTCGAACACCACGAGGACGTGTGGCTGCCGCTCTTCGAGCTCACCGGGGCGCCGACGGCCGACGACCGCGTGCCCGAGCCCGCGCGCCCGGTGCCGCGGGCCCGCTCGGGCGACGATCGCTTCGAGCACCGGTCCGTGCTCTCGGGCATCGGGCGCTCGGCCCTCGGTCGGCGGCTGATGGTCGACCCGCTGTCGCTGACCGTCGACGCCTGCCTGGCGGCCGTGGCCGATGCCGGGCTGGAACTCGACGACATCGACGGGCTCTCGACCTATCCGGGGCCGGCGTCGATGGGCATGAGCGAGGGCGGCGTCACCGCCGTCGAGGAGGCGCTGCGGCTCCACCCACCTGGATCAACGGGGGCGGCGACCTGCCCGGCCCGGGCGGTTCGGTCATCGCCGCCATGCTGGCGGTGGCCTCGGGCCTGTGCCGTCACGTCCTGTGCTTCCGCACCGTCTGGGAGTCCACCTACGCCGCCCTCCGTCTCGGCGGCGCGGGGGGCGGCCGCGTCTCGGGCCCGATGGCCTGGCGTGCCCCCTTCGGCGCCATGTCGGCGGCCAACTGGATCGCCATGAACGCCAATCAGTACCTCCACCGCTACGGCGCGACCCGGGAGATGCTGGGCCGGATCGCCCTCAACGGTCGGGCCAACGCCGGCCTGCAATCCGGTGGCGATCTACCGGGACCCGATGACCATGGACGACTACCTGTCGGCCCGGCCCATCACCTCGCCCTTCGGGCTGTACGACTGCGACGTCCCGTGCGACGCGTCGATCGCCGTCATCGTGTCCGACGCCGTCGGTGGCCGGCGACCTGCCCCAGCCGGCGATCCGCATCGAGGCCGTCGGCACCCAGATCACCGAACGGGTGTCGTGGGACCAGGGCACGATCACCCACGAGCCCCAGGTGCTGGGACAGGCGGCGCACCTGTGGTCGAGGACGAGCCTCACGGCCCGCCGATGTCGATGTGGCCCTGCTCTACGACGGCTTCACCTTCAACGCCATCTCGTGGCTGGAGGCTCTCGGGTTCTGCGGGTTCGGCGAGGCCAGCGACTGGCTCGACGGCGGTCGGCGCATCGCGCTCGGCGGCGAACTGCCCGTCAATCCCCACGGCGGGCAGCTGTCCGAGGGGCGCACCCACGGGTTCGGCTTCCTGTACGAGGCCGTCACCCAACTGCGTCGTGAGGCGGGCGCGCGGCAGGTCGCCGAGGCCACCACGGCCGTCGTGACCTCCGGGGGCGGGGCGCCGTCCGGTGTGCTGCTCCTGCAGCGCCAGGGGATGTGACGCCGTCTCGGCGGGTCGTCGCCGGTCAGGCAGTGGGCGATGGCCCCCGCGGCACGTCCCGGAAGGCGACATCCTTGTCGAGGGCAGGTTCTCGAGGCATCCCGAGCACCCGTTCGCTGATGACATTGCGGGCCATTTCCGTGGTGCCACCGCCAATGGGGACCTGTCGCATCAGGTAGTCGGACCGCACAGCCCAGTTCGCCGTCGTGTTCGGTCCAGGCCGCTCCGGCGGCGCCGGCGATCTCGAAGGCGATGGTCCGCGACTGCGGGTGGAAGCCACCCCGTCGAAGAGACGGCCGATGGCAGCCGACTGATCGGGCAGGGCGCCGGAGACGATACCGCTCCCGATGCGTAGGCGAAGCTGTCGGCCGACCACCTCGAGATGCCGGGCCTGGCCGATCAGGTCACGGGCCAGCGGGTCAGCGCTCCGACCGGTGTCGCGGGCGACTATTCACCAATGGTGCCCTTGCCGGTGGACATTGCCGAAGCCGAGGCACGGTCACCAGGGGCGAGTTGGTCAGCATGCGCTCGTGGAACATCCAGCGGGTGCCGACGGTCCATCCGTCGTCGACGTCACCGAGGCGATCCGAGTCGGGCACCCGACGTCGGTCATGAACTCCTGGCAGAACTCCTTGGAGCCGTTGAGCATCTCGATGCGGTGGACTTCGACGCCCGGGCTGGCGGATCGGGAGCATGAACACGGTCAGGCCGCGGTGCTTCGGCACGTCCCAGTTGGTCCGGGCCAGGCACAGCCCCCAGTCGGACCACCAGGCGCCCGGTGGTCCAGATCTTCGAGCCGTTGAGCACCCACTCATCGCCGTCGCGCACGGCACGTGGTCAGCGCGCCGGCGACATCGGATCCGCCGCTCGGCTCGGAGAGGAACTGCATCCAGATCTCCTCGCCCCTCAGGATGGCCGGGATGTGCGCCGCTTCTGCTCCTCGGTGCCGAAGTCGAGGAGCACGGCGGCGCAGGGCGAGAGCGTCGGGGCCTGGAGCCGCAGGCGGGAAACTCGTAGCCGGCCAGCTCGTCGTTGAGGACGCGCTGGTGCTCCGGGGTCAGGCCCTGGCCCGCCGTACTCGGCGCGGGAAGCAGATGCCGGCCAGCCCGGCGTCGAAGAGCATCCGTTGGACCTCGCCGGTCGCGGGCGACCTGGGCCAGCTCTTCCTCGTCGGTCCGGTTGTTGCGCAGGGCGCCGATGGTCGCCGGGTCGATACCGGGCGCAGGTTGGCCTGCGATGAAGTCCCGGGCCCGCTGCCGGAAACTTTCGAGATCCTCTCCGGTGGCCACGTCGTCATGCCGCGGACCTGCTGGCGCTGGTCAGTCAGTCGGCCAGGCGCTGGCGATGTTCGGCCGGCGTGCCCGTAGAGGGCGCGGTTGACGGTGTGCCGACGCAGGTAGAGGTGGAGGTCGTGCTCGAAGGTCACGCCGATGCCACCGTGGATCTGCACGCAGTCCTGCATGCAGCTCGCTCCCGTAGTCGCCGATGAAGGACTTGGCCGCGGCCAGACAGCTCGTCGGCGTCGGGCGATCCGGCGGCGACCGCCTCGACGGCGGCATCGCTGATGGCGTGGCTCGGCCTCGAGCCAGGTCTTCATGTCGGCAAAGCGGTGCTTGAGCTCCTGGTAGGAGGCCAGCGGCCGGCCGAAGGAGTACCGGTCGAAGGCCCACTCGACGGTCATGTCGAACGCCGCCTGCATCGCCCCGACCGCCTCGGCGTTGAGGATGGCCAGGGCGACGGCCAGCTGTCTTTCGATCTGCTCTCCGGCTTCTTCGACCTGGCCGATGACGGCGGCCCGGGGGACCCGGACGTCATCGAATCGGATGACCGAGAAACGTCGGGTCATGTCGAGGGAGTGCATGGGGATGACCGACACACCTGCCGTGCCGGCCGGAACCAGAACTTGGGTCTGCCCGGCCCCGGTGCGACCCGACACCAGGAGGTGATCGGCCCGGCTGCCCGATTCGACCGGTTGCTTGGTGCCGTTGACCACCACTTCGTCGCCCTCGACGGCAATGTCCAGCGAGAACGGGCCCAGCCGATCGTTGGGGCGTGGCTCCCCGAAGCACCATGTAGCCATCGACGTACCCGACAGCAGGCCGTCGATGACCGATTGATGGGCGCTCCCCCCGGCATCGCTCAGAGCACAGGCCACCACGTTGGTGGCGAGCAGCGGCCCCGGCGCGGCCCGGCGCCCGAACTCGTAAGCGACCAGTGAGAGGTCGACCAGTCCCTGTGCACTGATCGAGCCTCCGCCCCGTTCCTCACTGACCAGAAGGGAGGTCCAGCCGAGCTCGCAGCCGCGCCGCCAGTACGCGGCGTCGAAACCGTCCGGATCGTGGCGCAACCGACGCAGCTCCTGGACGGGGACCAGCTCCCCGAGGAGCCGGGCCGTGGTGTCGGCGAAGAGCTGCTGGTCGGGTTCGAGGGTCAACAACAAGCGATGCTCCGTTTCTGGGTCACCGATGGGTTCTGGTCATCCGGCGGGCGGGTGGGGCGACGTTACTAACCATAGATAGGAGGCCCGTCCGGCCCTCCGACCCGCCCGTCCGGGGGGTCCGGTCTCCACTGCGGTCTCCACCGTGCGGGACCACCGTGCGGTCTCCACCGTGCGGGACACCGTGCGGGACAGGAGACGGGTCTCAGACTGCCGGCCAGGCCAGGGACTTGGTCTCCAGGTACTGGTCGAAGCCGATCGAGCCGTTCTGTCGTCCGATGCCGCTCTACTTGAAGCCGCCGAAGGGGAGGTCGGCGCCATAGGCCATCCCGCCGTTGACGCTCATGATGCCGGTGCGCACCGTCGGCCACGGCCAGCGCCCGATCGAGGGATGCCGGACAACACGCCACCACCCAGCCCGTAGTTGCTGTCGTTGGCGATCCGGACGGCGTCGTCGTCGTCCTCGAAGGGGATCACGACGAGCACCGGGCCGAAGATCTCCTCCCGGGCGATGGTCATGGAGTTGTCCACGTCGGTGAACAGGGTCGGCTCGACGAACCAGCCCTTGTCCAGGTGCTCGTGGGCGGCTCGCCGCCCAGGGCCAGCGTGGCGCCCTCCGCCACCCCCTTCTCGATGTAGCCGAGGATGCGCTGCGTTGCTTCTCGGAAATGACCGGGCCCATGATCACGTCCGGACGCTGCGGGTCGCCGCAAGGCACACCGCACAGAACTGCGTGAGCAGTTCGACGCCTTCGTCGTAGCGGGACCGGGGCAGCAGCATCCGGGTGGGGATGGCGCAGCCCTGGCCGGCGTGCGAGCAGACGGCCAGGCCCACAGCATGGCGGTGGCGAAGTCGGCATCATCGAGCACGATGGTGGCCGACTTGCCGCCGAGCTCGAGGAACAGCCGCTTGATGGTGGCTGCCCCCTTCTCCATGATCCGTTTGCCGACGGCTGTCGAACCGGTGAACGAGATGAGGTCGACCAGGGGCGAGAGGGTGAGCTCCTCGCCCACCAGGTGATCCGAGGAGGTGACGATGTTGAGCACGCCGGCGGGGATGTCGGTCTGCTCGGCCACGATGCGGCCGAGCAAGGTGGCGTTCCAGGGCGTGTCGGGTGCGGGCTTGAGAACCACGGTATTGCCGGTGGCCAGGGCCTGGGCCAGCTTGGTCAACGTCACCTCGAAGGGATAGTTCCAGGGCACGATGGCGCCGACCACGCCCGACCGGCTCTTTCGAGATCCGCTGGCGTTGATGTTGCCCCGCAAGTCTTGTGTGACGGGGAGGTCCGTCTCCCAGGCGAAGTCGTCGATGAGCTGGGCCGGGTAGGTGATGGCGCCGTCGAGGGGCGACATCGAGCTGGGGCCCGGCGGTGAGCATGCGAGGGCAGCCCGACTTCCAAGATGAGCTGCTCGCGCAGCTCTTCCCGCTGGGCCGCCAGGGCCTGTTGCAGCTGCACGAGGCAGTGCTGCCGGAATGAGCGGTTGGTGGACCAGTCGGTCTCGTCGAAGGCCGGCCGGGCCGCGGCGATGGCGACGCTCCATGTCGGCGACGGAGGCGTCGGTGACCTGGCCCAGCACCTCCTCGGTGGCCGGGTTGACGTTCTCGAACGTCGTCCCGAGGCCGCGTCGACCAGCTTCCGTCGATGAGCATCCGGTCTCCGGGGTGGACCTTCGGCGTGTCGGCCACGCTGTTCTCCTCTTGTTCGGGCCGTGTTTGGCCGGGCCAGCGCGGTTGGACGTGCTCGCTCGGTGCGGTCGAAAGACCGGGCCCACCGGTGAGGGCGACAGCTGGTCCTGGCCGGCTGGCGCTGGCCGCGATAATAGCGTTTCGTCGGAGAGCCTTCGCTGGTCGGACGAGGTGGAAGTGAAGTTGTGCTCAATCGAGATGATAGTTATCGTCAGCCGGAGAGCGATACGGGCAGCACCGAGCCTCGGGTCCGGGACGGGCACGAGCCATCGTCTCCCGACTCGTCGAGGAGGAGGCCAGGGATGCAGGTACAGGGACGTTCGGCCATCGTCACCGGCGGCGCCGGTGGGCTGGGGGCGGCCACCGTCCGTCGGCTGGTGGATATCGGTGCACGGGTGGTCGTCTTCGACCACGATGGCGACCGGGCCGGGGCGTTGGCCGCCGAACTGGGTGAGGGCGTGGCTGCCGCCGCCGGGGATGTGACCGATGACGACGATGTGGTCGGCGCCATCGACGCGGCCCGATCCCTCGGGCCGCTCGGCATCCTGGTCAACGTGGCCGGCGGTGGGGTGGGAGGCGGTCGCACCGTCGGCCGGGGCGGGGTGCCCCACGACAAGGAGTCCTTCGTCCAGACCATGGAGATGAACGCCATCGGGACCTTCAACACCACCCGTTTGGTGGCCGCCGCCATGGGGGACAGCGAGCCCGATGCCGACGGCCAGCGTGGCGTGGTCGTCAACACGGCCTCGATCGCCGGCATGGAGGGCAAGAGCGGACAGGTGGCCTACGGAGCGGCCAAGGCGGCCATCTTGGGCATGACGCTGCCCATGGCCCGGGACCTGGCCCCCATCGGTGTCCGGGTGTGCGCCATCGCCCCGGGGGTGATGGGGACGCCGCTCATGCTCGGTGCCATCGAGCACCTCAAGGAGGATCCGGCCACCGGGATCGTGTTCCCCAAGCGGATGGGCTATCCGGAGGAGTTCGCCCTGCTGGTGGAGTCGATCGTCCGCAATCCCTACCTCAACGGCGAGAACATAAGGCTCGACGGGGCTCTGCGGTTCACGGCCAAGTAGTCGGCGCAGCCGCCTGGCCTCCGGTCACGCTCGACGGCACAGTCTTACCATCCTGTGAGACTCGCACTGTAGAAATTACAGAAGTAAGTTATCGGTGGGTAGGCCAGCATGAAGGGATGTGGGTATGCGCATCGGCCTGATGGTCGGCCCCGAGCGTGGGCGCTACCGGAGCAAGGTGGAGCGGCTCGCAGGCCGACGCCCGCTGGGCCGAGGAGGTCGGGTCTGTCCACCGTCTGGATCCCCCAGATCCCCGACGAGTTCGATGCCCTGACGGCGGCCACCGTGGTGGCCGGCCAGACCAGCCGCATCGAGATCGGCACGGCGGTGGTGCCGGTCCAGCCCCGACATCCGATCGCCCTGGCCCAACAGATCCTGTCGGTCCAGGCCGTGTGCCAGGGGCGGCTGGCCGTCGGCCTGGGCGTGTCCCACCACTGGGTCATCGACGAGATGCTCGGCCTTCCCTACGAGCAGCCGGTGGCCACCATGCGGGCCTACCTCGACGTGCTCGACCAGGCCCTGGCGGGCCCGGGACCGTCGATGTCGAGAACGGGCGCTTCCGGGTCCACAATCCGCATCGACATCACCGACATCACCCCCACGCCGGTCCTGCTGGCCGCCCTCGGCCCGCTCATGCTCAAACTGTGTGGCGAGCGGACCGACGGCACCATCCTGTGGATGGCCGACGAGCGGGCCATCGGCTCCTACGTCGTCCCCAACCTGGTCCGGGCGGCCGAGGCGGCCGGTCGGCCCGCTCCCCGGGTGGTGGCCGGCATTCCGGTGTGCCTGTGTGGCGACGATGAGGTCGAGGTGGCCGTGGCTCGGACCAACCGGATCCTGGCCGAGGCCGAGGTCTCGCCGAACTACCAACGGTTGCTGGACCAGGGTGACGCCCGCAGTGTCGGCGACATCCTGGTGGCCGGAAGCGAGCCGAGCATCAGGAAACGGCTCCAGGCTTTCGCCGACGCCGGCGTGACCGATCTGTCCGTTCGGGTGGTGCCCATCGGCGACAGCCGCGACGAACTCATCGCTTCGTCCAAGCGCACCCGTGGCCTTCTGGCCTCGCTGGCTCCGTCGCTGTGATCGACGGCGCTCGACCGGCGCCAGGGGCCGATGACTGGGCAGCACCCGCAGCACCGGCACCACCGGCACCACCGGGACCACCGGCACCACCGGAGCACCGGCACCAACGGCAGCACCGGCACCAGCACCACCCGGGAGGTCGGTCATGACGGTGGCCGTTGTCACCGGTGCCGGCAGCGGCATGGGCAGGGTCTGCGTCGAGAGGTTGCGGGGGACGACCGACCACATCGTCGCCGTCGACCTCCGGGCACCGGCCATCGAGGGGGCTGTCGGGGTGGCCTGCGACGTGTCCGACCCGGCCGCCGTCGAGCGCCCTGGTCGAGAAGGTGGAGGGCCTCGGCACCTTCCGGGCCCTGGCCCATGCCGCCGGCGTGTCGCCCACCATGGCCGACGCTCGACGGGTGATGGAGGTGGACCTGCTGGGCACCACCCACCTGCTCGACGGCTTCGAGCCACTGGTGGTGTCCGGTTCGGCGGCGGTGTGCTTCTCGTCCAGCGCCGCCTATCAGATCGCCCTGGCCGGCATCGACCCCGAGATCCAGGCGCTGGTGTCCGATCCCCGCCGGCCCGGCTTCCTGGACGTGGTGGCCGACCGCCTGCCCGACAGCGGCCTGGCCTATGCCTGGGCCAAGCGCGGCGTCATGGCCGTGGCGGCCCAGGCGGCGGTGTCCTGGGGGCGCCGGGGCGGCCGGGTCACCTCGCTGGCACCCGGGCTGATCGACACGCCGATGGGCCGTCAGGAAGCCGAACAACAGTCGATCATGCAGGTGATGTTGGACAGCACGCCTCTCGGCCGTCTGGGTCGGCCCGGGGAGGTGGCCGCCGTCGTGGCCTTCCTCCTGTCCGACCAGGCCTCGTTCATCTCCGGCATCGACGTCCTGGTGGACGGGGGGATGGTCCAGGGCTTCACCGCCGCATTCCTGCCCTGAGGGTGGTCCGGATCAGAGAGGTAACCAGCCGGGAAGCTCCCGGGTGGCCAGAATGGCTTGGCCGAGGTTTCTGGTCAGCAGCCGGGCCGAACCGAGCAGCTCGTTGAGGACCAGGGTGCGGCGCACGTAGGTGTGCAGCTCGTGTTCGGTGGTGAAGCCGATCCCCGCCAGCACCTGTTGACTGTGACGGGCCGCCGTCCGGGCAGCCCGTCCGGCCAGGGCCTTGGCCATACCGGCGGCCCGGAGGTCGTCACTGTGCCAGGCGGCGTCGAGTGCGGCATCGGCACCCTCGACGGCCACCAGGGTGTCGGCCAATCGGTGCCGCACCGCCTGGAACTGGCCGATCGGCCGTCCGAACTGGGTCCGCTCCTGGGCATGGACCCGAGCCAGTTCCAGCATGGCCCGTGCCGCCCCGAGCAGTTGGTGGCCGACGGCCAACCGGGCCCGGGCGACGGCCGTCGGCCACTGCCCGGCGCGGAGCGGGCCGTGTTGGACGATAGGGTGCCCCGTCGGCGACCGCCGCCTCCACCAGCCCGAGGCGGGGATCCATACCCCCGATACTCCGACAGGCCAGATCGACGCCTCGCACCTCGACGAGCAGGTGATGGAGGTTGGCGGTCGCCACCATCATGACGGTGTCCTGATCCTCGGGTAGACCACCGAGTAGCCCCCGGGCCACCACGGTGCCGTCGGCCACCGTGGCCGGGGCGGTCACTTCACCCGGAAGGGGCAGGATCCAACGGCCGGGTCCACCGGCTGTCGGTCCCAGAGCGGAGCCGAGCACCCATCCGAGGGCCGACGAGTTGGTGTTGGTCGCCCCCTGCAGCTCGAAGAGGAGGGACACGGCGGCGTGGGGGTCGGCCTCCAGCGCCTCGGGCCACCCCAGTTCTTGTAGAGCGGTGTCGAGGGCCGGTCCGGACGGCGACCGGCAGGCCTGGCCCAGGCTTCCGGCCAACAAGGAGCGTTCGGCTTCGTCCATCAGCTGTCCGGCCCGAGGTCGAGCAGTCGCCGGGCGATGATGTTCGCGTTGGATCTCCGCCGTGCCCCCGTAGATGGTCGCCGCCCGCGAATAGAGGAACTGCTGGCGCCAACGTTGGCTGTTGATGTCGTCATCCACGGCCATCTCGGGGCCCAGCCCGTCCACGACGAGGTCGAAGACGGCCTGCTCGGCCGTGGCCACCAGCACCTTGTCGATCGAGGTCTCCGGACCGAGACGCTGGCCGGCGTGCGAGGCGGTGCTGGGTCATCCGCGATCGGGCCCGCAGGGCGTAGACCAACTGGGTGACCTCGCCGACCACGGCGGGATCCAGTCTGTCGGCCGGGACGACCTGGATGATGTCCTGCAATCGGCGTTGCAGGAAGGCGACCCGGTGCCACAGAGCCGTGCTCCGTTCGAACGGGAGGAGGTCCATGGCTACCGACCAACCCTGCCCCTCGTCCCCGAGCGTGCGGCCGATGGGCACGACCACATCGTCGAAGAACACCTCGGAGAACTCGGGGGCGCCGTGCATCGTCTCTATCGGTCGCACCGTGATTCCGGGGCTGTCCATGTCGACGAAGAGAGCGGTGATGCCCTTGTGGGCCGACGTCGGGTCGCCGGTGCGGGTCAGCAGGACGCAGCGGTCGGCGTACTGGGCCAGGCTGGTCCACACTTTTTGGCCGGTCACCACCCAACCGCGGTCGGACCGGGTGGCCCGGCAGGTCAGTGCGGCCAGGTTGCTCCCGGTTCCCGGTTCCGAGAATCCCTGGCACCAGGTTTCCTCCCCCCTGAGCAGCCGCGGCACCATGTCCGCCGCCAACGCCGGCGAGGCGTAGTCGATCATGGTGGGGGCCAGCACCTCGGTCATCGAGTAGATGCCCGGCTCGACCAGGCCCCGGGACGTCAGAGCTTCACCCAGGTAGGCCCGCAGCAGGGTCGATCCCCCCAACCCGCCGACCGCCGGCGGCCATCCCCAACGCATCCATCCGGCGTCGAAGGTGAGCCGCTTCACTTTGGCCAACTGGTTCATCTGGCCGTCCAGCGTGTCTTCCTGGTCGGGCCGGGGTGCGAGGTCGGCCGCCTTCTCCTCGAGCCAGACGTCGAGCGACGCCCGGAACGCTTCGATCTCCATCAGGAGGTGGTCGGGGCCGGTCGGGTCTCGTCGTGCGGCCGTCCCGCGTCGCGGGCACCGCTCTTGCGCAGGAATGTCATGGACCGGGTGTGCAGCCGCCACCCGCCGGACGTCCGACGGTAACTGTCGGTGTAGTAGCCGATGCGCATGTCGTGCGTCTTCTGGTCGACGAAGCACAGCGGTTGCTGTCCGGTACCCACATCGCCGTCCAGCTCGAGGGCGGGCGGACCGACCAGGAACAGCCCCTTGGGGGCGGCCGCCACCAGCCGGGGGAAGTCGACCAAGGTGTAGGTGTCACCGAAGGCGCTGTAGGAGCCGTCGGCCGTGAACACCTCCATCACTGCCTCCACATCGTCCTTGGTCATGCCGACGGCGTAGCGGGCCAGGAGCTGCTCCAGTTCGAGGACATCGGCGATGGGAATGTCGGGCATCACCCCTCCTCGTAGTGCACGTGGAGCACGGGACTGGTGGGGAGAGCCTGGCAGGTGAGCACCCATCCCTCGTCGACCTCGTCCTCGGTGAGGGCGTTGTTGACATGCATCGACGCCGACCCCTCGACCAGGTGGGCCATGCAGGTGGCGCAACTCCCGGCTTCGCAGGAGAAGGGGGGTGACATCCCCAGCTGCCGCGCCGTCTGCAGAATGGTGGTGCCGGGGCGGTGATCGGTCGTCTCGGTGCGGCCGCCGAGCTCGATGGTGATCCGGGTCGCCGTGGGCTCGACCGGGTTCTCGTCCGGCAGCCACTCGACCGGAGTGAAGCGCTCGATGTGGATCCGTGCCTCATCGATCCCGTGGGCCAGCAGCGCATTTTCCGTCACGGCCATGAACGGTGCCGGGCCGCACAGGTAGATGTCGGCGTCTGTCCCGTCGCCGGTGAAATTCTGGATGGTGTCAGATCGGACCAGTCCGCTCTCGGCGTCGAGATGGTGGGACACCGTGAGTCGCTGGCCGTAGCGCTCCTTCAACTGGTCGATCTCGGCGCGGAAGATGATGCTGTCGCCATCCCGATTGGCGTAGAGCAGGCGCACCCGCCGGGTGGTGGTGGCCAACGCCGACTTGACCAGGGAGATGACCGGGGTGATCCCGCTCCCCGCGCTGAAGGCGACCACGTCGCCGGCGCCCTCGGTCAGGCGGAAGAAGCCGGCCGGTCTGGCCACCTCCAGTGCATCGCCGGGGGCCAGGTGGTCGTTCAACCAGTTGGACACGATCCCGCCGGGGGTGCGCTTGACCGTCACCCGCAGTTCGGCGTCCACCGCCGGGGAGGACGACATGGAGTAACAGCGCACATGGGACCGGCCGTCCACCGGCACCCGGAAGGTGCAGAACTGGCCGGCCCGGTAGGTGAAGGCGGTGCGCAGATCGGGGGGCACCTCGAGTACGTAGGAGGTGGCCTCCCCCGTCTCCCGGACCACCGCACCCACCCGCAAGGTGTGGAAGGTGTGATCGGCCGGCGCCCCCGGCGCCACCACCACCGGCTCGGAGAGTGCCATGTTGACAAATGATAACGAAGTTCTCCTAGACTGGCAACGAACCTAGGCGGTGTCCAGCCGAAGCGGTCGAAGGAGAGGGCGTGGGGGAACCGAAAAGGGTGGCGGCGGACGGGTGGGGCCTGCGATCGGTGTCCGAGGATCTGGCCCGGCGCTATGTGACCGAGGGGTGGTGGACGGATGCCACGCTGGGAAGCCTCACCGCCGAGGGGCTGGCCGGTATGGGCAGGGTGGAGTTCCAGGTGCACTCGCAGGTCCGACCGTGGCGGGGCACCTTCGCCGAGGTCGACCGGGCGGCCCGGGCGCTGGCCGCCGCCCTCCGCTCCCGAGGGGTGGGACCGGGCTCGGTGGTCGTGATCCAACTGCCCAACTGGCTGGAGGCCGGTATCGCCTTCTGGGCCGCCGCCTACCTGGGGGCGGTGGTGGTGCCGGTGGTGCACTTCTACGGGGCCAAGGAGGTCGATTACATCGTCGCCGCCACCTCGCCCGATGTGATCGTGACGGCCGACCGGTTCGGGCACAACGACTATCTGGCCACCTACAGCCAGCTCTTGGCTCGACGTCCGGTCCCGTTGTGGGTGGTGGTGGGGGACACCCCGGTCCACTCCCTGCCACCGGGAGCGACAGCCTTCACGCCGCTGCTGGAAGCCGAGCCGCTCCTCGCACCCGCTGACGTCGACCCCGAGGCGCCGGCCATCATCGGATTCACATCGGGGACGACACGTGATCCCAAAGGGGTGGTGCACACGCACCGGACCATCGGGTGCGAGGCCCGACAGCTCGACTTTCTCTTTCCGAGGGGCGGGCCGCCTCAGATCACCGGGTCGCCCGTCGGCCATTTCATCGGCATGCTCAACGCTTTCTTGATGCCCCTGATGCGCGACCACCCCGTCCATCTCCTCGACGTGTGGGATCCGGCCGAGGTACTGCGCATGATGACAGAGGAGGGGATCGGGGTCACCGGCGGTGCCACCTACTTCCTGACCAGTCTGCTCGACCACCCCGATTTCCGGCCCGAGCACCTGACCATGATGCCGTTCGCCGGGCTGGGCGGTTCGACCGTCCCGGTGGCCGTGATGGAGCGGGCCACCACCCTGGGGATCAAGGCCTTCCGCTCCTACGGCAGTACCGAGCATCCGTCGGTGACCGGATGCCTCCTCGACGAGCCGGAGGACAAGCGACTCCGTACCGATGGCCGTCCGCTGCCCGGCGTCGAGGTCCGACTCGACGAGGAGGGCCAGATCCACACCCGCGGCCCCGACTGCTGTGCCGGCTATACCGACCCGGCGCTGACGGCGTCGGCCTTCGACGCCGACGGGTGGTACCACACCGGGGACATCGGGGTCCTGGACGGCGACGGCTATCTCACCATCACCGACCGGCTGTCGGACATCATCATCCGGGGCGGCGAGAATATCAGTGCCCAGGAGATCGAAGAACTGGTGCTGGGCATGGACGCGGTCACCGAGGTGGCGGTGGTGGCCGCACCGGACGCCCGCCTGGGCGAGCACGCCGCCGCCGTGGTGACGGTGCGTCCGGGCCTGCCGGCGCCCACTCTCGGACAGGTGCGGGACCATCTGGCCGCCGCCGGGCTGGCCCGTCAGAAGTGGCCCGAATCGGTCCATGAGGTGGATGCCTTCCCCCGGACACCCTCGGGCAAGGTCCAGAAATTCCGTCTCCGCCACCTGCTGGCCCAGGGGGACCTGGACGCCGTTCGATGAGAACAAAGTTCTGGAAAAGTAATACGTTTGCTCTGAGGATGTCACCCGAAGGAGGGTCCGATGACCGTGGTCACGGCTGAGAAGCTCAGCGCCCAGGTAGGAGCCGAGGTCACCGGCATCGACCGGGACCGGCTGCTGCACGACGACGCCCTGCCCGCCTGGACGCTCGAGGCCCTGGAGGCCCACGGCGCTCTGGTCTTCCCCGGCGTGCACGTCGACGACGACGTTCAAGTGGCCTTCTCCAAGAGATTGGGCCGCGTCGAGACCTTCGGCTCGGGCCCCCATCCGGAGATCTTCCGGGTGACGCTCGATCCGGCCAAGAACCCTGCGGCCGTGTACCTCCGGGGCACATTCGACTGGCACATCGACGGATGCACCGATGACATCCCCATCATGGCCACCATGCTGAGCGCCCACGCGGTGGCCGAGTCGGGCGGCGAAACCGAGTTCGCCAGTACCTATGGGGCCTACGAGGCGCTCTCCGACGAGGAGAAGGAACGGTTCGCCTCGGTGCGGGTCGTCCACACCATCGAAGCCTCGCAGCGCCTGGCCAACAACGATCCCTCTCCGGAAGAGCTCGCCCTGTGGCGGTCGCGGCCGACCAAGGAGCATCCGCTGGTGTGGACCCACCGGTCGGGACGGCGCTCTCTGGTGCTGGGAGCCACCGCCTCCCATGTGTCGGGAATGGACGTGGACGAGGGACGGTCGCTGCTGGCCGATCTCCTGGCCCGGGCCACCATTGCCGAACGCATCTACCGGCACCGGTGGTCGGTGGGCGACATGGTGATGTGGGACAACCGGGGCGTGCTGCACCGGGCCTGCCGGTACGATCCGACCTCGCCCCGCGACATGCACCGCACCACACTCAGCGGCGAGGAGCCCATCCAGTGACCCCTGCCCGTACAGCCATCGTGACCGGCGCCGGATCGGGGATAGGCCTGGCCATCGGCGAGCGCCTGGCGGCCGACGGGAATGCCGTCGCCCTGCTCGATCGCGACGGACCCTCGGCGGAGGCAGCGGCGTCGCGGATCGTGGCCACGGGCGGCACCGCCGTCGGCCTGCAGGTCGACGTCACCGATCGCGCCCAGATCGACCGGGGGGTAGCCGAGGTCCGCCACCGTCTCGGTGCGGCCACCATTCTGGTCAACAACGCCGGCCTCCAGGGCTTCGACCGCTTTCTCGACATCACGGCCGAGAAGTGGAACCGCATACTGGCCGTCAATCTGACCGGCACCTTCGATTGCTGCCAGGCCGTCGTGCCCGACATGGTCGAGGCGGGGTGGGGTCGTATCGTCAACATCTCGTCGTCGAGTGCCCAGGGGGGCCAGCCCCTGATGACCCACTACGTGGCGTCCAAGGCCGGCGTCATCGGCTTCACCAAGGCCCTGGCCCTCGAACTGGGTCCCCAGGGGATCACCGTCAACACCATCCCGCCGGGATTCATCGATACGCCCATGCTGCGCAAGACCGAGGAGAAGGGACTGCTGGGCAAGGGGGCGGATTACCACGCTTCGACCACGCCGGTGCGACGGATCGGGAAGCCCGAGGACATCGCCGCCGCCTGTGCTTTCCTGGTGGGCGACGACGCCGGGTACATCACCGGGCAGGTCTTCGGTGTCAACGGCGGACGGACCACCTGATGGCCCGAATCCCCCCCCTGCCCCCCAAGGAGTGGCCGCCGGAGATGCGCGAGGCGTTCGCCGCCCTCCGTCCGCCCCACACCACGCAACCTGCCCTGCGCACCGAAGGTCGTCCGCGGGCCCTCAACGCCCTCGGTACGTTGGCCCACCACCCCGAGCTGGCCCGGGCCTTCAACACCTTCAACGGACACATCCTCTACACCTCGACCCTCTCGCCTCGCCAGCGCGAGCTGCTCGTCCTACGGGTGGCCGCCCTCCGTGCTTCGGACTACGAGTGGGCCCAGCACATGGTGCTGGCCGCCGACGTGGGCCTGACCGACGACGAGATCGGCGACATCGCCCTGGGACCCGAGGCGCCCGGATGGTCTCCTTTGGATCGGGCCATGCTGAGCGCCGCCGAGGAGTTGGTGAGGGAGGGCATGGTCAGCGAGCCGACCTGGCAGGCCCTGGCCGGCCAGCTGGACACCAAGCAGCTTATGGACCTGGTCTTCACCGTCGGTACCTACGAGATCCTGGCCATGGCCTTCCGGTCCTTCGGTGTCGAGTTGGACGACGATCTCCGCCGGAAATGACCTTCTGCATTTTGGAGATTGGTGCTACCGTATTTGTGAACGGACCGGGAGGAACAGGATATGGCCCACTTCGCTAAGCCTGCCGAGGGCAGTTGGACCGAGCATTACCCCGAACTGGGCACAGGACCGGTCTCGTACGAGGATTCGATCTCGCCCGAGCACTACGAGCGCGAGCGGAAGGCCATTTTCGCCCGCACCTGGCTCAACGTGGGCCGGGTGGAACAGTTACCCCGCAAAGGGAGCTACTTCACCAAGGAGCTGGACGCCGCCGGCACCTCTCTGGTCATCGTCCGCGGCACCGACGGGGAGATCCGGGCTTTCCACAACATCTGCCGCCACCGGGGCAACAAGCTGGTCTGGCAGGACTACCCCGGTGAGGAGACGTCTGGTACCTGTCGTCAGTTCACCTGCAAGTACCACGGCTGGCGCTACGCCACCGAAGGCCAGCTCACCTTCGTTCAGCAGGAATCGGAGTTCTTCGACCTCGACCGGTCGGACTACGGATTGGCCGACGTCCAGGTCGAGACGTGGGAGGGATTCATCTTCGTCAACCTCGACGGCGACAACTCGACCTCGCTGCAGGAGTACCTCGGCGAGCTCGGGGCCGGTCTGGTCGGCTACCCGTTCGACAAGATGACTCAGGTCTATAAGTACCGGGCCGATGTGGGCAGCAACTGGAAGCTGTTCATCGACGCCTTCGCCGAGTTCTATCATGCGCCAATTCTCCATGCCAAGCAGGCCACGGCGGACGAATCGCGCAAGCTGTCCGGTTACGGGTTCGAGGCTCTGGCCTACAAGTTGGACGGGCCTCACGGCATGGTCTCCTCGTGGGGGGGCATGGCCCCACCCAAGGATCCCGAGATGGTCAAGCCGATCGAACGAGCCATCCAGAGCGGCTTGTTCGGTCCGTGGGAACGTCCGGACATCGACGGCCTCGACCGGCTGCCGCCGGCGCTCAACCCGGCCGGTCACCGGGCCTGGGGGGTCGACTCGTTCGTCTTCTTTCCCAACTTCATGCTGCTCATCTGGCAACCGGGCTGGTACCTGACGTATCACTACTGGCCCACCTCGTACAACACCCACATCTTCGAGGGAACCCTCTATTTCGTGCCCCCCAAAAACGCCCGCGAGCGCCTGCGTCAGGAGCTGGCCGCGGTGACCTTCAAGGAATACTCCCTCCAGGACGGTAACACCCTGGAGGCCACCCAGACCATGCTCGAGTCCCGGGCCGTGTCCCGGTTCCCTTTGAACGACCAGGAGATCCTTCTCCGTCAGCTGCACAAGACGGCCGGCGACTACGTGAGCGACTACGAGAAGAATCGGGCCACCTCGGTCCGAATCTCGAGCCCGTCGTAGGAGCCGGGGTGTCACCCGGAACTGCCCTGTTCACCCGAAAGGTAATGGAGACCGTATGACTGTCCTCCCGACCGCCTTCGCCGACCTCGAACCGTTCGCCAGCTGGTCGTTGGAGACCGAGGCGGAGCGCTACGCCCAGCGCCTGTCGAGCACCATGGATGAGCTCCAGGCCTTCTATGACCGCGCCTTCCCGCGGCTCGAAGACGCCCTCGTCTACCTGGACGGGTTGGACCTGCAGGCGCTCCCGGATGAGGCGAAGCGACTGCTGTGGCTGACCTACTCGCTGGTCAACGCCTCCTTCCCCGTAGAGGTGTGGCGCCAGCCCCGGGTGCCGGACAGTGGTGCGGCCAGCCTGCAGATGGTCATAGAACCAGCCGTCTGAGCCCTACGGGGCGGTCGCCGGTGGCGCCCCGTCCCCGGCTGGTGCACCCCGCCCACCCGGACTTCGTCGACGGTCGATGGCGCCCTCCGCTCCGCCCGCGGACCCTGTTCTGACCCCGCGAATCGTAGCTCTCTGATCCTCACCGGGTACGATCGGGCCAGTGACGGACAACGAACCGGCAATCGAAACAATCGAGGACGAAGGGCTGAGCTGGCGGGAACAGGCGGTGGCGAGGTCGCTCGACTCGGCCCGGCTGCGGGCCGAGAGCCGGGTACAGCGTTTTCTGGATGCGGCCATCGAGTTGTCCAATTCCCGATCAGGTAAGGACTTCACCGTCCAGGAGGTGGTGGAGCTGTCGGGCCAGTCGCTCCACAGCTTCTACCAGTACTTCGGCGGCAAGCACGAGCTGCTCCTGGCCCTCATCGAGGAGACGGTCCGGGCCACCACCGACCGGCTGCGGGAAGAGATCGCCCAGGAGAGTGATTCGCTCAAGCGACTGCACCGCTTCGTGGTCGAGTACTACCGATTCTGTCGGCCCACGGAATACGCCGACGCCAGTCCGGGGAGCCGGGTGCATTTCCTGGCCGAGTTCGTCCAGCAGTTGCTCACCGAACATCCCACCGAGGCGGCCCGGGTCTTCTCTCCCCTGGCCTCCCTGTTCGAGGAGGTCCTGGACGAGGCGGCGGCGGCCGGATCGGTCCGACCCGGGCTCCGCCACGGCCCCATCGTCGGCATCGTGCTCGAGGTGATCATGTTCAACGCCTTCTCCTCGACCATCGGCGGCCTGTCGTTGCGCCCCAATGAGGGGGACACAGCCGAGGATCTGTGGAATCTGATCCTGCACGGGATCGGTACCGAGTCCACCTCCTGACCGGCCCCACCCGGTCCGAGCCCGGCCCGTGGGGGTCCCCTGAGCCTGATTGAGGGTGCCACCTGGTCGATCGGTCTTCTCCGGCGCTGATCGGTGGCTCTGTTGTGGGCGGAACCCTGCTCTCCGGCCAAGGGCCAGACGATCTCCTCGGACTCGGTCGGGCAGCTGAGCCGAGTTCACTTTCCGAGGCTGTCCGGCCGACAGTGCCCGCCATCGAGCTCCTCGATGACCACCTAGAGTGAGCATAGAGCTACTCATCGTGGGTCCCTGTCTCCAGGAAGTGGGCGGTTTGGCGTTCATAATCAGCCTCTGCCTATAGCGGAATGGCGAATGCCAAATAATTAAGGATGATTTCGTATTTACCGCGGTGTATCGTCTGCACTGAAGGAAATGGGGCGGGGCATTGGGCTTCGCCCGGCAAACAACTGGGAGGGAAAGCATGCGTCATTCTGTTCGTCTTATGACCTGCGGCTTGCTTGCCGCTGGGTCGATGTCACTGGCCATCGCGCTGCCGGGAGGCATTGCATCAGCGGGAGTTCCGAAGGTCGCCTGCACCAGCTTGAGCGGCAACGAAACCGGCCAGAGCCTGTCGGGTTGCACACCTACCACCGACATCGGGGCGGCTGGCACCGGAACCATCTCGGGCATCTCGCAGACCTTCACGAACCCGCCGAAGGATACGAGTTTCACTGGCAGCGCCACGGTTACCTGGGCCAACGGCAACACCTATACCGAGACGTTCAAGGGAAAGATCACCTACTACACGGCGACCAAGAACAAGGACAAGTGCCCGGCATTGGGAAGTGATACGCCTGTCGCGGAGATCAAGCAGACCGGTACTCTCGCGGGAAGCGGGCCTCTGAACGGGGGCAAGACCAAGGGAACGGACTGCGCCTATGCGAACGACTCCGGCGTCGTTGTGGTCAACTTCCCCGGTACGAAGGTGGACTTCTAAGTCAGGATGCCTGACTGACATATGAGCCGTACCAGACGATGCCCTGCTCTCGCATGAGGGCGGGGCATCGTCGCGTCTTCAGGTGAAGAGCGACGTCATCGCCGGGCCAACTGGCCTCTGACCGGGGCTAGGCACCGGATGCGCCGGCGTGGTGAAAGACCTGACCGCCCTTCATGACGAAGCGGACGTCCTCGGTCACGCCGATGTCGGCCAAAGGGTCGCCGGGCACGGCGATGACGTCGGCCAGTAGACCCGATTGGAGGCGACCCCGGTCGTCGACGTCGATCAGCTCGGCCGCCACCATGGTGGCCGCCCGAATGGCCGCCAACGGGCTCATCCCCCTGTCCACCAGGGCCAGCAGCTCCTTGGCGTTCTTCCCGTGGGGAATGGCGGGAGCGTCGGTGCCGCAGGCGATGCGGGCCCCGCGGGCGATGGCCTTACTGATGGTTCGCTTGGCCTGGGGGAACACTTCGGCCGCCTTGGCCTGCAGCTCGGGCGGCGCATGGGACACGTCCATCCCGTCGGCCAGGTAGGTGGTGGGCACCAGGAACCTGTCGAGCTCGATCAACAGGTCGAGGGTTTCGTCGGTCATCAATGACCCGTGCTCGATGCAGTCGATCCCCGCCTCCAGAGCGGCTCGGATACCGTCGTCGCCGTGGGCGTGGGCCGCCACCCGCAGGCCGGCCCGGTGGGCTTCGTCGACAATGGCCCGCAGCTCCTCGTCGGAGTACTGCTGGGCCCCCGCCGGACCGGTGTGCGACATGACCCCACCGGATGCGCACACTTTGATCAGCTCGGCGCCGTACTTGATCTGATAGCGGACCGCCTTGCGGACTTCGCTCACCCCGTTGGCTATGCCCTCCTCGACGGTGAGAGGGAGGACGTGCGGGGCGAAGGCCTGGAACATGGTGGGATCGAGGTGTCCGCCGGTGGGCGTAATGGCATGTCCGGCCGGGACGATACGAGGACCGTCGATCCAGCCCCGGTCGATGGCCTTCTTGAGGGCGACGTCAAGGAGGAGCCCGCCGGTCTGGATGAACAGGCCGAGATTGCGGACCGTCGTGAACCCGGCCCGCAGGGTGCGGCGGGCGTTGGCCACTGCCCGCAGGGTCCGTACGGCCGGGTCATCCTGCACGGCGACCAGAGGACTGCGATGATCGGGGCCGCCGAGTAGGAGGTTCACCTCCATGTCCATCAGACCCGGGAGCAGGGTCAGGTCGCCCAGATCGATGACGACCGCGTCGGAGGGAACCGAGGTGGGCATCACCTCCTGGATGCGCTCCCCTTCGACCAGCAGGTGGCCCGGGGACACCAGTTCGCCCGTGACCACATCCAGCATGCGTGCGCTGCGCAGATGAACGCGTTCCGGACTGCGGGGTCGGGCCATGGGGCGCTCCTTGGACCTGGACGGAATTGGGATTATCGCAAGATCAATACACCGTTGTTGAATGTAGAGAGTGCGAATATCGTAGCAAGTGCGCCGATCGTGTGGCCGGAGAGTCGGCCGGTCGTGTGGCCGGAAAGGTAAGCGGATGGACCATGAACTGGGCACCCCGACGCTCCGTCTCGAACGAGCCGGGTCGATCGCCTGGTGCGTGATCGACCGGCCCGAAGCGCGCAACGCGTTCACGCCGGCCATGTACGCCGGCCTCAAGCGGGCCGTGCATGCGGTGAACAGCCATCCCGAGCTGGCCGCCCTCATCATCACCGGGGTGGGAGACGTCTTCGCCCCCGGGGGCGATCTCGGGGGACGGTCCGAGCCGGGGGAGACCCCGGTGGATCTGGCCGGCCCGGACGTCCTCCCCTTCACCGCCATCCGCGACAGTCGGGCGCCGGTGGTAGCCGCCGTCAACGGGATCTGTCAGGCCGGTGGCCTCCTGGTGGCCATGATGGCCGACATCGCCGTGGCCAGTGACCGGGCCACCTTCCGAGTGCCGGAGCTCCTGCGGGGCATCCCGGACGCCACCTTCGCTGCCGCCCTACCCGCCCACGTGGGCGTGGCCGTGGCCCGCGATCTCCTCTTGTCGGGCCGCCGGTTCGATGCGGCCGAGGCCCAGCGACTGGGTGTCATCTCCCGGGTGGTCCCGCACGACCAGCTGAAGACGGCGGCCGAGGAGGCGGCCCGGCAGATACTGCGCACGGCGCCGTCGGCCCGGGCCCATGTCAAGCGCATGCTCAACGAGCGATACGGCGTCTTCGACTACCAGACCATGTTCTGGGCGCTCGACCAGTCCGACGAACCGCGGGAAGGGATGAGAGCCTTCATGGAGAAGCGCCCACCCCGCTGGCTGCCGCCGGAGTGAGACGTTGTCGCCGCGACACGAATGAGGGAAGAGATGACTGAATCCGGCACGATCGACTGGCTCCTCAGCACCACCCGAACGGTTCGAAAGAGACTGGACCTCCAGCGGCCCGTCGATATCGACGTCGTGCGGGAATGCCTCAACTTGGCTCTCCAGGCCCCCACCGGAGCTGATCTGCAAGGGTGGCGATGGGTTGTCGTAACTGATCCCCTGGTGCGCTCGAAGATGCGGGACATCTATGTCGAAGCCATGACGGAGGCGTCGGCGGCCCGGAAGAACGCCGGTAGCGGCGCCGCCGACCGCATCCACGATGGGGCATGGCATCTTGGGACTCATCTGGATGAGGTGCCTGTGTTGGTGGTCGCCTGCATCCGGGGTGGACTGACTCCTCGCAGCACGGCCAGCGAGATAGCCAACCTCAACGCGTCGATCTATCCGGCTGTGTGGAGCCTTCAGCTGGCTTTGCGGAGCCGCGGCCTGGTTTCGGCGCTGACCACGGTCCACCTGGGACGGCGCCAGGCCATGGCCGAGCTCTTGGGGATTCCGGACCGGTATACGCAAGCCGCGCTCATCCCCATCGCCCACCTGATCGGTTCCGAACTGCATCCGGCGCGCCGCAAACCGGTCAGCGATGTGGCCTTCCTCAATCACTGGAGCAGGCCCTGGGTCGAGGGGGACGACAGCGTCGGGTGAGTCGGTATTCATCCGCCCGGCCGAGGGAGTTCGGGACTTGAGAACGGCAGTCTCATCAGACTAGATTCGGCCTGCCAGATTAGTGACTGTTGGACTCTGCCTGGCCGATTCGCCTGTTCGACTCGGGGCCCCGGGACCGCCCCAGGCCGTGGCGCAGTGCGCAGATCGGTGTGACGGCTGTTCTAGGGAGATGAGTGTGACGGCAGTTCTAGATGGTGTCCGGATCCTCGAGGTAGCCGAGCACACGTTCGTCCCGGCCGCCTCGGCTCTCCTGTCCGACTGGGGTGCCGAAGTCATCAAGATCGAGCACGTGGAGCGGGGCGACGCCATGCGCGGCCTGGCCTCGAGCGGCCTGGCCGTGGTGCCGAAGGACGTGCACGTCCTTCTGGAGCACTCCAACCGGGGGAAGAAGAGCCTGGCCCTCGACCTGGCCTCACCCGAAGGCCTGGAGATCCTCTACAAACTGGCGGCCACGTCCGACGTCTTTTTGACCAACAAACTTCCCAGTGTCCGTAAGAAGCTGAGCATCGATGTCGACGACATCCGCGCCCACAATCCGGACATCATCTACGTGCGGGGCACCGGCCAGGGCGAGCGAGGCCCCGACGCCGACAAGGGCTCCTACGATTCGCTGGCATTCTGGGCCCGGTCGGGTGTGGCGGTGGGGGCCCAACGCCCCGAATACGATCTGGTGCCGGTGCCACCGGCGCCCGGTTTCGGCGACTCGATCGGGGCCATGACCATCGCCGGCGGCATACTGGGAGCACTCTTCCATCGGGAGCGGACCGGCGAATCGACCACGGTGGACGTCTCCTTGTTGGGCACCGGCCTGTGGGCCATGGGGCAGGCCGTCGCCCTCTCCCTCGTCCTGGACATGCCGTGGCGACCGCCCCCCGCCGATCGCATCGGCAGCAATCCCCTCTCCCGCAATTATGAAGTGAAGGACGGGCACACGCTGGCCTTCACCTGTCTGCAGCCCGGCAAGTACTGGGCCCCCCTCTGCCAGTCGGTCGGCCGTCCCGAGTTGGCCACCGACCCCCGGTTCGCCGATCACGCCTCCCTGATGGCCCACAGTGCCGCCGCTGTGGACATTCTGACCGGGGTCTTCGCCTCGGCCACTCTGGAGGAGTGGCGCCAGCGGTTGGCTACCTTCAGCGGTCAGTGGGCCGTCGTACAGGACACGCTCGAGGCCGCCGTCGATCCGCAGACGGTGGCCAATGGCTATCTCCAGGACTGCACCACGGCGTCCGGTACCCCCTTTCAACTGGTGGCCGCCCCCGTCCAGTTCGACGGGGCACCGGCCGTACCGACCCGTGCCCCCGAGTTCAACGAGCACGGTGACAGCATCCTGGCCGACATAGGTTTCGACCAGGATGCTGTCATCGACCTCAAGATCCGCGGCGTCGTCGCCTGACGCTCATGTGCCGCCAACCCAGAAGCCGCCAACATAGAAAAGGAAGCCATGTCCGCCTTTGATGCATTTCGCTATGACGGGAAACGGGTCCTGGTAGTGGGAGGAGCCACCGGTATGGGGGCGGCCGCGGCTGCATTGGCCCAGGACGCCGGGGCCGAAGTGGTGGTCATGGACTTCGCCGAGGTCACCTTGTCGGGGGCCAGGGCTATCCATGTCGACCTGGCCGATCGGGCGTCAATCGACGCCGCCGTGGCCGAGTGCGGGGGGAAGGTGGACGCGCTGATGTCGTGCGCCGGTGTGGCCGACGGCACGCCCGGCATCGAGCGGATCAACTTCGTCGGTCACCGCCACATGATCGACACCATGTTGGCCAAGGGGATGCTCGCCCGCGGCGCTTCCATCGGGTTCATCTCGTCGGCCGCCGGCCTGGGGTGGGAGGCCAACCTGCCTCAGATCCAGGAGCTGTTGGCCACGCCGGACTTCGACAGCGCCGTGGCCTGGGTGGAGAAGAACGGCAAGGCCGACTACCTGTCGATGAAGCAGGCCGTCTGTGCCTACGTGGCCAGCCAGGCCTTCCCCTTGCTCAAGCAGGGGATCCGCATCAACGCCATCTGCCCGGGCCCCACCGAGACGCCGCTGGCCGTGGCCAACAAGGACACCTGGTTGGCCTTCGGGGCCGACTACCGCGGTGAGCTCGGGATCGAGGCGTCCACTCCCCTGGAGCAGGCCTACCCGCTGGTCTTCCTGTGTAGCGACGCCGCCGTGGCCATCACCGGCATCACCATGATTACCGACGCCGGCTATATGAGCTCGGGTGTGACCGGGTCCTTCCCCGACGCCACCGCCATCGCCAACTTCCTGCTCGGCCGATACTAGAGGCCAGCTTCATGCCCCTGGCCTGATCCCAGAGACCGTTGTCGGCCGGATCAGGGTCATCACTCACCTCGGGCCACTCCAGCGTCTGAACCCGTGCCGCTGGCAGGAATCAGATCACCGCTCGGGGGAAGCTGACGCCGAGCCGGCTCCCAACAGACCTGGTGTCGAGATGGCAATGATCACGAACAGTAGGAAGCCCACCAGGTGGATGATCGAACACCAGAGGCACAATGCCTGGAGGACGAACAGCTCCTCGATGAAGAGGTAGATGATCATGCCGGCGCCCAGCACCGACAGGATCAGTCGTACCCAGTGAACGCGCTTGTCGGCGGTACGCCACAGCGCCGGCAGACACAGGACGGTCATGGGCACGAAGTACAAGAGGCCCAGCACGGGCACCGGAATGCCCAAGAAATGTGACGTGTTACTGGTGAGGATCTTGTTGCAGGGACCCAAATCTGGACACACCAGGGAGATGTGGGTGTCGAAATGGCTGATGGTCAGATAGATGGACCCGACCAGGCCGATGAGGCTCAGGAACAGCGTGACAGCGGGCTGCCACTTCAGATCTGCCGTTTCCGACATCGCCACGGTCGCTGTATCAGACATCGCCACCCCTGTATCAGGCATCGTTACTACCAAAAGGAACTGTCAAGCACCCTGAAAACGGTCACCAGATGGACTCTCACACCAAGGGAGGTGAGAGCACGGCGAATGTAGCACGTCACCCTTTCCCTGCCACGGTCATCGTCGGTGAAGTGTGGTCACGCTTGGTCACGGATGGTGACGTTCAGACCGGAGGCCGGGGAGTAACGGCCACCGACGGGATGTGAGCGCTGGGCCCGCAGCGCAGGACGGTGTCCACCACCCGCACCAGTTCGTCCACGTCCATGAGCGAGCCGGCCAGATAGTTCCTGGCCTGCCAGATGGGGTGCAACTGGGCGGCCAGATCCCAGTCCCAGTCGGAGGCGAACTCGGTAGCCGATGGGCCCTCGCCCCCGGCACAGTCACCGACCACGACCCGGGTGAAGCTGATCGCCGGCTGCTCGTTGCGCCACGCTTCCACCATCGTCTCGAGGGCCGCCTTGCTGGTGGCGTAGACCCCCAGTCCGGGCCAGGGAGGGGTGACCGAGGCGCTCACCGAGGAGAGGTAGGCGGCCACCCCCCGGGACGCGGTGAGGTGGGGGATGGCGGCCGCAGTGACCAGTGCCGCTCCGATCACGTTGGTGTCGAAGGTGCGGCGCCAGGTATCGGCACTGGCGTCGACCAGCCGACCCAGGGGCCCGACCCCGGTGGCGTAGACCAGGGCGTCGAGACCGCCCAGTCCGTGTGCCGCTTCGTCGATGGCGGCCCGACACGACACCTCGTCGGTCACGTCACAGACGATGGCCAAGGCTCCCGGTCCGGCTTCCTTGGCCGCGTCGACCAACCGGTCCTTCCGCCGGGCCATCAGGGCCACCGTGGCCCCCCGCTGGCCCAGGCCGGTGGCGATGGACCGACCGAGGCCGCTCGAAGCGCCGATGACAGCGGTTCTCACGACGCCGTTCTGGTGACTTCGGTTCTCATGACAGCTGTTCTCATGACGGGGCGATCCTCTCTCGGCGCCGGCTACGGATCCGGTTCAGGACGTGATGACGGGAAGCTTCTCCCAGCCTCGCACCGTTGAGGTCCGGGCCTGGACGGCGTTGTCCCAGTCGACCTCCCATGACGGGAAACGCTGGAGGACCTCGTCCAGGGCCAGGCGCCCTTCGAGGCGGGCCAGAGCCGAACCCAGGCAGAAGTGGATGCCGTAACCGAAGGCCAGGTGGTGGTCGATCTTGCGGTGGATGTCGAAGCGGTCGCCGTCGGGGAAGTGGCGGTCGTCGCGATTGCCCGAGGCGGTGAGGAGAAGCATCACACTGCCCAGCGGCACGTTCTGACTGTAGAGCTCCACGTCCTTGGTCACGTAGCGGGCCTGGACGGGGGAGGGCGACTCGTAACGGAGCAGCTCCTCGATGGCGTTGGCCACCAGCGTGCGGTCCTCGACCAATTCCTTCCTCTGATCGGGATGGTCGGCCAGCACCTTGCCCGTCCATCCGATGAGGCGGGTGGTGGTCTCGTTACCGGCGGCGGCCAACAGGTTGACGTAGCCCAGGACCTCTTGGCGGGTGAGGTTGCGCACGGTGCCCGTCTCGTCCTCGAACTCGGCCACCAGAAGGCTGGTCATCAGGTCGTCCGAGGGGTGGGTGGCCCGCCATTCGATGTACTCCTCGAACCCGTCGCTGGCACTGAGGCCTTCGCCGAAGGAGGCGCCATCGAACTCGGGCATCTCGCTTTCGGTCAGACGCAGACCGTCGTCGATGCGGTCCCGCAGGGCCTCCTGGTCGGACTCGGGGATGCCGAGCAGCATGCCGATGGTGCGCATGGGCATTTGCGCGCCCAGGTCGGCGATGAAGTCGAAGCCCCCCTTATCCATCAGCGGGTCGAGGCTGCGGGCGCAGAACTCGCGGATCTTGGGCTCGAGATCGTTGATGCTCCGGGGCGTGAACACCCGGGCCAGGATGCGGCGGTGGATGTGGTGGGTGGGGGGATCTTCGAAGATGATGCTCCCCGGGGGCAGCTCCATGCCGCTCTTGATCAGCTCGAGGAGGGTGCCCTTGCCGGAGATGAAGGTCTCCCAGTCGATCGAGCACCGGTCGACATCCTCGAAGCGGCTGACGGCGAAGAAGTCGTAGCGCTGGTTGTAGTAGAGGGGCTGCTCGTCGCGCAGCCGTTTCCAGATCGGATACGGGTCGGAGTCGATATCGAAGTCGTACGGGTCGTAGTACACCTCGGCGTCCATCGTGGTCATCAGCCCCCCTTGGTGGCGGTTGCGGTCATGGCGGCCCACGTCATCCGAGCCCGGGTGGGGTCCACCACTGCTCGGGACGGTTGGCCGTCCCCGGGCTGACAAGACGACATGTTCTCAAGCACGCCGGCACCTTTCGAGTGGGAGCTCGCGCTGACCCGGGACAAACAAGCATTGCACATCCTCAAGAAGGCTGTTCTCATTTTATGCTCCTCGATAGGTCGACCGCTGGCCCGACCGGGGCGTGTCCCTGGCCGCCGCCGGCTACGGCGACCCCGGTGGACCCGATGTCCGCCCCGACCCCTGGGCCCCGGTCCGGGAGGCCGTCGACCGACGGTGGCCAAAGTCCTCCAGAAATTGTACTCTCGTCAATACATAGTGTCATTCTCATCGGGAAGGACGAAAGACGAGCCATGACGGGACGATCGCTGACCACCCCTCTCTTCGATGCCGACAACCACCTCTATGAGACCCGGGAGGCATTGACCAAATATCTCCCGGAGCGGTACCGGGGGGCCATCGATTACGTCGACGTGCGGGGCCGAGCCAAAATCGTCGTCCGCGGCCAGATCAGCGAGTACATCCCCAACCCGACCTTCGAGGTGGTGGCGCGTCCGGGAGCGCAGGAGGACTACTTCCGTCACGGCAATCCGGAAGGGAAATCACGCCGGGAGATCTTCGGGGAGCCGATGAAAGCGATCTCCGCCTTCCGGGAGCCGGCCGCCCGTCTGCAGCTGATGGACGAGCAGGGGATCGACCGCGCCCTCATGTTCCCCACCCTGGCCAGTCTGATCGAAGAGCGGCTGCGCGATGATCCGGAGCTGACCCACGCCGCCATCCACGGCTTGAACCAGTGGCTCCACGACACGTGGACCTTCGATTACGAGGGGCGGATCTTCACCACCCCGGTCATCACCCTGCCCATCGTGGAGCGGGCGGTCGAGGAACTCGACTGGGTTCTCGAGCGCGGGGCCCGGGTGGTTCTGGTCCGGCCCGCACCGGTGCCCGGGTTCCGCGGACCGCGTTCATTCGGCCTCGAGGAGTTCGACCCGTTCTGGCAGAAGGTGGTGGACAACGACGTCCTGGTGGCCATGCACTCCTCCGACAGCGGCTACGAGCGCTACACCAACGACTGGATGGGCAGCGACAGTGAGATGCTCCCGTTCCAACCCCAGGCCTTTCGCATGCTGTCGGCGTGGCGGCCGGTCGAGGATGCCGTTTCGGCCCTGGTCTGTCACGGTGCCCTGTCGCGGTTCCCCTCCCTCAAGGTCGCCGTGGTGGAGAACGGCAGCAGTTGGGTCGCGCCCCTGCTCAAGAGCATGGCTGACCTCTACAAGAAGATGCCCCAGGATTTCCTCGAGGATCCGGTCGAGGTCATCAAGCGCAACATCTACATCAGCCCCTTCTGGGAAGAGGACCTCGGTGCCCTGGCCGAGTTGATCGGCGTCGATCACGTGCTGTTCGGATCGGACTACCCGCACCCCGAAGGCCTGGCCGACCCGGTGAGCTACGTGGACGAGCTCGATGGCCTCGACGACGAGGCGGTACGCAGGATCATGGGCGGCAATCTGGCCCGGCTGATGAACGTGGCCGACGCCGTCTCCCGATGAGCGGCGACGACCGGGGTTCGACACCGACCATCCCGGCCATCACGGCCCGTGCCGCCGATCAGTTCGCCGAGCGGATCGCCATCGAAGACGGGACGTCCCGACTGACCTTCGCCCAGCTCGCCGAGCAGGCCCGCTGTTTCGGGGGAGCACTGGTGGCCGCCGGTGTCGAACCGGGCGAGCGGGTGGCCATCTGGGCTTTCAACTGTGTCGAGTGGGTGGTGGCCGCGCTGGGCCTGGCCCAGGCCGGTGCTGTTCTCGTTCCCATCAACACACGATTCAAAGGGAGCGAAGCCGCCGACATCCTCCGGCGCGGTCGTGTCCGGGTGCTGGTGACGGTCACCGATTTTCTGGGGGTCGACTACGTGGCCATGCTCCGTTCCTCGGACGTCGCCCTCCCCGACCTGCACACGGTGGTCGTGGCCGGCGGTGAAGTACCGGCCGGTTGCCAATCGTGGGGCGGGTTCATGGACGGGTCCAGCCACAGCCACCGGGTGGTGGTCGACCGGCGCTGCTCCGAGCTGGGTCCCTTCGATCCCTCGGACATCCTGTTCACATCGGGTACCACCGGAGCAGCCAAAGGCGTGGTCATGACCCACGGTCGGACCCTGCGGGTGGCCAGCGACTGGGTGGCCATGACCGGACTGGGCACCGACGACCGCTATCTGATGGTCAACCCCTACTTCCACATGTTCGGGTTGAAGGCGGGCATTCTGGCCTGCATGTCCAGCGGAGCCACCATGCTCCCCGAGGCGGTGTTCGATGTGGACCGGATCCTGGAACGCATCGACCGGGACCGGGTCAGCGTGCTGCCCGGCCCGCCCACCCTGTACCAGGCCATCTTGGACCATCCCCACCGTGACGGTCGCCGGCTGTCGACTCTGCGGGTGGCCGTCACCGGTGCCGCCGACATCCCGGTCGAGCTGGTCCGCCGGATCAGCGCTGAACTGCCGTTCTCCGCTGTCATCACTGGCTACGGGCTCACCGAGGCGGGAACGGCCACGGCCACCGGTCCGGAGGATGACGTCGAGACCATTGCCACCACGGTGGGTCGGCCCCGCCCCGGCTTCGAGCTCCGCATCGTGAGCGACGGTAGTGACCTCGGTCCGGGGGAGCCGGGTGAGGTGGTGGTGCGGGGCGAGAGCGTGATGGCCCGCTACCTGGATGACCCCGAGGCCACGGCGAGGGCGTTGTCCCCCGACGGCTGGTTGCGGACGGGAGACATGGGTGTGGTCGACGCCGCCGGCTACCTACGCATCGTCGGCCGGCTCAAGGACATGTTCATCGTCGGCGGTTTCAACGCCTACCCGGCCGAGATCGAAAACGCCCTGCTGCGCCACCCGGTCATCACCCAGGCCGCGGTGATCGGCATCCCCGATATCCGCCTCGGCGAGGTCGGGATGGCCTTTGTGGTGACGGGGGCCGGGGAATCGACGTCCGCCGACATCATCAACTGGTGCAAAGCGGAAATGGCCAATTACAAGGTTCCCCGGGTGGTGACCATCGTCGACCAGTTACCGGTGAACGCCACCGGCAAGGTGATGAAGGACGTCCTGCGGTCCCGGGCCGGCTTGGGAGCCACGGAGGTCAGCCGGTGACGACCGAGCCCGAGGCGGTCCCACCCCTGCTGGCCGGCTTGCGGGTGGTGGAGCTGGGTGTGTGGGTGGCAGCGCCGTCAGCCGCCGCCCTGTTGGCCGATTGGGGCGCCGATGTGGTCAAGATCGAGTCGCCCAAGGGTGATCCCATGCGACAGGTCTTCGGGTCGCTCGGCATCGACAGCGACATGCCCAACCCGGCCTTCTCTCTCGACAACCGGGGCAAGCGCAGCGTTGTGCTCGATCTGCGCCAGCCCGAGGGCCGCCAGCATCTCGAGGACATGTTGGCCGACGCCGACGTCTTCATCACCAACCTCCGGCCCGACTCGCTCGACGGACTCGGGCTGGAGCCGACCGCCACCGCGGCCCGCCATCCACGCCTGGTGTACTGCAGCATCAGCGGATACGGCTTGAGGGGCGCCGACCGCAATCGGCCGACCTACGACATCGGCGCTTTCTGGGCCCGATCGGGTCTGTCCGTGCAGATGGCCGACCATCAGGGCAGCCCCCTCAACGCCCGCGGCGGGATCGGCGACCACATCACCGGATTGGCCGCCCTGGCCGGGCTTCTGGCCGCCGTCATCGACCAGCGTCAGTCGGGTCGCGGGCGGGTGGTGGAGGTATCGCTGCTCCGCACCGGTGCTTATGTGCTCGGATGGGACCTGGGTCTGCAGATGACCCTGGGGAAGGTGGCCCGGGCCGAACCCCGCGACCGCAACCAGGCACCTCTCATGAATCCTTACCGCGCCGCCGACGGACGGTGGTTCTTCTTCACCGGGCTGGAGGCGGCCCGTCACATCGCCAACGTCTGTCGGGCCCTCGGCCATCCCGACCTCATCGACGACCCGCGATTTGCCGATGCCACCGCCATCCGCCGGCACAGGACCGAGGTCATCGCCCTGCTCGACGCCATCATCGCCCAACAGCCTCTGGCCGTCTGGGCCGAGAGGTTCGACGCCGAAGGGGTGTGGTGGGCGCCGGCCCAGACGCCGGCCGAGGTGGTGGAGGATCCGCAGGTGCTGGCCAACAACGGCATCGTGGAGATCGACGGTGGCAATCCGGGTCGCCCCCAACGCTCGGTCAACGGGCCGGTGACCTTTGCCGGGGCCGCCACCGACCGCTACGGCGCCGTCCCCTGGCTGGGCCAGCACACCGAAGAGGTGCTGGGCGAGCTGGCCGACTGAACACCTAGCGGGCCGACGACCCCTCCTGTCGGGCCCGGGCCAGAAGGCCGCGGGCGATGACCAGTCTCTGGATCTCATTGGTGCCCTCACCGATCACCATGAGGGGGGCGTCCCGGTAGTAGCGCTCGATGGGAAGGTCGGTGGTGTAACCGACCCCACCGTGGATGCGCATGGCCTCGGTGGCCAGTTCGAGGGCGGTCTCGCTGGCGAAGAGCTTGGCCATGCCGGCCTCGACGTCGCACCGCAGCCCGGCCATCTTGCGTTCCGCCGCGTTGCGGGTGAGCAGGCGGGCCGCCTCGAGGCGGGTGGCCATGTCGGCCAGCTTCAGCTGGATGGCCTGATGCTCGGCGATGGGCTTGCCGAAGGTGCTCCGTTCCTGGGCGTAGGCCAATGCGGCGTCGAAGGCGGCGCGGGCCACACCCACCGCCCGTGACGCGATGTTGATACGCCCCACCTCGAGGACAGCCAGGATCTGGGCCAGGCCCCGGCCCGGCGTGCCGATGAGGTTGCCGGCGGGAATGCGGTGGTCGGTGTAGGCCATCTCGACCGTCTCCACCCCCTTGTAGCCGAGCTTGCCCACGTGCCGTAAGACGGTGATGCCTTCGAACTGCGGCCCTGGTTCCTTTTCGACCATGAAGGCGGATATGCCTTCGTCGGTGCGGGCGGCCAGCGCCACCAGTCCGGCCCGCTCACCGTTGGTCACCCATGATTTGGTCCCGTTGATCACGTACTGGTCACCGTCGCGCTGGGCCCGGCAGGCGATGTTCCGGGTGTCGCTGCCGGCGTCCGGTTCGGACAGGGACAGAGCCCCCCGCCGTTGTCCGGAGGCGAGGAGGGGCAGCCACCGTTCCTTCTGCTCGTCGTCGCCGTGCTCGAGTAGCAGTGTGGCCGCCATGGTGTGGGTGTTGACCACGCCGGTCAAGCTCATCCACCCACGGGCCAACTCCTCGATGACCCCGACATAGGTCAGGAGGTCGAGGCCGAGGCCCCCGTAGGCCTCGGGGATGGTGATCCCGAACAACCCGAGCTGGCGCATCTGGTCGACGATCTCCGTCGGGAACTGGTCATCCCGCTCGAATTGGGAGGCGACCGGAATGACCTCGCCGGTCACGAAGCGACGGACGGTGTCGATGATCTCCTGCCGCACGTCCTCGTCGGTCATCGGGACGCGCGCTTCGTCTGCATGGGGGAGAAGTGTACCTCTGATAAATGTTGACGGTCGATCTCAATTTAGAGAAGAATGTTTCCAATGGCAGTGGCCCCGATGGACGCGGCGCTCCGGCGAGCCGCTCAGCGTTTCGGGGACCGCCCCGCCGTTCTGGCCGGGGACGACCGGTGGTCGTTCCGCCACCTCGACCAACAGAGCAACGCTCTGGCCCGCCATCTGGACGCCCGGGGTGTGGAAAGGGGAGACCGGGTGGCCCTCATGATGGCCAACCGGGTGGAGTTCATGGTGGCCGTCTACGCCTGCAGCAAGCTGGGGGCGGCCGTGGTCCTGTTGAGCCCGGCCTGGAAGGCCACCGAGGTGGGTCACGCCCTGGCTCTGACCGAACCGGTGCACGCCGTGGTCGATGGTGACGCCGCCTCCCTGTTGGCCGATTCCCTCGGCGCCGACGGGGTCACCGATCTGGACGACCGGTCGACGGACCCCTTCGACCACAGCCGAAGCCCCATCGACCCCGGTCGGTCGGCCGTCGACGAGGCCGTTCTCGTCTTCAGCTCGGGCACCACCGGACTGCCCAAAGCGGTGCGCCACACCCACGGCTCGATGGGACTGGCCACCGAGCACTGGTGTGCCGCCCTCGGGCTCGGCCCCGACGACCGCTTTCAGGTGGCCACGCCGCCCTCGCACATCCTCGGTCTACTCAACATGCTCGCCGCCACCTCGGCGGGGGCCACGGTGCGGCTGCATCGTCGTTTCGACCTGGACGAGGTGCTCTACCGCATCGCCCAGGAGCGGATGACCCTGGAGATGGCCGTCGCCCCCATCGCCCTGGCCCTGGCCAACCATCCCCACCTCGAGGATCACGACCTCTCGTCCCTGCGCTACATCATGTGGGGGGCCACGCCGGTCAGTGAAAGCGTCGCCCGGGTGGTCACCGAACGGACCGGTGTGCGCTGGTTGCCGGCCTACGGAGCCAGCGAGGTCCCGGTGATCGCCGCCAATCCGGTCGATCGACCGGAACTGTGGCGACTCGACTCGGCCGGGCTGCCTCCCCCCGGTGTGGGGATCCGTGCCGTCGACCTCGACAGTGGAGCCGTCCTGGCCGCCGGAGGCGTCGGGGAGATCCAGGTGCGGAGCCGCTCGGTCATGGCCGGCTACCTCCCCGACGAGGCCACCGCCGACGCCTTCGTCGACGACTGGTACCGGACCGGTGACGTCGGTTGGCTCGAGCCGGACGGGTGGGTCCATCTCACCGACCGGTCGAAGGAGATGATCAAGGTCAACGGTTTTCAGGTGGCGCCGGCCGAGGTGGAGGCGGTGCTCCTCCGCCATCCGGCCGTGCTCGACTGCGCCGTCTTCGGCCTGGTCGACCGACGAGCCGGCGAGGTCCCGGTCGCCGCCGTGCAACTGGCACCGGGCACGGCCTTGGGCGACGGCGAACTTCAGGACCTGGTGTCCGAATCGTTGGCCACGTACAAGCGCCTGCACCATGTGGTGGTGGTGGAGCAGATCCCCCGCCTCCCTTCGGGGAAGGTGCTGCGACGTGTGCTGCGCGACGAGTGGACCGTGCCCCTCCTCGCCACCGCCACCGACGACTGATGGACGTCCGCCTCTCGCAGGAACAACAGGACCTGGCCGAGTCGGCCGCCCGACTGGTCGACCGGCTCGGTCCCCATGCCGTCGGCCAGCTCGACGACGGCCAGCGGGCCAGCGCGCTCGATGCCGCCGTGGCCGCCGCCGGATGGCGGGAACTACGGACGGATGACGGCCAGGGTCGCCCATGGGCCACCGGGGTGGAAGCGGGCATCGTGGCCGAAGAACTGGGCCGCGGGCTGGCCGACGTCTCCTTCCTGGGCCCCACCCTGTCCAGCGAGCTCCGGCGCCTGGCCGGTGCCCCCCCGGCCGTCGACGTCGAGACGGTGGTGTTGACCACCGATCTCTCGTGGGTGGCGCTGTCCCACGACGACGGCGTGTCGGGTGTGGCCATCGACGTACACGGCGCTTCGTATGCACTGCTGCTGGTGCCGGGGCCCGACGGTTACCACCTGGCCCGGACCGCCATCGACGGTCCCGATGCGGGCGTCGACCTGACCCGCCCCTCGGTCCGGCTGAGGGCTACGTCCGGCGTGAAGGTCGTCGACGGCCAGGGGCCGGCTCTCACCGCCGACGACCTGGCCCGGTGGACGGCCCTCGGCCTGTCGTTGGCCTGCGCCGACCTGGTCGGGACCATGGGAGGCGCGGTACAGCTGGCCACCTCCTACGCGGCCGAGCGCATCCAGTACGGGGCGGCCATCGGGTCCTTCCAGGCCGTACAGCACATGCTGGCCGACGCTTTCGTCCAGTACGAGGGATCCCGCAGCGTCACCCGTCACGCCGCCTGGGCGGTGGACGCCTTGGACCCGTCCGCGGCGGTGGCCGCGGCCACCGTGGCCAAGGCCTACTGCGCCCGGGCCGGGCGTCAGGTGTGCGAGACGGTCATCCAGGTGCACGGAGGCATCGGCAACACCTGGGATTGTCTGGCCCACGTCTACCTGCGCCGTGCCCTGCTGTCCGGCGACCTCCTGGGCGATGTGGGGGCCAGTCTGGAACGGGTGCTCGAGGACCAGGGCATAGGAGGCAGCCATGGACTTCCGTGACTCGCCGGCGGAATCGGAATTCCGCCTACGCCTGCGCCACTGGTTGAAGGACAACAACCCCGGACTGCCCATCTCGTCGACCGAGGACGACTACTGGGCGGGAGCGGCGGACTGGCACCGGGCCCTTCACGACGCCGGTTTCTTCGCCATGTCGTGGCCCACCCACATCGGCGGACAGGGGCTGGAACCCCTCTACGAGGTCATCGTGGACGAGGAACTGGCCGCCGCCGGGGCCCCTCCCCGTCCGAGCCTCGGCTATCTGGTGCAGGGCCTTCTCGAGCACGGGAACGAGGACATCCAGGAGCGGTTCCTGCCCGGCATCGTCAACGGGCGCCAGCGGTGGTGTCAGGGGTTCAGCGAGCCCGACGCCGGATCGGACCTGGCCTCCCTCCGTACCCGGGCCGACCGGTCCGGTGACGAGTACGTCATAACCGGACACAAGGTGTGGACCAGTTACTCCGACGAAGCCGACTGGTGCCTCGTTCTGGCCCGCACCGACCCGGAGGTGACCCGCCACCGCGGCATCTCCGCCTTCGCCGTGCCCATGGACCAGCCCGGTATCGAGCAGCGTCCGTTGCGCATGATCAACGGGGTCACTAAGGAGTTCGGTGAGGTCCAGTTCGACGGGGCCCGCACGGCCGTGGCCAACATGATCGGTGCACCGGGGGATGGCTGGCGCCTGGCCATGACCGTGGTGAGCCATGAGCGGGAGCCGGGCGAACTCGGCTACGTGGCTCGCTACAGCAAGGTGGTCAACGACCTGGCCGGCCGAGTGCGGGACCACCCGGGGGAGTACGGGCCGGAGCAGCGTCGCCAATTGGCCTGGGCCATGGTGGAGGTCGAGATGCTGCGTCTGCACGTGCGCCGTCGATTGTCCGAGCGGCTCGACGGGATCGTCCATGGTCCCGAGGGCTCGGTGGACAAGCTGCTCATGACGTGGGCGGAGCAGTCGGTGGGTCACGCCGCTGTCGGCGTCGGGGGCATCGATCACGGCGGCGACGAGAACGCGTGGTTGAACACCTATCTCTACAGCCGGGCCCAGAGCGTGATGGGAGGGACCTCCCAGATCCAACGGAATCTGGTGGCCCGTCGCATTCTGGGACTGCCCGCATCGTGACCCACCCGAGCGTCCGCTGGCGGAAATACCATTCTGAAACGGGAAGATCAATGCTACTGTCCAGCCCGCCCACGGAACGGAGGATGATCATGCTCCACGGGGACCATACCTCCGGCGTCCGCACCAGCGGGTCGCCGAGATGACCGTGTTCGATGTTCCCGACGAGGTGCAAGTCGAGGTGGATGGTCCGATCCGGGTCATCCGCCTGAACCGGCCCGACCGCCTCAACGCCACCAACCATGAACTGCACCGGGGACTGGCCGGACTCTTCCCCCAGATCGATGCCGACGACGACGCCCGGGCGGTGGTGCTGACCGGGAACGGGAAGGCTTTTTCGGCCGGCGGCGACTTCAACTACCTGGACGAGCTGGCCCGCGATCCCGTACTGCGCAAGGAGACGCTGGCCCATGGGCGCCAGATCGTGACCGGCATGGTGGGCTGTCGGGTCCCCATCGTGGCCGCTGTCAACGGTCCCGCCGTAGGCCTCGGGTGCAGTCTGGTGGCCCTGTCCGACGTGGTGTTCATGGCGGAGAGCACCCATTTGGCCGATCCCCACGTGATGATGGGTCTGGTGGCCGCGGACGGCGGTCCGGTGACCTGGCCGCTCATGATCAGCCTGCAGTTGGCCAAGGAGTACGCCCTGACCGGCGACCGCATCCCGGCCCGGCGGGCGGCCGAAATCGGTCTGGTCAATCACGTGTGTCCCGACGGCGAGGTGCTGGAGCAGGCCATGACCTGTGCCCGGAAGATGGCCGGCCTCCCTCGGCGGGCCGTCGAAGACACCAAGCGGATACTCAACATGCACATGGAACGAGCCATCCTGGCCACTTTGGACTTCGCGCTCAGCGCCGAGGACCGGTCCTTCGTCTCACCCGAGTTGCGGGCCAACCTGGACAGGCTCCTGGCTCAGGGCGACGACCGGGGCAAGGGCGGGGGTCCAGCCAGGACTGGGTAGATCGGTCAGCGGGGCGTCCCATAGGGGGTCGCCGTTCTCACCGGGGCCACACTGAGGACCGCCCAAGGGAGGACCCGGGGGTGATATCAAATTCTACGAACCGGCCGTTTTACCGCCTGTAGCCGATAAGTGGTGGGGCGATTATCGGTCATAGGCGGTAGAACCGGCAATTCCTAAAATTAGAGATGGCCCGGAGGCCGATCTCGGAGCCGATCCGATCTGGTGGCGGTGCGGCCCCCGGCGCCTCGATGGCGTCAAACTCTCATTCGGCCAGACCCGCATGTTGCGTCCCCGGCCAAACCATCGGGTCCATGCCGGAAAAAGGCGGTGCCGACTCGGTGCCGGCCCCCGAAAGCGGGACCCCGGTAGAACCAGGTTCTCTCCAGATTTCCCCTTTATGGTGGTCACAGGAGATCGGGCGTGCACTGCATTTTGGAGTACGCTTTTCACCGTGGCGAAGAACGAGCCGGCCTCCGACACATCCGAGGCCGACAGCCTGAGCTGGCGGGAACAGGCCGTGGCCCGTTCACTGGATTCGGCCCGGCTGCGGGCCGAGAGCCGGGTGCAGCGCTTCCTCGACGCCGCCATCGAATTGTTCAACTCGGGCTCGGGAAAAGACTTCACCGTGCAGGAGGTCGTGGATCGTTCCGGCCAGTCCCTGCGTAGCTTCTACCAGTACTTCGGGGGCAAGCACGAGCTCCTGCTGGCCCTGTTCGAGGAGTCTGTCCGTTCCACCACCGAATACCTCCGTGGAAAGATCGCCGACGAGACGGATCCGCTCGAACGCCTGCACTGCTTCGTGGTCGAGTACTACCGACTGTGCCGGCCGACGGACGAAGGTACCTCGGGCGCCATCGGGCGGGCACCCTTCATGGCCGAGTTCGCCCAACAACTGCTCACCGATCACCCCAAGGAGGCGGCGCGGGTGTTCTCTCCCCTCGTCTCCCTGTTCGAGGAGGTCCTCGAAGGAGCCGCCGCTGCCGGCGCCGTCCGGTCGGGGCCCCGCCACGGCCCCATCGTGGGGGTGGTGCTGGAGGCCATCATGTTCAACGCCTTCTCGTCCACCATCGGCGGCCTCTCCCTCCATGACAACGGACAGGGCACGGCCGAGGATTTGTGGGACCTCATCTTCCACGGCATCGGGACCGGCCCGTCCGGCACATGACCGTTGGCCGGCCCCACCGGTCGACGGACCGACCCGGGGTGAGGTGAGGTGAGGGACCAGCGTCGATCGCTACGCATCGCCATGACCAACGAGGAGCGGGATGCCTTCCTCGGAATGGAGCGCACCTGTCGGGTGGGCACGGTCGGCACCGACGGCCCCCACGTGACCGCTCTGTGGTTCGTTTGGCATCTCGAGTCGCTGTGGCTGACTTCTCTGGTCAGGAGCCAGCGCTGGACCGACGTGGAGAGGGACCCCCGGATGACGGTCCTGGTCGACGCCGGTGAGGGCTACGCCCAATTAAGAGGCGTGGAGATCAGGGGACGGGCGAAGGCGGTCGGCGAGGTACCCCGCGCCGGCCAGCCGGTCGAGGCGCTGGTGGAACCGGAGCGTCTGTTCGGAGCCAAGTACAGCGGCGGAGCATTCACTCACGACGGTCGTCATGGATGGCTGCAGGTGATCCCCGACAAGATCGTGAGTTGGGATTTTCGCAAACTGGCTCTGACCTGAGGGACCGCACCCATCTCTGGCCGGTCACCGCCGGCTGTGCTCACAGCACCGTGGTGGGATCCCTTCCGGCCCCGTCGGGGCCCGAGGCCAACGGCCGGACCATGGCCTGCACCGAGTAGGAGGCCAGGAGTCGGCCGTCCCGGCTGAAGATCCTGCCCTCGCCCTGACACAGCCCCCGGCCCGACCAGGTTGCCCGGTTGGCGTAGAGCAGCCATTGGTCGAGGGGAGCGTCGTCGTGGAAGGCGATGGACAGGGACATGGGCCCGGTCGAGAGGGTGACGTGGGCATCGGCTTCACCGATGCCCGGGTGCGGGCGCATGGCCGCGCCGATCGTCCAGTGGGTGGTGGCCTGGGCCAGCAGGGCATTGCGCAGGTACAGCTCCGGGGGGTCGTCCCGGAAGCGGACCCATGCGTACAACTCGGGGGGACCGGTCCGGTCCGGTTCCGGTGAGTAGGCACCGTCGACGACGCGTACGGCCCGCCCGATGACCCGCATGTCGTAGGGCTCCGACTCCTCCGGCCCGGTCACCTCGGGCATGGCCACCGTGTCCCGCATGACGTCTTCACTGTCGGTCCCCAAGAGGACCAGCACCGGGCTGACCACCGTGCCGTTCTGTTCGCCGCGCACGGAGAGGGTGGAGAAGGTCCGACCCAAGCGGATGGGCTCCACGGCGAGCTCGATGGGGTGGTCGAAGGCTGCGGCCTTGGGGAAGGTGACATAGGCGGAGGTCAGTCGGTGGGCGGGGGCGGTCTTGGCCGCGGCCACCAGGGCCTGGGCCAACAGTTGGCCACCCTCCACCACGTTGCGGGTGGTGTCGTGGTAGGCCGGGGCGGCGAACCGGCCCGGCCCGCTGGGCTGGGCATCGATCAGACGGAGGAGATCGTCCTGGTCGCCCCAGGAGGGGAAAGCGACAGTGGTCACGCTGGCGCCAGCCTCCCAGCTGGTCTCGATCTCCACCCGCACCTTCTCGTGGTAGACGCCCAGGTAGCCCTCGATGTCGGCTACCTGCGGGAAGGGGGTGCGATAGGTCCAGAACACGTCCTCCAGCGGGGGGTCGGCCCCGACCAACGACCAGTAGTCGGCCTCGCCTTTGAACGGGCACACGGTGTGATGGTCGTTGCCGGCCACGAGAGCCGACCGGACGTCGGCCTCGGGCAGGTAGAGCCGCTCGACGTGGTCGGTCTCGATGAGACGCAGGGCGCGCCGGCTCTCGGCCAGTAGGAGAGCGCCGTGCCACACCCGGGCCGTTCCCCGCACCGCCTCCAGGTCGATGCGGTAGTCGGGGTAGCGGCTCCACGCCGATTCGACTGTCGCCATCGGTCCTCCTCTGCTCCCGCCGGTCGGGTGCGTTGCGTGCCTTCCTGTCTAGCGGGTCGTCCTCCTCAAGACACCGTCAGGACACGGGTGTCCCGACCGGGGTGAACTCGAGGTAGAGCCGGTCGTGCCCCCGCAGCATCCAGGTCTGGGTGTACTCCCAGCGCCGATCACCGGCCGGGCCGTGGTGCGGTTCCGAGATACGGATGTCCGCCATCCGATCGAGGATGCGCTGCAGGGAGACATTGGACTCGGCCCGGGCCAGAGGAGCCCCCGCGCAGGTGTGGATGCCGTGCCCGAAGGCAATGTGCTGCCGGGCATTGGGGCGGTCGAGGCGGAGCTCGTCGGGTTCTTCGAACTCGCGGGGGTCGCGGTTGGCCGCCGCCGGCAGGACCATGACCGTGCTGGCCGCCGGGATGGCCGTGTCCTGCACCGTGGTCGGGGTCCGCGCCAGACGGAAGGTGCCGTTGATGGGCGGCTCGAGGCGCAGCATCTCTTCGATGAAGGGAGCGACCAGGGTGCGGTCGTCTCGGAGACGCTGCTGGAGCTCGGGGCGCTCGGCCAGAGTCTGCAGGGCGGTGCCCAGCAGCCGGGCGGTGGTCTCCTGCCCGGCGGCGAACAGGTTGGAGGCGATCTTCATCACGTCCTCCACCGGGGGGAGGGATCCGTCGGGGAAGGTGGCTGTGGCCAGTCCGGTCATCACGTCGTCACGAGGCTCCCGTCGGCGGTCCTCGATGTACCGGGTGAACTGGGCGTACAGATACTCGAGAGGGCTGTGGGTCATCTCGATGTGGTCGTTGTGCATGAGCTTCGCGAGGAATTCCGGGTGGTCCTCCTCGGGCACGCCGAGGAGGTCGGCGACCACCAGCATGGTGTAGGGCTGGGCGTACTCACCGATGAAGTCGCACGTACCGCGGGCCCAGAAACGCTCGATCTGGTCGTCGGCCAGCCGCTGGAGGGAGGCCTCGTTCTCCTTCAGCCGCTTGGGAGTGATCAGGCGCATGAGGAGGCCCCGCTGAGCGGTGTGCTTGGGGGGGTCGAAGGAGGGGAGCTGGTCGCCGAAGGGAAGGTCGTTCCCGTAGGTCTCGATGATCTCGGTGATGTCGTCGCCCTCCAGCGGGACGGGGAACTTGGCGAAGGGGCCGATGGCCGAGATGCAGGACGAGAAGGTGGTCTTGTCGTGGTACACCTCGATGGCCTCGTCGTAGCCGGTCACCATGAAGACATCGTGGAAGGGCTCTTGGAGCACCGGACACTGGCCCCTCAACTGAGCCAGGTAGGGGTAGGGGTCGTCGATGAGCTCCTTGGTACCGAAGAAGTCGATGGAATCAGAGGGTTGGTCGCTCACGGGTGCTCCACGATGGTCACGGGCAGGCGCCCTGATCGGATGGTACGAGGGTCAGGTGGGGCGCGCCGCCCATCGGACGTCCGGGCTAGGTTCAGTTGCCGCGCCGAACGCGGATCGATCGACTGGAGCACGGCAATCGGGATGGTCGCCGGGTGCCGGACGTCAGGGGAAAGGAACCGTCGGACATGGGCACGGAACTGTCGGGCAAGGTCGCCATCGTCACCGGAGGATCGAGTGGGATCGGCCGCGCCACCGTCGAACTGTTCGCCCAGCAGGGCGCCCGGGTGGTGGTGGCCGACGTGGCCGTGGAGGAGGGTGAGGCCTTGGCCGCCGGACTGGGCCGGTCGGTGACATTCCGGCGGACCGATGTGTCCGACGCCGACGACGTTCAGGCCCTGGTCGACTTCGGCGTGGAGACCTTCGGTGGGTTGCACGTCATGGTCAACAACGCCGGCATCTCCAGCTCGTTCCGCCGCTTCCTGCGCGACGACCTCCGCGACTTCGACCGGGTGATGGCTGTCAACCTTTTCGGTGTGGTCATCGGGACCCAGCGCGCCGGCCGGCACATGGCTGAGCACGGCGGTGGCTCCATCATCAACACGTCGTCCATCGGCGGCCTTACCGGGGGCGGTCCGCCCATGGTGTACCGGATGTCCAAGGCGTCGATCGTCCACTTCACCCGGGTGGTGGCCACCGATCTGGGCGAGTTCGGGATCCGAGTCAACTGCGTGGCCCCGGGCCACATCCCCACCGGCATCACCACCTACGACCTGGGCCCGACCATCGAGCGGGACCAGCCGCTGCCCCGCCACGGGACTCCGCGGGATGTGGCCGAGACCATGCTCTTCCTGGCCGGTGACCGCTCCGCTCAGATAACCGGAATTGTCGTCCCCCTGGACGGGGGGACCGTGGCCGGGCGTCCGGTGGGCCAGGTCCTCCTGGACCAGTCGCGGGGCGCAGGCCAAAGCGCCGACTGAGCGCCACCGCCGTCGGCGGGCCTCGGGGATCACGTGGGCCCCCGACCGTGGCGCACCGCTTCCTCGACCAGCCCGATGACCCAGCTGATGCCGGCCACGGCCCGCTGGTGATCGACGTTCCAGTCGACGGCCAGACGTTCGTAGGTGGCGACGCTCCACAGCGCGTCGAGCAGGGCCGCCACCACCACCTGCCGCTCCTCGGACCACTTGCCGACCTCGGGGCCAACGGCGGCCAGCAGCGCTTGGTGCTGCCGGTCTTTGGCCGCCATGAGCGTGGGATCGAGCGGCGGGCGTGGCTCCCTCGGATACTGGGCCACATGGTCGAAGATCTGGGCGGCCACTGTGGCCACATCCTCGAGGTGCATGCCGGCCAGCTCGATCCCTGCCTCCTGCTCGTTGCGCTGCATGACCGCGTCGCGCAGCCCCCGCTCACTGCCGAAGTGGCGGTAGACGGTCCGTTCGTTGACGCCGGCCCTTATGGCCACGGCCCGGACGGTCAGCTTCTTCCAGTCCCGCACCGAGGTTTTGTGGATGAGCTCGGATCCGGCGTCGAGGATCTTGTCCCGCGTCTCGGCCGCCCGCTCGCGGCGCAGGGTGCCGTCATAGGGTCGACCCGTGCGCTCCGGGGGATCGAGGGCCGGCTCGGGGGCGGTGGTCACGGTGTCCACACCCGGGGGCAGCGGCCGCGGACGGCAAAGCTCACGAGATGACGGCCGGTAGCGTCTCCCAGCCCCGGACCGTGGATGTGGGGGCCAGTACGGCCCGGTCCATGTCTATCTCCCAGACGGGGAAGCGCTTCAGAACCTCCTCGAGGGCCACCCGACCCTCGAGACGGGCCAAGGCTGCGCCCAGGCACAGGTGGATCCCGTAGCCGAAGGTCAGCGGCTTGCCGTCGCGTCGGTGGATGTCGAAGGTGTCACCGTTCGGGAACCGACGGTCGTCGTGGTTGGCCGATCCGGGGAGGAGCATCATGATGCTTCCCTCCGGGACCGTCCGATCGCACACCTCGACGTCCTCGACCACGTAACGGGCGGCGTGAGGTGCGGGTGTCTCGAAGCGGAGCAACTCCTCGATGGCACCGGGTATGAGCGACGGGTCCTCGACCAGTTCCTGTCGTTGGTCGGGATGGTCGGCCAGCACCTTGCCGGTCCAACCGATCAGCCGACCGGTGGTTTCGTTGCCGGCCCCGGTGATGACGCTGATGTAGGTCAACAGTTCCTCACGGGTCAGTCGGCGGGTGGCCCCCGTCTCGTCCTCGAACTCGGCCTGGAGCAGCTCGGTCATTATGTCGTCGGAGGGATGCTTCACCCGCCATTCGATGTAGTCGGCGAATATGTCGGTGGGGACGATGTTCTCGCCCACCTCCATGGGCTGACCGGCCTCGGTGCGCAGGTTGGCGTCGACGCGGTCGCGGACGGACTCCTGGTCCTGCTCGGGTATCCCGAGCAGCATGCCGATGACCCGCATGGGCATCTGTACCCCGAGGTCGGCGATGAAGTCGAACTCCTCGGCGCCCACCAGCGGATCGAGGCTGCGGACGCAGAACTCACGGATCTGCGGTTCGAGGGCGGCCACCCGGTTGGGCGAGAACACCCGTGACATCAGGCGCCGGTGGATGGTGTGCACCGGTGGGTCCTCGAAGATGAGCACCCCCGAGGGCATCTCGAAGTTGGCCCGGATCAGTTCGATGATGCCGCCCCGTCCGGAGATGAACGTCTTGTTGTCGAGGTAACACCGCTCGATGTCGGCGAAACGGCTGACGGCGTAGAAGTCGTGGGTGGGGTTGTAATAGAGCGGCGCCTCCTCCCGCATCCGGCGGAAGACCGGGTACGGATCGGCGTCGATCTGCACGTCGTAGGGATCCCAGTAGACGTCGTTGGCGCTGGTAGTGGTCACGCCGCACCTCCCCTTGCTTTCATGTCGTACTGTGACACTAAGCTGCTGGTCGGTCAAGCGCAGCGCCGTGCTGCCGGCCGGCCACGACCCGAGGATGGGGGACTATGAAGACGCATGCAGCCGTCCTGTGGGGTCGGGAGCAGGAATGGAAGATCGAAGAGATCGATCTCGATCCGCCCCGGGCCCACGAGGTGCTGGTCCAGTGGGGGGCAGCCGGTCTGTGCCACTCCGACGAGCATCTCCAGCGCCGGGAGATGGGCTCGGAGGCCGGCACCGACCAACCCACCCGGCCCGGTCTGTTCCCCATGGTCGGCGGCCACGAGGGGGGAGGGGTGGTCGTCGAAGTGGGCCCGGACGTCAACAGCCTCCGGCCCGGCGACCACGTGGCCGCCAGCTTCTTCCCCATCTGCGGCCGGTGCAAGATGTGCATCACCGGGCACTCCAATCTCTGCGACCTGGGCGCCGCCACCTTCGCCCCCGGCCAGATCTCGGACGGGACGGTGCGCTACCACCTCGACGGGAAGTCCCTCAATGTGATGTCCAAGTTGGGCACCTTCGCCCAGCACGGGGTGAGCCACGAGGCTTCGTTGGTGGCCGTGGACCCCGACCTGCCGCTGGCGGTGGTGGCCCTGGTGTCCTGCGGGGTGGCCACCGGCTGGGGCTCGGCGGTGTACCGGGCCGAGGTGCGGCCCGGGGACACAGTGGTGGTGGTGGGGGTGGGGGGAGTCGGCATCAACGCCGTCCAGGGAGCCAGGATGGTCGGGGCCCGCACCATCGTGGCGGTGGACCCGGTCGAGTTCAAGCAGAAGGCGGCCCTCGATTTCGGGGCCACCCACAGCGCCGCCTCCATGGAGGAGGCCCTGCCCATGGTCACCGAGCTGACCCGGGGCCAGATGGCCGACGCCGTGATCATGGTCCCCGGGGTGATGTACGGCGATCTGATGGCCGGTGCCCTGGCCCTCACCGGCAAGGGCGGGACGTGCGTGGTCACCGGGGTGGCCCCGCAGGTGCAGACAGAAGCGAGCGTCAACCTCTTCGACCTGGCCATGATGCAAAAGGAGATCAAGGGAGTGATCTTCGGGGCGGCCAACCCGCGCTTCGACATTCCCAACCTTCTGGCTCTCTACACGTCGGGACAGCTCAAGTTGGACGAGCTGATCACCCGGACCTATCCCCTCGAGCAGATCAACCAGGGCTACCGGGACATGCTCGATGGGGTGAACATCCGAGGCGTGGTCACCTTCGAGTGAGCGCTCGAGGGCGGCCCACCCCGCGCCAGCTGTTCGGTCCGTCTGGGAACCTCGTGGGGGGCGTGATCGCCGCCCACGAAGTGCCGCCAACCTGGCCCGTCCTTACCCGCTTCCCGAGGAGCGCATCATGCCTATGAGCCTGGACATCGACCCCCTCGACCTGGTCGACCCCGAACGGTTCGCCCGGCACGGCTATCCCCACGACCTGTGGACCCGACTCCGGTCCGAAGCCCCGGTGGCGTACATCGAACCACCCGGCCACCCACCCTTTTGGGCCGTGACCAAACACGCCGACGTGCAGTACGCGGCCAGCCAGCCCCAGCTCTTCTCCAGTGCCGGGGGTATCACCCTGGACATGGATCTGAGCGGGATCGAGATGCCGGCCGAGATGATCGTCTATCTCGACCCCCCCCAGCACGGACCCATGCGTCAGGTGGCCAACAAGAAGTTCCTCCGCAGCGCGGTGCGGGCCCGGAGCGAGGAGATCGAGCGGATCGCCGCCGACGTCGTCGACCGGGCCTCCACCGGGGGCGAGATCGGGGAGTGCGATTTCGTCGACACTTTCGCCGCCCCCTATCCGGTGGCGGTCATCTCCTGGATGCTCGGGGTTCCCCCCGCCGACTGGGAACACCACTTCCGGTGGACCAATGAGATCATCGGGAAGGAGGACCCCGAGTACCGACAACCCGGGGAGAGCCCCGACCAGACGTCCATGCGGGCCCGGGGGGAACTGCACCGCTACTTCAAGGCGATGGTCGAGGAACGTCGCCAGCATCCCCAGGATGACCTGGTCACCCAACTGGTGCAGAGCGAGATCAACGGGGAGCCCCTGACCCAGCCGCAGCTGATCGCCTACTGCGAACTGCTGGTCGAGGCGGGCAACCAGACCACCCGCGACGCCATCGCCGGTGGCATGCAGGCCTTCTGCCAGTTCCCCGACCAGTGGGGGCGGTTGCGGGCCCACCCCGAGCTCCTGCCCGACGCCGTGGAGGAGATCCTGCGGTGGGTCACCCCCATCTGCTACTTCTCGCGGACGGCCACCCAGGACTGCGAGCTCCATGGCCAGCCCATCCGGGCCGGAGACAAGGTGGCGCTGTACTGGGCCTCGGCCAACCGCGACGAGGAGGTGTTCGAGGATCCCTTCGCCTTCCGCGTCGACCGTCCGCCCACCCAGCCCCTGGTCTTCGGCTTCGGTCCGCACCTGTGCATGGGCGCCCATGTGGCCCGGGCCGAGCTGCTGGCCATGTTCGGGCTCCTCCTCACCCGCATGGAGTGGTTCGAGCAGGCCGGACCGGTTGAGCGTCTGAACTCGTCGGTCAACGGCGCCATCAAGCACCTGCCCCTCCGGTACCGACTGACCTAGTGGCGGGCGACGTCGTGCGGCCGCCGGCCACCGTCCCGACCCGACGGCCCTGTCGACGCTCGACCGTCGACAGGAATGAAAAGACAGGGAAGGAATGACCCCCATGGAACGAACCGGCATGGACCAGGCGGGCATGGACCAGGCGGGCATGGACCAGGCGGGCATGGACCAGGCGGGCATGGACCCGACCAGCATCTACTCCTGTGACGACCACCTCGACCTGCGTTCGGTCCCGCCCGGGCTCTGGCAGTCCCGGCTGCCCAAGGAACTTCTGGAGCGGGGCCCGCGGGTGGTCACCGGTGACGGTGAGGCCATGTGGGTGTGCAACGACCGCGTCCTGGGTCGCAGCGGCCTACCTCCGGGGGACAAGCTCCAGGTTCTGAGCGCGGTGAGCCGGGCCGGCCTGGAGGACGACGGGTTTCGGGTCAGCGACCCGAAGCTGCGACTGGAGGACATGGAACTCGACGGGGTGTGGGCCTCGGTCATCTACGGTCCGATCCCTCTGACCCTGTCCATCCCCGAGCCCGACCTCCAGTCCGCCTGCTACGCCGCCTGGAACGACTGGGCCATCGAGGAATTCAACGCCTTCGCTCCGGATCGCCTGTGCGCCCTGCCCTTCCTCCCCACCCACTCACCGGCGGCGGCGGTGGCCGAGCTGGAGAGAGTGGCGGCCCTCGGACATCGGGGGGCCATCCTCGACGTCTTCGCCATCGACGCCGGCGACCCGGCTTGGGACGCGGTGTGGGCCACGGCCGAGCAGACCGGGTTACCGGTCAGCTTCCACATCAAAGAAGGGGCGTCGTCCCGGCTCAGCTACCAGGTGGGTAAGTGGCAGTCGGCTGCCTTCGCCACCCTGCTACCGCTCCAGCTCGACGAAGCCCTGGCCATCATGGTGTTTTCGGGGGCCCTCGAGCGGCACCCCGGGCTCACCCTGGTGCTGGCCGAGGCCGGCGTCGGTTGGCTCCCGTACTTCCTGGCCCGCATGGACATGGAGTGGGAGAACCTCGGCGACAAGATCGACTACGCGCCGAGCGTGGCCCCCAGCGAGCTGTTCAGACGACAGGTCATCGCCACCTTCGAAGAGGAGACACTGGCGTACCAGTACATCCCGCACCTCGGGGCCGACTCCTGCATGTGGGCGGCCGACTTCCCCCACACCGACAGCACCTTCCCCGAGTCCCGACGCTCCATCGAGGAGACGCTGGGCATGCTCCCCGACGAGGACCGGCGGAAGATCACCGCCGTCAACTGCGCCAAGTTGTACGGCTTCGACTATGTCGCCTGACCCCCGCCCCTCGGGAGTCGGAACGGGCGGACGCCGGGTGGCCGACCCGGGCGCAAACGTCGGCCATCCGGACGACAACCCCCTCGAGTTCATCATCTATCCGGACGAGGCGAAGGAGCATGCCCATGTCAGCTGAACTGGTTATCCGCGGTGGCACCGTCGTCGACGGGACGGGCACGCCCGGGGTGGTGGCCGACGTGGCCGTAACCGGCGGGAAGATCGAGGCTGTCGGGCCGGGGCTGGACGGCGCCGTCGAGCTGGACGCCTCGGGATGCGTGGTGGCGCCCGGATTCATCGACATCCACACCCATTTCGACGCCCAGGTCTTCTGGGATCCCGACCTCAAGCCGTCGTCCTATCACGGCGTGACCACGGTGGTGGCCGGCAATTGCGGTTTCTCCATCGCCCCCTGCCGCCCGGAGCACCACGACGTGATCGTACGGACGCTGGAGAACGTGGAGGGTATGGACGCCAACTCACTGACCGCCGGCATCGTCTGGGACTTCGAGACCTTTCCCGACTACCTCGACCTGGTCCGTCGTCGGGGGACGACGCTCAACTTCACGGCCTACATCGGGCACACCGCCCTCCGGCTCTACGTGATGGGCGACGCCGCCTACGAAAGGGCCGCCACTCCCGATGAGATCGAGCGCATGTGCCAGCTGGTGGGCGAGGCCATCGAGATCGGCGCCGCCGGCCTGTCGACCAGCTTCTCCTTCGCTCACCGGGGAGCCGACGGCAAGCCTGTCCCCAGCCGGTTCGCCGAGATGGACGAGGTCGAGGCACTGTTCATGGCGGCGGGCCGGGCCGGCAAGGGTGTCGTCCTGACCACGCCGGGCTGGCAGTGCGAGTACCCCGACATCTTCACGTGGCAGCCCCGGGTCGGGCGACCCTTCACCTGCCCGCTGTTCGCCCTGGCCAACGGGAAGCACCGCGAGGTGGTGGAAATGCACGAACGGGCCCTGTCGTCGGGAGCCAACGTCTGGCCCCAGGTCACGCCGCGACCGCTCACCATGCAGTTCACCCTGGCCGATGCCTACAACCTCAACGTGGGCGAGGTCTTCGCCGAGCTCATGAAGGTGGGCCGCGACGTCCGCAAGGCGGCCTACCGGGACCCGGAGTGGCGGGCCCGGGCCTTCGCCGATCTGGAGGACAACGCCTCGGGGATGAAGCCGCGATGGGACACCTACGAGGTCTCCGAGTCGGAGCGCTTCCCCGAGTTGCTGGGCCGTCGGGTGACCGACGTCGCCGCCGAGCGGGGCCAGAGTCCGCTGGATGTCATGTGCGAGCTGTCGCTGGCCGAGGATCTCGAGACCCGCTTCCGCGCCTACATCGCCAACGAGGACACGGCGGAGGTGGGCCGCCTGCTCACCGAGGACCACGTGATACTGGGTCTCACCGATGCCGGCGCCCATGTCGACCAGTTGTGCGACGCCCCCCTCCCCACCGACCTCCTGGGCCGGTGGGTGCGTGAACGCCGGATCATGCCGCTGGAGCGGGCCGTCCGGAAGCTGACCGGCGAGGCCGCCGACATGTTCGGCCTCGACCGTCGGGGATACCTGCGTCCGGGCCATTGGGCCGACATCACCGTCTTCGACCCGGCCACGGTGGACACCGGACCCCAACGCCGCCTGCGCGACCTGCCCGCCGACGGTCAGCGCCTCACGGCCGAGGAGCCGGTGGGTATGCGCCACGTCGTGGTCAACGGGGTGCCCATTCGTCGGGACGAAATACAGCTCGATCTGGACGAGCGGCCCGGCGCCCGGCCGGTGCTCAACTGAGCGGCGCGCTCAGCGCACGGTGCGGAAGAAGGCCCGGAGGTCGTCGACGAACAACTCGGGCTGCTCCATGGCGGCGAAGTGGCCGCCCCGCTCCATTTCCGCCCAGTGCACCACGTTGTACTGGGACTCGACCCAGGACCGGGGCCACCGAAGTGGTTCTTGGGGATAGCGGGCCACACCGGTGGGAACGTCGACGAAGGGGATCCTGGGGGTCCGTTTCGTGCTCCGCCGGCTCTCCCAGTAGAGGCGGACCGAGGACGCACTGGTCTGGGTGACCCAGTAGAGCATGACGTCGGTGATGAGCTGGTCGCGGGTGAAGGCGGTCTCCGGATGGCCGTCGTTGTCGCTCCAGGCCCGGAACTTCTCCACGATCCAGGCCAGCAGGCCGGCGGGCGAGTCGTTGAGGGCCACTGCCAGGGTCTGGGGTTTGGTGCCCTGCTCGACGGCGTAGCCCGACTCCTCGCTGCCGAACCGCTTCATGGCCGCCAGGTCGGCCTGCTCCTGGTCGGTGAGCGGACCGGCCTCCTCCGGCGGCGAACCGATGGCCATGTTGAGGTGGATGGCGGCACAGTGGGCCGGGTCGATGTGGGCCATCCTGGTCGTCACCTGGGCTCCCCAGTCGCCACCCTGGGCGCCGTAGCGGGCGTAGCCCAGCCTGTCCATGAGGGTCACGAAGGCCTGGCCGATGCGCTGCTCGTCCCAGCCCGGCGTGCGGGTGGGTCCGGAAAAGCCGTAGCCCGGCAGCGAGGGGGCCACCACGTGGAAGGCATCGTCGGCACGGCCGCCGAAGGCCTCCGGGTCGGTCAGCCGGGGGAGCACGTCGAGGAACTCGACGATGGAGCCCGGCCAGCCGTGGGTGAGGAGGAGGGGGAAGGCGTCGGGGTGGGCCGAGCGCTGGTGGATGAAGTGGAGGGGCTGTCCGTCGATCCCGGTGCGGAAATGGTCGAATTGGTTGAGGCGGGCCTCCTCGGCCCGCCAGTCGTAGGCATCCCGCCAGTACGACACCAATTGCCGCAGATAGTCGGTGGGAAAGCCGTACTCCCATCCGGTGCCCTCGATCTGGTCGGGGAATCGGGTCCGGACCAGGCGGTCGTGGAGGTCCTCGAGAGTGGCGTCATCAACATGGATCTCGAAGGGCTCGACGGCCTCGCTCATGGGATCGTCACCCCGGTCACGCTACCGGTCGGCCTGCGGGTCCGGTCCCCGCAGGTTCTTCGTGACTGAACCGGCTGACCACACCGGTCAGAAGCGGCTGATCACGTCGTCGGCGTAACGCTGGAGGGACTCGGTGAGGTCACCCCCGAACAGGACAGCGGGGACCACGACTCGGGTGACGGCGAGCTCCTGGAGGGCCCGGGCCTCGGCCCGGGCCTCCTCACCGGTCGTGCGCACACCCTGCATGGTGATCTCGATGGCGGCCGGGTTCCGACCGGCCTCTTCGGCGCTCCGGCGCATGAGGTCGAGCAGGGGAGGGAGTTGGTCGTGGCCCACTCCGTAGGGGAAGAACCCCTCGGCCATGCGACCGGCCCGCCGGGCTGCCGCCCGGCTGTGGCCGCCCACGTGCACCGGGATCGACCGCCGGCGCGGCTGGGGGCGCAGGCAGCACCGACTGAAGGTGGTGGTGGAGCCGGCGAAGCTGGCCCGTTCCTCCGACCACAGGGCCCGCATGGCCCCCACCGCCTCCTCGGTGCGTAGTCCCCGGCCGGCAAAGGGAATCCCGAGGGCGTCGAACTCCTCCTCCAACCAACCGATGCCGGCTCCGAGCATCATGCGTCCGCCCGACAGGTAGTCCAGTGTGGCCAGCTCCTTGGCCAGCACCAGCGGGTTGCGGAGAGGCACGATCATGATGCCGGTGCCCAACCGCAGCGTCGACGTAGCCGCGGCCACATAGGCCAGCCAGATGAGCGGATCGGGGAACACCGATTCTTCGCCCGAGGGGAGCTTCCCCGACGGGTCGTAGGGGTACGTCGACCGGTAGCCGGCCGGGACGACCACGTGGTCGACAGCCCAGATCGACTCGAACCCGGCCCCCTCCGCCGCTTGGGCCAGATGCACCGCTTCCTCCGGCTCGACGAAGGGTCCGATGTTGCCGAAGGCGATTCCGAATTCCACCGGTCTCCCGTTTGCTCGATGATGGTTTCTGTGCTGGATCGCTGCTCTCGTGGCGCCACTCTGTGTGGCCACTCCGCCCACCGTTCTGACCGCCGGCGTGGTGGCGGGTGGGACAGCCGTCTGGCGGTGGGCAGCCTACGGTACGAGAGGAGACGTCTTCTCCTCGCACGGCTTCGGAGGTGGGTGGCCGTCCGCACCACCCCGGCTGCTACCGTGCGGCGGTGGTCGAGGAACCGGGCCCGTGGGCTTGAGCGGGGCACCCGAAGGGACCTGGTCGACCCGGATGACGACCGTGTGGCGGTACGGATTTGACGCCGGGTCGGACGCGGCCCGACGTTGCGACAGAGACGACGCCCGTAAGCACAGCGGACAGGCGTCCCGAACCGGAGGCAAGCAATGGGCGTCTACAACCACACCGGACTGGTGGTCACCGATCTGGATCGGGCCAAGCGGTTCTATGAAGAGGTCTTCGGCTTCGCCTTCTGGTACGAGATCACTCCTCCCGACGAGCCGACGGCCACACTCAGCGGTCTGACCCCGCCCCTCAGCGTCACTGCCTCCTACCTGGTCCTCGACGGATTCGTCCTCGAGCTCATGCACTATGCCGCCCCCGGCGCCACCGACCCCTTCCGGCCCCGCACCATGAACGAACCGGGGCTCACCCATCTGTCCATCTCGGTCGACGATGTGCGGGCCACCGCCGAGCGGGCCGCCCAACACGGCGGGGAGATCATCGAGGAGAGCGACGTGGGCGCCGCCCTCTTTGTCCGCGACCCCGACGGCCAGCTCATCGAGCTGCTGCCGGTGACATACCGCAACAGACTCCCCCCCAAGCCCTCGGTGTGACCGGCGGTCGCCGGGCGCGGCCCCGGGACCACGGCACCGGGGTGGCTACGCTGGTGGCCACTGGGGGACGGCACCGCTCGGAGGCACTCCGGCGCCGCTTTCACGACGACGAGAAGACGACGAGAAGGAGGCCACATGACCGTGACCGATGAGACCGTGGTGCCGCTGCGGCATGCCGACCGCTTCTTCATCGGAGGCGAGTGGGTAGCGCCGTCCTCCGACGCCACCATCGACGTCATCGACTCGAGCACCGAGCAGGTCTACTTCCGGGTGGCCGAGGCCCGGGCGGCCGACATGGACCGGGCCGTCACCGCCGCTCGACGGGCCTTCGACGAGGGGCCCTGGCCCACCATGACACACACCGAACGGGCCGGTTTCCTGCGGGGGATCGCCGCCGGCCTGCGGGAGCGGGCCGACGATATCGGCCAGATCTGGCCCCGCGAGTCGGGCGCCCTCCACCTCATCGCCAAGGGCAGCGCGGCCGGAACGGCCGCCGGGTTCGACTACTACGCCGATCTGGCCACGACCTTTCCCTTCGAGGAGCGGGCCCAGCCCTCGATGGGCGAGTTCGGGCTCCTGGTGCGTGAGCCGGTCGGCGTGGTCGGGGCCATCATCCCCTGGAACGCCCCGATCGGGCTCATCACCTACAAGCTGGCCCCGGCCCTGCTGGCCGGTTGCACGGTGGTGCTCAAGTGCTCGCCCGAAGCACCTGGCGACGCCTACGTGGTGGCCGAAATCGCCGCCGCCATCGGACTCCCGGCCGGCGTGCTCAACGTGGTCACCGCCGACCGTGAGGTCTCCGAGCTCCTGGTACGCGACCCCCGCGTCGACAAGATCACCTTCACCGGGTCGACGGCGGCCGGCCGGCGCATCGGATCCATCTGTGGCGAGCGGATCGCCCGCTGCACCTTGGAGTTGGGGGGCAAGTCCGCCGCCCTCATCCTCGACGACATGGACCTGGGCCAGGCGGCCACCACGCTGGCCCGGGCCGAGTGCATGCTGTCCGGGCAGGTGTGCTCGTCCCTGACCCGGATCATCGTCAGCCGGGCCCGGCACGACGAGTTGGTGGACTCGTTGGCCGCCGCTTTCTCAAAGGTCCGGGTGGGCGATCCCTTTGACCCGGCCACCCAGATGGGCCCGCTGGTGTCGGGCCGGCAGCGGGACCGGGTCGAGGGCTACATCGCCACCGGCCAGGACCAGGGTGCCACCCTGGTCACCGGCGGGGGACGGCCCAAGGACCTCGACCGCGGCTACTACGTCGAACCCACCGTGTTCGCCGGCGTCGACAACGCCTCGACCATCGCCCAGGAGGAGATCTTCGGCCCGGTGCTGAGCGTGATTCCGGTGGCCGACGAGGAACAGATGGTGGCCACGGCCAACGACACCCTCTACGGTCTCAACGCCTCGGTCTTCACCCCCGACGTCGACCGGGCCCGGCAGCTATCCCGTCGCCTCCGGTCGGGCACGGTCGGGCACAATGCCTTCCGTACCGATTTCAGCATCGCCTTCGGCGGCTTCAAGCAGTCCGGCATCGGCCGCGAAGGTGGGATCGAAGGACTCCTGCCCTTCCTCGAGGTCAAGACCGTCATTCTGGACGGCCCCCCAGCCGACTACCGCTGAACGCAGAGCCCGAGTCAAGCAATGGCTGGCTAGGCGCTCACGATGGTGACCGTCAGCGTGGTGTGGGCCCGCACGGGCGCCGGGGCTCCCTTGAACCTGGCGTCGCGGACACGGAAGATCACCGTGTAAGTGCGGGCTCTCGACGGGGTCCCCGACAGGACGCCGGTCAGCGAGTTGAGGTGGAGGCCACGGGGCATGCTGCCGCCTGCCACGTACCAGAACCGGTAGGGCGCGCTGCCTCCGGCCGCCTGCAGGGTGGCTGAGTAATGGACCCCGACGGTGCCATTGGGCAACGAGGTGGTGGTGATCTCGAGTTGGCCGGGGATAGCCACGGTCAAGGTGAAGGGTTGAGTGGCAGCGGTCCCCACCCCGTTCGAGGCGGTGATGGTGATCGGGTAGGACCCTCCCGCCGTGGTACCGGCCAGAGTGGCCGTGCCGTCACCGTTGTCGGTGAAGGTGACACCGGTCGGCAGTGCACCCGATTCGGTCAGATGGGGGGTCGGGAATCCCGTGGTGGTGACGGTAAAGGAGCCCGGCTCACCGGGGGTGAAGGTCGTGGTGGAAGCTGACGTGACGGTGGGAGCCTGCCCGCTGGCTTGGAGTTCGAAGGCTCCGGCGTCACAGTTCGACTGACCGCTTATCCCCGGGCGGGGATTGCCCTGCTCGTCCTGGTCGAGGGCAAAGGACCCGCCGGTGGGCAGGCTCACCGTCGACTGGCACAGGCCGGCAGGCACCGCGTCGACGGCCGAGCTGGTGGGTGAGGTGAAGGCCAGGGTGTCGGGACCGGCCGGGCCGTTGGCCGCCAGCGAGCCGGCCAGGTCGATGTTCGGGCTGTTGACCACACTGGTGGGCCCGAGGCCACAGGAGTCGTCGGACTCGACGTTGCCGCCGCCATCGGTGAGGGTGCCATCTTCGAAGGAACAGCCGCCGTTGTCGAGGATCGACCCGGTCAGGGCAAGCGAGCCCTCGACATCCCAAATTCCTGCGTTCGACAGTGTGTCGTCGGTCATCGTGGCCACACCCAGATCGGCAATGGCCGCGGTCGCCTCGGTGATGTCCCCGGGTGCTGCGTCGTTCGACACGGTGTCATCGATGAGGGCACTTGGTCCGTAGAGATCCACGGCGTTGCCGTTGCCGCTCGGGACGCTGGTGTCGTTCGAAAGAGTGCTGTCGACCACGCTGAGGCTGGCGCCGTTGTAATCGTAGATCCCACCGCCCCCATCCCCCGTGGTGTCGTTGGACACCGTGTCATCGGTCAGGATCGCCGTCCCCACGTTTCCGATGCCGCCTCCTTCTCCGAAATCATTTCCCGAGATGTTTTCGTGAGCGGAGTCGTTCGACACGGTGTCGTCATTCATGGTGATCGTGCCCTCATTGGTGACACCGCCCCCGAAGTCAGCGTTGTCGTTCGAGACGGTGTCGTCGGTAAGGGAGGCCGTGCCCACGTTCAAGACACCGCCACCGATTCCAAACGGAGTCGAGTTGTCGCTGATGGCGTCGTTGGACAGTGAAGCCGTCGCCCCCGAGTTGACGAGGATTCCCGCAGCGCACGTGTTGTCGTCGCTGCCCGGAGGCGTGTATGAGCCCGTCCCGCCGGTGACGGTAAGGCCAGTCACCGAAACGTCGCCGGCGTCGATGGTGATCACCGTGCCGTCCTGGTTCCCATTGATGGTCGTGGTTGCCACCCCGGCGCCCTGGAGGGACAGCGAATCCAGCCCCGAGGCGTCGATGGTGTCCGTCTCGGTGTAGCTGCCGGCGGCGATGTCGATGACGACATCGTCATTCGAACCGTAGGTATTTTGGCCATAGGTGATGGCATCCTGGATCGTCTGGCAGGGACTGCCCTGGGCACAAACGGTCGAGGCGGTGCCGGAGCTGCTCACGTACAAGGTGTCCGTGGTGAGGGCGGAGGCCACCGAAGACAGGCTCAACACCGACGCCCCGGCCACACCGAGCACCAGGATGGTCGCGGCCACCACATTTCTGAGATGCCGCGTGGCATGGGTCGTTTGGCTGGCGGATGTCACGTGAATCGCCCCTCTCTGTCCTGGCCAGGCCGGTTCTGACACCCGCCTCTTTTTCAGTCCTGCGTATTTAGCACACCCTTCAGCGACCGAGCATCGATGGCATCACCGGTCCAGTGGCGACCGCACAACGGTGGCCTCCCGGTCTCCTCCTAGCCCACGCGGACCGAGCGCCGCCGCCGGACCAGCGGCACCGGACGCTCTTCTCTCTGGCTGTTCTAGGATCGCCCCGCCCATCCGGTTCCGGGCTGTCCGGCCACGGGTGACTGTGATCAGGAGGACGACAGGTGACCCAACCAACGCAGTTCACGAAGTCCGTGCTGTCCCGCCAAGGGGCGGTCGCCGTACTGGCCCTGGCCAGTGACAAGGTGAATGCCCTCGACCGCCAGGTGCTGGAGGAGATCACCGCTTTCGTCGACTTCTGCGAGCAGGACCCTGAGGTCGGGGCGCTGGTGGTGACGGGCCAGGGCAAGTTCTTTTCGGCCGGACTGAACGTGAACGAGATCCTGGCCAACGAGGCCGACTACAGCCAACAGGTTCTGAACGCCTTGGGCGACGCCCTGGTCCGCCTCCTCCGCTGTCCGCTGCCGACGGTGGCTGCCGTCAATGGAGCGGCTATCGCCGGCGGCTGTCTCCTGGCCTGCGCCTGCGATCGGCGGCTCATCGGCGACCAGGCGCGGATGGGGGTGACCGAGTTGAAGGTGGGTGTGGCCTTTCCCGTGCTCACCGTCGAGTTGCTGAGATACGTGTGCGGATCCCGGGCCGAGCAGGTGATGTTCGACGCCGGGCTGTTCGACGCCGAGCGGGCGTGCCGCTACGGCTTGGCTCACGAGCAGCGACCGGAGGCCGAACTGGTGGTCTCCGCCGTGGCTGCGGCCGAGCAGCTGGCCTCGTTGGATGTGGGTGCCTACGCCCTGGCCAAGACGGCCGCCCGCCGAGCCCTACTGGCCTCCGTGCAGGACGAGGGGGGGCGGGAGCTCGACCGCCGGGTGCTCGAGCACTGGAAGGACGATGCCACCCGGGCCAACCTCCAGCGGTTGCTCAACCCCAAGAGCTGACGGCCAAGCCCGTCCCGGCGGCGATGGGGTCGAGACCGCCCCAATCGTGCAAGAGTGTCGGGCGGAGACCGTCGTGCCGTGCGTGCCGGCCGGGGCGACGACCGTAGGCCTCGATGGGCCGGGGTGGACCGAGAGGGAGGAGCCGGCCTGATGGACCTCAACCCGTCCGAGGAACAGCAACTCCTCATGGATACCTTCGGGGCCTTCTACGCCAAGGAGTCCTCCCCTGAGCGGGTCCGTTCGGCCGAGCCGCTGGGTCACGATCCCGACTTGTGGAAGAAGTTGCGGGACATGGGTGCACTGGAGATGGCGGTGGGGGAGACCTCCGGGGGATCGGGTGCCTCCCTTTTGGATCTGGCCCTGGTGGCCGAACAGCACGGTCGTTTCCTCGGATCGGCGCCCCTCATCGAGGCCCAGGTGGCCGCCCGTCTGCTGGCCGGGGCCAACACCGCCGAGGCCGCATCCCTCCTGGCCGCCTCGCTGACCGACGACGGACTGACCACCCTCTCCCTACATCCCCCCCGGCGTGGCCTCCTGACCATGGTGCCGTCGGGGGCGGTGGCCGACACGGTGCTCTTCGTCGACGGAGAGACGCTGTGGTCCCTGTCGATCGGATCGTCCCGCCAACCGGTCGACAACCTGGGCTCGCTTCCGGTGGCCGACATCTCGGTGGACCGACCGGTGGCCCTGGCCTCGGGAACCGGAATGGCAACTCTCATCGAACAGGCCCGGGACGAGTGGTCGGTGTTGATGGCCAATGCCCTGGCCGGCCTCGGGGCCCGGGCCCTGGAGATCGGCGTGGAGTACGTCAAGGAACGGCGCGCCTTCGGTGTGCCCATCGGTTCGTTTCAGGCGGTGTCCCACGGTCTGGCCGACGCCGCCACCCGGGTTGACGGGGGCGGCCTCCTGGCCCGGGAAGCGGCATGGGCGGCGCTCGAGGAGCCCGAGAGGTTCGCCGAACTGGCCGCTTTGGCCTGCGCCTTCAACGCCGAGGCGGCCCGGGAGGCCAGCTACCGCAGCCTCCACTACCACGGTGGTTACGGCTTCATGCTCGAGTTCGACATCCAGCTCTACTTCCGGCGGGCCAAGGCGTGGCCGGCCCTGCTGGCCGAGCCGGCCGCCCTCTACGCCCGCGCCGCCGGTTACCGCCTGGCCGACCGGGGCCACGGACAACGTGCCGGCATCGGGCCGGGAGGGGAGTGACGGTGGATTTTCGACTAGGCCGACGCAGCGACGAGTTCCGTCAGGAGGTGCGGCTTTTCCTGGACGATGCCCTCACCGACGAGGTGAAGGACCAGATGCACACCACCGGCGTCCATCACAACTGGGACTTTCACCGCCGCCAGGTCGAGCGGGGTTGGTTGGCCCCCGGATGGCCGGAAGAGTTCGGTGGTCAGGGCCGCGATCCCCTGGAGATGCTGGTTCTGTCCGAGGAGTTCCACCGGGCCGGGGCCCCGACCTACGCGGTGGGTACCACCACCATGGTGGCCGGCATCATCAACCACATCGGCACCGAGGAGCAGAAGCAGCTCATCCTTCCCCAGGCCCTGGGGGGCGAGATCATCATCGTGCTCGGGTTCACCGAGCCGGAATGCGGTTCCGACGTGGCCGCCGCTCAGACCCGGGCCGTCCGGGACGGAGACGAGTGGGTGGTGAACGGCCAGAAGATGTTCACCACCAACGCCCAGGAGGCCGACTACGTCTTCATGCTGGCCCGCACCAACCCCGACGTTCCCAAACACCAGGGACTGACCACGTTTCTGGTGCCCTTGCGTCAGCCCGGGGTGGAGATCCAGCCCGTGTACACCCTGTCGGGCGAGCGGACCAACCTCACCTTCTACTCCGACGTGCGGGTCGACGACTCGCTGCGCATCGGGGCGGTGGACGGCGGGTGGGACGTCATGAAGGTGGGACTCACCCTGGAGCGGGCCGGGGATCAGGGAGGCGAGTCGATCCGGATGCTGAGGCACATCGAGGCGTGGGCCCGGGAAACGGTGGACGACGAGGGACGGCGGCGAGCCGATGAACCGGACGTCCGGGCCCGGTTGGGCCGGGCCGCCGCCGAAAACGAGGTCACCACGCTGCTGTGCCGTCGCTGTGCCTGGGTCTCTGCCTCGGGTCAGTTGCCGGGGGTCGAGGGCTCGATGAGCAAGCTGTTCGCCTCCGAGGCGCTCACCCGCCAATCGGCCGATTTCGTCGACCTGCTCGGCCCGGACGGTATCCGCAGTCAGGGAGACCCCTCGGCCCCGGCTGAAGGTTCGGCCGACTACGCCCTGCGGTTTGCCTTGGGCACCACCACCTACGGGGGGACCAGCGAGATCCAGCGCAACATCATCGCCCAGAGGGGACTGGGATTGCCCCGATCCGGCTGATCGTCGACCTGACCCCGATCACCCCGACCACCGGTTGCCGATCAGGTGCCGAGCGGGAGCTCCCGGACCACGTCGGCCCCGCTGTCGCTGTAGACCAACCGACCCCCGGGGGTGAGGGCCACGCCGGTGGGTTGGTCCAGCCGGGTCTGGACCCAGGTGGTCCGGTCACGCAGTGAGCCCACCGCGAAGGCCCCGGCCGCGGTGTACAGGGAACCGGCCGTGGTGGCCTGTCCCCGCAACTCACCGGTACCGGCGGCCAGGTAGCGGATGGCGTGCATGGCACCATCGGCGATGTAGAGACCCCCGCCACTGTCGACGGCCAGGCCGGTGGGGAAGTTGATCTCCCCGGTATCGCCCACCGCCGGGAGGCCGTCGACCAGGTAGGGACCGTAGGATCCCTGGCCGGCCACCGTGCCGACATCGTCGGCTCCGAGAGCCACCCCGAAGAAGGTTCCGGCGTGGGTGGTGAGTATCCGGATCGACCGGTTGCCCTGGTCGGCGACGAACACGTCCCCGGCGGCGTCGACGGCCAGGGCGCCCGGGTCCCACAACTCAGCCTGGCCGGCGGGGCCCCCGTCGCCCGACGATCCGCTGAGCCCGTTGCCGGCCACCGTGTAGATGTGGCCCGCCTGCATGGCGGTGCCGAAATGGGTACCGTCCCCGGCCGGCACCACCCGCACCCGCGAGTTGGCCGTGTCGGCGATGAAGACGTCGCCGGTCCCGTCGACGGCCAGACCGGTGGGATCGTCCAGTTGGGCGCCGGTCGCCGCCCCACCGTCACCGCTGTAGCCGGGGGTCCCCGTCCCGGCCAGGTCGACCAGGCGGCCCGCCGTGGTGGCTTTCCCGAAGGCGGTGCCGTCGTGGGCGGGAAGCTCCTCCACCCGGTTGCCCGGTCCGCTGACCACGAACAGGTTGCCGGCGGTGTCGACAGCCACGGCGGTGGGCGGCGGCGCTCCCGCCGAGGTGCACGCCCCGCCCACCAGGGTGACCAGGGTGCCGGCTTTCATGGCTCGGCCGAACCGGGTGCTGTTGTGGGCCGGGATCTCCTCCACCCGACAGGCTCCGGCATCGGCGATGAACAGGTCGCCGATGCCGTCCTCGGCGATGCCGGCGGGGGCATTGAGGGGGACGGCGGTGGCGGGCCGGGCCGACCCGACGTAGCCGGGGACGCCGGTGCCGGCCCGCGTGGCGGCTCCCGGAGCGTGGGCGGGGTCGACCGCCGCAGGTGTCGCCGCCGCCGCCGGCGAGGGCACCGAACGAGCGCCGTGGAGGCCGACAACGGCCAGGGCCACGGCGGCCAGGACGCCGACCACCACCCGGGCGGTGAGGAAGAGAGCGCGGGCCCGGCCCTGTCGGTGGCGACCACCCCTCCTGGTCGTGTCGCTCAGGCCGGACACAGCGCCAACCCTAACTGGCCTCGCCGGTCGGGTCCGGGGCGGCTACCGTCACCGGGGTGGAGATCGTCGACCTTCCCGCCTTCGGCCCCGACGACTACGCCGCTGTGGTCGACGGCGAGGTGGACCCCTTCGGCACCGACCGTCTGGCCATCCAATGGCGGCGCAAGACGGACCATGTGGGCCTGCGTCACGAGGGCCGGCTCATCGGGTGCGCCGGGTGGGTGCCCATCGAGGGGCAGGTGGCCGGGGCCGCTGTCGAGGGCGTGGGACTCGGGGGCGTGCTCGTCCACCGGAGTTACCGGGGGTCGGGTATCGGGGCCACCCTGGTGTCGGGGGCCATGGACGGTATGCGGAAGACGGGCCGGGCCCTGGGCCTCCTCTTCTGCCGTCCCGAGCGGTTGCGCTTCTACCGGGAGCTGGGCTGGGAGGAGATCGACCACATCGTCACGGCCGACCAGGCCGACGGGCCGCCGGTGGTCGTGCCCCTCCGCAGCTGCTGGACGGCGCTCGGCCCCGGGGCATCGGCACCGCCCGACCTCCGCATCGACGGCCTCCCCTTTTAAGCGGTCCCCGCCGCCGGTGGTCACGATGGCGGTGCCGTCATCGGGCAGAGTAGGGACCGTGTACGACTCCGGCGTCCTGGTCGACAGCCTGGCCGAAGTGGTCGGTCCCCATGTCATCGTCGATCCCGATCGCATCGCCTCTTACACCACCGATTGGACGGGCCGCTTCGTAGGGCACGCCGCCGCTGTGGTGCGGCCGGCCTCCACCGACGAGGTGGCCGGGGTCATCGCCGTCTGTCGCCGGCACCGAGTGGCCCTCGTCCCGCAGGGCGGAAACACCGGACTGGTGGGAGGCGGCGTCCCCCTGCACGACGAGGTGGTGCTCAGCCTGGGGCGTCTGAACCGGCTGGGGCCGGTCGACCCGGTGGCCGGGCAGGTGACGGCCGAGGCCGGCGTCGTCCTCTCGGCCGTGCAGGAGGTCGGGCGCTCCACCGGCTGGGCCTACGGCGTCGACCTGGCCAGCCGGGGCTCGGCCACCGTGGGCGGCACGGTGGCCACCAATGCCGGGGGACGCGCTTCCTCCGCTACGGCGACACCCGGACCCAGCTCATCGGGGTGGAGGCCGTGCTGGGCGACGGCACCGTCGTCTCCCACCTCGGCGGGTTGGTCAAGGACAACACCGGGTACCACCTGCCCGGCCTGATGTGCGGCAGCGAGGGGACGCTGGCCGTGGTGACCCAGGCCCGGCTGCGGCTGGTGCCCGCCCTCCACCGGCGGACCGTGGCCATCCTGGCCTTCGCCGACGTCCCCACCGCCCTGGCCGCCTCGGTCCTCCTCCGCCAATCGCTGTCCACCCTGGAGGCGTGCGAGCTGTTCCTGCAGGCGGGACTGGCCCTGGTCTGCGCCGTCACCGGCCTGCCCGCCCCTTTCGTCCGTCCCTCGGCGGTCTACCTCCTCGTCGAGGTGGCCGACCGCACCGATCCCACCGAGGCCCTGGGTGAGGTCACTGGTGCGCTGACCGGGGTGCAGGACGTGGTGGTGGCCACCGATCCGTCACGGCGGGCCGCCCTGTGGCGCTACCGCGAGGCTCATACCGAGGCCATCAACACCCTGGGGCCGCCCCACAAGCTGGACGTGACCCTCCCCCTCGGGTCGCTGGCCGCTTTCGTCCAACAGGTACCGGCGCGGATCCGGTCCGTCGACGCCGGGGCCCGGGTGTGGCTGTTCGGTCATGTGGGCGACGGCAACATCCACGTCAACGTGACCGGTCCCGCCCCCACCGACGAGAGGGTCGACGACGCCGTACTCCGTCTGGTGGCCGACTTCGGGGGCAGCATCAGTGCCGAGCACGGCATCGGCACGGCCAAGCGCCGGTGGCTGGCTCTGTCCCGGACCCCCGCCGAGATCGCCGCCTTCCGGACCCTGAAACGGGCGTTCGACCCCGACGGCATCCTCAACCCCCACGTGCTGCTCCCGGAGCCGACCGACCCGCTCAGTTGAGGGCGCCGTCGGCCAGGTCCACGGTCGCTCTGGTGGTCTTGGCCGGCAATGGTTGGTGCTGGTCGAAGTTCTCGACGGTGACGAACTTCCGGGAACGGTCCGGATAGGGATCGGGGTAGTTGGCCACCCGTACCCGTCCGGTCGGGCGGTAACGACCGCTGTCGATGACTTCGCGGGGCACGTAGGGGTCGAGTGCCATGCTCCGGAACAGCCGGGCTGTCGGCTCCCAGATCGAGGTCCGTTCGTGCCACCGCAGGCGATCGAGTTTGCGCAGGAGGACGATGAGGGTGACCAGTGAGCCGGCCATGACGCCGGCCACCAGGGCCCCCCACACGGTGCCACCGGGAAGCACGGCGATCAGGGCCATGAGCAGGAGGAGAAGAAGAAGGAGCCCCGTCCATTCCATGGGTGAGAGGGACTGACCACTGGCCGCCTCGATGAGGGCGCGGTTGGAGTCCATGTCGATGCAGATCTCAACCGCCTCCTTGTAGACGACCTCTTCCTGGCGGGTACCGGGTTCGAGGCCGATGACCGCTCGGGTGAGAGCCAGATGGGAGGGAGTGGAGAGGTAGTTGTCGACCAGTCGATAGTCGATCTGGTCGGTGAGCTGGACGTCGATGAGATGGCGGACGGCAGTCCGCTCGTCTTCGCTGAACACCTCCATCAGATTGTGCATGGACAGGAGGGAAGCATTGCCTTTGCTCACCAGGTTCTGCACCAGAGCCAGACGTTCCCGTGTGCGCACGATGGTGAAGGCCATGAGGATGCCGAACAGGAAACTGGCGATGCTGGCCAACGCCACGTCCACCCGGACGTCACCTCTCCTGGAGCCGATCAGGAGGGAGGCCACGGCCACGATGACCCCGCTGGCCAAGGAGGGGACGACCGCCGATTCACCGTGGACGACGGCCATGACGGCGGCTGGTAGCCCTCGCTTCACGGGCTCACGGTAGTCGTTCGGGCCCCGCCTATCCGCTCCCTGTGGCCCGGCTATCGGCGTGTGAACCGGAAGTTCGCGAAGGGTTCGCGCAACGTTCGCCTGTCGTTGACGGAGAGGCGGGACCGGTGGGAGATGAAGTCGTCGGCTCCCATCACCGGCCGCCGGCAGCTTGCACGTGAGGAGGAGGCCGCCGTCGAATGCTCAGGTGATCTTGATCGACCCGTCGCTGACCACTGTCTCATTGGGCCAGGCCACGTACAAGGGACCGGTGACGGCCCCGTTGGGCACGGTGGCCACCAGGGCAGTGGCCGTGCCGGTCACCTTGGCGGCGATGGTGGAGCCGGACACCGAGGTGAAGCCCACCGTCGGCATGGTCTGACCGTTGGCCCCCAGCAGCTCGGTGCCCTTGATGGTGAGGTTCTTGCCGATGACGCCCTTGGCCGCCACCGAGGTCGGTGACTCGACCAGGGTGGCGATGCCTTGGAGCCGGAACCGGGGGTCGCCCGGTGCCACCAGGATGGTCACCTCCACCCCTCCGGGCACCACTGTCTTGGTGGCGCAGGGGACCACCGGTGACGTCTTGGCACACTTGTGGAGATAGGTCGGCATCATGTTGCTTCCTTCGAAGCAGATCCTGACGCCGTGGACGGTAGTGGCTCCGGCCACCAGGTCGGTCACCGTCACGTCGGAGGTCGGGGTGAAGGTGGCATTGTAAGAGGTGATATCGCCGAGGACATCGAAATGCTTGGACGTGCACTCGAGCTGGCCCGGACCCGACGTCACGCTGAGCTGCTGTGACGGCTGACCCGGCGCCCCGGCCGTGATGTCGATGGTCTGGGCCGGCGTCTGGTTCTCGGCGGGAGCGTCGAGCCCTACCGAGCAGCTGGTCTGGCCCGAACAGTTGGTGCTGGCTATCACTACCGAAGCCGAAGCGATGGCGGCTGGGCTCCCCTGGCGACTGACCGTCTGGCCGGTGAAGACCTGGGTGGTCGACGTACCGGCGGCGTCGGTTTCGGTGACGGTGGCCGTGTAGGTGCCGTTGCTGCCATAGGTGTGGGACACCGTGGGGACGGCCGTGGTCACGGTACTGGAGTCCCCGAATGTCCAGGCGTAGTTGACGATGGGGGAGGTGCCGGGCACAGAACCCGAGGCGTCGAAGGCGGTGGTGGCGCCCACGGTGGTGGCGGTGAGGGCGGCCGATGGTCCCTGGTCGGGGGTGATGGCGATACCCTCGGGATCGCCCCCGGCGTCGATGGGAGTGCCCGCGGTGTTGGTGGCGGTGTTGATGGGGGTGGCGTCATCGGTGCCACCGGTCACGTAGGCGGTGGACCCGTCGGGGGTGACGGCGATGGCCACCGGGCTGCTGCCCACGTTGATGTTGGCCCCCACGGCGTCGGTGGCGGTGTTGATGGGCGTGACCGACGCGTCGCCGTTGTTGACCACGTAGGCGCTGGACCCATTGGGGGTGATGGCGATGGCGGTCGGGTTGGCTCCCACGAAGATGGGCGAGGAAATGCTCTGCGTGGCCAGGTTGATGGCCGTGACCGAAGCGTCGCCGGAGTTGACCACGAAGGCGGTGGACCCGTCGGGGGTGATGGCGATGGCGGTCGGGAAGAAGTTGACCCCGATGGGTGAATCCGCCGTCCGGGTGGCCACGTCGATGGGTGTGACCGAAGCACCGTCGTAGTTGGTCACGTAGGCCATGGTGCCGTCGGGGGCGAAAGCGACAGCCGACGGATCGTCTCCCACCGGGATGGGTGTCCCCGCCGTCTGGGTGGCCACACTGATGGGTACGACGGCATTGTCGGTGGCGCTCACGGCATAGATGGTGGAACCGTCCGGGGAGATGGCCAGGGCCGACACCGGATCGCCCGTGTTGATCGGCGTTCCCACCGTGTTGGTGGCCGTGTTGATGGGAGCGATTTCGGCGGTCTCATCGGATTGGGTCGGCACCACGTAGGCCGTCGTGCCGTTGGGCGTGACGGCGATGGCATTGGGCTCGAAATCACCGAAGGCCAACGGGGTTTCTGCCGCGCCGGTGGCGGTGTCGATGGGGGTGATCGTGTTGGGACCGGGGTCGGCCACGTAGGCGTAGGGACCGTTCGACCCGGCGGCGAAGGCGATGACCGGAGCCGGGGTCGGGGTGGTGCACCCGAACGTCGGTGTTGAGCCGCCGTTGACCGTGATCTCGAACCCGGTGAGGGTGGGGCCAGGGGAGATGGAGACGCTGGCCCCGGTGCCGGTGAAGGACGGGGCGCTGGTCGGGGTGCCGACCATGTTGAAGGGTCCCGAGGCGGGCACGGTCACATCGGGAAGGTCGAGGGTCTCGGCTTGAGAAGCGGGGGTAGCCCCGGAGGCGCCGACGGTGGCGCCATAGGTGGCACTGACCACGGCGTTGGGGCCGTAGTCGGTATTGATTTCGGCGGTGATGGTGGCCGGGATGGTGACGGTCCAGTGGTAGTCCGACAGTGAGAAGGACAGGCCGTTGGGGATGGAGGTGGGGATGGAGCCCGAGATGATGGCGGGGAACGCCACCGTTCCCAAGCTCGGCACGTTGGTGCAGGTGATGTTGAAGTCGGGCGTGTCGGCACCGACCGACGAGGTCTGGCTCACCGCCGATGCCACACTGAGAATGGCCCCCGTGCTCAGGACGGTGGTCAGGAGCAGGCCGGCTCCGGCCAGGCTGCGCACGGTCCTGTGACTCGGGCGACGCCGGGTGTCGCTATTTCTGTTCATGCCGAACCCCATATCGTCGATGAGCCAGGGGCCGCCCCGCCTGACCGCTGATGATTTGATCCTAGGACCCATCGGATCCCGTTTCATCGTCACAATTGATGAGGCGCCGGGTATTTGGTGGCCTCAACGTACCGAATGGGGAAGGATTTCGGCCTGCCGAACCCCGTCCGGGCCGCGCAACCATGGCCACGTCGACGGGGACCGGCCCACCGGGTGGCCGCGGCTCCTCGGGCCGCGCCGCCCGCTCCGGCGGTGGAGGGCGACTAATAGCTCCAATCGAAGGTGAATGTTCCACCTCCCGACGACGTCCACACGCTCTGGGTCGCTCCCGGGGTAAAGGGGAGACTGCTGCTCATGTGGCTCACGAACTGGACGGACAGGCTTTCCGGACCGCAGGGAACGGCCCACACGGAGAAGTCGAAATCGGCGGAGTAGCCGGTGGAGCTGCTCGGATCGGTCTGTATATTTCCACTGCCACCGATCCCCTGGATGGGTGAGTCGTCGTCAGCGGTCCATGTCGAGCAGCCGTACGTGGGGGACGACATCCAGGTTCCGGTGACCGCACTCCAGGCGTAACTACAACTGCTGCCGTCGCACGACACGTCGGGGTCGACCGATCCCGAGATGGTGAAGTTCCCGTTGGTGAAATCCCCGCTGTCGTCGGGCCCGACGTAGGTACCGGTAAAACCGGTGGGCAGCGGTTGGCCGGCACCGCGGGCGACCTTGAGCGAGAGCTTTTTGGATTTCGTCCCGCCGGAGCCCGAAGCGGAGAGCGTGAACTTGTACGTCAACGTCGTGGGTCCGGAATTCATCGGCACCACCACGGACTGGCTCATACTCCCCGAGGAGCAGCTGGTGGTGACGGGCAGGCCCCCGACCGGCAGAGTGGAACTCAGCATGCAGGTGGTGGCGTTGGCCACTGTGCTCGACAGGACGACCGTGCCATCGGTGGTGGTCACCGTTTTGGGAGAGGCGGCGAACTTGGAGATCTTGGGCTTGGCCGCGGTGGCCGAGGTGGCCGAGGCCACGCCGGCCAGGGGGACGAGGGTCATGGTGACGGCGACGAGTGCCGCCAGAGTGGCGCCCAACCCTGTCCACCACCGGTCGCGTGTCGAGCTGCTCTTGTCCATGGCACTCCCTTGGCTCCGTTGAACGGTCGAAAGTGGTGTCGAAGTCCGGCTTGAATCCCGAGCCGGCGGCCACCTGTGGCCATCATATGTCATAGTGACGTAAAGTCAAGGGCGTTTGGCTTTGGAAGCCAGGTCCGGAGTCTCTGGGTGGATGTGCTGGCCCGACCGAGACATGCGGTGGCGGCAGCCGGTCAAATCATCGGGTCATGCTTAGTTGGGGTGGTCCGACGTTTCAGCTCATCACCTACCGGTTCCCGATGGATCAGGCGGCGGCGGACTTACCAATTTGCTTTTGGACCGGACGGTTGCAGAGAGAGGCAGGAGGGTATGAGAAAGACGTGCCAAAGCAAGTCGCTGTGTCGGGGCCACGGGAATGTTCGAGGGGTAAGTCGATGGCTATTACAGCTCGGCAACGCTGCCATTATTCAAAGATGAACCAGCAACAGGAAGCGCGCAAAGATGCGATCAGAGCGCTGGTGAATCTGTCTCAGTTTCCCGATGAGAGCGAGGCGGCCATCCGCTCCCTGAGGCTGCTGGATGCCAGTCCTGTGGAGATAGAGACCGGCGCACGCGTGTTGGGCACCACATTTCCAGCCGAAAGTCGTCATCTCCGTCCGAGGGCTCGACTGTCCGAACCCGATGTGGTCTGACACCACCCACCCCTGAACCAACAAGACACCCAGGGGCAGTGTTTTGGTCCCTGGGCTACCCCGAAATGAAGGAGACCGGCACGTCGTAACGCTCGCACCATTCGGCCGTGCTGAGCGATGTGAAGTCCTTCTCGATAGCGGTCGCCCGGTCCCGGGCCTCTTTCACACTGTGGGTCACCTCGAGGACCCGCCTGTCCCCGTGTGCGTTCTGGACCACGATTGATGGTCCTTTGACGGGATTCTCATAGCGGCCGCTGATCGACGTCTTGCCCAGCCATCCGTCGCGGAGCAGGGCTCCCAGGCTGAACTTCGACTTTTCGACTTCAAAGCGAACCACACCCGTATCCACGACCACATCTTGGCCGGCCGATGTGGCCTCGGCAATCGTGCATCCTTCCTGGCGACGTAGCAGCTGAATCGGAGCGCCATCTGTCTCCAGCGCCGATCAGTCTTTGCCGGCCCCGGAAGGCTCGTCAGGTGCGGGGCGCAATCCGGTCGGGGATGGATCAGAGGGACGTCCACAGGCAAGCGGATACGGCCTGACCGCCGGTGTCGAAGGTCGGCAGTCTGGAGTGTCGGTGCGCTATCCACTGACTGTCATGGAAGGGAGCGAGTGGCCGTAACCACCAGGGCTGCCGCTCCCAGGCGCAGTTGTCCCTCCTGCACCCGCTCCAACAGGGCGGAACGGACGGCCGACCGGATCTGCTCATGGAAGTCCGGGTCATCGTTCATCTCGAGTGCTTCCCGCACCGCTCCGACTCGACAGGCTGCTTCAACCACCATCTCGAGCTGGTCTGCGTTCACTTCGATGCGTTCTGCGTGTGGAACTATCTCGATCGATCCGAACCCGGCACCGAGGAGCAACTGCTCGATATGGCCAGGGTCAGCCAGAGAAAATGGCCCCGGCTCACCGGCCGCTGGCATGGGTGGCAACTGTCCCGTCACCGCAACGACGGCCGAACCCGGTACGAGCATCCACTCGTTGGCAAATATGTCCTGCCAGCAGACGAAGGCAATTCGACCCCCGCTCCCCATGGTGCCACCCAGGTTGGCGAAAGCAGCGGCCGGATCAGAGAAGAACATCACGCCGAACTGGGAAAAAACTGCGTCGAACGATTCCACCCCGAGTTCGCTGGACTGCGCATCGGCGACGACGAACTCGACGTTATCCACATTTTGGCGGCCCGCCCTGGCCCGTGCCACCGTCAGCATCGATGGCGCGATGTCGATTCCGACTGCTGCTCCTTCCGGGGAGACCCTGCGGGCAATCTCGATCGTTGTCGACCCGGTTCCACACCCGATGTCGAGCACTCTTAGCCCGGGGGCAAGCGTCAGGCAGTCCATGGCTCGGCGACCGAAAGAACCCGTGACAAGGGCCGTGTAACCCTCGGCCTCGATCCACGACGACGAGCGCCGTTCCCAGTATTCGGCCTGGACCACGTTGGCCTGGGACGGCTCGCTCATCCTGGCGACGCTACTCGGGTCTTCACATCCGAAGGCCAAGCCGGGCATCGGTGCCGCCCGGCTCCTGTGCGGGGTCTTGGCACCGGGACTAGAAGGCACCCGGCTGGGCCGCCACGGCGCAAACCCGCTTGCCTCCTAGCGATGAACTGGGTCAGCCTTTGGCCATGGACTCTGACGCAGCTCGATCACACTTCCGCTTCCTTCACGAGGACGGAACCTTTCTCATGCCGAACCCGTTCGACTTGGGATCCTGCCGGCTGCTGGAAGAGCTGGGTTTTCCCGCACTGGCGACGACCAGTGGTGGATTGGCGGCTTCGATGGGTCGGCCGGACATGAGCGTTGACCGAGAGGAGCTGGTGGCGCACGTGGCCGCATTGCGCGCCGTCACCGATCTGCCCATAAACGTGGATGCCGAACAATGCTTTCCCGATAGCGCCGGCGGGGTTGCCGCCACCGTTCAGCTGCTGGCCGGAGCCGGGGCCTCTGGCTGCTCACTCGAGGATTGGGATTCGCGCCGAGGTGTGATCGAGGACATGGAGATTGCCACTGAACGGGTGTCTGTAGCAGCGGCCGCAGCTAACGAAATGGGTCTCATGTTGACGGCCCGAGCCGAAAATCATCTCCGGGGGCGGAACGATTTGGACGACACCATCGCTCGGCTCAAGGCCTTTCGTGACGCGGGAGCCCACGTCGTCTACGCACCTGGATTGACTGACCTCATCCACATGGCACGGCTGGTCGACGAGGTCGGAGGGCCGGTCAACGTGCTCTTGATGCCGGGAGGACCATCGCGAGATGAGCTGGCCGAGGTCGGCGTCCGACGTCTATCGGTCGGGAGCGCGCTGGCCCGGGTGGCCTATGGACGATTGTACGAAGCAGCACAGCAACTCCTCGATACCGGAACTCTTGCCCCGGATGCCGGGTATCTGAGTCGAGAGGTGGCGAACAGAGCCTTTGCCGCAGCCAGTTGAGAGCGGGCGTCGGCCCACCGTCAGTACCATACGGATAGGGAGGTGGGTCCGTTGATCGACCATCGGCAGGTGCCACCGATCAAGCCATGAGATCCCAGGCCACGCCGGCCGGGTGGTGCGACCTTTTCCACGGTGCTGGTTGAGAGGTGGTCTGATGCCCGAGGAGGAAATGATGGACAAGACGTTTCGGGCCGAGTTGAAGAAGAGTTCCGCCCAGGGGGGCTGGACCTACGTGGTGATGGAAGGATCGGCCACCTATTTCGGCACCAGGGGCTTGATCAAGGTCAAAGGAACGGTGGATGACGAGCCGTTCCAGAGCTCCTTCATGGCGCTCGGCGATGGTACCCACAAGTTGCCCATCAGAGCGAGCCTTCGCCAGAAGATAGGAAAGTCCGAAGGCGACACCGTCACGGTCCACCTCACCGAGCGGCTGCCGAGGTGACCGCCCTTCGATGAGCGCCGCTGGACAGCACGCCACCCGGTGTCGAGAACAGGCGGCCACGGACGGAATAGCCCGAAAGAGCTCGGGATCGGGGCCGGCGCTAGTGTCGGGTGGCCAGCTTCCGAGCCACAGGAGGTCGTATGTCCTCTGATCGCGTGTCCGCAACCCGGCGGGTCGGAGCCCCGGCCAACAGGCTGTTCCAGATCGTGTCCCGTCCGTCCGGCCAAGTCGCTATTGACGGATCCGGGATGCTCGAGGCCGCTCCCGACGACAGACCATTGACCAGGGTCGGCGAGACGTTCGATATGGATATGGATCGCCAGCCACTGGGGGACATCCCAAACCTGACCAAGTACCAAGTGCGCAATACGGTCACCAGGATCATTCCTGACCGTCTGATCGAGTGGACTATCGGCTTCGGCGACCATCCACCCTTCGGTCACGTCTACGGCTGGCTCCTCCAACCGGTCGGCGAGGGCGAAACCGAGGTGACCAACTACTGCGACTGGTCGAATGCCTCGGAGGAGATGCGTTCGGGCGTGACCTGGCCCGTGGTGCCCGTAGCCATGCTGGAAAAGTCAGTCGATAACCTCGATCGCTTGGCCACCAGCTCGTGAAAAGCCGCCCGATTGGGTCATCCGACGCCTTGCCGCCGAATCGATCGGTCACGGACCGGACCTCTCTGAAGGCGATGTGGGGTCTGGCCTCGCAGGCGTGGCTTCGGTGTCCCCCGGGCCGGATGGCGCAGATGCATGGGGCCCACCCGAGAGCGCCCCAGCCATCCATCGGGCGCGTGGGTGGGGTCTGACCATGGTCGGGTCACGCTCTAGGGTCTACGGGCATGCGCGCTGAGGTCAATCTCCACATCGATGCCCCGCCCGACAAGGTATGGGGGCTGGTCAGCGACATCACCAAGATGGGTGAGTACAGTCCCGAGGTGATAGAGGCCGAGTGGATCGATGGCGCCACCGGGCCGGAGGTCGGCGCGCGCTACCGCGGCCACGTAAAGCGGAATGAGAACTGGCCCTTTCTGTATTGGACCACGTGCAAGATCACCGAGTGCGCGCCCGGCCGGGTCTTCGAGTTCGCGGTCGTCATGGGCGATCGGTCGGTCAACGTCTGGCGCTACGAGTTTCGCACCACGGATGACGGTGGTACTGATGTCAGCGAGTCCTTCGACCTCGGCGACAACCTCTTCACCAAGGTGTGGCGTCCGCTCGGCGGATTCTTGCGGGAGCGTCGTAACCAGCGTGACATGCTCCGTACCCTCGAACGAATCAAGGTGGTGGCCGAGGGGGGATAGGTGACAGTGGGGGACGGTCCCGCTGGAAGGTCGCCTCTCGGACCAGATGGGCGACCATGGCGGGGTTCTCCATCTGCGGAAGGTGCGCTACCCCTTTCAACTCGACGAATCGTCCGGATGGAAGGCGATCGGCAAGCTCTCGACTCCTCTCCACGAGAGACGGTACGTCGAGATCGCCGCAGGCAATGGTTGTCGGTGCACGGACGTCACTGACGCGGTCCCAGGCGTTTTGGCCACTGGCTCCAGCCTCCTCGGGCACTTTGTTGCGGAGGATGATCTCGTTCATCTCCCTGGCCTGAGCTCGGATGGGCTCGGGAACACGGCCTTCAGGTTGCCCTGGTCCGTCCAGCCACAACCAGGTTTCCAAACGATTGATCTCCTTCAAGTCTTGCTTGTCGATGGCATCGTCGAGCAGGCGCTCGAAACGAGACGTGTCCGGATCCAAGTCGAACTCGGGCCCGCCGCTCACCCCAGGAGCGATCAGTATCAGGCCCGCCACTCGGTGGGGGGCAACGAGCGCCGTATCGAGCGCCAATGCCCCGCCCATGGAGCTGCCGATCAGCCAGGCTGGCCCGTCGGCAACAACGTCAAGGAGGGCGAGCAGGTCATCAACATGGGAGAATGCCTCTTCTGAAACGGGAGTCTCTCCAAACCCCCGCCGGTCGTAGGTTACCGGTGTGATGGACTCAGTCAGCTGGTCAATGACCCCGTACCAGGACCGACGATCGGTCACTCCAGCGTGGAGGAACACTGCCACCGGACCGCTCCCGGGCCAGCGCTCTCCCCTCAAGGTGCCTCCCGGTGTGCTCACTTCCAGTGGAATGCTGCCGGCCATTCCCTCATTCTCCTCCTCTGACCCGTCGCCGACCAGCGACAGGGGGACTCAGACGGTCGTAACCGGCACCCCGGGCCCAGTAGCTCGTGCCCCGGTGTTCTGCGATTCAGCTGGCGTCGTCAACGAACCGAAGGCGCCGGCGAGGCGGCCTTGGTCGGATGCGAGTGGGGGACTAAGGTGAGCAAATCACGTCAAGGAGGTGCTGGTGCCTGAGTTCCCCGGCGTTACGCATGTGGCGCTGACTGTCACTGATCTTGGTCAGAGCAGACCCTGGTATCGGAACCTCTTCGGCGCTGCCCCGGTCATGGATGAGGATACGGGTGTCTTTCATCACGTCGTCTGGCTCCTCGGCGGTCACACCCTGGTTGGTATTCACCAGTTCCCCGATCCGCACGGAGCCGAGTTGTTCGATGAGCGTCGGACCGGACTCGATCACGTAGCGTTCGCCTGTAGCAACCGCACCGAGCTGGAGCAGTGGGAGTCGAAACTGAACGAGCTGGGTATTGCCAATGGTGGCATCGTCGACGCCCCTTATAGCTCAGGGCTCTCGTTCCGTGACCCGGACAACATCGCCCTGGAGTTCTTCGCTCCTCCGGGCTAGACAACCTGCAGACAGCCAAGCCAACTCGGCCACATGTCGCCGCTCGGCTGCGATTCGGCCCCCTTTGGGACATGGGTGGCGGTGTCAGCGGATCATCGGTCGGGTGTGAGCAGCACTAGGGGAATCTCGCGCTTCGTTTTGCGTTGGTATCCCCCATAGTTGCGATGGTCGGCTGTGATCAGCGGCCACAACCGGGCCCGATCCTCGGGACCCGCGGTTTGCGCCTGCATTGGCCGAGCCGGCTCGCCATCCATCGAAACGGTCACTTCCGGATGGTCTCGGAGGTTGAGGTACCAGGCGGGATGGTGGTCATCCCCTCCACGCGATGCGACGATGACGATCGTCGACCCTTCTTGATAAGGCGAAGTCAGCATGGTCGAACGCGATTGGCCGCTGCGCCGTCCCGTAGTCGTCAACTCGATGACCGGCATTCCGCCCGCTCTCCAGCCGATCCGCCCACCGGTGGCGCTGAGCACGATGCGGTGAGAAAAATTCATAGCCTTGAGGACCAGGTCGGAGGGCATGACGAGGATGTTAGGTGAATCATTATGAGACGGTGCCCTGAGTTCCGTTACCAGGGATTGTCAGGGCGACGGCCACCCGACGCACGTTCCCGTTGGCGCAGGGTGAATGTGCCCAAGTACGTGAGTGCCCACCCGGAGCGAGTCAGCTGATCTCCCCCGTCGTAATGCCGACCGAGTGGGGTCAGCCGAGTTCGTCGGGAATCTCGCCCAGGGACTCGAGCACAGAGTCATACATGCGCGTCTTGATGGTGCCGAGGGTCGGCCCAGCTTTTGTCGTATGTGCTCGTGCTATTTCGATGGCACTGCTGTTGACACCCTCCATATCCACCGAGCGATCGACGATTCCAGCCTCTTCGGCGTCGCTACCGCCGTATCGTCGTGCCGTCGTCATCGCCTGATGGGCGACCTGGGGGTTGAGTCGGGCCCGAATCAGGGCGCTCATACCCGGGGTAAAGGGAATATTGATTTCGGCCTCGGGAAGGCACCAGTACCCGCGGTCCGCTCGCATGACACGGAAATCGTGAGCCAACGAGAGCATGGCGCCGGCGGCGAAGGCATGGCCCTGGATGGCGGCCACCGTGACCAGGGGCAGGGTCAGAAGCCGAGCAAAGACCCGCTGGACGCTGGCAATGTAGAAGGCAGTGCTATCCAGGTGCTCCGACAACCAATCGAGATCGAGTCCGTTAGAAAAGAACTTTCCGGTGGCGGCGGCCACCAGAGCTCGTGGACCGTCTGCTTGCGCCACCTCCTCGAGATAGCTTTCGATCGAACTGATCCAGTCAGGGTGGAAGCGATTCTCGGTGTCCCCGAGATCGAGGATGAAGACGTCATCTTGCTGATCGAGGGTGGGCACGAAGGCGGTCCTTTCGGGTTGAAGGAATAATGCCTGTACGGCAGCGGTCCGAAGGTCCGGGAGCCGAGAGCCAAAGGAGCTGGGTGCCCCAGAAATTAGCCACAAGTTGAGACGGCAGGTCTCGGGCGTAAAAGGGAAAGGCCAGAATCAACGCAGCTCGGCGCGGGGTCGGACGGCAATCGTCACCCGGGCGGTGGCGCAAAGTCGGTTCCGATCGTCGCGCATCTCGACATCCCAGACCCAAGTCGTCCGACCCCTGTGTATGGCCACCGCCGTGCCGTGAACGGAACCGTCGGTGATCGGGCGCAGGAAGCTGGTGTTGTTGGCCATCCCGAGAGCGCCACCGCCCGAGGCGAACACCCCGCGGGCAGTCCCCGTCGAGGCCAGTGTCTCCGCTATCGCCGCATAGATCCCGCCATGCACCATGCCTAAGGGCTGGCAAACCTGGGGGCGGACCGGCAGATGCCCGGTGCACCGGCCGATTTCATCGTCGTCACGGACCACGAATCCAATCGTGGCGTCGAACGCTGACTCCAGTGGGACGCGCAGGTCGTAGGGAGGATCGGACATGATGGCGAGGTTAGCGTTGCGCACAAGAGCCGATCGGCCTCCGCCGACAGCCGTTCCTATCGGGGTGCCAAAGGACGCAGACGGTGACGGCCACGATCCAGTAGGTATCACCCGTTGGCCTCGACGACATCACCACCATCGATCTCTACGTTTGTAGTCGTGCCACTGCTGCTTGGAGAAGTTCCAGTGCCTTTCGGGTGTCTTCAGTGTCTTCGTGCGGCCTCCGGAACTCTGCAGCGAACGAGGCGATATCGGCTAGGTCCCAGCGAATGCCGTACAGGTCGATGAGCCAGTCCCGCGGGGCTGTTCCGGTGGCGTCGACGTAGGCCCGGAGCACACTGTCTCCTGGCACCAGCCTCCACAGATCCCGCTCAGGCGGCGCCACCAGAACCGTGTCCCAGTCGACGAGGACCCAGCCCTTCGACGTCACCATCACGTTTCCGGGATGAACCTCACCGTGGGTGATGACCAGCTGACCGGGATCCCTCGAGTACCGAGCAACCAATTGTCGGTAGCGGTCAATCAGGTTTCTGATGGCGGCCTCATGATCGACCAGCAGCCGAGAAGCGACGGACGCGTGGGGTCCGCTGGATCCAGATTGACCTTGCGTCGAGCGGTCGAGCTGGTCGATCCACGGAACGACGAACCTGTCGGTGGCCGGGGGCCGGATGGCGGTGATCGGCACCCTGTGCAGTTCAGCCACCATCTCCAGGACCCGCTCCCGGTCGTCGCGGCGGAACGGTTCCTGGAAGGAGAAACTTTGTCCTTCGACGAACGGGAAGAGGGCTATGGCATGGCCGTTGAATTGGAGGAAGGGTTCGTCCGTCCGCGTGGAGATCGGTGCGATGACGAACCTGCATCCGAAAGCCCGCAGGTCGGTAGCGGCCGACAATGCCGGACGAAGGTGCAGTCCGAGTACAGAGACTTCATCCCCCACCCGAGATTCTGAGCTGAGCTCGTCAACGGTCACGAAGTGACGGAGACCGAGACTGTCCGTTGCCAGCCAGTGATGACTACCGAACCCAAGGGGGCGATATTCGAGCGAATCCACACTGACGCCCCAGGCTTGTCCGATCACCTCCCCCAAATCGCCAGTAGAGAGACCAGTGGGCGGGGTCAGCACAGGTGGAGCCTAATTGTGGTTGCCGAGGGAGAAGGATCCTCGTCTTCGGGCCGCCAGGCGCCGGAATCGCCCCCATGGGAAACTGACGCCCATGGACATTGGCGTGGCGTACCCGCAGACCGAGACTCGAGGCGATCCCACCGCGGTCCGGCGATTTGGGAGAGCGGTCGAGGACCTGGGTTTCGACCACCTGTTGGCCTACGACCACGTACTCGGGGCCGTCCACGCCGATCGGACGCCTCCACTCATGGGCCCCTATACGGAACACGATCCGTTCCACGACCCATTCGTGATGTTCGGCTATCTGGCCGGCATCACCGAGCGCATCCGCTTCGTAACCGGAATATTGGTTCTGCCGCAACGCCAGACAGCGCTGGTGGCACGGCAGGCAACTGACGTCGATCTCCTATCGGACGGTCGACTGCGGCTGGGGGTGGGGGTGGGCTGGAACCACGTCGAGTACGAGGCCCTGGGAGAGGACTTCCACACTCGTGGCGCTCGGCAGGAGGAGCAGATCGATTTACTCCGTCGGCTGTTCACCGAGCCTGTCGTCGATTTCACGGGGCGCTTCGACCGGGTTGACCGGGCCGCACTCGTACCCAAGCCCACCCGCTCCATTCCCATGTGGCTGGGTGGATCCGGGCAGAAGGCGTTTGACCGGGCTGCTCGGATGGGGGACGGCTTCATCTTCTTCGGCGGCCCTGTCGACGATGCCATCGAAGGCTGGACCCGCCAGCGCCAGCAGGTGGCCGACCTCGGTCGGTCGATCGACGCATTCGGCGGAGAGTATGTTTCGCTGAGCGGGGCCGACCTGGGCCAGTTGACCAGGGAGATCGATGCCTGGCGGGCTGCCGGGGGGACGCACGTCACGGTGGTCACCATGGGCCTCGGTCTCGACTCTATCGATGCCCACATCGACTACCTGGTCTCGCTGGCGGACCGGCTGAAGTTGTCATAGCGGGCGGTGTGACGGTACCCGCCATCGCCCTTTTGCCGGTGCGATGATGGAGAGTCGGCCATCGGGTATCGAACCGGCCGTATCCGGGACTACCGACGCCGGTGCAGCCGGCGGTCAGGAGTCCTCGGCAGCCGACAAAGGGTCCACCCGTCCTCGGCAGCCTCACCCGTCGAGCAGATCAATAAGCCATCGGGGCCCTTTCACGTCCGCACCCAGGTTCTGGGCCCGCTGGCCCAAGGCGCGGTCGGCGGACACCAGAGTCACCGGGGTGTCGGCATCGGCAGCCGCGGCCACCAGGGCGTCGTCCCCGCTGCCCGAGGCATGCACGACGGCGACGCCGTCGGCCGTCCCCGTCCCCATGCCACCACGAGCAGCCCCTTCCAGCACCACGACAACCGGTCCGGCGAGCCGACCCGCCGCTGCCGCGGCACGGACCTGTTCGACGAAGGCGCGGGCCGCCCCTGGTCGATCCCGCCACCAGCCGTTGGGCCGGGATCCCACCACGTTGGCTGCGTCGATGAGGAGCATTGCCCCAGTATCACCGGCCCGGCCACGAAGGTCGGCCACGGCACACCTATGGGCTCATCGGCCACAAACGCCGACCGGGACTCAAACCGGGGGAAAATGATCCCGAAGCTACGCTCATGCCTCCGGCGTGAACGGGGGATCGCGTGTCATATCAGGGACCTACGCGGCAAGAATGTCGGGAAAAGCTCGACGCCCTCGACGGGGCACTGGTCCGGGTGTTGGCCAGAAGGTCCCAGGTCATCACGGATGTCATCCGATACAAGAGGGCCCACTCGATGGCTGTCGTCGATCGAGGACGTGAGGAAGAGGATGCTGGCCGGCATCCAGGCCGTGGCCGGTACAGAGGGCCTCGATCCTCGAATCGCCCGTCAGGTCCTGCGATCGGTCAGCGACGCCTTCACACTGCTCGAAGTCGAGGAGCTTGGGCCCGATCCCGCCTGAGCGGGCTGATGCCCTCCCGTCGATGCGGGAGGTATGTGCCGATCCAGCCGACGGGTTTCCCGGTCAGCGGTAGGGACTCAGGTTCGTAGCCGCTACGCAGCTGGCTACGGCGAGTCCGGATCGACGTTCTGTCGGCGGGTGAAGGTGACGTGGATGACGCCACTCGGAGCGCTGACGGCATCGGTGACGAACCGCTGTTCCAGTCCCTCGAGCCCGTGCCACAGCGGCTCTCCGCGCCCCAGGACGATAGGGACGATCACGATGTGCATGTGGTCGATCAGATCGGCGGCGAGGAATTGGCGGACGGTCGCGGGACCTCCGCCGATGCGCACGTCCAGTCCGCCGGCGGCCTCCTGGGCACGCTCCAGAGCCTCGGCCGGACCGGCGTCGATGAAGTGGAAGGTCGTCCCGCCCTCCATGTACAGGGATGGCCTCACATGGTGGGTGAGGACGAACACCGGGGTGTGGAAGACGGGGTCGTCTCCCCACCAGCCCTTCCACTCCTCATCGGCCCAGGGGCCGCGTTGCGGTCCGAATTTGTTGCGGCCCATGATCTCGGCGCCGATGCCGGGCCTCCAATTGCTGGCGAAGGCCTCGTCGGTACCGGTGCTTCCGCCCGACTCTCCGTGCATTTCGCGGAGCGTGCGGGTGCCGGTGAACCATTCCATGAGCCTGCCTCCGGCGTGCCCGAAAGGCTGTTCGACGCTCTGTCCCTCGCCGGTGGCGAAACCGTCCAGCGAAACAGAGAAGTTGTGGACACGGACCAGTGGCATGTGTGGAGACACTCCATGGAGACTCGATGGGGAACGGGATGTGTGGCAGTCCGGCCTCGCCATTCCGGTAGTCGGCGGATCGAGGACCAGCCCTACCTTTGATCAACGGCGACCGATCGAGCAAGTGCTCAGGTGAGGAGGCCACCGGCCCACTGAGCCGGTCCCAGACATACCCAACGCCCGGGCCGAGGCACACGCCCGGCTCACACCCGGGAGGACGATCGGTAGTGGCCGGGGATAGGCAACGGTTGGGCCGGGCGAAGCGCTCCCCCGTGCCATGAGGCGCATCAGGGGGCTAGCCGCTCCCGACGCCGACCCAACCGTGGCCGGGACCTGCTGTTGATCAGAGGAGCCAGGTCCGTTCGGTCAAATCGGGCCATCAGGCTGTGTCCTCTATACAGTCATCGCCGGTCAGCAGATTCAGGGCTTCGGTTAACTTCCGGTGACAAATGCCGATTCACACCGGCATGACGGTGCCGCCGCTGCCCAGCATGGGACCATATCTACGCATGGTTTCGGACAAGGGCGGAGCAACGGTGGTCGCCGACCCGGCGTTGGCCGAACCGGAAGCCATCCCCCACGAGGTGGGCGAGACGGGCCGCCCCGGTCACCCCTGGCGATGGGTCATCGCCACAGTGGCGGTGACATTGGCAGTGGTTACGGCCCTGGTGGGCTACGTGGCCGTCAACGAAACCCACATTAATACTCAATTCGACCAGGCCCACGGAGCGTTGGACGTCACGCGAAGTCGGGTGGACATCACTTTGGTCGATCTGGCCGCCGTGCGCCGCCAGCTCGGGGTGGTGAACAGTCAGGTGAGCGCCACCTCGGCGGCACTGGCCCAGGACACGGCCCAGCTCCAGGGGGTGCAAAAGGCGCTGGCCAGCGCTCAGGTGAACGTCACCGATCGGACGTCGACCATCAATGACCTGCATGCCTGCCTGGCCGGCGTCGAGCAGGCACTCAATGCCTTGGCCGTGGGTGACCAAACCCATGCCATCGATGCCCTCAATGCGGTGTCCTCGAGCTGCGCCGGCGCGGTGGCCATCGGTGGTTAGTCCGAAATTGTCGAGGATCTGCACTGCGGCCGTGGTGATGGCGGCTCTGGCTGCCGTGGCGACGGTGGCGGTGACGACCGACGTCCACGCCCACGCCCGGGACCGCCATGAGCAGGCAGAACTGACGGCCGCCCGCCGGCACCTATCGGCCTCACGGTTCGACCTGGCCGCAACCACCTACGACAAGGCCCTCACCACCAATCGGCGGGTCGCCCTCCAGGCCTCGGTGACCTCGACCCGCTCCCAGCTGGCCACCGTCGAACAGGCGCTGGCGGCCAACGATGCCGACCTGCTCTTCCAGGGAGCCAGTATCGGAACCCTCGAGAACTGCCTCGGTGGAGTACAAAGCTCGTACCAGCAGATCGCGGCCCATAACAACACCCTGGCGGCCGAAGACATCTCCGCGTCCTCGCCCGCCTGTTTGTCGTTGGCCGGCGGTACCACCAGTGGCCTGGTCTACCCATTTGATTTTCCCGACCCCGACGTGCTTCTGGTGGGTGACACCTATTACGCCTACGCCACCAACTCGGTGGCCGGCAACATCCAAATCATCCAGTCGACCAACCTGACCAACTGGACAGCGGTGGGAAATGCACTACCCAGTCTTCCCTCCTGGGCCACCCCCGACGCCACCTGGGCACCGGAAGTGGCCCACATCGGGGCCGGCTATGTCCTCTACTACGCGGCTGAGGTGGCCGGTCCGGGAGGGGGCGAGGAGTGTGTTTCGGTGGCTACCGCCTCCCAACCACAGGGACCGTTCGTCGACAGTTCGACCGCCCCGCTGGCCTGCCAGCCGTCCTTGGGAGGATCACTCGACCCCTTTCCCTTCATCGACACCGACGGGAGCATCTATCTGGTGTGGAAATCGAATGGAGGAACCGGGCCGGCCACGATCTGGTCCGAACAGCTCAACTCGTCGGGGACCGCCTTCTCGCCCCATGCCACCCCGTCCCAGCTGCTCGTGCCCAATCAAGGTTGGGAATCGGGAGTGGTCGAAGCCCCCGATCTCGTTACTAGCGGAGGGCGCTACTTCCTCTTCTACTCCGGCAACCAGTGGAATAGCGCCAATTATGCGGTCGGCGCGGCCACCTGCACCGGCCCGCTCGGCCCGTGCACCAAGTCATTGTCTCAACCCATCCTGGCCAGTGGCCCGGGTCTGGAAGGCCCGGGCGGTGAATCGATATTTACTGATACCTCGGGGTCCTACTGGATGGCATTCGACGCCTGGGTGCCGGGGGCGGTCGGCTATCCGCACAGTCGTGATCTCTACCTGCTGCCGTTGAACCTCTCCGGTGCCACCCCCACCGTCGGCCCCGCCACTTAGACGTCACTGCTGAAGGAACGCGGGCGGCCAGCACCCCTCCGGAAAGGTTGTCTCAGGAGGGCGAGAAGCGCTCCCGGAGCTCGAACTTGAGGACCTTGCCCGCCGGGTTCCTGGGCAGGATGTCGACGACCTCGATGCGGGTGGGCAGCTTGTAGCGGGCTAGACGCTCGCCGGCGAAATCCCGGAGGTCCTCGAGGGTGGGCGCCGCGCCCTGATGGACGACGACCACGGCCACCACCGCCTCGCCCCAGCGGTCGTCGGGAAGTCCGATGACGGCTACGTCGGCCACGTCCGGGTGGTCGTGGAGGACGCTCTCGACCTCGGCGGGGTAGACGTTCTCCCCTCCCGTGATGATCATGTCCTTGACCCGGTCGGCGATGAAGAGGAACCCGTCCTCGTCGAGGTATCCGACATCGCCGGTATGGAACCAGCCGGCGGGGTCGATGGCCTCCGCAGTGGCCTCGGGCCGGCGCCAGTACCCCTTCATCACGTTCGGTCCCCGGTAGCAGACTTCGCCGTTGGTCCGGGGCACGGTGATCGACCGGCCGTTCTCGTCGATGATGCGGATCTCGCCGAACAACGGTGCCTTGCCGGCAGACCCCAGCTTGGCCAACGACCACTCGGGGGACAGGAAGCTCACCATGGGGGACGTCTCGGTAAGTCCATAGCCCTGGTTGATGGGCACGCCCCTGCCGTTGAACAGCTTGATGAGCGGCTCGGGCACCGGTGCGCCGCCGCACACCAGGGTCCGCACGGTGGTGAGGTCGGACTGGTCGAAGCCGGGCACCTGGCTCATGAACAGGAACATGGCCGGCACCCCGAACATGGTCGTCACCCCGTAGCGGGCGATGTCCTCCACACAGGCCGCAGGGTCGAACATCCGGTGCAGCACGACCTCGGCCCCCTTCTGCCAGGCCAGCAGGGTGGTCACGTTGAGCCCGCCGATGTGGAAAAGGGGTGCGACGACCAGGGTGACGTCGTCTTCCAGGGCGTCGAACTGGAGCATGGCGTTGGTGTTGTTCCACCACAGGTTGGCGTGGGTGAGCATGGCCCCCTTGGGCAGCCCGGTGGTGCCCGAGGTGTACATGATGAGCGCCACTTCGTCGGAGTCGATGGGCTCGGGCCCCGACAGCGACTGCCGCTCGCCGTGCAACGGCTCCCATCCGTCGGCCACAGCGTCCGAGAGGTAGCGCCGCACCGGCAGCTCGGCCCGCACCAACTCGGCTGCCGGTCGGTGGAGTTCGTCGGCCACGAGGGTGTGGATGCCGGCGTCGTTGACGATGAAGGCCAGCTCGGGACCGGTCAGTCGGAAGTTGAGGGGGACGAAGATGGCCCCCAGTCGGGCCGCGGCGAACAGCGTCTCGAAGTATGCGGGCTGGTTGAGCCCGAGGAAGGCCACCCGGTCACCGTGGCACACGCCGCCCCGCTGCAGCTCTACGGCCAGGGAGTCGATGCGCTCCAGCATCTCCCCATATGTCCAGGTGGTGCCCTCAAAGGTGAGGGCCCGTCGGTGGGGCGTGTTGGCCGCCCGTGCAGCGAACCAGTGGCCGAGGCTGAGGTCGGGGTCCATACGATGACCGTACCGCTGTAGACCGGCCCGTGCCCCATGAATCTGGGTGGCACCGGGCGGGGGCGCAGCAACCGGGGCCGGCCCCGGAATCCGTGTCCATCCCCAGTGAGATCGGGCGTGGGTCAGATGGTGACCGCCGTCACCGCTCGATTCGTCGGCGTCTGCTCGTCGCTGTGGTGAAGGCCGACGGCGGGGTGAGCGTGTCGAGGTGGTCGAGCTGATCGTCGCTCAGCTGTACGTGGTCGGCGGCGATGTTCTCCCCGACCGGCGCGACCCGTTTGGGGCACGGGATCGGGGAGATGCCATCGTCCTGGGCGAGCTGACCAGACGTGGGTTTCAGGCAATGACCAGATGTGGGTTTCCAGGCCATGAGTTGCCACCCGGGCCGGGCCTGCGACGGCGGGCCTGGGTCCGGTGCCCCTCGGCGCACCTTCCGGGTCTCACCGTCACCCTGCGCAGTCGTACCAACACAGAACGCGAAATATCTGTACAAAGAGGCTGGGCCCGTTTATGGTGCCACCGTCAAGGCAATATAAGGGGCCAAGGTCCGTCATTCGTTGTGCTCGGGTTCACCCGGCCCAGCGGGTGGGCGAAGTTGAGCCGGTGGAATAGCTCAACGGGGGAGTGTGGCAGGTAGTCGTTGGATCCTGCTGTCGCGCCACCAACAGGCCGTTGCGCGAGCTCGACGTCACTAACGAGGAGAAACGCTCATGTCATCAGCCGATCACGGATCCCGTCGTCGCCTGTTCGGACGGCTCGCCGTGGCTCTGACCCTGGTGGTGGGCGTGACCCTGGGGTCTCTCGGGGCCATTGACGGCGGCCCCGCCGGCGCGGTCGGCCCGGCCACCCAACTGGCCTTCACCACCAATCCGTCCACGGTGGTGGCCGGGGCGGCCATGACTGCCCCCGTGATCCAGCTCCGTGACTCCGGCAACAACAATGTGCTGACGGCGGGGGTAACGGTCACCATGTCCCTCAGCACCGGCTCCTTCGACCCCTCCTCGACCACCTCGGTGCTGACCAATTCCTCGGGCCAGGCCGTCTTTTCCAATCTGATCCTCGATACCACCGGCAGCTTCACCATGACCGCCGCCAGCACCGGGCTCAGTAGCAAGACCAGCGGCTCATTTACGGTCACCCCGGGGGCAACCGAGCAGGTGGCGCCCTCATCGGTTCCATCGACGGTGACATCGGGGGCGGCCCTCGGGATCGTGGTCACCGCCGAGGATGCCTACGGCAACAAGGAGTCCACTCTGAACACCGGCTCGGTCACCCTCAGTGTGGCCACGGGACCGGCCGGTGGAGCATTGGCCGGCACCGTCACGCGGACTTTTTCCGGTGGCGTGGTGACCTTCAGTGCTGCCTCCCTGACCACGGTGGGGTCCTACACCATCACCGCCTCCTATACCGATCCGGTGGCCGGGTTGCTCACGGCCACCACCGGTTCGATTGCCGTCACCGCCGGCGTGGCCAAAAAACTCGGGTTCACGCAGGGTCCGTCGACCACCACGGCCGGCAGCGTGATGGCGCCGGCCCTCACCGTCCAGGTCGAAGACACCAATGGCAACCCGGTACCTGATTCCGGCGTGTCGGTGACCCTCACCTCGACCGGTACCCTCACCGCCGGATCCACCAAAGTGGTCTCCACCGATGTCAACGGTGTGGCTACCTTCTCCAACCTGACCTGGAACACGGCCGGCAATTACACCGTTGCCGCTTCGGCCTCCGGCCTGACGGCCAGTGGGAACAGCAGTTCCTTCTCGATCACTGCCGGTTCGCCGGTAAACCTGGTCTTCACCACCCAGCCGGGGACGGCCAACGCCGGATCGGTTGCCCCGACCACCGTGGTCAAGATCGAGGACTCGTTGGGCAACGTGCTCACATCCTCCGCCGACACGGTCAGCCTCAGCCCCAACGGACCCGGCCCATTCGATCCGGCCTCGACCACCTCGGTCTCTGCCGTCAACGGTGTCGCCACCTTCTCCAACCTGATCCTGGACAAGTCCGGGAGCTACACACTTTCGGCGTCCTCGCCCGACGGAGCCGTGGGCACCAGCCACACCTTCACCGTCAATGCCCTGGCCGCCACCCAACTGGTGTTCTCACAGGGACCTGTGAACAACACAGCCGGAACGGTCCAGTCGCCGAACGTCACCGTCGAAGCCCAGGATCAGTACGGCAATGTGGCTACGACGGCCTCCGGAACGGTGACCCTGACCGCCAGCCCGTCGGTGACTCTCACCTCGGGTACCCGGGCCCTGTCGAGTGGAGTGGCCACCTTCGGGAGCCTCGCCATCCAGACCGCCGGGACCTACACGTTGACCGCCTCGGTGCCCGGCTATGCGTCGGTGACCAGCGGGTCGTTCACCATCGTCGCCAACACTCCCTACCAGCTCGTTTTCGGGACACAACCGACCAACATCACGGCTGGGCAGACAATCTCCCCTGCACCCACCGTCAAGATCGAGGACCGCTACGGAAACGTCGACCTGACCGACAGCTCGGACACGGTGACCGCCGCCGGCTCCCTGGCCGCCGGATCCACCGCCACCGAGACGGCCGTAGGCGGCGTGGCCACCTTCCCCAATCTCAGCATCGACGTGGTCGGCAACGTGACCCACACGCTCACCGCGTCCAGTTCGACCACTCCGGCCCTGCGCACGGGGACCAGCGCCTCGTTCACCGTCAGCCCCGGTGCGCCCTACAGCCTGGCCATCGTCCAGCCTCAGCTCGGCGGCCAGATCAACACCGGCAACTCAGTCGGGACGTTCTACCTCGAACAATACGACCAGTACGGAAACAACACGTGGGGGACCACAGGTACGCCGCTTACCTTCTCGTCGACGTCGCCGGGTGGCACTTTCTCTCTCAGCCAGGGCGGCCCGTCCGTCACCACCGCCACCTTCCTGTACCCGCCGAACAACAACAATCCACCCAACAACCGGGATCTCTACTTCTACTACGGCGACACCACCGCTGGACTCCCTACCATCTCGGTGTCCTCACCCGGCTTGATCAGCGGAACCCAGCAGGTGGAGATGATCAATGTCGAGAGTCCGGGCGACCAGACCGACTCCACCGGTGGCCCGATCACGCCGCTGACCATTACCGGTCAGAACTCGTCCCCGGACTACTCGTTCACCAGCTGGTCGGCGACCGGTCTTCCGGCAGGACTGTCCATTGACAACACGGGCACCATCAGCGGCACGCCCACGACCACCGGGACCTACTCGGTCGAGGTCTTCGGATACGAGGGGACGTACGCCTACGGCTACACCACCTTCAACTGGACCATCACCAACGCCGTGTCGGTGACCAGCCCAGGCCCGCAAACGAGTGTGTCGGGCGCCGCCATCGCCGCCCTCCCCATCACCGCCACTGACTCCGGTGGTGAGACCCTGACCTACGCTGACGGGGGCACCCTTCCGCCCGGGCTGTCCATCGACGCCAACACCGGATCGATCACCGGCACGCCGACCACGGCCGGCACCTATCCGGTGACCATCACCGCCACCGACACCGAGGGTTACACGGGGGCGGCCACATTCAGCTGGACCATCACCAACACCGTGTCGGTGACCGGCCCGGGAGCCCAGTCGGACCTGTCCGGCTCGGCCATTCTCTCCGTCAGCGTCACCGCCACCGACTCCGGTGGTGAATCCTTGACCTACGCCGACGGGGGCACCCTCCCGCCCGGGCTGTCCATCGACCCCAACACCGGATCGATCACCGGCACGCCCACCACAGCCGGCACCTATCCGGTGACCATCACCGCCACCGACGCCGACGGCTACAGCGGCAACGCCACCTTCAGCTGGACCATCACCAACGCCGTGTCGGTGACCAGCCCGGGAGCCCAGTCGAGCCAGTCGGGCACGGCCATCGCCGCCCTGCAGATCACCGCCACCGATTCGGGTGGGGCCACCCTGACCTACTCGGATGGGGGCACCCTGCCCCCGGGCCTGTCCATCGGGGCCAACACCGGATCGATCACCGGCACGCCGACCACGGCCGGGACCTACCCGGTGACCATCACCGCCACCGACTCCGACGGCTACAGCGGCAACGCCACCTTCAGCTGGACCATCACCAACGGCGTGTCGGTGACCAGCCCGGGAGCCCAGTCGAGCCAGTCGGGCACGGCCATCGCCGCCGTGCAGATCACCGCCACCGATTCGGGTGGGGCCACCCTGACCTACTCGGATGGGGGCACCCTGCCCCCGGGCCTGTCCATCGGGGCCAACACCGGATCGATCACCGGCACGCCGACCACGGCCGGGACCTACCCGGTGACCATCACCGCCACCGACTCCGACGGCTACAGCGGCAACGCCACCTTCAGCTGGACCATCACCAACGGCGTGTCGGTGACCAGCCCGGGAGCCCAGTCGAGCCAGTCGGGCACGGCCATCGCCGCCGTGCAGATCACCGCCACCGATTCGGGTGGGGCCACCCTGACCTACTCGGATGGGGGCACGCTGCCTCCGGGCTTGTCCATCGGTTCGCACAGCGGATCGATCACCGGCACGCCGACCACGGCCGGCACCTACCCGGTGACCATCACCGCCACCGACTCCGACGGCGCCACCGGGAACGCCACCTTCAGCTGGGTCGTAACCAATACCGTGTCGGTGACCAGCCCGGGTAACCAGTCGAGCCAGTCGGGCACGGCCATCGCCGCCGTGCAGATCACCGCCACCGATTCGGGTGGGGCCACCCTGACCTACTCGGATGGGGGCACGCTGCCTCCGGGCTTGTCCATCGGTTCGCACAGCGGATCGATCACCGGCACGCCGACCACGGCCGGCACCTACCCGGTGACCATCACCGCCACCGACTCCGACGGCGCCACCGGGAACGCCACCTTCAGCTGGGTCGTAACCAATACCGTGTCGGTGACCAGCCCGGGTAACCAGTCGAGCGTGTCGGGCACGGCCATCGCCGCCCTGCAGATCACCGCCACCGATTCGGGTGGGGCCACCCTGACCTACTCGGATGGGGGCACGCTGCCTCCGGGCTTGTCCATCGGTTCGCACAGCGGATCGATCACCGGCACGCCGACCACGGCCGGCACCTACCCGGTGACCATCACCGCCACCGACTCCGACGGCGCCACCGGGAACGCCACCTTCAGCTGGGTCGTAACCAATACCGTGTCGGTGACCAGCCCGGGTAACCAGTCGAGCGTGTCGGGCACGGCCATCGCCGCCCTGCAGATCACCGCCACCGATTCGGGTGGGGCCACCCTGACCTACTCGGACGGCGGCACGCTGCCTCCGGGCTTGTCCATCGGTTCGCACAGCGGATCGATCACCGGCACGCCGACCACGGCCGGCACCTACCCGGTGACCATCACCGCCACCGACTCCGACGGCGCCACCGGGAACGCCTCCTTCAGCTGGACAGTGACCGGCGCCGCCAACGGGCCGACAATCATTACTCTCAGCCATACCAGCGGCCCAGCAGCCGGAGGCCAGCGGGTGAGGATCACCGGTACCAACCTGCGCGGCGCCACCGAGGTTCTGTTCGGATCGACCCCGGGCATCAGACCGCACTGGAACCGCAAGGGGACCAAGTTGGTGGTCAAGACGCCTTCCGAACTGGCCGGAACGGTCGATGTCAGAGTGGTGACGCCGAACGGGACGAGTGTGATCACTCCGTCCGACCGGTATACCTTCGTGGGGCCGTCGGTGACTGGCGTGACCCCCAACAGCGGTCCGGCGGCCGGCGGCGGCAAGATGATCAAGATCTCGGGAGCGGGTTTCAAGGGGACGTCCGCCGTCCGCTTCGGTGGAACGACGACCACCTTCTCCGTCAATGCCAAGGACACGGTGATCACTGCCGCTGTGCCTGCCGGCACGCCGGGTACGGTCGACATTCTGGTCACGACGCCAGGGGGAACGTCCGCCGCCACTTCAGCTGACCACTACACCTACACCGGCTGAGGCGGGCGTGGGGTCAGGCTCTCGACCGCCGCAGTGAGGGCTCGTTGAGCACGATGCGGTTCCGACTTCAGCCCACTACCTGTGTGGGTTTGGGGCCGGATCACCGGTCGGGTGGCTCGAGCGGCGTTCAGGCGCCGCCCCGGGCCCAAAGGCTGCGGATGGGCACCCGCCCCCCGGTGCGGAGCACGGCCCGACGATAGATGCGGGCGGCGAAGACGGCCATGCCGGCGGTGCCGGCCAAGGTGATAAGCACGGAGACCACGAACTCCCACCAGGTGACCTCGCCCAGTCCCACTAGCACCGGCATGCAGAACGGGGCCGTGGGCGGCAGGTAGGCGAGGATCTTGAAGAAGAGACCAGCGTTGCCCGAACTGGCCACCGAGATGGAGAAGATATAACCCAACAGGATCGGGATGCTGAGGGGCAGGGCCAATGTCTGCACCTGGTCCTGGCGTTCGGCCATCGATCCGGCGGCGGCGTAGACCCAACAGTAGAAGGCGTATCCGAGTATCAGCCAGAGCAGTTCGCACGCCAGCACCAGCGGCGCGGCCCCGTGCAGAAGGTCGGAACCCACTGCGGCCGCCACGACGAGGGCGAACCCCACGATCAGGCTGGCCTGGCCAAGGGCCACCAGCCCGATGCCCAGGACCTTACCTCCCAGGAGCTGTATCGGCCACACCGTGGCCAGCAGCACTTCGACCACCCGGCTGGCCTTCTCCTGCATCACTCCGACGAGGATCCAGGTGTTGTACTGGGTGAGCATGGCGAATAGGAGCACCAGCCCGATCACCGACGTCGTTCTGGCCGTGCCCTTGGTACCGGGCTTGAGGGTCGTGACCGGAACCGGTTTGGCCCGGCCCACCTGCATCACCTGGGTAGGGGTGAGCCCGGCCGTCTGGTAGGCCTTGAGCACGCCCAGATACTCGGCCACATCCTGGACGAGGGCGGGATCGGCGGGAGAGTTGCTGGAGGTGGCCGGCTGGTTCAACAACACCTGGTCGTTGTCGACAATGGTGAAGTAGACCTTCCCCGATCGCAGCTGGTCCTTGGCCTCGGCCACCGAAGACTGGGGAACGATTTTGACGGTGTCCTGGTTGGCCGACCCGGCGGCGTAGAGGATCTGCTTGGCCGCGGAGGAAAGTCCACCCACGACGCCCACCTTCTGGATGGTGGTCCCATTGTTGCTGCTGTGCAGGGTCGGGATGATGACAGCGGCGGCCACCGCCGCCAGGATGATGAGGGTGCCTACCCGGAAGATACGACCCCGCACACGTTCCCTGATCTCGCGCATGGCCACCTTGCCCACGTCACCCAGGGAATCCTCCAGGGTGCCGAAGCTCCGAGCACGACCCGGGGCACCGGGGGAGGATGAACGGGAGTCGCTGACCGGACCCGTCTCATCGTCCGGCTTGTTCGACCGGTCCCGGGCGGCCTGACGATTCCGTCGGTTCCGGAACAGTCCGACCCGGAGGACGATGACCACGGCGGCAATCAAAATGAGGAAGGGGTACTTCACGCCAGCGCCTCCCGAAAGACCTCGGACAGACGGCGTCGTTCGAAGGAGAACTGAGTCACGTGCCCCGCTCCCATGGCGGCACGGAGGACATCGTCGCTGTCGACCGAATCGGCGAGGATCAGGCGCACGGTGCCCCGTATGACCTCGGAAACGGAGGTACCGGGCAGATGGCGGGCCCAGTCGCCGGTCCGGTCTCCTTCGATGCGGACCACCAGCCTCCGGGCCCCGCTGGTTTCGAGCTCGTCCACCGTCCCTGACACCACCAGGCGGCCGTGGTCAATGATGGTGACCGTCTCACAAAGGTCTTCCACCTGGTCGAGCTGGTGGCTGCTCATCAGGACACAGCACCCCGATCGGGCTTGATCGACCAGCACCTGGCCAATGGCTTCGATGCCGGTGGGGTCGAGCCCCGACAGCGGCTCGTCGAGCACCAACAACTCGGGGTCGTGTACCAGCGCCGCCGTCAGCTGTATCCGCTGCTGGTTCCCGTGGGACAGCGTCTCCACCTTCGAATCCCTACGGTCGGCCACGTCGAGCCGTTCGAGCCAGCTGTCGGTGGCCGCAGCCGCCGCCGCTGCGCTGAGGCCGTGCAGCCGGCCCAGGTACTCGATCTGTTCGCCCACCAGCATGCCCGGGTATAGCCCACGCTCCTCGGGCATGTAGCCGAAGCGGCGACGCTCAGCTTGGCCAACGGGGGATCCGTTCCACAGGACAACCCCGGCGTCGAGTTCGGTGAGCCCGAAAATGGCCCGCATGGTCGTCGTCTTACCGGCGCCGTTGGGACCGAGGAAACCGACGACCTGGCCGGCCGGCACCTCGAAGGAGAGGTCGTCGAGGGCGGTGAGCGATCCGTAGGTTCGGCGCAGTCCCTTGACCTCCAGCATTCCGCTCACGGCGGAAGGCTATTGCAGTTGGGGCGGCCGGCCGGTCCGGTCGGAGAGACTGCTCTCAGGCGCCGGGCTGCACTCGGACATTGGAACGATTCATTCCGGGACGGAATAGAACTGCCGAAACCACCGCCGGTACTGAGTGACGGGGCCATCGAGCTTGGTGATGATCGGACGCGGGCGGTAGATCTTGTTCTCCCAGATGGCGACATCCTGGGCGAATTGTTCATTGGTGATCCGGTCGTTGAGCTCGCTGATCGACTCGGTGGCCTCATCGTCGGGCAGTTTCTTCATCGAGAAACAGAGGTTCACTTCCGTGAGCTCCTCGTCGATAGGCGTCTGGGTGATGTAGGTCAGCATCTCGATCGGATCCTGTCTCACCTCGACGGCGACGATTCCGGGGCCGCACGTCGTCGAAGTGGTCTGGATCTCATACCCGGCCACGTCCACGGCGGTCACCTTGAGGCTCTGGTCGACCACCATGGCACTGCCGTCGAACCGCACCTCGAAGTGGTCCCTTTCAGGTGGTGCCATGTCGTGGACCGCCGAGAAGTGAGATCGATCGATGATGTTCTCCGTCAGATCCTGGACGTGCACCCGCACCCGGTAGGTGTTGGTTCTCCACGGCGTCCAACTGGCTTCATCCGACCGGTAGCCGATCACCGGGTAGCTCGGCGGGATGCCATCAGCGTGATGCCAAACGAAGATGTGACCGTTCCTCTCGCACACGGACCAGGCCGTCGTTTCAGCTCGTGGTGTCCGATCGAGCCCGGGCACTTCGACCACCCGACCTTCGCTTCCGAACCGCCAGCCGTGGAACGGGCAGGCGATGCCGTCCCCGCACACCCGACCGCCGAAACCCAGGTGAGCTCCCAGGTGGGGGCAGTAGGCGTCGAAGACCCGGGCGACGCCGTCCTCACCGCGGAACAGGGCGAATTGGCGCTCGAGGTACGACAGGGGTCGTACGTCACCGACAGCCAGGTCATCAGCGGCGCCGACACTGAACCAGCCGTTGGGGGAGGAGGGGAAGGGATAACGGGAGCTCATGGGGCCACTGACTCCTTGTCGTGGAACCGACCGGCGAAGGACCGGAGCGGCAGGTCGGCGCTCGTCAGCAGGCCCGGTTTGGCTTCACACACCGATCGGATGGCGTTGAGGGCAGGCAACCCGGTGATGGTCATGCCCACCGAGGCGAAGTACTCCGGCGTCCAGGCGCCGTGCGGCCTTCCCGTGGCCGGGAAGATCATGTGACGGTTGACGATGGTGGGATCACCCTCGATGGTCGTGATGTAGCACCCCTGGACGTTCCACGCCGGATCGGTCTTCGGGGTCATCTGCCACTCGAGGTGGACCTCGATCTTGGGCTCGCCGCCCGAGATCCCCTTGAATTTGGCCAGGCTGGCTCCCACCGAACCCTGGGGCAGAGTCCACCAACCGAGATCGACGTCTTCGGTGCAGGCCCCGAGCTCACATGCGAATTGGATGTCGTCGATCTCGAGTTCGAGACAGTCGGCCATCATGTATATCGAGTCGGCGAAGACCGTACATCCGGTCTCCAGCAGGCCGGGGACCTGAGGGTCGTCCACCGGCCGCCCGTATCCGACGTTCTTCCAGGTGTCCACCGAATGGTGGCAGGAGACATCGACTGTTTCCAGCACGGTGATGTGGTCCACCCGTCCCATGCCGGCCGTGGCCACCACGCTCAGGATCTGGGCCAGGCCCGGGTTCATCCCGGTTCCGTAGAACGTCGTTCCTCCGCGTTGACAGGCTGCTTCGATGAGGTCGGTAGGTCTGCGTCCCGACGGGTGGGGGTGGTTCCGATCACGGTGGTAGCCGGTGATCCAGTCTGACGTGGTCACGATATTGATGCCGGATTCGAGAAGGGTGCAGAACATGTCGATGTCCGGCCAAACGCCGTTGAAATTCACGACATCGGGCTTGGCGTCGAGGACGTCGGCCAGATCACCGGTTGCCATCACGCCGAGCGGGTCCCGGCCCACTATCTCACCGGCGTCACGGCCGACCTTGTCGGCTGAGTAGCAGAAGAGACCCACCAGCTCGAGGTCCGGATGCTCGATGATGCGCCCCACCATTTCGGAGCCCACGTTTCCGGTGGCCATTTGGAAGACACGCAGCTTCGGTTGGGCCATCGTCGCATCCTCCTGGGTGGTCATGACGTTCGCTGGTTTTCCCCGACCTGGGAAGTTAGCCCAGGGGCGCCACCAGCCCCAGCTGATCGAAACGCCGGGCCGGAACCAGCTCTCCTAACCGCCGCTCACTGAGCTGGTGTCGAGGGCCGGCGGGGTGCCCGAAGTGGTGGGAGCGAGGCCCTCCTGTTGGGCCATGATCGCCGCCTCCACCACCTGGAGGTCGGAAGGGTCGATGGCCAGGGGTCCTCCGGCCACGGGCACCTGCCAGACGTGGGTCATGAACGGGGTGGGGGCTTCGGGAGCGGAGCCGGCGCCGCAGGGCTGCAGTCCGTCGATCTGGTGGGTGACGTCGCTCGAGCACAGATTGGTGTGGGCATGCCACTGGACCAGGCAGCCGTACGGCATGGGGCCGTTGCCGTAGCCCGGCATCAGGTACATGGCCGCCACCAGCACCGGCCCGTAGGGGGTGGTGGCATAGACCAACGAATCCACCGTATTGGGATTCAGGATGTCACCGCCGTTCATGTACTTGAAGTTCAGGTAGTGCACCACCGGATAACTGGTGGTGGTGATGGGTACGTACCCGTCTGCCTCGGCCGTGCTGAGATTCTTGTACTTGGCCACGGCCGCCGACACCGCCTGCACGTACTGGGTCGCACCCAGAACCTGTTGTGATGTGGGCGCCGTCGAACAATTGGGCGTCTGCATCTTGTGGCCCTTGTCCTGCTCGTTGCTGGAGATGGTGAGTTCACTGACCTCGGTGGCCGGCAGCGGTGGGCCGGTGTACTGCCAGTTGGTGTCGGTAACACCCAGACCGGCCATACCCGACATGTTCATGGAGTGGGCGGCGCCACCTTTGGGCGTCTGAGACGATGGCGCCATCGCCATGCCGGGCATGGAGGCCCCGGCCCCGCCGTCGGAAACAGTCACGGACGTTCCTGACGGATGAGATGGGCCCGAGGCCGACAGAATCTCGCTACCGGCGGGCGTGACCGCCACAGCCAGGGGCACGATCACCAGACCGAGCACTCCGAGGACGGCAGCGGACGGGTAGCGGGAGATGAGTCGGGCCGCCGGAGTAGGCGCACCTTCGGGCGCCGGAATGAGAGGAAGAACGGACAACCCGATAAGAGCGATGAGAGGGCCGTTGCTCGGGTCGGTGCCTCCGAGGGTGAGGAGCTCGCCCAGTCCCTGACCGGTGATCCAGTAGCCCAGGGCCAGGGCTATGCCCAGACCGATGAAGAGCTGGGGCCGATTGGAGATCAACGGCCCCAGAGCGATGACGATGGAAGCGGCGACCAAGAGCACGGCTATCCAAACCCCGGCTCCGGTGAAGGCGTGGCCGAAGGAGGTGAGCAGGTGGGCGTACCACCCCGGCTCACCCGCTGCCGTCGCCCTCATCTGGTTGGTGATGGCATTTCGGGTGCGGTTGACCGGGAACATCCACAGGACCGCTTCAAAGATCCAGATGGCCGCCCAGATCAGCAGGGCCCCGGTTCCTCCCAAAGGACCCCGGCCGGCAGCAGAGGAGTCGACGCCTATACGTACCCGATCTGGATTTGGATCCTGTTTGGGCCACACCATCACGCCCAGCAGGACGTAGAAGCAGACAGCACCGGGGGCGCCGGCCAGTGGCGATGTGTGGCCGGTGAAGACCATCCCCAATCCCTCACCGAAGAGATAGATCCCGGCCCCCCAAATGAACGAGAGGACCAGCGCCGGCTTCACTGTCCGTCGTGACAGCATGGCCACCCCGATGGCCATTTCGGTGAGACCGAATACGGCCACCCACAGGGTGGCCTCATGCGACAGGAAGGTGGCCATGTGGTTGATGGTCGACGCGATCACCGCCGGCTGACCGACGGCCATGGGACGGATCACGATGTTGACAAACTCCGGCTTGAACAGTGCCGGTTGGAACTTCAACAGTCCGTCAAAGATCCAGACCACGCCCAGCGCCATCTGCAGTGAGCGCCTATTCACCCGGAGTCGTGCCACGATCGTGCGAGTCGGTTCACTACTCACCGGTGCTACCCCCTTGATCAGCCCGTGGTGGCAGGCCAACTATCATCCGATGCTATCGGGTGTCCAGTAGGCAGGGCCGTCGGATCAGCCGTGCGAGCGAAACCGGGAGGGCACCATGACCACGACCCATCGGCCGGCCAAAACCCCGAGCCGGTCGGAACTCCTGGACGAGAGTCTGACCCGTAGGGCGCTGCACTTGGTCACCAGCGGGACAACCGACATGGCCCCGGAGGTTTTGCGGGTGCCCCTGTCGTACTACCGAGATCCGGAGGTTCTGCGCATGAGCGCGGCGAGGTTCTGGAGCTCATACCGCTCGCCCTCGTACCGAGTGCCCAGATGGCGGCACCCCACGCGTTCGTCGTCCGTGAGGTGCTCGGTCGGTCGGTGTTGGTCAGCCGGGGCGCCGATGGATCGGAGCCGACGGGCTCGGACTGTTCATTCAGCTGGGGGTCGTCGACGACCCGTGGCCCCCTTGAGATAGCATTCAGTGGGCTCAGTCGGCGTTGGCCGCGTCGTCCCGCAGGACCCGGCGAAGAATCTTGCCCGATGCCGACTTGGGAATCTGATCGATGAAGATGACCCTGCGAATCTGCTTGTAGGTGGCGACCTGATCGGCAATGAACGCCACGATCGCCTCTTCGTTCACTTCCTGACCGGGCGTGATGACGACAAATCCAACCGGGATCTCTCCGGCCTCCACGTCGGGCAGGCCGACCACGGCAGCGTCAGCTACCGCCGGATGGGTCAGAAGCAGTGCCTCGAGCTCAGCCGGTGGCACCTGGAATCCTTTGTACTTTATGAGCTCCTTCAGCCGGTCTACGACGAAGAGATGCCCGTCCAGGTCGATGTGGCCGATGTCGCCGGTGCGGAGCCAGCCGTCGGCGGTGATGGTGGCCGATGTGGCCGACGGGTTGTTCAGGTAGCCCTTCATGACCTGGGGGCCCCGGACCCAGATCTCGCCGTCGGCGTCGATCCCGAGTGGCTCACCGGAATCCGGCTCAACGATCATCGTCTCCGTGTTGGGGGCGGTCACGCCGACCGAGCCGGGCTTCCACCCGTTGGGTGGGGTGAGGTGGGAAACGGGAGACAGCTCAGTCATGCCGAATCCCTGCACCACCTCGCAGCCGATTCGCTCGCTGGCTTCGAGAGCGAGTTCGGCCGACAAGGGAGCGGCGCCCGAGTTGATCCAGGTCAGTTGGGACAGGTCGTAGGAATCGACCATCGGATGTCTGGCCAGAGCTAGGACCATCGGAGGTGCCACAAAGGCGCGGACTGCGCCGTGGTCCTGATGGAGTTGCAAGAACTCTGCGAAGTCGAAGCGCGGCATGGTGACTATCGTCGCTCCTACCCACAATCCAACGTTCATGAGAACCTGCATGCCGTAGATGTGGAAGAACGGCAGGACGGCGATCACCTTCTCGGAGGGGCCCAGATCCACGGGGGCCGCGGTCTGCACGATGTTGGAGACCAAGTTGCTGTGGGTGAGCATTACCCCTTTCGACAGCCCCGTCGTTCCCGATGAGTAGGGAATGGCGACGACGTCGTCGAGTTGGACGGGTACCTGGTCGACCAATGGTTCACCCATGAGGTCGGCCAGGGTCGGAACGCCCTCAGGACCGTCACCGATGACGGCGATCGTGTCCACGGACGTTCCGGCCGCGCCTTGGCGAGCGGTGTCCAGGAACAAGGAGATGGTGACCAGGATCTCGGCGCCGGAATCGACCAGTTGATGGTGGACCTCCTGAGCGGTATAGGTCGGATTGATGGTGGTGACAGTGCCGCCGGCCATGGCTGCACCGTGGAATAGGGTGGCGTATTCAGGCATGTTTGGGGCCATGATGGCCAACACATGGCCGGGGCCGAATCCCCTGGCCGCCAGGCCGCCGCCTAGTCGCCGTATGGCGTCAAACAAGGCCCCGTAGGTGACGGCTCGCCCGGTCGGGCCCTCGATCAGCGCCAGTTTGTCAGTCCGCTGGTCGACAGCCTCGAATACAAACTCGGTGAGGGTTTGATCGGGGATCGGTTCGTCGGGGAATGGGCTTCGGTGAATCACGTCACTCCTCGTTGATTGGCGTCCGGGGACAATGTAGGTGATTGGCTCTGCACCCGTCGACAGCTGCCTCTATAAGGCGTGCACCAACGTACTCATCGGTAGCGACGTGACCGTCCTCTATCTTGTGCACGACCCAGGGTTGGCCGGTAGATCTGATGGAAGGTCGAGGGACGACCTGTGCCCTGGGCCAGCGCCGGGACGAGATCCTCAGCACTGGCAGGGTGCAATAGGCTCCAACGCAGAGAACAAATCAGAAGCAGTGAGGTCAGGTTGCGATGCCCATAGAACATCTTTCCGCTGACACGACGGCTGAGGCGGTGGCCGAAATCGTCAAGAGCGAGGGCGCCGTAATCATCGACGGCGTGGCGTCCTCCGGACTGTTGGACAACATCGAGGACGAGCTCCGACCGTATCTGGATGCGACGCCGCTGGGGCCTGATGATTTCTCCGGGACCCTTACCCGCCGTACCGGGTCCCTGATCGCCCGGTCCCCTTCTGCCCGCCATCTGGTGATGCATCCTCTGGCGCTAGGGACGACCCGGGAGGTCCTGGCCCACGCCACCAACTTCCAGTTACACCTGACCCAGGCCATAGCCATCGGGCCCGGCCAGCCCGCTCAACCCATCCACAAGGACCGATGGGCTTTCGACTTCTTCCCGTTCCCAACCGGCTACGAGGTCCAGTGCAATACGATTTGGGCTCTCACCGAGTTCACCGAGTCGAACGGCGCCACACGGGTGGCCCTGGGCAGCAGCACCGCCGACGACACGCAGGCCTTCACCCAAGACGATACGGAGCCCGCTGAGATGGACAGAGGCTCAGTGCTGTTCTACTCCGGGAGCGTGAACCATGGCGGCGGAGCGAATCGGACCGACCAGGTCCGGATCGGCCTCAATATCACGTACAACCTGGCCTGGCTCCGTCAGGAGGAGAACCAGTACCTGGCCACCCCACGCGAGGTGGCCAAGACGCTGCCCGTTGATCTCCTCCGCTTGATGGGCTACGAGCGAGGGGCGTACGCCCTCGGCTACATCGACGACCTGCGTGATCCCATCGAAGCCATTCTTCCCGGCATTGGCGATGTGGGATTCGGAGCGGCCAAAGAGAGTTGAGCGGCGCTCCCGGAGTCCATGTCGACGCCGTCGCCTGGAGTTTCGGTGTGGAAGGCAGTGGGGGGCCGCAGCGGGTCCCGTGCGGGCAATCGGGGGCTACGAGGAGCGTCGATACTCCTCGACGATGGGGCGGAGTTCTTGTGGCGTGCTGCCGTGCAGGATGACCCCATCGCAGCCGAGGGCAAACTGCCGACGGATTGCTTCGACGCACTGTGCTGGTGAACCGGTTGCGCTGGCCGCCAGCCACTCCGCCGGAATGAGTGATGCCGCGTGTTCGAGCTGCTCGCTGGTGGCCACTGTGTCCATGGCCCCACTCACGTTCCTGATGACCTCGTCATCGCGAAAACCTTGCAGTATGACCGGATCCCAACGGTTGGTGCCGACCAGCAGATCGCCATAGCCCTGCAGGTAGGTGGCCAGCCGGCCGACGGACTTCTTCAGCCGCAACTCCTCGGGCAGATAGTCACCGATGGTGGCGAAACACGACCATACGCGGACACCATCGGGATCGCGGCCGGCCTTGGTAGCAGCCTCCTTCACCACCTGAACACAATGTGCGGTGGTGTCGTCGGTGAAGTAGGTGTGGAGAACGACATCATCGAAGGCACGCCCGGCCAACTCGAGGCTGTTGTCCCCGAAGGCAACCAGGCACAGGGGAAGGTACTCATCGAGGGCCGAGTCGAGGTGAAGGATCGGAAAGTTTCCCACCGGTCCGGCATGACCGATGATCAGCTCGCCTCGGAAGAGACGGCGCAGTATCGAGGCGAAATCCTCCATTTGCGCCGTGGTGATGCGACCGATGCCGTAGGCGTCCTGAAGCGGCGGGATACCGCGACCGATGCCCAGGGTGAAGCGGCCGTCGGTCAGGCTTCGCATCGTCCGTACCATTCCCGCGGTCACCATGACGTGCCGGGTGTTGTGGTTTGTGGCCGCCGTGATGATCCGGGTGCGCTCGCTTACTGCGCCGGCGGCTCCGGCCAGGACCGCCGCCTCTTTCAGGTTGTAGCGCTCCGAGATGAAGGTGGCGCCGAATCCCAGTTCCTCGGCGGCGCGGACCTCCTCGACGATGTCCCGAGAGCTCTCCGGCTGCCCGGCGAGCAGGTAACAACCGAGTTCGGACAGTTCGTTCACGTCGACTCGCTGACCGTGGGTGTGTCCAGTTTGCCAATGACATCCCCGCCCCGTTCGAACACCGTCAGCACTATGGCCTCGGCCCGTTCGTTGGTGCCCGTCCAAACCAGTGGAGGGTTGTCGGACGTCCTTCGAACCCCTCGTATCCCGTCGACCTGGTGAAATGCGGCAACAAGGTGTGGGCTAGGACTGAACTCGGGTACTGGGGGCACGAACACGAGGCTGGTGCCGGAACAGTTGGACCGAGGTTCGAACTCCCGTCGGGGGTGACTGGCGGACTGCCCATTCGTCGTGGCGTCATTCCAGCGGAAAGGTTACAGTGCGAGGCTGCGCGGCGCGTTCCCAGGGGGAACGGTGACCTTCTTGTTCGCTCACATGGCCGACTCGACGCCGGTTGCAACTTCTGCGGAGACAACCGGTACTCGGAGTCGGGAGAAGATGTCTCCGATGCACCGTCCAACGGGAGCGTCAACTAGGCCGGCGCTCCGCCAGACGGTGAAGTGCCATCTGGCAAAACCGGATCCGGTCACCTCCGACACACCTTCAGGTACGACACGTTGGTCAGCGAGTTAGGGCTCGCACTGTTTCGCGTGCCGAAGCAGCTAGCCGGCCGGAGTTCTTCATGCCGGGTGAAGGCGATGCGGCAGAACCCAGCCCTCACGCGAGCAGGCTCGAGAGCAGGCCAGGACGCAGAGATCCCCGACCAGGAGGCCGGAGCTCTCTGCGTCAGGTCACGGTCCGGGGATCGGGCTCAAGGAACCGAGTAGGACGGAACGAGATAGCCCGACACACCCACATTGGCAAGATCGCTCTGGCCGCACAAGTAGTCACCGGATGGGACGGCGAGGCCCGGTGTCATCGGTACATCGATCGTGTTGTTGGCGCTGTTGTTGTTGATCGTTTGGGCGTAGCTACCGACCTGGGCTCCGGAGCACGATCCCTGATGAACCTGGAGATTGACCTCTTGGTTCAAGCCCTCGATGTGAATCACTGTGATTACGAGGGCATGGGACGAGGGAGGGGTCACGATCGGAGCCCAGACGCCCTCCAGTTCTACCGTGACGTCACTGCTCTGGTAAAAATCGCTCGGACTGGCCACCGATGTTTTCAGCTGGTTTGCCGTGGTCACGTCCGCCTGGCGGCCGCTGATCCCCTGTATCCCATTGAACGTGAGTGTTCCGGACGCAAAGGCGGCGGACGGCACCAGCAACATCGCCACAACAAATCCGACGACGGTATAGCCGCCTCGCGACATGGCTCGTAATTTGGACATTTTTCCTCCTTGGGCAGGCCCCGCAAGTGAGGTAAGTCTGTTACCCGCCTCCACCTTGCAGGTGGGCCCAAGGTAATATTCTTGAACGAATCGTGCTCTCAAGGCCACTGAGCGTGACAGCTCACGCGCTGAAACGGACGACCCGAAACTCCACCATGGTGGGCGTCGGCCGGGCCCACGCCAGACGTCGGGTCATCGTCTTGGTCTGCGACCTCGACGTCCGGGTCCTGAGCGAAGAGGGCGAGCTGCTCCGCCGCCTCACCCTCGATCCAACCAGGAACTACGAGCCCTTGGGCGTCGGTCCCTGATCATCCACCCTTCGTGAGTTCGTCTGTCCACGATGTCACGGGACAGAACATCGGTGGAGGCGATGGGACTCGAACTCGCGAACCTCTTGACCGCCAGATCAGTGTCACATGACTGGGATCGGATGCGGGGACATGGATACCGCCAAGCGCTAAGGCCTAGCCGGCGACGTGCGCTAGTCGGCGATACCTGCCTCGGCGGTAACCCTGGACCGGTTCAGGCGCAGTAGTAGTTCCCCCTCGACCGCATTGCGTCTGCCGTACTGTTCGGCCTGGTCGTCACCCATATATCGGCGCGCGATAGCGATGGACTGAGGGAGCATTTCGCCCAGGTCACGGGATATGGAGACGGTACCCTCGATGATCGCAAATGCGTAAGGCGGATTCTCATCGTCCACCGAGAGGGCCACCCGCGGTTGCGCAAAATAGGTCGCGCAAAATAGCTCTACCCTTCATCGTTTTAGCTCCGGTCATAAAGACCAAGTCATCACCATCGAGGATGAACCAGACGGGAGCAACGTGCGGACTGCCGTCTTCCTGTACCGTAGCCAGTTTGCCGGTGCGAGTGCCGGCGCTGAGGAATCGGTTGAGCTCGTCGCCGACCATCTGATGTGTCATGCCTCGACACTATTCCTGATCGCAGACAATCCATCCCTTCATGTGCCGATCAGTGCCGGATCAATGAGAGACCCCGTCGCAGTGGGGTGGGTCTGCTGCACGGATTGGTGACATATTCGGTCACGCGGCCTGATCGACCGGCGTGGACATGATGAGTTCGAATTCGACGGGGGTCAAGCGCCCGAGAGCGTCTTGGCGGCGACGTCGGTGATAGGTCCGCTCGATCCAAGTCACGATGGCGATGCGCAGCTCCTCTCTGGTGTCCCAGACACGCCGGTTGAGCACGTTCTTTTGCAGCAGGCTGAAGAAGCTCTCCATCGCCGCGTTGTCCCCGGCGGCCCCGACCCGACCCATTGAGCCGACCATGCGGTGGCGATTGAGCGCCCGCTGGAGCTTCCGGGAACGAAATTGCGATCCTCGGTCCGAGTGAAATAGGCATCCGGCCACGTCTCCCCGTCGGGCGACGGCGCTCTCGATGGCGTTGACGGCGATGCGCGACTTCATCCGAAAGTCGATCGAGTAGCCGACGATGCGGTTGGAGAAGACATCCTTGACGGCGCAGACGTAGAGCTTCCCCTCCCGCGTCCGGTGCTCGGTGATGTCCCCGAGCCACAGCTCGTTCGGGGCCTCGGCGGAGAAGTCACGGTTGACCAGGTCGTCGTGAACCGGTGGACCGGGCCTCTTGCCCGACCGGGCCTTCTTCTTGCCGAAGGCGCTCCACCAGTGGTTCTCCGAGCAGATCCTCCAGGCTGTGCGCCTGCACATCGACTGGCCTGCCTCACGGGCCTCGTCGGCGAGAAAGCGGTAGCCGAACTCGGGGTCATCGCGGTGGGCGTCGAAGAGGGCGTTCGCCCGGTGTGCCTCGACGAGTTCGGCCTCGGTCACGGGGGTGGCGAGCCAGCGGTAATAGGGCTGGCGGGAGAGCTTCAAGACCCGCAACGACACCGCGACGGGGATCCCGTCGGCGGCGAGCTCACTCACGAGCGGGTAGAGCCTTTTCCCGGGAGGTTCGCCTGGGAGAGATAGGCGGCCGCTCGCCGGAGGACCTCGTTCTCCTGCTCGAGGAGACGGATGCGCCGATTCGCCGCTCGCAGCTCGGCACTCTCGGCTGTCGAACGACCGGGTCGGACACCGTCGTCGATGTCGGCCTGGCGGATCCACTTCGACAGCGTCATCGGGTGGATCCCGAAGTCGTGGGCGATCTGCTCGAGAGTCATCCCCGGGCCACGGTCGCGGGCCACTCGCACGACGTCCTCACGGAACTCTTTCGGAAAAGGTCTGGGCACACTGACATCCTCTCAGCTCGCCCCCTCGGGCAAGCCATCTCAGATGTCACCTCACCGTGCAGCAGACCCGAGGGGTCATTCCTTGCAGGGCGAACTGGCTAAGGGACCTTGCCTACGAGGCATCCGGGAAGATAGACCGCCCCGGGAAGTGGTAGGTCACGGATCTCTGACTTGAGTACATAGCCATAAATACTCTCAAGGATCTTGCAAGCGGCGGTTGCGTCGGACTGGAGGTAGAGGCCGATGACGCGTTCGGTAGTGGCCGCTCCACCAGGTTGGCGACAAATCGTGCCATCTGTTGCTCCGTGATGGCTTGACCACTCGCGTCCAAGTAGAGGTGATGCTCCTTCCAGCTTGCGCTGGTATCAATGATTTGAACGAAACTCGAAGTGGCTATGGAACTGCTCAAATAGACCTTTCGTCCCCCAGTGAGGTAACTGGTCCTGATCCGGGTGTGCCGTCTGCGGCGGCCGTGAGCCGAATATTCGCTACAGGATTGTGATAGCCGTAGTAGCTCAGACTAAAGAACACCCGGACCGGTTGCTCGGTTCATCCGAAGCCGAGCATCACCTCAGATCCAGCTCGGTTACCGAGTTGCAGACCACCTGGCGGATCGACGTAGCCTCCACCGGAGGCGCTGAATCCAGGGGGCAACCACCTTGGCGCGAGCACAAAGTGTTTCTGAGCTGGGGCTGTCTCGGCGCGGATCGAGCGCTGGCTGCACATCCCGCAGCCATCAGCATCGGCAATACGAACATCATCACCAGCAGCCTTCGCACTGCACCCAGGCTACGCCCACGAGATCGTTCAAGTTGGTGGGCAATACAGCATCACTAGGGTGCCGATCAGCTAGGCGCAAGGCTACGCTCCCCTCCGGGGCTGGAGCGATGGAGCGCTCATGAGCGGAGCCAAGAGGGCAGAAGGTCCGGACAAGGCTGCAAGTGCTCGGCGGGTGATGCATATCGTCGGTGCGGTCCTTGTGGCCGTTGTCCTTCCTGTGGTGCTCCTGGAGACTCTCGTCGGAAAGTTCGCGGCCGACGCAATGGTCCTCGGGCTGCTGTTTGGCGTAATCGGAAGCATGGTCGGCGGCACTCGTCGCATGGTGTACCTCGCCGTGCCGTTTGGAGTCGCCGGTGGTCTTGGAGCCTTCACCGCTTATGGCTGGTGGTGGGTCGGCCTGCTCGCAATCTTGGGGGCCATCGCCGGAGCGGGTATCGGCTTCGGGTGGTTGCCTTCGCTCTTGATGCTTCCCTTCGTCGCCACGTTTGCGAGTCGGGTGCCATCGGGACGAGATGCCGCGGCCTACGGTGCATTTGCCGGGATAGGGCTGCTGTACGGCGTCGTACTGGCTCGTCGGTTCAAGGCTCCCGAAGTGGTAAAGAGTCAGCGGGCGTCGATCCCTACCGCCGTCGCCGTAGCCGGGGTGATGGGCGTTGCCCTGGGCGGCACCGCTGCGATAGGTGTGGCGCTGGGATGGAGCGAGCCGTATTGGGTTCCAGAGCCAATCCTCATTCTCACCCTGTACATCATCATGGGCAAGCGGCAGCGTGTCCGGGAAAAGGCCATAGCGACCGCCGTGGGAGTGGTTGCCGCAGTGCCTGTGGCCATCCTCGGGCCACCGACCTGGGCGATCTCGATCATCGCCGCTGTGGCCTTCGTTCTTGCGCTCACGCAGTACAAGAAGAGCTATGTGCTCTATTACGGGTTGTTCACGTTTGCACTTGTCCTCGCTCTTTCCCCACCGGGGCACGTTGGTGCCGAAGCGGCTCACCGTGGCTCTGAAATCCTCATCGGCATCGGCGTGCTCGTTGTCGGTCTTGCCGTTCTTCACGCTCTCGGCGGGTGGCTAGCCAAGTATGACCCGGAGCCTGCGCTGGCCTAATCCCTCGATCTACCGACCACAAGAGGAGGAAGCGTGATGTCTACGGAAGAGATGGCCAACACTGACGCCCCAGTGCAGTTGTCTGCTTATCAACGACGGCGATTCGTCCTTGCCGCAGCACTCCGCACTTTCGCAACCGTTGCCCTAGTCGTGGGGATCTACTTCGTGGTTCCGATGGATCACGGCATAGATCCAGGGACTGTGACAGGACTTGTGCTCGGCGTGCTTGCGCTCTTCGCGATCATCATTTGGCAGGTCCGACAGATCATTCGCTCCGAACATCCGAATATTCGTGCCGTAGAAGCACTTGCATTCACCGTTCCCCTCTACATGCTCCTGTTTGCCACGACCTACTTCCTCATGGCCCATTCTCAATCGGCAGCGTTCGGTGCACCTCTGACTCGCACTGATGCGATGTACTTCTCCTCCGCCGTCTTTACGACAGTCGGGTTCGGTGACGTTGCCGCGAAGAGCCAGGACGCTCGTTTGGTCGTGACCTTCCAGATGTGGCTGGACCTGGTCGTCCTGGGTCTGGTGGCACGGGCGCTTGTAAATGCCGTCAAGCTCAGTCAACAGCGACACGCCGATTAGAGCAGACCATCCCAGAATGTGCGGCGCTAACCGAGCGGGGCGAGCATGGCCAAGTGCCGGTCGGCCATGGTCCATAAGGGATCCTCCCAGCGTTGTGAGACCGATTTTCAGTCGCAACTGCATCGGTCATCTGGTTAACTTCATTTTGTGGCGGATGAGATAGCTCAAGACGGAGATGAGTTCGATCGCACCCGAGCTGGAAAGGCTCGATCCTGGATCATGATTTTGCTGATTTCCATGATTGCGATCGGCCCTCTGCTCGGTATCTTGCTTTGGCTGGTGCTGGGCCCAAGTGAATCGCAGCAACATGCACAACAGGATGCTCAGGTGGCGTGTCTGGCTGAACCGGAGGGCCTCACCGATTATCCCCCAACAAACTCTGTGACTTTTGGGAACATGGTTGACGCCTATCGAAGCTCTGAAACCGCCGCAAAAGCCGCCGCTGCGGACGATCCGAGCTGGCGACCGCTTGCCAGCGGCTACGCCACGCTGCTCAGCGCCTGGACTGCGAGAGTCTTGATCACTGGACCAGGCGCAACAGAGCCCGAGAAGCTGCCCGTTCAAGTGCAAGCACGGCTAGACCCATTGAATGCTCGCTGGGAGCAGCCCGAACATCTGGCAGTAATCACAATAGAACGGCAATGCGCAAACGACGGAGTTGCTACCCTCTCGCGGGCGGGGGACTAGCGGTCGGAGCTGCTGTTTGTGATCGTTCATGGTGCACTCTGGGTCTGAACCGCCAGGAGCACTTCGCACCGGGCCGGAGGAATCCTGAGACAAGGTGTGATGACGCCACCTGCCAATGTCCAGTGCGCGACGGTGGTGACCTCCAACGTGAACTCGATGCCATTGCCCGGTCACTCAATACCAGGCCTCGACACCCTCGGGTGGATGAGGCCATCTCTGGTGTTCGCCGAAGCCGTTGCGTTGACCGGTTGAGGACACAGCCAACCATGGGCTGTGAGCTCGTCGCCAGCACTGGTCAAATCTGGTGGCGGATAAGGCGACCCTCAGCCGGTGTTCTGGGCACACATCGAATGGTGTCCCGAAAAAACGTGGCAATGGATCCTTCCCCGAGGAATGATCCTCAGTAGTTGATGCGGTAGTGGAGGTGGGCGATTCCGCTGCGGGAGCGTCTCTCGGTGAGGAGTTCGACGTTGAGGCGGTTGCGCAGTGGTAGAGCGCGCTTGCCACCGCCCAGCACGACAGGCCAGAAGAACAGGTGGCACTCGTCCACAACCCCAGCCTCAATCATTTGAGCTGCGAGATCTGCTCCACCTACCGTTAGATCATGGTCCGCCTTGGCCTTTAGGTTTCGAATCGACTCTGCCTCGAACTCCTGCTCAAGAGTGGTCCTTTCGCTCGACACCGATGTCAGGGTCTTCGAAAACACAACCTTGTCAGCCGCTCGCCAGAGGTTGGCGAAATCCACGATCCAGGGAGGTTGGTCAGCAACGGGTGCGGTCTCCCAGTAGACCATCGTCTGATACATCCGGCGGCCGTACAGATAGGTGCCCACCGGGCGCTGCAGCTCGTTGATGAAGCCGAAATACTCCTCATCAGGCTTGCCGAAATCGAAGCCGCCGTCAGGGTCCTCGGTGTAACCGTCGAGTGACGTGTTAGCTATATAGATGAGCTTCGCCAGGGTGACTCCTCCGACCAGGACCTGGCCCACGATAGTTGGCATCCGCCGTAGCATGAAACTGCCCCACCGATCCGGCGATCGGAGATGGTCACCTCTGTTCGACTGGTCCACAATGGACTCATGGCTACGGACCATGGTTGGGTCAGCTACGGACCTGGCGACAACTCACAGCTGACCGAGGACCAGCGGCAATGGGTCGAAGAGCGCATTCGGCAACGCCAGGAGAGCAGGGGCGTGCTGCTCGGCGTTGTGGAGGTACGGGTCTACGAGAATGAGTGCGAACCCCAGGTCAGCTTCCCCCAAGGGGCCATCCTCGGGTTTGATACATCCGTCATCTCCGACATGGTGGCTCGGGCTCGAACTGCGCTAGCTGACTGGCGCTAGCTTTCCACCCGCTGAAAGGGGCAATGAGCTCAAGTCGACCAGCCGGTTCAGCCGCGCCTGCGACATTACAAAGACCAACCAATCGGCGGTGGGCCTTCACGGAAGCTCAATCACATCATTGGTGTTGGGGGACACTAAATGTCGGTAACTCAGATGCTCTCGAACTCGCCGGGTTGCCATGTCTGGTCGAACCAAGGCTCCAAGGGTCCGTAGAGACGGAGAAGGACGAACCAACCTTTACCTGGCACGGTCTGGATCCAGTGTGATTCGTGCCCATCGGGGGCCTCAGGACCGAAATAAAGGTCGATGGTCCCATCCGGATTCTCGACGATGTCGCCCGTCTGGCTGCTCTTGCTGGGATATGGCTGGCTCGTCTGAAGCTCGGAGCGCGTCTGGGGATCGTAGACGACAACAGACCAAAAGTTCTTCGCTGGGACCTTCGGCGGGAGCGTCAACCGGTAGGACTTGGCCCCATCGAGGTAGGCCCCTGAGCTGTCCCGGTCACCCCAGGCGTACTGTGACCCGGCCCCGATCATCTTCATGGTCATGGCCGGAGTGTTGAGCGTGGCCATGTAGAACAACGCGGTACGGGCATCGAGATTGCGCTCACCTCCTTCGCCGTCCAGCAAGAATTCGTGGTTGCCACCGAAGAATCCACGTTTCCAGTAACTGCCCTCGTACAAGAAGTTGTCGGCAACGTCGGTCTGGAAAAAGACGGTGCGGGCGGTAGCGTTCCCGACGGCTACGGCATCGACGAGGATGTCCCGGAGATGCTGGTCCGGCTGAAAGGGATGGCCCTTGCGGATTCCGATGGCCGCAATCAGGCCCCTCGTCTCCGGGTCGATGATCTCAACCGGCTCACGGTCGACGACGTGGTGCAGCTCCTCGTAGAACGAGAAGTCGTTGGCGTGAATCGTGTTGAACGCCAGACCCGATCCGTTGATGAACTCCATCGGAGGCGGATCGCCCTGGCGGTCGAGCGGGTAGATCTTCACTCCGGTGCGGAACATCCGCGATGCCGGTCCGGAACTCCCATCGACGATGAAACCGCGGAGTAGGACCAGATTGACGTAGCTGGTCGATTGGGCGACAAAGTATCCATCGGGCGCCGGGCCCTCGTAATCCGGCGGTAGGATCAAGTACTTCCCGCCCTGTCCTCGGTCCGGTCCCGGTGCTCCCGTGTCGACAACGAAGCGGAACCACGCATCGTCGATGGTTCCCGGTCCACATCCCGGCGGGATCTCGACGACGGTAGGACCGTCTCGCCCGACGTCAAGAAAGGCAATCGCGTAGACCGTGTCGGTGTTCCCGGTGAGGAACAGAGAGTTCGAGTCCATCAGGTCGTCGTAGATCAGGACTTGGTTCTCAGCAACGACCCCGACCTCTTCCAAACCGATCCTCGCCGCTTCGAGCGATGCCACCTGGACGGTGTTGAGGAAGACCTGAACGCCTCGAAGAAAGGCCAGGTGGTCCAGCAAAGTGAAGGCGGTGGCGTCGGTAGGCATCCCGTCGAAGAACTCCAGGGTGCCCAGCCGTGTGGACACCTGGTCCGGGGTCATGATCTTGCTGGGAATCTCCGTGTTGAAACCCGGAGTGTGCTTCGACATGAGGTTGCGGCTCTCGATTCGATGAACTGGTGTGACCTTCACCAGCACCGCCGGGGAGGCGGCATCGGAGAGGCTATCCGGGGGACGTCGGTGAGTAACCGGGTGCCTCCGATGCGCCTGGTCGGAGGCACGGATAAGCGTCTCTGACCCGGCGAGGGGGGACACTTCCGGATCAGGATGAGATCATGTGCAGATGGCGGCACTCCCCGATGTACTCACAGCCGGATCGGTGCAGCTTCGATGCTGGAGTCCCAACACTGCTGAAGCAATGCTCATCGCCATCGAGGAGAGTTTTGCTGAGCTGGAGCAATGGATGAGCTGGGCACAGGAGATGCCGACCGTCGACGGACTGCAGGAAGTCCTCCGCCAAGGTGAACTGGACTTCCAGGCAAACCGAGGTTGGGACTACACAATTTTCGATGCCGGGACGGATGAAGTTCTGGGAGGGATCGGACTGCACCGAACTGACGATCCCGGCAAGTTTGAGATCGGCTATTGGGTGCGGACCAGCCAGACCTACCGAGGTGTGGCGACTCTGGCCGCCCGAACCGTTATCAGCACTGTATTGACCTTCTTGCACTCGGCGAGACAGATCGTGATTCGCATGGATCAGGCCAACCTGGCTAGTGCCTCAGTAGCCCGAAAGTTGGGGTTTGCGCTGGATGCGGAAGAAGATCGGGAGATTGCCGCCGCCGGTCACACTGGACGTGGCTATGTGTGGACCCTCGATCTGCCTGAGTGACTAGATCAGGACTATCTCGTCGATTTGTTGGGGTGCAGAATGGTTGCAGATCTGAATCGTCTCAAACGGACTCGACCGAGGATCGGCCCTCGACCTGCGCGAACAAAGTGGAGGTAATGGGAGTATGCCCGAACCCCTCCTGGCTCCGCTGAACTGGGGTTATGTGGCGCGTGACGCTGAGAATCGGCGGAATCCAGGCCCCAGGACCACTCCACAAAGTCAGTCCCGGAAGAGATGGGACTGCGTTCGAACCCTTGTCAGAGGCCAACGGACGTCGAACGATCTCAGCGGCGACCCGGTCGAGTTCGCCGGCGTCGGTCCTATCGCGGATGGAACCGCAGCCAGTTCGCCAGCATCGTTGCCCGGACCTTCTCCTCGTAGACAAGCTCGGCACTCACAACGATGGCCAACTCCGAGACCTCCACGGTTTCGGCCCGCAGCGATAGCGGCGGTCCCAACGGCGCGGGCCGCAGGAATCGCACGTCGAAGCCAGCGGTGATGAAGGGAACCGGAGCCCCTTCGTCGGCCGTCCAACCATGGCGATCGGCTTCCCACATCACGACAGCCGCTGTGTGGCAATCGAGCGCCGTTGAGATGATCCCTCCATTGAGGAAGCCGAACCCATTGTCGTGTTCGGGGCGAGGAGTGAATGTGGCGACGGTGACCTCGTTCTCTCGATAGCTACGCAGGTGAAAGCCATCAGGATTGGCATGACCGCACCCGAAGCACGTGAGATCGGGATACAGGGATTCCTGGATACTCAGTTGCGTCATGGCATCACTCCTATCCTGTCGGTTCCGACTCATTGTCTGTGGTGAGACGATCGTGGAGACGTAGTCAATTCTTGCCGGCCGCCCGTCGGCACAGATGCCTCGTCGCTGCACGGCAAATCGGTCGTCATCGCCGATCCATTCTCCGATTCTCAAGGTGAAACTCTCGCCGCCGTACACCACGTTCCGCTCCGTAACCCACTGGGCTGGGTGCGTGACCGGGCGCCCTTCTCACTTGGTCTGTACTGGTACTTCGCGCAGAGGCAGACCACAGCTCTCTGGCGGCAGAGGCACGCCCGACCTGGAGGGACGACGACACCGTCGTTCGTTGCAGGACTTGCTTGAAATCAGTCGGCACTTGCGACAACCCATCCGAACTCGGAGATGACGCGGACGCCGACATCCCGATCGCACAATGGCGAGATGGCCTCATACAACGCCTCGCAGAACGCCCCGTAGCCGACTGCCTCGATCGCAGGGACGGACGGCCCCGCTGCCGCCAGAGCGCGAACGGCCGTGTCGGTGTCGGGCCACTCATTGACGACGTCGACGGCTCCGCGCTCTACCAACGTGAAGCCCGTAACTGCCAACATGTCCTCCATGACGCCCCCGCGGCCGGTGTCCCCGTGTTCCATATTGGCCGCCCCGTGTTCAGGTGGAGACAATTCGATGACCTTGAGGAAGTACGGCATGAGACCCAGACGGTCGAATCGCCCCCAGAAGGTCAGTCCCAGTCGACCGCCGGGCACGAGTACCCGGCGAGCCTCCTTCAATGCGCCTTCGCATCCTTTCCAGATGCCATTGAAGCTCGTCGCGACATCGAAGCTGTCATCTGTGAACGGCAGCTCGAACATGTCCCCAACGCGGAAGTCCCCGCTCGGGGTTCTCGTGCGTGCGATCGTCACAAGGGCCTCAGCTGCGTCCAGTCCCGAGACCTGGGTTTTCCTCTTGGCGGCAAGATGAGCAGCAAACCCGGATCCGCAGGCTATGTCGAGGAGGCGCGCACCGGCCCCGATTTCTAGACGGTCGAACAGCAACTCGTTCGCCGGGCGAGCGTACGGCTCGAACAGGTACGCCCATTCCACGGCACGCGCCCCCCAGCCTCGACCTGCTTCTTCCCAGTTCACGGTGGTCACTAGTTCAGACCTTTCTAGACGAACGATCGTACAACTAATGTAAACGGACGTGCGTCTAAGATGCAAGGGGTCAGATGGGCGAGGGAAGGAAATCGAGCCGATGCGGGAGGAGGAGGCGCCGAAGAAGCAGACCCGTGCCCCCGGAGAGCGTTCCCGTGCCCGCATCGTGAAAGAGGCGGCACAGCTGGCGACGATTGTGGGCATCGAAGGGCTTTCGATCGGCCGACTCGCCGACGCCACCGGTATTGCGAAGAGCAGCGTCTATGCACTGTTCGGCTCCAAGGAGGAACTCCAGCTGGCGACCATCAATGCAGCACGCGACAGCTTCATCACCGAAGTGGTCACACCGGCGCTGGGTGCAACCGAGCCGGGGCGAGAACAACTGCTTGCCCTTTGTGACGGCTTCCTCTCCTACGTGGAGCGGCGCATCTTCCCTGGTGGCTGCTTCTTTGTCGCCGCCTCCGCCGAGGTCGGGGCGCGCCCCGGACGTGTCCATGACGAAGTGGCCCGTATCCAACAGCAGTGGCGAGACCTGCTCGGGCGCGAAGCCAGCGTTGCGGTCGAGAAGGGTGAACTGCCGCCAGGCACCGACCCCGGACAGGTCGCATTCGAACTCGGTGTCATTCTTGCCGGGACAAACATCGTGAGCGTCCTTCACGACGATCAATCAGTCGTCGCCCGTGCCCGTTCAGCGGTGAAGGGTCGACTGTCCCGCTAGTTCGTGACTCTCGGTTGATCGAGTTGTGGAGCGTCACTCCGTCGACCGGGTGCCTGACCTGCATTGTGCGTTCTCCCAGTGCGTTCTCCCAGTTCAGGGCAGGGTTCGAACATCGCCGTTTGCCTGGGGAAACGAACGGACGCCACAAATGCCCATCCCACCAGGTAAAACGTTGTAACCCCGACAACGAGTGGAGGCGATGGGACTCGAACCCACGAACCTCTTGACTGCCAGTCAAGCGCTCTACCAGCTGAGCTACGCCCCCGCAGTCGCTCAGAGCGGATTTCTGCCCTGAGCCTTTCCTGTCGCCGAATGCCCGTGGTTGCGGGCGCCCGGTTGATACCGCGGAAGGGCCATCGTAGCCGAGCCCACGCCACCCGCGAGGCTGCTGGGCGGTCCGGATCTCGGCGTGCCCGAACCGGTCACGGCAGGCGGCCCAGCCGTGGGCTCGGGTCCGACCACCGTGGGTGGATTGGGATCAGGTCACCGTGAAGGACTTCGAGCTGATCGCCGTTCCGCCGGCCGTCGTGACACTGATCGGACCGGTGGTCGCCCCCGTGGGGACCTTGGTGGTGATGGCGGTGGCGGTGTCGCCGGTCACGGTAGCGGTTATGCCGCCGTGGAAGGTGACCTGTGTCGCCCCATACAGGTTCGTGCCCTTGATCGTCACAGTGGCTCCGATGGGGCCCGAGCTGGGTTTGAAGCTCTTGACGGTCGGAGACGGGACGGAGATACGGCCGATGGCGTCGCTGAAGTTGGTGAACCACAGTCCACCATCGGGTCCGGTGGTAATGCCATCCGGCCCGATCGTGCTGATGGGGTACAGCGTGACAGCCCCCTTGGTAGTAATGCATCCGATCTGGTCGGTCCCGTTGCCCCACCACAGCGCACCATCGGGACCGGCCGTTATGGCCGTTGAGTCCTGGATGCCATGACCCTTGAACAGCTTGATCTTTCCGGCGGTGGTGATGCGACCGATATAGGCGGCATCAGCAACGGTGAACCAAAGGTTCCCGTCGGATCCGGTCACGATTTGCTCGGGGGCGTCGATGTCCTTGTTGTTGTAGCTCGAGACAACGCCGCTGGTCGTGATCCGCCCGATTGTGGTGCCGTTCACGTTGGTGAACCACAAAGCGCCGTCGGGTCCGGAGGTGATACCCGCCGGACCGTTGAGGCTCGGGCTGGTGAAGTTGGTGACCACGCCTGCGGTGGTGATGCGTCCGATCGAGTTGTTGCTGGCGTTGGTGAACCACAGGGCTCCGTCGGGGCCGCTCGTGATGCCGAGAGGCTCACTGATGGTGGGATCTGTGTAATTCGAGACGGTCCCACTGGTTGTGATGCGCCCGATCGAGTTCCCCCCCGTGTTGGTGAACCACAAGGCGCCGTCGGGCCCGGTTGTGATGGCGTCGGGATCGTTGATGCCGCTCCCCGTGAAGGTGGTCACGACCCCACTGGTGGTGATGCGTCCGATCGAATTGTTGATCGTGTTGGTGAACCACAACGCTCCGTCAGGCCCAGACGTGATCCCCCTCGGTTGGCTCATACCGGGGAAATAGCTGATGGTACCAGAAGTGGTGGCGCGTCCGATCGAGTTGTTTCCGTAGTTGGCGAACCACAGGGCACCATCGGGCCCGGCCGCTATCCCGATCGTACCGCTCAGGCTCGACGCCGTGTAGTTGGAGAAGGATCCGCCGGTGGTGATACTGCCAAGGGATGCGGTGCCGTAGTTGGTGAACCACAGGTTGCCGTCAGATCCAGTCGTAATTCCATACGGCTCGTTGATATCGCTGGAGCTCTCGGTGTAGTTGGAAACGGTCCCGCTGGTGGTGATACTCCCGATCGAACTGTTGTCGAAGGCGGAGTTGGTGAACCACAGGTTGCCGTCCGGCCCGGACGTGATGGCATCGGGCTCGTCGATGCTGGGATCGGTGTAGTTGGAGACGACGCCCCCGGTGGTGATACTCCCGATCGAATTGTTGTCGTGGTTGGCGAACCAGAGGTTGCCATCGGGTCCACTGGTGATTTGGATCGGGTCGTCGATGCTGGGGTCGGTGTAGTTGGTGACGACGCCGCCGGTGGTGATCCGCCCGATGGAGAAGTGATTGGTGAACCACAGGGCACCGTCGGGTCCGGCGGTGATGCCGATCGGTTCGTTGATGCTGGGATCGGTGTAATCAGTAACTATGCCGCTGGTTGTGATGCTTCCAATTGTGTCGTTCAGAAAGTTGGTGAACCAAAGTTTGCCGTCGGGACCGACGGCGATGTCGGTCGGTTCATCGATACTCGAGCTGGTGTAGCTGGTGACAACGCCACTCGAGGTGATGCGTCCAATGGAGTTGACTTCGGCGTTGGTGAACCACAAGGCGCCGTCGGGTCCCGTCACTATGTCTTGGGGTTCGCCGATGTTGGTCGTGTAGGTGATGACCGAGCCACCCGTCTCCGGGTTGGCGAGCGAAACCCGGATGGAGGGCGAGCCGGCGTGCCCATGAGGAACAGCTGCAGACCTCGTGGCTGGCCCCGCTGAGAGCTTGGGGCGCGGAACGGCGCTTGCTGAACGTGAGGCAGGCGCCGCCGCAACAGCTCGGGTGGACAGGCCCAGCGATGCGATCACCACCAAGCAGGACCCGACCATGAGCATGCGCATGACGGTGGTGCGTCCTCGGGGCCGGCTCCGAAAAGATCCTCCGGGGCCGGACGTACCGCTTCCACCAATAAAAGAACGATCGAACACGAACCCACCTCCTGATCCGCGCGCCGCCGTTCGACTGCGCACCCGGTGAGAATCCTGGCACCAACAATGGCCGGGATCAAGCGTGATCGGAGACTTCGGAACTCGGGTGGCGGCCACCACTGTGCGAGAGGATCAGCGCACTCCACGTGATCGATGTGACCTGGGAGCGGTTGGTACCGCTCGCCCCACAATGGAGACGGAAACGGGATCGAAGCTGGTGCCGGCGCCGGACCGGTGGCTCGACCACCGTCGTCGGCCACCCGGTCAGTGAGGGCCGGGTCCGGCTCCGGAGGGCCCTCGGCCCAAGCGGCCGGGGGTCAGGGAGCGGTCATCCCCACCACCGGTGAGACCGGGGTGACTCCGATCGAGGGCAGCGATCCGTTGAACCGGGCGTTGCCGAAGGCGAAGAGGCCGCCATCGGACGCCACCAACCAGTAGCCCCCGTCCCCCGACGTGGCCGCCATGCCCACGATCGGTCGGTCCAGGGTGAGGGCACCCGTCGACCCCCGGAACGGCGCGTCGACGGCGAAGATGCCGCCGTCGGACGCCACCAACCAGTAACCCCCGGTGGCCTGGTCGGCGGCCATGCCCACGATGGGCCGGTTCAGGCTCCGGCCGCCCATCGACCCGTGGAAGACGGCGTCCCCCAAGGCGTAGACGCCGCCGTCTGAGGCCACCAGCCAGCAGCCCCCGCCATCTGCGGTGGATGCCAACCCGATGACGTTGTCGATGTGAACCCCGAGCGAGGACAACGAGGGCAGAGCGGGGGCGTGCCCGAAAGCGTAAGTGGTCCCGTCGGCGGCGGCCACCCAGTAGCCCCCCCGCGACGACGCCGCCATCCCCACCACGTCGTCCACCGTGGCCACGCCGGGCACCGATCCGGCGAAGCCGGCGTTCCCGAAGCTGAAGACACCACCGTCACGGGCCACGAACCAGTAACCCCTGCCGTCCGGCGTGGACGCCATGCCCACGATGGGCTGGGCCAGGTGCAGGGCGCCGGTCGATCCGTAGAATGGTGCCCCGAAGGCGAACACCCCGCCGTCGCTCCCGGTCAGCCAGTAATTGCACTGTCCGCTGCACGGCGCCTGGTTGGACAGTCTGCCGGTCGCTCCCCAGGCCGGTTCGGCCACATCCGTGCCGCTCGAGTACCTCACCACGTCGGCGATGGCGGTGTTGAGGGCCGGTCCGGGGGTGGTGATGTAGGTGTCGTCCATGAAGCCCCAGGCGAACAGCCCCTCGGCGGTGAGGGTGGTCAGGGTGGCGTCGTTGAAGATGTGGGCCTCGAAGGTGCTCATGGCCGAGGTGGCGCAGTCCACGTTGCTCTGCCAGAGCTTCATGTAGCTGATCATGATCGGCTTGTGGAACGTCGACAGCTGGGCGATCGAGGCGTGGACCTCGTTCTCCAGCTGACCTTCGTTCTGGCAGTCCTGCATGGCCTGGACGGCCACGAAGTCCGAGTCGTCGATGGCCGCCGTCTCCGGGCCGAGGTCGGTGGTGGCCGTCGGAGAGCTCGACCAGTTGTAGCCTCCCAGTCCGAGGGCCACCTTGGCCTGCGGGTCGACGCCGTGGATCACCCCGACGGCATTGATGTAGGCGGACAGCAGTTGGGAGGTATAGGCCGAGTTGCCCGGCTCGTAGGTGTCGAACTCGGTAAAGAGCACGATGTAGAGGGGTCCGTAAACGGGACCGTTCCCCTTGAAGATTGAGGTGAGCGAGGCGATATCTGTCTGGAACTGAGCGCTGACCGCGTAGGACGGATCCGAGTTGAGATCGACCACCAGCTCGTTGGCCTTGCCTTCGGCGTAGATCTGCTCGATCTGGTTGGTCCCACGGTAGCCGTTCATCCACGACAGATCCCCGCTGTCGTTGTACCAGCTGGTGACCATGTTGACCGGTGCGTCGTTGTAGAGCGGGGTCGCCTCTGCTCCGGCGATCTCGTCACCCATCCCGAAAATCAGCTTGGGGACAGTGGAGGCGTGGGCCGACCCCATGGCCAAGGTCGAAGCGAGCACGCCGATGATGACCGCCACCGCGCCGAACAGGGCCATGATTCGTCGCGCCACCCAATGTTCATCGACCACAAGGAGGGCCACCTTGAGGCCGTCGCCCCGGGAACCCAGCACCGGTGGCCCGGCGGGCGTGGCCTGTCGTGATATCTCACGTTCCTGCAGCGCCAGCTGTTAAACGGTCACGACGGTCACGACGGTCCGGGCGACCGGGCGACCGGGCGGGCTGCTGGTGGTTCAGCCGTCAGCCGGTGGGCCAGGGGGGCAGGGTGATCTCGCTCCCGCTGTTGTAGAGGTCGATGTCGGCCACCGCCTGCCTGTGGGCCGCTCCGGGATGGTCGATGTCGGGTGCGACCCTGAACCCCAGGGCGAACAGGCCCTCGGAAGTCAGCGTGGACAGCGTGCTGGTGTTCAAGATGTCTTTCTCGAATGTACTCATGGCCGAGGTCTGACAGGACACAGTGCCACCCCACAGGTTCATGTAGCTGATCATGATCGGCTTGCCGAACGCGGACAGCTGGGCGATCGAGGCGCGGACCCCGTTCTCCAGCTGGTCCTCGTTGGTGCAGTCCTGCATGGCTTGCACGGCCACGAAGTCCGAGTCTTGGATGGCCGCCGTCTCCATACTCAGGTTGGTGGTGGCCGTGGGCGAGCTCGACCAGTTGTAGCCCCCGAGCCCGAGGGCCACCTTGGCTTGGGCGTACGCATTGTGGACGACGGTGACGGCTTGCTTGTAGGCCGTCATCAACTGAGGGATGTAGGTGGCGTTGTCGGCGGGCTCGTAGGTGTCGAACTCGGTGAACAGCACGACGTAGAGCGGACCGTAGGCGGGGCCGTTCCCCTTGAAGATCGACACCAGGGTGGCCAGGTTGGCCTGGAACTGGGCGCTCAGGGCATAGGAGGGGTCAGAGCTCAGGTCGACCACCAATTCGTTGGCCTTGCCCTGGGCGTAGACCTGCTCGACCTGGTCGGTGCTGGCGTAACCCTGCATCCACGATAGATCCCCCGAGTTGTTGTACCAGCTGGTCACCATGTCGATGGGGGCCGCTTTGAAGATATGGGTGGACTCGGCCGTGGCGATCTCGTCGCCCATCCCGAATATCAGTTTGGGGGTGGCCGGGCTGGCCTGGGCGGCGTCGATGCCGAGGGCCGGAGCGCCGACGACGGCGAGCGCGGTCATGGCCAGCAGGACCCCGAGGAGCCGGAGCAGCACTCTCGGTGCCGTGTGAATCCCTACCATTCCTACACTCTAAGTGGGATAGTGGGCACCGGTACAGCGCAGGTGGATGAGCACTGGGTGGCGGCACCGCGAGCGACGCTGAGCGACAGTGACGTCCGGGCCACCGGCGGTCACTTGCTGTCGACACACGTTCCGCCCGTGTCGTCGCTGCTCACCCCGTCGGGGCAGATGGTGTGGGAGAAAATGGTGTTGTCCATGTCGGCATCGTCGATGTTGCTGGCGCCGGTGAGATTGGCATCGGTCAGGTTGGCCCCGGTGAAATCGGCGAAGCTGATGGCGGCACCGGCCAGGTCGGCGCCGGTCAGGTCGAGGCCGGCCAGTTCGGCGAAGTCCAGCTCGTCGTCGGGCCCGATCAGGTACCCACCGACCAGAAGCCAATCGGCCGGAAGCGAAGCGGGGGTGCCGGTGATGCCACTTGACCGCGCGCCGGTCAGGGTGGTCTGGCTCAGATCCAACCCGTTGAGGTCGGCATCGACCAGGCTGTCATCGGGCCCGATCAGGTAGCCGCCGACCAGGCTCCACTCCGGCGGCAGTGCCGCCGGAGTGCCGGTTACACCGCCTGATGAGATGAAAGTCAGGTTGGCCCCGCTGAGGGTGGTGCCGTTGATGTCGGCGCCGACCAGGATGTCGTCGGTCAGGTTGGCCCCGGACAGGTTGGCCCCGGCGAGATCACCACCGGTCAGGTTGGCTTGCGGCCCGATGAGATATCCGTCGATCAAGCTCCATAGGGAAGGGAGGGCGGCCGGCGTGCCGATGATGCCCCCCGAAGAAACGTCGGCCAGGGTGGCGTCGGCCAGGGTGGCGCCGGTCAGGGTGGCGTCGGCCAGAGTGGCCCCCTCGAGGTCGGCGTTGGTGAGGTTGGCTCCGGCCAAGCCGGCACCGGTCAACTCGGCCGCCGGGCCGATGAGGTAACCGGACACATCAGACCACGGAGAGGGGAGAGCGGCCGGCGTTCCCACGATGCCCCCCGAGGAGACTTCGGCGAGGGTCGCCCCGGTGAGGTCCGTGTTGGTCAGAGTGGCCTGGGCCAGAGCCGCTCCGTCGAGGTCAGCGCTGTTCAGGTCGGCCCCGGCCAGGTCGGCATGGCTGAGGTCGGTGTTGCTCAGATCGGCGTCGTCCAGGTTGCAGCCCTGGAGGTTGCCGTAGGGGCCGACGTAGCCGCAGTTCTGGCCGTCGGTGGGAACGATTTTGGTCTTGGTGGCCGCCTTGCCCTCACCTGCCTGGTTGAAGGCTTGGACGTGCACCGTGTATTTCTTCCCGTCGCTCAGTCCGGTGATCACGCACTGCGAGCCCGAGCCCCCCGTCGCGCAGCTGGCCTTGCCGGGGCTGGCCGTGGCCTGGTAGCCGGTAACGGGCGAACCTCCGTCGGAGGGGGGAGCCGACCACGAGACGGCGATGGCCTGGTTGACCGGAGTGGCTATGACCGATGTCGGCGCCCCGGGCTTCTTGGGCGTGTTCCCTTTGGCCCCGGCAGCAGCCGCGGAGCACAGCGAGGCGCCCACCGCCACGACCAGCACGGCCCCCACAGTGATCAGTTCCCGAGCACACCGAGGGGCGGCTGCTCTCATCGAGCCGCCTCTTCAGGAAGAGGTGATCGACACATTGCTGACGCTGTGGTCGTCGGTGAGGGCACCGGTACCCCCGGAAAACCCGAGGAGGACGGTGGGCCCGACGGTCACCGGGGTGCTCAGCACCTGGGTGCCGTCGACGTCGACCGTGAGGGTGCCCTCGACCAAAGTAACGGTCACCGTGTTGATGGTCCGGAGGTTGGTGACCTCGGTGTTGGTGGACAGCCAGTCGAGCTCGTCGGGCACCGTGGGGGAAGTGGGCCCGTACGTCACGCCCACGAAGTTGGCCGAGGGGTTGTTGGCGTTCTGATACGTGTCGAGGCAGACCGCTACCCCGGGTATCCCCGAAAACCCGAGCCCGCCGCCGATGGCGCCGACCGATGTCGGTGGGTCCGATCCGTCGCCCAGTACGAAGGCCATCCCGTCGGCACCACCGTTGCCGCCCCCGATCGAGGCGGTGAAGGTGGCACTCACGTCGGATGAGTTGAGCGGGGTGGGCCAGAAGGCGGTACCGGCCTGGTAGTCCGGGGTGGCTTGGGTCAGTTGGAGGGCCCCGCCGCCGATGAGCGAGGATCCGTTGAGCGTCCATCCACCCAGCGTCGGATCCACCAGGGTGGTGATGGCCGGCGGCGCCGCGGTGATCGATACGTTGCTCACGCTGTGGACGTCGGTGTACAGACCGTCCCCGCCAGAAAAGCCGAGCAGAACGTCGGGACCCACCGTCACCGGGGTGTCGAGCACCTGGGTCCCGTTGATCGACATGGTGAGCGTTCCCTCGATCAGGGTCACATGCACGGTGAGGGTCGATCGCAGCGGGGGAACATCCGTGTTGGTGGCCAGCCAGTTGAGCTCGTCGGGCACGGATGGCGTCGTCGGCCCGTTGGTCACCCCCACGAAATTGTTGGATGGATTGTTGGCGTTGATGTAGGTGTCGAGGGCCACCGCGGTGCCCGAAATGCCGGAGAACCCGAGTCCGCCGCCGATGGCCCCCACCGCCGTCGGAGCGGTCGAGGCATCGGCCAGGACGAAGGCCATGCCGTCGGCCCCTTCGTTGCCACCACCGATGGTGGTGGTGAAGGTGGCACTTACGTCAGACGAGCTCACCGGGGTGGGCCAGAAGGCGGTCCCGGCCTGGTAGCCGGGGCTGGCCTGGGTCAGCTGGGTGGCGCTACCGACGATCTCCGTCGACCCGTTGAGGTCCCATCCGCCGGCCGTCGGGTCGCCGATGACGGTCACCGGCCCCGACGCGGTGATGGACACGCCGCTCACCGTCTGGACGTCGGTTTTGGTGCCGGTGGAACCGGAAAAACCGACCAGCACGTTGGGCCCGAGGGTGACGGTGGTGGACAGGACCTGGGTGCCGTTGATGGTCACCGCCAACGTCCCGTTGGCGACGGTCACGGTGACGGCGTTGGTGGCCCGCAGCGGAGGCACGTTTTTGGAGGTGGCCAGCCACTTGAGCACGGCCGGCTTGGTGGCGCTGACCGGTCCGGTGGTCACCCCCACGAAGTTGGTGGACGGATCGCCTTTGCTCTTGGTGGTACCGAGGGCTACGGCCACCCCCGGTATGCCGGAAAAGCCCAACCCTCCCGCGTCGGTGCCCAGAGAGGTGGGAGCGTCGGAGGCATTGGCCAGGACGAAGGTGATGCCCTCTCCTCCGCTCTTGCCCTTGCCGGTCAGGGAGGCGGTGAAGGAGGCCGACAGGTTGGCCGAGCTGACCAGGGCCGGGGCGAATGCCGATCCCGCCAGTTTCTTGGTGGCCGGCGTCAGTTGCAGCGCACTGTTCACGACCCTGGCCGATCCGTTGAGATTCCAGCCCCCCGTTCCCGGGTCGCCGATGACCCCGTTGCCGGTGAAGGTCACCGTGCGGACCCCCTGACCGTCGGTGGCGGTGATCACCCAACCGTCGGTGACCGTCCCCACCGCCGTCGGGCTGAAGGCGACCGATTCGGTGAGGCTGGCGCCGGCGGCGATGGTGGTGCCCTCGCCCAACGAGGTGGTGGCTACGAACTGGCCTTGGGCGGGGGGTTTCGATTTGGAGATCTCGAGACTGCTGCCCCCGTCGTTGGTGATCGAAAACGTTTTGGTCACGGTGTGGCCCACCGCCACGTTGCCGAAGTTGGTGGCCAACGGTGTGATCTGGAGGAGCGAGGTCACCGTCGAGCTGCCCGACAGGTTGACCACCACGTCCCCTCCGTTGCTGTCCAGCTCCAATGAACTGGTGTAGTTGCCGTTGGCCGTGGGGGCGAAGGTCACGTTGACCACTATTTCGGCTTGCGGTTGAATGACCGATCCCACGGCCGGGGTGCCGGTGGTGCTGAAGGGGGCGGCCGGCTGGTCGACGGCCGAGATGGTCAGGGGTTGGGAGCCATTGTTGACGAAACCTACAGAGTTACTCGATTCGTTGCCCGGAGGGATTCCGCCGAAGGCGATTCCGTAGGTCGTCGAGCCCAGGCTGGGCCCGTTGACCTCGCCCAGTCCTTCGAGGGAGATTTGGGCAGACCCCTCCCCCGGGGTGGTCACCGACAGGCTGCCGCCCGCCGGACCCGGGCCGGTCGGGGCGAAGGTCACCGGCACCGTGATGGTGGCGCCGCTGGCCAGGGTGGCCGGCAGCGTCTGGCTCGGGGTGCCCAGGGTGAAGGGGCCGGTGGAGGTGAGGGTGTCGACGGTGACCGTGCCGGTGGCGGTCAGGGTGACCGTCTGGGTGTTCGACTGGCCCACCACGGTGGCCGGAAAGGTGGGCGGCGTGGCCGTGACCGGCGCCGACACCGGGGCACCGTACCCCTCGATGGTGCCGTCACGGGTGCCCACGTAGATGCGGTCATTGCCCACACCAGGGATATTGAACTTGGTGCCGGTTCCGATGGGCGAGCTGTAGACCTCCTGGAGGACGCCGTTGACCGGCACCGGCAGGTAGGCACGCAGTTGGGCTCCCACTCCGGTGGTGTCCGGCGACCAGATGCACCACATGAGGGCCGACCCCGAGGTGGTCCCGTTGGAAGTGATCACCCCACCGCTCGAGCCGTAGCCGAAGGCGTCCGAGGACTGGCCGGCCAGGTTGAGGGTCGGTGTGCCCGACCCGGTGAGTCCGTACTGGTAGGCGTCCATGAACCCCGACGAGCCCCCGGCGCTGACCGAGCCGGAGGCGGTGGGTATGTAGATCCACCCCCCGTCACCGGGCCACACCGCGGGACTGGCCCACACTCCGCCGTTGGGCCCGAAACGGCCCACAGCGGCGTCCGATCCACTGGGTCCGTTGCCCTGGCCCCCCAGGTTGTCGCGGTTGAGCAGGTAGACGTAGCCCTCCTTGCCCACCGCCACCAGGAGGTGGGGGATGGCGGTGGTGCCGAAATAGGGGCTGGGTAAGGCCACGGGCGCGCCCGATCCGAAGTCGAGGTCGTCGGCATCGAGCGACGCGGTGTCATAGGGGGAGAAGAAGTCGACGGCCTTGAGGGTGCCGTCGGACTGTACGTTCAGCCGCACGACCGCCTCGCCCAGGTCGGCCGGGGGAGTGTCACCGGGAATGGGACCTGTCCGGGTGCCGGCCAGGTTGGCCGTGGTCAGAAGGATGGTGTTGGGTCCGTCCGACACCAATCCCCCACCCGCCTGCCAGATCCCCGCTCCGGTGGCGTTGGTGCCGTCCCCGACCGTCGACCACAGGGCGCTGAGCGTCCCCGTCTCTTTGACCCCGGCCACCCACCCTGAGTACGGGTAGATGTCGCAGTGCGAGCCGAAACCGGCGTAGACCACGCCGTTCAACAGCAGCAGGCCGGCCCGCTGCAGTTGGAACTCGGGCTGGAAGAGCTGGTTCGGGTTGTTCTGCGCCGTCCCTTGGATCTGGACCGGGAAGCCCGGTGCTTCGGCCCCGTCGTTGTCCAGCTCGAGCGCCTGCATGAAATACGCCTGGGGTGCTCCGTGTCCGGTCTGACTGGTGGTGTATTGGTTGTCGACCAGGTACTCGGTGTCGGTGGTCTGGTCGATGACCGGGCTGGAGGTGATTCCGATGTTGGGGGCCAGGTCGGAGCAGCCTGTCCCGCCGATCTGGGCGGCCAGGGTGGGGACCCCGAAATAGCGGCTCCACAGGATGGCCCCGGTCACCGGGTCGACCCCGTAGGCGTAGTTGTTCTCGGTGTTGACCAGCACCTGGCCGTCGTCGAACAGGGGCTGGCCATAGACCTGACCCTGGAGCTGGGTGTCGAACAGCTGGCCGAATGTGCCCCCCTCGACCAGGCTCGGGGTGAGGGTGGTCTGGTCCGGGTACCAACTGGTGCGGAGGTTGTCCGCCCCCCGGGTGGCGCCGTCGACCGGCGAGGTGGTCTGCGCGCCGGCCGGGTGGTTTTCGGTCACCGTGGCCACGGCCACCAGCGACAACAGGGCCAGGAGAGCTCCGCCGAGCAAGGCGGAGCGCCGCCAAAACGACTTGATCATTTTCCGACAGCCCCTTCGTTGAAGAATGGACCCCGCCCCGGAACCACTGGCCACGGTACGCCTGCCCCATCGGCTTGTCATCTTCACCTTGTGCCTTGTCCGATCTCCGTGATTCCACCCTCACGCTGCGTGATCTTCGATGCCTTTCGCTCCGGATCGGTCACGTGCCGGTACCGGTGAAGGTGACCGTCACCGCCCCTCTCCCGTCGTTGCTGTTGAAGACGTAGCGGTTGGTGGTCGGTCCGAGGGCGGTGGGCCGGAAGGTCACCGTCTGGTCGAGGTAGGTACCCGGGTCGATGGTGGTGCCCTCGGGTACGGGCACCGGGACGGTGAAGGAACCGCTGGGCCCGATCGACCGGGTGACCACCAGGGCCACCGTCCCGCTGTTGCCCACCTCGAAGGTGGCGCTGGCTGTATGTCCGAGGGGGACGGCGCCGAGGTTGAGTGTGGTGGTGCTCACGGCCAGCCGGGCATAGCCGGTGACCGCCACGCCGGTGATCGGCAGGACGACCGCACCGTGGTCAGTGGCGATGCGCAGGGTGGACGGGTAGGTGCCGGCGGCCGTGGGGTCGAATCGGACCGACACCGTCACCGACTGCTGGGGGGCGAGCACCGTCCCGACGCCCGGGAGCCCGCTCACTGTGTAGGGGGCGACGGGCAGGACGGCCGGGGTCAGGGTCTCGGGACGGTCCCACGAGTTGGCCACCGTGATGCTCAGTGCTTTGCCACCGGCCCCGGTGTCGATGGTGCCGAAGGCCAGCGGCTGGTCAGACACGATGAGCCCGGGGGCGGTGCCGTAGCCGGCGATGGACACGGTCCGGGTCCCGTCGCTGGTGGGGATGACCAGGAAGGCGACCACGGGGCCGGCCTGGGTGGGGGTGAAGGTCACCCCCAGCCGGGTGGTGGACCCGGCCCGCAGGTGACTTCCCACCGCCGGTTGCCGGATGGAGAAGACATCCCCGGGCAGGGGAGTGGTCTGGGTCGGAGGGGGTACGGCCGGCCCGGCGGTGAGGCCGGTCGGCAGGGTCGTCGAGGTGGTGGTGCCGACCTTTCCCGCTCCCGGGGGGAGGGGGCCGTCAGCGCTCTCGTAGCCCACGGCTGTCACCGGACCGGTCAGCGTCAGGCCGTGGGGGGTGCCCACCGGCACGGTGAGGGTCCGGCTCGACCCCACCGCCACCGAACCGAAGTCGACCGGGGCGGCCTGGACGGGCGCCGCCGCCGACGATCCGAAGGCGTAGAGGTGGCCGCTGCGGTCGCCGACGTAGACCCGGCCGTCCCAGGCCGTCGGTACGGTGAACTTGGAGGCGGTTCCTATGGGGGCCGACCACAGGAGGGACAGCTTGCCCCCGCTGGGGATGGCGTTGTAGGCCTGCAGCTCACCGTCGTTCCCGCCGCCGCCGTTGCTGTAGACGGCCCAAACCACCGCGCTGCCCGCCGTGGTTCCGTCACTGGTGACCATGGGTGGCCCCGAGGTGTAGCCGAAGTTGCCGGCCGTGGCCGCCGAGGTCAGTTGGGGGATCTTGCTGCCGTTGACCCCGTAGCTCAGGGCGCGGAGAACCCCACCCCCGCTCTCCACCACGTAGACCCAGCCCCCCTGGCCGCCGTAGGCGGCCGGCTGCCCCCAGACCCCGCCGAACGGACCGAGGGTCTGGAGCACGGCATCGGTTCCGCCCGGTCCCTGCTCGAATCCGCCCATGTGGTCGGCGTCGATGAGGAAGATGCGTCCGTCCTTCCCCACTTGGACCAGGAGGTGGCGGTGGGCGGTGGTCCCGAAGTCGGGGGTGGGCAGCGCTATGGGGCCGCCGGCGCCGAGGTCCTCGTCGTTGGCGTCGAGGTTGGCGGCGTTGCTGGGGGCGAAGAACTGGGTGGGCACGATCTTGCCCTTGCCCTTGCCCTTGACGGCCAAACTGATGACCGATTCGGACAGGGTGGCCGGGGGGTGGTTGGAAGCGGCCGGTTGGGGTGACACCCCGTTGCCCGAGGTGAGGATGATGGTCCTGGCCTTGTCCGACACCAGGCCGGCGCCGCTCTGCCAGATGCCGGCCTGGGAGTTCTGGTCGGTTCCCACCCCCGACTCGTCGCTCCACATGGTGGAGACGCTGTTGGTTTTGGTGCTGACCCCGACCACGATGCCCCGGTAGGGGGTGATGTCGCAGTCGGAGGCGAACCCCATGTAGACGGTGTTGTCGAGCAGGAGCAACCCGGTCCGCTGCAGGGCGTAGGCCTGGTTGAAGGCCACCCCCGGGGTGTTGTACGGCGTCCCGGTGATCTCGACCGGGTACCCGGCCACCTCCTTTCCCGTGGAGGAGGAGACGGCCTGCAGGTACCACTCGGCCCCGGCCAGCCCGCCGCTGCCGGTCTCGAGACGGGTGGTGATGTAGACGTCACCGGTCGACGGGTCGACCACCGGGGTGGCCGTCGAGCCGATGTCCGGAGTCAGGTCGGAGCAGTTGATGGTGGAGGACAGAAAGGGCGTCCCGAAGGAGCGGGTCCACTCGATGGCCCCGGTGGTGGCGTTGATGCCGTAGGCCATGGCGTCCTCGGTGGTCACGATGACTGTCCCGTTGACCACCAGCGGCTGGGCGTAGACCGATCCGGTGAGCTTGGTCGAGAAGAGCTGACCGAAGCTCGACGACTGCACGTCGGTGGGGCTCAACGCCGGCTCGTTGGGATCCCAGTTGTCCCGCAGGGTGTTGTAGGCCCCGGTGTCCACGTCGGGCGCGCCCGACGACTTGGCGATGGCCACCCCAGCCGTCAGCCCCGATAAAAGCACAGCCGTCCCGAGCAGCAAGACCCCTACCCGTCGTCTTCGCATGGGACCCTCCTTCAGTCCCCCCTGGTTGTAAAAGCGCTACGTGGAGGTGATGGACACGTTGCTGACGGCGTGGTCGTCGGTCAGCGCCCCGTCCCCGGCGGAAAATCCGAGTAGCACCGTCGGCCCCACCGTGACCGCTGTGGACAGCACCTGGGTGCCGTCGACCGCCACGGTGAGGACGCCCTCCAGCAGACTGACCGTGATGGTGTTGATGGTGCGGAGGGCGGGCACTTCGGTGTTGGTGGTCAGCCAGTCCAGTTCGTCGGGCATGCTGGGCGTGGTCGGCCCGTAGGTCACCCCCACGAAGTTGTTGGACGGGTTGTTGGCGTTGAGGTAGGTGTCGAGGGCCACGGCCACCCCGGGGATGCCGGAAAAGCCGAGCCCACCTCCCAGGGCCCCGACCGAGGTGGTGGGGTCGGTGGCGTTGGCCAGCATGAAGGTCAGGCCGTCGGCCCCGTTACCCCCTCCGATGGACGCGGTGAAGGTGGCGTTGATCTCCGATGCGTTGACCGGGGTGGGCCAGAAGGCGGTACCGGCCTGGTAGCCGGGCGTGGCCTGAGTCAGCTGGAGGGCGCCGCCGGCGATCTCCGAGGAGCCGTCGAGGGCCCAGCCCCCGGCCGTGGCCGGGTCACCGACGGTGGTGATGGTGGGCGGAGCCGCGGTGATCGACACGTTGCTCACCGTGTGGGTGTCGGTGAACGAGCCGGTCCCGCCGGAAAAGCCGAGCAGCACGTTGGGCCCGACGGTGACGTTGGTGGTGATGACCTTGGTCCCGTCCACGCTCACGGTAAGGGTGCCGTTGACCAGGGTCACCCCGATGGTGTTGGTGGCCCGCAGGGACGGTACCGCCGTCGAGGTGGCCAGCCAGTGGAGCTCGTCGGGCACGCTGGCCGTGGTCGGCCCGTTGGTCACCCCCACGAAGTTGTTGGACGGGTTGTTGGTGTTCTTGTAGGTGTCGAGGGCCACGGCCGTGCCGGATATGCCGGAGAAGCCGAGCCCACCGCCCAGGGCCCCCACCGCCGTCGGGGCGGTGGAGGGGTCGGCCAGTACCAGGGCCATGCCGTCGGCCCCGCTCGTGCCGCCGCCCCCGATGGTGGCGGTGAAGGTGGCGTTCAGATTGGACGAGCTCAGCGGAGTGGGCCAGAAGGCGGTGCCGGCCTGGTAGGCCGGGGTGGTCTGGGTCAGCTGGGTGGAACCGCTCGCCACCTTGGCCGAGCCGTTGACGTCCCAGCCTCCACCCGCCGGTCCGGCCAGAGCGGTGACCGGCGGGGCGGCGGTGATGGCCACGTTGCTCACCGCGTGGGCGTCGGTGTACGAGCCGTCCCCGGCAGAAAAGCCGAGCAGTACATTGGGACCGACGGTGACGGTGGTGGTGATGACCTTGGTCCCGTTCACAGTGACAGTCAGGGTGCCGTTGACCAGGGTCACCCCGATGGTGTTGGTGGCCCGCAGGGCCGGCACCGCCGTGCTGGTGGCCAGCCAGTTGAGCTCGTCAGGGACGCTGGCCGTGGTCGGTCCGTTGGTCACTCCCACGAAGTTGTTGGACGGGTTGTTGGTGTTCTTGTAGGTGTCGAGGGCCACGGCGGTGCCGGATAGGCCGGAAAAGCCCAGCCCGCCCCCGATGGCCCCGACGGCAGTCGGTGCGGTGGACGGGTTGGCCAGCATGAAGGTCAACCCGTCGGCCCCGGTCGTCCCACCTCCGCCGATGGTGGCGGTGAAGGTGGCCGACAGGTTGGCCGAGCTGACCGGAGCCCCCATGATGGCGGTGCCGGCCTGGTAGCCGGGGCTGGCCTGGGTCAGCTGCAGGGCCCCGCTCACCACCTTGGACGAGCCGTTGAGCTGCCATCCCCCGGCCGACGCCGGGTCACCGACGACCCCGTTGCCGGTGAAGGTCACGGTGCGCACCCCCTGGCCGTCGTCGGCCGTGATGACCCATCCGTCGGAAGTGGTCCCGACTGCGGTGGGGGTGAAGGTGACCGACTCGGTCAGCGATGCCCCGGCGGCGATGGTGGTCCCCTCGGCCAGGGAGGTGGTGGCGGTGAACGGTCCGAGGGCCGGGGGCTTGGACTTGGAGATCTCGAGGCTGCTCCCGCCGTCGTTGGTGACCGAAAAAGTCTTGGTCACCGTCTGCCCGATGGGCACGTTGCCGAAGTTGTTGGCCAGGGGGGTGATCTGGAGCAGGGAGGGTACCGTCGAGTTGCCGGAGATGTTGACCACCACGTCCCCGCCGTTGCTGTCGAGCTCGAGGGTGCTCGCGTAGGTGCCGTTGGCCGTGGGGGTGAAGGTCACGTTGACCACCACCTCGGCGCCGGGCTGGATCACTGCCCCGGCGGCCGGCGTGCCGGTGGCCCCGAAGGGGGCGGTGGGCAGATCGACGGTGGAGATGGTCACAGGCTGGGATCCATCGTTGGCAAATCCTACCGAATTACTAGATTGATTTCCGGGCGGTATCCCGCCGAACGTGATCCCGGCCGTCGTGGCCACCAGGCTGGGACCGTTGACCTCGCCCAGTCCGGTGAGGGTCACCTGGGAGCTGCCCGACGCGGTGGTACCGATGGTCAGCCCACCGCCGGCCGGTCCGGCCGCCGTCGGGGTGAAGGTGACCGGCACGGAGAGGGTGCCCCCGGTGGCCAGTGTGTCGGGCAGGGTGGCGCTCGGGGTGCCCGCGGTGAACGGGCCGGTGGCGGTCAACGAGGAGACGGTGACCGGGGCGGTGGCCGTCATGGTCACCGTCTGTTTGCTGGACTGGCCCACGATGGTCGACGGGAAGGTCGGCGACGGGGCGGTGATCGGGGCACCCACCGGGGCGCCGAAGCCCTCGATGTAGCCGTCGTTGGTGCCCACATAGATCCGGTCGTTGCCCACGCCGGGGTCGTTGAACTTGGACTGGATCCCGATGGGGGCACTCCAGATCTCCTGGAGGGCACCGTTGACCGGCACCGGGTTGTAGGCCCGCAGCTGGGCGCCGGTCTCACCGGCGCCGGGCGACCAGATGCACCACATGATGGCCGACCCCGAGGTGGTGCCGTTGGAGGTGACCACGGCGCCGCCCGATCCGTAACCGAAGGCGTCCGAGGACTGGCCGGCCATGCTCAGGGTCGGGACCCCAGAGCCGGTCAGACCGTACTGATAGGCGTCCATGTTCCCCGACGAACCCCCGGCACTGACCGAACCGGAAGCGGTCGGAACATAGATCCATCCCCCGTTGCCGGGCCACACCGCCGGACTCGACCACACCCCTCCGTTGGGCCCGAACCGCCCGACCACGTTGTCGGAGCCGTTGGCCCCCTCCGCCACTCCACCGAGGTTGTCGCGGTTGAGCAGGTAGACGTAGCCCTCCTTGCCCACGGCCACGGCCAGGTGGGGGTAGGTGGTGGTGCCGAAGTAGGCGTTGGGCAGGGCCACCGGGGCCCCCGAGCCGAAGTCGAGATCGTCGCCGTCCAGGGCCACGTTGTCGGTGGGGGAGAAGAAGTCGACCGGTTTGAGGGTGCCGTTGGCCTGTACGTTGACCCGGACCACCGACTCCCCCAGGTCGGCCGGCGGGGTGTTGCCGGCGACGGGTCCGTTTCCGGGGCCGCCGATGTTGCCGGTGGCGAACAGGATGGTGCCCGATCCGTCGGAGACCAGCCCACCGCCGGCCTGCCAGATGCCCGCCCCGGTGGTCGAGCTGCCCGCCCCCATGGTCGTGTACATGGTCTGCAGGGTGCCCGACTCGGTCACCCCGGCGATCCAACCCTGCCACGGGTAGACGTCGCAGTGGGAGCCGAAGCCGGCGTAGACCACGCCGTTCATGAGCAGCAGCCCGGGCCGTTGCAGTTGGAACTCGGGATTGAACACGTTGCCGGCGTTGTTCTGGGCCGCCCCCTGGATCTGGACGGGGAAGCCCGGCGCCTCGGCTCCGTTGTTGTCGAGTTCGAGGGCCTGCATGTAGTAGGCCTGCGGACCCGATGTGCCCGAGATGTACTGGTTGTCGACCAGGTACTCGGTGTCGGTGCTCTGGTCGACCACCGGGCTGCCGGTGATGCCGATGTTGGGGGTGAGGTCAGCGCAGCCCACCCCGCCGATCTGGCTGGCCAGGGTGGGGGTCCCGAAGTTGCGCGACCAGAGGATGGCCCCGGTGACCGGGTTCACGCCGTAGGCGTAGTCGTTCTCGGTGTTGACCAGCACCTGGCCGTCGTCGAGCAGGGGCTGGCCATAGGCCTGGCCGTTGATGGCCGTCTTGAACAGCTGGCCGAACGTACCGCCGCTCACCAGGCTCGGGGTCAGGGTGGTCTGGTCGGGGTACCAGCTGGTCCGGTCGTTGTCGGCCCCCCGGGTGGCTCCGTCGACCGCCGACGGGGTGGACGCCTGCGCCGTCCGGGGAGCCACCACGGCGGTCACTGCGGTAGCCGCCACCAGGCCCGACAGCACCATGAGGACCACCGCCCCCACCGCCACCGGACGCCGGCCTCGGCGTAGGGCCTTGCTGGTTGTCGCCGTCCGCCTCATCCCCTCTTCCTCTCTCTCGTCCCGCCGTCGATTTGTTGATGACGAGGGCTGGCTGCGCTGCGCCGACCGTTCGGAACCTGTCGCCACCCTGTGGTCCCCAGGTCCGGGGGAGCGCTCATCGGCTCGACGCCGGGGAGCACGATGACAGCGTCGAGGTCTGCAGGAGGGCGGTGCCCAAAGCGGCCCAGGCGTCGCCGTAGTAGTTCCTGCCGTGGTCGCCGGCCCGGGCCTGGGCCAGCAGGGCGGACCCTTGGGAGCGGTCCCCGGCGGCGTCGGCCGAGGCGGCTGCGGCCACCAGTCCGAGCCCGTTCCGGTCGCTGTTGGTGGCGGTGCCGTTGAGGGCGTAGTCGAGGTCGGCTCCATGGCCGGGGAGGTCGGCCAGCACCGGCCAGTCATGGGCCGCCAGTGCCCTACCGGCGGCCGTGCAGTCGGCGGCGTACCAGACCTCCACCCGTTGGGCGTCCAGACCGTAGGCGGCCGGTCCGGTGGTCGACGGTGAACCTTCGGGGGTGACCACACCGGAGAAGGAGAGCGTGGCCCAGTCGGCCGGCAGTCTGGCCGTCGACTTGCTCTCCAGCTCACCCACCAACTGCTGGCTGCTGTCGGCCAGCTGGGTCCACTGCACCTTGCCGGTGGCCTGGGCCAGGGCGGCCATCGCCTCCGGCGAGTAGTAGCTCACGTCCAACGTGTAAGGGACTGTCCGGGCCCACGGCCCCGCCACCAGCACCAGCCGGCCGACGTTGAACATGGTCTCGTACTTGAGGATGCCGGCCGCCACGTGCAGGCCGTCGGTCCGGTAGGCCGGCACGCCGAAGCGTTGGGAGGCCAGCACCAGAGCCCACGCCGTGTCGAGGTCGGCATCGGTGGCCGGCGAGTTGCTCACCACGTGGCCGGCGGCCCAGTGGTAGGCGAAGAGCCCGTTGGGCAGTTGCAGATTGCTTTGATCCCACTTCCAGATCGAGGCGAAGCGGGCCTGGTTTCCGGTGGCCACGGCCAACAGGAGGGCGTAGGCCTCTCCCTCACTGACCGTGTCACCGCCCTGGTCCCACCGCACCACCCGGCCGTCGGCCGCCACGTAGCGATCGAGGAAGGCCACGGTCACCGGCCGCGACTTGACCACCGGAGCGGGCCGGGGGGCGGAGGCGGCCAGCAATCCGATGCCGCACAGCACCACAGCCACGATGACCACGGCCGTGACTATCCGAAGGCTGCCCCGCCGATGGCGCCGTCGTTCGACGCCGATGAGGTCGGGGTCGGGGACCTCCGCCACTCCGGTCGGAGCATCCGGACGCACCGGCGTGGCCGTGCTCATGCTGCCACCGGCTCCAACTGGGCCACCGGTTGGACGGCCGGAGCCGGCGCCTCCGCCCGTCGGCCCACCAGGGCCGACCAGATGCCCACCGTGAGGACCGAAATGTGCAGCAGGGCAAAGGCCACGTTGTTGGCCACCCCGGCGCTCAGCCCTTTGACCAACCCGTCCACCACCGCCGCGGCCAGAATGCCGATCATGACCAGGGCGGGCAGAACGGCGCGGGGTTGGCGACCGAGGTCCCCGTGCTTGGCCGTCACCACGAAGCGGCCCTTTCTCCTCATGACCACGAAGACGGTGGCCACGATCTGTATCCAGAAATTGGCGATGAGAAGGGCGAAGGCGTCGAAGGTGTAGGTGCCGGCGCCGGCCACGGCCACGGCGAACAGGCTGACGCAGAAATAGGGGGCGAAGTGCAGGAGGAACTGGGCGGCGGTGGCACCGTTGAGCGGTTGTGCCCCGGTGAAGATGCGGATGGCCGGAATCGACATGTAGAGGGCGAAGGTCCAGCCGGACAGGAAGAAGAGGGAGGAGAAGAGGTACTGCATCCTGACCCGAAAGGGCAGCTCGGCCCGGAGGGCCTGGGGGATGGAGGCCAGGCAGCCCCGGGCCCACCGCTGCTGCTGGCTCACGTAGGACACCATGTCCTCGGGGCCCAGCCCCTGGGCCAGCACTTCGTTCACGTACACCGACTGCCAGTTGTTCTCGTGCAGCCGGATGGACAGCTCGAAGTCCTCGGTCAGCGAGTCCTCGGGGAAGTTGCCCACCTCGGCCAGGGCCGACCGTCGGAAGACGAAGTTGGTGCCGCAGCAGAACATGGAGCCGAGGCCGTCCTTGCCCCGGGAGATGCCGCCGAAGAACAGGTTCTGCTGCGAGGCGGCGGCGGCGGCCAGCCGACCGGTGCGGGCGTTGGCGTAGTACTGCGGCGTCTGCACGTAGGCCACTTCCGGATCGTCCATCCAGCCCAGCGTGGCTTCGAGAAACCGCCGGTCGGGGACGTGGTCACAGTCGAAGACGGCCACGAAGGGGGCCTTGGTCAGGGCCAAGGCATGGTTGAGATTGCCGGCCTTGGCCCCGGCATGCTCCTGGCGTCGGATGTAGCGGGCCCCGTGCCGGTCGGCCAGATCGGCCAGGTCGTCACGGCCGGCGTCGTCCAACAGGTACACCCGGACGCGCGCTCCACCCATGGCCATGGCCGCCACCACCGTCGGCTCGACCACGTCGAGGGGTTCGTTGTACACCGGGATGAGGACGTCGACCCGGGACTGTCCGTCGACGGCTGGCCCGGCGGGGCGGTCCCGTCCGTGCCAGCAGGTCCACCAGAAGCCGACGGCCTGGAACAGGTTGAACAGCTCGGCCACGATCAGGAGCCCGTAGAGGACGGGATTCCCCACCCGCTCGGGGCGCAGCAACCAGGTGAAGTACCAGAGGGAGAGCACGACACTGATGGGCAGCAGGATCCGCAGGCGGCGGTCGACCGTTCTCCAGTCCTCGGCACTGCGCCACACCGGCCGGCCCAGTCGTGGATCATCGGTATCGGGATACGTGGGGCTCTCCAGTGTGGCGCTCACTTGTACACCGCCACCTGCACGTTGGGCACGTTGAACTGCTCCACCAGTTTCCGGTGCACGCCCAGATCGTCGAGGGCCTCGGTCAGGGTGAGGTTGTCGGTGGTGCCGTCCATGAGCGACTTGCTCGAGATGACGAACACCTCGTGTCCGTCGACCGGCAGCTTGGGCTGGGCGGTCAGGGGGCCGGCGGGGACGTGGGGCGAGTAGTACTGGATGACCGACCACAGGTCGACCGGGCGGTAGAGGATGACGTCACCGGGCCGGGCCTGCTGGTCGATCTTGTCCAGAGCCACGTTGAAGTCGTAACGCCGCGGGTTGGGACTGGCGTACTGCTCGTCGACCAGAGCGACCAGGAGCACCATCACCAGGGCCACCGTGGCCACGGTCACCGCCCGCCGACTGTTGGCCACGCCGGTGATGACCCGGGCGGCCAGGATGAACAGGATGGGGACGATGGTCGACATGTAGCGGATGTCGAACAGCTCCTGCTTCTCCAACCCGAGCAGGAACATCATGACCACCGGGACCAGGACGGCCCCGCACAACAGGTAGCTGACCGGCTTGGCCCGGCGACCGAGGAGGACCAGGGAGAGCAGCATCCCGAGCGGCCACAGGGCGACCAGAATGGCCATATCGGGGTTCGAGTGGTACCCGACCAGACCCCAGGCCAGGTCGACGATGATCGAGTAGATGCCCAGGTGGCCGAGGCCCACCCCGCCCACGCCGAAGGCCTGGCCGGTGGCCTGGTGCACCGAAAACTGCTGATGGGCCAACACCACGAGCGGAACCAGGGCGGCCAGGATCAGCGCCGCGCTCACAGCCCAGCCGACCACCAGCCGGCGCACCGGTTGCCCGTGCCGCCACCGCACGAACATGACCCCGAGGAACACCGCCTGTTGGAAAAGGATTTGCCAGGCGGCGAAGTACTGGGTCCACATCATGGCGATGGTGGCCAGGGTGTAGACGTCCCACGCGTAGGCACCGCCCCGGTGGAACACCCGCAGCTGGGCCCACAGGGCGATGACCCCGAGCAGCATCAGCTGCTCGTACATGCGGACCTCTTGCGAGTACCACACCAGTAACGGGGCCACCGACACCAGCACGGCGGCGACCGTGCCGGTGCGCCGGCCGTAGGCCTCCTTGCCCAGCAGGTAGACCATGGGGATGAGCAGCACGCCGACGATGATGGAGGGGACCCGCAGGGCGAAGGCCCCGAAGCCGGCCACCCGGACCCAGGCCCACAGGACGCTGAAGTACAGGGGCGGGTGGACATCGGTGGAGGCCAGGGTGTGGATCATCCGGCCGTAGCCGAGATGGGCGTCGTGGACGCTAATGGCCTCGTCCAACCAGATGCCGCGGGGTATGACCAGGCGGATGGCCGTGCCCACAACGCAGGCCACCAGCACCACCCGGGTGGTGGGTCGGGCCAGCGAGCGCGTGAGCCCCGCCACCCACTCGGGGCGTACCTGGGGCCGGATCTCCTTCGGCGAGGTATCGGTGTCCGACGACTCGGGGTCCCCGGACGGCAGCTCGGGGCCGGGGTCGAGCAGGGTGGTGGCCGTCATCACCTCAGCCGTCCTCGGCCCGGGCCTCTGCCGACCGTGGCGCGTCGGGTGAGCCGGCGGCCGACGACAGGTCCATGGTGGCGTCGAGCGAGACCAGGTCGCTCGGTCGGGCCACCAGGGTGCGCACGCTCGGATGGTTGGCCGCCGACTCGGAAAGGCCGGCCCGGCGTAGTGCGGTGCGGGCCAGATCGGTATCGGTGCCCCTCAGAAGGACGACCAGTCCTTCGGCGCTGACCAACGAGCGGTCGGTGGGGCGGAAATGCAGTGTCTGTCCCTCCGGCACCAGGGCGAAGGGCACGACGGCCACGGTGGACAGATCGGTGTGCGATCGTCGGTCGTCGGGCAGATGCGACAACCGCCCTTCTTCGGCCAGAAGAACGTCCCTGACCTGCTTGGCCATTTCCTCCCAGGTGAACCGGGCGATCCACCGTTGGGCCCGCAGGCCCATCTTCTCGGCGTAGGCAGGATCGGACAACTTCCGGAGGGCCTCCCCCAGAGCCCGGGACAGGGGCTCACCCTCGTCGATCAGCCATCCGGTGTCCTGGTGGCGAATGGAGTCACGCAACCCCGGCCGCCGGTAGGCCAACACCGGTACCCCTTGGGCGTTGGATTCGATCACCCCGGGGCCCCACCCTTCGGACTCGGAGGCGGTGACGCTGAGCCAGGCCGAGGCGATGAGCGCGGCGCGCGTCTCGACGTCGTGGGCGCCGTGAAAGGTCACGTGATGGCCCAGCCCGAGCCGCTCGGCCCGGCGGACCAACGCCGTCCGCCTCGGTCCGTCGCCGACCATGTGCAGCTCGAGCCGGGGGAACTCCACCAGCAGCTCGGCCACCGCGTCGAGAATGAGACCGATCCTTTTTTGGGGAACCAGCCTTCCCACCCAGACGATGCTCTCGTGCTCCGACCGACGCCTCTCGTGGGGCGCCTCGGTTCCCACCGTCTCGCAACCGGGGGGGACCACGAAGATCTCACCCCGCAGACCGATCTCCCGTCGGGCCCGCTGACGGGTGGACGGCGACACCGCCACCACCGCCCGGTGACCGTAGACCAGACGGCTGCCGGTGGTCTCGAGCCACTGGCCGATACGGGTGGCCACGGCCGAGAAGTAGTGGGGGAACAGCTCGAGGTGGACGTGGTGCAGCAGGAGAAGGACCGGCGTCTTCCTGCTCACGGCCAACGGCGTGAAGAATGGGATCCCGTTCTGCGAGTCGATGACGGCTCGGATCGACCGTCGGCGCCGGGCGATCCACAGCAGGCTCCAGGGGTAGACGGTGAACCGCCCGCCCCGCCGGACGATCTGGAAGCCGTCGCGGTCCTCGGTGGTGGCGTGACCATCGACGGCCGAGGTCAGGAGTACGACCTCCCATCCCCACCGGGCAAAGGAGGCGGCCAGATGTTCGCAGACCTCTTCGGCACCACCGGCATCGGGGTGGCTTCCGTCCCGCCAGTTGGTCAAGACCAACAGCGATCGGCCCTTCCTGGGCGGGCTCACCGAGCGAGGGCTGCGGTTGATGCTTGTAACGAACGGTGGGCGGCTCTCAGCTCGCTGAACGAGCGGAGTCCGTCGGCGAGGGGACGGAAGGTCGATCCTTCACTGTCGCTCCACTTGATGGGGAGCTCGATCATCCGCAGATCGGCTCTTCGGGCCAGGGCCAACAACTCGACGTCGAAGGCAAACCCGTTGAGAGTGGTGGCGTCGAACAGGGCTTTGGCCACCGGAGCGGTAAACAACTTGAATCCGCACTGGGTATCCGACATGGGTCCGGTCAGCTTGGTGGCCACGGCATGGAAGGCGAAGCTTCCTATTCGCCGGGAGGGCGACTGCACGGTGGTGTATCCGGCTCCGGCGCACCGCCTCGAGCCGACCACCACCTCCCAGCCCGACTGGAGCAGGGCCAGGCCATGCTCCACCGACGAGGCCGGGGTCGACCGATCGGCGTCGCAGTAGCCGACGGCCCGTGCCGTCGAGTGCCGGACGCCGGCCTTCACCGCCGCTCCTTTGCCCCGGGTCTGGCAGCTGATGAACTCGATGGGAACGTCCAGTCCGCGGACGGTTTCGACGATGTCGGCGGTGGCGTCCACGCATCCGTTGTCCACCACGATGTAGCGCACGTTGAGCGACGCCGCCGTGGCTGCCTCGTGGAGCGACGCGATGGTGTCGCCCAACCGGGCCTCTTCGTTCAGCGCCGGTATGACCAGATCACAGTCAAAATTGGAAACGATGTTTGTGGTGTGTGACTCCTGGGCAGGGAGTGATCCCATGGGTTGGACAGCCTCCTCCGACGTTGTGCTGATCCCCCCAAAGCAACAATTTCTGGTGTCACTGTATGGGTGCTGATTTTCCCGACCGTTGCCGACCGGTTACTTCTCCGTGAAATAACAGAGTGGATCCGGCACTACCAAATCAGGATCGGATCCGCTTCTCCGCCCCGCCCACTTGCAGCATGACCCGATGATCTGTGTCTTGCAAGCCCGACCACGGAGGGCGCGCGGTCAGTCTCGCCAAGCGCTCAGACGTAGTGACGACGGGAGGAAGATCACGCAGGGTGAACGGTCGACTGCAGCACGCAACTCACAGTTGCCGATATGTCGCAGCGAGTGACGTAAGCACCGCGGGACGGACGAAGGCCGTGGGGAGTCATGCTCCCGATCCGAGGAAGGGGGCGTCGAAGGCGAACACCCCACCGTCCGCGGCCACCAGCCAGTAGCCACCGCTTCGGGGATCGGCGGCCAGGCCCACCACCGGAGCGACGAGGGAGACGCTCCCGGTCGAGCCGTGGAAGGTGCCGTCACCGAAGGCGAAGATGCCCCCGTCGGAAGCGACGAACCAGTAGCCGTGGTCATCGGGGGTAACGGCCATGCCATTCACCGGTTGATTGAGCTGGAGATCACCGGTCGACCCGAAGAAGGGGGCGTCGAAGGCGAAGACGCCGCCGTCCGAGGCCACCAGCCAATAGCCGCCGCTGGCGGAATCGCCGGCCATGCCCACGATGGGCCGGTTGAGGTGGGCGCCACCCATCGAGCCGTGGAAGCGGGCGTCTCCGAAGGCGAACACGCCGCCGTCGGCGGCCACCAGCCAGTAGCCGCGTCCGTCGCCGGTGGGGGCGATGTCGACGATGGGAGCGTTGAGCGGGAGCCCGGCCATCGATCCGTAGAAGGGGGCGTCCCCGAAGGCGAAGGTGCCCCCGTCGGCGGCCACAAGCCAGTAACCGCGGCCGTCGGCGGTCGGCACGATATGGACGATGGGTTGGTTGAGGCGGGCGCCGGCCATCGATCCGTAGAAGCCGGCGTCGCCCCGGGTCCGGACCTGGCCGCCCGAGTCGGCCAGCCAGTAGCCGTCCCCGTCGGGAGTGGGGGCTATACCCACGGTGGGGGAGTCGAGCGGTGCCGGATGGCCGGCCACGGTGATGGAGAGCGAGGCACTGCCCTGTCGGAGGTCTGCGTCGGTGGCGCCGACGATGAAGTCGGAGGTTCCGGCCGCTACCGGCGTGCCGCTGATGACACCGGTGACCGGATCCACCGACAGGCCGGGGGGCAGTGCACCCGAAATGACCCCCCAGGTGTACGGCGCCGTACCCCCGTCGGCGGTCAGGGTGGCCGAGTAGGGGGCGGACTGGATCCCGGACGGTAGTGAGGTGGTGGTCACCGTGGGCCCGACGCCATTGCCGGTGAAGGTCTCGAGGTGTACGCCCAGATTGTCGTCGGCCGTGATCACCCACTGGTCGTTGGTGGGCCCGGCCGCTGTCGGCGTGAAGCGGACCGACTCCACCAGACTGGTGCCGGCGGCCATGGTGGTCCCCTCGGGCAGGGTGGTGAGGGCGGTGAACGGTCCCTTGTCGGGCGGTTTGGACTTGGTGATGGTCAGGCTGCTGCCCCCGACGTCGGACAGCTTGAAGGTCAGGGTGGCCGACTGCCCGAGGTCCACATTTCCGTAGTTGAGCGAGAGCGGCGTGAAGGTGAGGACGGACGGAGGGGTGGACGAGCCGGTGAGGGTCACTGTCTGGTCACCCCCGTCGCTGTCGACGACCAGGGCGTCGGCGTACAGGCCCACCGCCGTGGGGGAGAAGGTGACGTTGACCAGTACCTCGCCACCGGGGGCGATGGTGTCACCGGCGGCCGGTGCTCCCGAGGTACCGAAGGGAGCGCCGGGCAGGGTCACACTGGCGATGGTCACCGTCGAGGATCCGTCGTTGTAGAGGCCGACCTGTTGGCTCGACTGCGACCCGGGCGGGACACCCCCGAAGCTGATGCCGTTGGTAGTGGCGCCCAGGTTGGGCCCGTTCAACTCACCGGTGGCCGAAACGGGGATATTGGCCGATCCGCTGTCAGCCGTGGTGATGGTCACACTGGCCCCGGCCAGTCCGCCAACAGTGGGGGTGAAGGTGACGGGGACGGTGAGCGACTGCCCTGTGGTCAGGGTGGCCGGCAGGCTGGGGGACGTGGTGCCCAGGGTGAAGGTCCCGGAGGACACGGTGACCCCGGTGATGGTGATATCGCTGTTGGCCGTGGCCGTAAGTGTCTCGGTCGATGATTGGCCCACCACGGTGGTGGGGAAGGTGGGGGGTGGGGCGGTGACCGGGGAGGGGACCGGCGCCCCGAAGCCGATGACGTAGCCGTCGCGGGTGCCGACATAGAGCCGGTTGCCGCCTACTCCGGGAGGGTTGAACTTGGAGGCTGTCCCGACAGGGGCGCTCCACACCTTCTGGAGCTTGCCATCCACCGGCACCGGGTTGTACGCCTGCAGCTGGGCTCCCACCCCGGTACCGTCCGGCGACCACACCGTCCACAACAGGGCCGAGCCCGACGTCGTTCCGTTGGAGGTGACGACCGGAGCGCTGGAGCCGAAGCCGAAAGCGTCGGGGGACTGGCCGGACAGGCTGAGGGCAGGAACCCCGGAACCGTTCACGCCGTACTGGTAGGCGTCGAGGAATCCCGACGACCCTCCGCCGCTGGGGGAGCCCGAGGCGGTCGGGATGTAGATCCATCCCCCGTTACCCGGCCACACGGCCGGGCTCGACCACACCCCGCCGTTGGGGCCGTAGCGTCCGACGTCGTCGTCGGTGCCGCTGGGTCCCTCGCCTTCGCCACCGAGATTGTCGCGGTTGAGCAGGTAGACGTAACCCTCCTTGCCCACGGCGACGGCCAGGTGGGGGATGGCGGGCGTGCCGAAGTAGGCGTCGGGCAGGGCCACCGGGCTGCCGGCCCCGAAGTCGAGATCATTGCCGTCCAGATCGGGGGCGTCGTAGGGGGCGAAGAAGTCGACGGCCTTGAGGCTGCCGTCGGGCTGCACGTCCAGCCGCACCACCGACTCGCCCAGGTCGGCCGGCGGGTCGTCGCCGGGGATGGTGCCGCCCGGGGTGTCACCGGTGGAGGCACCGTTGCCCGACGTGAAGAGAATGGTGCCGGGGCCGTCGGAGACCAGACCGCCGCCGGACATCCAGATGCCGCCGCCGTCCGAGGTCCCCTGGGCCGAGTCGGTCCACATGGTGGTGAGGGTGCCGGCCTCGGACACGCCGGCTATCCACCCCTGGTAGGGGTTGATGTCGCAGTGCCCGGCGAAGGCGGCATAGATCACACCGCCCAGCAGCAGGAGGCCGGGACGTTGGATCTCGTGCTCGGCATTGAACGTCTGCTGTGCGTCGTTGGAGGCGGTGCCCTGGATCTCCACCGGAAAGCCGGGCTGCTCGGCGCCGTCGGCATCGAGATTGAGGGCCTGCACGTAGTAGGCCTGGGCACCCGAGGTCCCTGAGATGTACTGGTTGTCCACCAGGTACTCGGTGTCGGTCGACTGGTCGACCACCGGGGTCGAGGTGATGCCCATGTTGGGGGCGAGATCGCCGCAGCCGATCCCGCTGGCCAGCACCGGCGCCCCGTACTGGCGGCTCCAGAGGATGGCGCCGGTCACCGGGTTGAGTCCGTAGGAGTAGTTGTTTTCCGTGTTGACCAGGACCTGGTTGTCGTCGAGCAGGGGCTGGCCGTAGACGGAGCCGTTGACGGCCGTCTTGAACAGCTGGCCGAAGGTTCCTCCGGCCAGGAGACCCGGGGTGAGGCTGGTCTGATCCGGATACCAGCCGGTGCGATAGTTGTCGGCTCCACGGGTGGCGCCGTCGACCGGGGACGTGGCCGCCGACACCCTCAACGGTGTGGCCACCGCCAGGACCACGGTGGACGACAAGACCACTAATCCCAGGACACAGATAAGTGCGAGGGTCCGGCCGGCCTTGATCACCACGAATTCAGTCCCCTTTGCTCGCCGTCCCCCTCGTCACTGCTTCTTTGCTCCCACAGCATGCATCTCGCGCTGGGTCGAGTCCAGACGGCAGCAGCGAGAGGGGAAACTGAGCGCTCTGCCATGGCCAATGTCGACTCTTGTATCCAGGCAACCGCGGCCCGCGACAGAAAGGGCGGTGTTTGATGAATTGATTGTTAACGAAGGCACTAGACGGGTAGAGCCCCTTCCGTCGCAGCCAGTGCTCACGAAACGTTGTTGTCAGCGAGCGGGCAGGCCGGCTATCGGGTGGAGCACCCTCAAGAGGGGCCCTTCCAAATCTCGGCGAGCGGCAGACACCGAAGGAGGCTGCGTCTTTGGATTTTGCCACGATTCAAGCGACTATCACAGCCCGTGCCCGACAACGAGGCGGCACGGCTTGCCGCTGTACGGTCGATTGTCGAGCTTGTCGATACTGGAGAGGACTACGACGTGGTGTCGGAGACACCCTTGGTGCTGGTTGCGTCACGACACGAGATCGTTGTCGCGATGTTGGGACGCTGATTGCGACGGCCTAGTTCAGTTTGCTGACGTTGCCTGACGGATAGTTGCTGATAACGCCGTTGGGGACTGTTGTGGTTAATCGGCGAGTCGATGTCATCCGGTCAGTCGACCATGTGCATCCGCCGGAAGCCTTAGCCATACGATCCGGCCCGTAAGCCTTCCGGCGAGCAGGTATCCGGGAGATCGTCGCAATTAGACAGTCTTTCTGGCTGCGTCACAAGCGGAGATCGTTGCTGCCATGTTGAGGGACGCCGGACTATCGCAGATATGGTCCTGCGAGCCTCGGCAGCAGTTCCCTCGCTCCTCATTTCGGGTTAACAGGTCTCGCTTTCAGGTTCATCCCGCATGCATCGAGAATCCTGTGAGGCAGATCTTCGGCGAAAGGCGGACCCCAGGGTACGAAAACCTCGAAAACCGGTATGGCCGCTACGACTCTTGTCAGATCGAAGAACTGCTGCCGCAGGTGAATCCGCTCCTGCCACCCCTCTATCCGCTGACATCGCGTGAGCCACAAGGTAGCCTCTCCGCTATCGAGGACACGAGCCGTCACCTCCTCGCTCTCGTGATCGGGCCGCGGCAGGACGATGCCAGCGAGAGGCATCCGATCTAGATCTGTCGGTGATGGGGCGACGGCACGCCGATTGTCAGCCGTCACTCTTGAAGGAACGTCGTCTCCGAAACGATCGGCCAGCGATGCAGATTTGTCTCGGAGCCTGATCTCGGTACCTGAGCGGAGACAGTCGATGCGGTTGGAGTTGTCCGACACTTCCTCGACTACCACTGACAAAACATCATCCGTTACTAGCGATGCGCCATTTGAGCAGAACATTGCCGCCATTGTCGACTTGCCCTGGCCTGACGCGCCGACGAAAGCTAAGGCCGATCCGCCGACTTCAACAGCGCTTCCATGGAGCACGCACCGGCCGCTCATGGCAAGCAGAAACGCGGTGATGGTGCCAGCAATCACAATAGGGAAGACGCTCTTCAACCCATCCCGCGAACGGATGGCACACCACAGTTTTGAGATCGCCCGCGATTTCGAAGTCTCCCACCCCTGCTATGCGACACACGTAGCCATCTGCCACTCGACAGAACGTGTACCGGGAAGATCCGTCCACGACCAATTCGGCGACTACCGCCTGAGAGGGTCGAACGGTCGCCGCAGTTTTCGAATCGCCTAGGAGGATGCTCACATCCATCAGCTCCCGATCCCCGGGACGCGCCTTTGGCAGATCAAGTGGGATTTCTGACGAGATGGAGATGCCTGAGCACCTGTAATCACTCGTACTGTTCATATCCAAACCAGCCCGAGCAATAATTTTGGGCCACCACTAAGCCAAGGCCGGCCCCTACAACTCCGACCGCCAACCTCTTTGGTTCAATCGAACACGTGCCCGAAGCGCACGTGTTCGATTTTCAGGAAAGATTAAAGGTCTGTCCGGTGGAGTAGGTGTAGTCCGAGGGACTTGTCTGAACCTTGTTGGCAAGAGTCAACTCTTCGACCGATCCAACCACTCTGACCTCGGGCGATTCATAAGCAGCGGCTGGGGTTTCGGAGACATCCATGGTTCTCACGTCCTCCTTGTCCGGCGGCTTGCCGCCTGCAAAAGTGCGACAATCTGCCGCCGTGGGAAACGTTACCAGATGATCGTGGAATCTCAAGTGGACCCAGCCGACCGTAGGAGTCGTCCGCTGATCGATCATCCGCGTGCCCACCGGCCGGTCTCGCTGGCCGGCGTATAACCAGCTAGAGAGGTTATTTGCGGATAGAAGAAAATGACGTCGGCATTGTCGATCCTAAAACTGGAGACAATGGGTGAGTGGGTCGTTCCACTCCGTACTCGGCAACTCATGTTGCCTGCTTCGTCGATAGTTCAAATCAGGGAACATCGAGCTGCCGGGTACTTTGGCGGGAATTGGGTCCGGGCCGTCGTTGTCCATCCTTGAGAACCTTGCCGACCAGATCGTTAGGATTTGTCTACTAATACTGCGGGTCCCGCCGGGAATCCCGAGTTGGGCGCACCGAGCTGTCTTGGCGGAAGGAGCAGGTCTATGACTGACGTAGATCTCGATGGTTTGGACCTCGCTAGCGGAATGGTGCTTGGGAATGTTCCTGAAAGTGAGGTCAGAGTCTGGAACTGCTCGGCCGAATCTCCACTTGCGGCTGTAGAAGCTGAAATATTGAAAGGCTTGTTGAAGCCGCCATGCCTTGTCAGTTTTTCAGGTGGGAGAGACTCCTCGGCGATTCTCGCAGTTGCAACCGACGTCGCTCGGCGCGAGGGTCTCGCTCTTCCGATCCCGATATCAGCCAGGTTCGCTGCAGCGGAGACCGATGAGTCCGCGTGGCAAGAATTGGTCGTGTCACACCTCAAAATCTGTGATTGGGAGAGGGTTTACATCGATGATGAGTTGGATCTCCTTGGATCCGCAGGTAGCGACTACCTAGCTCGTCACGGCCTGCGATATCCGCCGAACACTCATTTTCAGGATCCCCTTCTCCGTAGGGCGGTGGGTGGATCTTTGCTCAGTGGCGCCGGTGGAGACGAGCTTTTCGAACCTCATCGATGGGGGCGTGCTGCCATGGTTCTCGCCGGGAAGGTACCAGTAAAACGTTCCGACCTTCTCGTTGTCGGGGCTGCGCTAGCCCCGCGCCCAGTGCGATCCAGGGTGTATCACCGAGGAGAGGACATCGCTCCACCGTGGTTACTCGCACCAGGGCGCCGAGCGTTATTGCGCCGGTTCCATAAATGGTACGGCGCAGACAGCATCAGATACGAGCGTCACATGGATTGGTGGCGTCGCAGCCGTTACATAAACCATGGACAACACAGTCTGGAACTGATCGCAACTGACCACAATGTGCAATTCGTTGCACCGTTTTCTTCGGGACGAGTAATGCATGCCCTCGCGGACGACATTGGTCGGGTCGGCTTTGCAAACCGTTCGGCTGCGGTAAAGCATCTCTTTGGTCATTTGGTTCCGAAGGCCACGATAGAGAGGAGAACAAAGGCTTCATTTAGCGGACCGTTGGTTGGCGCTTCAACGAGAGCCTTTGCGGCGGTAGCCGATCCCACGGGACTGGTCTCGGAACAGTGGGTGAACTTCGGGGAGCTACGACGTGCATGGCACCAGGACCAGGTGGACATACGAAGCTTGCCGGTATTGCAAATTTGTTGGCTCGACTCTCATCGGAGAGGTTCGACTCCGATCCAATCCACTGGACCTACGAGCCGATGAATGCGCTGACGCCAGTCGGAGATCGGTCTGTCCATCCTTGGAAGCGGCGCTGGCGCCACTCAGAACCACATCAGCCTTATCTGGCCAGCAATTTGATGTTCACTCGCCATGAAAGCGGGAGCGTGGTCTTGAACATAACGAACGGTACCTATTTAGAACTTGATGCCTCGGCCACGGAGATATTGGAGCTAGTCCACGCAATCGGGGAGGAACGGGCTGCCCTAACTCTTGTCGACCGCTACGGCGTCGATGGAGAGGCGGCATCAATCGATGTGGCTGCTGTGGTCCACAAAATCCACAGTGGCCGAACGGATAAGCTCCGCCATCGGTGGCGCCTGAATCCTCGTCGTTGTGCAGTAGTCGTGGTGCAATGGCTGAATCTTCCCAGCTCAGCGAAATCAGTCACCCTTCGAACGGGCGCCCTGATCGTGGCAGTTGAACTCGCAATTCGATTGTTCCCGATAGACCAAGTAGCCAAGAGGCTCGGTGCACCACTTTCAGACAGGCATCAAGCGGCGACTCATCGCGCTCAGTTCGAGGGTCTTCAGCTCTCGCAGGAGGAGATCACTCGATTCGCGGCTATTGAGTGGACGCTTGCACGTTGGTTCTTCGACGGGACCTGTCTCAGACGATCCTTGGCTCGCGGCTGGGTCCTACGCAGTCGAAGCCCATGTTTGCACATCGGCCTGATTTCACAAAAGGACATCGCCGCCCATGCATGGTTACAAGTAGGGGATTCGACGATCGGTGCCGTCGATGGCGTTTATGACTTCATCCGCCTCTGTTGATCTAAACGCGAACAGACGACGGGCGATCGCGTGGGTGCCCAAAACCATCGACCTACGAAGGGTGTCCGATCAGATTTCTGTCCGACAACGTTGACAAGAATGCTTCAACATCAGCCGCGGCCCGCTCAACACCGATTTGGTACTCCTGGACCAATACGTCGACCAGTTGACCGACCGTGGCGCCAGACACTAGCTGCAACCAAATTCGTTTTCCGGTCCCATTGAGTGTCAAATAAGTGGTCGTGGTCAGCTCGAGAACGATCACCTCGTCGCCCACCTCGTGCCAAACAGCGTCATCTTCCCTAAGCGTGAGGAACTCATCTCGCGCGAACATCATGGCCTTACTCTCGACATTTGCACGGCATCGGCTGACTCAGAATGTTCCTAAGGTTCCCCGATGCTGAGCAACCCGAAATGCTCGTTCGAGGGTCAACGCCGACAGAGGAAGAAGCACAATGGCGAAACCGGCCAAGACAGCTAAGTCGACAATATAGGACGTCGATGGCTGTTTGGAAAGGAGGGCTGATCGCAACGCATCCATGGCATATGTGAGGGGCGAAAGACGAGCGATGGCCTGGATCCAGTTTGGAAACTCAGACACTGGAAACAATGTGCCGCTTATCACCACAACAATACTGAGCAGCCCCGCAACCCACGACGCCCCCTGCTGCAGAACAACAACCATAGCGGCGCCGAAGTTGCCGACAGCCGCGAAAACGATGATCGAGAGCAAGACGATGGAGACTACGACGGGGATATTGACGTGGGATGCGCTAAATCCAAGCAAGATTGTCAATAGAAGCACGACGAACGCTATCACGGTGGATTCTACGAAACCGTAAGCGGACCAGCTCAAACCTAATGAGAGACGCCGCATAGGTTGAGTCGCAAGATACTCGAGCGTTCCTTGAACTTGCTCGTTTCGAGCTGACACCGCCGTCCCGGCTGCAGTGGGCACGAGGATAGAAACGAAAAGGAGTCCTACCACCGTGTATCGAAAATAGCTGACAGAGTCGCCAGAGAACTGTCCAGAATCGACAAGTTTTGATACAAAGCGGAACGCAAAAACTCCCCAAAACGAGGCGACGACTCCGCCGACGAAGCCCACACGATAGGACACAGCTGTATAGAAATCTTTTCGCGCGAAAGCGACAACGATGCGAAACACACTCACGAGTCGATTGCCGATGTATCGGCCGATTCGGTAGTCATCTCATCTCAATCCTGCAGTTCTCAATTACATAAATGGCATCAGCAGCAAGCTCGATCTCACGAATAGAAGGGGCCACTACAAAAAGAGTCGTTCCCATAATCTTTCGACGCTCAATCAAATCTTTCAGCACCTTAACGCCTGAGTCATCAAGACCGCGAAATGGCTCGTCAAGTAAAACCAGAGCTGGCTCGGCAAGAAATGCTCTGGCAACCATCAGCCGTTGTCGCTGTCCAGTTGACATCTGAGCGACTTGACGCTTGGCAACTGACGTTAGTTCAAGCTCCTCGAGGAGATCTGCGGCCCTGGATGCGATGATCTTTTTTGGTAAACCCGCTATCTTTCCAAAAAGTTCGAGATTCCGTATCGGGGATATCCGCCAGTACAGGCTTCTTTCGTTGGCGAGACTCACTCCAATCGATCTACGAACATCAAGGCCATGGCTGCCGGTGTTGTGGCCGTTAACAGTAATCGTTCCAGAATCTGGCGAAACCACTGTGGCCAGCATCCGAATCAAGGTCGTCTTTCCTGCTCCGTTGTCTCCTTCGAGAGCCGCAAGTGTCCCTGTCGGAACGGCTAAGTCGGCATCGTGAAAGACGGTGCGCCCCCGTAGAGCCTTTGAAACTCGCTGAACCTCGATCGCGAATTCAGACCCCGGAGGTGAGGTCCTGTGATTATGGACCTTGTTGGATGGTCTCATTCAGCAAGTCTTCCGCAACGAAGCCGCAAGGCGCCATGCCGCTACAGAGGAAGCGCAGCTGTTAGGACGTCGTGCGTCGGTTCGACTCGGTCGGAGTGCCTATCCCAGAGTCCGTCGAACCCAACTCTGATCAGCCATCGAGTTGGAGAGCAGCTGTCTGCAGAGCGATCGGTTGAGAGAACTGAATGCCTGTACCACCAGTTGATACCAAGCTTGTCAACTCGCATTGCATTGAGCCTTCTGTCACAAGTGCAGATCCACAAAGGAGGTTTCTGAGGTTCTAATTTTTGGGTCGCAGCCCGGTTGACCGAGTCCCGAGAGTTATCCAGTCGTTGTGCAAGTGTCAGCTGTTGTTGGGTGAACCAGGCCTCGACGAACTCGACCAGGGTGAGCCAGCCATGTGCGCTGTGTGGTCTGCAGTAATCGGCAAGAAGCGCCGCTCCGTTCGCAAGAGTCGTATTCACTTCTGCAACCCGTGAAGATAAGGTGGTGGGATGGTTCACGGTGGGACCGGTAGACGCATTCTCTGTCCGAGGCCTGACCGCTCGCAGCAGAAAAGACAGCGAAAGAGGCAGGCTTAGCGCAACCAGCAGGAGGATGCGCCGTCGCACCGTGGTCCCTTCAATGAATGACTCCGAAACCCTACCGCAAGGCTCTTGCAAATGCTGGGGTGTGACGGGTTAGGGACGGTCGCACCGGGTACTCGGAACTCAGTATCCTCTCATTTCTCATGCCATTGCTAAGGTTTGCCCGCAGACGCTGGTAGACGGCTGCGAGGGTCGCACTTCCCTTCGGCCATATGAGACAAGAGGGTCAAGCTCGTGAAGAAATCAAGCGCTTACGACTCGTCATTCTACTCCGCTTCGTTTGTCCGAGACGAGGGGCAGCAGTCGGCCGCCGTGGTCGTGCCGCTCGTTCTGGATCTCCTTCCGGTGCAGTCTGTTCTTGATGTCGGCTGTGGACCCGGTGGTTGGCTAGCGACCTTCCTCAAGAACGGCGTCACGGATGTTCGTGGATTGGACTCCAAGGACATACCAGACTCGTGTCTGATCATTGATCCGAGTCTGGTAACGAAGACTGACCTGTCGAAACCTTTCGACCTGGGCCGTCACTTTGACATTGTAATTAGCCTTGAGGTTGCCGAGCACCTTCCTTCCAGCTCCGCAATCGGATTTGTTGATTCCATATCCCACCACACCGACGTAGTGCTCTTCTCAGCAGCGATTCCGGGGCAGGGCGGTGTTAACCACGTCAACGAGCAGTGGCCGTCGTGGTGGGCTGCGCAATTTGCCAAACGCGGGTTCACTGCAATCGACTTATTGCGGGGTGAACTGTGGCTCGATGAGACCGTGGCGTTCTGGTATCGCCAAAATATGATTCTCTACTCCCGGGGCGACTCAACCGCCCGACTCCAAGCAAAGAGGGTATCCGTCAAGACTCCGTTGGACATCGTCCATCCGGCGTATCTCGATAGCCGACGCGATCAAGTTACCCTAAGAGAACTGGCTAAAGGTTTTCCGCTTGCGATCAAGCGATTGATAAAGCTTGCGAAGCGACGATGGTACGAGTGACGTTGACTCGTTCGCGCAACTCGAGAAGATCATCCCGCTCAACTGATGGCTGGAGGACCCAATACAGATCCGTTACCGTCCATGAAGATTGGCCGAAGATGACCTGAGGTTGACTCTCGTAGAGGACGGAGGTGCAACGGAGGCAGATTGATTAAGCCGTGGCCATTTAGTCTGAGGAATTCAGTCCCGAGTCTCCTTTCACTATTCTTGTTGATCCCGGGGTGTCTAGATCCTTAGTGGAGCTCGATCAAGCGGATTTCCCGACTGTTTCAGAGCTGTACAATCGGCAACCGAGCCGATGCCGAGATCGCCTACAGCCTCCGCCCGAACATGGTTTGGGATTGCCAGGTGTTCTGACAGAGTGAAGATCGAAGGCGCGATCCGCCCCTGGGTCGGCACCCACGATTTTGCACAGCTCTTGGTTGTGGATGAGCGGGGACCGTTGGACTGGCTAATCTTGACGCCAGATCGATTGACCGAGGATTCCGTGAGAGAGCATTTGTCTGCGGTTCAATCTTCCGATACCCGTCCGCCGTTGCGAAAAATTCATCCCGGAAGCATGACAATTGCTATCTGTTCGCGAGAACGCCCGCAGCTGCTTCGTCCTTGCCTTGAGAGGCTTCATCACGGCATAGGCAACCGTTATGACGTATTGGTGGTTGACAATGCTCCGCTTTCAAACGCCACCGAAGATGTCGTCAACGACATGGCGGCGACCGGAATGAGGATTCGAAGAGTTCTTGAACCCCGGCCTGGCCTTGCGCGAGCACGGAATCTGGCATTAAGAGAATGCACCACAGACATGGTGGCTTTTACTGATGACGACGCGCGACCCGACGTCATGTGGCCAACCGAGATTCTTCGTGGCTTTTCTATGGACGAAAATGTTGCTCTGGTAACTGGTCTAGCAGCTCCAGCGGAAATCGAGAATGCGGCTCAAGCTCTTTTCGAAAGTAAAGTCAAGTGGGGAGAAAATCTACAAGCGCAATATTACACAATGACTAAGCAAAGCGATTATCCTTGGGCTTTTCCATATGCGGCAGGCAATTTCGGCACGGGCGCAAACTTCGCGGTCCACCGGGAGACCATTCTCAAGCTCGGTGGATTTGATGAAGCCCTTGGTGCGGGTACCCGATGTCAAGGTGGAGAGGACTTGGAAATGTTTGTCCGAGTTCTGCGCGAGGGATATGGATTGACATACCAACCATCTGCGATCGTGTGGCACGTTCATCGAAGTGATGAGAGCTCACTCAGAAAACTGCTGTTTGGATATGGGAAAGGAGTATCAGCAACGGCACTAGCCGAATTTCTTCGACCCGGGAAGATCGACATGTTGCGCGGAACAATGCTTGGGGCGGCAAGTCTGATCAGTCACAGGCGAGACGAACTGGATTATGGAATGCCCTGGCAGCACTTGGCGCTTGAGGGAGCCGGTGTTCTGCTCGGACCCGCTGCCTACATGATGGAGCGGTTCAGGCCGGGGAATGGCCATCGTAGGCGCTCGCGGTGATTCCAGACCCGAATTCTCATCATCCTGCGACCCAGAGATTGTGCGGATTATGGATCGCTCGTTTGGACCGGATTACGGATTGGCTTCAAAGGGTGCTTGGAATTCGAGCCCGTGAACTTGCGGGAGAGGGCTCGTAAATGGAGGCGCACTTCGAGGATCGCCGACTGGTGAGCGTAGTCATTCCTACTTACAATCGCCGATCGTACCTTTCTGCGACGATACGAGCGGCTCTTGAGGACTCAAGCACTGGCGAGGTAATTGTGGTTGTCGATGGCTGTCGTGATGGCTCGTTTGAACTGCTTGAACGATGGAATCGGGAGGACGCTCGCGTCCGGCCGATCTTTCAAGAAAACGGTGGAGAAGGACTGGCTCGTGAAACAGGCGTCAAGGACGCGGAGTACGACATCGTCCTTATGCTCGACGATGACGTAGTCGCTGGTGAGGGGCTTGTCAGTGGGCACGCCCGCCATCACTACGACTCTGGTGGGCGGGTAATCCTGGGTTACATGCCAACGCAGATCCCTCACCCCCGGCGCCCAGGACAGGTTCCGACACTTCTGTATGCACAGGACTACGAGAAAACGTGTGATGGGTACGAAAACGACCCCTCGTCTATTTTGAATAATTTATGGGGCGGAAATATGTCGATGCGACGTGAAGATGCTATCCGTGTCGGGCTCTACGGAGGTGTTCGACTTGGATACCACGAGGATATGCATTTTGGCATTCGCTGTAGTAGAGACGGGATAATTCCCGAGTTTGACCGAAAGCTTCTGGCCACACATTCCCATAGGCGGACGCTAAGACAATTTACCTCCGAGTCGCGTCGGAGCGGTGAGGCCCGTGCAAGCCTCTGCGCCTTGTATCCAGAGGTTTCTGCAAGAATTGATCCCCTGAGGGCATTGCCGGGGGGAGCAGCGACGATGATTCGCATCCTCGGGTCGCGGTGGTTCCACACTGTGGCAGCCGCAATTGCGATGGGAGTATCTTGGGTTGGAGGTAAGTTCGGCTCTTGGTCAGTGGAGAAGGGTTCTGCTCGAGTCCTGCGACAGATCGAGATGTGTTACGGGTTCCACGCTCCTCGTCCTGGTGATTCCGCATTCGATGAGTCGCCCCGCCGGGCATAGACCGATCCGTTTACCGAGAGAACTCGGGGTATTCCCCTGTGAACTTCTGAGTCTCTTCCAATTAAAGCGACTTCTTACCAACCACTAATGTCGATAGACCAAATTTTCGAACGCCTGGCATATCGTCGATCGTCCGAAGATGGCGCTGATAAAGGTTAATCCAAGATGATGGTAGCCAACGGTACTGCTCAAAAACCGGCCAAATATATCCGACCTCGATGATCTGAAACCCAGCGTTACGAACCTCACCAATGAGTTGGTGTGGCCAATAGTTCCTCGCGTCAGTGAATCTGCGGGTCCACCCTTCTGGCAACCACGGGATGAGTACAACTGGGCTGTAAGTGTGCCCAGCTATGTGTGCAGCATGCCCGTCAATCGGAAACCATCGATTGGGACTTATAACTATGACGTACCCGGAGTCCCGTAGTACTCGGTATATTTCGGAAAGCGCCGTTTGTTCATTCTCTACGTGCTCAAGCACTTCGTTTACGAAAGCACCGTCAAATGTATTATTCGGAAATGGAAGACCGGAATCTGTCAGCTGTCGGAAGGTTGCGTTTTCCAAATTCCGACGACGAGCTTCCGTTATGCGGTCGGCTTCGACATCGACACCCTCGACACGGGAGGCTCCTGCCTGTAATAGCGCGCCCGAGTAACCGCCGTCAGCACAACCAAAGTCTAACCAAGCTCCCGCAACGTAGGACTCTATCCTCTCGATCCGATATGCAACATTCAGCGGATGGGCAGTACTGTGGCCACGTGCTAGAGCCTTCCTCGGCGTAGCGGAAACGTCTTCGGTCACAATTTCGAACCTCTTGTCAGAACCCCTAGTCTCTCGCTGGATAGGCTAACTCCTTGGTGATGGGTGGTGCTCACTCGAGAACACCGGTGTCGTCGTTGAGTGCGCGAAGCACCAAGGTCCCATCCACTGCGCTCGTTTAAGTGGAGTAGCGACTTTCTGATTTGAGCTGCGTGGTCCATTTTAAGATCTTGGTGAAACCGTCAACTTGGTGGACCTAATCATGAGCTGTGGCTGCCCTCTGACTTGCCATCGTTACTTCGGGAGAATCTCTTTGAGGATTGTCAATAGACGACGAGCGAGCAGGTTCAGAGAATCTGGACTTTGTTCTTGGTCGAGCTATGAATAATCTGAAGGAGCGATGCCCTCCAAAATCTATGATGAAAACCCCGTCGTCTCTGCGATCATTCCAACGATTGGGAAGGCCAGCCTCCGAACCGCTGTGAGATCTGCGCTCGATCAGACTTGGAGTCCACTTGAGGTTATCGTCAGCATTGACGGAAGTGAAAGGCAGGTCGAGACCTCGCTACTCCCGTCCGACCCGCGTGTCAGAATTATTGCGACTGGCTCGCCTCTCGGACCTCAGGTCGCGAGAGGTCGGGGGATATCTGTTAGCAAGGGTGCGTTTATAGCGCTCCTAGACGATGATGATGTTTGGTATCCAACGAAAATCGAGCGACAGATGGAGATAGCACTGAGGAGGCTTTCATCGGGGGCTCAACATGTGATCGTTGCATGCCGCACGGCGGTGATGGATCAAAGCGGAAGACTGGTTGCTATAGCGCCAAAGAGACTCCCAATCCCGGGCGAATCGTTAGGTGATTACATCTTTGTCCGACGCAGAGTCATCGCAGACACTGCAATCGGATCGTCGATGCTGCTCTTCGATCGATCTCTTGCCTCGGCCGTGCCTCTCAGCTCGCGTTTGAGAATACATGAGGACTGGGATTGGCTTTTGACTGCGCAAACTAGAGCTTCAGCGAACATCGCGTTTTCTCCGGAGGTCCTGCTGCGCTACAACCAACAGACGTTTGGCAGCTCGGCTTCGTCCATCGCCACTTGGTCGACCAGCGCGGAGTGGTTTCGGATGCGCAAGAACGAGCTCACCGCACGGCAGATTGGCGACGGTCTCCTGGGTATATCAGCGCACCTTGCCGTTCGGAGAGGAGATTGGAAAGGAGTCCGCCAGCTCGTAAAGAGCTCATTTCGGGAAGGGCAACCAGGCCCATGGTCGGTCCTCTTCTTGGTCCTACTTATCCTGAGGCGTCTAGTAAATCCATTCGTATCCTTTATGGCGCTGAAGCGAGGCACCGTCCCGCAAGACATCAATCAGATAGACCGGGATCCTTCGGGCTAGGCAAATGATAGCTCAAAGGGGCCAACTGCCCTTACCGAAAAGAAGACGTGGACAGAATCCGACAGCGGGCCTGATCTACTCCAAGGCGCTTAGGCGTGACTTGCCGAACATATTTCCTTCTTTGTCACGTGGGGTGTTGAGCCTTTTGTTTTTGGACCTATTCCATTCAGGTGACGTCGAGTTGCCATCCTCGTGGGATTCGCCGCTGATCGGGACGTTGGTAGATCAAAATCTTGAGGGTCTGGCCTTAAGGGCTCAGAGAGAGCACGCACTTCCGATTCCGCAAGAAACCTTGAATGTATTGAGGCTGAGTCACTTCAATAAAATGGAACACACAAGTACGGTGCTAAGACAGTCTCAGTTAGCCCTTGAAGGCTTAAGAAATGACCACATGGAATTTGTGGTCACCAAGGGACCAGGGATAGCTCACTTGAGCAAATCACCTGGCGATCGAGTTTTCTCGGATCTCGACATCGTTGTACGCGGTTCTGACTTTGTGCGTGCTCTAGGGATTCTCGCCCTGGACGGGTATTTCGAGCGCCCCGAGACACAGCCGCCCCGGGAGATGTTTGGACGGCAGTGCAGAGAAGCGATCAACCTTCGAAGCCACAATGGTGGATCGATTGATCTTCATCACCGGATCCCACCTTGGCTTTGGTCGTGTGGATTGCGGTTCGATCAACTAATTCGAGAGACCACCATCATCGAATACCAGGGAAGTGAATTTCCTGTCGCAGATGTGACGACCAATGTGCTCGTAACGGCTCTCCATGTCTTCAGCGATCAGGGCAGACCAGGTCGCACTCTACGCACATGGCGGGATCTTGTGTTCCTTTTGGAACAGTGTGACGTGGAGTCGATCGCCTTGGCCGCGGAGGAATCCGAACTATGCGGATGGCTACACTGGATAGCGAGCTGCCTACCGGAAAAACTTCGCCCCCACGACCTTCTCGAAAGGTTAGAGGAGTCGGAGAAAGAGATTTGCCACAAAACACGCCTTCTCCTAGCGCTCGGCGAACCTACTGTGGAGCGGCCAGCGCTTGAGCAGTTGCTCCGTCTTCCGCTCAGAGGTTGGCTCACTTTCGGATTGTCGATGCTTCTTCCACGTCGCGCTTATGTCGAGTTTCGCTCAGGTGGGTTCAGGCATCCGTATTTGCGATGGTGGACAAAGGCGTTTGCTGGGACGACCCCTAAAAGTGAGCGAACGACGGATTAGTCATTCGGCGGAGGATGGAGAAGCCGGGTGCCAGTTGGCCTCGGCAATCAATCGGGCGTCGGCGGTTTTTGGAGAAAAAGGAACTCAAGTGTTTTGTTCGGATCCGACTGATATGCCAGCGTTGCACGGAGGCCGATCCCGCTGGGCCGAGGCACTGCCGTCGTCCAGCTCTTTCCGGGGTTGAGATCCAAGCTCCAAATATCGATCTCGTGTCCATCGGTCAGCGACAATCGAACCACGATCTGGATCGGAAGACTCTGCCGATTCCGCACTCCGACCGAGACATCTCCAGATGGCCGGGGGAGTAGCCAAAACTCCAAGGTTCCGGGATTGGTTGCGTTGACGCTGGTCTGAGAGATGAACAGCGAGAGTCCAACTATCAGACCAGCAAAAAGCATCAACCAGGGACTGCCGTACCATCTCTTCGATTGATCAACCTGCGGCCCGCCTGCCTCCGCTTCAAAGTTTCTTTTCAGCGCGGATTGACTACTCTGCAGCACAGCAACCGATGATGCCGGAGTCCCTTGAAATAGCATTCTGATGTAATCGACCGATGAAAAGAAAACGATCCAGACGAGGGCTGCACCGAGTACCCATTTCTGGTCGAGATTCGCAAGCTCGTTGAGCACCAGAAAAAGAACCACGACGACAGCCAAACTGAAACTGACCGACCAAAATAGTTGATCCTCCAAACTCCATTCCTTGGAAGCAGGGTAAAGTGCTCCTAAAACAGCTGCTCCTGGCAGATAGAGGATGAATGCCGCTGAGAGAATGGCAACGGCGGGGGAATTGAAATAGAGGGACAATGCCGCAGCCAGCCCCGCAGCGGCAATCTGAGCAAGTGCGAGCGCCATTCTCTGAGGCGATTTCACCAGCTTGGCACCGGGCTAGTCCCCATAGGAGCTGCGCCGGAGATCATAAATAACGATTGGCCCCGCCGCATATATTCGACTTATTCCTGGCAATGTATCAAACTTATCCAAAGATGCAACCGGGATAGGTGCTTTGTAATATCCAGCAAATGGATCGTCAGCAAAAATCGGCAATCCGTCGACGGCTGTGCCCGAAGTGATTTGACGATCAACCACAAGAAAATCTAGCTGCAATGATTCAACCGCGCGCTTAAGGGATGGATCGATTTTGCGACTAATGAAGAAGGCCGACACGGTGGTCGAATCGCTAGATCGTGTGTTGGCGATGGCGTCCATCAGCTGGTCATTCGTGAAGTCCGAAGCGATCAGCGAGTTGCCTGGCAAGTAGGTTCGAGCCCATTCTGCGGCATTCAAATCATAGGTATTGACCGTTCTATTTCTTCCTGCGACGACATAGGGTCCAGGAATTCGGGCGTAGAAGGGCGGCCAACCAGAGGCGATCCCCCCCGGTTCAAGGATAGCTACGAATAAAATAATGACGGACCATCGTAGGCGTCCCACCAGACCAAGCCGGGACACCTTGCTTCGCGAATGCAGCCAATATCGCGTGATGGAGCTGATCCCAATTGCACAAAGTAGTGACCCAGGAATAAGGGAGAACGAAAGCATCCGACTCGCGAGTTCGCCGCCGCCTACGGGAGATATCGCGCGAATGGCGATGGATACGAATACGGACAGGGAGGCGATGGCCCACGCGATCATCTGAGGAGTCGTCCGTCGTCGCTGCCGCCACACCGCCACAAGCCCCATGATCAGCGAGAGGGAGACCAGGAGCACCCAAGCGTATTCCAGCAAGGTGTCAGAGAAGGGCATTCCCGATCCGACTTGATGCAATGCGAGAGGGTCTGGATTGGGGAGCGCGATTAAAGCGCTATTGACTTGTGCGCCCGACGAGTTTGGGTTGATCAGCTGAGAGAAGGTCGAAACTAAATAGGAGAAGGTTGGTTTTGCGATGACTAAATCCCAAAAGATTGTAATCGTAGCGATGGAGATAACCGTCAGGCCGACATCAATACGCGAGTAAACCCGGCTTGGTCTGAAGACCTCAGATATGATTAGACAAATCAAAAGGACAACCATCATATAGCTAGATACATGGTGCGCAACGACGGTCACTATTCCAAAGACGACTGTGGCTACCGTCCAAAAAATAGCCTCCATGCTGCGGTTTGCTCTCGTCATTCTGACGAAGCACAGAATCGCTATGGTTGCGAGCGGCAATCCCACGGACTGGTAAGAGAAGTAGGAGTCAAAGAATAAATACCCGCCACCTGAAGCATATATGACTACAGCTAGGGCCGAAAGTTTCACGTTACGGGAGATTTCGAGACACAGGTAATATAGCGCGATGGTTCCGAGTGTATGCACTGTGAATAATACAACTACCGATGAGGCCTGAATCGACAAATGACTGCTTAAAACCACCGCAGACGTCAGTATCTCTAGCGCGGGGTAATAGGGACTAGCAGGTAGCAATGGGTTAGCGTGAAATAGATGGTGCGTTGATAGAATCGAGTTTATTGTAGGGAGGTGTTGGAATTCATCGGAGAATGTAAACTGAATAGGGCTGTAACATTCTTTGATCGCGTAGGTCGCAATGGCGATGGCGGTCGACACACCGAGCCCCTCGCGGTAGGACACGGTTCGACGTCCGACCAAGAGGAGCGTCGGACTGATGAGGACCGTAATCAGGCCTAGCCAGTAGAAGGTTTGAGCGAAGGGTTCCGAAGAGCGTCCCCTGGAGAAGCCGTAAGCAACTGACAAAACGCCGAGCGCCATCGTGAAGGTGAGAATCGGTATTCGCCCAAGCCTCGGTAAAACTGGTGCTTCGGAAGCAGTGGTGTAGTCAGGCCAGGGGGATGCGATCGGATTGGGCTTTCTGACGAGCGTTCCGGTCACAGCGTATGTTACCTCTGGCTGTCGACGGCGTTAGACGTGTGGCTTCCAATTCGAAGCTCAAAATCGCGACAAGCGTGTTCAATCGCTATCTGAAGAATGCGGACAAACTACGAGTGTCCTGCGCCTCTATTGCCCGTCAGCGTCGTGGGTCATGAACATCGTTGAACGCTTGCCTGGCAAGCCTTACGAACGAGAAATAATCTTGGCTCCACTATATGGAGAGGTAATATGGGGAGACATCAAGAGGCAGGTCAAAAGCGAATTACTGGTCTTGTTAGGATATTAAACTTACTGTAGTGAATGACGTAACTATCTCGACAGATAAATAAGGTTGAGGAAAGGTGTTTGTACCGTAGGTTTACGGGAACGATTCCGGCGTGACCGGCATCGAGCGTGGATCGCACGATGGAGCGCAGCGGCTGCCGAGTTATACGAGGGCGTTTTCCGGGGGCTGGCGGAATTGGGTCAAGAAGCGTCGTTCGACTGCCGATAGGCTATGGGTGGAGCATCGGGGGCGAACGCAGGCGCGGGCAGCCTTTTTAATGCTTGGTGCCATCGCCGTGGTCGTAGCGCTAGTCGGCGTGTTGTCATCGCTGGGTTCAAGCTCAGTCGCTGTCACCACCCCGATAGGGCCGGCCTTCTCGGCATTCGTGTGGCCCGCAGATCCGGCTGGCCTGCAGGGATTCGCATCGATTGTTCACTACAGTCCGACCATCGCATCAGACTATTTCGCCGATAGCAGCTGGGCTGGAATCGATGATGATGAGTGGGCAATATCGACGTGGAAGAACAGTGGATATCGGATGATTTGGGGAGTTCCTATGCTGCCCACCACGCCCGGAGTCTCGCTCGCCACAGGCGCCACAGGTGCATATAACGGCTATTTTCGGATGCTGGCGGAGAATCTAGTGGCGGCAGGTATGGCGTCTTCGGTCCTTAGGCTGGGTTGGGAATTTAATGAAGGATCGAATCCCTGGTATGCGGCCGGGCAGTCAGAAAACTTCGTCAACTACTGGCGCCAAATCGTCGAAACGATGAGAGCTGTTCCCGGATCTCACTTTATGTTCGAATGGAATCCCAACCGCGGAGATCAAGGGCCTGGCGACCAGGCAATGGGCAACTTCGATAACTATTATCCCGGCAGCGATTACGTGGACATCGTTGGGCTGGACGTTTATGACGTCGGCTGGAATTCATATCCCGGAGCAGCTCAGGAGTTTAGTGACATTGAAACTCAGCCCTGGGGGTTGGACTGGATTGCGAGCTTCGGTGCGGCTCATGGAAAGCCGCTTGCCATTCCGGAGATGGGACTCGGATGGGGCCCTTCGGCTCCCGGCAGTGGACCGATCGCCGGCAACGGGGCCGTGTGTGGCGGCGATAACCCTACGTTTATTACCGACATGTTTGAGTGGATCCGTGGTCACAACGTTGCCAATGCTGTTTTCTGGGACTATGGAACTTCCAGTATCGAGGAGCGACAAAATCCGTTGGCGGCCAGTGCGCTGGAACAGGTATTGGCCCAACTTTCGGCAGGTGGTGGGGGGTCGTCTGATTCCACAAACGATCGCCCCTCCACAGGTGGCTATTGGGAAGTATCGGCCGACGGGGGAGTGTTCGCCTTCAACGCCCCCTTCGAGGGATCCGTAGCTGGACTGCATCTGAATGCACCGATCGTCGGCATGGCTGCCGACCCCTCCACAGGTGGCTATTGGGAAGTATCGGCCGACGGGGGCGTGTTCGCCTTCAACGCCCCCTTCGAGGGATCCGTAGCTGGACTGCATCTGAATGCACCGATCGTCGGCATGGCTGCCGACCCCTCCACAGGTGGCTATTGGGAAGTATCGGCCGACGGGGGCGTGTTCGCCTTCAACGCCCCCTTCGAGGGATCCGTAGCTGGACTGCATCTGAATGCACCGATCGTCGGCATGGCTGCCGACCCCTCCACAGGTGGCTATTGGGAAGTATCGGCCGACGGGGGCGTGTTCGCCTTCAACGCCCCCTTCGAGGGATCCGTAGCTGGACTTCATCTGAATGCACCGATCGTCGGCATGGCTGCCGACCCCTCCACAGGTGGCTATTGGGAAGTATCGGCCGACGGGGGAGTGTTCGCCTTCAACGCCCCCTTCGAGGGATCCGTAGCTGGACTGCATCTGAATGCACCGATCGTCGGCATGGCTGCCGACCCCTCCACAGGTGGCTATTGGGAAGTATCGGCCGACGGGGGAGTGTTCGCCTTCAACGCCCCCTTCGAGGGATCCGTAGCTGGACTGCATCTGAATGCACCGATCGTCGGAGTTACTTGAACCGCGATCCACTTATCGCGGCGATCCGATCTTCCTACCCTGAAGTGGCTGAGAAGCCGACAGGCGGACCGAGGTGGATATGAGGCGATACTCGGTACTATTCCCTTTCCGCAGTGGCAATAGTCTTCGTCGATTCCGCTCGAAGCTAGGTGCACCCCTGCTGGAAGTCGGAACTGTCCATGAACCACCCAATGTGTAGCGACGCCCACCGCTTGGACTGCAGGTGGCCTTCCACGAGTTTTAGGGTGGGCCTGCCTTTGCTACACGGCACCCGCCACCCCGGATCTGCTGAATTGTCTGGCCAATTGAGCCACCAACTGGACGATTGGGACTGGACTTGATCCGGTTCGACGGACAGGTTGCTTCAGTTGATTATGCCGCCTGACGGTCGGCGTTGTGGTGGAGCGTTTCGTACCGGCTCGGGCTGAGGTAGCCGAGCGTCGAGTGCAGCCGGCGGGTGTTGTACCAGCCCTCGATGTACTCGAAGACGGCACGGTGTAGTCCTGCCCTCGTCGGCCACGCCCGCATGTCGATGAGCTCACGCTTGATGGTGGCAAAGAAGGACTCGGCCACCGCGTTATCCCAGCACTCGCCCTTCCTCCCGACCGAGAGCACGAAGCCGTTGCTCCGAGCCAGTTCGGCGAAGTCTCGACTCGTGTATTGACAGCCGCGGTCCGAGTGAAAAATGACTCCTTCTTCAGGTGCTCGGTTGGCGAAGGCCAAAGTCAGTGCGTCCTCGACCAACTCGGTCCTCATGTGGTCGGCCAGTGACCAGCCCACCACCTTGCGGCTGGCCAGGTCGATGACGGTGGCCAGGTAGGCCCACCCCTCCCAGGTGGCGATGTAGGTGATGTCCCCGACATAGCGACGGTCGATCTCCTCAGAGGGTCCGAAGTGGCGTTGGATCAGGTCCTTGGCCGCCTCGGCCTCGGGGTCGGCGACCGTGGTCTTCCGCCAGCGCTTCTTGCACCGTCCCTCGAGGCCGGCCAACCGCATGAGTCTGGTCACCCGTCGCCGGCCGCAGGTGATCCCCCGGTGACCGAGCTCTTGGTGGACCCTCGGAGATCCATAGGTGCCCTTGGACTCGTTGAATACCTCGGTGATCTGGTTGGTCAGCTCGGCGTCGGTGGCGGCCCGGGCGGAGGGAACACCGGTTCTGCGCTGGTAGTAGGCGGAACGGGAGACCTCGAACAGGTCGCACGTCTTTTGGACGCTGTGACCTGCAGTCTTCTCCGCCTCGATGAAGGGGTCCAGCTTCATCGGGTCTCCTTGGCGAAGAAAACCGTTGCACGCTTGAGGATCTCCACGTCCTCTTTGAGGGAGCGGTTCTCCCGACGCAAGCGGGTGAGCTCCTCTTTCTCCTCGGTGGTGAGACCGGGGCGTTCACCCTGGTCGATCTCCGCTTGTTTCACCCAGTTCCGCACGTTGGTCTCGGTCAGATCGAAGTCCCTGGCCACCTGGCCGATGCTGCGATCACCGTGGCGGCACAGCTCGACAATCTCAGCCTTGAACTCCGGTGTGAACGACCGACGGGGGCGGGGCTTCTTCCTCTCCATGGTCTCCATTTTGGACATCCTTTCCGGGGCAGTGCCCCTGATGGTGGATGTCCGTCAAACCGGAGGAAGCCCAGACTATCAATGGAAAGCGAGACACAATCAAGTCCCCCGTCAATGCCTTTGACGAGGGTGATTCTTCAGTAACAGGCGACGCAATCCCAACAAACCTCCCACACCTCTGGATCTATCGGGCCGTACGCAAGGTTACAAATCTGCAATTTGAACGTAGGCGAAAAGCGCCCACCTCACTGACGCCAATCGCACGCCGCCGAACTGTCTGGCGCCAACATGGCAGGTGCAAATCTGTCGGGAGCGATCTCAATGGCGCAGATTTCGACTCCTGTCCCCCAAGTACACCCACCGATCTCGCCGGCGCCAATCTCATCGATGCCGTCCTCGATAGGATTAACCTGATTAGCCAACCCTTACCAAGCGTCGGTTCAGGCGGGAACGGTTGGTGGTACGTGAATGTCCCACTACTCAAATAATCAAGGCACCGGGAATTGCGATTCCGACTGAATTCATTAGCGAGTCTAATAAAGCAGGTTAAGCCGACAGATTGGATCAGAAGCACACTTCAAGGCCCAATCATCCGTAATGCTGCTTCGCTTTACGGAACGACCCTCATCACGAGCTTCATCGGCTTCTTCTACTGGTTTGTGGCGGCGCGATTGGTTCCAGCCCGCGCTGTCGGAATCGCATCCGCGGTCCAATCGGCTGCTCTCCTGCTATCGATCTTTTCAGTTTTGGGTCTCAGTACTCTCATTATTAGTGAGTTGAGCCGGAGCCAGTCAAACGCACGCTCACTCATATTAACGTCTGCTGCTGGAGCTGCAATGGTGGCTATCATTTTTTCTAGCATTACGTGGATCGTATTTGACAAAATAAAGAATGGAATCGGCCGAGGTGTGGCCGGCCCGACAGGTCTTTGCATTTTTGCCCTACTAACAGCCATTACGACGATTCTGGTCGTCTTAGATGATTCATCTATCGGGCTATTGAGGGGAGATCTTCAACTAAAACGCAACGCCGTATTCTCCGTCAGCAAACTGATGATACTGCCGATTCTCATATGGGTTTGGCCATCTAGATCTGGTACTGAATTGGTGTTGTCATGGTTAATAGGATTGGTTATTTCGTTGGGGACAATTGGTCGCTCGTTGTGGGGTGTAACGAGAAAACAACCTGCGCATTTTGATTTCAAGCTATTGATAGAGAAGCGGCGACTGATGGTTGGACATCATTCACTTAATCTCTCAATTCTTGCGCCTCCGCTTATCCTTCCCATCGTTGTTGTCTCGATCGTCGGCGCCACCGCGGACGCTGCCTACACCGCGGCGATTCTGGTGGTTGGATTCGTAAATGTGATTCCCTCGCATCTATCCACTGTTCTCTTTGCGGTGGCACCAGGGGACGATGAGACACTCCGGATTGAGGTGCGGAAGACGATGAGAATCTGTCTAGCGCTAGCTGCCTGCACAGGACCCTTCTTCTTAGTGTTTTCGGGGTTCATTCTGGGAATCTTCGGATCAACCTACCAATCGGCAACGACTGCGATGGTTATTTTGGGATTCACTACCTATCCCTCTGCGATCAAATCTCACTATGTGGCAATCGCTCGAGTTCGTGGTCGGATGCGGCAAGCGGCACTTTGGACGACGATTGGTGGCGGTCTAGAAGTCGGATTGGCAGCTTCATTGGGCGCAGTATTTGGTTTGACGGGCGTTGCATCGGGATATCTGGCGGCTCTGTTGATTGAGGCGTCATTATTTTCTCCTACCGTGTTTCGCGTCCTGTATGCGACTCCGTCGTCGGAAAGCAGACTCGCAAACGAGCCGTCGCCGAATCCAGAGCTCACTAACAGCAAAGACGAAATTGCCGAGATTCGAAAGCTGATTGCCGAAGAAGGAGGCAGCGATCCACACATCTGAGCTTTCGCTTGTGGTAGAGGATGGACCTCGCCATTTTTTTCTTATGACAGGATCAGGTTCTGTTCCTTAATCTCTGCCATGGACTAGCTATGCGCTTCCCGATATCGGGGGATTGCTCCGTTCGTCCGACGAGCCATCGGGTGATAGGTCCGCTCAATCCGGCACGGCCTAGGCCGTAACCGATTGTGGTCAGCAAGAGTCCGACCAGTACGGCAGACGACACTGCCGCGCCTTGTAAATCGCCGCGCATCAATCGAAGTGCCTCTTGCTTCAGTCGACCCGGCAGCACCCGCGATACGTACGCTCGCTCTGCTGATGAAGCATCCGAGGGGCCGACCAACTTGGCAACGGAGGCTTTGGAAATTCCCTCGGCGAAGCAGCGTCTTGCCATGTAATGGATCGATTTCCGTTCGGGGCCCACTGTGTGGTCGACAACTGCGGTAGGTATATGAAGTATTGATCCGTACCCGTAGTGTTGCAGGACGCGGATCCCGAGGAGGGTTTCTTCGCAACCCAGCGGTATGGTCGCCACACGGCCTACTTCGCTGTTGAATCCTCCAATCTGAGAGAAGACCGAGCGCCGGAATGACATTGCCGCCCCAATCGGATTTCTAATTGGGGCGACTTCCGACGGTAAACCTCGGTAACTGCATCCGACAACCCAGTTGAACTCAGAGGGGAACCATTTTGGCGCCCCTTCAATCCAGTTTGCTCGAGCGACTCCGCCCGTGCCTTGTATCGCATCATCGAGATATGGACGGACCAGCTCTTCGATCCAATTGGGATGGGGAACGGCGTCGTCATCAAGGAAGGCAACGATCTCATTTCGAGAAAGTTCAACGCCCGTATTCCGGGCCCCTGCGAGACCTTTCTCTCCCATGTTCTCAACGACGTCTGCCTGGGAGAAGGCATTGACCGCCCTGCTCAACAAGTGGGGATTGTGGTCAATGACGAGTACTTGCTGCTGTGCCGGCCAGGTTTGGGTCCTCAGGGAGTCGAGTGCAGCACAGAGATCAACCCAGCGACTCTCTGTGTAAGCACATATCACTACCGTTACGGAGGGAAGATTCAAGGACGGCTCCGGCGCGAAATTGTGATCCGTATGCGGATCCGTAAGGTGATGCCAGGTGGCCATATCCGTTTCCGCTATAGCCCCTCAGCCCAATGGCAGCGTCGCCGTGAGGCTAGCTCGCTTCCTCAATCACTGTAGATAGCCCTGACCATGATGCGCCGTTCGCCCGCTGAGCTGCCGAAGATGAGGCGACAGCCCGACGGTTACCGCGCTGTCTCTCGGAGTGAATGGTCCTCAGCACACGTAGGCCGTCAGACATTGCATTCAAATTGCTTGCTCCGTAATAGCGAGTTCGCTCGAAGCTCGGAACCTCGGCGACGCGAAGACCCGCCTTGGCCACGCGGACGTTAATCAGCGTCTCGACTTCGAATCCGTCGCCCCACAACATGGCCTCTTCATAACATTGCCCGAAATCCCCCGGCTCGAGGTCGAGAACTGAAAGACATTCGCGTCGAAACGCGTTAAACCCGTAACAAAGATCCGTATACCTTGTGCCATATGCAAGATTGACGATTTTGTTCAGCCAGAAGTTCCCCATTTGGCGGAGCCGGCTTATGTCACTGCTTCCGCCACCTTCCAAAAACCGCGACCCCTTGGCGAAATCGGCCCCGTCTTTGAGCGCCTCGACGAAGCGCGGAATCTCTGCGGGGTCTGTGGACCCGTCAGCGTCGAGCATGACGATGAAATCTCCGTTAGCAACAGCGAACCCGCAGGCAAGTGCATTGCCCTTTCCCTTGCGGGTCTGACCGATGATTGTGATTTCCGGTCGCAGTCGGCGAGCAACTTCAACGGTGCCGTCCGTGGAATCGCCGTCGACCAGGATCAACTCGTAGTCGTCACTCGGCAATCCGGAAAAAACATGCGGCAGATTTCGAGCTTCGTTCTTCGCCGGAATCACGACGCTCACCGTCGGCTCAGAATGCATCGGTCTCGGGTTGCACTTGGTGCGATGCTCCACGTCGCCAAGCATCCATTTACCTTGCCCTCTGTCTAGGCTCCCGAATTTGGGAACGGCACTGGCGCACCACTTCTGAGATTGGCTGTCAGCCCGACAACTGGCCGCCTTGAATCGCTTTGCTTCGTCCTCCAACTTCTTCGCTGCCCTCAGGGTGGAAAAGAAGCTGCAATTTCACCAGGTTGTGTCTAGGCCAGAACTTACGAGTCCCCAGCGCAGATATCAAGATGAAATCTAGAAATCTTGTGGGTTCGATGGATGAACGCCAGCCTCACTGCAAAGTAATCGGCCAGCGTTGCCTGTCGATGTCGCTTCCGCTAACGGAGTGTGAACAAAGCAGACTGAGAACTGCCTAGACCGAGGGGTCCCGACGACTCATGGACCCTGGTCGGCGCTTTCGGGTCATCAGGGCCGTGCTGAGCGAGGCAAACGAGACCCCGTAGACGATCTCGTTCAGAAGTCCGTTAGGGGATTCATTCTGGATGCGCTTGTGGATCCGGTTTACTACCTCGGGAAAGGGCTTCACCCCGATGAAGTGCAGGATCGGCTTGTCCAAATCGAGCAGGACGGCCCCGGCTATAGCGGCCACAGTCGAGAGCCGCGCCTCCTTTTGGGCACCTACGACGATGGCGGCTGTGGCGAGTCCCATGATCCCGTCTCGCTTTGCTGCCCTTAGAAACCGGTCCTTCCAGTCGGACAGGCCCTTGTCGCAGCTCCAGTGAGGGCAGGCATCGAGCAACAGGTGGGACCCCAGTCCGACGACGAAGGCTGTCGCCGGCTGTTGGGGAAGAGCCTGACCGATAATTGCTCCGGAAAGCACGTGGTTAGTGACGAACACCGTCCTACTTTCCCAGACCCATTGGCCCCTAAGGGCGAGGCATCCATGCGGGCGGTGTTTCGGACGTCATGACCTGCTCAATCGTCCTCGTGGCCTTCAGCCTTTGCCTCTCCCGTCAAGAAAGCTCGCAGACTTTTGTCACGGACGGTATTAGGATCGTCACGGAGGGTCCCCGAAATGACGATTGCGCTTGCATACAGTTTGCGACGTGTTGGGCCGATATCAGAATCATGAGGTTGCGGGCAGCAAAAGCGACGTTCTTGTGATGGCCGCAGTTCATGGGACCGTAGATCCGGGCAAGCAACGTCCCGGCGTCTGCCATCGGTGCGGTTGGAAGGGCCTCGTGTCCAAGGTCTCGCGTCGCCAGCGAAAGCAACTCCGGACCGGGCACACCTTCGGACGCCTTTGCCGCGATTGCCTCATCGAGCTGGCCTACGTGGCTTCCATTCCTGCCGACCAGAAGAAGCCGGCCCGGCTGAAGGCGGTCAGAAACCGGAAGGTCGCCTGACAATCGATTGACCGGTCGGTCGGACTCGCCGGTGACTAACTGATACCGAACTCGCTGGTGTGGTCGCAACCGCCCGTTCGCACCGCCCCCCGCCGTCGACGCCCCACCCTGCGGAGCCCAGGCTGGTGGCCCAAACCGGAGCGGGGGACCAGTCCACCCACCACAGGTTGAGGCACGTGAGGCACCGGCGGAGCACGCACTCGCCTTCGACCGACCGACTTGCCTCTGGCGACCCGAGCAGGGTGGTCCGGGCCGCTTCTCCGCAGTTCGGGCACACGATAAGTGTCCGGAAGTCCTGCATTTAGTTGGCTCCCATGGGCAGGTGGGCTGTGCGGCCCCGTCGCTCGCCGCTTTGGGCGCAGAAGCTACGCGATCCCGTTGCCGGTGCGCAATGTCCCAGTCAGCAAACGGTGATCAGCCGCCCTCGGGCCCCTGCTGTCGTCCCCCGCGACCGAGCCGAGTCTCCCGACTGTGAGTGATGGGGGAAACCGGTCTGCCATCGGCGCCCCGGTACCATCCTCTCCTATGGCACGGGCCTACGACCCCATCGAGGTCGAGAAGAAGTGGCAGGAGAGCTGGGCCACCGACGGTACCTACCAGGTCGACGCCGACGACCCGCGCCCGCCCTGGTATGTGCTCAGCATGTACCCCTACCCCTCCGGCCCCGCCCACATGGGCCATGTCCGCAACTACACCTTCGGTGACCTGCTGGTCCGCCACCGCACCATGCTGGGCTACGCCGTCCTTTCCCCCATGGGTTTCGATTCCTTCGGTCTCCCCGCCGAAAACGCCGCTATCAAGACCGGCACCCACCCCCGCATTTTCACTGACGCCCGCATTCAGGAGCTCAAGGCCTCGGTCATCTCCCTCGGGGCCGTCTACGACTGGCGCCGCGAGATCCGCAGCCACGATCCCGAGTACATGCGCTGGAACCAGGTCATCTTCGAGCGCTTCCTCGAGGCCGGCCTGGCCTACCGGGCCAACGCCCCGGTCAATTGGTGTCCCGGCTGCCAGACCGTCCTGGCCAACGAGCAGGTCCTGCCCGACGGCACCTGCGAGCGCTCCAGCGACCTGGTGGTCAAGCGCAACCTCGAGCAGTGGTTCTTCCGGATCACCGACTACGCCGACGAGCTGCTGGCCGACCTCGAGGAACTCGACTGGCCCGAGCGGGTCAAGACCATGCAGCGCAACTGGATCGGTCGCTCCGAGGGGGCCGAGTTCGACCTGGTGGTCGAGGACGGCGACGGCCTGGCCCTCCGTGTCTTCACCACCCGCCCCGACACCAGCTTCGGCATGACCTACGCCGTGGTGGCCCCCGAGCACCCCCTGGTCGACGCCCTGACCACCCCCGACCACCGGGCCGAGGTGGACGACCTGCGGGCCCGGTCGGCCCTGGCCACCGACCTCGAGCGCATGGCCGAGCACGGCGCCGAGGGCCTGACCCGCCACGGAGCTTTCACCGGATCCTCGGTCATCAACCCCTTTACCGGGCGCCCGGTCCCCGTCTACGTGGCCGACTACGTGCTCATGGGCTACGGCACCGGCGCCATCATGGCCGTGCCCGCCGAGGACGCCCGCGACTGGGACTTCGCCCAGGCCTACGGGCTGCCGGTGGTCCGCACCGTCCAGCCCCCCGAGGGGTGGGACGAGCACGGCGGCCCGGGTGGTGGGCCCGGCGGCGCCTACGCCGGCACCGGTCTCAAGATCAACAGTGAGTGGCTGGACGGCCTCGACGTGGACGAGGCCAAGGCCCGGGCCATCGACTGGCTGGAGGCCGAGGGCATCGGGGAGCGCAAGGTCAACTACCGCCTGCGCGACTGGTTGGTCTCCCGCCAGCGCTTCTGGGGCTGCCCCATCCCCGTCGTCTACTGCCCCGACCACGGCATCGTGCCCGTGCCGGCCTCGGAGCTCCCGGTGGTCGCTCCCGATGACGTCGAGTTCCTCCCCACCGGCCAGTCCCCCCTGGCCACCAACCCCGGGTTCCTCCACACCACCTGTCCCATCGATGGCGGCCCGGCCACCCGCGAGACCGACACCATGGACACCTTCGTCGACTCGTCGTGGTACTTCCTCCGGTTCACCGACCCGTGGACACCCGAGCTGCCCTTCGATCCGGACATCGCCCGTCACTGGATGCCGGTCGACCAGTACATCGGGGGCATCGAGCACGCCATCCTCCATCTGCTCTACGCCCGCTTCTTCACCAAGGCCCTGGCCGATGTGGGCCTCGGCCCCAAGGAGCTGCGCGAGCCCTTCGCCCGCTACTACGCCCAGGGCATGATCCGGATGGACGGGACCAAAATGTCCAAGTCCAAGGGCAACCTGGTGGCCCCGGCCCGCTACATCGACACGGTGGGGGCCGACGCCCTCCGCCTCTTCCACCTCTTCGTCGGGCCGCCGGCCGATGACATGGACTGGAGCGACCAGACCGACAGCGTCATCGACGGCTGCGCCCGCTTCCTCGACCGGGTCTGGAACCTGGCTGTCCCGTCTGAGGCTGTGGTGCTGCGGAGTGGGCCGGTGAGCGACGCCGATGTGGCCGTCCGGCGGGCCACCCATCGGCTCATCGACCGCATCGACCGCGACTTCGAGCGCTGGTCCTACAACACGGCGGTGGCCGCCTGCATGGAGTTCGTCAACCTGCTGGTCCCCTACGTGCGGGACGGTGCCCACCAGGATGTCATTCCGGAAGCCGTCGACACCCTGCTGCTGGTGATGGCTCCCATGACGCCCCACATCACGGCCGAAGCCTGGGAGCGTCGCCGCGGCGACCACATCCACCGTCGCCCCTGGCCGGTGGCCGACCCCGCTCTCCTGGTCGAGGAGTCGGTGACCATGGTGGTTCAGGTCAACGGCAAGGTCCGCCACCGTTTGGAGGTGCCGGCCGACATCGGCGAAGCCGACGCCCAAGCCCTGGCCCTGGCCACCCCGCCGGTGGTCGAGGCGCTGGCCGGGGGGGAGGCCCGTAGGGTCATCGCCCGACCCCCCCGTCTGGTCAACGTGGTGGTCTGACTACTTGAAGCCGGCCAGCACCCCGGCCCATCGCTCGGGGTCGACGGGAAAGTTGTTGCCGTAGAAGCTGAACCGGTCGATGAGGCCGTCGAACCGCGACCGCACCAATCCGGCGATCTGGTCCAGCTCAGCGACCACGGCGAAGGTGCGGAGCATCTCGTCGTCGATGAGGTCGGCCATGGCCTCCCACTGGCCCCGCTTCGACAGGGTGTTGAGCTCGGTCTGTAGTGCCCCCCAGCCGTGCAGCTCCAGGACGGGCCGGTAGGCGGGGGTCGAGCCGTAGAAGGCCAGCTGGGTCTTGGCCGCCTTGGTGGCGGCGGCGAAGTCGGCCTCGTCGGCTCCGGTTACCACCATGCCCTGGTAGGAGACCTGCATGTCGGTCCGGGTCTTACCCGCCTTGGCCAGGCCGCGCTCGAGGGCGGGAATGGTCACCTCCCGGATGTAGCGGTCGGTGCCGAAGGGGTGGGCCAGAAACCCGTCGGCCACTTCGCCGGCCACCTCGGTCATGTGCTCGCCCACCCCGGCCACGAAGATGGGCGGGTTGCCGAAGGGATTGGGACCGGGGTCGAACATGGGGGTCATCAGGGTGTGCCGGTAGAACTCGCCGCGGAAAGCCAGCTTGCTGCCGTCGGCCCAGCTGGCCCAGATGGCCCGGATGGCCTGCACCATCTCCCGCATCCGGGGAGCGGGGTGCGACCACGGCATGGAGAAGCGCTTCTCGATGTGCGGTTTGATCTGCGAGCCCAGCCCCAGCAGGAACCGTCCCTGGGACTGGGCCTGCAGGTCGTTGGCCGCCACGGCCAGGGTCATCGGGCTGCGGGCGAAGGCCACGGTGATGGCCGTGCCCAACTCCAACCGCTCGGTGGTGTCGGCCGCCCGGACCAGGGGAAAGAAGGGATCGTGATTGACCTCGGCCGTCCACAGGGCGTCGTAGCCGACCCGTTCGGCCAGCCGGGCCGTTTCGATCACTTCGCTCGGGTCGAACCCGATCACACCGTCCACCAGCATGGCCGAACGCTACCGTCCGGGGATCAGTGGTTGCATGTGGCCGCAGTTCCCCCCACAATTGAGGAGATGCCCGAAGATGCCGCCGACGGCCGCCCCTGGCCGGTGGACCCTCAGGTGGCCCCGGACGACCACGGACCGGTACCCGTCCCCGAACTGGTGGAGACCCACGGGGTGGCGGAATTCCTGACCACTTTCGCTCCCACCGCCAACGGCAATGGCAATGGCAATGGCAATGGCAATGGGAATGGCAATGGCAATGGCAATGGCAATGGGAACGGTCACCGGCCGGCCCTGCCGCCGGTCACCGACGATGACCGCACCACCTTCGGTCACCTCCTGGACCGGGCGGCCGAGCGGGGTCTGATCAGCCAGAGCGACTATCAGATCCGGCTGGGCGAGCTGGCCGAGGCCACCAGCCGCGACGAGATGCGCCGCATCGTGACCGAACTGCCCGCCTTCGTGGTCCCGGCCTCCACCACCCGGGGCCGCCGGGGCCGCCAGCCCGCCTTCCCCACCGCCGGTCTGCCGGCCCTGATGGACGGGGGGAAGCCTCGGCGTTCAGCCCCGTGGGCCCTGCTGGCCGTGGTGGTGGCCGTGCTCCTCATCACCCTGGTCTTCTTCGCCTTCTACGCCGACCATCTCATCCGCCAGCACAACGCCGGCGCGCTGGCAGTGCCCATGGCCCGGCACGCTCTTGCTCTGCTGAACTGAGCGGTCAAGTCTCCCGGCGCCAGATCCGGTACATGCGCAGCCGCCCGTAGTCCTTGGCCGCCGGCAGGTGGCCCACGTAGTCACAGCCGACGGTGCCGTCGCCGGACAACTCCAGGGCGGCGGCGAACGGTTCGGTCACGTAGACGGCACCCGGGGGCGTGACCGGCTCGATGCGGGCGGTCCGGCTCACGTGGCTGCCCATGAACGCCGACCGCTGCAGAACGGGGTCGGTCACCGGAAAGACGGGGCCGACGTGTCCCGAAAGGCGGAAGGCCAAGTCGTCCGGAAGGCCGACGCCGGCCATGTCGAGGGCACCTACGGCATCCTGCAGGCCGAGGGCGCAGTGGGCGGCCACGGTCGGATCGGTGAATACGGCGAACAGGGCGTCCCCCCAGGTGTTGGCGAAGTCGACCTGGCCGGGGTAGTCGGCCAGCACCCGGGCGAAGGAGCCGAGGACGACGTCGATGAAAGCGGGGAGCTGGTCGTCGCTCAGTTTGGAGAAGCCGCGGACATCGCCCATCAGCATGGCCCGGACCACCCGGTGTGGCCCTCCGGCCCGCTCCTGTTTTTCGTCGGCCTCGTTCTTTTTGGACTGCCCGTTGGCCTTCGGCTTGGCCCCGGCCACGGTCGGAGATACCACTACCGTGTCGTGTCCGGTGGTGCGCCACAGGGCCACGTCGGCCCCCGTCCCCGCCGGTCCGGTGGCGTGCCGGCCGTCCCACAGGGCCAGCTGGTGCACATCGGCATCGAGGTAGCGGGACCGGAGCAGGGCCAACCCCATGGCCAACGCCGACCCGTAGCCGTACAGGACGTCGTCTCCCCGGTAGGCGCCCTCGGTGGCCTGGCGCACCGAGGCGGCTGCCCCCAGGCACCGCCGGAAGCGCCGCTCCCACGTACCGCCGGCCGGGGCCACCGAGGTGCGCACGAACTCCTCCTCGGCGAAGGGCAGCACCACATGGACCTCGGCTCCGCCGGCCAAGAGGGCTTCGGCCCACAGGATGTCGCCACCGCTGGCCAGGGAGCCGTAGGCGAACCCGACCGGACGTTGCTGGCAGGCGGCTGAAATGGCGGCCGCCACCGCTGTCTCCGCTTCACTCCGGAACCGGCCGTCGGCGTCCTTGCCGGCCATCATGTGCCCGCAGAAGTGGGCCACCGCCGGTCCGGACAGGGCCGACAGGATATCGGGGTCGATGCCGAGCTCGGCGCACACCGTCCGTAGTTGGCGGCGGGTGGTCGACACCGCGCCGAAGTCACCGTCGGCCAGAGCCGTCGCCCGGGTCAGGGCGGCCCGGGTCTCGTCCTCGTCCCCCAGGAGGAGACGGGCCTCCGCTTCGGTGGCGGCGGCGAAATAGCCGGTGTCACCGCTTTCGGCCACCAGGGTCAGTGTCTCGGCGGCCAGCCTCCGGGAGGCGTCCGGGTGGCCGGCCACCAGTGTCAAAGTGGCGGCGTTGATGGCGGGGAAGTACCCGCCGGTCCGGTCACGGACGGTCCCGTAGGCGGCGGCCGCTTGCCCGGCCAGCCGACGTCGTTCCATGCCGGTGGCGGCCAGGGCCCGGTCCTTTTGGATGCGGGCGGCCAGGGCGTCGACGTCTTCGGAGACGATCGAGGCCAGCTCCAGCTGGACGAAGCGCAACTCGGCCTGGGCTGTGGACCCGGCCCGGGCCAGGGCCAGCACCGAGCGGTAGCGCAGTCCGGTGTGGCCCGGATGCTCGTCCAGACCCCGCCCGGCCAGGTCGAAGGCCGACAGCAGCTCCCCGCGGCGTTCGGCGTCACGCACGGCGGCCAGCCACGCCGCCGCGCTGGTCGTTCCGCCGGTCGTCACCCGACCACTTCCACCATGGCCGCATAGTACGGGCTGGGCCCTTCGGCTTCCGGGCCCGGCGTTAATGTTGAACCCGGGAGAACGCCCAGCAGACACGGTGCCCCATCCGGGCGGGAGGACCATGGCCGACGTCTTCGTCTCGTACTCTCGTCGGGACACCGATTTCGTACAGCGGGTTGCCTCCTCGCTGGAGGAGCGGGGCAAATCGGTGTGGATCGATACCCGGGGCATCGCCGACACCGAGGTGTTCCCCCAGGCCCTGCGCACGGCCATCGAGGGGTCCGACGCCTTCCTGTTCGTCATCACCCCGCACTCGGTGACGTCCGACTTCTGCGAGCAGGAGGTCACCTACGCCCGCAGCCTGGAGAAGCGCATCGTCCCCGTGCTGCGGGCACCGGTGCCCGACCCGTCCATCCCCGAAGAGATCCGCAACCGCAACTGGATCCCCTTCACCGACACGGACGACTTCGCCGCCTCACTCGACCGGGTGGTCCGGGCCCTCGACACCGACCTGGCCGCCACCAGGGAGCACACCCGCTGGCTGGTCAAGGCCCTGGAGTGGGACGAGGAGGGTCGCGACCGGAGCTTCCTGTTACGGGGCAGCGAGTTGAAGGCGGCGGAGAACTGGCTGGCCCGTACCTCGCCCGAAGCCGAGCCGGCCCCCACCACCGTGCAGAACGAGTACGTACTGGCCAGCCGGCGGGCCGCCGCCCGCCGTCAGCGCACCCTGGCCACGGTGAGCCTGGTGGTGGCGGTGGTGGCCGTCGGGTTGGGCGTGCTGGCTCTGGTCTCCCGCAACCAGGCGGTCAGTGCGGGGCGGACCGACAGGGCCCAGGCCCTGGCGGCCGAGAGCGAGAACGAGTTGTCCGGGGACCCCGAGGTGTCGGTGCTCCTGGGCCGCCAGGCCGTCCAGACCGAACCCGACCAGCAGGCCGTGGCCGCCCTGCGCCAGGCGGTCGACGCCTCGGCCGTACGGGCGGCCCTTCCCACCCAGTCCTCCCTGCAGTGCGGATTCAACGGCGGCCCCTCCATCGCCTACAGCCCCGACGGCACCCGCCTGGCCCAGAGCCTGTGCACCGGGGAGGTGCTGGTGGCCGACAGTCGGACCGGCCACATCCTCTTCCGGCACCACGTGGCCGCCACCCTCGGTGCCGTGGCCTACACCCCCGACGGCCGGTGGTTGGCCGTCGGGGTCCGCGGTGGGGTCGACCTCCTCGATCCGTCCACCGGGGCGGTGCGCTCCCGGCTGGTGGGCCGGGGTCAGGTCAACGCCCTGGCCTTCAGCCCCGACGGCTCCCTGCTGGCCGCCACCACCAACCTCGGCACCACCGTGTGGGACCTGTCCACCGCCACCGTCCGCTTCGCCTTTCCCGGTCTCAACGACAACTTCAGCCTGGCCTTCACCTCCGACGGACGGGCGCTGGTGGTGGGGACGGGGGCCGGCTTCAGCTCGGTCTTCGACATGGGCACCGGTCAGACCCTCGACCATCTGGCCCCTCCCACCGACCAGGAGGTGTCGACCGGTTCCAGCCCCGATCCGGTGGCGGTGGGCGGGAACCTGCTGGCCGTGGGCGTCGACCTCAACGGACCGGGCGACCTGTCGGCCGACATCGACCTGTGGAACACCACCACCTGGACCTTCGAGAAGGTGCTGACCCCGGTGACCAACACCGCCGTGGGCAACCTGGCCGTCAGCGGCGACGGTCAGGAGGTGGCCGTGGGCAACGCCGACGGATCGGGCGGTGTGTGGGCCGTCGGCACCGGGGAGGAGCTGGTCGCCCTGCACGGCCAGACGGCCGACATCCACGCCGTCGTCTTCGGTCCCGACGGCACCACAGTGGCGGCCATGGCCGAGGACGGGACGGCCCGCACGTACCGCGCCGGGGGAGCATGGCTGCTGACCCTGCCCACCGAGCTGTGTGGGTGCGGCAACGAGATCGGCTGGCAGCCCCACAAACTGGTGGCCATGGCCCGCATCGGCAACGACATCGAGCTGCAGACCTGGCTGCTCCCGAGCGGCCGGTTGGTACCCGGCTCCCCGGTGTTGAGTACCGACCAGCAGAACGAGGGGGTGGTGGTGAGCGACGACGGCCGACTGGCCGCCACCTGGAACGATCAGGCCGCCACTTCGACCGTGCAGGTGGCCGACGGTTCCACCGGGCGGGTCGTCTTCACCCTGCCCGCCACCACCGTGGAGGGCGTGACTTTGAGCCCGGACGACCGCTACCTGGTGGTGGCCGACGGCTCCGGCGGCTTGCACGTGGCCGACCTGGCCGATCATGACGTGGTGGTGGGGCACGGCTGGCCCCAGTCCTGTACGGGCGACGATCGTCCGGCCATTTCGACCCACGACGCATTGGTGGCCGTCTACACGTTCTGCGGGCAGGTGACGGTGGGCCACCTGGACGATGCCCGGCCCTACGAGACCTTCAACCAGCACCAGCAGCTGTCGCAGATCGCCTTCGACCCGGCCGGCGACCGGCTGGCCCTGGCCAGCTGGGACAGTTCGGTGACGGTGGTCGACGTGACCACCGACCGGCCCGTCCTGGAGCTCATCGGCCACAGCCGGGGGGTCACCGGCGTCGTGTACACACCCGCCGGGGGGTACATCATCACCTCCAGTGGCGACGACACCCTGCGGGTATGGGACGCCACCACCGGCCAGCTCATGCAGGTCGACCGGGACGATTCCGCCCTCGACGACGTGTCGTCCAGTCCGGACGGGCGATGGGTGGCCGAGGAGAACAGCAACAACGAGGTGCGGGTGTGGCCGGTCTGTCCCGACTGTCGTGATCCTTCGGCCCTACTGGCCGCCTCGGCCGCCTCGGTGGTCTCGCCCCTCACCCCGCTGGAACGTGAGGCGGCCGCCCAGGCCGGGTGACGTCACCCACCTTGAGGACCCGCTGACTTCGGTGGTCAGTGGCCTTCGCCTCGGAGGAACTGCTCCAGCTCGGCGGCGATCTCGTCCCCGGTGGGGACGTTCATGTCCAACCCGGGGGCGGCGGCCGGTTCGGAGTCGAGGGCCATCTCCAGTCGGTGCACCATGTCCAGATGCTCGGGGTTGGCCCCGATCAGCTCGTCGACCTGGCGGCGGGAGTCGTCCCCGGCCCGGCGCAACGACGAGCTGTCCAGCACCAGGCCGGTCACCGCGCACAGACCTTCGATGAGGGCGGCGCTGGCCTCGGGGTAGGGCATGGCCGACACGTAGTGGGGGACCCGGGCCCACAAGCCGATGACCGGCACGTCGGCCTGGCCCAGGGCCACCTCCAGAGCGGCCTGCACGCCGGCCGGCACTTCGAGCGTCCCCTGCACGGTGCCCACCCGGCCCACCAGGTCGGCCGACTGGGGCGGCACGGTGGAAGCCAGTCGCACCGGTCGGGTGTGGGGAGTGGGGGCGGGGAAGGCCCCCAACCCGACCACGGTGCGCACCTGCAGGGTGCGCACCAGCCCCACCGTGGCCTCGATGAAGGTGGGCCACAGGAAATCCGGCTCCGGTCCGGTCAGGTAGACGATGTCGGCCCCCACCCGGTCCTTGCCCGTGGTGACCCGGATGGCCGGCCAGGTCAGCTCGGTGGTGACCCCGTCCTCCAACCGGGCGATGGGGCGCCGGGCCCGTTGGTCGATGAGCAGCTCGGTGTCGAAGGTGGCCACCTCCTGGTTGGCCGAAGAGGCCATCAACGTCTCCACCGCCGCCGACGATCCCATGCCGGCGTCCACCCAGCCCTCCAGCCCCACCACCAGCACCGGGGCCGACAGTGGGGGGTGGCCGGGCTGACCCCAGGCCGGGTCGTAGCGCAGCAGGTCGCCCGGATCGGGACGGTTCACAGCGACTCCACCTCGGCCAGGGCCCGTTCCCCCAGTCGCCCCACATGGTCGGCGAACTGGTCGACGCCGGTCCGGTCACCCGCACCGGCCCCACCCACGTAGCGCACGTAGACGCCCTGGAGGATGCAGGCCAACTTCCAGAAGCCGAAGGCCCGGTAGTAGGCGATCCCCGAGACGTCCCGTCCGGTCAAGGCCCCGTAGCGGGCCAGCAGGTCGGCCCGCCGGGCGAAGCCGGGCAGGGCCGTGGGGGCCACCCCCACCAGCGAGTGGTCACCGTCCTCGGGCTCGGCCCAGTAGACGAGGAGCAGTCCGAGGTCGGCCAGGGGGTCGCCCAGGGTGCATATCTCCCAGTCCAGGATGGCCACCACGTTGCCGTCGTCGTCGAGCACGGTGTTGTCCAACCGGTAGTCCCCGTGGACGATGACGTCCCCCTGTTGTGCGGGGATGCGGGCGGCCAAAAGGTCGTGGACCCGGTCGACCACGGCCGGACCGGGCTGGCCGTCCACCGTCGAGTGGGTGAACTGGTCGTGCCACCGCTTGAGCTGGCGGGCGATGTACCCCTCCCGGCGGGCGAAGTGGCCCAGTCCAATCGGCGTCCACGTCCACCGCGTGGAGTTGGGCCAGCGTGTCGACCAGGGCCTCGCCGGCGTGCCGGCGGGCCTCCATGGTCAGAGCGGCCACCGCCCGTTCGTCCCGCACGATGTGGCCCTCCACGAAGGACATCACGTAGAAGGGGGCGCCGTTGACGGCGTCGTCGGTGCACAGCCCGAGGGTGTGGGGCACCGGGACCCCGGTGGGACCGAGGGCGGTGATGACCGTGTACTCCCGCTTCATGTCGTGGGCGGTGGGGAGGACGTGGCTCACCGGGGGCCGGCGCAGGGCGAAGGTGCGCCCGGTGCGGTCGGCCACCCGGTAGGTCAGGTTGGAGCGCCCCCCGGCGATGAGGTCGAATTCGAAGGGCGGTTGGGCGTCGGGGATGGCGGCGGCCATCCAGGTGGTGACCCCGTCCCGGTCGATCCCCTCGACCTCGACACCGGTGGCAACCTGCCCTGCATCCATGGATACGACGCTACTCGGCGCGGCTCTCTTCCAAGCCCCAGCAGCTGACCGGCGGGAGGGGTCCTCCCGGTATCGTGAGCCGATGGTCGATGTCACCGATGCCACCTTCGAAGAGGAAGTCCTGCGCCGCTCGTCCGACCTCCCGGTGGTGGTCGATCTGTGGGCCCCCTGGTGCGGTCCGTGCCAGACCCTGGGGCCCATCATCGAGAAGGTCGTCGACGCCACCGACGGGGCGGTGGCCCTGGCCAAGGTCAACGTGGACGAGAACCCGGCCATCGCCGGCAGCTTTCAGGTCCAGTCCATTCCGGCCGTGTTCGCCCTCAAGGACGGCAAGGTGGTCGACGCTTTCGTCGGGGCCCAGCCCGAGCCGGCGGTGGCCGAGTTCGTGGCCCGGCTGACCCCGGCACCGACGGAGGCCGACCGGCTGGTGGAGGAGGGGCTGCTGACCGGGTCGCCGGACCTGCTGCGCCAGGCCCTCGAGCTGCAGCCCGACCACGAGGGGGCCATCACCGCCCTGGCCCGCATGCTCATCGACGGCGGCCAGAGCGACGAGGCCATGGCCCTGCTCCGGCGCATCCCCGAAACGGCCGACACCCGGGTGCTGATGGCCGAGGCCCGTCTCTCCTCCCAGGAGGTCGACGTGGCCGCCTCCGACGTCGACGCCCTCCTCGACGGGCTGCTCGACAAGGTGCGCGACGACGACGCCGCCCGCCAGGAGTTCGTCGACCTGCTGGAGACCCTGGGGCCGGCCGACCCCCGCACCGCCCGCTACCGCAAGGCGTTGTCGGCCCGGCTGTTCTGACCCGACCGACCCCGCTCCCTGCCGGTAGCGTGCGGGCCGTGCCCGCCACCACCCTGACCCTGGGCGAGCGCACCGTCGACATCGCCGAGCGGGCTCTGGTCATGGGTGTCCTCAACCGGACGCCCGACTCCTTCTACGACAAGGGGGCCACCTTCGCCCTCGACCAACTGGTGCACCGGGCCGAGCTGCTGGTGGCCGAGGGGGCCGACATCCTGGACGTGGGCGGGGTCAAGGCCGGACCGGGCCCGGCCGTCGGGGAGGCCGAGGAGCTCGACCGGGTCGTCCCGGCCATCGCCGCTCTGCGGGCCCGCTTCGACGTCCCCCTGTCGGTCGACACCTGGCGGGCCTCGGTGGCCCGGGCCGCCTATGACGCCGGGGCGGTGGTGGGCAACGACATCAGCGGCTTCGCCGATCCCGACTACCTGCCGGCCGCCGCCGCCGCCGGGGCCACCGTGGTGGCCACCCACATCCGGCTGGGACCGCGCATCCCCGACCCCGAGCCCGTCTACGACGACGTGGTGGCGGCGGTCAGCGCCTTCCTCCTCGAGCGGTCCGGCCGGGCCGAGGCGGCCGGCATCCCGGCCGACCGCATCGTCCTCGACGCCGGGCTCGACCTGGGCAAGACGGCGGCCCAGTCGCTGACCCTGCTGCGGGCCTCGGACCGGCTGGCCGACCTCGGCTTCCCCCTCCTCCTGTCGGCCTCCAACAAGACCTTCCTCGGGGTGGTGTGCGGGCTGGAGCTGGGGGAGCGGGGACCGGCGTCGCTGGCCGCCGCCGCCCTCGGGGTGTCCCTCGGTTGTCGCATCGTCCGGGTCCACGACGTGGCCGGCCACCGCCAGGTCTGTGCCACCCTGGCCGCCATCGAGCGGGCCCGGCCGTCGGCCCGGCCGGCACCGGTGGCCGGAGGCGGGCGGTGAGCGCGGCCGGAACGGCCACCGAGGCGGCGGCGGTGACCCTGGTCAAGGGGGACGATCCCGCCCTGGTGGCCCAAGCCGCCCACACCCTGGTCGAGGAGCTGGTGGGCGACGACGACCCCTCGCTGGTGGTCGAGGAGTTCGGCGGCCCGGGGGCCGAGGAACTGGATGTGGGGGCGGTCATCGACGCCTGCACCACCCCGGCCTTCCTGGTCCCGCGCCGGGTGGTGGTGGTCCGCGACGTGGGCCAGCTCAACGCGGCCGACGCCCGCCGGCTGAACGACTACCTGAAGGAGCCGCTCCCCACCACCGCCCTGGTGTTGGTCAGCGGCGGGGGCAAGGCCGTGCCCACCTCCCTGTCCAAGGCGGCCGGCGCCGCCGGCCGGGTGGTGGACACCTCGGTGGGTCGCACCAGTCGCGACCGCTCGCAGTGGCTGTCCGATCACTTCCGGGCCGGGCCGGTGCGACTGGACGCCGCCGCCCAGAAGGCGGCGGCCGAGCACCTGGGTTCGGACATGGGCCGTCTGGCCGGGCTGCTCGACATGCTGGCCGCCGCCTACGGCGCCGGGGCCTCGGTATCGGTGGCCGAGCTCGAGCCCTTCCTGGGCCACGCCGGATCGCTGGCCCCCTGGGACCTGACCGACGCCATCGACGCCGGCAGGACGGCCACCGCCCTGTCGGTGCTCCGGCGCCTGCTGGCCGCCGACGGTGCCCACCCCCTGGTGGTCATGGCCAACCTGCACCGTCACTACCGCCAGATGCTCCGCCTGGACGGATCGGGGGTCACCACCCCCGAGCAGGCGGCCGAGGTCCTGGGTATCCACAGCTTCCCGGCCAAGAAGGTGCTGGGCGAGTCGCGGCGGATGGGTTCGGCCCGCATCGCCCAGGCCATCGTCCTCCTGGCCCAGGCCGACCTGGGGTTGCGGGGCACCACCCTCCTGTCCGGGGAGACGGTGCTCGAGGTGCTGGTGGCCCGGCTGGCCCGCCTGGGGCGGTAGGGCCGGGCCGCCGGACCGGCTTCAGGAGGCCACCGCGTCCCGCGACTGCTCGCCGGCGTCGGCCACGCTCTCCGTCCACTGGAACCCGTTCCAGTAGCGGAACTGGTGACGCCCGGTGGGGTCGGCCTTCCAACCGGCGGGGACGGTGGGTCGGGCCTCCTGGCTGTCGGGGAGATGGGTGCGTTGCTTGGGCCGGTAGGGCCGGGCCAGGGTGAGGGTGGACCGGGCCGAGTGGTGGTGGCCGGACGACGCCCCCGAGCTGAAGAAGGTGGCCGACACCTCGGTGGGGGCGGGCCGTTCGGCGGTGACCGTCTCCACCATGCGGACCTGGTCCTCGGTGATGGTGGACGAACCGTCGGGCCGGGAGGCGAAGCCCTCGAACCCCACCGGCGGGGCGATGGTGCCGACCGGCCACCCGTCGTCCCGCTGCTCCTCGCGCTGCTTCTGGGCGGCCAGGTCGCCGAAGCGCTCGAAGGGCAGGCTGGCGGCCCGGCCGGCGGAGGCGATGGCGACCACCTTGGTCCGGGCCCCCAGCACGTACATGACCACGCCGACCAGGGGGAGGAGAAGGATCAGGACCAGATAGGCGGCCTTGCTCTCTTCGGCCCGTTTCCAGGCCCACCCGGGTAGACGGAGGAGATCGATGGCCGCTACCACCATGGCCACGGCCGTGATGAACCCCACCAATTCGAGCGTGAAGATACTTGGACCTGCAATTTGTCCGGTCATGGACCCAGCCTCCTGTGCCGATTCTCTGGTCGTGCGACGTCGGAGCGACGCCGCCTACTGCTTCATCACTGCGTTCTGTGCTGTGGACGCTTACTGGTTGATGACTGAGTGCAGTTATGAGAATTATTCGGCACTGCTTATGGCACTTCCGGATCAACACTCTTAGTGTTCACCGAACCACTATTAGTAGTCAAGAGGCGAATTTGTTGCTATTGGATTGCGGTCGGCTCGGGCCGGGCCGGTCGGCCGGGTCAGCGGAAGTCCCGTGAGGGCGGCACCGGGCCCAGGGCCAGCGGTTCGAACCGCTCGGCCACCAGGGTCATCGATCCCTCGGACCGTTCGATCCTCCCCCGGACCAGAAGGGCGGGGGAGGAGCGGGCCACCGGCTTCCACCGGACCCAGGCGCCGCGGGAGCAGACCACGTTGACCATGCCCGTCTCGTCCTCGAGATTCAAGAACACCGCCCCGTGGGCGCTCTCGGGGTGCTGGCGGTGGGTCACCACCCCCCCGACGGTGATCCGGTCGCCGGCCGGTCGCGTGACCAGGGCGGCGGTGGGGAGCACGCCCGCGCCGGTCCAACCCGCTCCGGGCCAGCTCCATGGCCGTCACCTCGGGGGTCATCCCGAGCGACCACAGGGCGTCGGCCACCTCCTCCCAGTCGGTGGGGAGAGGGAGGGTCGGCGGGTCGGCTCCGGTGACCACACCGGGGAGGCGGTCGGCCGTGGACTGGGCCGCCGCTCCCGCCCCCCACACCCGGGCCCGGCGCCCCGGCGCCGGCCCCGGCCGCCCCGGCCAGGCTGTCGAGGGCCCCGGCCGTGGCCAGCGCCTCCAACTGGGCCCGGGTCACCCCGGCCCGGCGCACCAGGTCCTCCATGCCCGTCCACGGCCGTCCCTCCTCGATCCGGGTGGCCGTCTCCTCGCCCACACTGCGCACGGAGGAGATCCCCAGCCGGATGGCCGTCCCGGCCGGCCCCGGGCTGTTCGGTTCTCCCCCTTCTCTCTCTATTCCTTGTCTCTCTCCTTCTCCCCCTTCGACCGGTTCGAGGGCGGCGGCGGCCCGACCGAGGTTGACGTCGGGCCGCCGCACCTCCACCCCGTGGCGCCGGGCGTCGGCCACCAGGCTCTGGGGGGACCAGAACCCCATGGGCTGGGCGTTCAACAGGCCGGCGGTGAAGGCGGCCGGATAGTGCACCTTGCACCAGGCGGTGGCATAGACCAGATGGGCGAAGGCCACCGAGTGGCTTTCGGGGAAACCGAAGTTGGCGAAGGCGGCCAGGGCGGTGAAGACCTGCTCGGCCACCTCTTCGGCCACCCCCCGGGTGGCCATGCCGGCGAACAGCCGGTCCCGCAGGCGGGCCATCCGTTCCCCCGACCGCTTGGCGCTCATGGCCTGGCGCAGCTCGTCCGCCTCGGTGGGGCTGAACCCGGCCACGTCGATGGCGATCTGCATGAGCTGCTCCTGGAAGAGAGGGACCCCGAGGGTGCGCTCCAGGGCCGGCTGCATCAGCGGGTGCAGATAGGTGACCGGCTCCTCCCCGTTGCGCCGTCGGATGTAGGGGTGGACGGCGTTCCCCTGGATGGGCCCGGGGCGGATGAGGGCCACCTCGATGGCCAGGTCGTAGAAGCACCGGGGCCGGACCCGGGGCAGGGTGTTCATCTGGGCCCGCGACTCCACCTGGAACACCCCCACGGTGTCGGCCCGGCACAACAGGTCGTAGACGGCGGGCTCCTGTTCGAGGCGGGCCAGGTCGATGGTCCGGTGGTGGAAGTCCCGGACCAGATCCACCATGTGGTGCAGGGCGGTCAGCATGCCCAGGCCCAGTAAGTCGAACTTGACCAGCCCGATGGCGGCGCAGTCGTCCTTGTCCCACTGCAGCACGGTGCGGCCCGGCATCCGTCCCCACTCCACCGGGCACACCTCGACCACCGGACGGTCGCAGATGACCATGCCCCCCGAGTGGATGCCGAGGTGGCGGGGGAAGTCGAGCAGTTCGACGCTCAGGTTCTGGACCGGCGCCGGCAGGTCCTGGCCGGCGGCCAGCGTCTCGCCGTGGTCGATCGACTTGGCCCACCCGTCGACCTCCTCGGGGGGATAACCGAGGGCCTTGCCCATGTCGCGCAGGGCCGAGCGGGCCCGGTAGGTGATCACGTTGGCCACCTGGGCGGCGTGGCGCCGGCCGTAGCGCTGGTAGACGTACTGGATGGCCTCTTCGCGCCGTCCCGACTCGATGTCGACGTCGATGTCCGGTGGTCCGTCGCGGGCGGGGGAGAGGAAGCGCTCGAACAGCAGGCCGAGGGAGACGGCGTCGACGTTGGTGATGCCCAGGGCGTAACAGACGGCCGACGTGGCGGCCGACCCCCGACCCTGGCAGAGGATGTCGTTCTTCCGGCAGAAGCTCACGATGTCCCACACGGTGAGGAAGTAGCCGGGGAACCCGAGGGCGCCGATGATGTTGAGCTCGCGGTCGAGCTGGGCCCAGGCCCCGGCCACCCGTTCGGCGCCGCGGGGACCGTAGCGGTCGGTGGCCCCCCGTCGCACCAGCTCGACCAGCCAGGTCTGCTCGGTGTGCCCGGGGGGGACGGGGAAGTCGGGCAGCCGGGGGGCCACCAGGCGCAGGTCGAAGGTGCACTGGGCGGCGAGGGCGGCCGCCTGGTCGACGGCGCCGGGCCAGCGGGCGAACCGCCGCTGTTGCTCGGCCTCCCCCCGCAGACAGGCGGTGGCCGAGGGGGGCAGCCATCCCTCCAGGTCGGCCAAGGTGCGCCGGGCCCGCACGGCGGCCAGGGCGGTGGCCAGGGGGAAGCGGGCCGGCGTGGCGTAGTGCACGTTGTTGGTGGCCACCGGGGCCACCCCCCGAACGGTGGCCAGCAGGGCCAGGGCGTCGTTGCGGGTGGTGTCGATGGGGTCACCGTGGTCCCACAGCTCGACGGCCAGGCGGTGGCGGCCGAACCGCTCGATGAGCTGGTCGAGGACGTGGCCGGCGGCGGCCGGGCCACCGGTGGTGAGGGCGGTGGCCAGAGCTCCCTTGCGGCACCCGGTGAGGATGTGCCAGTGGTCCCCGTGGTGATCGGACAGGGCGTCGAGGGTGACCACCGGCCGTCCTTTCTCCCCGCCGGCCAGGTGGGCCTCGGCGATGACCCGGCTCAGGCGGGCGTACCCCTCGGGGTCCCGGGCCAGCACCACCAGATGGGTGCCGTCGGGATCGGGGACACCGGTGCGGAGGGGCCCCGGTGAGGACCCGGTGACGGTGAGCTCGGCCCCGAAGACGGCGGGCAGGCCGAGGGCCCGGGCCGCCTCGGCGAAGCGGACCACCCCGTAGAGGCCGTTGTGGTCGGTGAGAGCCAGGGCGGACAATCCCAGCTGGGCGGCCGCCCCCACCAGCTCTTCGGGATGGCTGGCCCCGTCGAGAAAGGAGAAGTTGGAGTGGGCGTGGAGTTCGGCGTAGGCCATGGTGGGCGGACCGTCATCCGTAAGTGGCTTCGACCCACCAGCGGCCCCGTTCGGCCAGCAGGAGATGAGCGTCGGTGCCGGCCACCGCCTGGAGCCGGGCGCTGCGTCGCCGGGTCCGCGACCACCACCGCTCGTCGCACGGCCACGGACCGGCCCAGGCCGTCACCGCCGACCACGGGCCTCTCTCCACCGACAGCCGGCGGGGGAGGGTGGTGAGCAGTCCCCGCCCCGACACCGCCACCGCCCGCCCGCCGTCGTCGGCCAGCTCGGCCGACAGGGGAGAGGGGTGGACCACCACCGGAGCGGGCGGAGGGATCCGACCGGGCCAGGGGGCACCGAGGTCGGTCCCCTCGGCCGACGGACCGGCGTTCCAGGTGACGAAGCGGGCCCGCTGGGCCGGGCCCCGGCCCCCCTGCAGGCGGGCCGTGACCACGCCGTCGGGGCCGAGGAGATGGGCCACCGCGCCCAGAGCCCGGGCCGCCCGGGTGTCGGCCTCGCTGGCCCCGCCCCAGAACTGGGGCTCACCCACCGTCACCGGGGCGGAGCGGACGTCGGCCGGCGGACCACCGCGGCGCTGCTCATCGACCCGCCGGGCGGCCACCGGTTGGCGCAGTCCGGTCAGTTCGCCGCTCCGGCCGCCGGCCACCCGGTGGCAGGCCACCCCGACGGCCCCGAACCGGCCCAGCACGTGGGACTCGGGGAGGGCGGCGAAATCCCCCAGGGTGCGCAGCCCCAACCGGTCCAACAGCTCGGTCAGCTCGGGACGGTCGAGGACGGCCAGGGGGAACGGGGCCAGGAATTCCGGGTGTGGCCCCCGGGGGGACGATGCCACCGGCGCGGGCCGCCAGCCGAGCGGCGAACAATCCGTCGGCCACCCCGACCTCCACCGGGGTGACGGCGGCGGTGGCTTCGGTGAGGCACCGGACCAGAGCCTCCTCACCGCCGAAGTAACGGGCCGGTCCGCGGGCGGGGAGCGAGCAGATACCCGACCCGACCACGGTGACCCACGGGCAGTAGGCCTCGGTGGCCTCGATCACCCGGAGGAAGGACCGCAGGACGGCCCCGCTCTCGTCCTCGACCAGGAGGTGCGGACAGTGCACGACGACCAGACGGTCCATGCCGGTCATGGTCCAACCGGTGGGGCGACCGGGCTGTCGGCGTCGTCGGTGACCACCGTCCCGGTGGTCGAGGGCAGCCACAGACGGCAGCGACGGGGCCGGTCCGACGATCGCCGTCCGGTGGCGGTGAGGGTCATCCGTCGCCGGTAGAGATAGCCGTCGCCGGTACCGACGCCGTCCCACCGGGTGTCGGTCACCTCCAGGTGCACGTCGGGTGGGACCGGCCATCCCGCCCGCCCGCTCACCACCAGCACCGACCGGCGATCCCGGGTCCGGGCCACCAACCGGCGGGCCATGGCCGGCCGGGGAGGGAAGGGGGGAAGAGGACCACCAGGTCGACGCCGTCGATCACCGCCGCCGTCACCTCGGCCCAGGCGGCCTGGGGCCGGGGAACGATGGCCAACCGGTCGAGATCGATGCCGATGTCGTGGGCGGCCACCGCCCCCAGCCCGTCCAGACCGACCAGCGCGCACCACGAACCGGCGGCCGAGGCCGCCGCCACCAGAGCCAGGGCCACGCTCACCGATCCCCCGGGGCCCGGGGCGGCCCCACCACCGCCGGCCCGCCCGCCGACCACGATGGTGGTCCCCCGACGCAGGCCGCCGTGGGGGAACAGGCCGGCCAGGGGAGGGACGACAGGCAGCAGACGGGTCTGGCTGGCGGCCAGGGGACGGGCCCGCTCGGCCAGGAGGGCCAGCGACTCCCGGGTCCGGGCGGTATCGGCGGGGACGGCTTCCGACCGGTCGGTGGTACCGGACGAGGTTACGAACATATGTTCGATAGTACCCACCTGTCGGTCGTCCTGCCCAGACGATGTCGACGGGTCCGTCCCGCTGTCGATCCGGTGGCCGAGTCGGGCCGTCGATGGCCGGCCATGACCACATGCAGTACGTGTCCTGACGCGTTGGGTGGCGGCTGAACGGGCGTGGCCCACTGAGGGCCACGGCGGGGCCGAAAATGTCGGACGCGGCGGGCCGCCCCTTCCCGATGGCGATGGAAACAGTTAAAGTCACGCCGGGTTCCTGCAACTGAATCGTTGCGGGATGGCGGGGTTGAAGTCCGCCCGACAGGGGTCGCTCGGCGAAAGGCGGTCGTAATGCGTTCGGAGGGGAAGCTCGTGCATCTGGATCACATCACCCGGGCCGGGGTCGACCGTCATGTCGGGGGCCGAGCATCGGTCCGCCCGGTCGGCATCCGTAGCGTCGTCAGCACCTTCTTGTGCGCCCTCCTGGCCATAGCCATGGGAGTGGGCGTTACCGCCGCGGTGGCCACGCCGGCGGGGGCGCTGGGCACATCGGTGAGCGACACGGCCCTGACCGCCACCTCGAGCGCGGCAGGTGCCACCGAGGTCAGCGTGCGGGTCAGTTTTGTGGCCACCCACGGACTGACCGCCGGTACGGGCAGCGTCACCCTCGACGCCTCAACCGGGTATGTGTTTCCGACCGACTCGGCCTGTGGTGTGTACAACGTCACCGACCTCAACACCGGTGCCACGGCCGGGTGCAGCCCTCTCGACAGCGGAGCCAGCACCGATCAAGTCACCGTCGGCGTGCCCAACGTCTCGGCGGGTGACCAGGTCAGTGTGGCCGTCGATGGCGTAGCCAATCCCTCGGCCCATGGGCACGGCACCATCGCCGTGTCGACCAGCGCCGATACGACCCCCGTGTCCATCGCCACCACCATCAACGTCGCCTCCTCGGTCCTCGAGGCGGACTTCAGCACCTCGGCGGCGGGGGCCGACTACCAGGTGGGCTTCGTGTCCGAATCGGGGCTCTCCCAGCCCGACGGCGCAACGGTGGAATCGACGGTCACGCTGGTGGCCGCAGCCGGTGTGACCTTTCCCTCTCCCACCGAATCGTGCAGCACGTTCGCCGTCACCGATCTCACCACCGGTGCCCAGGCGTGCTCGGCGGTCAGCGGAGGTGGCACCCGTCAGATCACGCTGGAGACGCCCAATGTGAGCCCCGGCGATGAGGTTCTGGTGGCCGTCAATGGCGTCAACAATTCCCCCGCCAGTCCCACCATGGGCATCTGGACCACGTCGGATCCCGATCATCTGACCGGGATGGCCCCGGTCCCCGCCTCGGGGAGCTCGTTGGGGGCGGTGTCGTTCACCACCAGTTCCACCTCGGCGGGGGCCACAGAGGTGACCGACCAGCTCCGCTTCACCGCTACCCAGACTCCCGCCGGCGCCTACTCGATCACCCTCGACGCGCCGACGGGGACCGTCTTTCCGGCGTCGGGTTACAACAGCAGCTACCTCATCGATGATCTGACCACCGGTGAAACGGGTGGCGCCGGACTGAACAACTACATCGTGAACGGCACCGGAACCAACGACGTGCAGATCACCGACAACATCCCCTACGAATCGCCGTATCCCCCCATCACCGCCGGTGATCAGGTACTGGTGACGGTGAACGGCGCGGTCAATCCGAGCAGTGCCGGAACCGGGACCCTCGACGTGTCGGCTTCGTTCGACACCACGCCGGTCGGTGTCAACGACCCGACCGAGCCCAGTACGGCGGTCTCCAACATCGCCTTCACCACCAGTTCGTCTACGGCTGGCGCCACCGGTGTCACCGATCTGATCCGCTTCACCGCCGACCAGGCCGCCACCGGTGCCTACACCATCACCCTGGATGCCCCGGTGGGGACCGTGTTCCCCGCTTCGGGGAACAACGACAACAGCTACCTGATCGAGAACCTGACCACCGGTCTGACCGGTGGCGCAGGACTCAACTACTACGTCGTCGGCGGAGCGGGAACCAACCAGGTGGTCATCAACGACGTGATCCCCTATGAGTCGGGAGCTCCCTTCTTCAATCCGGGGGACCAGGTACTGGTGACGGTCAAAGGCGTCACCAATCCCACCGGGGCCCAACAGGCCACCATCGCCACGTCGTCCGATCCGACACCGGCCGACTTCGGACCCCTGGTCCCCCTGGCCGCCGACACCAACGGTCCCTTCGCTTTCGTTACCGGTCCCGGCCCCAACCTCATCGGCCCGATCAACGTGGCCACCGACGTAGGGGAGACCCCGTTCAATTTCGGCGCTGGTGAACCCGGCGGTATCGCCATCACCCCCAACGGTCAGACGGCCTATGTGGTCGGTTTCGGCGCCGGCGACCTGATGGGTTCGTTCAACACCGTCACCGATCAGGTCGGCCCCACCATCACTATCGGGAGCTCGGCCAGTGCCGTGGCCATCACCCCCGACGGGTCCACCGCCTATGTGGTCGGCAACGGGGACGACCTGGCCGTACCGGTCGACCTGGCCACTCAGACACCGGAGACCCCCATAACGGTGGGAAGCGCCCCTTCGGCCATCGCCATCACCCCCGACGGGTCCACCGCCCTGGTGGTCAACTCGGGTGACGGCACGGTCACTCCCATCGACCTGACCACCCAGACGCCGGAGACGCCCATAACGGTGGGGAGTGACCCATCGGCCATTGCCATCACCCCGGACGGGTCGACCGCCCTGGTCACCAACTCGGGCGGCGGCACGGTCACCCCCATCGACATCGCCACCCATACAGCCGGGACGCCCATAACGGTAGGAAGCACCCCTCTGGCCGTCGCCATCACTCCCAACGGGTCGTCCGCCTTTGTCGCCAATTCCGGTGACGACACGGTCACCCCCATCGACATCGGCAGCCTGACGGCGGGGACGCCGATCGGGGTCGGCGCAGGCCCCATCGCCGTCTCGGTGTCCCCCGACGGTACGGCGGCCTACGTGGTCAACGAGGGGAGCAACACCGTCACCCCCATCAGTACGACCACCGATACGGTGGCTCCTTCTATCGCCACGGTCAACGACCCCTGGGATATCGCCATCACCCCCGACCAGGGCCCGACCGCGGCCCTGACGGCCAGCACCACGGGGGCCACCACCAGCTTCGACGCCTCGGGCTCGGTGGCCGGCACTTCCCCCATCGTCTCCTACGCCTGGAACTTCGGCGACAGCGATACGGCGGTGACCACCACCCCGACCGAGTCCCACACCTACGCCGGCAGCGGCACCTACACGGCCACCGTGACCGAAACCGACGCCTCCGGTACCTCGACCAGCCAGGTCTTCACCGGCCAGACCATGAGCAGCCACGGAACGGCAGCCGCCGAGGCCTCGGCCCCGGTGGTCATCACCACCACCAACTGCAGTGATGACACCAGCTGCATGGCGGCCATCAACACCCCGGCCACCCCCCAGACCCCGGCCCAGTCGATCAACGTGACGGCCGCCGCCCCGGGCTCGCCCTCCCAGCAGCTGACCGTCACCTCGGGCCCCGGTCAACTCAACTGCGCCACCAAGGGCTTCTCGGTGGTGGAGCAGGTGGCCTCCTACGCCACCACCTTCACCCCGACCGCCAACGTGACCGTGACCGACCAGCTGGTCGGAGTCACCTCCACCCACGGGGTCAAGGTCTGCTTCGCCGGCTCGGACAACGAGCCGGAACTCCTGCCCAAGTGCGCCCGGAGCTCACCGGAGGCGCCCTGTGCCACGGTGGCCAAGGTGTCCGGTGTCGTTCAAGTCACCATCCTGGTGGCACCGGGCGACCCCCGGTTCCGGATCCAGGGTGTCCAGGAACTGAGCGAGATGCCGAAATCGGTCAGCGCCAAGGGGGTCATCGGCCAGACCATCGCCATCAAGGGCACCGAGCTGTTGGGGTCCAACAGTCAGACCCTCCCCACCATCGCCTTCACCTCGGTCAACGGCTCGACCATCGACGGCACCATCACCAAGTTCACCACCAAGGCCATCACGGTGACCGTGCCCAACGGGTCGGCTACCGGTCCCATCGCCCTGTGCTGGCCCAACGAGACGGCGGTCAGTGAGGGATCGGTGGCCATCACCTAGCCGAGCGGCGTAGCCGTCCCCGGTCCTCCCGGTGGACCACCAGGCATGCTGTCCGGTGTGAACGGGACCATCCAGACCGAACGCCTCGTGCTGCGCCCGTTCGTGGCCCACGACCAGGACGACCTGTCGCGGCTCCAGGCCGAGGAGTCCTTCTGGTGGTATCCCCTGCGCCGGGCCATGACGCCGGCCGAGTCGGAGGGCTTCCTCCTCCGGGTGCTGGCCGACACCGCCGATCCCGGGCGCCCGGCCTTGCACGCCGTGATCGAGCGGTCCAGCGGAACCCTCATCGGGTGGGCCGGGCTGTCGGTACCCGATTTCCTCCCCGAGGTCCTCCCCGCCGTCGAAGTGGGGTGGCGCCTCGGGGCCGCCCACCGGGGCCGGGGGTACGCCACCGAGGCCGCCACCGCCGCCCTGCGATGGGGCTTCGAGGATCTCGGGCTCGACTCGGTGGTGTCCATCTTCGAACCGGACAACACCGCCTCGGGACGGGTCATGGACCGGCTCGGTTTCGACGCCGGTTTCGCCACCACCCACCCCGGTCGGAATCTCCCCCTGGTGGTCCGTACCCTGACCGCGGCCGACTGGCGGGCCGGCATCGGGGACGGTGGACCCGGACTCCGCCGGCCGTAGTCCCACGTCCGACCGCCGGGTGGCCAAAATGATCGAAGACGGCGGTCGACGGCGCTACCATGGCGGGACCAGAGAGAGGAGGTGGTCCAACTGAGCAGTCAACGTTTTGGGACCCTGGAGGTGGCTGGCCGCTGAGGCGGCTCGCTGTACCACCTGGCGAATCCCAGCCAGACACCCACCGGGCTACTTAGCCGGACCCAGGTCCCATCCGGCGCTTCACGGGGACCCCGGTGTTACTCAAACAAAATCAGCGAATTGCCCTGCAGGGCGTCCTCCGGGGCGCCCTGCAGTGCTGTCCGGCCTGGCGTGGGTCAGATGGTGCACACGGACGGCCACAACGTCATGGACGCATGGTCGTCTCGTCGACGTCGATGGCCGCCCGCACCTGGTCGGCTACCTGGGGGCTGATCCGCCGACGGGCCAGAAGGTGGTCGAGCTCGGTGCGCTCCGAGGCGATGACCAAGAGGCGCAGATCGCGTTCGGCTTGGAGGAAAGCCTCGGCCTGCGCTTCGTTGTCGGCGGTGTCCCCCAGGTTGTCGCCCGACGTGCTGTCGGCCCCGATGACCTCGAGCTGGCGGTCGATGCGGGCCAGCTGCGACTCGTACCCGGTGCGCAGGCGGTCGACCACCGCCTCGGGGAACTGATCGGTCTGGCTCACGTCGTCGATGTGGGACAGAGCCACCACCGTCAGCCGGCGCCGGGCCTCGGCGGTCAGCAGCTGGTCCTGCTGATCGCGGGTGACCAGGCCCAGTCGGCGGATGAGGGGCGGGAGGGTCAGCCCCTGGCCCACCAGGGTGGCCACGATGACGCAGAAGGTGAGGAACACCAGCAGGTCGCGCTCGGGGAAGGACTGGGGTAGGGCCAGGGCGGCGGCCAGCGACACCGCCCCCCGCATGCCGGCCCACCCGACCACGGTCGTCTCCCGCCACGAGCGGGCCTCGGACTCGGTGGCACCGAACAGTTGCTGACCACCGGGCAGGGCGGTGGCTCCGAACATCCACACCATGCGCACCACGATGACCACACCGACCACGGCCAGTGACTCGAGGGCCAGCGATCCCGACTCCCGGTTGGTCAGGCTGTCGAGAATGGGGCGGAGCTCGAGCCCCACCAACAGGAACGACATCCCGGTCAACAGGAACACGATGAGGTCCCAGATCTCCCGCTGCTGCAATCGGGCCCCGGCCGTCAACGAGCGCGAGCCGTACCGGCCGAAGACCAGTCCGGCGGCCACCACGGCCAGGACTCCCGACGCCCCGATGGTGTCGGCCGGCAGGTAGGCGGCGAAGGGGAGGATGAGCAGCATGGTGTTCTCGATGACCGGTGTCTCGGTGAAGCGCAGCAGGCGACTGCCGACCCATCCGACGGCCACACCGATGGCCACCCCCACCACCACGGCGAAGGTGAATTTTCCGGCCACGTCGGCCACGGTGAAGGCCGAGCCCACCGAGGCCACGGCCACCTGGTAGGCGGTGAGGGCGGTGGCGTCGTTCATGAGGCCCTCGCCCCCCAGGATGGTCACCAGTCGGCGGGGCAGGCCCAGCTTGCCGGCGATCTGGGTGGCCGCCACCGAGTCGGGTGGGGAGACGATGGCGCCGAGGGCGAAGGCCACCCCCCAGCCGATGCCCCCGACCAGAGTGTGGATGACCACCGCCACCACGGCCATGGTGGCCAGCACCAGGCCCACGGCCAGCGACAGGATGGGTCGGAGGTGGGTGCGCAGCTCGCGGGCCGACGTGTCGAGCGAGGCGTCGTAGATGAGCGGGGGCAGGAACACCAACAGGAACAGGTCGGGGTCGAGTTGGACCCGGTGGCGGACGGGCAGGACGGCCACCACCACCCCGGCCACCACCAGCAGGATGGGATAGGGGAGCCGCAGCCGGTCGGCGACGGTGGCGATGACCACCAGGCCGATGAGCAGCCCGATACCGTCGGCCAGGCTGATCATCGGGCGGTGCGCTCCACCCCGCCGCCGGTCCGATGGGTGCGCATCTTTCGTGGCGTAGCACCCCGCCCGCAGGCCCGGACGGAGCAACGGTGGATCACCGCCGACAAACTACACAGCGCCCGGCTCGGTCAAGTGCTTCTGGCTGTGCCTGTGTCTGTGCGGGTGGCTGTGCGGGTGGCTGTGCCTGTGTCTGTGCGGGTGGCTGTGCGGTGTCGGCCAGCGATGCTCTCGGGGGGTGGTCAGGCGTTCGCTCCGAGTGGCTCCGCATAGTGGGACTTCTCGGTGCCGCCATCGCGCTTGTCCCCGGCCGAGGGAAGTGCGAGCATGGGCTGCGGTAGGCGAGCCGAGTGGCGGTGGCGCCGGACGGAGGTGGGACACGATGGGTCGTTCTCTTGTTGCGCGTGTGGCGGTGGCGGTGGCCGGATCGGCCCTTCTGGTCGGACTGGTGGCGGCCCCTTCCGGAGCGGCCACTACCCGGGTAAAGCCGCCGCCGAAGTCGAACTTCGCCGGGTACACCGATAACACCGACCTCACCACCAACTTCGTCCAGGCCACCTACACCGTGCCCAGCTACACCTGCAAGAAGGGTGAGAATCTCTCGCCCGGTATCGGGGCCTTCGACGTCACCAACGACGCCTTCAGCTCGGCTTACATGTATTTGGCCTGCGCCAAAATCGGCAAGAAGTACGGTCCTTCACTCGGCACGGTGGCCATCGAGATCGATAACGGAGTCACCTACGACAACTTGGCCATCAGCGCCGGCGATGCAATCCAGTTCACCCAGACCTGCGGGGTACGGGAACGACGGAGACGATCGAGGACCTCAACACCTCGGTGTCGTTCACCTGGCTGCGTCCGACGCCAGCTCGTGTGAAAGCGGCTACGTCGGGGATCTCGGGGTCGAGGGCAAGTCACCGAAGAAGGTCGCCCCCCTGCCCAGCATTCGGCTCCGACGATTATTCCAACGCCACCATCAACGGCCTGGCCTTGTCGGCGTCGGTCCCGACGGCCAGCACCTACTACCAGGGGAAGAAGGACACGATCACGCCCGGCCCGCTGACCGCCGGCGGTACGTCTTTCGTCAACACCGAGTCGTAGGAACGCCGACGCCCGCCGGCGGCTGAGCCCACCCTCAGTCGTCGGCAAAGGGCAGCGACCGTTCGATGTCCCACCGGTGGTGGAAGGTGTCGTGGGCGTTGGCCAGGATGACATCGGCGAAGGTCAGCTCGCCCCGTTCCGGATGGACGAGGATCACGCCGGTGCGGGGCGTGCGCCCGACGGCGTGTTGCCAGCCGGCCACCGATCGGGTGAGGGACCACTGGGCCGCCTGCAGGGGGATGGTGGCGTAGCGCCGGGCCCGGGCCAGCTCGTTCTGGTCGTAGCCGTCCACCTGGCGGGGGGCACCGGCGGCGACACCGGCCAGCCGTTCCGACCAGATGCGCAGGTTGTCGCCCACGTGACAGACGTAGGCGGTAACCGACCACTCCAGTTGCGGATGGCGCTCGCCACCGGTGGCGTCGTCGAGCAGGCGGGCGTAGTTGCTCGGCACCCGGGCCACGTAGGCGGTGGCCGGGCCCACCCCCATGGTCCAGGCGAACTGGCACTGCCGGCAGGGATCGCCGTAGGTCGAAGCACCCCAGTTGCTCACCAGCCGATTGTGCCATCCTGAGGTCATCGAGGCGAGGGCGCCCCGACCGGTGCGTCGGCTGGTCGGCTGAGGAGGAGCGATGACCGCAGGACGGGCATTGGTGTTGGGCGGCGGGGGACTGGCCGGCATCGCCTGGCACACCGGGATGGTCTACGGGATGGCCGAGGCCGGGGTGGACGTGACCACGGCCGACTTCATCGTGGGCACATCGGCGGGTGCGACGGTGGCCGCCCAGATCGGGAGCGGCCAGCCGGTGGAGGACTGGTACCGCCGACAGGTCGAGCTCGACCTGCAGACCGAGGAGCTCCGTCCCGCGGGGATGCCCATCGAGCGGCTGTGGGAGATGATGCTCCGGCTGGTGGAGGAGTTCCCCGATCCGGGCGAGCGCCGGCGCCAGACCGGCACCCTGGCCCGGGAGACCAACACGGTGCCTGAAGCGGTGCGTCGGGCCATCATTGCCGATCGACTGCGCGGCTTGGAATGGCCGACCGGGCGTATGGCCATCGTGGCCGTCGACGCCTCTACCGGCCAGCGCCGGGTGTTCGACGCCCACTCCGGCGTCGATCTGGTCGACGCCGTGGCCGCCAGCTGTGCCGTCCCCGGCATCTGGCCGCCGGTGACCATCGACGGTTCCCGCTACATCGACGGCGGTGTCTATTCGTCGTCCAACGCCGACCTGGCCGCCGGCCAGGCCCGGGTTCTGGTTCTGGCCCCCATGGCCACCCCCGAGCTGGCCGTCGAGGTCGAGCTGATCAACCGGACCGGACAGTCCGGCGTGCTCTCGCCCGACGCCCACTCGGTGGCTGCCTTCGGGATCGATCCTCTCGACCCGGCGGTGCGGGCGCCGTCGGCCCGGGCCGGCTACACCCAGGGTGGCCAGGTGGCCGCGGCGGCGGCCGACCTCTGGGCCCCCTGACCCGGGGTCGGTCTGGCTGGTGGCGGGACGTACGGTCCTGCTGCTCGATCACCGCCAGGGGCGGCGGTCGGCGTCAGCTCTCGAGGTCGACGGCGGTGGCGTGGCGGGGTTGGTAGAGCCCTATCTCGCCGGCGCCGGGCACCTGCAACCGGGCGATACGGCCGAAGCCCTGGTCCTCGATGGGCGTGGTGAACGTGACCCCCTTGGCCTGGAGCTCGGCCACGGTGGCCTCGATGTCGTCGCACATGAAGTAGAGCTCGTGATGGCCGCTGGGTGCACCCGAGCCGGGGTCGCCGGCCGGATGGATGCCCAGCTCGGCCGGGGGCAGCTGGAAGATGAGCCATCCGTCGTGGGCGTCGACGAAGGGTAGATCGAGGATGTCGCGGAAGAAGGCCCGGGCCCGGTCAGCGTCCTCGGCGTAGATGATGGCGTGGGTGGACGTGATCATGGCCACCACACTGCCACGGTCGGGCCCCACGGCTGGCCGCCGCTGCCCACCATCCCGTGCCTGGCTCCCTCCGTCCCGTCGTCACTCCGGTGTGTGGCACACCGCCTCGACGTTGTTGCCGTCGGGATCGCGGACGAAGGCGCCGTAGTAGCCGGGGTGGTATTCGGGCCACAGGCGGGGGCCATGGAGGACCTCGAGTCCATGACCCGATGCCGCGTCGGCGAAGGCCCGGACCGAGGCCCGGTCGGGAGCGGTGAAGGCGAGGTGGGTCTCACGGAACCCCTCACCCGTGGACCGCCCCCGATCCAGAATTCCGGCTTGGGCGGGGCGCCGCATCCCACCGTCTCGCCCACCTCCCTGACCCGTCGGTATCCAAGAGGAAACAGAACGACGTCGGAGAAGGCGGCGCTGGCCCCGGTGTCGGCGCACTGGACGGAGACATGGTCGATCATGGGCCCCATCGTGCCAGCCCCCGTTGTCGGGACGATCGGCCCACCCACCGGACCGGGTGGACGCGGTTGCGCGAAGCTGACATACGGTGACCGTCCCCGCCGATGCCCCCCTCCACCCTCTGCCCGCCCAGGCCGATGACGTCGACTGGCCCACCGACGAGTGGCCGCTCGGCCACCTACCCGCCGGGGTCGATCTCGACGATCTCATCGAGGAGGCGTTCGATCCCGACGGACCGTTGCACGAGACGTTCGCCGTGGTCGTCGTCCACCGGGGCCGACTGGTCTTCGAGCGTTACGGCGGCCTTCTGCCCCAGTGGGACAAGCCGGGTAAACCGGTGGTGCGGGAGACACCGCTGCTGTCGTGGTCGATGGCCAAGTCCATGCTCCACGCCGTGGTCGGGATGCTGGTCGACGAGGGGCGGCTGGGACTGGATACCCCGGCCCCGGTGCCGGCCTGGTCCGCACCCGACGACCCCCGTCACGCCATCACCCTCCAGAACCTCTTGGACATGCGGGACGGGCTGGCCTTCAACGAGTCCTACGAGGACCCGGCGACCTCCGACGTGATGGCCATGCTGTTCGGCCGGGGCCAGTCCGACATGGCCGCCTTCGCCGCCGACCGCCCGCTGGCCGCACCGCCCGGCCGCTGCTTCAACTATTCGACCGGCACCAGCCTCATCGTCTCGGCCATCGTGGCCCGGTTGCTGGGACCGGGGGAGCCCTACCGGGCCTTCCTCGACAATCGGCTGTTCGGCCCCCTGGGCATGGGTTCGGCCACCGCCACCTTCGACGACGCCGGCACCTGGGTGGCCGGTTCCTACGCCTACGCCACGGCCCGCGACTACGCCCGCTTCGGGCTGCTCTATCTGCGTGACGGCGTGTGGCAGGGACGCCGTCTGCTGCCGGCCGGGTGGGTCGACCACGGTCGCCGGCCCCGGTCGGTCGACCCCGACGACGGTGACTACTACGGCTCGCACTGGTGGGCCCGCGAGGGGCCCTTCGGCACCTTCTGGGCCGCCGGCCACGAGGGTCAGTACATCGACATCTGCCCCGACCTCGATCTGGTCCTGGTCCGCATGGGACGGACCGACGCCGTCCACAGCGAGGAGCTGAAGAGCTGGCGCACCCGGGTCATCGCCGCCTTCGCCGCCGCCGGCTGAGCCGCTTACCGGGCCGGGCCGGCCGGCCGCCGGTGGCCGCCTATACGCCCTCCCACAGTCCGACCGGTGCCTTCCCCACCCGGTAGTGACCGGGTTGGCGTTCGCCGGAGGCCGCCTTCTCGATGCGTTTGGTCATGCCCTCGCTCAGCACGCCGTCCTTGATCATGGCGAAGTAGGTGGCGGTGGCGTTGCCCACGTCGAAGAAGTCGCGCTGCCAGCTCCACTTGAAGTCGCCGGCGTAGCGGAACCAACTGCCCCCCAGTCCGGCGATCTCGTAGTGACTACCGTCGTCCCGGGTGGCGTCGGCCACCTGCTTCCACAGCCCCAGGATCTCGCCCTGGGCATCGTCGATCAGCACCCGCTGGTAGGGATAGGTCCACCCGCCCAACCCGGCCATCTCGGTACCCAGGGCATAGCGGCGGATCTCGTCGCCACCCACGGCCATGAACTCGTCGTTGGGCCCCACGTTCCAGCCGTAGGTGGCGTCGTCGGTGTACATGTCGGCCATCGGTCCCCAGTCCAGGTTGGCCTCGCACTGTTTGTTGATGGCCAGCCACCGCTCCATCATCTCTTCCAGCTCGCTGCGTGGGAATGCCGGCATGGGGTTAGTCCTCCTCGGTGATGCGCAGTGCGGATGTGGGACAGAAGCGGACGGCCGCCTCGACCTCGGTCCGGAGGGCGGGGTCGGGGGTGGCGTCGAGAATGGTCACCTGCTGGTTCTTGCCCAGCTCGAACACGGTGGGTGCCTCCGACTCGCACACGCCGTGACCCTGGCACAGATCGATGTCGAGGGACACCCGCATCAGCCCGCCGCCTTGGCCCGCCGTCGGTACCGGGCCGTGCAGGGCTGCTGCAACTGGACCACCATCTTCGAGTGGTCGTTGCGGTAGGTGTCGGACGGCTGGGCCAGCTCGAACTCCCAATCCAACAGGAGCACGGAGAAGATGGCCTTGAGCTGCATCATGGCGAAAGCGGCACCCACGCAGCGGTGCCGACCGGCGCCGAAGGGGATCCACGTCCACGGATTGGTGCGGTCCTCCTCCCGGGGGGCGATGTAGCGGGAGGGGAGGAAGGCGTCGGCGTCGGGGAAATCCTCGGGGATCCGGTTGGACACGGCCGGGCTGGTGCCCACCATCTGGCCGGTGCGGATGGTGAAGCCGTCCACCGGCACGTCCTCCTTGGCCACCCGCAGCAGGAGGATGAGCGGGGGATGGAGACGCAACGCCTCCTTGATGGCCGACTCCAGGTGGGGCATGGCCCGCAGGGCCTGATAGCTGACCTCGGCCCCCTCGGCATAGAGCTCGGCCAGTTCACCGTCGACCACCGCCATCTCGTCGGCGTGACGGAGAAGTTCGATGAGCGTCCAGGCCGCCGTGCCCGAGGTGGTGTGGTGGCCGGCGAACATCATGGAGATGAACATGCCGGTGACGATGTCGGCCGTGAAGCGGGGGTTTCCGTCGTCGTCGTCGATGGACATGAGGACGTCGAGGAGGTCGCGCTGGTCGTCGGCCACCGGCGGAGCGGCGGCCCGTCGGTCCATGATGGCCCCCACCAGGGCCACCAGTCCCTCCCGTGCCGCGTCGCGGCGCCGGAAGCTCTCGATGGGGGCGTAGGGATCCATGTAGGCGATGGCGTCGGTGCCCTGCTCGAGGTCGTGGTAGAGCTGGGCGAACCGCTGGTCGAGCTCGTCGCGGAACCGCTGGCCGATGAGGCAGGACGACGAGGTGTAGATGGTCAGCTCGGCGAACCAGTCGAGCAGGTCGATCTCGCCCTCGTCGCCCCAGGTCGACACCATGTGCTCGACCTCGGCGGCGATGGTGGCGGCGTGACCCCGCATGAACTTGTCCCGCAGGGCCTGGTTGTGGAGCATCTCGCGGCGACGCTCGGGCGGTGCGTCGAAGACCACGCCCTCGCCGAAGATGGGGGTCATGAAGGGGTAGGCCTCGGCCTGGTCGAGGACCTCCTCAGGCGCCCGGAAGAAGATCTCGTTGGCCTCGGCCCCGGTCAGAAGGACCACGTCCCGGTCGCCCAGGCGGAACACCCCGACGTCACCGCATTCGGCCCGCACCCGGCGCAGCAGGGCGATGGGGTCGACCCGCAACTCCTCCAGGTGACCGTTCTGTTCGGCCCCACCCGACACCCGGGGCGGTTCGCCCCGCTCCACGGCGATGGTCATGGCTCCTCCTCGTCGTTCAATTCTGGGCCCGTTCTTTCTGCCTTGGTCGACGCGGCGGCCGGCTCCCGCACCGGGGCCTCGGGTTGCAGCTCGACCACGGTGGCATGGGTGCCCCGGGGCAGGGTCACGGCCGCCACTATGGCCTGGGCCACGCCGGCCGGCCGCATGAAATTGTCGTGCCGGGCCAGGCCCCAGGTCACCCATCCGTTGATCACGTCGGCGGTGACGGCGGGGTCCCAGTCCATGCCCATGCCCGTCTCGGTGGGACCCGGTCGCACGATGCTGGCCCGCACCCCGCTCCCCTCCAGCTCCATCTGCAGCGACCGGGCGTAGCCCTCGAGCCCCCACTTGGAGGCCACGTAGGCGGCCATGGTCGGGCGGGGGTGTTCGACCACGTCGGAGGTGATGAAGGCGATGTCGCCCCGCTGCCGCGCCACCATGGCCGGGAGGATGGCCCGGATCAACCGGTGGGTCCCGTTGACGTTGACCCCGAACACCCCCTCGAAGGTGGCCGGGTCGGTGTCGAGGGCCGAACCGGGGATGTTGCGGGCGGCATTGGACACCAGGATCTCGATGGTGCCCAGCGCCTCGGTGGCCGCCGCCGCGAAGGCCTCGATCGAGTCGGCGTCGGCCAGGTCGAGGGGGAGGGCGGTGGCCGATCCGCCCGCCTTCCGGATCTCGACCGCCGTCTTCTCGCATTCGGCCACCCGCCGGGCCCCGAGCACCACCGGGTGGCCCAGGGCGGCCAGGGCACAGGCGGTGGCCTGGCCGATGCCCGACGAAGCCCCGGTGACCACGGCCGGGCGCCGTTCGGGGTGGGGGGCGAAGCGGAACATCAGCGCCGGGTCACGGTGGTGGGCAGGGCGGCCAGGCCGCGCACGTTGATGGAGTGGACCCGTTGGATACCGTCGGGGTCGACGTCGTAGGCGGCCACCCGGTCGACCAGTTCGGCCAGTCCGATGCGGGCCTCCAGCCGGGCCATCGGGGCGCCCATGCAGAAGTGACGGCCGCTGCCGAAACTGACCAGCTTGGACGTGTCGCGGTCGAGGTCGTAGCGGTCGGGATCGGGGAACACGGCCTCGTCGCGGTTGGCCGATCCGACCAGCAGGAGCACCCGGTCGCCCTCGGGGATGGTGGTCCCCCCGATGTCGAGCGGTGTGCGGGCCACCCGTAGGAGCATCTGGCTGGAGGTGTCGAACCGCAGTGTCTCCTCGATCCAGTCGGGGACCCGGTCGGGGTGGGCGAAAGGCGTGGCTCCCTGGACGGGATAGCGCCAACCCCAGTACCAGGCGTTGCCCAACAGCTTGGTGGTGGTCTCGTTGCCGGCCACCACCATGAGGAAGAGGAAGCCGATGACCTCCTCGTCGGTCAGACGGTCGCCGTCGATCTCCGCCGCCATGAGGGCCGAGGTCAGGTCGTCGCCGGGGGCGGTGCGCCGCTCGTTGACCATGTCCTGGTAGTAGCCGATGAGGGTGAGAGCGGCCTCCATGCCGGCCGGGGGCACGTCGAACAGCCCGTCCTCCCGGTGCACCACCAGGTCGGCCAACCGGCGGATCTCGGGCCGGTCGACCGGTGGCACCCCCACCAGTTCGGAGATCACGTCCATGGGCAGCTTGCCGGCGAAGTCGGCGATGAAGTCGAACGAGCCGGCTTCGAGGGCGGGCTCGAGGTGCTCGACGGCGATGGCCCGGATCCGGTCCTCCATCTGGGCCACCTTGGTCGGGGTGAAGCCCTTGCCCACCAGCGAGCGCATCCGGGTGTGGCGGGGCGGGTCGAGGGCCAGGAAGGACATGAACCGGTGGGCGTCGGGCCCGAAGGCGGAGGGGTCGAGGGAGACCCCCTGGGCGTTGGAGAACCCGTCCACGTTGCGGAAAGCGGCCAGCACGTCGGCGTGCCGGGACAGCGCCCAAAAGTCGAGCTCGTGGTTGCGGTAGACCGGTGCCTCGGCGCGGAGCCGGGCGTAGACCGGGTAGGGGTCCTCGTGGATCTCGTAGGCGTAGGGGCTGTAGGTGACCGGATGGCTGGAGGTGACCGGTTCGGTGGTCATCGTCGGCCGCCGTTGGTCCGGCCCCGGGCCGACGGTGCGGACCCCACCATGAGCTCGGCCGCCCCGGCCATCAGGCGGGGGATGTCGGCGAAGGACATGTGACCGGTGCCGGCGGCCAGCAGCGAACCGGAGAAGGAGGTCTCCAGCACCCGCACCACCAACGGATCCGCATCGGCACCGACCACCGTGGCCAGCCGCCGGTGGATCTGGGCCCCGATCCTGTCCCGCAGTTGTTTGACGTCGGGATTGGCGCTGAGCAGGGCCACGGTGCAGGCGTCGACCAGAGCCGGGCTCTCGGTGGTGAACAGGACCATGTCGCGCACCGCCTCGGTCAGGCGCACTTTCAGCGACCGCCGCCCCGGGCCCTCCACCGGGGGCAGGGCCTGCATGTGACGCCACAGCACCTCGGCCAGCAGATGGTCCTTGGAGCTGAAGTAGTTGTAGGCGGTGGCCGGGGCCACACCGGCCCGGCGGGCCACGCTGCGCACGGTGAGCCCGGTGTAACCGACCTCGACGATCTCGTCCCCGGTGGCCTGCACCAGTTGCAGGACCACTTCGGCCTGTCGGGGACTCAGTTGCCGCCGGGTGGCCTCCAGTTCGGGGGGCGCATCGGGGGCCCGGTGGGCCGGGGGGGCGGCGGTGTCGGGCATGGTTTCAGCCACCGGAGATGGGCACCGGAACCGGGGCTGTCCCGTTCCGTCGGGGCGGAAGAGCCAGGACGCCCTCCTCCTCGTTGCCGGTGTCCATAAGTTTGGACTATAGTCCAGACACCTGTCCAAGTACAGCGCCGGTGGCCTCCGTTCCACCGGTCGGCCGGAATGGCGCCGACCGGCCGGGCCGGCCGTTGATGGTCGCCGCGGTGGGGGCGGTGGTGACGGGGCGCCGGACAGGTGGCATCATCGCCCGGCGACCAGGACGACGACAGGGGGAGACCGAGTGCCCGACGCAGCAGCTTCTGCCACCACCGACCCGGCCACGGGACCGGTGGTCGGGGTCATCGGCCTCGGGGCCATCGGGGACGGCGTGGCCACCAGCGTGCTCCGGGTGGGGCTCCCACTGGTGGTCTGTGACGTGCGCACCGAGGCCACCGACGCCTACCGTGACCGGGCCCGGGTGGCCACCTCGCCCTCCGACCTGGTCGGCCAAGCCGATGTGGTGGTGGTGGCGGTGGTCACCGACGACCAGGTCCATGCCGTGTTGTCCGGACCGGCGGGCGGTCTGGCCGCCGCCGATCCCGGTACCACCGTCATCGTGGTGTCCACCATTTCGGCGCCCTGTGTCCAGGCCATCGGGGCCGAGGCCGCCGCCCTGGGTGTGCCCATTCTCGACTGCGGGGTGACCGGCGGTCCGGCCGCCGCCGCCAGTGGCGATCTGGTCTGCATGGTGGGCGGCGACCCGGCCGTCATCGAGCGGGCGGGGCCGGTGTTCGACGCCGTCAGCTCGCTGACCGTGACCATGGGACCTTTCGGGACGGGCCTGGCCGCCAAGCTGGCCCGCAACCTGATCACCTACGGCTCGTGGCTGGCCGCCTACGAGGGCCAGAAGCTGGCCGAGGCGGCCGGCATCTCGTTGGCCCAGCTGGCCGAAGTGGTGCGGGCCAGCGACGTCCACATCGGCGGTGCTTCCCGGCTCATGTTCCGGTCGACGGTGGCCCCCTTCACCGAAGCGGATGACCGCGGGCTGGTCGGGGCCATGCAGGCCGGAGCCACGCTGGCCCACAAGGACCTGCTGGCCGCTCTCGACCTGGCCGCCTCGCTGGAGGTCGACCTCCCTCTGGCCGCCATGACCGAGCAACGGACCGATGAGATCTTCGGACTGGGGCGGTCGCCGTCATGACCCCGACCGCCGGCCCGGTGGTGGGCGAGGAGCGGATGCTCATCGACGGGCAGCTGCGGGCGGCCCGCACCGGTCGCACCTTCGAGGTGGTCAACCCGGCCACCGAGGAGACCATCGGGGTGGTGGCCGACGGCGGACCCGAGGACCTGGACGATGCCGTCACCGCCGCCCGTCGGGCCTTCGACAGCACCGACTGGTCGACCGACGTGGCCTTGCGGGTGCGTTGTCTCCGCCAGCTGCAGGCCGCCTTCGGCGCCCACGCCGAGGAGTTGCGGGCCATGACGGTGGCCGAGACGGGCTCGCCTCTCTCTTTCACCTACTCGGCTCAACTGGACGCCCCCGTCGAGGGTCTGGGCTGGGTGGCCGACCTGGCCGAGGGTTATCAGTGGGAGACCGACCTCGGGGATGCTGCGCCCATGGGCATCCCGTCCCACCGCTGGGTGCGCCGCGAAGCCACCGGGGTGGTGGGGGCCATCACCCCGTGGAACGTCCCCCACCAGATCAACTTGGCCAAGCTGGGTCCGGCCCTGGCCGCCGGCAATACCGTGGTCCTCAAACCGGCGCCCGACACACCCTGGTGCGCCACCGTGCTCGGCCGTCTCATCGCCGAGGAAACCGACATCCCGCCCGGCGTGGTCAACATCGTCCCGTCCTCCGAGCACACGGTGGGCGCCCTGCTGTCGGGGGACCCCCGGGTCGACCAGATCAGCTTTACCGGCTCCACCGCCACCGGCCGGTCGGTCATGACCTCGGCCGCCGAATCCCTCAAGAAGGTCTTCTTGGAGCTGGGGGGCAAGTCGGCCTTCGTCATCCTGGACGACGCCGACCTGCGGGGGGCCTGCGCCACCGCCGCCTTCACCGTCTGCACCCACGCCGGCCAGGGCTGCGCCATCACCACCCGCCTGGTCGTCCCCCGGCGCCAAGTTCGACGAGGCGGTGGAGTCGACGGCCAAGGTCATGGGCAAGCTGCCGGCCGGGGACCCCACCGATCCGGCCACCATGTGCGGCCCGCTGATCAGCGCCCGCCAACGCCAGCGGGTGGAGGGCTACCTGGACCTGGCCCGGGACGAGGGCGGCACCGTGGTCACCGGGGGTGGCCGGCCCGACGGGTTCGACCGCGGCTTCTTCATCGAGCCCACCCTCATCGTGGGCCTGGACAATCGGGCCCGGGTGGCCCAGGAGGAGATCTTCGGGCCGGTGCTGGTGGTCATCCCCCACGACGGCGACGACCACGCCGTCGGCCTGGCCAACGACTCGACCTACGGGCTGTCCGGCTCGGTGTGGTCGGCCGACCGCGCCCGGGCCGTCGACGTGGCCGGCCGCATCCGCACCGGCACCATCGGGATCAACGGCGGTCTGTGGTTCAGCCCCGACGTCCCCTTCGGCGGCTACAAGCAGTCGGGCGTGGGGCGCGAGTCGGGCGTGGCCGGCTTCGAGGAGTACCTCGAGACCAAGTCGATGGCCGAACCGGCCTGATCCGTGCAGTGGCTACCGGCATGATCCGTGCCGCCGACAGGAGAGTGAACCGATGAACGACGACGCATCCACGAAGGAAGGGGAATCCTCCCGGACCCGGGGCATGGCCAAGATGGAGGAGGTCTACGGATTTTCGGTCGACCCCGACCAGATCGAGGGCCCCTATGTCGACTTCACCGTCGACCACCTGTTCGGCCAGGTGTGGACGCGGACCGCCCTCGGCACCCGCGACCGCCGGCTCATGACCATCGGGGTGCTGGCCGCCCTCAACCAGCCCCAGCTGGTGGAGATCCAGTTCCGTTCGGCCCTCGAACGCGACGAGATGACCGAGGAGCAGGTGCGGGAGACGGTGCTCCATCTGGCCCACTACATCGGGTGGCCGCTGTCGACCGACATCAACGCCGTGGCCGAGAAGGTCATCGCTCAGCGCCGTCGGGAGGCGGCCTCGTGAGCCCGCCACCCTCGATGGTGCAATTCGACTTCACCGGCAAGGTGGCCATCGTCACCGGAGCCGGCGGCGGGATCGGTCAGGCCTACGCCGAGGCCCTGGCCGCCGCCGGTGCCTCGGTGGTGGTGGCCGACATCGCCGGCGACAACGCCGCCGCCGTGGCCCAGGCCATCACCGGGGCGGGGGGAGCGGCCCTGGCCGTCACGGCCGACGTGGCCGACACCGGGTCGGCCCAGGCTCTGGCCGCCCGGACCGTCGAGCAGTTCGGGGGGATCGACTACCTGGTCAACAACGCCGCCATCTTCGGCGGGATGAAGCTGGACCTGCTCATCACCGTCGACTGGGAGTACCTCAACCGGTTCCTGTCGGTCAACATGCTGGGCGCCCTCAACTGCGTCCGGGCCTGCTATCCGGCCCTCAAGGAGCGGGGGGGCGGGGCCATCGTCAACCAGTCGTCCACCGCCGCCTACCTGTACGCCGGTTTTTACGGACTGGCCAAGGCCGGGGTCAACTCCATCACCCAGCAGCTGGCCCACGAGCTCGGTGGCAACAACATCCGGGTCAACGCCATCGCCCCGGGGCCCATCGACACCGAGGCCTCCCGCAACGTGGTCCCCGACGTGTTCCTGCAGCCCATCCTCGACTCGTTGGCCCTCAAACGCCAGGGGGAGACGGCCGACCTGGTGGGGATGTGCCTCTTCCTGCTGTCCGATGCCGCCTCGTGGATGACCGGCCACGTGGTCAACGTGGACGGCGGCCAGGTGTTCCGGGCGTGACCGACCGAAGGGTCGGGGTCGAGGACGACGCCGGCGTGCGGTTGATCACCTTCGACCGCCCCGAGGTGGCCAACGCCTTCGACGCCGCCATGTACGCGGCGGTGACCGGGGCGCTGGCCGCATCCCTGGCCGACGACGGAGTGGGGGCGGTGGTGCTGACCGGGCGGGGCACGACCTTCACCGGGGGACAGGACCTCCGCGAGATGGCCGCCCTGGCCACCGGGGAGACCACCGGCGACCAGGGCACCGGCTTCCGGGGCCTGCTCGACGTGCTGGTCACCTTCGACAAGCCGTTGCTGGCCGCCGTCAACGGGGTCGGGGTGGGGCTGGGCTGCACCCTGCTCGGCCATGTGGACCTGGTGCTCATGGACGAGAGAGCCCGGCTGCGGGCCCCCTTCGCCCCGTTGGGGGTGCCGCCGGAGGCGGCCAGCAGCTGGTTGCTGCCCGAACGGATGGGATGGCAGTCGGCCGCCCTCCTCCTCCTGGCTTCGGAGTGGATCGACGCCGACCAGGCGGTGGCCTGTGGCCTGGCTCTGCGGACCTGCCCGGCCGGGACGGTGGTGGAGGAGACGCTGGCCCTGGCCCGGCGTATCGCCGCCTTTCCCCCCCACGCCACCCGGCACATCAAACGGCTGATGATGGACGGTCGCCGGGAGGCGGTCACGGCCGCCCGCCGGCGGGAGGAGGCGGCCTTCGCCGCCCTGTTCGCCGACCCGGCCATCAACCCGGGATCACAGCTGACCGCCGGCCTGGACGGCTGAGCCCGGTGCACCTCGGCGTGACCGCCTTCCTCACCGATCGGGCCATGGCCCCCGACGGGTTGGCCCGCGCCGTCGAGGAGCGGGGCTTCCATTCCCTCTACCTGCCCGAGCACACCCACCTGCCCGTCAGCGCCGACACCCCACCGGCCCTGGTCGAGGGGGTCGACGTGGAGGACTACCGGCGCAGTCTCGACCCGGTGGTGGGGTTGGCCGCCGCCGCCTCGGTCACCGACCGCATCCTGCTCGGTACCGGCATCCTGTTGGTCGCCCAACACGATCCCATCGTGTTGGCCAAGCAGCTGGCCACCCTGGACCGGATCAGTGGGGGGCGGGTGGTGTTCGGGATGGGCTTCGGGTGGAACCGGCAGGAGGCGGCCGACCACGGGGTGGCCTTCGGCCACCGCCGGGCCGTGGCCCGCGAGCACGTGTTGTGCATGCAGGAGCTGTGGGCGAAGGAACAGGCCGCCTTCCACGGCACCTACGTGTCGATGGGTCCGAGCTGGGCCTGGCCCAAGCCGGTCCAACAACCGCGGATACCCACCCTGATCGGCGGGGGGGCGGGGCCGGCGCTGTTCGCCGCCGTGGCCGAGTACGGGGACGGCTGGATACCGGTGGGCGGAGCCGGTCTGGCCGAGGCCCTGCCCCGGCTGCACCGGGCCGTCGAGGAGCGGGGGCGCGATCCCGAGGGGATCCGGGTCATCCCCTTCGGCACCGTCCCCACCGAGGCCAAACTGTCCCACTACCAATCACACGGGATCGACGAGGTGGTGCTGCGGGTCCCCTCGGGCCACCCGTCTGACATGCTGGCCGTGCTGGACGACCACGCCCGGTTCGTCGACCTCTTCGGGGACGACCATGGCTGAACCGGACGGCACGGAACCGGCCGAGGCGGCGCCGGACGGGGGCGCCGCCCGGGCCCCGGCCCCGGCCAAGCCGTGGAGCGGGGGCGGACGGGAGGAGTTGGCCGAGGCGGTGCGACGGTTGATGGCCGGCACGGTGACGTCGGTGGCGCCCCCCGAGGTCCTGGCCGACACGGCCCGACAGGTGAGGCTGCTGGCCGAAGGGCTGGAGGGTTTCGTCCCCGAGGCGCAGGAGGCGCCGGTGGCCCGCTTCGCCGACGATGGTGTGCTGCCCAGCGGGGTCGATTCGCTGGCCGCGGCCATGCCCTTCGACGTGATCATCGGATCGTGCAACCCGCTGGCGCCGCCGGTGGTGCTCGAGTTCGCGCCTCCCCGGGCCATCGGTCGGGTGGTGTTCACGCCCACCTACGAGGGAGCCCCCGGGTGCGTGCACGGTGCCGCCCTGGCCGGCGTGTTCGACATCGTGCTGACGGCGGCCAACGTGATGGCCGACGGGGCCGGTCCCACCGTCAACCTGGCCATCCGCTACCGGAAACCCACCCTCGTCGGTGTCCCCGCCGTCTTCGAGGGATGGGTCACCGACAAGACCGCCCGCCGGACCCACAGCCGCGGGCAGCTCACCCAGAACGGCATCGTCACCGTCGAGGCCACCGGCGAGTTCGTCAACATGGGACGCGACCGGATCAACGCCATGCACACCGACCATGGGACCGACCGACCGGCCGTCCCGGAGTGACCGCCGGCGTGACGGACACGGCGACCGGCCGGTGTGACCGGCACGGAGGGCGGCAACTCCGTAGAGTCTTGGCCGTCGGGTCAAGAGGGGTGGATCACCGGCAGTCGAAGGCCTGTCGTACAAAAGGGGGAGGACCACGTCATGCATTCCCGCCGTGATCATCACGATGGTGCCCGCACAATCCGGCGCCGGCCGCTCCCCGTGGGTGGCCGACCGGGCTCGCCGTGGAAAGGTGCGGCCAGCCTGGCCCTGCTGGCCCTGGTGGTGGCCACCACCCTGACCGCCTGCTCGTCGACCAACAGTGCGACCACCAACACCACCCCATCAACCGCGTCATCGTCGGGGTCGGGGTCCACCTCCCCTTCGCAGACGGCGTCCTACGCCACCCGGCCGCCCATCCCCGCCGCCGCCTACAGCGATCACACCGGTATCACCCCCACCTCGGTGTCGGTGGGCAACGTCTCCACCCTGTTTGCCGGCCTGTTCAAGGGGGCGGCCGTCGGAACCCAGGCCTACGCCGACTACGTCAACGCCCAGGGCGGCATCAACGGTCGCAAGATCATGGTGGACAGCAGTGACGACCAGTACGCCGGGGCCCCCAACAAGCAGGAGACCCAGGCCGATGTGGACAAGGACTTCGCCATGGTCGGCGGGTTCTCCCTGTTCGACAACTTCGGCGGCGCCGTCCTGGCCGCCAACCCCCAGGTACCCAACGTGACCGTTTCCCTGGACAGCGCCACCGCCAACCTGCCCAACTCCTTCGGCCCCGCTCCCACCACCAACGGGTGGCTCCTCGGACCCCTGGTGTACTTCAAGACGAAGTTTCGCCAGGACGTCTCCCATGCCGGTGCCCTCATCGCCGACGAGCCGTCGGCCGAGATCAAGTGGGCGGCGGAGAAGCAGGCCATGGCCCACGCCGGCTACAAGATCATCTACGACCCGACCTTCGACATCACCACCACCGACTTCAACCAGTACGTGGTGAGCATGAAAACGGCCGGGGTCAAGATCCTGTTTCTGGAGCAGATGCCGGCCAACTATGCCGCCTCGGTGGTCAAGGCCCTCAACCAACAGGACTTCCATCCGGTCCTGGTGTTGGGCGGCTCCACCTACAGCGAAGAGCTGGTCCCCGACTCGGGCGGGGCGGCGGCCATCGACGGCGCCTACATGGAGCAGAACACCTCGCTCTTCCTGGGGGAGGACGCCGCCGCCCTACCGGCCGTCAAGACCTTCGTGACCTGGGTGCAGAAGGCCTCGCCCGGTTTCCACGCCGATCTCTACACCCTCTACGGCTGGCTTTCGGCCGAGATGTTCAGTCAGGCCCTCAAGTCGGCCGGGGCCGACCCCAGCCGGGGCTCGGTGCTGGCCGCCCTGCGCAAGATCACGTCATTCTCGGGGGGGTACCTGGTGGGACCGGCCAATCCGTCCGGGCGTATCCCGACCAACTGCTACATCATCGCCACCATCGCCAAAGGGCAGTACAAGCGGCTGGACGACCCACCCCTCAACGGGCCGACCCACGGCTACCGCTGCGATCAGCCCTTCTACTTCACCAACCCGTAGGGTCGGCACCCCCAACCGGTAGGGGCTGGCTCAGGAGGCCCGGACGGCCCGCCTCATGAGACGGGCCTTGCGGTTGGCCGCCTGGTTCTTGTGGATGACGCCCTTGGCCGCCGCCTTGTCGATCCGCTTGACGGCCAGGCGGAGGGCTTCCTCGCTGTCCTCGGCCCCGGTCTCCAGGGCGGTGATGGCCCTCTTGGTCCGGGTCCGCATCTCGGAGCGGACCGCCTTGTTGCGGGCCTGACGCTTGATCGTCTGGCGGTTGCGCTTGATCTGGCTCTTGATGTTGGCCACGGACGGTCCTTCCGGTGGGGGATATGTGTGGCCGGCGGCCGTGCCGCGACCAGCGAACGTATGGAGATTCGGGCCCGGGGTGACCCGATCGGGCCACGTCTCCGGAGGTCACGAGGATAGCACCCCGATCCACTTGGATACGCTGGTCCCTCCGTGCCGCCCATCACCCGTATACGCAATTTCTCCATCATCAGCCATGTCGACCACGGCAAGTCCACCCTTTCGGACCGCATTCTGGAGCTGACCGGGGCGGTGGACCCCCGCCTCATGCGCGAGCAGTACCTCGATTCGATGGACATCGAGCGGGAGCGGGGCATCACCATCAAGGCCCAGAACGTGCGGGTGAACTGGGACGGACACACCCTCCATCTCATCGATACCCCCGGTCACGTGGACTTCGGCTACGAGGTCAGCCGCTCGCTGGCCGCCTGCGAGGGGGCGGTCCTCCTGGTCGACGCCTCCCAGGGCATTCAGGCCCAGACCCTGGCCAACTGCTACCAGGCCGTGGAGAACGACCTCGAGATCGTGGCCGTCCTCAACAAGATCGATCTGCCGGCGGCCGACCCCGAGCGGTCGGCGGCCGAGATCGAACAGGTCCTGGGCATCGACGCCTCGTCCATCCTCCACATTTCGGCCAAGACGGGCGATGGGGTGCCCGAGCTGCTCGACGCCATCGTGGCCCGCATTCCGGCGCCCACCGGCGACCCCGACGGCGCCGCTGCGGGCCCTCATCTTCGACTCCGCCTACGACCAGTACCGGGGTGTGGTCAGTTCCATCCGGGTGATGGATGGCAACCTGACCGGCGAGGACCGTCTCCGGTTCATGCAGGCCGGCGCCAATCACGAGATCGAGGAGATCGGGGTGCGCACCCCCATCCCGGTGCCGGTGGATGCCCTCGGGCCCGGGGAGGTGGGCTACCTGATCGCCGGCATCAAGGACGTGGGCGGGGCCCGCTCGGGCGAGACGGTCACCACCGCCCGTCATCCCGCCCCCACCGCCCTGGCCGGCTACCGCGATCCCAAGCCCATGGTGTTCTGCGGGTTGTTCCCCATCGACGGCGACGACCTGCCCGACCTGCGCGATGCCCTGGAGAAGCTCCGGCTCAACGACGCCAGCTTCACCTTCGAACCGGAGTCGTCCCGGGCCCTCGGGTTCGGTTTCCGGTGCGGTTTCCTCGGCCTCCTGCACATGGAGATCGTGCGTGAGCGCCTCGAGCGGGAGTTCGACATCGCCCTGATCGCCACCGCCCCGTCGGTGGCCTACCGGGCCTTCCTCACCGACGGCACCGAGGTGGACGTGGACAATCCGAGCGAGCTGCCCGATCCGGCCCGGCTCGACCAGGTGGACGAGCCCATGCTGCGGGCCACCATCCTCACCCCGGCCGAGTACACCGGCACCATCATGGACCTGTGCCAGGGTCACCGGGCCACCATGGTCAAGATGGACTACCTCTCGCCGGAGCGGGTGGAGTTCGTCTACACCATCCCCCTGGCCGAGGTGGTCATCAACTTCTTCGACCAGCTGAAGAGCCGGACCAAGGGCTACGCCAGCCTCGACTACGAGACCGAGGGCTACGAGACGTCCGAGCTGGTCAAGGTCGACCTGCTCATCAACCACGTGCCGGTGGACGCCTTCTCCACCATCGTGCACCGGTCGCAGGCCGACTTCTACGGCCGGCGGATGACCGAGAAGTTGCGCGAGCTGATCCCCCGGCAGATGTTCGACGTACCCATCCAGGCCGCGGTCGGCGGCCGGGTGCTGGCCCGCGAGACGGTCAAGGCCCGTCGCAAGGACGTGTTGGCCAAGTGCTACGGCGGGGACATCACCCGCAAGCGCAAGCTGCTCGAGAAGCAGAAGGAGGGGAAGAAGAAGATGAAGAACATCGGCCGGGTCGAGGTCCCCCAGGAGGCGTTCGTCTCCGCCCTCCGTCTCGACGACTGACCGGCCCGTCACCGGTCGGCGCTCGTCGACCGACCGGTCGATCCGACTGCGTGCATCGGTCACGGTCGGTAACAAGGGGGCGAGGTAGGATTGTCTGTGGACGGCGAAGGCACACCGGAGGCCACTCCGGGTCCGGACCACCCGCCGGCGGCCAACGCCAGCCCCCGCCAGCTGGTCCGCAACATGGCCTCCAGCTACGGCAATTTCTTTCTGGCCATGGTGATGAGCCTGTTCCTCACCCGGGTGCTGCTCCGTCACCTCGGCGCCAGTGTCTACGGGCTGTGGATCGTCCTCCTGGCCATCGTCGGCTATATCGGCCTGCTCGACGTGGGCGTGTCCACGGCGGCCGTCCAACGGGTGGCCCGGCTGACCGCCAACGACGACCGGGAGGGTGTGGCCGACCTGATCCGGACGGCGTGGACCTTCTTCGCCGTGTCGGGGGTGCTGGCCGTGGTGGTGACGGTCATCCTGGCCCCCCACCTGGCCTCCTTCCTCCACCTCGGTACCATCGATCCGGCCCAGGCCGAGGCCACCCTGGTCATCCTCGGGTTCTGGATGGCCGTGCTGTTCCTGTCCTCGGTGCCCAACGCCGTTCTCTTCGGGTCGGGCCGGGGCGACCGGCTGGCCCAGTTGGGTGGCCTCACCCTGGTCGTCACCCAGCTGGTCCAGATCATCGTGGTGGTCACCGGTGGTGGGTTGGTGGCCCTGGCCATCGTGGCCCTGGGCGGGGTGCTGGTCGGGCTGGTCATCAGCGCGACCATGGTCGGCCGGGTCACCGGTTCCTCGGTGCGCCGCGGCCACTTCCGGCGCACCGTGCTGGTGGACCTGCTGCGCTTCGGCGGACGCCAATCGATCATCTCGGTGGGCGGGATCGTGGCCTACCAGCTCGATGCCCTCATCATCGGACTGATCCTGCCGGTGGCCCAGGTCGCCCCCTACGACGTGGCCCTGAGCACGTCCAACCTGACCCGCAACCTGAGCACCCAGGGCACCAACCTTCTGCTGCCCACCTACGCCCACCTCGACGCCATCGGCGACCATCGTCGCCAGGCCTCGTACTTCTTCCGCTCGGTGCTGGTCGGCATGGCCATCTCCATCCCCATCGTCATCGCCCTGGCCGCCTTCGGCGAGCCCATGCTCAAGCTGTGGCTGGGTTCGGTGCCGCCCAAAACGTACGAGATCGTGATCGCCCTCGGCATCATGATCACCATCCAGCTACCGGGCAACCAGTGCTTCAGCTTCCTGACCGGTATCGGCCGTATCCAACTGCTGGTGCGGCTGTCGATGATCGGTGCTTTGGTCAACCTGGCCGGCAGCGTGGCCGCCACCTACTGGCTGGGCCCCATCGGCCCGGCCATCGGGTCACTGCCGGTGGTGGTGGTGCTCGACTTCTTCGTCCTTCCCATGATCGTCTGCCGGCACCTGGGCGTGTCGTTTGCCGACTACACCCGGGCCGCCCTGGTCCCGCTTGTCCCCGGGGCGGCATCGGCCGGCATCGTGGCTGTCGTGCTGGTCATCGTCTCCCCCCAGGCCCGGGGGATCACCGCCGTGGTCGAGGCGGTGGCGGTGGTGGCGGCGTCCTGGGTCACCATGGGGGTGATCCTGTACCGCACCGAGCCGGAGCTGCGCGACGGGATCCGGAGGTTGCTGGTCCGACGACGCACCGGACGCGGGGACGGGCGCTGATGGCCACTCGTCTGGGTCTGGCCACCCTGGCGGCCGGTGAAGCCATGGGCCAGCAGGTCTACGAGCGCCACCTGGCCGACGGTGCGTCGGCCGCGCTGGGCCGCGGCTGGCAGGTGGATCCGGTCACGGTGCGCACGTTGCGCACCGTTACGCCGGGCACCGTCCGCCTCCCGGCCGGGTTGTTGGGCGATGCCTCCCCGAGGCTGCGGCGGGCCGCCGGTCGGTTCATCTACCGCCGTCATGACATCGTCCATCGGCTCGATCTGCGCCTCCCGCCCGCCCCTTACCCCGAGGTCCTCACCGTCTTGGACATCGCCCCGTGGCGTTTCGCCGACGAGGGATCGCCGGTGGCCGACGCCGCGGCCACGGCCCGACGGGCGGCCACTGTCATCTGTCCGTCGCAGTTCTCCGCCGACGAGGTGGCGTCGGCCTTCGGGGTGGCCGATCCGGTGGTCATCCCCCTCGGTGTGGGCGACGCCTTCCTGACGGCCGACCCGTTGTCCGAAGAGGCGTTGGCCGAGCTGGGGATACGGGGACCCTTCGTGATGCACGCCGCCGGGTGCACCCGGCGCAAGAACCTGGCCGGTCTGGCCGCGGCGTGGACGGCGGTGCACTCCTCACGGCCCGACGCCACGCTGGTCCTGACCGGGCCACCCGACCAACGTCGTGACCATCTGTTCGCCGCCCTGCCCGGCGCCCTGCGGTTGGGTCGGGTGGCCGACGGGGTGGTGCCCCCGCTGATGGCCGCCGCCACCGCCGTGGTGGTGCCCTCCACCTACGAGGGCTTCGGGCTGCCCGCCCTGGAGGGGATGGCCGCCGGCGTACCGGTGGTGGCCGCCCGCCGTTCGTCGTTGCCGGAGGTGGTGGGGGACGGGGCCTACCTGGTCGAACCGGATGGCCCCGGCCTGGCCGAGGGCCTGCTGGCCGCGCTGGCCGGCGGGGTCGAGGCTCGGGCCGTGGCGGAACGGGGCCGGGTACGGGCCCGGCAGCTGACCTGGGACATCAGCGTGGCCGCCCATGCGGTGGCCTGGCAGTCGGTATCGGCCTGACCCCGCTCCGGCTGGGCCCCGTTGACAACAGGTGTTGACACCGTGGTACGGTCCACGCGCCGTCGGGTCCGTCGAGTGGGTTCCGCCGCCCGCTCCGGGCCCTGACGGCCTTTCGGGAGCGGGATGGAGTGGCACCGTCAGCTCACCCGGCCGAAGTCATCGTCGAGCCGTTCGATGTCGTCCTCTCCGAAGTACTCACCGTGCTGGACTTCGACGAAGACCAGTATGTCCGGGCCGATGTTGGCGATCCGGTGCGCAGCTCCCCGGGGGATGTCGATGGCCTCTTGCCGCCCGAGCGGAAGATGCGATCCGTCCAAAGTGACCTCGGCCGTTCCCGACACCACGAACCAATGTTCGGCCCGGCGGGCGTGACGTTGATAGCTGAGCCGGTGCCCGGGGGTGACTTCGATCCGCTTGACCTTGTGGGTCGGCGCGTCTTCCAGCACGGTGAAAGAACCCCAGGGTCTGTTCTCGTGATCGGTCACCGCCCGAGTATCGCCCATGGAGGCCCGCCCCGCTGGACGTGATCGGATCGGACCCACCGCATCGGACCGGTGACGGGACCGTCGGCCATCCAACCGTCAACGGGGGGCCGGGCTGTTCAGGTTCCAGTGGAAGATGGCCCGGCAGAACCAGCCGCCGCTTTCTGTCGGCATCACCGTGAAGCGACTGATGGTGCGTTGGCGTCCCTGCTGATCGCCGTACAACAGATCGATGGTGATGGGCCGTCGGTCGGCCAGGGCGCTCATCAAACCGTGGCGCACCGGGTCGTCCTCCTCGCGCACCGCTCCCTCGAAGTACCCGGCGCCACCGGCCGGTATGTAGAGGTCGATGGTGAGACGGCGGAAGTCGTCCGGATCGGCATGTTCGGCCTCGACGGCGCGGTCGGCGATGGGGTGCCATCCGTGCAGGAGGGCGATCCCGGCTCCGGCATTGCGAAGCCCCAGGGCCACGTAGATGACCTCGTTCTCACTTTCGAACAGGGCCTGGCCACCGCCCAGCCGAGCATGGTGGAGATCGCTCCAGATGAGCTTCTGGTCGGCGTCGGTGACCAGCGACGGGACCAGCAACGGCCGCAGGCTCATCAACAGACCCTCTTCGGCGATGCGGGCCGACTGGTTGGAGGAGCGCACGGCCGAAAACGTGGCCACCGCCAGCACCAGCGTGCCTCCGGCGGTAGCGAACGACGCGATCGTCGCCCAGTCGACCATGGGAGCGAACCCTATCCACTGCGGGCTATCCACGGCGCACCGTCCCCTGTACCGGCCGCCGGCGGCGCCCGTTCCCCCGTCAGGGGGGCGGCGCTCATGGTCTGGCCGTTCGGAGATGAGCTGGCCCGGTGATCGACGCTCAGAGGGAGGGGAGCAGCCCGAGACCCTTCTGGCAGTGCGGACCTCCCCAGTGCTCGACGATCTGGCCGTCTCGGATGCGCAGAATGGCCGTACCGTTGATGATGACCGGCTCTCCCGAGGCGGGAACGTCGTAGAAGGGGGTTCCGGTGTGGGTGCCGGCGACCGTCCAGTTGGACACGACCAGATCATCGGACTCGATGAGCAGGTCGACGGTGAAGACCATGTCGGGGAAGGCCGACCGGGCCTGCTGCCACCACAGCTGTTCCTCGCCCCGGACGTCGGTGCCCACCCGCTCGGGGCTGACCCGTTCGGCCACGTGACTGTGGAAGTCGTCGGAGAAGAACTCGTAGACGGCTTCGCTGTCGCCCGATTCCATCGCCGCGCTGTACTTGCCCAGCAGCCGAAGATTGTCCGACACGTGATCCCCCTTTGGACGGGCCATCGATGAGCCGCCGCCGGTAGTGATGAACGGAGCGGGCCCTGATGAGCGGGAATCCTAGTGAAACCTCATCCCTTGACGAAGCGGAAGCGGTGGGACTGCTGTTCCCATCCGCTGGCCTGCCAGAATCCCACTGCCTGCGGCTCGGTCTCCACCACGATGGCCTGTAGGCGGAGCGCCCCCTCGGCCGACAGCCGTTCTTCGGCCTGGCGGACCAGTCGGCTCCCGAGGCCGAGGCGTCGATGCGAAGGTGCGACCACCAACCGGTAGATCGATCCCCTCCAACCGTCCCAGCCGGCAATCACCGTGCCCACGATCGACCGACCGTCCTCGACCACCGTCAGCGCGCCGGGATCGTGTCGGATGAGGGCGGTGAGGCTGGCCGCGTCGTCGGTGTGGGACGGTTCGGCCCCCGCCCGCGACCACAGTCGGAGGACGGACGCCACATCGGCCGGTTCAGCGGGTCGGATGGTCCACGCCATGGCCACAGATTAGGAGGCCGTACGCTTGGGTCGATGTCCGAGGACGACGCCGGCTCTATTCATCGGTACCGGGCGCGATGCCAGTGGTCCGGGTCGACCGCCGGCGGCTACCGCGCCTATGACCGAGCCCACAGCGCCTCGGCTCCGCCCAGCGTCGCCCCCCTGACCCTGAGCGGCGACCCGGCCTTCGGAGGCGACCCGCGGCTCCTCAATCCCGAGCAGTTGCTGGTGCTGGCGGCCGCCTCCTGTCAGCTGCTGAGCTTCCTGGCCGTGGCCGCCCGGGCCCGGGTCGAGGTCGTGGAGTACGTGGACGAGGCCGAGGGGATGATGGCCGAAAGTGATCTCCCCGTCCGCATCACATCCATCGTGCTCCGTCCCACCATCCGGGTGGCCCGGGGGCCCACGGTGGGCCGGGTGGAACATCTGGTCGAGGTGGCCCACCACGAGTGTTACGTCGCCAACTCGTTGCGCACCCCTATCGAGATCCTTCCCACCGTGGTCTTCGACGGAGGGCCCGACGGCTGACAGGCCTCCGGCCCGGCGTCGGCCCCCTCCGTCGGGCCCTGCACCACGGGGCGTGATCGACGTGGGACCATCGTGTGATGCGGGTTCATCGCACCTTCGCCTTCGTTGATGTTTCGGGCTTCACCGCTCTCACCGAGCGCGACGGGGACGAGTACGCGGTAGAAGTGCTCGCCGCCTTCCGGTCCCTCCTCCGCGACATCTGTGCCCGCCGGGGGGTCCGCATCGCCAAGTGGCTGGGCGACGGGGTCATGTTGGTATGTGTCGACACCCGACCGCTGCTGTGCGCCATCCTCGAACTGCACCATGTCATTCGAGTGGTATCGGGCCCCGCCCAGGAGGTATCCATCCGATCCGGCATCACCTCCGGCGAGGTCATCCTGATGGAAGGAGACGACTACATCGGTCACTGCGTCAATGTGGCCGCCCGCCTGTGTGATGTGGCCCAAGGGGGCGAGGCCCTGGCCGTCCCCAGCGTGATGGACGATCTCCCCCGGTGGGGCGTGCCGCTGGTCAGAAAGGAGATCTCCATACGGGGTGTCGAGAAGCCCGTCCTGGCCGCCACCATCGCCATCCCGACCCCGGAACCGAACCACCACCTCGACCCGGTGTGCGGGCTCCCCGTCTCCGAAGCCACGGCCGAGGAGCAGGCCGACGATGTCGGCGGTCGGGTGGTGCTCTTCTGCTCACCCAGTTGCCTCGACACCTGGCGGCAGAGGCCGGCCCGAGCAGCCACCCCCTCGGGCCGACCCGGGCCGGTGGGGGAATGATGGCGCCGGGGCGTCGACCGTAGGTCAGCCGCCTGGAATGATGATGGGGTGGACCGGGCCCCGAGTAGGACAGCCTGGCACCACCTCGAAACCGTCAATGCCGTCGTCTACTTCTCGCCGGAGTGTCGGGACGGGCTGAAGAACGCCGGTTTGCGCGGGTTCTGGATGGGGTACTTTGCCGGCCGGGCCGCACCGATGGGCGCAGTGTCGGCCGGCGTGGTCGAGGCCACCTTCTACAACTTTGCCCCGGACATGGTCCGACGGTCGATGCCGGCGGCGTGGACCTTCGCCCATCCGGAGACGGTGGTGGCCGCCCGGGGACAGGCGGCGGCCGCCGCCCTGCGCCGTCTGGCCCCGGGAGCGGAGGCGCACCTCCCTCGGGTGCTCCCCTTATTGCGGAGGGTGGTCGAGAACGGCGGCGCAGGAGGCCGGCCCCTGTTCGCCGCCAACCGGGATCTGTCGGTGTCCGACGACCTGGCCGGACTGTGGCAGGTGGCCACCACGTTGCGCGAGCACCGTGGCGATGGTCATGTGGTCGTCCTGGCTGAAGCCGAGGTGGACGGGTGTGAGGCCCACGTTCTGTTTGCCGCCACCGAGGGGAGCCCCCCGGACCTGTACCTCGACAGCCGGGGGTGGTCGGCCGAGGACTGGGAGTCGGCCGTCGATCGACTCAGAAGTCGTGGGCTGGTGACCGCCGAGGGAGCGGCCACCCCGTCGGGCCATGAGCTCCGCGCCGCCATCGAGCGGCGGACGGACCAGCTGGCCATGCAGCCCTATGCCGCCCTGTCCGGGGAAGAGGTGGGTGCGGTCATCCAGAGTTTGGCCGGGGTGGCCCGCACCATCGTCAACGCCGGCGAGATCCCGTTTCCCAACCCGATGGGCCTGCCTCCGCCCCCGGCGTAGCCGCAGTACATTCCTCCGATGGTGCCTCGCCCGTTCGACGTTGTGCTGTTCGACCTGGGTGGCGTCCTCATCGAGTTGGGCGGCGTGACCTCGTTGCAGGAGATGGCCGGATTGGTGAGCGACGAAGCGGTGTGGCAGAAATGGCTGACCAGCCCCTGGGTTCGGCGCTTCGAGAGTGGCGGGTGCACCCCCGTCGAATTCTCGACCGGGGTGGTCACCGAGTGGGATCTGCCCATCTCCCCCGAACGCTTCCTGGAGATCTTCCGGGACTGGCCGGTCGGTCCCCTGGCCGGTGCCTCCGAGCTGCTGGCCGACGTGCGAGGCGTGGTACCGGCCGGCTGTCTGAGCAACACCAACACCATGCACTGGGACCACCAGTTCTCCCGATGGCCCCTCCTGGGGGTCTTCGACTACCGCTTCCTCTCCTTCGACCTGGGCCTGGTCAAACCGGATCCGGCTCTCTTCCGGGCCGTGTCCGACCGGTTGCCCGTGGATCCGGATCGGGTCCTGTTCCTCGATGACAACATCTTGAACACCGAAGCGGCCCAGGCCTTCGGGTTTCGCTCCGAGCGGGTGGTGGGGGTCGATGAGGCCCGAGGGGTGCTGGTGGAGGCCGGAGTGATCAGCCGGTAGGGGAGTACAGCCCCGCTTCGACTGTGCTGTCCTGCGCCCGTCTCTCGCGGCCATCCGATCAGTGGGACGCTGGTGCATGACGAACGTCGACCCCTCGGTGCCCCGTCACGGGTCCGACGCCATCCGGGTCGTCTCCTGCGACATGACCTTCCGGGTCTCCGAACCGGCCGAGGTGGTGGTTCAGGTGGTGGCCTCTCGGAGCGCCGGGACCGTCGAAGACGTCCGCTTCCAAGCGCTAACCGGCGGACGACCTCCGTCCTCTCTGGTCGAGGTGGACGACGCCCAGGGGGCGGTGATGCATGTCATCCACTCCGACCCCGGTCTGCTCACGCTGAGCTACCGGGCCCGGATCCGTTCTGCTGGCCAGGTCGACGATCACTTCGACGCCGACGCCGACGCCGACGCCGACGCCGACGCCGACGGGGATGGGCCGGCCTCGGCGGTGGCCGGCCGGCCGTCATCGGACTACGAGCGCCAGGTGTACCTCCGACCCAGCCGCTACTGCCCGAGTGACCACCTGATCGGTTTCGCCGTAGCCGAGTTCGGCGCCGGTCGGGACACCGTCCCCCGGGTGGCGGCCATCGCCGCCTGGATACGGGAGCGGATCGGTTACGTGCCCGGCTCCAGCACGGTGCACGACTCGGCCGAGGACACTCTGTTGACGGGGGTGGGCACCTGCCGCGACTTCGCCCACCTGGGCATCGCCCTGTGCCGGGCCACCGGAGTGCCCGCCCGGTTCGCCGCCGTCTATGCCCCCGGACTATCGCCCATGGACTTCCACGCCGTGTTCGAGGCCTTCGACAACGGACGGTGGTTCGTCTACGACCCCACCGGGCTGGCCCCCCGGGCGTCCTTGGTGCGGGTGGCCACCGGTCGGGATGCGGCCGATGCCGCCTTTGCCGCCGTCACCAGCGGCCTGGCCGACCTGGACAGCATCGAGGTGTCGGCGGTGGCCGAGCCCTTCGTCCCCGAGCTCGACCCTTTCCAGAGGTTGGAACTGGCCTGACCGGCGATCCACCCCCACCCGTGGTCAGGACGGGTCGGCCCGATCACCCCGGCCGGTGGGCCGTCACCGCCCGGGTGAAGGTGTCGGCCAGCTGGTCGATGATGGTCTGGTCGGCGTAGTGCGCCGCCGCGGCGCGGCGGGCCTGCTGCCCGGCCCGGTCCAGAGCCTGGTGATCGCCGCTGAGGTCGCCGAGGATGGCGGCCACGGCGGCGTGGTCGTCCTCGGCCACGGTCCAGCCCGCCCCGAGGCTGGCCACCAGAAAGGGCAGCTCGCCCGAGCGGGTGACGATAACCGGAACGGCGCTGGCCGCCGCCTCGATGACCACCCGTCCGAACTGCTCCCGCCAACGGGGCGTGGGTTTGGACAGGACCACCATCACGTCGAAGTGACGGGTGGCTTCGGCCGTGGCCGACCGGTCCAGTGTGCCCCGCCACTCGACGGCGTCGGCCACCCCCAGCGAGTGGGCCAGGTGGGCCAAGTTCTCCCGTTCCGGCCCGTCGCCGATGACGGTGAGGACGGCGCTGCCCGGGGGGAGGGCGGCCAGGGCCCGCAAGGCGGTGTCCACCCCTTTTCCGGCACCAGTCGGCCCACGAATCCGATGCGCAGAGGTCCTGGCGGTGGGCGAGAGTCCTCCGGTACGAACAAAGTGGTATCCACCGGCATGGGGATGATGCTGATCGGTTTGTCATAGCCCTTGTCCCGCATCACCTGGGCCACGGACTCCGACACCACCACGGCGAAGTCGGAGCGTCGGTAGACGTGCCGCTCGGCCAGCCGGAAGGGGAGGGGATAGCGCTTGTTGATGTTCTGGGCGCTGCGCACGCCCACCGGGGCCGACGTGGCTGCCTGGGCCGCCCGCAGCGCCTGGTAGGTACCCACGGCGTAGGGCTCGTGGTAGATGTACACGCAGTCCGGATTGAACCGCTTGATGTGGTGGGCCAGAGCCGCGGGTGAAGAAGTGGAGGGGGATGTTGCCGCTGAGCCCGACGGGCAGGGCCAGCAGCTCCCCGTGGAGGGCCGGCGACGGTTGCGCGTCCACCATCCGTCCGTAGTCGTCTTTCCACCGTCGGGCCGTCACGATGAGCAGGTCCCACCCGGTGGTCTCCTCGAGGCCGATGTAGAGAGCCTGGCGACTGGGAAGACCGGCCCACGGGTGCACCAGAAGGAGGCGCACCGGTCACACCTCCCCGGGCGTGACCGGACCGGTGGGGCGACGGTGGCGTCGGGCGGCGGTGGTGTAGGCCTGCATCTGGGTGCGGGCGAACCTCGCCGGTGAGGCCAGGTTGTGGACGGCCACCCGTCCCGCTCCTCCCAGCCGGTGGCGGGTGGTGGCGTCGTCCACCAGGGTGTCGAGGGCCCGGGCCAACGCCCCCGAGTCGTCCGGTCCCACCAACAGACCGTTCACTTCGTCGTGCACCACCTCGGCCGTCGAGCCCACGTCGGTGGCCACCACCGGCACGCCCGCCGCCATGGCCTCCAGGACGACGGTCGGCAGCCCTTCCGATCGGGGCCGCGAGGCCAGGGCGAACACGTCCGCGGCCACCAGCAGCTCGGTCGGTCCGGTGGCCGCCTCGAAGACGCCCACCGTCTCGGGGACCAGCCCCTGGGCCACGGCGTGGGCCCGCAACTCTTCGGCGTAGTCCTCGTGTCCGGCCTGCACGGCCCCCCGGACCCGTAGCTGGACATCGCTGGGGGTGGCCCGCTTACCGACGGCGGCTACCGCGTCGATGAGCGATTCGAATCCCTTCTGTGGATTGAGGTTGCCCACGCTGGCCACCAAAAGGTGGTGATCGGGAACGGCCATCGTCTTGCGGGTCCGGGTGCGGATGGCCTCCCGCTCGCCCGATGGGACGCTGAGCGGAGCCACCGGGGGAACGAAGGGGACCAGGCGGGACGGGCGCAGCCAGGCCCCGGGGTACTGGTGGGCCACCGCCCGCCCGGTGGTCATGATCAGGTCGGCCAGTACCAGCACCACCGGCATCACCAGCCAACGCAGGGAGCGGGGGGGGCGGGTGTCGATGAGCTGCCAGATCACGCCCCGACCGGCCAGCCGACCGGCCAGCGCCCCGTCCACGTTGAGCAGTCCGTGCACTTCGACCACGTCGACCGCCTCGTCCTCGATCAGTCGACGGAGGCGTCCGATCTGGCCCGGGTAGCGGGCCACCAGCGAGAGCAGGCCCTGCTGGTGGCGCGAGGCGCGCGGCCGGAGCAGCGGGAGCTGGATAACAGCCAGGCCGGCGGCCCGCAGTCGGTCGGCGGCGTCGCCGGGCTCGTCGGGCAGGACCACGGTGAGCCTGGCCCCGCCCTCCTCGGCCAGCACACGGTGCAGCTGCAAGGCCTGATTGTGCGGGCCCCCGAAGGTGGCGCTGTGCACGATGGACAGTATGTGCAGGGGGGTGGCCGGGGGCGCCCCGCCGGGGGACGACCGGATCGCGTGGCCCGTCATGCCCCGATGCGTGCCGACCCTCCGGCCGCCGCCTTTTCGACCTGAGGGCCCCGTGCACGGGGCGAGCCTAATGGCCGAGGCTGCGCCCACCGTGCGCACCGATGGGCTGACCCGAGCCTCGGGAACTGTCCCTGTGCGGCGGGGGCGGTGGCCTACGATACGGGCTCGCTGGTGGCCGGCTCGCCCCCGACCCGGGTCCCGCTGTCATCGCCGTCCCGCCCACCGCCGGAGACCGGAGTGGGGGGTGCCACCGTTGCGGCCGACCGCTGTCATCACCGTGAGAGGAAGGAGGCACCCGATGGCTGGTTCCGAAGTCACCGAGGTCGTCTGCTGCTCCCTCGAACCATGGGACGAGGTGTGGCGGCGCAATCAACATCTGGCCACCGGCTTGCTGGCTCTGCGTCCCCGTCTGCGTCTCCTGTTCGCCGAAGCGGCCATCGACGTACCGTGGTCGCTGCTCCATCGACGCTGGCCCGCCTCCTCGGCGCTCCGGCCGATCGGCGACAGTGGGCGCCTGTGGGGCATGGCGCCCCGCAAGTGGTTGCCGCGCCGCCTGTGGGCCGGCGGTGATCGCTCCCTCTTCCGCCAGGTGACGGCGGCCAGCCACAAGCTGGGGTTCGACCGGCCGGTGCTCTGGGTCAACGACAGCGTGTACGCCCCCATGGTCACCGCCACCGGCTGGCCCAGCGTCTACGACATCACCGACGACTGGGTGCTGGGCCAGGCCCCCGACCGGGAGATGGACCGCCAGCGGCGCAACGACGCGGCCATGCTGGAAGAGGCCACCGAGGTGGTCGTGTGCTCGCCGGCGCTCGACCACAGCCGCAGCCAGGTGCGCCCGGTCCATCTGGTCCAGAACGGCGTCGACGTCGATCACCTGCGGGCGCCGACGGTGCGACCGGCCGACCTGCCGTCCGGGCGGATCGTCCTCTACCAGGGGACGCTGAGCGACGGCCGACTGGACATGGAACTGTGCACGTCACTGGCCCGGTCCCTCCGGGGAGAGGCCACCCTGGTGTTCGTGGGGCCCAACAGCCTCATCCGGGAGTCGAGCCAGTCACTGACCACGGCCGGCGCCGTCATTCTCGGGGTCACGGCCCTACGCCGACATGCCCGCCTACCTGCAGCACGCCGACGTCCTGGTCGTCCCCCATCAGCACAACCCCTTCATCGAGAGCCTCGATCCCATCAAGGCCCGGGAGTTCGTCGCTCTCGGCCGCCCGGTGGTGGCCACCCCGGTGGCCGGCTTCCGGGATCTCGACCCGCCCATCGCCACGGCCGAAGGCGATGTTTTCGTGGACGCCGTGCGGGCCGCTCTGGCCCGACCGCCCCTGCCTCCCGGACCCGGACCCCTCGAGCGCACGCCGGTGTCGTGGGCCGGTCAGGCCCACAAGTTCCTGGAGGTGATCGACGCCGCCGCCCGGACGACGCCGACCTGATCACCCCGGTGGCGTCCAGGTGCGCACCGGGTGCTCGGGCGGGACATTCATCGGCTCGGTGGGCCGCCAACCGCTGGCGGCGATGTCCTCCAACACGTGGACCATGTTGTAGGTGTCCTCCTGGTAGTCGAACCGGCCACCCCCGGCGTAGCGGAGGCGGGAATAGGCCGACTGGGCGTACGGCGTCCCGTCGGTCCGGTGGCCCGGAATGATCTGGGTCCACTTGACCACCACGTCGTCGCCCTCAATGGCCGTGAACTCCACCGGGAACTTCCAGTCGCCCAGGCCGATCATCGAATGTTCCAACCAGTGGCCGATCGCCTCCTTGCCCTCGATCCGCCCCCAGGCGGCGTCCACGTACACGGCATCATCGGTGTAGAAATCGGCCAGGGCTCCGAAACCGTTGGGTTCGAGGCCTTCGTCGATGCGTTGGCGGAGTTGGTGGTAGCGGTCGACGGCGTTCCTGACTTCGTCACGCTGACGGGGGGTCGAGCCGGGGGTCATCGGGCGAGGGTAGTCCGGCACCGCCGTGGTCCGCATCGTCATCCTGTTCGAGGGTCTGGCTCCGGAGGATGGCGAACATCTCGGCCGGGCCGATACCGAGCTCGTGCATGCGGACGGTGAAGGCTCGGGCCTCGACCACGGCCTGATGACGGGCTACCGGGGTGTCGGTGGCCACAAAGGTGCCGTGGCGCCCGTGGGTGGTGACCAACCCCTCCTGTTCGAGTTGGCGGTAGGAGCGGGCCACGGTGTTGACGGCCACCCCGACCTGGGCGGCCAGGCTGCGCACGGTGGGGAGACGGGCCGCCGGCGGCAGGGCACCGCTGTCGATGGCAGCGGCTATCTGGGCCCGAATCTGTTCGTAGGGGGCCAGCGACGAATGGGGATCCAGTTCGACCGCCTTCATAGGGCGCTTGTGGCCGGGGTCCTCTCGGTGGGGGCGGGACGATAGCGGGAGACCAGATGCCCGGCCAGGACGTCGATCATCCGCCGACGCTGATTGAGGGGCCACGAGGAATGGTCGAGATCCTCCAGGATGACGATGCGGAAGTGATCGTTCTGCTCCATCCGGGCCACCCGTCCTTCCGAGCCCAGCGAGATGGGAAGGAGGTCATCGGGCCCGCACACCAACAGGGTGTCGACGTCGGCGTCGACGATGCGCTCCAGGGTGGCCACACCGGTGTGCTCCAACAGCAGCCTGTGGACCAGCCACCACACCGGCTTGGGGATCGAGCCGTGGCGACTGGCCACGGCCACCGGCCAGGTCCCGATGTCGAGAGCGTTGATCCACCGCCGCGACTCCTCGGCTCCCAGTCGGCCGGAGGCCCACGCCGCCGGCCGGGTGGCCAGGGTCACGAACCAACGCCGGCTCGACTGTCGGGCCAGCCGTGGCCACGAGCCGCTCTCCTCGGGCGGAACGAAGGAGAAGGAGGGATTGATGATGCAGATGCCCCGGGTCGGATGGGTCAGCGATCCTTCGGCGATCTGGTAGGCCCCCGAGCAGAAGCCGATCAGCACCACATCGGACGGGATCGTCGGGGGAGATCGCCCTCTGCGCTTGCCAGACGTCGTCGCCGGCCTCGGGGGCGCGGGCCACGTGGGCCAGTTGGCCGGGCCGGGTCCCGCTGTCGCCGTTGCCGCTCAGATCGAACCGGAGGACCCGGAATCCCTCACCGCCCAGTCGACGGGCCAGGTCGACCCACACCCGGGACTGACCGATGTGGTGGGTGTTGCCCTCGTCGACCAGCACGATGGTCGGGCTCTCCACCGGGCCGGCCGGCTCGGTCACCAGCCCGAACAGGGGCAGCGCACCGAGGGCCACCGGCCGTTCGGACACCACGTGTCCGTCGGCCCCCCGGGCCACCGCCGCCGACCCGGTGTCGGGAGGGGAGAGGCGGACCGGCGGGGCGTCCAGCCCGGCCGAAAGCCACAGGGCGACCCGCTCGATGGTGTCGAACGGTGTCTCCTGCAGTTGGGAATCGAGCAGGTCTTCCTGACCGGTGGCCTCCTGCCACTCCACCGGGGTGCCGGCCAGCCGCGCCTCCAGCCGCCGGGGGTGGGACCGGCCGGGGGGCGCCAGCACCAGGGTGCGGGCGGCCAACGGCCCCTCGGTGCGGGTCATGTCCAGATCGCCGAGCTCCTTGACCGTCTCCGCCTCGAAGCGGATGCCGGGAGCCTCGACGGCGGTGTCCTCTTTTCCGTCGCCCTCGGTGGCCAGCAAGCGGAGGAAGCGTTGTTCGCGCAGGAACGCCCGCCCCGACAGACACGGATCCCACAGGACCAACCGGTCGACGCCCCCGCGACGCACCGCCTCGGTGGCGGCCAACAGCGCTCCCATCCGTATCCCGACCATGCCCACGGCGCCGACCCCGGTGGCGGCCAGCCGGTCGGTGGCCAGGGTCAGGCTGGCCAGCCAGCTCTCCAGCCGGTCAGGGTCCGTCTCGGCGCCGACCGAGTCGCCGGTTCCGTCGTAGTCGAAGCGGAGGACGGCCAGGCCCAGCTGGGCCAGCCGGTCGGCCAGCATCCGGTACGAGAAGTAGACACAGATGGCTTCGATGCCCAACGGTTGACACAGGACCACGCCGCCCCGCGCCATGCCGTCGGCCGGGAGGTGGAGCCAGCCCAGCAGCGGGCGGTCATCGGGACCGAACCAGAAGGGTGTGGCACTGGTTGGTCCCCCTGTGCTCTGTTCGGTCACTGCCCTCCTCGCCCCGCAGAGCCACAACTCGGGATCCCGTCCCCGACCGTGGGGGTGGCCAGCCACTTCACCGCCGGTGGGCGTAACCCGACGGGCCAGACCCCGGTGGCCTGGATCGGCGCCCGTTCGTGTCCGCCACCTCGACGTGCTGGTCGATCGTGGGCCACAAGTCGGACGCCCCACCGGCTCAGCCCGGTCATGCTAGCGGGGCCCAAATCAGACACGCAACGACCGGATGGCTCTCCCCGACACACCGACCCGGGGCCGACCGGGGCCCGACCCGAGGGTCACGACTCGAGCAGCGAGCGGTAGGCGGCGATGGTGGATTCGGCCACGTGGTCCCAGGTGTAGTGGTCGAGAACCCGCTGGCGGAGGGCGGAGGACGGCGGTGTGCGCCATCCGTTCCAGACGGCACGGCGGATCGACGCGGTGTCGCTCGGATCGCAGTACCAGGCCATGTCCTCCAGGTATTCCTCCGCATGCCCCCGCTCGGTCGACACCACACTGCAGCCGCTGAGCGCCGCTTCCAGCGAGACCAGACCGGTGGTCTCGAACCAGCTGGGCAGGATGTGCACCCGGGCCCCCTGATAGAGGGCCGCCAGCTGGGTCGAGTCATGGGGGACCTGGCCGGTGAAGGTCACCCAGTCGGCTCCTTCCTCCCGGCACTGCTGGGCGTAGCGCCGGTGGTGCGGGTGGTCCTCGCCGGCAATGACCAGGGGCAGGCCCGATCCCCGCAGGGCCCGGATGGCGCCCAACTGGTTCTTGTGCGGGTCGACCCGACCCACGAAGAGCACGTAGCGGCGCTCGGTGAACGAGCCCGACGGTGGTGCGAACCTCCCGGGGTCGACCCCGTTGGGCACCGGGACCATCGGGGTGGTCACGCCCAGGTCCCGCCGGATGCTCGCTGCCTCACCGTGGCCGTTGGGCAGCAGGAGGTCGGCCGCCTCGTAGGCTCCCGCCGTCTTCCATTCGTGCGACGAGATGTCGAGTCCGGCGTCGAGCAGGGCGGCCCGTCCCCGCAGGGCGGCGTGGGCGAACCGGGCGGCCCGGGCCATCCGTCCGGCCACGGCACGCGGGCTCGTTTTCCGGTCCGGTCCATCCGATCGGTAGGCGCGGTCCCAGTAGATGGTGGACAGGACCACCGGCAGTCGATGGGCGTGGCCCCGCCGGATCTCCGCCGGGGCCAGTCCGAAGCCGTGGACGAGGGCCACGTCGGTGAGGTCGGGGTTGTCCGAGTAGTCGCACACCACGGTGAGGCCGGCGGCGGCCAGAGCACCGGCCGTCTTCTCGATCTGCACGACGTGCCCGCCGGGCATGTTTCCCCCGCGGGGCATCCACAGCAGAACACCGCCGTCGATGGCCGGCCTCATCGGTGGGGGCGGTGGTGGCCACAGGGTGGCCGGCGTACTGGTGTCAACGGACCCCGAAGTCGGTGTGACGAATCGACTGGTCGATGGTCAGCTGCGGGCGGTGGTGGGAACGCGGTCCGCCGTGGCGTAGGTGCGCGGGCGGGACCGCTCCTCGGCCAGGTGGGCACAGAAGCTCCGGGCGAACCAGAGGTGGTACTCACGTTCGCTGATGGCCTCGCCGTCCGACGGTGACACCCATCCCGTCCAGGCCAGCTGGGCCCGGGCGCGGAACTGGCGGAGGCCGAGCAGGCGGAGATCGCTGTGGAGCCAGTGGTGCCAGAGGTAGGCGTGGCTCGACCCGTTGCGTTGGGCCAGGTCCTTCATGGCCGCGTAGTTGAGGCGGTCGGCCGACAGATGGTGGACCACCGGTGGTCCGGTGCACCCCACCAGTCGGTAGCCGGCCGTCTTGAGGCGCAGATTGAACAAGACGTCGTCAGCGAAGCCCCGGCCCCCCGGACCCAGTTCCTCGTCGAAGCCGATGGCCACTGCCGCTTCCCGGGAGGCGGCCATGTTGGCGCCGACCATGCCGGGGGTGTCTCCTGAGACGTCGGGCATTTCGGCCAGTTGGCTGCGCAGTTCCGGTGTGAGCCAGGGCCGGGCCAGATGGGGGGCCAGCTCCACCCGACCACACACGGTGTCCGCCCGTCCCTCGAGGATGGGGGTGGCCATGTCGACAATCCACGACGGGGGGACGTGCACGTCGTCATCGGTGAAGACCACCACCCGGCCCCTCAGCACGCCGAGGGTGCGGTTGAGCACGCCGGATCGGCCCGGCACGGGATCGTCCACAATCCGGAGCACGGGCCACTCGGCGGCGAAGTCCTCGAGCACCGAAGCGGTCTGATCGGAAGACCCGTTGTTGACCACCACCACTTCGAGCGAAAAGGGTGTCTGTCGGGTCGCCTCCAGCACCGTGGTCAGGCACTTACCGATGTGATCGGCCCGGTTCCGCGTGGCAATGAGGACCGTGACGTCAACATCGGCCATGGGTCCAGGGTACCACCGGCTTTGTCATTTTGGCCCTGGCCCTGGTCGGATTTTGTGACAACGCGACGCACCGGAGGGGGGATCGCTGCCCGGGCCGACAGGGGCCGGTGGCCGACGAGGCAGTAGCCTGGCTCACCACGCGGCGCGTGTGACCGGCGCGTTCCCGGTTCCCGAGCAGGGCCGAGCAGTGCGCCGAGCAGTGCGCCGAGCATCCCCTTGGCACTGAACGTATCGAGGGGGCAGAGCGTCAACCGGAGCGACGGCGACGCATGACCGGGGTAGAGCCGACACAACCCCTACCGCCGGTTGCATCTGGCAGTGGGGCGGAGGTGATCCCGATGGATTCTGGAAACGAGACGACAGGAAGGCCGACCGCCGCCGACGGCGCCGGCCCTTCGCGGCCGGCGTCGGGCGGACTCCATGAACTGTCGGGTGTCTATCGGCTGAAGACGGCGCCCAAGTCCAATTCCCCCTGGAGCGGTAGCCGGAGCACTGCCTCCCGCGACCGGTCGGCCACCACCGAGCTCACCGTGGGCATCGTCCTGGTGGCCCTGGTGTTGGCCCTCGGACTGTATTTCGCCTTCCGGCCCCGCCCGGTGGTGATCGACGGATGGTTCAACTTCCTGGTGAGCTCGGCCAAGGGGACCTGGTTCACGTCGGTCACCGTCATGCGCTACCCGGCCGTCATCGTTGTCGGCGCCGTGGTCACCGCCCTCATCGCCTTACCCCGGGACAAACCGCGGGCCTGGGCCTGCCTCCTCGGTCCCTGCCTGGCCCTGGCCAGTAGCGAACTGCTGCTCAAACCGGCCGTGGGCCGGACCCTGGGCGGGGTCTTTTCATACCCGTCGGGCTCCGCGGTGGGAGCGGCCGCCCTGGCCACCGCCCTGGTGTTGGCCGTGCCGGCTCGGTGGCGCATCACCACCGTCGTGGTGGCGTCGGTCTACGCCCTGTGGATGGCCCTGGCCGTGGTGACCATGCAATCCCATCTGCCTACCGACGCGCTGGCCGGTCTGGCCTACGGAGTAGGCGTGGTGTTAATGGTCGACGCCGTCATCTGGAAGCTGACCCGATGGCACCGTTCCACTCCGCCGGCACCGACGCCGGAGACCTGGTCTGCCACCCGGCGGTGACCCGAGGGATCAGGCGGGCGGGCTCTCCTCGGCGCTGTCGGACGGCGCCCTGCGAATGACGGCCACTGTGTTCTGCGGGCTGTCGGGATCGAAGCGCAGATCGATGGGTCCGTCGGGATCGTCGGGGTCGGAGGCCTCGATGACGAAGGCCACCTCGGGCCGGCGGGGTTCGAGAGCTTCGCGGAGACCGATGGCGATGCCGGTCATGACCGCCCCGGTGGCCGACCGCTTCATCCAGTTGTTGAATCGCAGCGGATCCCGTTCCGCCTCGGCACCCTCGGCACCCTCCGTGTCCGTGCCGCCCTCGGCACCCTCCGAGTGCACTCCGCCTTCGGCAGCCTCCGAGTGCACTCCGCCCCCCGGGCCCGCCGCCACCTCGTGTTCGCCTGTCCCGTCGGGGGTGTCGGACGCCACCGCACCCGGCTGTCCGTGCTGGGGGACGCTCTTCACAACTCCACCGTACCGGAGCGGCTGCGGCCACCCACCGGCCGGGTACGGGCGGCTGTCCACCGGCCCCTGCGTAGGATCGTGACCATGTGGGAACCAGGCGGGCCGCCGCCGATCACCGGGCCGGCCGCCGGGCCCGACCCATACCCGGCGTGACGTCCCCGGGCCTGCGTGTCCTCCTGATTTCGCCGGTGGCCTCCGACGGTGAGAGCAATGGTGACATGCAGTACACCGAGGACCTCCTGGCCCGTCCGCCCGATGGCGTCGAGTACGTGACCATGATGGAGGCCCTCGAACGGGGGGAGCTGGTGGCCGACCCGTCGTGGCGCGGTCCCGGCCCCCGGCCGACCGATCTGCACCAGGCGGCCTGGGCCTCGGCCCGGCTCGGGGTCAACGGATTGCGCCGCCTCGGGTGGATGCTGCCCGAGGGCGTGCACGGGTGGCGGGTGGACGGCTCCTTCGACGCCGTCCACGTTCACTGCCTGGCCGTCCATCTCACCGGCCGGGTTCCCCCCATTTTGGTCACCGACAGCGCCGGCACCTTCTGGTACTGGACGGCGGCCATGGGTATGGGGGAGTCCCGGGCCTGGCGGATGCTGCGTCGTGAGCGCCGAGCGGCCCACGCCCTCGGTTACACGCATCCGTCGGCCAACACCGACCGGGCGGCGGCGGTGCGGGTCTTCGTCGAAGAGGGCCTCGATCTTCTGGCCCGGATAGGGCTCGACCGGTCACGGGCCGGGGTGGCTCCGCCCGGTGTCCCCCCCGCCGTCCACGGGCCACGACCCCATACCGACCCCACCCTGCTGTTCGTGGCCCGCAACTTCGAGATCAAAGGCGGCCCCGCCGTGCTGCGGATCCTGGCCGACGTGCGGAGCCGGTGGCCCGCCGCCCGCTTGATCGTGGCCGGTCCCGACCGTCCCGACCCGGGCATCCCCGGGGTGGTCTGGCTGGGGCCGTGCGGCCGGGCCGAGCTCTACGAGAAGGCCTATCCGGAAGCCGACCTGTTCCTCTATCCCACCACTTTCGACTGCGCCCCCCTGGTGGTCATGGAGGCCCTGGCCCACGGCCTGCCGGTGGTGGCCCCCCGGGCCTTCGGCCTGCCATCGCTGATCGGCGACGGCGAAGGGGGTCTGCTCTTCGAGCCCGGGGACATCGCCACCGCCAGTCAGCAGGTGCAGAGGTTGTTGGCCGACGACGCACTCCGGACCACCCTGGGCGAAGGCGCCCGTGACCGCTTCGCCGCCCGGCTGTCCACGTCGGTGCGCAACGACATACTGGCCGCCACCTATCGCCAGATCGCTGCGTCCGAACCACCGGACACGCCCGTACCGTAGGATCTGCCAGGTGCAAGACCGTTTCCATCCGCCGGTCGAGGAGTACCTGGAGACCATCTTCGCCCTGGAAGAAGAGGGCATCGCCGTCATCCAGGCCCGTCTGGCCGAACGTTTGGACAAAGCGGCACCGTCGGTCTCCGAGATGCTCGATCGTCTGGAGGCGGACGGGCTGATCACCCGCAGCGCCCGTCAGATCACCATGACCCCGACCGGCGCCGCCCTGGCCCGCGGGGTGGTGCGCAAACACCGCCTGGCCGAGCGGTTGCTGGTGGACATCATCGGGTTGGACTGGGACAAGGCCCACATCGAGGCGGGCCGGTGGGAGCACGTGATCTCCGATGACGTAGAGGACCGGTTGGTGGTGCTGCTCGGCAACCCCACCACCTGTCCCCACGGCAATCCCATCCCCGGGGCCGAACCGGTGGGTCCCGTCCAACACCGCCTCGACGAGGCCCGCCCCGGCGATCGGGTCCGCCTCGAGCGCATCACCGAGAGCGTCGAGCACGAGTCGGCCTCCCTCTCCTACCTGGGCGACCACGGGCTGACCCCGGGCACCACCGCCCTCATCCAGGCCCGGGCCCCCGATGGCACGCTGACCCTGGTGGTGGGGGATACCACCATCGCCCTGGGCCCGGCCATGACCCAGCGGATGTTCGTCGCCTCGGCGTGAGCCGGGGCGCCGCCGTCGGCCCGAAGGACGTCCACTGCCGGTCAGCACTCACTAGAGTGGAGTGCCAACCCGCGGGCACAGGGGCGCCGGTCGCCTCTGGCCCCCTCGCAGGTGACGCCATTGCCGACCACTGAAGACGACCGAACGGACGAGAACCCCGGACCTCCCGTGCTGGACGGGCGCAAGGCGGCCATCCTCAATGCCGTGGTCACCGAGTACATCGGGTCGGCCCAGCCGGTGGGGTCCCAACACGTGGTGGAGTCGGCCGGGGTGAGCGTGTCCTCGGCCACAGTGCGGTCGGACATGGCCGCCCTGGAGCGCGACGGCTATCTGGCCCAGCCCCACACCAGCGCCGGGCGTATCCCCACCGACAAGGGCTACCGGTTCTTCGTCGACCATCTGGCCGCACCCGGTTCGCTGGATTCGGGCGGTCGGCTCCAGGTCCGGCAATTCTTCGACCATGCCTACGGCGAGATCGAGCTGATGCTCGAGCAGACCTCGGGTCTACTGGCCAATCTGACCGACTGCGCGGCCATGGTGGTCGGCCCCTCGCACGAGTCGGCCGCCATTCGATCGGTCCAGTTGGTCGGGCTCGGCCCCCGACTGGCCCTTTTGGTGGTCGTGCTGGCCGACGGGGCCGTGCAGAAGCAGTCCATCGAGTTCGCCCAGGAGGTGGACGAGGCTCACCTGAGCGAGGCCGCCGCCCGACTGGCGGCCCACGCCCTGGGCGCCCCCCTGGCCAAGGTGTCGTCGCGGGCCAAACGGACCGGCGATGCCACCACCGATGCGGTGGTGGTGGCCGGCGTCAAGGCCCTGCGCTCGCTCGGCTCGGCCGAGGCCGGCGATCTGCTCTTCGTGGGCGGCTCGTCGCGGATGGCGGCCGCCTTCGATGCCGTCGACACCGTCCGCTCGGTCCTCAGCATCCTCGAGCAGCAACTGGTGGTGGTCACCCTCCTCCGCGACATCCTCGACACCGGGCTGACCGTGGCCATCGGGACCGAGCACGGGCTCGAGCCCCTGGCTTCGTGTGCCATCGTGGTCATGCCCGTCTCGGTGGACGGGCAGGAGGCCGGCACCATCGGCCTCCTGGGCCCGACCCGCATGAACTATCCGTTGGCCCTGGCCGCGGCCCGGGTGGTCGGTGACCAGCTGGGTCAGCGGCTGGGTGAGACCGGACGATGAGCGCGATGCGAGACCGCACGATGAGCGAGATGAGCGAGGGGCCGTGGCGTTGACCGACACCGATCTCTACGAGGTGCTCGGCGTAGGCCGTGATGCCAGCGACGAGGAGCTCAAACGGGCCTACCGGGCCAAGGCCCGGGAGTTCCATCCCGATGCCAACCAGGGTGACGACGATGCCGGCGACCGGTTCAAGGAGGTCAGCCTGGCCTACGAGGTTTTGAAGGACCCCGAGCGCCGGGCCCGCTACGACCGCTTCGGCCCCGAAGGCGTCTTCGGTTCCGGGGCCGGCGGGGCGGCGGGCGATCCTTTCGGGGGGGCGGGACTGGGCGACCTGTTCGACGCCTTCTTCGGGGGCGTGGGCGGCACCGGGTTCGGTGGCCGTAGCCGCCGGACCGGACCATCGCCCGGACCGGATGCCGAGCTGGTGCTGCGCCTCTCCTTCAAAGAGGCGGTGTTCGGTGTGGCCCGGGAGGTCGATGTGACCACGCCGGTGCACTGCGACACCTGTGAAGGGAGCGGGGCCCGACCGGGCACCGCCGCTGTCCGTTGCCCCGACTGTGACGGGGCGGGCGAGCAACGCCGGGTCCGCCAGTCGATCCTGGGCCAGATGATCACCGCCGTGCCCTGTCCGCGCTGCCAGGGGACCGGCCAGTTCATCGAGAACCCGTGTACGGACTGCCGCGGCGAGGGGCGCCGGAACGAGCGCCGTACCTTGACCGTGGACATCCCCGCCGGTGTGGACGAAGGCTCCACCCTGCGCCTGGCCGGTCACGGCCCGGCCGGTTTTCGGGGCGGTCCCAACGGGGCCCTGTTCGTGCATGTGTCGGTCGAGCCCGACCCGGTCTTCGAACGAAGCGGGGTGGACCTGCACGCCCCGGTGCGGGTGCCCATGACCATGGCCGCCCTGGGTGGGACCATCGGCTTCGAGACCCTCGACGGCGACCGCGATCTCACCATCGCCCCCGGCACCCAGACCGGCACGGTGATCCCCCTCAAGGCGCTGGGGGTGCCCCGTCTGCGGGGCCGGGGCCGGGGCGAGCTCTATGTCCACGTCGAAGTGGACACCCCCACCGCCCTCGACGACCGGCAGAAAGAACTACTGGCCCTGCTGGCCGAGGCCCGGGGGGAAGAGCTGGGTTCAGCTCCCCACAACGAGGGCCTGTTCTCGAAGCTGCGCTCGGCCCTCAGCTGACCATGGGCGGTGGCCCGGCCGCACCCGGCTCCGATCTGCGCACGGCGGCGGCCATGATCTATGTCGACGATGTCGGCGCCCCGGTTCTCACCGAGAGTGACGCCCATCATCTTCTCGACGTCCTCCGCCTGCGATCCGACGAAGTGGTGGTGGCCTCCGACGGTGCCGGTTCGTGGGTGCCGTGCCGGCTGGCCCGCAGCGCCACCGGGGCGGGCCGGGCCCGCCCCTTCCTCGAGGTCAGCGGGCCCCGACAGAGCCAACCGCGGGTGGCCCCCGACATCACCGTGGCCTTCGCCCCGGTCAAGGGCGACCGGCCCGAATGGGTGGTCCAGAAGCTCACCGAGCTGGGCGTCGACCGCATCATCCCCCTGCACACCACCCGTTCGGTGGTGCGCTGGGAGGGGGAACGGGGCCACCGGGCCGTTGCCCGTTTGCGCCGGGTGGCCCACGAAGCCGCCGCCCAGAGCAGACGACTGTGGCTTCCCGAGGTGGGCGACGTGGCCACCGTGGCCGGGCTGTCCGGGGTCGCCGGACAGGACCCCTGCCTGGCCCAATTCGGTGGGGGGCCACCCTCGCTGGCCTGTCCGGTGGTGGCCATAGGGCCCGAGGGGGGGTGGGACGAGGACGAGCTGGTCGGTAAAGCCGGGGTCGGGCTGGGCCCCACCGTGCTCCGGGCCGAGACGGCGGCGGTGGCCGCCGGCGCTCTCTTGTGCGGTCTGCGCTCCCGGGTGGTCGGCACCCTTGCATAACCACGCTCCGTGAGCAAGACTACACACAGGGGCAGGACTCCAACGGGAGGGCGGACGTTCGATAGAACGTCCGTGATCTATGTGCCTGCCGCAGGCAATACCGGTATTCGGGGCAGTCGGTGGATCAGCGGAGGTGGCCATGACGGTGATTGACAAGAGCGTCGACGAGATCGATGACGACGAGCGGGAGGAAGCGGCTCGCATCGCCTACGCCCAGGCCGTCGGGGCGCGCCTGCGGGCCATGCGCAAGCAGATGAGGTTGTCCCTGCAGGCCGTCGAGGCCATGTCCGAACAAGAGTTCAAGGCGTCGGTGCTGGGGGCCTACGAACGGGGCGAACGGGCCATTTCGGTGCCCCGGCTCCAACGGCTGGCCAAGCTGTACGACGTGCCCGTCGACCAACTGCTCCCGCCCGACGAGATGGCCTCCACCCGCTGGGGCTCCTCGGGATCGGTCGACACGGTCGTGCCCCTGAGCGCCCGCCGGTCCATTCAGGCCGGGTCGGGCAGTGACAAAGTGGCCATCGACCTGACCAAGCTGCACACGGTCAGCGGCCCCGAGCGGGACCTCCTCCGCCGTTTCCTCAGCATGATCCAGGTGCACCGTCAGGACTTCAACGGGAGGATGATCACCATCCGGGCCGAGGACGTCCGGGCCATCGCCTGCCTGTTTGGCGTCACGCCCGACAGCATGGGAACACGTCTGGATGAGCTCGGCCTGCTTGTGAACGTCTGATGACCGTCGAGGGGTCGAACGTGAACGAACCGATTGTCTGGCTGAGCACCAAGGACGCCTCGGAGCGTCTCGGGATCACCCTTCGGAGCCTTTACCGGTTCATCGACGAGGGGGACCTGGTGGCCTATAAGTTCGGACGGGTCATACGCATCCAGGAGTCCGACGTGGAGAAGTTCATCGACGCCAGCCGTATCTCGCCGGGCAGCCTCGAGCACCTCTATCCCGAGGTCAAAGGCAACGGTCGTCCCGAACCGTCGGTCAACGGGGTGGCCGTGGTCCACGGGGTGGCGGCCAACGGGTCCGGCTGACGGAGTGGCTGACTGTCTGTTCTGTTCCATCGTGGCCGGCGATGTCCCGGCCGACATCGTATGGACCGACGAGCGCACGGTGGCCTTCCGGGACATCAGCCCGCAGGCCCCCGTCCACGTGCTGGTCGTGCCCAAGAGGCACATCGCCAATGCCGGCTCGGTGGTGGAGGCGGACGCCGACGACGTGGTGGCCCTGATCACCGCGGCCCGGGCGGTGGCGGAGGCCGAAGGCATCGCCGGCCAGGACCGGGGGTACCGCCTGGTCTTCAACGTGGGCCCCGACGCGCTCAACTCGGTGCCCCACCTCCACCTCCATGTGCTGGGCGGCCGGGTCCTCGGGCCGCTGGGCTGACCGGGTGGCGGGCTGACCGGGTCGGTCGGGTCGGGCCGATCACCGAGGCCGGGGTGAGCTCCGGCCCCCGGAACACCATGGGACGGACCGACACCACCCGCTGGTAGGGTCGGGCCCAGAACGCACGTGGCAGGTACCCAGGTCAAGATCCTCGTTCCCGGCAACCACCTCATGGCCGGCCTGCTGGGCCAGCGCGACGAGTTACTGCGCCTGGTGGAAGGTGCTTTCGACGATGTGCGCATCGCCGTACGGGGCAACGAGATCTCCATCGAGGGCGAAGGCGCCGAACGGGTGGGGGCCCTGTTCGAAGAGCTGATCATCCTGCTCGAGTCGGGCCAAGGTCTCGACGCCGTCCAGGTCAACCGCACCATCGACATGATGGACGACGACCTCCGGCCCTCCGAGGTCCTCACCGCCGAGCTGTTGCGGTCGGCCAGGGGCCGCACGGTGCGACCGAAGACGGGCGGACAGAAGCAGTACGCCGACGCCATCGCCTCCAACATCATCACCTTCGGGATCGGCCCCGCCGGTACCGGTAAGTCGTACCTGGCCGTGGCTCTGGCCGTCCAGGCTCTGCAGGCCCGACAGGTCAATCGCATCATCCTGACCCGCCCGGCGGTGGAGGCCGGCGAACGACTCGGGTTCCTGCCCGGCGACCTGATGGCCAAAGTCGATCCCTACCTCCGCCCCCTCTACGACGCCCTCCACGACCTGCTCGAGCCGGAGGGGGCCCAACGACTGATCGACCGGGGTGCGGTGGAGGTGGCCCCGCTGGCCTTCATGCGCGGGCGCACCCTCAACAACAGTTTCATCATCCTGGACGAAGCCCAGAACACCACCCCCGAGCAGATGAAGATGTTCCTGACCCGCATCGGGTTCGATTCCAAGGCCGTGGTGACCGGCGACGTCACCCAGATCGACGTGCCCGGTGGCCGCTCGGGGCTGGTCGGTCTGGAGCCGGTGCTGTCCGGCATCAACGGACTGTCCTTCGTCCATCTGACCAAACGGGATGTGGTCCGCCACCGCATCGTGGCCGACATCGTCGCTGCCTACGAGCGACGGGACGAACCGGGGGCCGGCGTTGACGCTTGACGTCTATGCCGCCGACGAGCAGGCGGACCATCCGGTCAACGTCGAACGGTGGTCGGGCCTGGCCCGGGCGGCGCTCGAGGCTGAAGGCATCGGCAGCGACACCGAGGTCTCCCTCCTCTTCGTGGACGAGGCCACCATCGGCGCCCTCAACGAGCGCTTCCTGCACGTGGAAGGGCCCACCGACGTGCTGGCCTTCCCCATCGAGGACGACGGCGACCACAGCGGTCGCTCGCCCGACGAAGGGGGCACCGGACCGGGGTCGATCGAGTCGGACACCAGCCCGGTGGTCCTCCTCGGCGACGTGGTCGTGTGCCCGGCGGTGGCCGCCCGCAACGCCGTCGACCACGGGGTCACCTTCGACGACGAGATCGCACTGCTGGTGGTCCATGGGATCCTGCATCTTTTGGGTATGGACCACGAGGACGACGCCGAGGCCGACAGGATGGAGCAGCGGGAGCAGCAGCTGTTGTCCCGCTTCTACCGCACCCCTTCATGACACGCGCCCTGCATGACTCGGACGTCATGACCCGAGCTTCATGATGGTGGTCACCACCCTCGCCACCCTCTCAGCCACCGACGCCCACTTCTCGGCCACCGATGCCGTCTTGTTGGTGGTGGTGTTTCTCCTCCTGGCGGCGTCGGCTGTGTTGGCTCTGGCCGAAACCAGTCTGGTCCGGATGAGCCAGGCCAAGGCCCGGGCCCTGGTCGATGACGGCCGCCGCGGGGCCCGACAGCTGGTCCGACTGACCGAAAATCCCCAGGGGTTCCTCAACCCGGTTCTCCTGCTGGTTCTCATCTGCCAACTGATCGTGGCCACTCTGGTGGGCATTCTCGCTTCCCACTGGTTCGGGGCGTGGGGGGTGGCGGCGGCCACCGTGTTCGAGATCGTGGTCATCTTCGTGCTGGGTGAGGCGGTGCCCAAAAACTGGGCCGTACACCATCCCGAACGGGCCGCCCTGATGAGCGCCCCATTGGTGACGGCCATAGTGGGCTTCTGGCCCATCCGCATGGTGTCGGGCGGCCTGATCGGACTGGCCAATCTGCTCATCGGGGAGAAGGGCCAGTACCTGGGGTCGGGGGTGACCGAGTCCGAGCTGCTGGCCATGGCCGATGTGGCGGTGGAGGACGACGTCATCGAGACCGAGGAACGGGCCCTCATCCATTCGATCATCGAGTTCGGCGACACGGTGGTGCGCGAGGTCATGGTCCCCCGCCCCGACATGGTCACCATCGGTGCCGACGAACCGGTGGAGGCGGTGCTGGAGAAGGCCCTCGACGTGGGGTTCAGCCGGATGCCGGCGGTGGAGCTGCAGGTCGACGATGTGGTGGGGATCGCCTACACCAAGGACATGATCCGCACCGTGCAGTCGGGTCGGGGAGCCGATCCCATCCGCTCCCACCTGCGCGACGCCCACTTCGTTCCCGAGACCAAGCGGGTGGCGGCCATGATGCGCGAGATGCAGTCCGAGACCTTCCACATGGCGGTGGTGGTCAACGAGTACGGCGGCACGGCGGGACTGGTCACCCTGGAGGACCTCATCGAGGAGTTGGTGGGGGAGATCGTCGACGAGTTCGACGTGGTGGAGGCCCCGGTCGAGGACCTGGGCGCCGGTGTGCTGCGGGTCAGTGCCCGGCTCAACGTGGACGAGGTCAACGAACTGGTCGACGCCCACCTGCCCACCGGAGCGTGGGACACGGTGGGCGGGCTGGTCTTCGATCTCCTGGGCCACGTGCCGGTGGTGGGCGAGTCGGTCACCGTCGACGGCGTGCGGCTGGTGGCCGACCGGGTGGACGGTCGCCGGGTGGAGAGGGTCCGTATCGTGCCGGTGGGCGACCCGGGCGTCGACCAGCTCGAATGACGCCGTTCCGGTCGGGATTCTGCGCCGTGGTCGGTCGTCCCAATGTAGGGAAGTCGACGTTGGTCAACGCCATGGTGGGGACCAAGGTCACCATCACCTCGCCCCGTCCCAACACCACCCGGGCCCAGGTGCGCGGGGTGGTCAACCGTCCCGACGCCCAGATCGTGCTGGTCGACACCCCCGGTCTGCACAAGCCCCGCACCCTGTTGGGCCAGAGGATGAACGAATCGGCCACCTCGTCCCTCGACGACGTGGATGTCGTCCTGTGCATGGTGGAGGCGTCGGGGGCGGTGGGCCCCGGTGACCGGATGTCCCTGACCCGGTCGGCCGCCCGGGTCCGAGCCATGGTCGGCGGCCACCGACCGGAGCCGGAGGGAGGCCACCCCGATGAACAGGACGGGGACGAGGACGGGTACGGGGGTGGCGGCGAGGACGGCGACCGGGCCGAAGCTGAGGGTGACGGAGGGAGCGGGGACGACGGGGGACAACCGGTCCTGTTGGTGGTGGTCAACAAGATCGACACCGTGGGTCCGGACGGGATCCTCGGCCATCTGACCGCGGTGGCCGCCGTCATCGAGGAGGCCGACCGTCAAGCCGGCGTAGCCGTGCCGGTCGAGTACTTCCCGGTGTCGGCCACCACCGGCGAGGGTGTCGACGCCCTCATCGCCGCCGTCATCGAGCGTCTGCCCGAGGGGCCGCGCTACTACCCCGAGGGGATGGTCACCGACGTGGCCGAGGCCTTCTGGGTGGCCGACCTGGTGCGTGAGGAGCTCCTCCACCGGGTGGAGGACGAGCTCCCGCACAGCATCGCCTGCCGGGTGACCGAGTGGGAGTGGCCGCGGGTCCGGTGCGAGATTCTGGTCGAACGGGATTCGCAGAAGGGGATCGTGATCGGCAAAGGGGGCGTCACCCTCAAAGAGGTGGGCACCGCCGTGCGCCACCAGATGCCGCCGGGCGCCTACCTCGAGCTCTTCGTGCGGGTGGAGAAGCGGTGGCAGCGGCGCGAGGACGCCCTCGACCGGCTCGGCCTCTGACGCCGATGGGGGGCGCCGGCGGTCAGCCCGGGTGGGGCCGGGCGGCGATGTCACCCAGGAAGGCCTCGACCTGGGCGCGGTCGAGGGTCCGTCGCATGGGCGGGACCCGGGCCAGCAGCTCACCCCGGTAACGGGCTGTGGCCAGACGGCTGTCCAGCACCGCCACCACGCCCCGGTCGTCGGCCCGGCGGATGAGGCGGCCGGCCCCCTGGGCCAACAGCGTGCCGGCCCGGGGCAGGTCGACCACGGAGAAGGACCGCGACCCGGCCCGTTCCCGCCGGGCTTCGAGGATGGGATCGTCGGGCCGGGGGAAGGGGATCCGGTCGATGGTCACCAGACTGAGGGTGGGCCCGGGCACGTCGACGCCCTGCCAGAAGCCGAGGGTGGCGAATAGACAGGCGGCCTCGTCGGCGGTGAAGGCCTCGAGCAGGGCCGGCTTGGGCCGGTCGGCCTGGGACAGGAGTGGGAAGGAAAGGCGCGGGGCCAGGGCCTCGAGGGCGGCCCGCATGGCCCGCCAGCTGGTGAACAGGGCCAGGGTGCGGCCACCGGCCGCCGTGATCAGAGCTTCGAGCTCGTCGTGGAGGGCGGGCTCCGACTCGGACCGGCGCCGGTCGGGGAGCGAGCCGGCCACATAGAGAAGAGCATGGGAGCGGTAGTCGAAGGGACTGCCCGCGTCGAGCTCGTCGGTGGTGTCGACGGGCAGCCCCAGCCGGCGGGTCAGTCCGAGGGGCACGGTGGCCGAGGTGAGGACGCCGGTGACCGCGCCCCACAGATTTTCGGCCAGCAGCGGTCCGACGTCGATGGGGGAGAGGCGGAGGCTGGGTGACCGCGCCCCGCCATCCACCCAGGCCACCTCGTCGTCGGTCGGACTCGACACCCGGGCCAGGTCGGAGGCCAGATGACCGGCGGCCAGCAGGGCCCGGTCCCGCCGGGTCTGTTCGCCGACCGAGGGTTCGTCGGCCTCCCGCTCCGAGCGGCGCAGGGCATCGACCAGGCGGCTCACCCGTCCGGTGCCCAGGGCCAACACGTCGGACAGGAGCGGATGACCGCCGGTGGCATGGGGCGGCTCTCCCGAGTCGGGTCCGGAACCGCCGGAGGCGACCGTCGTCCCGGTCGGACCGGCCCGGGGGCCGGCCAGCGCATCGGACGTGAGCCGGCGGCCGGCCAGCGGGGCCAGAGCCTGCTGGAGGAGGTCGCCCACTTCGGCCACGTCGCCGGTCACCCGGGCGATGCCGGCCGGCTGGTCGTCGAGCAGCGGACGGGCCGTGGTGGCCAGGGCCCGGAACCGGCCGGGGCCGATCTCCACCCCCAGGCTGTCGGTCATGACCTCCTCCACCTCGTGGGCCTCGTCGAAGACGACCACCTCGTGCGGGGGGAGCACGGCACCCCCGCTGGCCAGATGGGCGCCGTACAGGTGGGTGTTGACCACCACCACATCGGCGGCGGCGGCCCGGTGGCGGGCCTCCTCGGCGAAGCAGTCACGGCCCGAGGGGCAGCGGTAGGCGCCCGGACACTCGCGGGCCGTGGTCGATACGGCGGCCCAGGCCCGGAAGTGCGGTTCGAAGGGCAGCTCGGCCCGGTCGCCGATGTCGGTCTCGTCGGCCCACCGGACCAGCCGCCGTACCTGGTCGGCCAAGCGACCGCCGTCCAGGACGTCGTCTCCGGGGGTCGGGGTGAGGGCGTCGTCGGCGTCCGGCGGATCGGCCCGGCCGGTGGCCAGCTCGAGCCGTTCACCCCCACCCCCCACCTCCAGGATGCGCTGCCGGCAGAGGTAGTTGCTCCGTCCCTTGAGCACGGCGTAGGACAGCTCACCCTCGATGGACGCCGCCACCTGGGGCAGATCGTGGCTGGCCAGCTGATCCTGGAGCGCCTTGGTGGCGGTGGCCACCACCACCCGCTGGCCGGCCAGAGCGGCGGGGACCAGGTAGGCCAGCGATTTGCCGGTGCCGGTGCCGGCCTGCACGACCAGATGGCGTTGGGCGGTCAGAGCCCGGGCCACCGCCTCGGCCATGACCTTTTGACCCTCCCTCTCCTCCCCTCCCCCCGGCAGCGTGGCCGCCACCCCGCTCAGAACGGCCCGCACGTCGTCGCTCATTGCCGGTGGACCCTACCGGTGGGCCGGATCAGTGCCACTCCACGGCCAGGCCCACGGCCACCCCGGCGCCCACCACCACCACCGTCCACCGGAGGGCGGGGGCCGGCAGTCGTCGTCCGTACCGGCCGCCGACCTGTCCGCCGATGACCGATCCGCCGGCGATCAGCCCGGCCACCGCCCAGGACACATGGGTGGTGGCGATGAACAGCAGACCGGCCACGGCGTTGGCCGTCAGGGCCAAGGCGTTTTTGGTGCCGTTGAGCCGTTGCAGATCGTCATCGATGAAGATGGCCAACAGAGCGATGAGGATGACGCCCTGGGCGGCACCGAAGTAGCCCCCGTAGATACCGGTCAGGAACACGCCGACGGCCAGGAGGACGCCCCCGTGGCTCTGGTCACGCTCCCGCTCCTGCAGCCGGGCGCTGATCCTGGGCTGCAGAGCCATGAGCACGACGGCCAGGGCGATGAGGACGGGGACGGCGGCCTTGAAGACGCTGTGGGGCAGGGCGAGCAGGAGGACGGCGCCCACCAGCGCCCCGACCAGCGAAAGGGGTCCCAGCCGGAGCAGGCGGCCCCGCTGGCCCACCAGTTCGACCCGGTAGGCCACGGTGGCGCTCACGTTCCCCGGAGCCAGACCGACCGTGTTGGACACGTTGGCCAGCACCGGCGGGTAGCCGAGGGCGAGGAGGACCGGAAAGGTGATGAGCGAGCCCGAACCCACGATGACGTTGACCGTTCCGGCCGCCAGTCCGGCGGCGAAGATCGCCAGAGCGGACTGCGGGGACATAGGGTGCTGGTCTAGTGCCCAGGGGCCCGGACCTCAAGGTACGGGCCCCACTCCGGTGGGCAGTCCAACACGGGACCGGCCCGCGAAACGGTAGGTTCGCAGGGTGCAACGCCAACGGGTGGACGCCAACGGGTCCGGAAGCACGGCCCGGGCCGAGGTGGTGGCGGCCGACGTGGCCGGCGGGCCCATTCCCGCCCACGTGGCCTGTGTCATGGACGGCAACGGGCGCTGGGCGGCCCGACGGGGGCTGCCCCGCACCGAGGGACATGCCGCCGGTGAAGCCGCCCTCCTCGATGCCGTCGAAGGGGCCCTCGATCTCGACATCCCCTGGATCACCATGTACGCCTTCTCCACCGAGAATTGGCGTCGCCCGGCCGACGAGGTCCGCTATCTCATGGGGTTCAACGAGAGTCTGCTCATGCGTCGGCGCGACGAGCTGCATGAGAAGGGGGTCCGCATCCGCTTTGCCGGGCGCCGCGACTGGCGGGTGCCCAAGCGGGTGCTGCGCCGGATGGACGAGTCGATCAGCCTCACCGCCGCCAACCGACGGTGCACGCTCACCATGTCGTTCAACTACGGGGGCCGGGCCGAAATCGTCGACGCCGTCAAACAGATGGTGGCGGAGGGCATACCGGCCGACAAGATCAACGAGCGCACCCTCCGGTCCCACCTCTACTATCCCGACCAGCCCGACCCCGATCTGGTCATCCGCACCTCGGGCGAGCACCGCATCTCCAACTTCCTCCTGTGGCAGCTGGCCTACAGCGAACTGGTCTTCGACGACGTGCTGTGGCCCGACTTCCGGCGGGGTCATCTCTTCGCCGCCGTCCGTGACTTCCAGCAGCGCCAACGGCGTTACGGCGGGGTGACCTGATGGGCGGCCGTTCCTTCGACGAAGAGGGCGGGGTGTGGATCATCACCGGCTGGATCCTCTGTCTTCTGGTCTACGGGCTGGTGGTGCTCATGGACGTGGCCGGCTTCACCGCCGTGCTTCCCCTGGTGGTCCTGCCACCGGTGGTGGTGGGACTGATCGGCGCCAACAGCCTCCTCGGCGGTGGCCGTGGCCATGGGCGGCAGACCACCAGGGCGGCCGGTGGTGACCGGGCGCCGGCACCAACCGGCGGTTCCAACGGGGCGCGGTCGGTGGGCGGCTCCAACGGGGTCCTGTCGGCGGAGCAGCCCCCGCGCCCCGAGGAGCCATCGGGTCCGTCATGACGCTCTTCCGCGACCGGGGTGTGGTGCTGCGCACCATCCGGCTCGGCGAAGCGGACCGCATCGTGACGCTGGTCACCGAGCAGCACGGCAAGGTGCGGGCCGTGGCCAAGGGTGTGCGGCGGACCACGTCCAAGTTCGGCTCACGACTCGAACCGCTCAGCCACGTCGCCCTCCTCGGCTGGCAGGGCCGCGGGGACCTCGACATCATCAACCAGGTCGAGGTGCTCGACACCCACCGGGTGGTACGTGAGGACCTCGACCGGATGAGCGCGGCCATGGTCATGCTCGAGGTGGTCGACCAGGTGGCCCAGGAGCGGCACAGCAACCCCCGGCTCTACGAGATGCTGGTGGGCGGCATCGCCGCCCTGTCCGAACGGAACTCACCCATGGTGGCCCCCGCCTTCATCCTCAAGGTCCTCGTTCTGGAAGGCGCGGCGCCCGTCCTGGATGTGTGCGTGTCCTGTGGTGAAGAGGACGCCAGCGCCCTGGTCGCCTTCGATCTGGTCGAGGGTGGGGTCCTGTGCCGGGGCTGTCGTCGGGGCCGCCCGCTGTCGCAGGACGGCCTCGTGCTGTTGCGGCGCACCCTGGGCGGGGACCTGGCCGGAGTTCTGCAAGAGGAGCGCTCGCCGGTCACCGACGAGGTGACGGCCTTGGCCACCGAAGCCATGGAGGCCCACCTCGACCGTCGTCTCCGCTCGGTGCGGACCGGCCCGGTGGGATGACAGGTTCGTCCGACCACCCGGGGGTGGACGGGCCGGGCCCCGTCGGCCCCGTCGGCCCCGTCGGCCCCGTCGGCTTCGGGGTCTATGTCCACGTGCCCTTCTGCCGGATGCGGTGCGACTACTGCGCCTTCGCCACCTACACCGACCGCGATGGCCTCATGGAGCCCTACGCCGACGCCTGCCGGGGCGAGATCGAGCGGGCACGGGTGGCCGAGGGAATGCCCCCGGCCACGTCGGTCTACTTCGGGGGCGGCACGCCCTCGCGCCTCCCGGCCGAACTGTTGGTCGGCATCCTCGGGGCGGTGGAGCGTACGGCCGACGCCGAGGTCACCGTGGAATGCAACCCCGAAGACGCCACCCCCGACCGACTGGCCGCTTACGTGTCCGGTGGGGTGACCCGTCTCTCGCTGGGTGTGCAGTCGACCGCCGGTCACGTTCTGGTCGGGTTGGGCCGTCGGCACGGCACGGGCCAGGTGGCCGAGGCCATGGCCGCGGTGGCCTCGGCCGGCTTTACCAGTTGGAGCGTCGATCTGATCTTTGGCGGCGCCGGCGAGTCCGACGCCGACTGGGAGCGCTCCCTGACCGACATCGTGGGGGCTGACCGCCCCCCGCCCCACGTGAGCGCCTACGCCCTCACCGTCGAGCCGGGCACCGCCCTGGCCAGCGACCGGGGTCGTCATCCCGACGACGACGTGCAGGCCGGCCGCTACACGACGGCGGATCGCCTCCTCCACCAGGCCGGATACCGGTGGGAGGAGATCTCCAACTGGGCCCGACCGGGCCACCAGTGCCGTCACAACGGCTTGGTCTGGGCCCAGGGCGACTACCGGGGCATCGGATCCGCGGCCCACTCCCACCGGGCCGGCCGACGGTGGTGGAACGTACGCACCCCCGACCGCTACGTGTCCCTCTTGGCCCAGGGGGCAGACGTGACGGCCGGCCAGGAGGTCCTGACCGACGCCCAGCGCCGGACCGAGCGCCTGGCCCTGTCCCTGCGCACACCGGCCGGGGTCCCCGCCGCCTGCCTGCCCGATGGGGCCGAGCTCGAGGGTCTGGTGACCACTTCCGCAAACCGGGCTGTCCTCACCGTACGGGGCCGGCTGCTGGCCACCTCGGTGACCGCCCTGCTCGAGACCGAACCGGCCCCGGCCGACCCGATCGGTATCGGGGTTCGGAGGCCAACCGGTACCATGCCTCCTTATGCCTGATACCGACGCGCCCGCCGACGCGCCCGCCGACGGGACATCGGACCTGATGGAAAAGGTGGTCGGGCTGTGCAAGCGGCGCGGCTTCATCTTCCAGTCGGCCGAGATCTACGGCGGCTTCCGCTCGACCTACGACTACGGCCCGCTCGGCGTCAACATGCTGCGCAACGTCAAGAACGCGTGGTGGGAGGCCATGGTGCAGCGGCGCGACGACGTGGTCGGCCTGGACGCCGCCATCCTCTCCCCGCCGGCCGTGTGGGAGGCCTCCGGCCACCTGGCCAACTTCTCCGACCCGCTGGTCGATTGCCTGCACTGCCACCAGCGCTGGCGTCAGGACAAGATCGAAGGAGTGTGTCCGGCCTGTGGGTCGACCGAGTTCACCCCGGCCCGGGCCTTCAATCTCATGTTCAAGACCCATGCCGGACCTCTGGAGGACGAGGGGGCGGTGACCTACCTGCGGCCGGAAACGGCCCAGGGCATGTTCATCAACTTCGCCAATGTGCTCCAGACCACCCGGAAGAAGCCGCCCTTCGGCATCGCCCAGGTGGGCAAGTCCTTCCGCAACGAGATCACCCCACAGAACTTCGTCTTCCGGACCCGGGAGTTCGAGCAGATGGAGATGGAGTTCTTCGTACCCCCTGATGACGCCCCTAAATGGTTCGACTACTGGCTTCACGAACGGTTCTCGTGGTACCTGGCGTTGGGCATTCCCGAGTCCGAGCTCCGGCTGCGTCACCACGACGCCGACGAGCTGTCCCACTATTCGGCGGCCACGGCCGACGTCGAGTTCATGTTCCCCTGGGGTTGGGACGAGCTGGAGGGCATCGCCAATCGCACCGACTTCGATCTCAAGGCCCACGCCGCCGCCTCGGGCGAGCGTTTGGAGTACTTCGACCAGCCCACCGGCGAGCGCTACGTGCCCTATGTGATCGAGCCGGCGGCCGGAGCCACCCGCACCATGATGGCCTTCCTCCTGTCCTCGTACCACGAGGACACCGTGGGGGGCGAGAGCCGCACCGTGCTGCGTCTCCATCCCCGTCTGGCCCCCTATCAGGTGGCGGTCCTCCCCCTGTCCAAGAAGGAGACGCTCGAGCCGCTGGCCCGCCAGGTGCTGGCCTCACTGCAGCCCCACTTCATGTGCGACTACGACCTGACCCAGTCCATCGGCAAACGCTACCGCCGGCAGGACGAAGTGGGCACGCCGTGGTGTGTGACCGTCGACTTCGACTCGTTGGAGGACCAGGCCGTCACCGTCCGCGACCGCGACAGCACCGAACAGGTGCGCATCCCGATCGACGGGGTGGTGGCCGAACTGCGGTCGCGCTTCGAGCGGGCCTGACACCCGTCGTTCCCGCCCCGGTCCCGGCTCGATTCCTCGTCCGATGCTGGGCCGCCCCTGGCCCCGCCCCGACACCGGGCTGTCCGTTTAGATTGGCGCGGGTCCCTCCCATACACCCCGATCCTCGGTGAATGGAGTTCCCGACATGCGATTCGTATTGGTTCACGGTGGATTCCACGGCGCCTGGTGTTGGAGCCGGACCATTCCCGAACTGGAGACGCTGGGCCACCAAGCCATCGCCATCGACATCCCCGGCCACGGCGAACGCAGCCACGAAGCGGCCACCATGGCCAACCGCCTCGACGCCGTGCTGGCCGTACTCCGGCCCGGCGACGTGCTCGTCGGCCACTCGGGTGGCGGCCTGGAGATCACCCGTGCGGCCGATGCGGCCCCCGACCTGGTCAGCCACGTCATCTACCTGGCGGCGGCCTTGCCGCTCGAGGGCCTCCTGATGCAGGAGGCCCTCGTCTACCGGGACGACGGAGCTACCGGAGGCGACTACGACGTCACCGGCATGCTGGCGCATCTACGTTTCGACGACGACGGTTCGATGGCCTTGGCCACCGCCGAGGGCGCACGGCAACTCTTCTACCACGACTGCGATGCGGCCACGGTGGCCTGGGCCTTCGACCGGCTCACTCCGGAGGTGGCCGGTGACACCGCCACCACGCCTGTCTCCGTGCCACGATTCTGGGAGGCTGAGCTGCCCCGCAGCTTTATCGTCTGCCTGCAGGACCGTGCCCAACCAAGGTGGCTGGCCGCGGTCACGGCACGACGGCTCGGCGTCGAACCCCTGGCCATCGATGCTTCGCACTCACCCTTCCTGAGCCGCCCGGCCGAACTGGCCCGACTGCTGGTCCAGGCCACGACCACCCAGCCCGTTGCCCCGCTCAGGCCCAACGGGTGATGGCCAGGGTCCCGCCGATGGGCGCCAGCACTGCTCACCCGAAGCGGGGGAGGCGCCGTCCCACTGCGCTCCCTTGACCTCGATCGACGGTGGGCCAAGAATCAGATCCATGTCCAGTACCGAGATCGACCAGTACCTGGCCGGGGTGGACGAACCCAAACGGTCCACTCTGCAGAAACTGCGCCAGACCATCCTGGAGGTGGCCCCCGATGCCGAGGAGGGGATTTCCTACGGCCTCCCCGCGTTCAGGGTGAACGGGAAAGTCATCGCCGGATTCGCCGCCTTCAAGAACCATCTCAGCTACCTGCCCCACAGTGGTTCGGTATTCCCCGTCCTTCGGGACCAACTGGCCGGCTATACGACGTCGACGGGGGCGCTTCGTTTTCCCATCGATGCGCCGCTGCCGAAAACTCTGGTGCAGAGCCTGGTCACTGTGCGCCTGGCCCAGGCTTTTCCGGACCAGGCCAGCCGGCCGGGACATTAGGTCCGGGCATCGGCCAAACGGCACCCGGTGACGGCCGCCTACGACCAGATCGGAAGGGGATACTCCGCCTTCCGGGCCACCGATCCCAGCATCGCGGCCGCCATATCGGCAGCCCTGGCCGGTGCGGACTCCGTGCTCAACGTCGGTGCCGGGTCCGGCTCCTACGAAGAGTGCGCCCCGGGGTGTCTGGCCGTGGAGCCGTCAGCCACGATGATGGCGCAGAGACCACCGGGGAGCGCTCCGGTGGTCCAAGCCGTGGCCGAACACCTGCCGCTCCGTTCGCGCTCTTTCGAAGCGGGCATGGCCCTCCTCACTGTTCACCATTGGGACGATCTGTTTTCCGGCCTCACCGAGCTGCAGCGGGTGGCCGGGCGATTGGTGATCCTGACCTTCGACGCCGATGTCCACGACGCCCTCTGGTTGTTTGCCGAATACCTCCCGGAGGCGACGGTGACCGCATCGCAACGGCCACCCCGGCCGGAGGACATCGGTGCTCTACTGGGTGGGGCTCGTGTCGAAGTGGTCCCCGTGGGCCCCCTGTGTCGGGACGGATTCGCGTCGGCCTACTGGCAGAGGCCGCATGCCTACCTTGACCCGGAGGTCCGGAGGTGCTGTTCGGGCTTGGCCGAGCTTCCCGCCCCCCTGGTCGAGGAGCGTATGGAGCGCCTGTCCGCCGACCTCACCAGCGGCCGTTGGGAGGACACCCATGCCGACCTGCTCACAGCCACCTCCTTTGACGGCGGCCTGCGTCTGGTGGTCACCGATTGATCCAATGATGGAGGGACGGGTCGACTTCATCCCACCACGGGGCGCTCGACCCCATCACCGATCCGGCGGTCATGGTATGGGAGCATCGCCGGGTGAGACGATGGACACAGGTCTCCCGTGTGGGAACGACGGGGATGGCACTCGTGGCCATGGCGGCCGCCGCCTTCCTGCTGTCGACGGCGGGCTCCCACGCCCAGGCGGCCGGCACCACCCACCCCTACCAGGTCACCTTCGTGGCCCGGCAGTGCCCGAACTACCAGGACATAAGCGCCAACCTGGCCCGCAACAATATTCAAGAGAGCCTGCAGGACCTCGGGCCTGACACCTTCTATCAGCCGGGCCAACCCATCTCACCGTCGATCGAGACGCCCCATCAGCCCGCCTGCACACCCCTGGCGGGGTGGCAGTTCACCTTCGGGAGCGGGATCGACGGCACAACGCCGGGTACCAATCTGTCGCGGGTGTCGGCCCCCGGCGCCCCCGTGACGACGGAGGCGTCGGTTCCGTTGCTCGACCCCCAGGGCGATCCCACCGGTGGGTCGATCGCCGGTGCGGTAACCGTCGCCCTCACCCCGGCCCAGGTGTCGGCGGCCCTGAGTCGGAACCTGTGGGTGCAAGGAGGTACGGCCACCGATCCCCTGGGGACCGGTTCGTTCGGTGACCGTTACGCATTCGGCGCCCTGCGCTGCGCCATCGACAACCTCAACGGGGACAACGTGGAGTGGGTCGGTTTCCCCACCGGCACCACCAACGTGTTCTGCTACTACTACGCCGTGTCCCAGACCCCCGCCCCGGGCACCATCGTGGTCAAGAAGCAACAGGTGCTGGCGGCCGACGAGACGGCCTCGACCAACACCTTCCCGTTCAACGGATCGGTGTCCTACAATCCCGGCGGTAACTTCGATGTCCCGGTCAGCGGCCCCTCCGGTGCCACCGGTTCGGTGTCGTTCACCCGCGACTCCGGTGTCGATTGGAACTTCACCGAACTGCCCTACGGGGGCTTCAGCTTCACCTCGGTGACCTGTAGCTCGAACAGCGGGCTGAGCACGTTCAAGCAGGGGTCGGGAACCCCCGCGCCCACGCTCACTTCCACGGTCAACGATCCGGTCATCGTCGATCTGGCCCCGGCGGACGTCGCCACCTGCACCTACGTGGACACCCGCAACGTGGTCGACCTGACCGTCCTCAAGCAGACCACCGGGGGAAGCGGTCCCACCACCTTCGACTTCGGGATGACCGGTCCGACCGGCGGGCTGCCGGATCTGTCGGCCACCGTCTCCCAGCCCGACGACCCGGTGGTGGCCTGCACGGCGACGGCGGTGTGCGACACCGTCGACACCGGTGGGTCCTTTCCGGCCACCTACACCATGACCGAGGCGTTGCCCCCGGCGGCCCCCGCCGGCACCTGGGCGGTATCGGGGTTCGAGTGCAACGGCAACGGAGGGCCCACCACCGACCCGACCCAGTCGGTGACCATCACCTCGCTGTCCGACGCCATTCAGGCCTGCGTCTTCACCGACTCGTTCACGCCCACCGGCAGCGTCACCATCACCAAGACGACCACGGGCGGTGTCGGGAGCACCGACTTTGTGGTGACCCCGGTCACACTGCCGTCGGACGAGAGCGACACCGGCCAGACACTGCTCAGCGCCACCACCACCCAGCCCGGCGTCCCGGTCACCGCCACCCTGACCTCGGGGCCCCCGATCGATCCGTTGGCGGTCAACCAGCAGTACTCGATCACCGAGGAGGGACCGGAGAACACCGTGGCCGGAACCTGGGCCACCCATTCGATCAGCTGCAACGGGGCGGCCACCGACCCCACGGCCTCGGACACGGTGGTCACCCTGACCGCCGCCGATCCCCACATCACCTGTGCTTTCACCAACGCCTTCACCGCCGCCCCGCCTGCCACCACCACGACCACCACCACGGCCGCCGTCACCACGACGACCACCACCGCCGGACCTCAGGTGGCTTCGGCCACCTCCGCCGTCAAGTTGGCCGCCACCGGTCTGGACACGCCCCTACTGCTCGAGGTGGGCGTGCTCCTGGTGCTGGCCGGACTGGCCCTGATGGCCGGGGAATGGACACGCCGGTCCCACGGCCCGCGGCCCGGGTCCGGCGAGCGGGGCCGGCCGCACTGAGGGCGAGGACCGGATGGAGCGGTTGGCTCCGGTGGGCGAGCGGGGGGTGACGGCGGGGATGGCCCGCAGCCCTTCCCGCCCCGCGCCGGCCAGGTAGTCTGAGCTGTCGGCGCCGTCCCTGCCCAGCGAGCGGCACGGCACGATCACCCCCGAATCCACTCAGGAGCACCTTTCCTCATGCCGTACGTCTTCGACTTCGACCACAAGCACCGCAAGCCGCCCATGGACATGAAGGACCTTCTCGGCGGCAAAGGCGCCAACCTGGCCGAAATGACCTCGGTTCTGGGCCTGCCCGTGCCCCCCGGCTTCACCATCGCCACCACCGCCTGTCGGGACTACATGGAGAGCGGGTGGCCGACCAGCCTGACCAAGGAGGTGGCCAACGCCCGGGCCCGGCTGGAGCGGACCATGGGTAAGCGCATCGGCGATCCCAGCGATCCCCTCCTGGTCTCCGTGCGCTCGGGGGCCAAGTTCTCCATGCCGGGGATGATGGACACGGTCCTAAATCTCGGGCTCAACGATCAGTCGGTCGAGGGCCTGGCCAAGCAGACCGATGACGAGCGCTTCGCCTATGACTCCTACCGGCGCTTCGTGGCCATGTACGGACGGATCGTCCTCGGGATCCCCGGCGAGGAGTTCGATGCCCTCCTCGAGGCGGCCAAGGAACTGGCCGGCACCGACTCCGACGCCGGCGTTCCCGTCGAGCTCCTCCGCTACCTCGTCGACGCCTACCAGCAGATCGTCGAGCGCCATACCGGCCACCCCTTCCCCCAGGACCCCGACGACCAGCTGCGCGGCGCCATCGAGGCGGTTTTCGCCTCCTGGAACGGGCCACGGGCGGTGGCCTACCGGGTGCGCGAGAAGATCGCCCACGATCTGGGTACGGCGGTCAACGTTCAGGCCATGGTGTTCGGTAATCGCGACGACAACTCGGGTACCGGCGTGGGCTTCACCCGCGATCCGGCCACCGGTGACTCGGGCGAGTACGGCGACTTCCTGGTCAATGCCCAGGGTGAAGACGTGGTGGCCGGTATCCGCAACACCGAACCCCTGTCGGCCCTGCGGGACAGGTTCCCGAAGATCCATAAGGAGCTCCTGGCCATCTTCGCTCGACTCGAGCGCCACTACCGGGACATGTGCGACACCGAGTTCACCATCGACCAGGGCAAGCTGTGGATGCTCCAGACCCGGGTGGGGAAGCGGACTGGCCGGGCCGCCCTCAAGATGGCCGTGGACATGGTGGGGGAGCGAGCCATCCATCTGAGCAAAGAGGAGGCGGTGGGCCGGATCACCGGCGAACATCTCGAACAGGTTCTCCACCCCCAGTTCGCCGGGTCCGGGTACGCGGTGCTGACCCGTGGCCTGGGCGCGTCTCCCGGGGCCGCCGTGGGCCGGGTGTACCTCACCGCCGACGACGCCCAGGCGGCGGCCGAGCGGGGCGAAAAAGTGGTGCTGGTGCGTAGCGAGACCTCACCCGACGACGTGCACGGCATGCTGGCCTCCGAGGGGATCCTGACGGCCCGCGGTGGGCTGGTCAGCCATGCCGCGGTTGTCGCTCGGGGGTGGGGGAAGCCGGCCGTGGTGGGGGCCGAAGCAGTGCGGGTGGGCCCGGCCTCGTTCACCGTGGGTGACACCGAGGTGGCGGAAGGGGAGTGGATCTCGCTGGACGGCACGAACGGAATAGTGGTGCTGGGCCAGGTCCCGGTGTCGGTGGGTCAGACACCGCCCGAGTTCGACACCATCCTCGGGTGGGCCGACCAGATCCGGGCCGGCTATCTCGGTGTGCGGGCCAATGCCGACAACGGTCCGGACGCGGCCAACGCCCGCCGGCACGGAGCCGAGGGCATCGGCCTGTGCCGTACCGAGCACATGTTCCTGGCCGAGGACCGCCTTCCCATCGTGCGCCGGATGATCCTGGCCGCCACCCCGACCGAGGAGAAGGACGCCCTCGAGGCGCTGCGGGTGGCCCAACGGGCCGATTTCGAGGACATCCTGGAGGCCATGGACGATCTGCCGGTCACCATCCGGCTCCTCGATCCTCCGCTTCACGAGTTCCTGCCCGACACCGAGGAGCTGGCCATCAAGGAAGCAACCGTCGGCCTGTCGGACGAGGAGGAGCGCCTGTTCGAAGCGGCCCGGGCGTGGCACGAGGTCAACCCGATGCTGGGTACCCGGGGCGTCCGCCTCGGTGTCATCAAGCCGGGCCTCTACGCCATGCAGGTGCGCGCCCTGATGGAGGCGGCGCTGGACCGGGTGGCGGCCGGCGGTCACCCGATCGTCGAGATCATGATCCCCCTCACCGTCACAAGAGAGGAGCTGGCTCTGGCCCGGTCGTGGGTGGAAGCGGCCATCGCCGAGGCGGAGGCTGGGGCATCCATCGGCACGGCCAGCCCGCCATCCGCCAAAGCCCGGAAGGCGTCCGGGTCGTTGGAGGTCCTCATCGGCACCATGATCGAGACCCCCCGGGCCGCCCTGGTGGCCGGCGAGATTGCCGAGGAAGCCGACTTCTTCTCCTTCGGGACCAACGACTTGACCCAGATGACCTTCGGCTTCAGCCGTGACGACGTCGAAGGGCGGATGATGGCCTCCTACCTCGAGCTCGGTCTGTTGAAGAGGAACCCGTTCGAGGTGGTCGACCCCGACGGCGTGGGTGAGCTGGTGCGCCTGGGCGTGACCCGGGGCCGGGCCACCCGGCCGTCCCTCAAAGTCGGTGTGTGCGGTGAGCACGGGGGCGACCCCGACTCCATCGCCACCTTCTACGCCGCCGGGCTCGACTACGTGAGCTGCTCCCCCTTCCGGGTGCCCATCGCCCGGCTGGCGGCCGCCCAGGCGGTGCTGGCCGATCCCGGGTCCCGCCGGCCCCGTGCCACCAAGGCATCCAAGCAGGCCGCCAAGGTGTCCAAGGGGGCGGCCAGGGTGTCGAAGAGGGCGGCCCGGGTGTCCAAGAAGGGCAAGACCCAGAAGAAGGCCAGGGCCAAGGCAGGAGCGGCGCGCCGCTAGCCACCGCCGGACGGTCGACCTCGCTCACGCGGTACCGTCATCAACCATGGGGATTCCCGACGAGGACGTCGCCCGGGTACGGGCGGCGACGGACATCGTGGCCCTCATCGGCGAGCAGGCGGCCCTCAAACGTCAAGGGCGCCGCTGGGTGGGCCTGTGCCCCTTCCACGGGGAGAAGACGCCCTCGTTCAGCGTCAACGCCGAGGAGGGCTTCTACTACTGCTTCGGCTGCCAGGCCAAGGGCGACGCCATCAGTTTCGTTCGGGCCGTCGAGCACCTCGATTTCGTGGATGCCGTCCGGCGCCTGGCCGACAAGGCGGGCATCACCATCCACGAGGATGCCGCCTCCGGCCGCGACAGCCAGAAGCGCAAGATCTTCCTCGACGCCATGGAGGAGGCCACCGAGTGGTACCACCAGCGTCTGCTGGCGGCTCCCGACGCCGGCGCCGCCCGCGACTACCTGCGCAGCCGGGGCTACGAGGGTGACGTGGTGCGCCGTTTCCGGCTGGGGTGGGCACCTGATGAGTGGGACGCCCTGTGCCTGGCCCTGAAGTTGAAGAAGGAGATCGCCGAGGGGGCCGGCCTCGGCTTCGTCAACCGGCGGGGACGTCTGCAGGATTCGTTCCGGTCCCGCATCCTGTTCCCCATCTGTGACCCGTCCGGTCATCCGGTGGCTCTCGGCGGTCGGGTCCTCCCCGGCAGTTCCGATCCGGCCAAATACAAGAACTCGGCGGAGTCGCCCATCTACTCCAAGCGCCGGACCCTGTACGCCCTCAACTGGGCCAAGCAGGACGTCATCGCCTCGGACGAGGTGGTGGTGTGCGAGGGCTACACCGACGTGATCGGCATGTTCGAAGCGGGCATCGAGCGGGCCGTGGCCACCTGTGGGACTGCCCTCGGCGAGGAGCACGTGGTCCGCCTACGTAGCTTCGCCTCGCGGGTGGTGCTGGCTTTCGACGCCGACGGTGCGGGCCAGTCGGCCGCCGGCCGCTTCTACGAGTGGGAGCGGCGTTTCGAGATCGACGTGGCCGTGGCCGACCTGCCCCCCGGCTCGGATCCCGGCGACCTGGCCCGGAGTGATCCCGACGGGTTGCGGGCCGCGGTCGAGAATGCCAAACCGTTCCTCCAGTTCCGGCTGACCCGGATTCTGGACGGGGCCGATCTGTCGACGCCCGAGGGGCGGGCCCGGGCGGCCGACCACGCTCTGGCCGCGGTGGCCGAACACCCCGACAACCTGGTGCGCGACCAGTACCTCATGCAGGTGGCGGAAAGGTGCCGCCTCGAACCACTCCTGCTGCGTGAACGCCTCGACGAACTCCGTACTGCCGGTGGACCGCAGACCCCCCGCCCGGTGACCGCTTCGGGTCGGCGACGGGCGGAACAGGCGTCAGCCTCCGCCACCGCCGATCCGTGGGTGCGGGATCCGGAGGATGACGGCGACGACGACTTCGACGGGGGAGGGGTGGCCGGTCGCCGGGCCGAAGGGACCAACGGGCGGTTCGGTCGTGACGGCGGACAGAACGGTGAGTTCCGCCCCGGGCTCGAGGCCCTGCGGCTGGTCATCCACCGGCGGGCCGACGTCGAAGGCCGGATCGAACCGGCCCTGTTCTCCGACGATCTGCAGCGCAGCACCTTCCAGGCCATCGTCGACGCCGGGGGCAATCTGCATGAAGCGGCCAGCACGGCACGGCCGGAAGTACGGGCCCTGCTGGTCCGGCTGGCGGTGGAGGAGCCCCGGGGCGAGGTCGATGAAGTGGTCCTCCAATTGGTCCGCGACGCCGCCCGTCGCCAGTTACGCCAGGTCACAGGGGAGGCCCGCACCTCGCCGTCGGCGGTGGAGGAGGCGGCGGCGGCCGCCTCCTGGGTTCAGGAACTCGACGATCCGGGCGCCTCGGCAGCGGCGACGGCCCGGTTGGTAGCCTGGCTGGTGGTGAGGGCACAAACGAGCGCGACAGAGTGGGCCTCATGATGGCAAAGCAGGCGCCTCCCACATTGTCGATCGTGCCCGAGCCGACGACGGTGGCCGACCCGTTCGACGTGGCGCCGGCGACGTCTTCCACTTCGACTGCTTCGCCGACTTCGACTCCCGCCCCCACTTCGACGGCCACCCCACCGGCTCCCTCGGCATCACCGATGGTCGGGGGCTTACTCGATGTCGTGCCCGTCGATCAGTTCGAAGCCCTCATGCGTCGGGGCCGGGCCCGGGGCGGCCTGACCCAGGACGACGTGGTCACCCTTCTGCGCACGGTGGAGCTCAACGAGGATCTGATCACCGAGGTCGTCCTCCGGATCCGCGCTGCCGGAATCGAGTTCACCTACGACACCGGTGAGACCACAGTGGTGCCGGTGGTCGGGGCGGCCCTGGGCGAAGCGCCCGCTCCGTTGACCGAAACGGTGACGCCCTCTCCCGGAGTGCCGGCCACCAACGGACCGCCACCGGCTCGCATCGTCGCCCTGGAGACCGGGCGGTCGACCCCGCGTCCGTCGGCAGGCAGCACCCTGGAGGCACCGGAGAGCACCGGTGGGGTTCCGGCCCGGGCCCCCGCCCGCCGGGAGCGGGCACCGCGCCGCTCGGCCAACAGCGACGGCTACACCGACAGCGACGGGTTCAGGGGTTCGGCGGCCGATCCGGTACACATGTACCTCAAAGAGATCGGCAAGGTGAAGCTGCTCGACGCCTCGCTCGAGGTGGAGCTGGCCGAACGGATCCTGGCCGGCAGCGAGGCGGCCGGGCGGCTGGCCGCCTTCGACGGGGCTGAACGTGGGGTCTACCCCGACAGGGCCGCCGATCGTGTTCTGGTGCGCCGTGGTCAAGCGGCCAAAGAGGCCTTGATCGAGGCCAACCTGCGCCTGGTGGTGTCCATCGCCAAGCGGTACCGAAACCGCGGTCTGGCCTTTCTCGATCTCATCCAGGAGGGCAACCTCGGCCTCATGCGGGCGGTGGAGAAGTTCGACCACACCAAGGGGTTCAAGTTCTCGACGTACGCCACCTGGTGGATCCGTCAAGCCATCACCCGGGCCATCGCCGACCAGGCCCGCACCATCCGGATCCCGGTGCACATGGTGGAGACCATCAACAAGGTCGTATGGGCCCAGCGTCAGCTACTCCAGGAGCTGGGGCGGGAGCCCAGTGCCGAGGAAGTGGCCAGCCGGGTCGACTTCAGCATCGAACGGGTGCGCGAGATCCAGAGGATCAACCAGGACACCGTCTCGCTCGAACAGCCCATGGGCGATGAGGACGACTTCAGCCTGTCCGATCTCATCGAGGACCGCGAGGCGGTGGTCCCCGACGACGCCGCCGCCCGGATGATGCTGGACGACGCCGTGCGCGAAGCACTGGGACATCTCTCGCCGCGCGAGCAGGACGTGGTGCGGCTGCGTTTCGGTCTGGAGGACGGCAAGATCCGCACGCTGGAGGAGGTGGGCAAGGCCTTCGGCGTGACGCGTGAGCGGATCCGCCAGATCGAGGCCAAGACGCTGGCCAAGTTGCGGCGCCCCGAGTCCGCCCAGCTCCTGCGGGATTATCTCGACGAGGCCTGAACCCACCACCGGGACGTACTCTCATCCCCGGTCATCGGAAGCGGCGGCTCTGATAGCGGATGCAGGTGGCGGCGGGTGTGGCGGTCCTCGTCACAGACGGCGGCCGTTGAGGGCGCTGGCCAGGTCCTCCGCCAGGTCGAGGGCGATGGCGTCGGCCGCCTGATCCCCGTCCCGCCAGCCCAGCCGGACACCGATGACGTCCTTCACCCTCTCGACACCCAGGGTGGCCACCGCCTTCGATTTGTCCCCCACCAGGGTGACGGTGCCGGTGACCGGTGCCGATCGACCCAGATCCTGGCCCAATCGGACGATCTGCCGGTAACGTTCACGGCCCGCCCGGGCGCCGAGCGTGTAGCCAACCAGGAAGGCGACGGCCGTGCCTATGCGGAACTTCACCTGATCATTGTGCCCTTCTCCTGCCGCCCGTGCACTTCCGCCTTCCCGCAGGCATGTACGGGCTAGTCTGCTCTTTCGCCCGCCGCCATCCGAGCAGCGGAGAAGCCCTATTCCGGGGTAGCTCAATCGGCAGAGCAAGCGGCTGTTAACCGCTAGGTTGAGAGTTCGAGTCTCTCCCCCGGAGCACTTGGCCAGCAGGTGGAGTAATGGGCCGACGGCGGAGCAGTGCGGACCGCGCTACGGCACTGGACCGAAGGCGTGGAGCGGTGGTTGTCCCGGCCGGCGGTCCCCTGGTGGCGACGGCCGAGGTGGTAGTACTGAAGACCGGTTCGGACGCGACCGTGCCGGAAAGGCGCAGGAGTGATGGCACAAGCCGATTGGGTGTGGCGGCCGCCGCCCAACTGGCCACTTCCACCCCCGGGCTGGCGACCCCCGGCCGGCTGGCGACCCCCGTGGGAGTGGCCGCCGGCGCCACCGGGGTGGTCGTTCTGGGCCGAACCGGTACCCCCTCCCGGGTCGGCTCCGGCACCCGTACCTGCTGATTGGGAGGCCGAGGCGGCCCGGGTCCCGGCCGTGCTGGCCCCCGGTCCCACGCGCCAGAACCTGGTGTGGGAAACGCGGTTCGTCATGGTCGCCTTCCTGGTTCCCTCGGTGTCGGCGGCCGTCATCCTCTTCGTCCAGCATGTGTCGGGGGTGGGCAGCGTGACCCGCTTTCCGGTGATCGTGGCCGGTCACCCCGTCACCAATTTGGTGGTGGGCATCCTCGACTACCTCTCGGTTGCCGCCATGGTTCCCCTGGCTCTGCTCCTTTTGGCCCGGACCGGCCAACCACCGCGCTTTCTGGGAATGGGGGTTCCCCGTCTCCTGCTGGACATCTGGCCCGGTCTCGGGCTGGCCGCCCTGTCCTTCGCCGCCGAAATACCGATGGCCATCGCCCTCACCGCCATAGTGGGGCGCAACTCCGGACTGGTCAACCACGTGGCCATTGGGCCGGTTCCCCGCTACTACGTGATCTGGGGTCTGGCCATGTCGGCCATCACCGCCATCGCCGAGGAGGTGCTGGTCAACGGCTACCTGGTCACCCGACTCACACAGTTCGGGTGGACGCCCCGCAGCACCCTGATCCTGAGCCTCACGCTGCGCACCAGCTATCACGTCTACTACGGCGTCGGCTTCGTGCTCACCATTCCCTTCGGTTACCTGGTGACCCGGTCGTTCCAGAAGCACCATCGATTGAACCGGTCAATCGTGGCTCACTTCCTCTTCGACGCCATTGTGTCGACAATCGCCATCCTCTCCTGAGCGCTGACCGTGGGGCTGTGGCCGCACCGGGCTGAGCGAGTGGTCAGTGGTCGGGCGGATCGAGGGAGGTGACGCCGTGGTCGGATACGTGGCCGGTCCAACTCGAACCCTCCCAGTACCGCAGTTCGTGACGTCCGGAAGGGTCCGGATACCACTGGGCGGGAAGAAGCGTGCTGGTGGGATAGGCGGTGGCTTGGGCCTCGGCCGACGGCGCGCCGCTCAGGTGGGCCACCCACTGCTGTAGGCGTGCGTTCTCCGGACGGAGATAGACCAATTCGTTGTTGGCCGCAGCCAGACGGTTTCGCGCCTGGCTGTTGGCGATCGCCAGGGCGATGAATCCACCGACAACGGCCAGGAGGATCACCACCCCGGTGACGGAGGCGGCGGTGGACGTCTTTTCACAGCTGTCGGTGACGGCGAGGATGAGCGAGGTGGTGGCCATCCGCCAATGGTAGGTTCCGGTCGCCCCGACGGGGCCAGTCAATGGCTGGCCGATCAGGTCGGGAAGGCCAGCGAAAGCCGGACGTGCATCGAGCCCAGCACCCAGAGCCCCTGGCGGGTCCCATTGGACGACCATTCCATGAGGATGACCCCCCGACCCACCCGCGTCCCCGAAGGGGCCAGCACCCGAGCGATCGGGTCGGGAAGGTACCCGACCCGTTGGCCACCCCCGAAGACGGCCAGTGCGTTGGAGTCGCGGGGGTTGGCGGGCTCGGGCCGGATCTCGACCTCCTGACCGCAGCCGAAGTGGCGTAGCTGGATGGCGTCGTCATGGAAGGACACGCCCGCCACCCGGGAGTAGACGACGCCGGGGAGGACCGGTGACCGGTCGTCCTCCTTGATCTCCACCGTGCGTGCCTCGTCCAGAAACGGGGTGAAACCGACGCCGACGACCTCGCCGTCGGCCAGTTCAACCGTGCACCGCTCTTCGGCCAGGTAGATCGGGAGAACGACGTCGTCGGTGGCGCGCCTGTTTTCTTTCGGCGCCGTCATGCAGACGTAACGCCATGGTCGATGACGTGGCCGGTCATGAACAGATGGATGTAACGCGCCTGTTCCATTGGCTCCAGCTTCTCCGTTGGCTACTGACAGGGTTTGCGTGGTCCGTTGAGGGCCAACGGGAAATGAGCCCCGTTGAACCCCAGCGAATCGTCTGACGGGCAGAACTTCGACGTTCTCACGTGGTACTCGGCGTTGAAGACCGCCTTGTGTCCTACATAGGAACTGAGAAGACCGCACGAAGAGTACTGGTTGCACTGTTCGGTGAGGACGGCATCGGCCAGCGGATACATGTCGGTGGCGTAGCTGTCGCCGGTGTCGTCAGGATTCTTGATCCACCAGCCCATGTCGAGCGAGTGGATGTAGCCGGCGATGGTCGTCATGTACTGCTCCTCGATCGACTTGGTGAGCGGGAAGCCGGGGTTGTCGTTGTACTCCTCATCGATGTCCGTCTCTACCGCGTCGAACCCCTTGGCCGCGCACTGTTGGTCGATCATTGATTCGATGATCGAGACAGTGGAGGCCGAGCGGATGTCAAGGTAGTACTCGGGATAGCCGCCCACTTTGTTGCCGAAGACGCCGGCCGCTTTCAGCTGGTCGTAATAACTGGTGGTCAGTCCTTCGCTGGCGGCGGAGTAGTAGTTGCCGGCTGCTCCCACCTCGATGTAGCAGACCACGTGCTTACCCAGGCCATGTAGGGCTGTGACCGTCGAGGCCGGATTGATGATGGCGTCGATGTCGTAGATGACCGGCGCCGGTGCCGGCTTGCCGTTGGGCAGCCGGTCGTTGGTGCCCATATCGCGGGCGTTGTCCAGGTTGAGCGGGTGACTGAGTTCCCACTGCCAGGGCTGGGGGCCGAGTGAAGGTACCCACCACCCCGCGGCGCGGGCCGAGGACGCCGATCCGATGGTGAAGCAGGCGCCCAGCAGTACCAGAGCCAGAGCCAGGCGCATCACGGTGGGGACCACCCTCGGCCGCCGGGGCTCGTCGGGCCGGAAGGATGTGGGTAAGGTCCGGCCGGCTGCCCCCATGTCCTGCATGTTAGACACCGACGCAGCCACAGTCGGGCCGGAAGGCGATTCGAAACCAAGGTCACTTCGGCCAATACCCATGTGCCCTCCCGGAAGCAGCCGGACAGCCCAGAATACACGGGCTGCATTTTGTGAGAGCTCCGGCCCCGACCACTCGGGCGCCGAAGGTCTGCGGCCGGTCCCGGTCACGTCGGGCGGCGAGGACCCATTCTGGGCGGCTGGTGCTGGGCGTCCGGAGCGGGGGACTCATGGCCTGGCCAGGCGTGGGACCTGACGGAACCTTCGGCCTGGCGGCGCGCCGTTCGCCGAGGCGGTCCCGTCGGTACGACGTAGAGTCCCCGGATGCGGGCTGGGCGGATCGTACTTCTGCTGGCGGGAACCTGTCTCAGTGCTCTGATGGCTGCGAGCTGCTCCAGCTCATCCGCTCAGGCCAGCCGGCCGTTGTCGGCACGAGAAACCGTCACAACCTATTTTCAAGCGGTCAACGCTCATCAGTGGGCCAAAGCCAAACCGCTGTTGTCGCCCGCACTGCAGACAGAGTTCACGGACAGCCCGGACAGCGATCGCAACAACACCCTGACCGTCACAGAGCTGAAGATATTCAAGATGAGCCCGGCCCCTGTCGAACGGGATGCTTATCCGAGGTACAGGAACTTCGAGCAGGCCATTGTGTCCTTCAAGGCCACGTACAAGACGGTGTACTCGCTAACGAATGGATTTCAGACCAGGTTCGTCTACTTGGGACGCGTGGGGACGAACGATCCGTGGTCGATCCTCGGCATCGGCAGCGGGCCTTAGCGCCGGGCCCGCGCCGCCGCCACCGGTCGTTGTGGCTTCCCGTGGGGCCCGGAGCCAGCGGGGGCGTTGGCGGATAGAGTCCCGTCACCTATGGGGACGATAGGGCAGCGAGGGCCGAGGTGTGCTCCGATCCTGACCGGCGGGACCACAGGGAGCCGGCGATGACCGATCCCGCCGATGCCCCTTCCGTGGCCGACGGGGGCGCTTCTCCGGGGCGACCACGACTGGCCGATCCGGTTCCCCGTACCCGAGGGCAGTGGGCGGCCCGCTACGGGCGCTCCCTCATCGAGTGGAAACGCTCCAGCGGTCCGATGAGTCAGGTCGAGCGGTTCTGCTTTTTCATCGGCTATGCCCGCAGCGGGCACACCCTGGTGGCCAGCTTGCTCGACGCCCACCGTGAGGTCGTCATTTCCAACGAGCTCGATGCCTTCCGCTACTTCGATCACGGATTCAAGAAGGGGCAGGTCTACGGTCTCATCCTCTGGCACGAGCGCCACTTCGCCTACGAGAAGAGGGGATTCGATTACTCGGTGCAGGGCGAACACCAGGGGAGTGCCTCGCGCTTACGGGTGATCGGAGACAAGCGGGGTGCCGCCACCGGCTTCAGGCTGGCCGGCGATCCAGCTCTGCTCCAGCGAGCGCGTCGTCTGGTGAAGGTGCCGATTCGAGTCGTCCAGCACGTTCGGAATCCGTTCGATGTCATCGCCACCAACGCCCGGGTGACGGCAGGGGACGCGGGCGAGCCGCGACTGGAGGACGCCATTCGGTGGTTCGGCCTGTGGTCCGACAACCTGGACCGGATACGACCCCAACTGGGCCCGGGCGAGCTCATGGAGACTTACCACGAAGAGTTGGTGAAGACGCCGGCCTCGGTGCTGAGCCGACTCTGTGCCTTCATCGGCGTGGAGGCCGACGCCCCGTACCTGGAGCACTGTGCCGGCTCGGTGTGGCCGTCACCCCGTGTGTCCCGCCATTCCGTCGACTGGTCCGGAGAGCAGATCGAGGCTGTCCACGCCATGATCGCCGGTCACGGATGGCTCGATCGTTACTCTTTCGCCAGCCAGTAGCCGTGGGCTCTGGAAGCCCGGTCAAGGACCTTGTGCCGGTGGCCACGCGGTGAGCTGACACTTCGGAGGCGTCGACTTACCACGCCCTACCCTCCCGTCGAAGGGGGTGCCGTGGCCGGTCACCGGATCAGAGCAGTCTGAGCGGGCCCTGTCCGGCGCGGACGAACCGGGGACTGGCCGGGCTGGACGGTGAAGGCGACGGCGTCGTGAGCCACGTCCAATGCTCGCGCCTCAGGCGTGGAAAGGCCCTCGCCGGATCGATGGGCGAGGGCCTTTCTGGGTGACACGACGGGACTCGGAGGTGGCTGGTTAGGGGTGTCCTGTCGTGATCACTCCCCCCGTATATCAACGAGGACGCGCCGTGAGCGTTACACGCCGGGTGATCTTCGGTTGAACCCGAGAAGGGGGCCATCGCCGAGGTTCCCGAAAGCAGGCCCCCTGGCCGGCTGAGGTCGTTAGCCTTTTGGGATGGCGACAGTCCTCCCCGAGCTCGACGTCGAAAAGGTCAGGCGGTGGTGTCGCCACCGCGTTCCGGCCAAGTTCGCCGACGAGGTCTCGAGGTCACTACCTGGGGCAAGAGCATCTCCATCCATGAGTGCCGACCCGTCTGGCAGGGCGCTCCCGGGGAGTGGACGAAGATGGGCATCGCCCAGATCCGCTACCAGGGCAACGGCACCTGGAACCCTTACTTCGGCGACCGCTCCGGGAAGTGGATCGAGTACTTCGACCTCGACACCAACCAGTCCATCGACGCCATCCTCGACGAGATAGGGCTCGATCCCACCTGCGTCTTCTGGGGCTGACGCGCTGACCGTGAACTGACGATTCCACCCGCCTACTATCACGTCAGACCGAGGATCGCTTCTCCACCAGTCGGCGGGACGCCACCGAGATGGTTGTCACGCGAGCAATCCACCAGCAATGCCGGATGGTTACGGGGGTCATTGCCCAGGTGACGACGAACCGCGCACCGGTACGGAGTGCACGGAGTCGACTACGAACAGCTTGTCGGGCTAGTCCGAAAAAGGACGTTACCCAATGCCCTTCGTCTCACCGCGCTTCGTGCGTGCCATTCCCGTAAGCAGGGGCAGACAGAATGCCGGAGGTGCCGACTTCCTGCGCTCACCCTTCTTCGAAGAAGGTGCCGTGGCGGGTCCCGACAGTGCTGGGCGTGACCGACGCCGTTGTGGGCGAAGCGGAAGTACCGGCCGGGTTGGACGGTAAAAGCTCCGGCGTAGCCGTCGCCAGCTCGTCGTTGATAACGTTTCCCAGAATTAATTGAACGAAGTTTCGAGACCAGACTCCGGAGGCGGTCGATGATGCTCTGTTCGAAGTTTCTACGTTCCTGGTCGGTTGCTATGCGACTTGTGGGCGCGGTACTGGTGGCCGTTTTGTTGGTCTTCGTGATGGCGAATCCCACGCTTGCGAAGACCAAGAAGCCGGGCATCTCAAGTCTCAAGGTCAGCCCGAAACAGGTCGTCACAACCAACGGCACGGTGAATGTCTCCGCCAAGGTCTCGGGCGCGTCGACCTGCACGTTGTCCTCTACCAGTTTCGTAGCCGGCCTACCTTCGACGACGATGTGCAACTCCGGAGAATTCGATGAGTCAGTTGTGCTGCAGCAGAATGAGGGCGCGGCACCGCTGCCGTATGTGTTCAGTCTGAGCGCAACCGGGCTGGGGGGCACCAAGGCAAAGACCTTCAAGGTCAAGGTGGCACCTGGAGCGGGACAACCGTGGCCGACCGGTTTCACGGGTACCTACCTCGGATCGGATGACAGTGGTGGGGATATTGACGGGACCTTCAGCTTCAGTGGAACTATCAATCCAGACGTCTCATGCACTCAATCCGCTTGTAGTTTCGAATGGACAACCGTCACCGGAAATTGGTCAACCGATTCTCCCGGATTGGAATGCTCATCGTGGACCGCTGACGACAGCCAGGGCATCGGTGGAGGAGGGGTAATCCAGACAGGCTCAGTGGGAACGCAACAGGCACTGATTGCCGCCTTCAACTTCTCGGTGTATTCCGAGGCGTGCGGGCCCAACGGGGAAGGGATCGGCTTCTACGTCACAACGGACGGAGCCCCGACCTTTGTACCAGGTACGACGCAGGGTATCTGGCCCTCTACCGGCGGAGGGTTGTTCACCTTTAACTGGATTTATTCCTAATTCCTCAAGGCGACCCTCGTGCCATATGGCGCGGTTCGGCGTCATAGCTCGATACGGCAGCCCTGAAGGAACGAGAAGGCGGGATCGTCAACAGCCTCCTAACGACTTGAGGACCCACTGCTTGAGGAGGCCCGGCCCCATCGTCCGCCTTGTCGAGCGCGAGGGTGGCGACGTTCGAGGCCTCGCGTTCGGTGGAGTCGTCAGGGTGAGGCCGGCCTGTCGTGACTGAGCAGTCACCCAGGCGGCAACGTCGACCCTCGCCCGTCTCGTCGGCCCACAAGGATATGAGCGGCCCTTCGGACAGGCATCGGTCCCACAGCCTTTCGGGCCTCGACGGAGCTATCTGGACGGCCTGGTGGCCGTCGTCGGCGGCCCGCCTTCCCCATCCAAGGGCGACCGCTCATCCGGATCGAAGCCGTCACGTGGTTGGGGACTGCTGGGTTGTACGCTGACCCCTCGAAACGCCCCGGTGATCGCTCTGAGGTGCCTGGCGTCTTCTTGGCCTTGGGTCGTCCCATAAGCACAGCCTGAGGCAGCCACCATGGCAAGAGAGGCGGTCAGCCGGATAATCCCCAGGTAGGGGGCAGTAGCTCAGTGGTCAGAGCAGGGGACTCATAATCCCTCGGTCGCAGGTTCGATCCCTGCCTGCCCCACCATGTGTGATGTCGCGAGACATCGGAGACCGGTGTGTCAAGACACTGTAGACCAGGACATTCCCGGTCATGGCGTGCGCTGATAGTCCTTGGTCGGGTCGAGGACGAGGCGCCGAAGCGGGGAGCCGTCCAAGCCGACCACTTCGATCCAGAAGGGGCGGAGGCAGTCGACGAGTTACCGAATCCTTTTAACGTTGGCAGAATGCTAAATCACAGGCGGCAGCTCAGGTGCCAGACCTTGACCTACCACCTCATCAGGCGATCGCACTGAGGATACCTACAAGATTGATTAAACAGGCTCACAGATTCATCATCGAGTCTGTTGGCATGGAAAGTCCACCATTCGAGCGTGTCACACCTCTCGAGCGTTTTGAGGAAAGCGAACCGAACGTTCGCTGTGCGGAAACGGGCTCATCCGGTGCGGGCTCGTAGCGAACGCGTAGTCGCCAGGGGTGTAGCCAAGCAGCCGACTAAGAGGCACAGACTGTGGTCGATCTCGCTTCTCGCCACAATCGCCTTTTTCGCAGTCAAAGCGAGTGCCTCCTTTCTCTCCGGGTTGAAGCCCTCCCAGCGGGACTACCCCTGGTGATGCCGTCCGGTGTCGATTCCTGAATACTGTGTCCGAGCTCAAGGCAAGTCCTACTGTCTGAACCAAGGATCTGACAGTGGAGATTGAGTGCCGAGATCTGCCGGGCCCGCCGAGCAAGGAGCTCCGGGCCCGGCAGTACCATCGAGCGAATTCGGCGAGGGCCCCCGTTTCATCCAACCTTGGGGGTGGTTGGTCGCTCCTTCGGGGACTCGAGGGCATTGATGCCGGCCTTCTTTGGGACCCATCGATCTGGTTGATTCAGCATGTTGCGGCAAGCTAGCGAGCGAATCCCCAAAATCCGTGGAGACCCATCCGCCGCCCCTTTAAGAGAGAGCCGTTGGACGCGAACGCGCCACTTGATGTTCGCTCGGGTGATGCCAGCTGGCTCTATCTTCGTACTCCTGCTTTGGCAGATGGCTGTGCTCGTCCACATGGGTTCCTCGGTCGTCAACCACCCACGGCCCGCTGCTGTCATCGGGTTCCTGCGGGGGGGCCTTTACGCTGTCTTCCTGTCGATTCCCGTGGCGGCATTCCTATTGCAAGATCCTCCCGTGGCTAAGGATGATCGGCTTCTGGTCCGAGCGGCAGCGCTGGTCGCCACCTTTCTTCTCATCCTGCTCGGTATCCTCGGTCCTTCAGGTCCCCGCCTCTTATCGGTGTCGGTGGAAGTCGAATCCGCAGCGCTGGTTGTAACGATGCTGGGAGCGGCGTTTGCCGTAGCCGCCGTAGCTACCCTGGGAATGAACTTCTCGTTCTATCCAGAGGCCCGCCGATTGGTGGTGTGTGGTCCCTATCGCCTAGTTCGCCACCCTGTCTATCTGGCTGAGATCGTCATGTCGTCAGCCGTCCTTATCGCAAGCCTGCGGCTCACGCTCGTTTTCGGCGAATGCATCGTGATCGTTTTGCAGGTTGTCCGCATCCGAGCCGAAGAGCGACTGTTGGTGGGCGCGCTCCCCAGCCATGGGGATTTCGAAGCAGCGACCCGCTACCGACTGATCCCGGGCGTGTGGTAGCCGCTCAACACTAACGCCCGCCGTGATCGTTGCCCTCGACTGAGGGGCCGTGGATAGCCGAGGTGAATGTTGGTGGCTCTGCCCTCGGTGTTTACGCAGTGACGTCGCGTCTGCAGAATACGAGCGTTCCCGTGGCGATGGCGAGGATGATGTAGACGAGGCTGACGCCGAGTGCGCCCGCGTAGCCGACAGTGCTGGTCCCTCCTTGTGCGACGGCGGAGAGGGCTTGTCCGGGGAGCCACTTAGAGGTTTCGGTGACGGTGCCAGAAAGGATCTGCTCGACGATGAGAAGGAATACGATGCCCACGACGATGGTGACAATCGGAGAGCGGAGGAAAACAGCCAGGGCCATGCCCAAGGTGGCGTAGCCGATGACTGCGAGGGCGATGTCGCCGGCACCGGTCCCCAACGATCCGAGTCCGCTAGCGGTGATCCAGGCCGTGGTGGGAATGCCCTTCACATGTGCCATGGCCACCGCGGCCACGACTGAGGCAACGGTCGCCACCAGAACACCAGCCAGCATGAAGGTGACGACGGCGATGAATTTGCCGGCGAGGAGTGTTTGCCGATGTGATTGGCGGACGAGGAGGACTCGGAGTGTTCCCAGGGAATCCTCACTGGCAAGTTCAGCAGCGGCCACCGCAAAGGTCACGATGCCGAGGAATGTAATCGAGGACTCAAGGCCGCTGGAGATGCCCTTCGAGCTGGCCAGTTTGGCGATGCTGGTCGTGGTGCCGGGGCCACGCCCACCGCCCGTGTGGCCGGCGGTGGCGAATGTAAGGACGGTCCCGAGGATGGCCACGGCGGCCAGCGCCAGGTAAGTGCCGATGAGAAGGCGCTTTCGGCGCAGCTTGATCCATTCACTGACGAATGCGTAGCGCATGAAGGCTCCCTTATCCGGAGTGAGAGGAGGCGGTGGTTTCGCTGTCGGTGTCTGTGAGGGCCAGAAATGCGTCTTCGAGCCGGGGCCGGTCGACCGAGAGGTGAACGAGGGTAATTCCCTGTTTCATCGCGGGCTGGTTGAGTCGAGCAGGAAAGCCGTCGGCCACGGTAACGGAGATCGTGCCGTTTACGATGGTGGCTCTCTTGCCCAGTTGCTCAGCAAGGGTGCCGAGGGCCACCAGGTCCCTCGGGTCTTCCGGCCGGGCCGTCACTGGATGGTCTGGGCGTCCAACAGATCGCTGACCCCACCCTGGAATACCAACCTGCCTAGCCGATGACTACCAGATGCGTGCACATCTGTTCGACCTCGGCCAGGAGGTGGCTGGAGACCATCACCGTCCGGCCCTTGACGGCGATGGATTGCAGCAGATTGCGTACCTCGGCAATGCCCGCCGGGTCGAGTCCGTTTGTGGGTTCGTCCCGGTGCGCAGATCAGGGTGGGAACAAAGCAGAGGCGATCCCCAGCCGCTGCTTCATGCCCAGCGAATACGTACGGAACTGGTCGCGGCCTCGCTCGCCAAGGCCAAACTCATCCAACAGTGGGTCGACATCTTGCTCTCGGGGATGTCTCCAAGAGCGGATAGCACCCGGAGGTTCTCGCGGCCCGAGAGCGTGGGATAAAAAGCCGGGCTCTCGACGAGAGCACCGACGCGGGGGAGGTACTCGCTTGGCTGGTGCAGAGCCCGGCCCAAGACCCAACCGTTTCCAGCTGTGGGACGGACCAGACCGAGCAGCATCCGGATTGTGGTTGTCTTTCCTGCTCCGTTAGGGCCAACGAAGCCTGATAGCGTCCCTCTGGGGATGGCCAGGTCGATCCCGTCGACCGCCAAACGGGCTCCGTAGGCTTTGGTCAGGCCCGCGGTGGCCACGGCCAAGGGAGAATCCCGCTCCAATGGGAGCGGCGGCGCGTGAGAGTGGACGACCGACCATGAACCCATGTTGGACGGTCGACCTTGCCGAAAGGTCGAGGTCACATGAAGGTTGGCTGTGCATCTTCCTGATGAGCCAGCTTAGGGAATTAGAACTCGAACGCAGGTGCCTCGACCAGGATCGGAATCGAGCGTAACCCGGCCTCCATGGGCGGCAACGATGCCGGCCACGATGGGAAGGCCAAGCCCGGTACCTGACCGGGTCCGACTCGTTTCCCCGCGCCTGAATTGGTCGAAGGCATGGGTGGCGCTTTGGGCGTCCATGCCCGGACCGGGAGTCGGTCACCTCGAGGAGTGCCCATCCGGGCAGCTGGGCGATCTGCACCTCGACGGACGCCGAGGGGGGTGTGTGTCTGAGGCAGTTGGTGATCAGATTGACGATGATTTGACGGAGAGCCGTGCGATCGCCCTCGGTGGTGACAGGTTGGTCGCAGTCGACTCGGATTTCTCGAGACGGATTGGTGGCTGACGCATCCAGCACTGCCTCATGTACCAGCGGCACCAGATCGACGCAGGTGCGGTCGAGTGGTCTACCTTCGTCCAATCGGGCCAGGAGCAACAAGTCCTCGACCAGCCCCGCCATCTGTGCGCTCGATTGACCGATGCGGCGCATGGCATCGTCCCAGCAGGTCGCCGTTACGTAGGTCTCCCTGGCGCCAGAGGTCGGCGATTCCCATAATTACCGATACCGGCGTGCGGAGCTCGTGCGAGGCGTCAGCAATGAACTGGCGCAGTCGGACCTCGGTCGACTGTTGCTCGTCGAGCATGACGTTGAACGCTTGAGCGAGGTGCGCGGCCTCGGTACCCTGGCGCCCGCCAGTGACTCGCCGAGACCTGTCGCCCGCGGTGATGGCATCGGCTACCTCGGTCACTTCCACGATGGGGCGGAGGCCAAGCCGGCCGACCCAGAACCCGGCGGCAATGAGGACCCCGAAGATGACGAGCCCGGCTCCGAGCACAGCGAGCCGTAGTCGACTGACCGTGGCATCCACCTGGTCAAGGGAGATGGCCACTAGCAGCTCGACTTTGGTGTTGGGAGGTCGGATAAGCACGGCTCGCCAGGCCCCGGATCCGGACCAGTGCGGGGATCCCACCGTCGTGACGACGACATCGTGCTGGATCGGCTTTGAAACGATCGAGGGGGTCTTTGGGGCTCTGACCATGGGTCGCCGAGTGGACTGACCAAGACGTTCCTGTGACCTTGAAGACAAGGTAGCGACGTAGAACTCACTGATCCCTTTGCCCGGAAGCCGGGGTCTGGCGACGGGCCCGAAGGCCGGGACGGCAGAACCCAGGGGGGCGCTACGAATCGATCCGACCACGGGGAAGGCCGATTCGAGCTGTTGGTCGAGCTGCTCTGAAATCGGCAGCTTCAACCGTTCGGATCAGCAGCACTCCAAGAGCAAGAGCAACGGCGGCCAGAAGAACAATAGCGGCAATGTAAAGACGGCGGCGGAGGGTCACAGATTGATCAGCGCCCGTCTAATCGGTACCCTACCCCCCGCACGGTGTGGATCAACCGGGGAGGCTTGGCGTCGATCTTCCTTCGCAGAAGGGAAACGAATGTCTCGACCACCGTCGACTCGCCATCGAAGTCGTAGTTCCACACATGGTCGAGGATCTGGGCTCTGCTCATACGTGCCCGCATTCCGGAGAAGAAAGCGGAGTAGCTTGTACTCGGTCAGCGATAGCGCCACAACTTCCCGTGGCGGGTTACGACATGGGCGTCATCGTCGAGAACAAATCGGCACAGGTCAAAAGCTGTGGCGTGTCTGAGCTCCGGTGCGGCGAAAATTACTTGCACCCGTGCTACCAATTCCTCGACGCTGAAGGGCTTGGTCAAATAGTCGTCCCCGCCAATGGTCAGGCCGCGAACTCTGTCTTCAACTGCTTCGGCGGCAGTGAGAAACACCACGGGAATGCCATTCCTTCGAATCGCATGCGTCGGCAGCCATCGAATCCATCGAGGTCTGGAAGCATGACATCGAGAATCACGAGGTCAAATGACCTTGTGGATCACCAAGGCCAGGGCTTCACGGCCATTCTCTATCTCGACAGCGTCAAAGCCCGCTAACCGGAGGGCGGTAGTCACCACGTAGGCGACGTTCTCTGGTCCTCGACTACGAGGATCCGAGGGGGCATCGTCGGAGTTTCCCAGGCACCCTTGAGGTTTCTTCAGGGTTTCCTGTGCACCAGCTAGGTCCAGAGATCGTAGAGGCTGGACACGACGCTTCGAGCACGCGGTCCGCATGTCACGACCACCGTACTTGATGGTCGGTGGGGCTCCGGACCGGGCAGAATACTAAGGAGCAGACGAATACCGTCCTTTAATATTCGTAGATATCCGACGCCTCGGACGGTGTGGATGAGCTGGGGTGGCTCGGTGTCAATCTTCTTCCGCAACGAGAACGAGAAGATGAATCCACGACCGTCTCTCGCCGTGAAGCCGTAGTCCCACACGTAGTCACGAATCCGTGCCTTGGTCATCAAGCTGCCGGCATTGCGAATGAGAAGTCGGAGCATCCGGTACTCGGTGGGTGAGAGATCGATTTCATCCTGCCCCGCATCCGCTGAAAGGTATCGTCGTCCAAGGTCAGGTCACCGCAGGTCAGCACGGGGGAGCTGGCAGATGGCCCGTGCGTCGCAGGATCGCTTGGACCCGAGCCACAACTGTTCGACACTGAATGGCTTAGTCAGGTAGTCGTCGGCGCCAAGGCTCAACCCTTTGATCCGGTCCTTTAATCCGTCGCGGGCCGTAGCGATGATCAGGGCCAAGCGAAGGTCGGACCGGCAAGCCGAAGGCCGTCCAATCCGTTGATAGCTTCAACCGTGTCGAATCCCGCCCGTTCGAGCGCAGTCACGACAATGCACGCCACGTTGGCCCGTCTTCGATAATCAGAATGCGAGGTGGCACATTCATGGTGCCGGTCACACCTTCGGTTTCCTTAAGCTTGGTTGATGATCTTAGAGCGAGTTGTCGAGTCCGCCGATTCGCTGTTGCGGAGGTATCAACCTTCAGGAAACACGCAAGTTTCCTGGACAGGTTTCACAGCTCGACGTGCCATCGTGGCGAACTATGACGCTCAACCATGCCCCCCGTCGACCTGCGTCACGCTTCCGTCGAAGCGTGAGCGCGGCCTTCGTTCTTGGTGCCCTCGGCCTTCTACTGGCGCCTGCAGCGGCGGTGGGTCGACCACAACGACTACCTCGGGAACAAGTCGGCGTCCGGCGGGGCATCCTTTCGGCGTTCCGCCAGTGTCTGTCGAAGCACGGCGTGACTCTGCCCAGTGGCGCCGGAGGGGGAGGTACACCGCCGTCAGGCGGCAGCCTCCCCGAAGGAGGCGCTCCACCATCGGGTGCTGGTGCTCCTGGCGGGGCCGGCGGAGGCGGTGGGTTCGCCAACAACCCGAAGTTCGCCGCGGCAGCCAAGGCGTGTGCCAGCGTTGAGCCGAAGGGTGGATTCGGGGTGGGCGAACGGGCCGAACAGCACGGCCTTTGCCGCCTACCGCAATTGCATGAAGCTACACGGGGTCACGTTGCCGAGCGGCCTCGGGCTCGCCTACCAGCTCGGTCGACACTTCCAGTGCGGCATACCGGCGGCCCAGACAGCTGTGCCTCACTGCGGCCGACGGCTGGCTCCCCCGTCCTCGACGGGTTCTTCCCCACCGGCTGATGTCGCAGCCTCCACCTCAATCAGCGCGAATAACTCTCCTCCACCGAAGAAATGAAAGGGACCGCATCTCATGGCACTAGGAAACGGTGATCGTTCACGGCGCAAACTGGTCGGCTATGTCGCCTTGATCCTCGTCGTAGCCATTGCGGCGACGATCGCCTTCTATTCCATCTACCAATCACCTTCGGCGGCATCAACAGGAGTGGCCAGAACGGTGACGGTGACGCGAGGGACGGTGCAGTCGAGCGTCTCGGCGTCGGGCAACACCTCGGCGGTGACCTCGGCGGACGAGGACTTCGACAATTCCGGCACCCTCACCGCCGTCAACGTGGCAGTGGGCGACAAGGTCACGGCGGGACAAGTCCTGGCCACTATCGACTCCACCCAAGCCGAGGCGAATCTTCAGTCCGCCCAGGCCTCGCTGGCCGGGGCCCAGACAACACTGGCTCACGATCAGGCCGGAGGGACGCCGGCGCAGCAGGCCCAGAATCAGGCCACCTTGGTCTCCGCTCAACAGCAGCTCACCTCGGACCAGAACCAGCTAACCAGCGACCAGACATCGCTCCAGACGGCCCAGTCCACTTACTCCGCCGACCAGGCCCTGGGTTGCCCGGCCTCGACGTCGTCGAGCAGTTCGGGCACTTCGTCGGCCGCCGGCTCGGGAAGCACAGGAGGAACAACCGGCAGCACTCCGAGTGTCGAGTGTCCCATTCGATATCGGCCCCGAATGCTTCGACGGGATCCGCCAGTGGTGCCGGGACCACATCGGTGACGTTGACCGGGACGGTCAACCCCGGTGGTGGGTCCACGACCTACCGATTCGAGTACGGAACCACCCCTTCCTACGGCTCCTCGACGACTTCGACCACTGTCTCGGGTTCGGCGGCACAAACGGTATCGGCGACAGTGAGCGGTCTTTCACCGGCCACCAGCTACCTCTTCCGCATCGTGGCTACTAACTGCGCCGGAACCTCGACGGGGGTCGGAGTCGTTTTCGCCACTGCCCAGAGCTCTTGTGTAACCGATCAGCAAACCATCACCACCTACCAACAAGCGGTGGCCAAGGACCAGTCGACGGTGTCGGCACAGGAGCTGACCGTTCAGTCCGCTCAGGCGAGCCTGCAGGTGACTCCTTCGACCATCGCGCAAGACGAAGCAACGGTCACCCAGGATCAGGCGACGGTTACGACGGATACCAAGGCGTTGGCCGACTGCACGTTGGTGGCATCGATCAGTGGCACCGTCACCGCCGTCAACAATTCGGTCGGGGAGACGGTGGGCGGATCCGGTTCGTCGACCACCGGTTCATCGAGTTCGACCTGGCAGTTCACGACTGCGCCGGAAGTTCCAGTTCGAGCGGAAGCACCGGCTCGAGTGGGAGCTGGGTCAAGCGGCAGCACAGGCTCGATCGGCAGCTCCGGGTCGAGCGGCAGCTCCGGGTCGAGCGGAAGCTCGGGTCAAGCGGCAGTTCAGGGTCGACTGGCAGCACCGGCTCGACCGGCAGCACGGGCTCGACGGGAAGCTCCGGCTCGCGTCACGTCGACGTCCACGTTCATCACGATTCAGGGCCTGGGCAGCCTGGAGGTGGTGGCGGACTATGCCGAAGCTGATGCAACAAAGATCGCAGTGGGTCAACCGGCGACGGTAACCCTCGCCGCCCTGCCCGACACCGAGGTCACCGGTGTCGTGACTGCGGTTTCGCCGACATCGACGGTCGTCAGCAACGTCGTGGAGTATCCCGTCACCGTCGCTCTGAAGAACACGCCGTCGGATGTGAAGGAAGGGATGACCGCCGAAGTAGCAGTAATCGTGCAGACCGCCAGCGACGTGCTCCAGTTGCCGAGCGCAGCGATCACCACGACCGGCAACACCTCCACGGTGAAGGTTCTCTCTGATGGGGTCCAGAAGACAACATCGGTCACCTTGGGGCTGGTCGGCACGTCCTACACCGAGATCACCAGCGGCCTGACCGAGGGACAAAAGGTGGTGGAGCCCACTGCCAGCGTGAGCTGCTTCGACGAGCTCGGGCAGCCTCGAGCGCCGGCGATTCAGTGGCGGCGGCCTCGGCGGGGGTGGCTTCGGTGGAGGAGCACCGTGACGCTTCTCACCATGAGCGGGAGCGGTCTCTCCGAGACGACATCAACTGCGACGATGCCACCTCGGTGGCCGGTGATCGCCCTCGCCAACATCGTCAAGCGCTATCAGATGGGTGGCAATGACGTCTTTGCAACGCGAGGTGTGTCGCTCGACGTCCAACCAGGCGAGTTCGTGGCCATCATGGGTGCGTCAGGTTCTGGCAAGTCAACGCTCATGAACATCATTGGGTGCCTCGATGTCCCCACCAGTGGCCATTACCGGCTCGATGGGGTGAACATCCGTGACCTCGATGACAAAGAGATCTCCCGAGTCCGAAATCGAAAGATCGGCTTCGTCTTCCAGAGCTTCAATCTGCTGGCACGCATGTCGGCGCTCCAGAATGTCGAGCTGCCTATGGCGTATGCCGGGATCAAGTCGAAAGAGCGACGCCACCGTGCGGAGGTGGCCCTCGATTCGGTCGGACTCGGCGAGCGGATGAATCACTTTCCGAGTGAGATGTCTGGGGGACAGCAGCAACGGGTGGCCGTAGCTCGTGCCATCGTGACGAACCCGGCATTGATCCTGGCCGATGAGCCGACCGGCAATCTCGACTCCGCCTCCAGCGTGGATGTCATGTCGATGTTTGCCAAGCTTCATGCCCAAGGTCGAACCGTGGTCATGATCACTCACGAGGAGGACATCGCTGCCTATGCAACGCGGGTGGTCCGACTTCGGGACGGCATCATCGTCCAGGATTACCAGCAGCGCCCTCTCGATGCCCACGGTGTGCACCGGCCCATGCTGAGGCGGCCGCGCGGCCACATCCTGCTGAGGATGACTGACGATGAGCGTCTGGGGAAACGTGATCATGGCCCTGCGGGGTATCAGTTCGAACTGGCTCCGTTCGCTCCTGACCATGCTGGGCGTACTTATTGGCGTGGCTGCAGTAATCGTCCTGCTCGCCGTGGGTACCGGATCGTCCCAATCCGTGGAGAACCAGATTGACAAGCTCGGCACCAACACCCTGACAGTCTTCAGCAGCGGACGATTCGGCAGTGGCACCTCACAAACTGGCACCCAGTCCCGGAATGCCACGCTGACCAGTGCCGATGTCGGGTTGATTTCCGACAAGAACAGCGCCCCTGACGTGGAGTCGGTCTCACCGGTGATTTCAACGACCCAAACGTCAACCTACAACGGCGCTACCTACTCGACGTCGGTGGTCGGCTCTACACCGTCGTATCTGACCGCCTCGAATTACACAGTGTCGGCAGGACGCTCCATCACCCAAGCGGATGTTGCCCATCATGCCGAAGTCGTAGACATTGGTTCTGACGTCGCAAGCAACCTCTTTGCAACTGGTTCGGACCCACTCGGCAAACAGATCCAGATCGGCTCCGCCGAGTTCGAAGTGGTTGGAGTACTGGCTTCCAAGGGCAGCAGCGGCCTTTCCAATCAAGATGCGGTTGCCATTGCCCCGTACACGGCCGTTCAGGATCAACTAACTGGGGAGTCGGAGTCCTTCTCCGAGCTGCTAGTGCAGGGAAAGTCGTCTGCCACTCTGTCGCTTGCCCAGAGTGAAGTGGAGAGCGTCCTCGCCGCACAAAACGACACCACAGTGGCCGATCTACCCTTCAGCGTCTTGAATCAGGCCAGTCTGCTCTCGACAGCGACATCTAGCTCGAAAACCTTCACTGCGCTGTTGGGTTGGGTGGCAGCCGTCTCATTGTTCGTCGGCGCCATTGGGGTCATGAACATCATGCTCGTAACCGTCACCGAGCGAACTCGTGAAATCGGCATTCGCAAGGCCATCGGCGCACCCAAATTCATTGTCCTCGGCCAATTCCTGATTGAGGCAGTGGTGATCTCGCTCCTCGGGGGAGCGGTTGGAGTATTGGCTGGTCTGGTGGTTGTGCGCTTCAAGATCGATGGCGTTCAACCAGTCCTTGCTACCTATTCCATCCCATTGGCCTTCGGTGTCGCACTGTTGGTCGGCGTCTTTGCTGGCCTCTATCCGGCCTATCGCGCAGCGTCACTTCGTCCGATCGACACGTTGAGATTCGAGTGAACGAGGAAGGTCCACTGCAAATGCCCATATCCGATTCAGATACATGTCGAAAGCGGCCCTCCGACAGAAGAAGTCCGCACGGACGGAACCGCCCAAGTGCCAGTCGTTTCAACACGTGACCCGGCCGAGCCATCGGAACTGGACAGCCTTTTTGTTGACGAGCCGGATGATTGGCCTACCCAGGGGCCAGCCAAGGGTGTCCGCATGCCATGGTTGGCGGCTCTCTTGGCGATCCTGTTGGTGGCCTCCGTCGGAATTTGGGGTGGTGCATATTTGCAGCGCCACTCATCCTCGTCGACTGCATCTGCCGCATCAGCTTTCCCGTTCGCGCCTGGCGGTGCCCTGCCGGTGGAGCTGGTAGGGAGTGGAGCAAGCGGGCTAGTGCGGCCTTGGCGAATATCACGTCCGGTACCGTCACCGACATCATCGGAAACACGCTCTACGTCACAACAGCAGCGGGGATCTGGTGGCTGTCAAAGTGGGGGCGAACACCACTATCGATCGGAATGCGAAGTCATCGCTCGCAGACGTCAAGCCTGGCGACACCGTGACCGTTCAGGGTACGAAGTCCTCGAGCGGCTCGGTGTCTGCCGCGTCAGTGTCAGCGACCCAATCCGGAGTGTCAACGACCGGTGGACTGGGCGGGTTCGGTGGATTCGGCGGTGGGGCCGGCGGGTCTCCTAGTGGGTCGCCGAGTGGATCGGCCGGCTAAAAGTGGGCACGAACAACGGCCCATCCACCTCTTGTCGGGTGCTCAATGGTAGAAGCCTGATCTCCATCCGATTTGTTCTGGCTCTCTCTGTCAGATCTGGGGTGTATGCCGACTCAGCGGACGTGATTCTTAGCATCTCCCCCTACTTCTGGTAACTGGGCGGCGAACGATTTCAACAACTTGATTGACGGGTAGTGACCGACCAGGCTCGTCCTTTCGATGTTCACAATGATTTTTATTTGTCACCCGCCGGCAACGACATCCATCTCTCCGGCGGGTTGCAGATCCGTACACCGACAATGTTCACCTGACCTGGCCGGGAGTAAATCACTTCATCGATCCGAGCTCAACCTCTTGGCCAACTCCTGAGGGGGACCATCGATGGCGGCAATTCCTGATATGGCCAACGTGGGCGGATGCGTCCGGAACCAGGGGATCCTGGTGGTTGACGCCGAGCCCGCTCTGGTCGACGTGTGGTGAATGACTCCGCGACCAGGGCTCCGAGGTGGAAAAAGCAAGCAGTGGCCGGATGGCCTTGGAGGCTGTCCACGAGCATCCGCCTAGCAGTCGCGTCGGATCCGGCGTTGCCCGATTTCGACGGCCTGGAGGTCACACGCAGACTTAGGGAGTGCGGCTCCCGAGCTCCCATCCTGTTTGTGGCCAACCGAGAATCAGGAGGTCAGAGGAGAGTGGGTCTGACCATAGGCGGCGATGCTTACATGACCAAGCCCTTCGCCCTGGCTTCAGTGGCAGCCCGGGTTCATGCCATTTTGCGGCGGATGGGCAGTGAGCCGGCAGACACAGGGATCCTCCGGTTCGGCGACATCGAGTTGAACGAATAATTCCCACGAGGTAACTCGGGCCGGTCAGTCCATCGTGTTGAAAGCTACCGAGTTCCGACTGCTCCGGTTCTTTCTTCTCCATCCAGGCCACGTATTGTCCAAGCCCGAGATTCTCGAACAGGTGTGGAGCTATGACTTCAGGGGCAGCGAGCATGTCGTTGTGCCTTACGTCGGATATCTCCGCAAAAAGCTGGAGGCTGTCGGTCCTCCCGTGATCAAGACGATTCGGTTGGCAGGTTATGGACTCTGCTAGCGAATTGGACTGCCCCGCTTCGCCGACCTCGACGGTGGAAGACGAGTGACCCGCGTCGTTGGGAGGAGGTCCATCATCCGGGGCGACGTTACAGGGTCGCGTCGTCTCGAGGGTTCAGCTTCAACGACATGGCGATCGGGCGAGGGGTCCAAGACAAGCCGTGCTCTCACCCAGGAACGGTGGCTGTGAAACAGACGATTGGCCGGCAAGGAAGACGGGCTGTGAAGGTGCGCGAGCAGGTGAGCGTTCTCGGCCAAAGAGAAGGCGGCCTCTCCTCGCCACCACGCTGTCCTGTTAGTGGTCGAGCAGCTCCGTCGTCGGATACCGGGCGGTATCGGGACCTATGCCCGTGGCCTGGTCCAAGGGTTTGTCACGGCCCCGGAAAGGTATCCCGCTCCCGAAATAGTGTTACTGGCAAGTCGGGCGCCCCGAGGGAGAAACCGACACGGTGGCTCTGATCTCCAGGGATTTGGGTTGGAGACATCCATATCGAGGCTCCCGGGTCCTGCTCTGACTCGAGCTTGGGATCTTGGAATCGTGCGGGCGCCTCCGAACTATGACGCGGTGCACTCCACCTCACCTGCCTTCCCGCCTCTTCAGCGCAATCGTGGAGCTGCCCGAGTCGCATCGGTGGTCGCTGTCCACGATCTTGCGTGGCGCAGGCTCCCCGAAACGGCAACCAGGCGTGGCCGGACCTGGCATGACGCCGCATTGAAGCGAGCACTTCGTACTGCCGACGCGTTCGTTGTGCCATCGCAGATGACGGGCGCAGACCTGGCGGAAGCCGGAGCTCCTCCAAGCAAGATAAACGTGATTCCCTACGGCGCCGATCATTTGTCGCACCCCGACGCAGAGCGCACAGAGGACTTACTGCGCAGGTTGGGAGTTGGCGGAGAGTTTCTCCTCTCGGTAGGCACGCTCGAACCGAGAAAGAACCTTCGGCGCCTTCTGGAGGCTTATGGTGAGGCCCGTTCCCAGCTCCCGGAGGACTGGCCACTTCTCGTCGTCGGACCCACCGGGTGGAAGAACGACTCCTCTCCGATGGATCCCGCCGGAGTACACAGCCTCGGGTCCGTTGACGACGGGATCCTGGCTGGTCTCTATGAGCGGGCCCGGCTCCTCGCGTACGTCCCACTCATGGAGGGATACGGCTTCCCCCCGCTCGAGGCTATGCAGCGGGGTACCCCGGTTGTGGCGAGCCACGGCGTGCCCAGCGTCACGGAAGCACCAGGAGCTGAGGTGGCGTTCATGGTCGATCCAACGGACGTGGGATCGATTGAGGCTGGGCTGGTGGCGGCGGCCACAGACAGCGCCGAACGCTTGCAAGTTGTCAATCGAGGGTTGTCCCTCGTTCGGCGTCGCACGTGGTATCGAACTGCAATCGACCATGTGAATCTGTGGTCGTCATTCCAGTGACCAATCCGTTCCCGCTCCGTCCCCATCTCCCCTTTCGGGCCAAGCAGCAGCGGCCATGTGAACTATTTCGTGCATACACGCTTTGTGAGTAGACGACGCTCTGTTGACTCGTTCCTTCCGGGCGGCGATCGCCGGGTCATGGAGTTACAGCCAACCCGCGGTTGACGCACAAGGGTTTGCAAGATGGCGGGTGCACAGTGGATAAGTCAGTTCACAACGTCGGTATGAAAGGAAACAGAAATGAGAAATGCAAACGAACCGCAACGGAAGGGTGCACCCGGCGGAGTGCGCGTATCCAGGCTTCGCAGTGGAGGCAAATTAACGCTCACCTTCGGGATGCTCGCTTCCTCGATGCTCTTCCTCGGCCTCCTTAGTGCCACCGCAAGTGCCGCCACGCCCGTAGTTCAAGGCTATTCAATAGCCTCCACCGATGGGTCCGTCTATCAGGTGGGTTCTGCTGGGTCCTATGGAAGCGCCGACGGCGACTCTTCGGAGCCAATCGTGGGGATCGCCTCAACGTCGGATGGGAAGGGCTATGTCGAGGTGGCCAGTAACGGAGGTGTCTTCGCCTACGGAGATGCCCAGTTCTACGGATCCCTTGGAGACGACACGCTGAATTCACCGATCGTCGGGATCACGATGACCTCGGACAACAGGGGCTACTACCTGGTAGCAGCTGACGGGGGCGTCTTTGCCTTCGGGGACGCGAAGTTCCAGGGTTCCCTTGGTGGGACGTCGATCATTGCGCCGATTACGTCGATCGCCCTGACGCCGAATGGCGACGGCTACTGGCTGGTTGGTGCGGATGGCGGTGTCTATGCCTTCGGTAATGCATCCTTTGATGGGTCCTACGAATCGACGTATGGCACCTCATCGAGTATCAAGATCGTCGGAATTGCCGCGAGTCCCGATGGGGGCTACAGCCTCTTGTCCCAATCGGGAGGCGTGTACGCCTATGGCTCTGCCCGCTTTTATTCCTCTCCTGCGGCCACCGGAGGGCCAAGTGACGATGTCGGCATCGAATACACGTCCGATGGGAAGGGTTACTGGGTCTTGCAAAACGACGGTGGCGTTTTGGCCTTCGGAGACGCTTTCGGGGTCGCCGATTCTGTGACCTACCCCGTCGGCGGGGCCAGCAACTTCAGCAGCAATGCTGCGGTGGGATTTGCTGCCCAGGCATAGACACCTCGCAGTGCCGTTCATTTCTTCCGATCTGATTCCGGGTGCTCTGGCTTTCATGAGCGCCCGGGGTCAGTGAGGAAGCGGAGTGCACGAGAGAGGGCCGAATCATCACCAAGGCTTGAGGATTCCTTCATCTCACTTAAAAGAAGTGCGGATACCGTGTGGAGTGGTCGGGTCCGTTGAGCGAAATCCGCCATCCGCTCCGGACCCGACCCAACCGATCCCGATCATTCGTTCAAGGCAAATGTTGGAGGCAAATATGGAAACGAGGCCCTCATCTTGCAGGAAACCCACAGTTCGCTCTGACGTGGTGAGGGCGGCGTTCCTATCGTGAGGAGATTCTTCTCCTCACGGGCAAGGGCCGTGGCTGCAATCGTCATTGGCGCGCTGATACTGGCTGCGGTTGTTGCGGGGCCGTTGTTGGGAAGTGGCCAGAAGTCAGCAAGCACTAATTCCTCGCCTACGACCGCCGTACTGGATGCGTCATATGCCAAGAGCGTGGGATTCTCCAATACCAATGAGTCGGTGAAGCAGTCGACCGCCACCGGCCAGAAGGGATGCTCGGATTCAGTCGAATCCGTCTACGAGAATCTGAGTAATCAGACGGCCCTCATCTCCGAAGTGGTGAATTGCAAGACGTCTGCCGATGCTTCCGCTTCACTGGTCTCTGGTCGGAAAGAGGTCCAAATCGATTCGTCACTTAAGGTCCCCAATCAGCTGGGTACGTCAGCCTTTGCCACGGCGACCGAGAAGCCGGAATACCTGGTCGTCTGGACAGCAGGCACAAAAGTGGCGATCGTTGGACTGGACGTGGATGTTGCGGCGTCATCGAGTACGTCAAGCACCGCGCCCTCAAAGTCAATCACGAAGGCGCAGGAGGAGACGCTCCTGAACGCAGCACTGAAACAGAACTCTCTCTACGGCTGATCGGACCGTTGAACCGGACGGCGCGGCGTTCACCTGTTGTCGCCACCGCTGCCGTAGGTCCACCCTTTCGTGACGGCGTCGGCGGCGGTCAGTTTTCGGATCCGCGGGGGGACACGCGGTGGTGGTCGCGCCGGAGTCGACGGCCGAGACGTCCGCGCTCACTCGATTACTCTGCGCGGCTCGGAGAGTCGAGTTAACCTGGGCCGCCTCCGCCTGGGTGAAGCTCTCCCGCGCCTGCTGGTCGTGACAGCACGAACTGGCACACTGGAAATAGGCAAGATGCTTGCCGGGTTCGTCGCCAAATCTGACGGACCAGCGAACTCTTCCAATACGGCCGGCTGCCAATCAACTCGACATCGGTATCGACCGCGATGTCGCGATCCGAGGACCAGGGCGACCCGGGGTCACCGTTGGTAGACACCAGCGCGTCGCGGGTCGTCCCCAGCCCACAGCGAGAGCGCTCATGGTCAGCCGTCTGGGCTGCTCTCGATCCGTACCGAGGCCTTGTGTGCGTCATCGTTCTTCGCTAATATGCAACTATATGGTTGTAGATCAGGCACCCGACGCTGGCGTCGACCGCATCTTTCACGCCCTTGCCGACGGCACTCGGCGCGACATCCTCGCCTTCGCCATCGGGGGCACCGACAGCGTGTCGGCGTTGGCGAAGCGCTACCCGATGAGTTTCGCCGCCGTGCAGAAGCACGTCGCCGTGCTCGAAGGGGCCGGGCTCGTCACAAAGGAGCGGCGGGGGCGCGAGCGGCTCGTGCGCACCGACGTCGACACCGTCCAGAGGGCCCGGGTGCTCCTGGACGGCATCGAGGAGCTGTGGCGGGCGCGGGTGGACCGAATCGACGACCTCCTGGTAACCGAGAAGCGAACTACTGGAGGCAAGCGATGAGCGTGACCAGCGTCGAGAAGGACCCCGAGTCCCTGACCATGACGGTCACAGCCGAGCTCGATGCCACCGTCGAACAGGCATGGCAACTGTGGGCTGACCCCCGCCAGTTCGAGAAGTGGTGGGGACCCCCTGACTACGCAGCGACCGTGGTCGAGCTCGACCTTCGGGCCGGCGGGCGGATCCGCTTCTTCATGGCCGGGACCGATGGCGAGCGCCACGACAGCACGTGGGAGGTTATCGCCGCCGACCCGCCCCGCCACCTCGAGCTGCGGGATGCCGACGTGGACGACGACGGCCGCCCGAACGACGGGAACGCCATGACGGCCATGGTCATCACTATCGACGAGCGCGTCGGCGGGGGAGCGGTGATGGCGATCCGCACCCACTTCGACTCGCAGGCGGGCATGCAGGAAGAGCTCATGGGGTTCGAAGAAGGCATGGGCACTGCCTTCTCGCGAATCGAAGCGGTCCTCGCCGGCACGCCGGCGTTATAGGTTGACACGTCGACCGCACTGGGCGGATGACCCGAAGCGACTCACCCCGCAGCCTGTGCAGGTAGCCCCGTCAGAACCGTCGGCCGCTGTCCCAACTCGCCTGCTGAGTCCACAGGCATCGGGGGCTCCCAACGCACCAAGTGGGCTCGGTAGCAGCTGCGCCGTTGTTCGCAGAACACATTCGGGAATGTCGATCCGGAGAGGGAGGGATTGCGATGACAGGGATGAACGTGGCAGCGGAGATCCATGGGTTCAGCGAGCCAGGCTCGACGCCGACGTCCTGGGTGGTAGGACTGGAACAACTACGTGAAAGGGACACCTACTGGCTATCCACGGTCCGTCCCGACGGCCGACCGCATGTCACGCCGCTGATCGCTGTCTGGCACGCGGAGGCGCTCTGGTTCGCAACCGGGCCTGAGGAGCGCAAAACGAAGAACCTGGCCGAGAACCCATCGTGCGTGCTGACGACCGGGTGCAGCGATCTGGCTGACGGAGCGCTTGACCTAATGATCGAAGGCCGGGCTGAGCAGGTGACTGACGACGCAGAACTCGAGCAGATCGCGACCGCGTTCGCAAACAAGTACCCGACCGGTCCGTGGGACTTCGTTGTGCGTGATGGGGCATTTAGCGACCGAGATGGCGGTGGGCGCATATTTGTGTTCCGGGTGCGCCCGGTACGAGGCCTGGGGTTCCGCAAAGGCGATCACTTCAGCCAGACAACCTGGCACGGTTTCCGATGAAACCAGCTGAACAGGACGTGAGAAGACAGATGGATCCGGTGAACAGGTCTGATCGCCCTCTCAAGGCGAGGCACCACTGACGTGCCGGTCCCAACAATCTCATATCGAGGTGTCGCACCTACTTCTAACCTGTCGGATCCGAAGCATCGGCTGGCCGTGATGGGCGAGGCACGACACAACGATCTGCGACATCGGGGAACACCTGGCTACCAACTCGGGCGAACTCATAGTCCCTCGGTCGCAGGTTCGATCCCTGCCTGCCCCAAAATTTGTGTGTATGACCACGCCTGATCCTTGACGGATCAATAACGGCTGATCTTGGACACGGTAACGCCTGATCCTGGTCGTAATAACGCCTGTTCTTGACACTCCGGCCCCACCAGCCTCGGCTGTTGGCAGCGAGAGGAGGGTCGAGGAGTACCACAAGGACCGACCCCATCGGAGCCTCGGCATACCGACCCCGGCCGAACACTTCTATGTGGGGCGAGAAGAGGACTCACCGATGCCACCGCTCGATCTGAGCCGACTCCGCGAGGATCGCTCGGGTGACGACTGGGCCTCTCGGACCGTCTCCACGGTGGGCACGATCTTGAGTGTCCAACCAGGTGCTCAGCGCCGGCAACCACCGGAGCGGCGAGAGCGTCGATGTCCGGGTGGCCGAGAACCTCCTCGAGGTCTGGTCAGGCAACGAGCTGATTAAGACCGTGCTCGCACATCAAAGGGGGTGGTGCGGAAGAAGCGAGCAGAAACCCACGAGAAGAATTGAACTAGAAATATTGAATCGGAGTGTCGATCATCAACCGTTACTGATCTGACAAGCATCACCCGTTACCGCACAGGCCCACAATTTATGTGCAACTGACAGCCCACAATTGTGAGATTCTGACGCCTTGAGAGACCCACAGGACCTCCCGATTGTGGGCTCGTTATCGGACTCAGCCACCGCTGGGGAGGTTGGTGCATGGATCTGACCAAAGAGGCCCTGGTGCAGTCCCTTGAGGCTCAGCGCGCCCACGTCCTCGGCATTCTGGATGGACTCGATGACACGTCTCTGCGCCGGGCCACCTTGCCTACCGGATGGAACTGCCTTGGCATGCTTCGTCACCTCGCCGTCGACGTCGAGTGGTTCTGGTTCGGCCAGATCGTGGCCGGTGAGCCCATGCCCAAATCCGACCCTGCCACCACGACCTGGGAGGTTGGTCCCGACACGGCACCACAACAGATCACCGACCTCTATCGCACCCAGATCGGCCGGGCCAACGAAGTCATAGCGGTGACCCCCCTCGACGCCGAGCCGAAACAGTGGTCCGATTTCTTCGGATCCTGGCGGCTACCGGACCTGCGGGCCATCCTCCTCCACGTGATCACCGAAACCGCCTGCCATGCCGGACATCTCGACGCTGCCCGCGAGTTGATCGACGGTAGGACATGGCTCCTGCTCGGATAACGCCGGCTGCCCGCGCCCCGGTGCCGGCGCACGACGTCAGCCGGCGCCATCGGTCCGTCGGGGTCCAATCCGATGGGCTAACGTCACCAGACCATGGACATCGAGCAGTTCTACAGCGCCGACGAGCGTCGCCGTCGGTCCTCCGAGGTGGAGTTGGGCACCAACTGGTTCGACGCCAAGGGCAGCCGTTACGAACTGAGCTGGGTTGAGGACACCGGTGAGCTCTACGTCATGCTCGAGCTCATACCTGAGGTGGACAGCTGGACACCTTTCGGTGACGCTGAGGTGGAGAAGATGCCGGTGGACCGGATCCTGGTCATGGTGGTGGGCTACGTCCCCACTCTGGCCGAGGTGGAGCGGATCCTCGATGGCTGGCCCGAGGCCATGGCCGCCCCCGACGGCATCTCGTGGGTGGCCGATCGACTGAAGGCGGCCGGAGTTCCGGCCTCGGCGCCGGGCTGACGCACAGCGGTCCGGTCCTGGAGCCCGTGGCGATGGAACTGGTGGTCGAGCTGTCTACCGGACGGGTGGTGCTGGCCGACATCGACGACATGAAGAGCTTCGCTGTGCGACCGGTACCACCATCGGCCGATGATGTCCTCGACGGTGAGCGGCTCGATGCTCTGGGTTCGGCCCTGCGCCAGCACGGTGCCGGCACCCTCGGCACCGACGGCGATGTGCTGGTTCCCACCTCGGCGGTGAGGAGGTTGGCGGCGGAGGCCGCCCTGGACCGGGGTCGGCCGCTCGGAGGGGCATGGGAAGCCGGATTCACCGCCATGCTCGACTTCGCCACCACCCGCGGGTGGATCACCGATGACGGCTCGATCCGCGCCCACGTCGACTGGAAGGAATGACGACATGCGATTTTCCTATGCCGAATCGATGGTGGACCCTTCGTACTACCTGACTCTGGCCCGGGCGGCCGAGGAGGCCGGGTACGACGGCATGGTGGTCCCCGACAGCATCTGCTATCCGGAGGAGTCCGACTCCACCTATCCCTTCTCGCCCGACCACACCCGTCAGTTCCTCGACGACAAGCCATTCATCGAGCCCTTCTCGCTCATTCCGGCCATGGGCGCGGTGACCGAACGCCTGCGGTTCGTCACTTTCGTCCTCAAGCTGCCCATGCGGCACCCTTTGCTGGTGGCCAAGCAGGCCACCTCGGTGGCCGTGCTGACCGGTAACCGGCTGGCCCTCGGGGTGGGATCGAGCCCCTGGCCGGAGGACTACCGGTTCGTCGACGTCCCCTGGGAGGGACGGGGCCGGCGGATGGACGAGGCCATCGACATCATCCGGGGACTGTCAGCCGGCGGCTACTTCGAGTACCACGGGCAGATCTACGACCTCGAGTCCCTCAAGATCAGCCCGACGCCGACCGCGCCCCTCCCCATCCTCATCGGCGGCCACGCCCCGGCGGCATTACGACGGGCGGCCCGTTCCGACGGGTGGCTGCACGGGGGCGGCGACCCGGCCGATCTGCCCGGCCTGCTCGAGCAACTGGGCCGTCTGAGGGAAGAGGAAGGGACCGCCGATCGACCCTTCGAGGTGCATGTGATCTCCCTCGAGGCCTACTCGGTCGACGGTATCCACCGTCTCGAGGAGCAGGGGGTGACCGACGTCATCGTGGGCTTCCGGTGGCCCTACGGCGAGGGACCCGACACCGAGCAGGTGCAGACCAAGGTGGACAATCTCCGCCGTTACGCTGACGACGTGATGGCCAAGGTGGCGTCGTGACCACCGCCCGCGATCTGGGTCGGGCCTCGATGTCCGCCGTCGAGGCGGGGGACCGTCAGGGCTGGCTCGACCTGTTCGAGTCCGACGCCGTGGTGCAGGACCCGGTAGGCCCGTCGCCCTTCGACGCCGAGGGTCTGGGCCACCACGGCATCGAGGCCATCGCCGCTTTCTACGACAACGTGATCGGGGTCAACCAGTCCATCCGCTTCACCATCAACCAGTCGTTCCTGTGCGGGGACGAGGCGGCCAATGTGGGGATCATCCGCATCGATCTGGGGTCCGGGTCGGTCATCGAGGTCGACGGCATCTACATCTACCGTCGGTCCCCGGGGGGGAAGATCGCCTCCCTGCGGGCCTTCTGGGAGCCCGACGCCGTCCGGTCGGTGAGCTGAGGGCGTTCCCCTTCACTCCCAACCGGTGAAGCCGTACTGGCGGTGGGGGCCCATGACGGCGCATTCCAACATGCCGTAGCCGACCTGTCCGTCGTACGTGAAGCGGGCCGCGTGCTCGGTGAGCCCCCAGGTCGAGTAGGACGGGTCGGCCGGAGGGACAACCTGGCCCTGCACCACCAGGTCGCCCTGATACATACCGTGGCGCCAATCGGGCTCGAGCCCGTAGCCGCTTCCCAACAACAACGGGAAGGCCAGCAGGGTTTCGACTTCCAGCCGGGCGGTGACCTCACCGCCGGCGCCGTAGTAGGTGAGGGTGGCTCCGGTCACCCGGCGGGAGCCGGGGGCGAAGCGCAATTCGTGCTCGGGTCGGCCCAGCCACTCAGGCTCCCGCCCCGACCCCAGGGGAAACACCCGGTGGGCGTCCTGCATGATCCGTTCGCCCGACGGACGCTCCTGGATGATGGTGACCAGGGCGTGGTCCTCGAAGCGGACCGGTGCGTAGATCCAGAAGAAACCTCCCTCGGTGTCGGTGGCACGAATGCCCGGGGGCTCGGGCTCACCCACCGGCCGCACACCCCACGAGCGGTCCCGGGTACCCCACCAACGATCGGGAGTGAGGCGGAGCTGGCGTCCAGCCGACACCAGGGTGCCTTCCCACGAACCGACCTGGGCGAACCGGGTCGAATCGAAGATGACCCGGGAGAATTGGCGGTCGAAGTGTCGTGACTCGAGATGCGCCTCAGAGAAGCCCCGATAGACGGCATCGAGCTCGATGCCCCACTCGTTGGGCTCGACGATGACCCGAACCTCCTCCAGTCCCTTCACCACTTCGACCCGGATCGGCCCCACCGAGGCATCCATGCGATCGGCACCCAGCGTGCGTGACGATCGCACCACCCGATGGTCATCGCCCCACATCACCGACACGAAGGCATCGGCCACGCTGAGATTGGGGTACTGACCGAGGCCGATGACAGCGAAGAGCTCGTCGTCGGTCCCGTGCACCTCGCCGGTGCCATGGATGTTGAAGTAGTAGCGATCGTAGAAGTTGCGGTCCGACGTGCCCACATAGCGCATGGGCTCGGAGATCTGATGAACCGGATAGTCGTCAAGAGGGGAGAGCATGGTGGCTCCTCGGTGAGCGGGATCGGCGCCACCTCGGTGGGGCGCAGGGTCCGAAGGGTTGGGTTGGCGAAGGGAGCGTAGCCACCAACGGGACGATGGGGCGCCGGGGGTGCCGTCGGGCTACAATTTTGGTCACGTACGTGCCTGCAGGGCACGGGACGACGGCCTGCTACCACGCAGGCAGGCACCAGGCCGGCCCGCCGGACCACGGTGGCCGTCGATCCAGTCCAAACCAGGGAGGGCCCGTGAAGTCATACGATCGTCTGTTCATCGGCGGCGAGTGGGTCGAGCCCTCGTCGTCGGCCGTCTTCGACGTGCACTCGCCCACCACCGAGGAGCTGGTCGGGCGGGTCCCCGAGGCTCAGAACGCTGATGTCGACCGGGCCGTGGCCGCCGCCCGCCAGGCATTCGAACACGGGCCCTGGCCCCGGATGGCCCCCGTCGAGCGGGCCGCCGTCCTGACCAAGGTGGCCGAGGCCATCCGCAACGACATGCAGGGCCTGGCCGAGCTCATCTCCAACGAGATGGGGTCGCCCATCGCCTGGGGAACCCTGGCCCAGGTGTTCGCCCCCACCATGATCCTCGACTACTACGCCGGCCTGGGGTCCACCTTCGCCTTCGACACCGTCAAGGACGGGCTCATGGGCCCGGTGATCGTGTCCAAGGAGCCGGTGGGCGTGGTGGCGGCCATCACTCCCTGGAACGTGCCTCTCTTTCTGGCCTGTGCCAAGTTGGCCCCGGCGCTGCTGTCGGGGAGCACCGTCGTCTTCAAGCCGGCACCGGAGACACCACTGGACGGGAACGTCCTGGCCGAAATCTTCGCCGAGGCCGGCCTCCCCGCCGGTGTGCTCAGCGTGGTGCCGGCCGGACGCGAGGTGGGTGAATACCTGGTCAATCATCCCGGGGTGGACAAGGTGTCCTTCACCGGTTCAACGGCTGCTGGTCGCAAGATCGGCGCCGCCTGCGGCGCCAACCTCAAGCGGTTCAGCCTCGAACTGGGTGGAAAGTCGGCCGCCATCCTGCTCGACGATGTCGATCTGGACGTCTCGATCCCCCTCATGCTGCCCAATGCCATCATGAACAACGGGGAGGCATGCATCTCGCTCACCCGGATCCTGGCCCCCCGTGACCGCTACGCCGAGGTGACCGAGGCGTTGGTGGCCCAGGTGCAGGCCATGAAAGTAGGGGATGCCCTCGATCCGACGACCGAGGTCGGCCCTCTGGTGGCCGAGCGCCAACGCGACCGGGTGGAGAACTACATCCGGATCGGACAGGAGGAAGGCGCCAAAATTGCCACCGGCGGAGGCCGGCCGGCCGGGCTGGACACCGGCTGGTTCGTCGAGCCCACCGTGTTCGTCGACGTGGACAACAGCATGCGCATCGCCCGGGAGGAGATATTCGGACCCGTCCTGTCGGTGATCCCCTACGACGACGACGACGATGCGGTGCGTATCGCCAACGACTCCGATTACGGACTGTGCGGAGGTGTCTTCAGCGGCGACAACGAGCGCGGCCTGGGCGTGGCCCGCCAGGTCCGGACCGGTACCTACATGGTCAACTCCAGCATCCCCATCGACTTCTCCTCGCCCTTCGGCGGGTACAAGGCCTCGGGGGTCGGCCGCGAGTTCGGCGAGGACGGCCTGGAGCTGTTTCTCGAGAAGAAAACCATCAACCTGCCGGCCGGATTCACCCCCGCCGGCTGAGCGGGTTCGGCCCCGAGTGGGCCGCCCGAAGCCGGTGGTGGTCGCCGGTCTGCGAGAATTGGGGCGTGACGCCTCGATCGGTGCGGCCTTGTCGGGCGCGGGCGTAGCCAGGGCACCCGTATAGATGAGCACTGTCGTCGAGGTGGCCGACCCCGGACAGGCCGGGCCGGTGACCGATGATCCCGGTCGCCCCGTCCGCTTCAGCTATGTGCCCGCCCTCGACGGGCTGCGGGCCATCGCCGTGCTCGGGGTCATGCTGTACCACGGAGGGGCGCCGCTGGCCGGCGGAGGATTCCTCGGCGTCAACATCTTCTTCGTGTTGTCGGGGTTCCTCATCACCTCGCTCCTCCTCGGTGAGTGGGCCAAGCGGGTCGGTATCCGTCTGGGCCAGTTCTGGGCCCGCCGGGCCCGCCGGCTCCTGCCCGCCCTTCTGGTCATGCTCATCGGGGTGGCCATCTACGCCAAGGTCTTCGCCACCCCCGGTGAGTTCGCCGACCTCCGGCTCGACTCGCTGTCCACCCTGTTCTACGTGGCCAACTGGCACTTCATCTTCAGCGGGGGGAACTACTTCGATCTGACCGCCCAGTCCTCACCGCTGTCCCACATGTGGTCGCTGTCCATCGAGGAGCAGTTCTACATCGTGTGGCCCCCGGTGGTCCTGGTCATGCTCCGGCTCGGACGCCGGCTCCGCCCGTCCCGCCGGCTGTGGCCCCTGTTGGCCACGGCTGTCGGCGGGGCCATCGCCTCGGCCCTCGACATGCGGCTCTCCTACCTCCACGGCGCCTCGGTCATGCGGCTCTACGAGGGGACCGACACCCGGTCCCAGGACATCCTGGTGGGGGCGTCTCTGGCCATCGCCATGTCCCTGTGGGCCCAGCACCGAAAAGCGGGGCCCGATGCGAGGACAACCACCGGCGACGGAGCGTCGGGGCGGCGCAGCCGTCGCCTCACGCCCATCGTGGCCTGGGAGTTGTCTTCGCCGGCCACCCGGCTGGCTCTGCAGCTGTGCGGATGGGCGTCGCTCCTCCTGTGCCTGGGGGTGTGGTCCCAAGTGAGCGCCACCAGCCCGTTCCTGTTCGAAGGGGGCTACTTCCTGTTCGCCCTAGGGGTGGCCGTGCTCATCCTGTGCGTGGTCACCGCCCAGAGCGGATCCCTGTCCCGTGCCCTCGGAAACCGCGTCTTCCGTTACATCGGCATGATCTCCTACGGCGCCTACCTCTGGCACATCCCACTGTTCGCCCTTCTGGACGCCACCCGGGTCCATCTCGGCGGATTGCCGCTGCTGGCCGTGCGCATCGGGGTCACCCTGGTGGTGGCCACCGGCTCGTTCTATGTGGTGGAGGAACCCGTTCGCCGCGGCCGGATGCGGTCGCTGACCGAATGGAAAGCATGGCTGGCCACCACTGCCGCCTTTCTGGCCGTGGTGGTGATCACCGTGGTGGCCACCGTCCCCTCCCCGGCCGAGGCGGCCGGAACGGTACCGATCCCGTCCGGCCCCCAGTACAGTGGGCCGCCGGTCGGTGTCACCCTGTTCGGCGATTCACTGGCCTTCACCGCCGGCTGGGCCATCGCCACCGACAACACCCAGGATCCCTACGACGTGCGGTTCAACAGCCAAGGAATTCTCGGGTGCGGGTTGATGGCGGTGGACGCCCAAATCACCCATGGCGAGGCGATTCCGGCCACCGGACCCTGTGGGGCCTACACGCCGGCGGGTCGGCAGTGGCCGGCGGTGTGGTCGGGTGTGCTGCGCAAGGAGCACCCCAACGTCGTCATGATCATGGCCGGACGATGGGAGGACTCTAATCAGGTCGTCGACGGACGTGTCATGCACATCGGGGAGCCCGCCTACGATGCCATCCTGCAACGCGACCTCCAACAGGCGGTGCAGGTGACCACTTCGACCGGCGCCTACGTCATGCTCCTCACCGCCGCCTGCGTCGATTCCGGTGAACAACCGAACGGACAGCCGTGGCCGGAGGACCTGGCCTCCCGCCGCCTCACCTACGATCGCATGCTCACCGAGGTGGCCGCCGACCATCCCACCGATGCGGAGGTCTTCGATTTCGGAGGCGAGGTATGTCCGGGGGGGCGTTTCGAATCCACCATCAACGGCGTGCGGGTCCGTTTGGGCGACGGCATCCACTTCCCTTACAACGCCGCCCAGGACGGACCCACCGGTCCGACGGCCAGGTGGTTGGCTTGGAAGCTGTTCCCCGAAGCGGTCCGGGTGGGCCGACTGCAGATGCAGGGAAAACCGCTCCGATGAGCCCGGCTTCCCACCGCGCCGACCGCCGGTCGCCGGCCGTGGCCAGCTCGGGACCGCCTGCCCGCGGGCGCCCTATCCGATTCAGCTACGTCCCCTCCCTCGACGGGCTGCGGGCCATCTCGGTGCTCGGCGTGATGCTGTACCACGGAGGCGCTCCCATCCTGAGCGGGGGATTCCTGACCATCGATGTCTTCTTCGTATTGTCGGGGTTCCTCATCACCTCGCTCCTCCTCGGTGAGTGGGCCAAGCGGGTCGGTATCCGTCTGGGCCAGTTCTGGGCCCGCCGGGCCCGCCGGCTCCTGCCCGCCCTTCTGGTCATGCTCATCGGGGTGGCCATCTACGCCAAGGTCTTCGCCACCCCCGGTGAGTTCGCCGACCTCCGGCTCGACTCGCTGTCCACCCTGTTCTACGTGGCCAACTGGCACTTCATCTTCAGCGGGGGGAACTACTTCGATCTCACCGCCCAGCCCTCACCGCTGGCCCACATGTGGTCGCTGTCCATCGAGGAGCAGTTCTACATCGTGTGGCCCCCGGTGGTCCTGGTCATGCTCCGGCTCGGACGCCGGCTCCGCCCGTCCCGCCGGCTGTGGCCCCTGTTGGCCACGGCTGTCGGCGGGGCCATCGCCTCGGCCCTCGACATGCGGCTCTCCTACCTCCACGGCGCCTCGGTCATGCGGCTCTACGAGGGGACCGACACCCGGTCCCAGGACATCCTGGTGGGGGCGTCTCTGGCCATCGCCATGTCCCTGTGGGCTGAGCACCGAAAAGCGGTGCCGGCCGGGGGGACCCGGCGGTTCGACCGTTTCGTGCGGGCCCATCCGGCCGCCGGGACCACCGGCGCCCAACCCCCGCTTCCCCATCGGCGGGACCATCGTCGACGGAGGGGCCCGAGTCTCAAGCCCATCCTGGCCTGGGAGATCACCTCATCGCTGGTCCGGGCCATCCTCCAGGTGCTCGGTTGGTGTGCTTTGGGCGGAGCCGTCTTCTTGTGGACCCGGCTGACCGGACCGACCTCCTTCCTGTTCGAAGGCGGCTACTTCCTCTTCGCTCTCGGCGTCGCCACGGTGATCTTCTGCGCCATCACCGCCCAGACGGGATCGCTGTCGAGGGCGCTCGGGAACCCCGTCTTCCGCTACGTCGGCAAAATCTCCTACGGCACCTACCTCTGGCACTTCCCGCTCTTCGCCCTCCTCGATGCCCAACGGATGCACCTCTACGGCGTGCCCCTGTTGGCGCTCCGTATCGGCGTGACCCTGGTGGTGGCCACCGGGTCCTTCTATCTGGTGGAAGAGCCCATCCGTCGGGGACGGATGCGGTCATTGACCGAGTGGAAGGCGTGGTTGGCCACCAGCGCGGCCTTTCTGGCTGTGGTGGTAGTCACCGTGGTGGCCACCGTGCCGTCGGCAGCCGAGGCGGGGACGGTCAAGGTGGTCGGACCCGGCTACTCCGGACCGCCGGTCAAAGTGGCCATTTTCGGCGACTCGGTGGCGTGGCGACTCGGGTTCGCCATGTTGGCCAGTCAGCCTCAAAATCCATACGACGTGAACATCTACAACGGCGCCATCGTGGGCTGTGGCCTGGTCCGCAGCACCCAGTACATGGCCCACGGCGTTCCGGACACCATGACGCCGGCGTGCAACTCCTCGGCCTCGGCGTCTGACCAGTGGCCGTCCCAGTGGAAAGCGGACCTCGACCAGTTCCACCCCAACGTGGTCGCCGTGCTGGCCGGCCGGTGGGAGCTCGACGACCGTCTGATCGACGGCCGCTGGCTGCACATCGGCGATCCGGTGTTCGACGCCGACCTCAAGGCCTCCATGGAACAGGCGGTCCAGGTGGCCACATCCACCGGCGCCCTCATGGTCTTCATGACGTCGCCGTGCTTCGATTCAGGCGAACAGAACAACGGTCTCCCGTGGCCCGAGGACTCGGCCACCCGGTTGGCCGCCTACAACGCCATGGTCCGCCAGGTGGCGGCCGAGCACCCGTCCACCGTCAAGGTCTTCGACCTCGACGCGCTCCTGTGCCCCGGCGGTACTTTCACCACCTATTTCGACGGTATCCAGATCAGGGATGGGGACGGTATCCACATTGTTCCCACCCCTGCCGCCGGTCAGTGGTTGGACGCCAGGATCCTGCCCGATGTCCTCAAGGTGGGCCGCCTGCAGATGAGCGGTGCCCTTCTCACCGCTCCGCCGGTGTCAGCGCCGACACCGGTGTCACCCTCGACCGCACCATCGTCCCCGCACCCCTCCCCACCGTCCACCCCAGTGGCCCACGCCGGCGGCGCAGCAGCCTCCAAATAGTCGACGTCTTCGTCGGGTGCGGGGCGCTGACCGCAAACTGGCCGTCGGTGACGTCCTGAGCGCTGAAGCTTCAGGATGACACCGGAGCCGGTGGCGGGATGGATGACGGGGGAGAAGGTTGGTTGAAGGGCGCCTGGTCGGCGTCACTGCACTGGGCCTGTAGCGCCGGTATCAGAGTCGTCTCGGCCACCCGGTTGCTCTCCGACACGGTCGTCATCAGGGCCTGCCACTGATTGTCGTCATAAGCGGCCTCCGCCGTCAGCGGGAGAGCGGTGCGCAATTGCTGGTAGGCCTGCTGTTGCAGCTGGGCCGACCGGGCGGGGTCGGAGTGGTTGGCCGATTGGTGGAGCAAGGCGATCGAGCGGGTGATGTGGCCGCACGCTTCCCGGGCCAGGGACACGCCACTGTTGCCACAGGCGCTCAGGCCCGCACCCAGGCCGATGGCGATGACGACTCCGGTGACGGTCGCCCGCCACCCGCGTCGACCGCCGGGCGAGGTCACCCGAGCCAGCTACCGGCCGAATCGAGGAGGTAGCGGCTGACGGCCAGGCACCGGTCGAAGACTTCGCACATCATCTCCTCGCCGGCCAGGACCCGGGTCAACGACACGGGGGAGCGAGCCACTATGTTCAGTCGCCTTTCGGCCGCGTCAGTGGCCGAGGCGTAGGAATCGATGGCCGACACCTCGAGCGGAAGTTCGATACCGCCCACGCCGGCGAGGTCGATGGCCAGTCGAAGCAGGTCGGGTCCGTGGGGGAGAGGGGGGAGGGCCCAGGTGAAGGTGAGCGGGAAGTGGAATTCGTCGGGCGGCTCTTCGTCTTCGGGCAGCCCGAACACGGCATCCTCGAAGGAGAGGAGCGTCCGCGGGTCGACTTCCAGAGCCAGGTGCAGGTCGAGGGGGCCACCACAGCCGTCCTCGGGATGGAGCTCTACCTCCCAGACCTGGCGGAGCGAGTACGTCTCGACGAAATGCCGCTCGTCGTGCACGTGAAAACCGTGGTCGACGGAGTGATCCTTGAGATCGGCCACGTATCCGGCCACATCGATGACTGCCACAGGAACATCAGCCTACCGGTCCCCCGCGGTAAGGTCGGCCGGTGGACGACGCCTCGCTGCTCGAGGTTCTGCACGCGGCGGCAACGGCGGTGGCCCGCTCGCTGGAAGGCCTGGACGACTGGGGCCTGGCCGGTACCCGTGCGAGCCAGTACCGGTCGGATCTGGCCGCCGACGCGGCAGCCATAGAAGTGCTCGACGGGGCCGGATTGGGGGTGATGTCGGAGGAGTCGGGACCCTTTCGCACCGACCGCGATGTGGTGGTGGTGCTGGACCCGGTGGACGGATCGACCAACGCGGCGCGGGGTATTCCCTGGTACGCCACCAGCCTCTGCGCCATCGATGCCGGGGGCCCACGGGCGGCGGTGGTGGTCAACCAGGCATCCGGCATTCGGTTCGAGGCGGCGCGGCATGGTGGCGCACGCAAGGACGGCGTGCCTATCTCGCCGTCGGACTGCCGCTCGCTGAGCGAGGCCATCGTCGGTTTTTCCGGTTATCCGCCCCGCTATCTGGGGTGGTCCCAGTACCGTGGACTGGGCGCCGCCGCCCTGGACCTGTGTGCAGTGGCTGAAGGGGTGCTCGACGCCTATGCCGCCATCGGGGGCTCCCAGCTCGGCAGTTGGGACTACCTCGGCGGGATGCTGATCTGCACGGAGGCGGGGGCCGTCCTCGCAGAGTCGGCCGGACGCGATCTGATCACACTGGTGCACACCGACCGCCGTACGCCGGTGGCCGCCTCGACCCCGCAACTGCTGCAGGCGTTGGGCGACGCCATTCGGTCCTGACCGGGGACGCCTGCCCCTGCCTCCCTCCCATCCACCGGTCAGACATCAACAACTGCAAAACTTTCGTGCTCGGATTGAGTAGTGGGGGCGGAGGTCTGCGGATGACGTCACGACGGTCGGCACGGCTGTGGCGGAGCTTGGTGGCAGCATCGCTCATCGTGGTCACTGTGGTTGCGGTGGGAGTGGCGACCCACACCGACAGCGGTGCTGTTCCCTCCGGTTGGACCATCGTGACCAGCCCGGATCCCAATACCTCGGCCAACGACCTGTTGCTCGGTTCGACCTGTGCCAACGCCCAGGAATGCTGGGCCGTGGGGGCGGTGATCGCCAATGGGAGTGGAAGCCTGGGTGCGTGGGACGCTCTTGTCGAGGAGTGGGACGGTTCCTCGTGGCAGGTCATTCCGGCAGCTCCCGCCACGTCGGGTCTCGATGATGCCCTCCTGGCCGTAACCTGTGTGTCCGGATCGGACTGTTGGGCGGTCGGCGCAACTCTCGGTGGACCACAGAACAATCCCGTTGCCTCGCTCATCGAGCACTGGAACGGATCGACGTGGTCGACCGTGGCCAGTCCCACGCCGGCGGGTGTGGCCGGGGCGCTGCTCAGTGCGGTGAGTTGCCCGTCGGCTTCGGCCTGCTGGGCGGTGGGCCTCACCACCGCGGCCGACGGCGAGAGCGTGGCGGCCATCACCGAACGGTGGAACGGCTCGACCTGGTCGCTCGTGCCCAGTGCACCGGCGGGACAGACCTACGATCAGTTCAACGGTGTCGACTGCACCAGTGCCTCCAACTGTTGGGCGGTGGGGAGCGCGGGGGATACGCAGCAGGATCCCAGGTTCCTGCCCGTCTATCCCGCCGCCCCCGGCCTCCAGGGTCTCATCGAGCACTGGGACGGCAGCGCCTGGAGTGTCGTTCCCGGCTACCGGGCCCCCGCTCCTGAGGGCAGTTACCTGACCAGCGCCACCTGCGTATCGAGCACCGACTGCTGGGCCACCGGGACAACATCGGACAGCTCGGGCAACGCCGACACCACCTTGATGGAACACTGGAACGGATCGACCTGGTCGGCGACCCCGAGCGCCAACCCGTCCGGCCAGACCGCCAACAGCCTCAGTGGTGTGACCTGTCTCGACGCCTCCACCTGTTGGGCAGCCGGAGCCTCCGGTACGGCCAACGTGGCCGGGGGAGGCGGATCGTTCCAACCCAGGGCCTTCGTCGAAGCCTGGGACGGGGGAAGCTGGACCGTCGAACCCACCCCCAACGTCACGTTCGAAAGTCTGTTCGGTTCGGTGGCCTGTGTGCGGTCGGTGGGGTGCTGGGCCGTGGGCGGTGCCATCACCGGGTCCGGCCAGAACGGTGTGCTGCAGACGCTGTTGGAGCGGATGACATTCCCCGCCGCCTCCACCCAGGGCCTCCTGCTGACTGCCGCCGACGGCGGGATCTTCGCCCTGGGCCGGGCCTCGTTCCACGGGTCGATGGGCGGTGTGCGCCTCAACCAACCCATCGTCGGCCTGGCCGCCACGCCCGACGGCGGCGGCTACTGGGAGGTGGCCGCCGACGGCGGAGTCTTCGCCTTCGGTGACGCTGCCTTCCACGGGTCGATGGGCGGTGTACAGCTCAACCAGCCGGTAGTGGGCCTGGCCGCCACGCCCGACGGCGGCGGCTACTGGGAGGTGGCCGCCGACGGCGGAGTCTTCGCCTTCGGTGACGCTGCCTTCCACGGGTCGATGGGCGGTGTACAGCTCAACCGGCCGGTAGTGGGCCTGGCCGCCACGCCCGACGGCGGCGGCTACTGGGAGGTGGCCGCCGACGGCGGAGTCTTCGCCTTCGGTGACGCCCACTACTACGGCTCCACCGGCAGCCTGACCCTGAGCAAGCCGATCGTCGGTATAGCCGCAGCCCCCAATGGCCAGGGCTATTGGATGGTGGCCTCGGATGGCGGGGTCTTCGCCTTCGGCAATGCCAGCTTCCAGGGCTCGGTACCGGGGCAGGGGCTGACCAGCTCTTCTCCCGTAATCGGAATCGGAGTGACGCCCAGCGGCAATGGCTATTGGGTGGCATCGTCAGACGGGGCGGTGTACGGGTATGGCGACGCTACCTTTGTCGGATCCTTGCGGGGTATCGCCCTGGCGGCCCCTGTGGTGGGGTTGGCCACTCCCTGAGTCGGAGTAGGAGTCGAGAGACCCATGACCGAGGCGCTACCCTGAACGCGACGTCGTGGGAAGGGCGTGCGGGCGTTTAGCTCAGTTGGTAGAGCAGCTGGCTTACAACCAGCAGGTCGTCGGTTCGAGCCCGGCAGCGCCCACACGGTTTGAGTATGGCCGCTCAAGGTCTTCGACGGACCACACTCTCAAACCGCAGGCGGGATCGCCCCTTTCAGGACAGTCAGTTCTCGATAGGGACAGAGTGTTGTGCGTTGCGCCGAGGACGCCCGCGGCGTGGTATTTCGCTTGCATTGGAGGGCAGTCGACCGGCGTCATCGAGTGCGTGCCGCAGCAGCCATTCAATATGCGCGTTTGTGCTTCGCAGCTCGTCCGCTGCCCAACTGGCAAGCGCATCACGAACCGCCGGATCGATGCGGAGGAGAAGGTTCTTTCGTTCGGACATTGATTTGAGCGATATCTGTTCCCGTGGCTTGAAGCTGTCTACTAAAATGATACCATAAAGATATCAGATTTATGATGAGAGCCCAGATCACTGACGGAACCGTCGAGCAGCTCATCCATGGGTGACCAATCGCTTAGAGCCCCAGCGCTCTCAGTTGACCACCTTTCAAAACATTTCGGCGATCGGGTCGCGTTTGACGACGTCTCGTTCGAGGTCAGCCATGGCGAGGTATTCGGTTTCCTAGGTCCCAACGGCGCCGGCAAGACGACGACCGTACGGACATTGGGCACACTGATCGCGCCGACTAGCGGCTCGGCAACGGTGGCCGGGATTCCGCTCTCTTCAGGAAACGACGAGGAGATTCGCAAACGGATCGCGATAATGCCGGAATCGCCCGGCCTCTACCTCCGGCTCACGGTAGCCGAGAATCTCCAATGTTTCGCCGGTCTCTACGAACTATCGAACGGTAATGACCGCATTCAGGCCGCCCTTCGCGCCGTTAATCTGGTCGACCGAGCCAATGATCCCTGCCAGGCCTTGTCGAAGGGTCTCCGACAGCGTGTCAGTCTCGCAAGGGCACTGCTCAGTGATCCCTCAGTGCTTTTTCTCGACGAACCGACTTCCGGCTTGGATCCGGCTGCCGCTCACGAAGTCCACGACTTGATTGATGGACTCCGAAAAGAAGGCGTGACGATCTTCCTCACCACTCACCGCCTCGAAGAGGCCGAGCAGCTGTGCGATCGGGTTGCGATCTTGAACACGACGCTCCGCACGATCGGCCGACCGGATGAGCTTCGCGACAGAATATTCCATAAGTCAATCGAGGTGCAGACGCGTAATCTATTACCCGATCCAGGCGCCGTTCTCGACGGTCTGCCGGGTGTCGATAGTTGGAGTCTCGACGAGGCGGGCGTCTACGTCATCGCCGTGTCTGATCCGACGGTTGCAGCTCCAGAGGTAACGCGAGCGCTCGTTCGCGCTGGCGCCGACGTCTTGTTCCTTGTCGAAACGCGGCATTCGCTTGAGGAGGTCTATCTCGAGCTGATCGACGAACAACCGGAGGTGAAAGGCAAATGACGTTCAGCACCATGCGCACGCGCGCCATCTTTCAAAAGGAGCTTCGGGAATACCGACGGAACCGATTGATCGTGGTGACGATGGTGATTCTGCCCACCGTCTTCATCGCCATTCCGATCGTCCTGGTCTTCACGGCCTCCCATTCAGAGTCGAGCACTCAGCTCGCCAATTCGATCGGCGCAGAACTGCTGTTGATGCTGGTCATACCGGCCGTGATTCCCTCCACGCTCGCCTCATATTCCGTGGTTGGGGAGCGCGAACAGGGGACTCTTGAACCTGTGCTCACAACGCCGATTCGCAGCGAGGAATTCGCGATCGGCAAAGCACTCGCAGTGCTTGTCCCAACACTCGTGATCTCGTATGTGGCATTTCTCATCTATCTCGCTTGTGCACTATTTGCTCATCCGTCGGTGACATCTGCAGTCTTCACGAGTTCACATCTACTCATCTTGTTGATGTTCAGTCCGCTCCTCGCTAGCTGCTCGATCTGGGCCGGTATTGCGATCTCGACCAGATCGAGCGATGTGCGTGTCGCCCAATCGCTCGGGACATTTGCCAGCTTCCCGCCACTTATTCTGACGGCGTTGATCTTGTTCAACGTCATCCCACAAACATTTGGCCTTGTCCTCGGATTGGTGGTAGTGCTGTTGCTCTTCACCTGCCTCGGTTGGCGCCTCGTCTCAGCAATGTTCAATCGCGAACGCCTCGTCGGCGGGGCCCGGTCGTGACTTGGGCGATCTTGACACAGGCCACTCAACCGCGTGGAGTCACTTCATCCATCCACGTCGCGGTCTCATTTCGATGCCCGCTCCTTTGAGCGCCTTACGATTGCTGCTCGGCCCGCATCGTATGAACGAATTGGAATCAATAGGTCCACCCCGGCCTCGGTCTGAGCTCCACACCTGCCTGGTTCAGAGCCTTACGGACCGTGTCACCGGCCTGTGGGATCCCGTAAGAATCGCCGTCCCGCCCAGGTAGTCGTTATCGGTCACCCGGGCTTCAACGGTGACGAAAGCCCGGCCCTCGACGACAGTGTCTCCGCCAATTCGTGCGCCGTCGGCTACATCTGCGTCGCCACAAACCCAGCGGTATCCGTGACGACTGCTTGTCCGGGTACGCTTGCTGCGTCAAACACTCCCGCCGACGCCCGACATGTGCGGTCTCGGCAACTTCGGCGACTTCGGCGGTGTCGACCACCCATCCGCCCCCGTTTCGTGTCGGTGGGCTGAACCGGCCCGTTGTCGTCGCCGAAGTCGTGGGTATCCGCCGAGGCGTCTAATGGAGCCATACCGAGATTATCGACAGGTGACCGTAAATCACGAGTGGGCCACCGCCTGACGTGATAGTTCCGTGGGCGACGCCGTTGCCACTCCTGTGCTGGGTGGTGGAGACTATGCAACGCTTGAGTCCATGGACCACGAAGGACGTCCGGCGAAGTCAACACTGGCATTGGTCACCGGACTACAGGGCACGGGCAAGTCCACCGTCGGGGATCAAGCAGCAAGGCTCTTAGGAGCGCCCGTTCTGGCTCATGATTGGGCAATGAGCGGGCTGCGACCCTTTGGAGAGGTGCAGCGTGCGCTCGATTCCACGACACGTCGTGGGCACCAGGCTGTTGGATGGTCGATACTCTGTGCTCTGGCCAGATCACAGCTGCGTCGAAGGCTCTTCGGTCGTGCTCGACGGTGTGGCAAGGGCGCCTGAGATCGAGCACTGTCGCATGGTGGCGAACGAGGAAGGAGCACTATTCGTTGTCATTCTCACCGAGTGTTCTGATCCGGAGGTCCATCGTTCGAGGATCGAGGGACGAGATCGAGAGATTCCGAACTGGTATGAGCTTGATTGGGAGCATGTTCAGGAATCCCGTGCACGCTGGGAGCCGCCAGAGAAGGTCGACGTGACCTTGCAGGCCACCGACGGTCTTCAGACGAATAGGGAGCGATTGACCTCCTTTCTCTCGGAGGCCCAAGCGTCACCAACACTGGATACACACTGATGGTCGACATTCCACCGAGCTAAGGCGATGGCACCTGACGAGCGAATCATCTGGCTCCGTGACACTCGTCCCGCCAACTGGATCGCGACCCGTCTCCACGACTTCGGAGAAGACACGGGCTCCGTCATCCCTGGTGGTTTTGATGCCTACTGCCGAGTGTTCCATCCTCTGAGGAGGCATGAGCCAAATCCAGTATCCCGAACATGGGCCGAGGTTGCCGCCCAGAACGAACGGATTGTCCACCCAGAGATGCAGATCCATATGATCAGCCATCCCGCTGGCTCAACCCCGCCCGCGTATGACCTGAACAACTACCTCAACGAGCTTGACTGGGGCGAGCTTCCTCTTCCCGAGCGGGCGGTTCTGGTCGAGGCGCTTCGCCCCTTTACGTCCACGCCTGAACATTGCTGGTTCTGCGTGTGGGAGGGATTCGGCGGAATCGACTTTGGAGGGGTGTCGGACCGCGTTCGCCTTCCGGACCGGAAGTATGCTTTGTACGCGGGTCCGATCCAGATCGCGCTGGCGTTGGACACCGGTCCGGCCGAGTTCGTTTCGGACCCAGCCGTCCAGCCCTGGGATTCACATTCACCCAACCTGTGGTGGCCCGAAGACCGAGCCTGGTTTGTGGCCACTGAGATTGACTACGCCTGGACTTATGTTGGAGGTTCGGCGGAGCTGATCGATTCGCTTCTCGCAACCGAGGGATTGGAGGCGCTTCCGGCCCGGTTGGCTGACAAATCCTTCGTCGACAGCGACAGAGTCAACGTTGCTCTCGACGGCCAGTGGTTGGTTCCCGAACATCTCGTCGGCGATTTGGCCTGCTCTTCCTATTGGAACAACTACTGCTCGAACGACTGGCGGTTCATCGACTTCCGCCACCCGTGGATCAGCAGCCAGGCCAGCAGAACCCAAACGAAGGCCATGAACGCCAAGGTGGCGGGCTCAGGTACCGGCTCCCCGCTTGTGAAGCAACCAATGGTTCCGGGGTCGTTGAAGCACCCATTTGGCTGTTGAGGAACGAAGACGTTGGTCCCGATAATCAGCCATACGAATCCAGCGCCCACCCCGATGAGAATCGCAGCCCGCCAGATGAGACCCCGCCAACGCACCCGCTCAGTCTTACAGGAGATGCCCAGGACAACCAGATAGTCACTCTGGCTAACGTGGGGGACTATGGACTCGGACCGGGATGCTGAAGGCTGGTACGACGATCCCTTCGGTGTCCATGAACACCGATGGTTCTCAGCAGGCAGGCCGACGAAGCTAGTCGAGGACAGCGGTGTCGAGTCCTATGAAGATCCACCGAATCAGCCATTCACCGGCCCCCTCACCCGTGCGTGTGCTGGATCTGGCCGCAGCGGGGACCTTCGCAGAGCCGATGAGCAACAAGGCGGCGGGGTCTACGACCCGAAGAAAGCCGGAGACGCAGCATTCGACGCGGCAACCGCCTGGTTTCCAATCGTCTGACAACTGTTGAACTGGCAAAGACGAGCACTTCATCGTCAGGATTGACTGTGCTGATGGCCACGCCCAACATCGACACCGCCCAAGGAAGCTGTCCCGATCGCCGGGAGCGGGCAGTCAGCGACGATGATGACCCAACCTCAAGGACCATCTCCTTACTGAACGACTACCATTCCCCTACTTCGTAAGTGCGGCCAAGAGGAGATCGAGGATGGCGGACTCGGAATGCAGGCAGAGGCACTACCTCGAACCTAGGGGCAGAGCCATTCCGTGGGTTCTGACGGCGGCTCTGCTCGTGTCGGTATTGACGGCTGTTGGGGTAACGGGAGAAGCAAGAGCCTCGACAACACCCCCGAGCCCGGCGGGGGCGAAGGTGGCCGCCCAGATCATTGCTTCGGTCAACGCAGAGAGATCAGTCCGCCATCTTCCGGTCCTGACTGAATCCGGCAGTCTGGACAATGTTGCTCAGTCCATCGCCAACACTTACCCGAACAACACCGGAGACCATCCGATTGCGCCCTATGAGCCTTCGGGGTGGGACGGAGGAGCGATTATTGAGGCCGACTCTCCAGCGCACAGCTTCGCATCGGGGTCGGCTGTCGCTGTGTGGATGCAATCGCCGTACTACGTCGATCAGATCATCGGAGGTCTTGCCTCTGATCCCAGTGGTGAAATCGGCGTCGGCATCGGTTGCTCTCCTAGCGGAGGTCAGTACATCGAGTTGGCAACGGCGTGGAAGACGGCGACAAGCGGGCTCGGTCCCACGGACACCCAGTCACAAGTAGCGAACCGTTCGTTGGCAAGCTGTACCGGTGACCCAGGCGGCTACTACGAGGTTGCCAGTGATGGAGGAATATTCGCATTCGGTGACGCTCAGTTCTGCGGCTCGACGGGGGCCATTCACCTAAACCAGCCGATCGTGGGCATGAGTCGCACGCCTGACGAGAAGGGCTACTGGCTCGTGGCCAGCGACGGCGGGATCTTTGCCTTTGGTGACGCTCCGTTCTATGGCTCGATGGGCGGTCACACACTCAATCGGCCGGTTGTGGGAATGGCCTCGACGCCGGACGGCAAAGGATATTGGCTGGTTGCCAGCGATGGAGGAATATTCGCCTTCGGTGACGCTCAGTTCTACGGCTCAACTGGATCGATCCACCTGAACCAGCCCATTGTAGGTATGTCCCGCACCTCCGACGGGTTGGGCTATTGGTTCGTGGCGTCGGACGGAGGAGTCTTCTCGTACGGCGATGCCCGATTCCACGGTTCAGGGGTTGGGTCAGCGAACTCTCCGATCGTCGGCATGGCTTCTGCCGGTGGTGGTGACTACTGGCTGGCCGAACAAGACGGGGTCGTGTTGGGAGAGGGTGTTCCCGGCGGACAACCTGCCATTCACGGTCTTTCTCAGATCGTCGGCATCGAGAGCATTGGGGACAGCGGGGGTTTTTGGCTCGTTGCCTCCAACGGTTTCACGGCATGGGGAGGCGACTACAGCGGCTACAACTGGGGCAGCATGGGTGGCCATCCACTGAACCGTCCGATAGTGGGAATGGGGTAAAGCGCATCCGGGTAAAGCAGTCCTGATTCGCTGAAGGACACTGGAATGCACTCCCCCACAACGAACACATTAGTGCTACCCCAACAAGTGAATCAGATCATGAAATGAATACAGGGACCATCCCACCGACGGCATAGCTCCGTTGTGTCCTACTTGTCTCCGTAGTTGACCTTGACCGATGCAATCAGATCCGAATGCCGCAGCGCCTTGGCACAGTTCTGCACTTGCGATCGAGGGCCGTCAAAGGTGAAGGTCATGATCCCTCCACCCGCACCCGTCGCCGCCGCATAACCGGCGGCTGAGGCACCGAACCGGGCGTACAACTCGCCTTGCAGGTCGTTCAACGGAATAGCGGAAATGCCCCGCTTGCCGATGGCGACAATAACGGCGGTAGGTGGTGGATTTGGACTGAGGAAAGGCGGGATAGACGCCGTGTCGACGACAGTGGGAGATCCGATGGGATCAAGCCACTGGATCTTGCTTCCGGCGGCGCTGACTCCGTGTGTGAGCACGCTATTGGGGACGAAGTCTGAGAACGGATTGTAAGGCAAGGAATCTAGGTTGCGTGCCTCCAACAGGGCTCCGGTTGCTGGATCGACCACGATGATTGTCGGTCCGATCCGCTTCGAGCCGGCGGTCTCGAAGCCGAGACCGGTCGAGCCGGTCTGGCTGGTGGTACTGCCCAGCGCTTGGATGCCCGGCAGGAGAGCCAAGGCGTCGTAGAGCGCCGAGTTGAATGCTGGAGTGGTGCCCGTCAATGGACCGAGAAGGAGGGCAACGGCTCGCTCGAATCCCGGATTGGAGCTGCCTGATCCCACTTCATCGAGTCCAGAGATCCCCGTCGTGCCCGTGATTAGCTCATGAGCCAAGGTTGACGGATCTGTGGCGAGGGAGGAGACATCGGTGATGCCGCTCCCGGACAAGAGGCTCATCCCGTTCCCGGCGTTCGCTCCTTCGAGGTTGCTGCAGGATGAGACCGGCTGTTGGATGGGATCGACAGTCAACCCAACAGACTTCCAGGTCATTTCATTGGCAGCAGATGCGAATTGGGCCTGCCCGAGGCCCGGCAGCAGGCAGGTTTCGCCGAAGTTGTTTGACCAGTTGGTCTGTGATGCCACAACCGTTGCCTGAGCCCCGGAAATCTTCGTCGATCCGATCTGGTCCACCACCATCGCGTAGGAGATCTGTTGCTTGGTCTCGAGCCATTGGTCCCGATTCAACTGAGGCACCGGCCGGTTGGCGAGGTTGGTACCGATCTGACGGAGTTCTGCTGCTGCTGCTGCCACGGGTGGATGTTGTCCAACGTTCGGGAGCAATACGGTTATCAGCAGAACGACAGCAACAGCCGCCCCGATGGCGCCCAGGTATACCCCCCGACGTGGACGCTTCTTCGACCGACGCTGGATCTCATGGGACAGAGCAACAACGTTCCCTTCTCCTTCAACATGCGACTCAATGGCGTCCTTGAATCGACGGACCGTTGTGAGGAGATCGAAGGTCCCCTCGGAATCCTCGTTCATGTAGCGGCGCAGAAGGTCAAGGTCGTCTGTCATTCCAACAGCCCTTCAGTAGTCGAGAGGTTCCTGTTCGCATCGTCCTCATCTTGGTTTTGCCTATCGTTTCCGAGAAGTTCCCGAAGCCGGGATCGTCCCCGTGACATTCGAGAGCGAACGGTTCCGACAGGAATCCCGAGCGATCTGGCCACTTCCTCGTAGCTGAAACCAGGTCCAGCGACAAGCATCAATACATCCCGATACCGTTCATCGATCTGATCCAGCGCCGATTGAATCTTGCTCACTTCGGCGGTGGCCATCAGACCCGACTCGATCTCGTCTGTCCTGTCCTGCTCCGAATCCTCGACGTGCCATCGGCCCATCCGAGCGATGCGCCGACCTTCGGACCTTCGATGATGACGAAGGGTGTTAGTAGCGATGCCGAATAACCATGGACGAGCATCAGGGTAGGAGAAGTCGTAGTTCTGGCGGCTACGGAACGCGGTCAGGAACGTCTCAGAGACCAGGTCGTCAAGAACGGAATGGGGCGACCTCTTCGAGAAGTAGCGATGGAGAGCCTCTGCATGACGCTCGACGATGCCGGTGAATCGCTCAGCATCGCTCAAGGAGAACCGGATTAAGGAAGCGTCCGGTTCAGGGTCCTCCCCTAAATGAGCCATCTCTTAACTATTGCCCGCTCGCCTCTAAAGGGTTCCAAAGGTCGCATCGCAGCGTCAGACTGCCGGAGTGCGTCGGCTAGGTCGTCTAGGCCCATCCCTGTGGCCGTCTTGGCGTATTCCGCTATACGGTTGGTGAGGATGTCGAGGTTCCTTTGGGTGGCTCGGTCGGCGCTACCCGCCTAGGGGTTGCCAACCTCTACTATTGGGGAGCGCTGCTCCTACCACCGGCTATGGGTGCGTTACCAGTTGTCCTCATCGTTAGCGCCGCTGGAATCACCCACACCGGCAGGGCCCTTGCGAGTCGACAATATCCAAAGCGACGTGGCCACCCAAATGCCTGTTAGAGCCAACCAGATCAGCAGGCGAACCCAGGGATGCAGAATGACCTCAGGAGGAGAGGTTGCCTGGCTCAAAGGCGCGTACGACACCCAGCCGAACGAGCCTCCTTGCCAGAATCCGATCAACCAGTGGCCGAAGAGGTAAAGCCCGATCCCCATGCCGATCACGATGACAGTCCGCTGAGGACCATTGAGCCGCCGGATTCTCACAAGTTGAAGTCTGACAGGCAGGGCGCTCGGGTGCCCCCGAACACCAATAGTCAGGGTGCCGCGGCTCGACGTGATCGGCGGCGTATCGCAAAGACGGTCATCCCTGCCCCGATACCCAGGATGAAAGCAGGACTGACACCAATATGAGCGAATATTGCTGTGGCCACCACGGCCCCTCCGACGAAGACCGGCAGTGCAGCATTCCTCATTGGACTAAGCGTAGATGCCAGACCCGACTG
>CAWGQC010000005.1:0-872378 GCA_963824645.1 uncultured Acidimicrobiales bacterium
TGCGCGAGCAAGGAATCGGCAATAAGAATTGCCTCCGCCCACTCGCCTGCTTTTGCATGAATTTGGTAGGCAATGTATAAAACCGAAGGATGATTGTGCTTCTCAGGAGCTATCTTTTGCATATGCTCACGGGCGGAGGAGATACGATCCAAGTCGAGCATTTCTTGAACGGTCATTAAGTCAAACATTTCGGACGGATTTAAATGTTCCATAATCTCAGATCCAGCGACATGCGATGGCATTTGGCCCGCCATAAAATTCTTGCACTAACTGGCAACGTCTGCAGGATGTCTTTCCTGGAAGGCGAATCCTAATTCTCCAGGGGAAATCCGACTTTGATCAATACCTGCATTTGTTCGATCTTTCCTTTGCGCAGGGCTCTGCTTGTTTCCACCACCTCGAACCACCAAAAGCTTATCAACGTCTTACCTCCTCGCTTGACGGACTTTTGAACCGCCGGCTCCGCACTCTCGGAAGAAATGCCAGTCGGTTCGATCTGGTTATATACAGGATGTTTTATCCTTTAAATGCGATTCTTCACTGGGGTGATTCTTTCTCGAGCGCCCGTAAGCGCAGGGACCAAGTAAGCCCTCACTGGCTCGTTGGCCTTTTCTTTCAATTGTTGAACCGAAGCCCAAATGCAACCTTAAACCCCGCGTCGGCATTTCTTATTTCCGTAGATATTTTTTGATGCTTACTTGCAAGTTTGTTTTATTGCGGAGTTACTCATCCGCTTGGCTCGGCGCTCAAATCATTCAGGCTTTTCCGGAGGGGCGAAACGTCATTACCGCCCCCACAATGGCTGACGCACAACCGCCCACCAATAGCCATAATGTTTTGTTCGTCGGTGACCCGGTAAAAGCGCGAGAAACGCCCGAGCTAAACGAATCCGAGGCATTAAATCCGATGCAGATCAAAATGATCCCGACTACCAACAGTGCTATACCGATTCCTTTTTGCATAATTATCCTTTTCTTTGCCGCCGGACACTCGAAGTGCCAGCGGCGTTTTTTGTGATTTACTGCAATCTGCGAATTGACCTCGCAATTTTTAAAACCGAGCTTTCGATTTCAAGATTGGAGATTGAGTAATGGGTCCAAATGCCCGGATGTGTCCGCGGAGGCGCACTATTTTCCAGGGTCTCCACTAGTCTAGCCGCCGGCTGGATGTTCATTTTCTGATTTTCGTCAAGCCTTGACCCTTCCATAGTGCTTTTCTGCCGGATGGCAATTTGGGTTTGGGGATGCTGCACAAATTCAACCCAAATGCTCTTGGCGCCATCTGAAAAAACCGCTTGCCCCTCGGCCAATGATCGGCATCCGGCACGTAATGTTTTGTAATGCATGGTTATTTAATCCTGACCCTTGCAGCACTCACTTAAGGTGCTTGCGATAGCTTTCTGGCTCTGGTCGGCACGCTTTTAAATCCGCCCTCTCAATCCATCTTCCTTGCCGACGGCAAACTGCGAATCACCATTCGTTTTGGACGCAACTGTTTGTTTAAGTTTACCTTTGGCTATGTTCCAATTTCCCTTGAGTTCTAAAGTATTCATAACTATGACGGCTATGACGGGTTTGCGGTTACGTTATTTTCTAAGCGTACTCCCACGCTACACAACACCTGCTTTGCAAGACTTGTGCCAGAAAACAGATTGGCTCGAATCACTTTTCGGGGTGTAACAAATGATCAAGGCTCCATTTTTGTTTTTGCGGTGTTGAGCTCGTTTAGGTCCGGGCACAATTTTGGCGCAAGCAACAAATCGTTGCAATCTGCACGACGAAAAAGCAGTTAATGTGCAAATTGCACACCGAGATTCCGTCAGCCATGGCGCTAAATCTGCAAACACCTTTGTTTTCAAATAAAACGACGCGATACTTCGGCGGCACAAAGTTAGCTAAAACTATTATAAACATTGAAAATCGATCGCCGTGGGCAGCCGTCAATTACACGATTAATGCAACCAACTGACGACCTTTCAACGAAGCAAAGATGCACCAGACATGCAACCTGCTTCCGGCGACAATCGCGAAAGCGTACTCTTCCCTCAGGAGATCAATCAAAAAGATATGAACACATGCTTTGATGCTCGTCATCAGCTGGCTGTTGGGATTTGCCGCCTCCCAAACCGCCGGATGCTTCATTCAAAGTCTTGTAATTATTCCGTTATTTTGATCGCGGAGCACTTCCGAACGTTAACGAATTTAATCGGTTTAAACATCATAACTTAAAAAGAAAGGCAGCCATGAAAAAGCACACAACACCCCATTCAGAGACAGAAAATTTGGTCGAAGACGCGCAAGCATTGCTCTCCGCCACCGCCCATGTAACTGAGGAAAAAGTGGCGGAGGCGCGCAAGCGACTCGAGGTGGCAATTGAAAAAGCAAAGGCAGCCTGGGAAAGCGTCCAGGAGACAGCCTTGGCTGGTGCCAAAGCAACCGACCGCGTTATCCGGGAGAATCCTTACCGTTCCCTGGGCGTCGCCCTCGGCGTAGGCGCCCTCATCGGCTATCTGCTTAGTCGCCGTGGCCGCAAATAAGAGAACGCCATGGGCCGAGCTCCCGGCGCGGAAAAGGTTCCGCTCCTGGTGCACTGGGTCGGAGCCCGGGCGCAGAGGCTGGTTGCACTCTGCAAAAATCGGCCTCAAATGTTGCTGGTCATGACGCGCGAGGAAGGCGAATGCATCTTGAAGACGATTTCAATCAGTCGGTCGCCGAGGGTTTTAACTTGGTGGCGGCAAGCGGCATTGCCGTCGCTTTTGCCCTCGTGTTTTGGGCGGTCATGGGGCTTTCGCCGGTTCTTTGGCCGCAATCAAAGCCCTGGAGGCGACTCGGTGTTACTCAAAGTTTGCCATCCGAATTGGCGACGAAGAGGCGCAAAGCAGCAGCTTGTTGTTGTATCATGATTTTACCGTGAACAGGCAGACAACACAGATTTATCACCCGGATTTTCCAGGTCGAACGCGGGGCAAATTCATGCCTGCGGGAAAGCACTTGATCAAGGACACGGCCTTGATTTTACTTTTTTGAAACGCATGCGCTTGCCCAAGGAAACGCTTTATAAGATTCTGGTGATTTTTTGGTTCACCCTCTCGATCAGCAGCGTAGTGCTCGCGGGTATTTCCTGGTGGCAACTCACGAAGCAAATGAGCGCTGGCCGGGAACTGGTCAACAGTAAGGATGAGATCAATATCATCTACAAGCTTCTATTGGACACTGAAACTGGCGCCCGAGGTTACGTTATCACTGGAGATCCAGCTTTTCTCGAACCCTACGCCAGCTCCCACACCAATTTTCCTGCTCATTTTGAGCATTTGGTCGAACTGGTTCACGACGACCCAACCACGCTTCAAAAGGTCATCGACTTTCGCGCCCAGGCGGAATTGGTGCTGGAGTGGCAGAAAAACCTTGTGGCTGCGCGGATGCAGAACTTTACCGCTGCCCAAGCGATGACATCCACTGGGGACGGCAAAAGAATCATGGATGAAATGCGCCGACAGGCAGATGACCTTTATCGCGTGGAATCCAATCAGCTAAACGATTTGCGCGCAAATCTCAGCGGCCGCTTATTACGGGCGAGCCTCACGGGTTTGATCGCCGGATTCCTGGGGATTGTCGCGGGAATCATCCTCTTCTGGCTGTTGAGGTTGACGCTGAAACACAAAGAATATGAAGATGAACTGATCGAAGCAAAATCACAAGCTGAACGCACCAATCGGGAGAAAACGATTTTCCTGGCCAACATGAGCCATGAGATTCGCACCCCCATGAATGCCATTCTCGGTTTCAGCGAACTCTTAAAGGACAATTTGAAAGAACCTAAACAACAACAATATCTCAATATCATAAGGTCCAGTGCCAGCTCCTTGTTGCTCATCATAAACGACGTCCTTGACATGTCAAAAATCGAATCGGGAGTCGTTGAATTGCGGCCGGAACCAACCGACCCTCGTGAAATCTGTGATTTTTTACACACGGTATTTTCCGAGCCGGCCGCCAAGAAGAATCTGAAGCTACAATGCCATGTGGCTGAGGATTTGCCCCATGCCCTATTGCTGGACCGGATGCGTTTGCGACAAATCCTCATCAATCTGGTGGGTAATGCGGTCAAGTTCACCGACCAAGGAAGAATAGACATCCGCGTCACGTGGGAAAAGCAGCCGACGAGCAGCTTAATCGCTCTTATGATAGAAGTGCAAGATACCGGCGTAGGTATTCCGCAAGACAAGTTGGATGCAATTTTCAAGCCCTTCGTCCAGTCCGGCGCGCATCGTGAGAAGGAAAAATTGGGCACAGGCCTGGGGCTTTCCATCGTGAAGCGCCTTGCGGAAATCATGGGCGGAAAGGTAACCGTGACCAGTATAATTGGTCAGGGTTCAGCTTTTCATCTGCGGTTGCCCGACGTGCCGATTTCGGCCCGGCTTCCCATTTCAGCCCTACCGTCTGTAGTCAACGAAGTGGATTTCAATATTTTACATCAATCCACCTTGCTGGTGGTTGATGACAATGAAATTAACTGCCAGTTGATTGCTGAGATGTTCGGCGGCACCCCAATTTCGGCGTCCGGGAAACGCCCAATATGCGCATGATTGAAAGTGACGGCCGCGTATTGTTACCCGCACCGATGAAACCTACGACCTCATTCTGGTCGATGCCTTCCGCGGCGGTTATGTGCCGTTCCATCTCCTGACAAAGGAATTTTACACCCTTCTCAAGAAGCACCTGTCACCCAAGGGGGTCGTGGTGTTCAATGTCCATAGCGGGACCAAGCTCTCCGACAGTACGCTTGTGACGCTGAAGTCGGTATTTCCGAGCGTCGATCTTTATTACAATGGCGGAAGTTTCGTTCCGGTGGCAGGCTCCGAGCCTGCGAGTGGCCCCGAAGCTCTGATGCAGCGCGCCAAGAGCGCGCAGGCAAAGTACAATTTTCCGTATCCCATGCCGGAACTGCTGTCCGCACGGATCGATTGGCCTGTCAATCTCAAGGCCGAACAACTCACCGACGATTTTTCACCGGTCGCCGTTTATGACGTGATCAAGAAAAACAATGTGAAGCAGTGGTGAGATCGCGGCCCGCTTAAGCCGCAGCCAGCCGGTACGTCCCGCCGATCACCGGATCGCCGTCCGTCGCGATGATCCCGCGTCCCACCAGATCTTCCAGATGCGCCAGCACGGAATAACCCGCAGCGTTCAATAGCCGCGGGTCGATGCCGATATAGATCGCGCGCGAGGTCGTGGAGGCCGTGGCCCCGATTCCGGTGCTGGCCGCCGGGGGCATCGGCAGCGGTCGCCAGATGGCGGCGGCCATGGCCCTCGGGGCCCAGGGGTGTGGCTCGGGCACCTTGTGGCTCACCGTCGAGGAAGCCGACATTCCCCCCGAAGCAGATGGAGACCTACCTGGCCGCCTCCAGCCGCGACACCGTGCGTTCGCGCTCGTTCACCGGCAAGCCCTGCCGGATGCTCAAGAACGACTGGACCGACGCCTGGGAAGACGAGAACACCCCGATCCCCTGCCCATGCCGCTGCAGATGATGGTGGCCATCGAGGCGGTGTCCCGGGGCCACCGGTATCCCGAGCAGGCCAAGGACGTCAATTTCAATCCCTGCGGTCAGGTGATCGGACGGGCCACCACCGTTCGGAAGGCCAAGGACGTGGTGTTCTCGATGGTCGAGGACTCTGCATCCTCGAGGCCACCGAGCAGCTCCAGGCCGGGGTGTCGGTCTGACTGTCCGGTGGGCGGGAAGCGCCGACCACCCCGGTCGAGCGGGCGACCCATCCACTTTTGGCTGTGCCGCCGTGCCCGACAAGGCCGGTTGGCGGAGTCATCAGTGAGTAAACTCCGGTAATGGCCCCCGTCCTGCAGGTGGAGAACCTGCGGACCGAGTTCCGCATGCGCACGTCGGCGGTGGTGGCCGTCGACTGGGTGAGTTTCAATGTGGACGAAGGGGAGTGCCTCGGCATCGTCGGCGAATCGGGGTGTGGCAAGAGCACCACGGGATGTCGATGATGCGCCTCCTAGGCGGCAACGGCCACGTCACCGGCGGTGAGATCCTCTTGGGCCCGGACCTGCCGATCTGGACGAAGAGCAGATGCGCCACGTCCAGGGCAACACGATGGCGCTGATCCCCCAGGACCCGATGACGTCGCTCAACCCGACCAGAGGATCGGACCAGATCGCCGAGGCCTATCGCCTCCACCACAACGTCTCCCGAGACAGGCCGAGCAGCGGGCCCTCGAGGTGCTCGGGATGGTGGAGATGCCGCAGCCGGCCGAGCGGATCGACCAGTACCCCCTCGAACTCTCCGGGGGACTGCGCCAGCGCGTCATGATCGCCATGGCCCTGGTCTGCGAGCCCAAGCTGCTCATCGCCGACGAGCCGACCACCGCGCTGGACGTCACGATCCAGGCCCAGATCCTCGACCTCATCGACAAGCTGCGGCAGCTCGTCGATGGCCGTGGTGCTCATCACCCACGACATGGGGGTCATCGCCGGCCGCACCGACCGGGTCCTGGTCATGTATGCCGGCAAGATCGCCGAGGAGGCGGAGACCGGGGCAGCTCTTCAAAAGGATCCGCCATCCCTACTCCGAAGCCCTTCTGGCCTCGGTCCCCCGGTTGGACCACAGCCAAGACGAGCGGTTGCTGTCCATCCCCGGTTTGCCGCCCGACCTCTCCCAGACCATCACCAACTGCCGGTTCGCACCCCGCTGCCAGTACGCCACCGACCAGTGCCGCAACGAAGACCCACCGCTGACCGACATGGTGCCCGAGGATCAGCTCATCCATCGCTTCGCCTGCTTCCATCCTGTCGACCACGGCACCGATCAACGCCCCATTCCGGTAGAGGTAACCGTCAAAGAGCGGGCTGACCAGTCGGCGCGGGTCCAGGCTCTGGCCACGGCGGACAACATCGTCGAGGTCAGGGAGGTGGTCAAGGAGTTCCCGGTGATGTCCGGGAGTGTCTTCCGCCATCAGACAGGGAGCGTCAAGGCGGTCTCCGATCTGACCTTCGACATCCGCAGGGGCGAGACCTTCGGATTGGTGGGCGAGTCCGGCTGCGGCAAGACCACCCTCGGCCATCTCATCGTCGCCCTGGATCGGGCCACGTCCGGGTCCATACGCTTCGACGGCGTCGAGATGTCCTCGCTGAGCGGTCGGGACCTGCGCAGCCGCCGGCGCGATCTCCAGCTCATGTTCCAGGATCCGTATGCGTCACTGGACCCCCGGATGCGGGTCGGGATCCATCATCCGCGAGCCGCTCAAGGTCCATGGGGTGGGCTCAGCCGGCGACCAGGCGGAAAGGGTACGTTCCCTGCTGGCCGAGGTGGGCCTGAGCAAGGACTCGGTCGACCGCTACCCCCACGAGTTCTCGGGGGGCCAGCGGCAGCGCATCGGACTGGCTCGCTCGCTGGCTCTCGATCCGAAACTGATCGTGGCCGACGAGCCGGTTTCAGCGCTCGACGTCTCCATCCAGGCACAGATCCTCAATCTGATGAAGGACCTCCAGATCCGGCACGGCCTGACCTACATGATGATCTCCCACGACCTGGCCGTGGTGCGCTACATGGCGGACACCATCGGCGTGATGTACCTGGGGAAGATGGTCGAGCTGGGTCCCGCCTCCGAGGTCTACGAACGACCCGCCCACCACTACACGGTCGGTCTCCTCGACGCCGTGCCCGAAGCCGAAGTCGAAGTGGCCAGATCCAAGGTCCACACCCGGGCCACGGTGGAAGGGGAGCTGCCCTCCTCGATCGATCCACCGTCGGGCTGTCGCTTCCGGACCCGCTGTCCGGCCGCCCAAGAAGTGTGCGCCCAAATCGAGCCGCCACTGACCGATTTCGGGAACGGACACGTCGCCGCCTGCCACTTTCCGGTGCGGACGCCGGTCAGCCTGTCGGGGGCCCACTCCACCTCCGACTGATTGACACCGCCCCGGTCAGCGCTGTTGCAGCCTGACCTCGAACGAATCACGCAGGGCGTCGCCCACATAGTTGAAGGCCACCACCACCAGGACGATGCAGATACCGGCCGGGTAGATCTGCCACCAGTAACCGCTGGCGGCGGCGTCGACACCGTTGGACAGCATGGTGCCCCAGTCGGTCTGCGGGGCCGGCACGCCCAATCCGATGAACCCGAGAGCGGCCAGTAGCAGAATCGAGTCGGCGATCTGGAACGTGGCGAACACCACAATGGTGCCGATCGAATTGGGGATGATGTGACGGCCGATGATCCGGGTCCGGTTCCCGCCCATGACCCGGACGGCCTGTACATATTCGCGGCGCCGCAGGGACAGGGTCTCCCCCCGGATCAGGCGGGCCGGTATGAGCCAGCTCACGAAAGCGATCACCAGAATCAGGAGGATCTCCGACTGGTGGTAAATGGTGACCAGTGCCACCAGCAAGAAGAGCACCGGGATGGACAGGATGACGTCGACCACCCGCATCAACAGGGCATCGGCCCAGCTCCCGAAGAATCCGGAGATGGCACCGTACAGAGTCCCGAAAACTGTGGCCACGAAGGCCGAGGCGAAACCGACGATGAGGGAGGCCTGTCCGCCGAACATCAGTCGGCCGAGGATGTTGTAACCGTTCTCGTCGGTACCCAGGGGGTTGCCGTTGCCGGGGGGGGCATTGGACGTCGAGTTCTGCAGAGCCAGCTGGGTGTTGGTCTGGTTGGTCGGATACAGGTGGGGTCCAACGAAACAGAACAGGATCATCAGGACGATGACGGCCAGGCCGGCCACAGCCAGCTTGTTCTCGACGAATACCCGGCCCATCTGTCGGAAGATGCCGCCGGTAGACGTCGCCTCGCCCCCCTCGGGAACGAGGCCCTCCTTCTCGAAGTCGCCGGTACTCATGATGGGCCCGTGCCCGATGGGCAACGGAGCCCGGTCCTCGTCGTCGTTGAAGACGGGGTCGAAGCGGATGTCCTCGTCGTCGTCCATGTCAGTCACCACCGCCCAATCGGATCCGCGGGTCGGCCACGGCGTAGAGAATGTCGGCCAGAAGCGAGCCGATGACCGTGGCCACGGTGATGACCAGGGTGGTGCCGAGCACCACCGGGATGTCATCGTTGAAAGCGGACTGCACGGTGAGCAGACCCATGCCTGGGTAGTTGAAGACGTCCTCGGTGATGAGGGCACCGCTCACGATGGCCGGCAGGGCCAGACCGAGCAGGGTGAGGATGGGGATCAGAGCGTTCCGGAGGGCATGCCCGTAGAGCACACGTCGGGGGCCGGCACCCTTGGCCCGGGCCGTGCGCACGTAGTCCTCGGCCAGAGCGTCCATCATCGAGGATCGCATATAGCGGCTGAAGGAAGCGATGGTGGTCACCGACAAGGTGATCAGGGGCAGCACAAAGGCCCGCGGGTCGGTGAAGACGGCCCAGGCCGAGGCGTTGCTGGGCGGGGACACGGGAAACCAATGGAGGTCGAAGGCGAACCAGATGATCAGCAACGTCCCCAGGAGGAAATCGGGCATGGCGTAAAAGAAGAACGAGGCTGAGGTGGCCACATAGTCGATCGGTTTGTTACGTCGGACCACCTGCAGAATGCCGAGGGGGACGGCGATGATCAGCGAGATGAGCACCGACGCCCCGACCAGAACGAGGGTTTTGGGCAGGCGTTCCCCGATGACCTGGCGGACGCCCTGGTTGTACTTGTAGGAGTAACCCAGATTGAGGTGGACGAAAATTCCCTCTACGTAGCGCCACAGCTGGTCGAGGATAGGCAGGTTCAATCCGTTGAGCCGGTTGAACCGGGCCACGTTGAAGGGGGTCGACTTGGCCCCGAGGACCGCCTTGGCTTCACCGCCGGGGATGAGCCGGGCCAGCAGGAAGGTGATGAGGATGACCCCGATGATGACGATGACGGCCTGACCGATCCGGCGGACGATGTAGCCGGTCATGAGCCACTGTCCCCACGGTCAAAGACAGGACCGCCACTGGCTCCCTCCACCGATCGAGGATCGGAGGAGGGAGCGAGATCTGCAGTGGAAGGTGGCGGAGTCACGATCGACCCGTTATGCCGGTCATGACTCCCGGATCAGAACCGCCAAGCCTCCGGATTGAGGGAGCTGAACACGTTCTGTGGGGTCACCCCGGTCATACCTTTCAGGTATTCGGTGATCGGGTTGCCGGCGTTGGGCTGGTAGACGACCGGTAGCTGCTGGGCCAGGTAGTTCTCGTACTGGGTGAGCGGCGTCTGGGTCGTGTTGGTGGCCACGATGTTGGCGTCGTTGGTGGGGTCCGAATAGCTGCCGGAGTTGGATCCGGCACCGGTCTGGAAGATCTCCTCCCCGGTGGGGTAGTAGTCGGGGGAGAAGATCCAGCCCGCCCCCCAGTTGGCCATTTCCCACGAGCAGCCGCTCGGACAAGGCGTGGCGTTGCCGATGACCGTATTGAAGGACGCCTGCGAAAGGCTGATGTTGATACCGGCCTGGGACCATTCCGACTTCTCCGCCGTCATGAGCTGGGTGGTGGCTTCCAGTCCGCTGGCGTATTGGAGGCTGAAGGACAATTGGGCACCCGCCGGTATTCCGGCACCGCACTGGTTGGCACCGCTACCGGGCGACTGGCAGGTGGATGTCCCGTTGGCGACCACCTTCCAGCCGTGATCCTTGAGAAGCGAGATGGCCTTGGACGGGTTGTAGGGATAGGGGTTGCTCTTGACCAGCGGAGACACAAAGGAGTTGGCCGGCTGAGAGGGAACCGGTCCGTAGGTACCCACGCTGTAGCCCTTGTAGATCTTCTGGTTGTACAGGGGTTGGTCGACCAGTAACTGCATGGCCTGACGGAAGTACAACTGGTGGAAGATCTTGCCCGCATTGCCGCCGTCACCGGTGGAGTTGAAGTTGTAGGGGAAGAAGTTGACGGCCCAACCGTACAGAGGATCCAGGTTGAAATTGGAGAGCCGGGGGTTGTTCGGCCCGGGGACCAGGGCGTTGGAGGTAGGAGTGGTGATGTCCTGGAACGGCAGGTAGCCGACATCGACCTTGCCGCCCACCAGGGCGTTGAATTCAGCCGGGTCCGAGGTAAAGGGGAGCTCGACGAACTTCTTGACGGTCGGCTTGACCGGGCCGGAGTAGGTCGGGTTGGGGACCATGGTCACGTTTCCGGATGCGTCGAAGCTGGTCAACTTCCAGGGCCCGTCTACCACCTGCCAGATCGGGTTGGTGGCGTAGGTCGACAGCGAGTTGTTGGCCGCGTTCGGGTTGGCCGGGTCGTAGCCCGCCTGCTTGGACAAGAAGGTGTAGACGGCGGCGCACTGGGTGTCCGCCGTGCCGTAGGGGGCGGCGGCACAGCCCCCGGAATTGGGAGCTCCACCCACCGACGTGATGTCCCAGGCGTTGGGCATGGGGGTGATCTGGGACAGCTGGTTGTAGGTGAACCAGTAGGAGTTGACCGGGGCGGTCAGGGTGAAGGTGAGCTGGGTGGGACTGTTGACGGTAACGGTCTTGAGATCGTCGGGAATGGTGCCGGGCGCATAGCCGGCCCAGTTGGCCTTTTCGACGTGGAGCATGTTCATCCAGAACATGACGTTCTGCGCCGTCAAGCTCTCACCATTCGACCACTTGTAGGGCTTGAGGTTGACCACCACGGTGGTGTTGTTGTCGCTGTATGTCGGCGCGTCAGCCAGTGACAGGGAAGGGTTCAGGTCGGGGGTGGCGCCATTGCCGAACCAGTAGAGGGGCCGGTACATCAGGTACTGGAACTGCTCGCTGTTGTTGACGCTGAAGAAGGCCAGATTCATGAAGGGAAAGATGTAGTTGGGAGGAGTTTGGGGCTGCTCGGCCCAGGTGGCGGTGGTCGTCGACGCCGAGGCGGTCGACCCACTCGAAGAGGATGAGCCGCAGGCGGCGGCGATCACTCCGATGGAGAGAACTATGCCGAAGATGCCGGCCCGCTGGCCCATTCGGACGATGCCTGTTCTCCTCATGAATTCCCCTTTTTCTCATCGGCGGGACGGACCCGGATCCGCCCACTTCGACCCCGACCCGGGGTGTGACCGGGTACCGTAACCCATTTGTCATGTTCGCTCAATCAATTGGACACCTTGTCACATTCCGTTCATGAAAGCGGGCATGGGCGCCGTCTTAGTACCCCACCCGGGACGGGAGTACGGAATCGGTTGTCGTGGGCCCGACGAACCAAGGGGGCAGCCGGGGCGGGGCGGCCGGGGGGCCGGGCGGCAAAGACCCAGCTCCCAAGGGACCCCGGCCCTACGACGGGGAGCTCTCGGGGGAAGGGGTCATGGCTCGCTGCAGCTGGACCTGGAACTCGACCGATCGGAATCCGAGACGGCGGTAGAGGCCTATGGCCGGACCGTCGGAATCAGCCACCATCACCAACCGCTGGGCACCGAGCTCGGAACGGGCGTACTCGGCCGCCCCGATGACCAGGGCGGCGGCCAAGCCCCGGCGTCGATAGCCGGGGTGGGTCTCCACGCTCTGGTACCGGGCTGTTCCCGTGCCATCGGCGAAAATGCCGAGTGTCGACCGCAGCCGGTCATCGACGAAGGCCCCGAAGAAAGCGGCGCGCCCATCGGCGCACACGCCCCGGCCCTCCTCGGTCCTTCGCTCCAGGAACCGCCGATGTTCGGATGTGAAAGCACCCTCCTCCTCCCCCACGACGGTTCGGAGCTCGAGTAGCTGAGCCCAGTCGTCGTCCGACTGAAGCGCTCTCACCGGTACGCCCGCCGGCGGTGATCCCACGCCAACCAGGCCATCGGCGGTCATCACCTCGGCTATGTCCGGCACCAGTCCGGGGATGGCCGACGGGTCGAGTTCCCCCAGCGACCCTTCGATCCCGTCGAGGCCCAGGGCAATGTGGCCCGCCTGGGGGAACTCTGCTTCGAAAACACCTATCCAGCGCTCGAGGTCAGCGCCGGCAGCCACGGGAAGGAGGAGGAAGTTCCCCCAGTAGAAAGAGGGATTGAGCGGCGTCCGCACCACCAAGTGGTCGCCTCTGTCCATGACCGTTGAACCGGACAGACGCCGAACCATGAGATCGGTCCCGAAGCCCAGCGACCGCACCTCCACGACGCCAATCTAACCCGGCCGGACCGGAGACGGCGGCGGACGGGGATGCTCTTGACCGGCCCATTAGCCTGTATCCATGCGCTTCGTGATCATTGGCGGGGGCCCGGCCGGCAACCAGGCAGCCACCCACGCCGCCAGCCTCGGTGTCGAAGTGACTCTCATCGAACGGGACATCGTCGGCGGTGCCGCCAACCTGTGGGACTGCATCCCCTCGAAGGCCATGATCGCCACCGGCGGAGCGATGGCCACGCTCCGGCGTATCTCCGGAATGGGACTGACCAGCAGCGACGCCGCATTCGACCTCGAAAAGCTGAGGGAACGTATCGGTTCGATCGTCACCCATATCGAGAGCACCAACGAGAAAATCCTCCACAGCCAGGACGTAACCCTGGTGCGGGGTACGGCCCGACTGGCCGACGACCACACCGTTACGGCCGACACGGTTGCCGGTAAGGAGATCTTCGAGGCCGACGCCATTCTGCTCAGTACCGGGAGCCGTCCGAGGACGCCCCCGTGGGCAGTCCTGGATGCCGACAGGATCCTGTCGACCCGGGACGCCTATCCGCCAAAGGTCCTCCCGGACCACGTCGTGGTCATCGGGTCGGGAGTCACCGGTGTGGAGTTCGTACACCTCTTCTCATCGCTGGGCTGTGAGGTCACCCTTATCGTCAGCCGCCAACAGGTACTTCCTCAGAAGGATCCCGAGGTGGCCGCCGTTCTCGAAGCTGACTTCACTCAGCGCGGTGTGCACCTTCTCAAAGGAGCACGGGCCGTCAGTGCCGACCGGAGCCAGAACGAGGTCCTTGTCCGCTGCGATGACGGACGATCAGTCGTCGGCACCCACGCTCTCATGGCCATTGGATCGATTCCCAACTCCGAAGGACTGGGCCTCGAAGCGGCCGGCGTGGAGACCGGCCGAGGTGGGTACGTGACGATCAACCGACACTGTCAGACCAATATCCCCCACATCTTCGCCGCCGGTGACCTCTCCGGAAAGCTCCCGTTGTCCTCGGTGGCCGCCATCCAGGGCCGACAGGTGGCTGACTATGTCGTAGGTGGTCACTCGGTCACCCACCGACACCCCAATTACGACAGTGCCCCTTCCGCTGTCTTCACTGATCCGGAGATCGCCGATGTCGGGTTGGCGGAGACGGACGCCTTCGCTGAAGGCCGCAAGATCCGAGTGACCAAGGTGCCCTTTGCGGCCAGCGCACGCGCCCTCATCGACAATGACTCCCGCGGCTTCGTCAAGATCGTGACCGATCCGGCCACGGGAATCATCCTGGGCGGGTCCATTGTCGGCCGCAACGCCTCCGAACTGATCTCCGTTCTGGCCGTGGCCGTTACCGGAGGGCTGAGGGCCGTCGACATCGTCGAGTCCATGTTGGTACACCCGACACTGGCCGAGGCCTTGGCCGAAGCGGCGGCGTAAACCGTCGGCGCGGCGCCGTCGGCGCACGAACAGTCCTCCACTCGACCGTCCCTCCTCGACCGATTCCGGCCCCGGTGCAGGTCGTGCACCGATTCCGGGGAACTGGCATACTGTCGGCTCATCGGGACCGGTTCCAGCCCCACGCCACCGACTTACGGGCCTGCTGGAGTGAGGCGCGGCCGCCGGGGACGGGGAGCCCTGGCAGCGCTGTCGGTGCTCCTGTCCGCTGCCCTACTCGGTCTCCTCGTGCCCGGTGTGTCGGAAGCATCCTCATCGCACCTACATCCGGTTTTGATGCCGAAGAGTGGGGCTTACGTCTTCACCATCAAGTTCGACGGTCTCACCCGTGATTACCGTGTGCACGTCCCTCCGGCAGCTGCCAGCGGCAAGCCCCTGCCGCTCGTGCTCAATTTGCACGGCGCCACCCAGAACGCCTGGCTCGAGGAAATCACATCGAATATGGATCCCAATGCCGACCAGAACGGCTATCTGGTCGTCTACCCGGACGGGACCAGGATCTCCAAAGTGCTGACCCCCGATCCGGTGGCCAAGCAAGCACAGTACGGCTGGAACGCCGGGGCCTGTTGTGGCCTGCCGGTTACCAAGAAGATCAACGACGTCGGATTCCTCCTCAAAGTCATTGCCAGCGTTGCCGCACGGACACCCGTCGATCTGCGACGTGTGTACATGACGGGAATATCCAACGGCGGGATGATGGCCTACGCCATGGCTTCCGAAGCCTCCAACCACTTTGCCGCCATCTCGTCGGTGTCCGGTCAGGTTCAGCTGCCCACGATCCACCCCACCCGCCCCGTTCCCACCCTGGAGTTCCACAGCATCAATGACCCGATCGCCAAATGGAACGGCGTGCCCAACCGCAACCCAAAGCTCCGGCTGACGGTGATGGAAGGGATCAAGCAGTGGGTGAAGGCCGATGGTTGCAATGCCACTCCCCACGACGGAAAGACGATTGTGGGCGCAGCCAACTCCATATCGGCGGGAGAAACGGCCACCTTCATCACCTACACCCACTGTCGGTCCGGAACTGAAGTGGCGTTATGGCGATTCACCGGGTCGGGCCATGTCTGGCCGGGCAGCACGCTGAACACCGGACCTCGGTCCAATTGGGTTCTGGCCGGCGTGGGACAAGGCATTGTGCTGGTCAATGCCAACGAGGCCATGTGGAAGTTCTTCGAGCGCTACTCGTTGCCTGCCCACAGTTGACAGTACCCATCACACAAGCGCCCGGCCCTTGACACCCCGACGAACCTGCTAACGGCCACCCTTCCGTCGCCCCCACTCCCCCACCGCCGTGCCCTCCGTGGTCGGCGGTAAAGGGGGAGACTGGGGGTGTGATTGCCGTAGTGTCACCCTTCGCCTACGGAGTGAGCGTCTTCATCGGGTTGGCCACCTGTGCCGGCGCCTGCGTAGCGGCCCGGGTAAAGCCCGGACCGTGGACTCAAATGGTGGCCTGGGCGGTCGGTCTTGCTCTGGCCGCCGATGCGATGAGCTACTCCATCGCCCTGGCCGTGGCGGGCGACTGGTCAGCCAAGACTTCGCTTCCCCTGCCGCTCTGCGACATGGCGGTGCTGCTGGCCGCGGCCGCCTGTTTCTGGCGAGTGCCGATACTGGTTGAACTCACCTACTTCTGGGGCCTGGCCGGCACGCTGCAGGGGGTGCTGACCCCGGACCTGTCGGTCGGCTTTCCCCATCTCGTGTTCTGGCAGTACGTCGTGGGACACCTGGGCATCGTCTTCGCGGCCTCCTTCTTGGTCTTCGGACTGGGCATGGCGCCCCGACGGGGCGCAGTCATGCGGGTGTTCGCCATATCTGTGGCCTACAGCGCCGCGGTCGGACTGGTCGACGCACTGACCGGTGCCAACTACATGTTCCTCCGACAGCCCCCTGGCGAGTGGACCCTGCTCCGGGTGCTGGGTCCGTGGCCCTGGTACCTGCTGAGCGCGGCGGGGGTCGCACTTGTGCTGTTCACGCTGCTGGACGCGCCGTTCTGGTCAGCTCGTGGCAAGGCACGCATGAATCCGTCCGGTCGGCAGAGGGCAGAGCAGCGTACCCATGAGCCTCCAGCCCATCCCCTCTCCGTCGACGCCCGGTGAGTCCACGGGAGCGGCAGGCGTCGCCGGAAGATGCGCCGGTGGCCTCCTCGCCTCAATCTGGTACTTCGCCCTCCGGCCCGGTCCCCCCGCCGCTGCTGGTCGGTCGGTGGCGGGACCCTGCGGTCATCGGCGTCGGCCTCGTTGCTCTGGCGGCCGGATTCGGCCAGTTCGGCCTGACCGCAACCCTGGGTGACGTGGCCAAGCATTTCGGCCACGTGACCCAGGGCAGATCCCTTACCGCCCAAGCGGGCCTGTCGGGGACCGAACTCGGCATAGGTCTGGCCATCATCCGGCTGGCCTCACTGGGCGGCTTGCCGCTGGCGGGACTGGCCGACGGGGTCGGACGACGGAAAGTGATCCTGGTAGCCTGTGGACTCGGGCTGGCGGTGACCGCAGCCTCGGCGGCGAGCCCGAGTTTCTGGTGGTTCGTGTTCATCTTCGCACTGGGTCGACCGCTGCTGTCGGCGGCCTACGCCGTGGCGCAGGTGGATGCGGCAGAGGAGACCGACTCGGCTCAACGGGCGGCGGCGGTGGCCCTGGTTTCGGCCGGGTATGCGGTGGGAGCAGGAGCCACGGCCGTCCTGTACGGACTGGCCGGCACCACGCTCGGCTACCGCGGCATACTCGTCCTGGCCGTGGTGCCCATGGCCCTCCTGCCGTTGGCAGCACGGTGGGTACGCGAACCGGACCGCTTCGTACGAGCCACCGAGTCGCCTGAACGACGCCGACCCGTCATCGGTGCGGTGGCCCGTCCCTTTCGAAGGCGGCTGATCATCGTGGTGACCCTTGCCTTCAGTCTGGCCGTGATATCCGGACCGGCAAACAGCTTCGTGTTCCTCTATGCCCAGAATGTCAAGAGGTTTCCGGGCTATGCCGAGTCGGCCATGGTGGTGGGCGCCGGGATCCTGGGCTTCGGTGGTCTTCTGGCCGGCGTGTGGCTGGCTGATCGGATCGGACGACGCCCGACCGCCATGGGGGCGATGCTGTGCATCGGCCTGTCCGGCCTTCTGTGTTACAGCGGTGGAAGTGTTCTCCTGGTGGTCGGCTATCTGACGGGCATCGCGGCCGGCGGGGTCATAGCGCCGGCGGCCGGAGCGTTCGTCAACGAGCTCTTCCCCACCTCGGTGCGGGCCTCCGTCGCCGGCTGGAACATCGCCGGCGCGGTGTTGGGCGCAGTGGCCGGGCTGGTGCTCTTCGGAGCCGTGGCCGACGTGGGGAATCGATTTGCACCGGCTGCCTTGGCCACATTCCTGCCGGCCATGGCCCTGAGCGGTCTGGTCTGGCTTCTCCCCGAGACCCGGGGCCGAGAGCCGGAAACGCTCTGGCCGAACGATTCCGAGGCGCTCTGATGCAACGGGGAAAGCGGTGGTCTGCGTCGTCGAAACTCGGGGCCACCGTCGTGTTAGGAGGAGTGGCCTACGCGGTGGGGGCCTCCTTCACCCAGCCCTTCACCATCGGTGCGGATCTCGTCACTGCGCTCCCGCTCGGACTGGCCGCCGTTCTCTTTGGGGTCGGTCTGAGTTCGGCCAGCCGTTCACGACGGCGGGCCACGGAACCGGGCGGATCAGGTGGACCGGCCGAGGAAGGTTGTCCGGCCGCTTCGCCTCGGCTCCAGACCAAGCGGGTCGGCTGGCTGGTCTGGCCGGCCCTAGCGGGCGCCGTGGTCGGCTGGGAATTGTTGGTCTACAGCCAGAGTCCCCGCCCGGCCCACCCCACCTTGAGCTCACTCATCGACATGGCCGATGCCAGCCAGGTGGGAAAGACCCTGCTATTCGGCCTGTGGCTCCTGCTGGGGTCCTTTCTCCTTCGTCCATGACAGCCCGTGACTGGACCCTGGTGGTGTGGGCCCTACTCGGGGTCGCATTCTTGGTCCTGGTGATCATCAGTCATGACCCCGAGAGGCGGGTCCCCACCCTGGGCTCCACGCGTTCGTCGGATGACCACACGCCCCGTTGGCCAGGGACTGCTGGTGCTGGGGTGGATGTGGCTCGGATGGCACGCCTTCGCCCGTTAGGCACAGGGCTTCTGCATCCCCCCGCAGGTACGGTGGGTCCGCCATCGGATTCAGATGGCATCCGGTGGATCGCTGCCCACCATGCATGGATGCGAGGAGGTTGGCCGTGGAGAAAATCGAGGGACGCATAGCGGTGGTCACCGGGGGCGGAACCGGCATCGGACGCCAGCTGGTCTGCCAGCTGGCGGCGGCCGGCTGTGACGTGGCCACCTGCGACGTGTCGGTGGAGGCCATGGCCGAAACCAGGGCGCTGGCCCTCCCATCAGCCCCGTCCGGCACCCGGATTCTGACTTTCCGGGCCGACGTGGCCGACGAGCAGCAGATCCTTTCCTTCCGCGCTGCCGTGGCGTCGCAATTCACGACCTCCCATGTGAATCTCCTCTTCAACAACGCCGGAATCAGTGGTGGTGGGAGCTTCGTCACCGGCGATCGGGAGGAATGGGATCGCACCTTTGCCGTCGACTGGGGCGGTATCTATCTCACGACCCGGGTATTTCTTCCCCTGCTCCTTGCCGCCGATGAGGGACACGTGATCAACACCAGCAGTATCAATGGGCTCTGGGCCTCGGTCGGGCCCTCGACACCCCATACGGCCTACAGCACGGCCAAATTCGCCGTCCGCGGCTTCACCGAGGCCCTCATTACCGACTTCCGGCTCAACGCGCCACATCTTCGGGCATCGGTGGTGATACCCGGTCACATCGGTACGTCGATCATCATCAATTCGAACAGGGCCCACGGAACCGATCCCGACACGATGGACAGCTCCCAACTGTCCAAGCTCCGCCAGCAACTGGTGGGAAGCGGCATGCCCGTAGCCGAACTCTCCGATGACGATCTGCGCAACGGGATCAGGATGATCAGCGAGGGTTTCCGGGACGGAGCACCGACCAGCGCGGCCCAGGCGGCCACCACCATCCTCGACGGGGTCCGCCAGAACAAGTGGCGAATTTTAGTGGGCCAGGACGCCGAGGTGCTCGATGCGGAGGTGCGGGCCGACCCTGATCGGTCCTATGAGCGGGCCTTCTGGGACGACCTCCGGGCCAGAGGACTCTTCGGCATGTTCCCGGGGTAGGGGGTGGTCCCTGACCTCTTGATGGACTTCAAGAAGGTGTGGCGCCGGTCACCAAGGTCGGGCTGGGCCCGAACGGCGCCGAAGGCACTTCGAGACCGGCTCAGTCAGGGTGACCCCGATCACCGGGCTATCCAACCCGAACAGGACCTTTCCCTTCAGGCCACAACTCGCTCTCACCAGGGATTACAGTATAACTATCAAGTACAGGATTACTATAAAGGTAAGAGTGAGATTGAGGGTGAGAGAGGAGGCATCGAAGCGGTAACCCCCGGCGGGGCGGTGCCGAACCGCCGATCCGCCTGTGTATCAGAGGCGATCGGGTCTCAGCGGCGACCGGGGCACGACAGTGGTGGATTTCGACTCCCCCACGGCCTTTCCCGATCCCCTGCGGGGCGTTTCGTAGGTGGCAGCCATCGGCAGAAGCGGTTGGATCAACCCGGACGGCCCACCTGGGAGTCGAAGCGGGCCCATGCCGAGATCAGACCGTGACCGGCGCCTCCACCAACCACGCGTCTCCATGGGCCCGTCACGTCCGATCGAGCTCGTGGTCATCAGATCCCCACCCGGCTGGGCCCCGGACGGCAGCACCCAGCCAGAGAAAGCGCTCCACAACGGATCAACATTCGGATGGCCTCCGACTCGATGCTGAGGTCGGTCCGAAGCAGTGCCGCCCGTCGTGGCTTTCGAACAGACAGACCCGGACCTTGCCGATCTGGTTCATCTCTGCCCGGTGACGTGACGAGGAGTGAACTGGGAAACGAGCTCGTAGGTTGTCGGCCGGCCGCCGGCAACTTCGGCTTCGATGAGCTGCCCCAGGATTTCTTGAACGGAGACGGGCGTCGCTGCGGCCGCTCCCTAATCGGCGTGTCGAGCGGTTGAACGCCCACGACCAGAGCCGGCCCGGTCGGTCGACGGCAGTGCCCCCGAGGAGGAGCGCCGTTGACTTCGGATCGAGGCCGACCGGTTGGCGCGGGCCGGCGTAGCCTTCATCGGGAGTGGTCGTACGTCGGTCCGGCGTCAGCAGCCAGGGCGACGCCGGTGGCGACGCACACGGTCACCTGTCCGTCGGTCAGCAGCGAGCGCCAGTTGAGCACTCAGGCCGATTGGCGACTCATGCTGGTGTAGTTGGAGCGGAAGGACGTCGCCACGCTGTCGGCCCGAATAGCCTCGGCCAACGCCACCAGACCGAGCCCCCAGATGAGGCACTCCGGTCGATTGGTCGTCCCGGTCAGCCTCGATGTCTTCGATGCCAAAGACTGCGTACGGCCACGCGACGCCGACTTGTGCGTCATCGCGTGCTTCCTCGTGGCCACGTGCCCCCCTTTCCGGTACCCGTAAACGGACCCGGAGCCCTCTCCATCGTCCTTGCCATCTGACTACCCCGCAAAGTCCTCCGCAAATCGGCACCGAGGTGCCCCGACGGAGGACAGGCGAGAGACGACACCGGTCAACCGTGCTCATTCGCGGCCCCGGTCGGAGCAGTCGATGGACACCGTTCCCCACGCCAAGGCCCGGGATCAACGCGTTCGCCCGCAGGGTTCGCGAAGGCGTCACAGGAAGCCAGCGGCCAGTCCTTTCAACAGAGGGGCCCGGAGCGCATCCTTCAGAGACCCTCGCCGTGAACAGCCTTGGTCTGGACCATTTCCTCGATCCCGGCCCGACCGCCCTCCCGTCCGAAGCCACTCTGTTTGAACCCGCCGAACGGTGTGGCTGCCGATATCCCGCCCATTCCATTGACGACAACTGTTCCCACCTGGAGCTCGGCTGTCAGTCTCTCGATGCGGGCCGGATCGTTGGTGTGGATATAAGCGGCCAGACCGAAATGGCTGTCGTTGGCTTTGGCGATGACCTCCTCTTCAGACGAGAAGCGGAGAACAGCCTGGACGGGGCCGAAGACCTCCTCACGGGCCAGGGCACTGGCCTGGTCCACGTCGCCGAACACGGTGGGGGCCACGAACCATCCGTCAGCCAGTTCCCCGCCCAATCGGGTGCCGCCGGTCAGAAGCGTGGCGCCATCCGACCGGGCTTGTTCGATGACAGCCAAAATCCGCTCCATGGCTCGCTCGGTGACGACAGGACCGATGAAGGTTCCCGGATCCAGAGGGTCCCCGACCCCGAGGGTGGCCAGCTGGGTCAAGAGTCGGGCCACCACTTCGTCGTAAACATCCTCATGGACGTAGAGCCGGGTGGGAAGGGCGCAACCCTGACCGGACAGGAGGGCCGTGCCGGCCACGGCGGCCACGCCGGCGGCCCGGTCGAGATCGGCATCGGGAAACACCAGGTTGGGTGACTTTCCGCCCAGCTCCAGGGTCAGTGGAGTCAGGTTGCGGGCGGCGCCGGCCATGAGGGCACGGGCCGTCTCGATCCCACCGGTGAAAGTGATCTTGTCGATGCCGGGGTGGGAGGCCAGGGCCGCCCCGGTGGCGGCTCCCCCCACCACCACGTTGATCACCCCGGCCGGGATACCCGCTTCCAGCGCCAGCTCGGCGAAACGGAGCATCCCGAAGGGGGCGATTTCAGGCGGCTTCACGACCACGGTGTTGCCGGCGGCCAATGCCGGCCCACACTTCTGCCCCATCCCCATCATCGAACCGTTCCATGGCGGCATGACGGCAATCACCCCGTAGGGCTCCAATCGGACTGCGACGCGGCGGTGACCGTCGTGAAACACCTCGCCCGAGAGCTTGTCGGCCCAGCCGGCGTAGTAGCGCACCCACGATGCCGTGTACCGCCCCGGGTTGATGACGCTGATCGGCGTTCCGTTGTCCAAGGCGGCCAGTTCGGCCGCTTCGCCACGGTGGGCGTCGATCAGGTCGGCCAAGCCATAGAGGAGTGACGCCCGGCGACCGGGAGCCAGACCACCCCACCCGGGAGCAGCCGCTCGCGCCGCCACCACAGCCTGGTCGACGTCGTGGCCACCGGCCAGGCCAACGGCCGCCTGTACGACACCGGTGGCCGCGTAACGGTGCTCATAGGTTCCCCCCGCTGTCACTGGGGCACCACCCGTCTCCGATGAGGTGACCCTGACGGGCCAGCCGACGAACGGTTTCCGAGGCAGGAGTCGAGATCATCGCCCGATCACAGTACCGGGACCGATCGCAGCCGGTACCGTCGAGGCATGGTACAACTTGATGGTCGGGTGGCTCTGGTTTCGGGTGCGTCGGGCGGCATCGGATCGGCCGTGGCCGATCGTCTGACGGCGGACGGCGCATCGGTCGTGCGAAGTGATCTTCGTGCCCCTGTCGACGGCATGGCCTGCGATGTCCGCGATGAGGCATCCTGCGCCCGGGTGGTGAGGCAGGTGTTGGCGACACACGGCCACCTCGACATCCTGGTCAACGTGGCCGGGATCGGCAGGGCCTCACTGGTGGGCAATCTCGATCCCTCCGTATGGCGGGACATCATTGAGGTGAACTTGACCGGCACCTTCTTACTCAGCCAGAGCGCTCTGCCGGCTCTTCTCGAGACAAAGGGATTCGATCGTCAACATGGCCTCGGTGGCCGGTCTGCGAGCGACGCCGTACAACGCGGCCTACTGCGCCTCAAAAGGCGGCGTGATCATGCTGACCAAGTCGATGGCTATCGAACTGGCCCCGATGGGGGTACGGGTCAATGCGGTGTGCCCGGCCTCGGTGGACACCCCGATGCTGCGCTCCTTCACCCTGCCGGAGGGAGCCGATCTGGGCCTTCTGGCCCGGGCTGCTTCCCCATGGGCCGGGTCATCCAGCCGGCCGAGGTGGCGGGGGCCGTGGCCTACCTGGCCTCGGACGAAGCGGCCAACGTGACCGGCACAACCCTGGTCATCGACGGAGCGGCGAGCGCGCTGATCGAGGCGAGCGACACCGTTTCGGTATCGACGGCTGAGCGTAGGACCCTGCCGGGCCGGCGCCCTGTGACGGTGCCATCCCGTACGACCTCCTGGCCGGCAACGTAGACGCCCACCACACCGCGGGAGGCTGCCGTCAGACGCTCTCCCCCACCGGGCAGGTCGCCGACCAGCCGGGCCGGCTCGCTGCCCACGACGGCCGGATCGAACACCACGATGTCGGCGTGCCATCCCTCGGCCACTCTTCCCCGGTCCCGCAGCCCGTAATGACGGGCCGGTCGGTCGGTCATCATCTCGACCGCTTCCTCGACACGCAGAAGTCCCCGTTCACGGACCACTTCGCTCAGCACCCGCGTGGGGTAATTGGCATGGCACATCAGATCGAGGTGGGCGCCGGCGTCCGAACCACCCAGCATGACCCGAGGGTCTTTCCATACCTCCACTCTGGCCTGCCATCCCTCGTCACTCTGTCCCAGACTCGGGGTGAGCGACGGCAGAACGGCATAGAGGGTGAGCTCGTCCCGCAGGACCACGTCGATGAGCACGTCGATGACATCCGTGCCCCGCTGGTCGGCGATGGAGCCCAATGACCTGCCCCACCCAGGAGGAATTCGCATCGGCCACCTCCATCAGGCGGAAATCGGCCAGCACTCCCATGGCTTTGTCCGCCATCTTCTGCGCCGCCGTCCGCAGCGCGGCCCGCTGGGCTGGATCGCCAATGGCCTCCTCACGTCCTGCCTTGTCCAGAATCAGGGCATCGGCCCAGACCGGCAGGCCAGCAAGAAGGTTGCTGGCCCGCATGCGCATCATGTCGGGGAGGGCCAGAGCCACCACATGGGCGCCGCGTTGGGCGGCTACGTCGGACGCCCGGAGCTGACCGAGCGAAAATCTCCTCGGAGGCCAGACTTCCGAGGAGGTTCCAGTTGAGGGGTCGGTCGGCGGCCAATGACATGTCGGCCATGAGCTCCATCCGGTCTTCCGGGATCGGTCCGACGGTGGGAATGAACTCGAGCGTGGTTCCTTCGTGGTGACGGAGGGCGGCGGCCAGTGTGACGAACTCCTCGTGAGCGGCACAGGTCGAAGGGACGGGATGGTGGTCACCGTCGAGGTGTCCCTCGCCGAGGGATGAGGAGAACCCGAGTGCGCCGCCGGCGACCGATTGGGACACCAGCTCGGCCATGGCGGCCACCTGATCGGCGTCAGCCTGTTGGTGGGCGGCTGCCCCCATCACCACCCGGCGAATGGTCGAGTGTCCGACCAGAAACCCGGCGTTGACAGAAAGGCCCTGATCAATCCGGTCGAGGTACTGGGCGAACGAACGCCATCCCCAGGTCCCCGCTCCTTCGAGGGCGCCCAACGGGATCCCTTCGACCACCGCCATCATCCGCTGGATGTAGGCCACATCGTCAGCCCCGATCGGGGCGATCGAGAACCCACAGTTGCCTCCCACCACGGTGGTCACCCCGTGCACAGCCGACGGGCTGGCCGTCGGGTCCCACAGCAGCTGGGCGTCGTAGTGGGTGTGGATGTCGATGAAACCGGGACAGACGATCGTCCCGGTGACGTCGATCTCCTCGGCCCCTGCTTCGTCGATCCGGCCGACCACGGCCACCCTTCCGGCCCGGATTCCCACGTCGGCCACGCGGCCGGCTGCTCCCGTGCCGTCGACCACGGTCCCACCCCGCAGAACCCGATCAAGCACTTCAGCCCTCCCCCACCCAGTCGTCAACAGCCTTCTCGACGACGGTCCCTGTGAAGAAGTCCGGGTTGGTCCCTGTGTAGAACTGGACCGGGTTCTCGAAGGTGAAGGCACGGAAGGCATCGACGTCGATCCAAGGTGCGCTCCACCATCTCATAGGCCTCTTCGAGGACCTCGGAGACGTCGGGAACGTCCCAGTGGGCGATGTCGGAGCCCATCATGACGCGGAGCTCGGCACCACACGGGTTGACCGCCCTGTTGAAGGCCAGCGAGGTCAAGGGGTCGTCAGCTTCACAGCCGAACCAGAAACGGTCGACGAAGAGTTCCTTGATGTCCTCGACCCGCTCGATGTGGCACGCCGCCCACTCGTCGAGAGCGCTCTCGTCCTCGACCGGTCGGCGGGGCAGAACCACGCGCCGGAGAGGGCATCGGGCGACGTAGGTGGCCATCAGGTCGATCAGCAGCCGTCGGTCGACCAGACGCGGGATCGAGATGGCTCTTGAGGGCGGTCAGGTTGCGCTTCTCCCAGTGACCGACGATGTCGCTGTAGAGAGCGGCCGCCCAGGCCACACCCCCCTCGAGGAAGGCGAAGTTCATACCCGGGAACCGCCGGGTGACACCGCCGAGAAACAACGATTTGGCCAGAGACTGCTGGCCTTCGGCCAGCATCGAAAGGTGGTTGAACACATAGCTGGAGATCGAACGGTAGGGCGTCATGCCGATGAAACCGGAGTGGAAGGCGATGGACACCCCCAGTTCGGTGGCCGCGGCCCACACCGGGTCGTAGTCGTAAGCGGAGTCGACGCCGAATTGGTCGAGCCAGAAAGCGTATTGGCCACCTGGGGATCGCTTCCGGCCAGAGCGCCGAACGGCCGTTGGACGTAACCGGCCAGGACCACCGCCTTAAATCCGAGCTCCCTCACCGCGAACTCAAGTTCAGCGATGGCCTCCTCGGGGGTCACCATCGGAATGGCGGCCACCGGGGTCAGTCGGTCCGACAGCGAGGCGAACCGGTCGGCGTTGCAACGATTGAGGGCCCGGCACGTTCCGCGTCGGTAAGCCTGGTCGTCGCCGTGCATGAAGATGAGCCCCAGACTGGGATAGACCACTCCGAAGTCAATGCCGATCTCGTCGAGCCGCTCGTACAGCAGCTGCGGGAACAGTGCGGTGGCCAGATCGATTGTCTGTTTGGCCGGGGCACTCCACCACGGGCCCCGGGGTGTCCGGGTGTCCATGCCGTTGGGCAGGGGTCTGGTCGTGCCACGGCGTTTCGGTGCCACCGTAAGGCGGGACCAACCGTCGGAAGAGGGGATGGTCGAGGGACAGACCCTCCCGTTCGAGGTACGGCGCCAGGGTCGGCAGGTGCTCGGCCATATGGCCATCGCTGTCGATCACCGGATGCCCGATCCGGCCGCGGATTTCGGATGCCGGTGGCCATTGGCCTAATATACGCATATTACTGTTCAGGCGACAGCTACCGCTTACTGTCCTGATGACAGGTACCGGCTCCCCCATCGAGGTGTCCCGTGGTCTATGACGTCGTCATCCGCAACGGCACGGTGGTGGACGGGTCGGGAACCGGTTCCTACCGGGCCGACGTCGGCGTGGTGGGCGACCGGATCGCCACCATCGGCAGGATCACCGATCGCGGCTCGGTGGACATCGATGCCGAAGGCCACGTGGTCAGCCCCGGGTTCATCGACGGCCATACCCATATGGACGCCCAGGTCTTCTGGGACGCCTCCGGCTCGAGTTCGTGTTGGCACGGGGTGACCACCGCGGTGATGGGCAATTGTGGATTCACCTTGGCGCCCGTCCGCTCCCATCAACGGGAACTGGTCGTCCGAAACCTGGAACGAGCGGAGGACATCGATCCTGCCGCACTGGCGGCCGGAATCGATTGGACCTTCGAAACCTTCCCCGAGTACCTCGACGCGGTCGACCGGCTCTCCAAAGGGATCAACTTCGCTGCCAATATCGGTCACTCTGCCCTCCGGACCTGGGCCATGGGTGAACGAGCCTTCGACCAAAAGGCATCCGAGGTGGACCTCACTCTCATGGCCGAGCAACTGGCCGACGCGCTCCGAGCAGGGGCTATCGGGTTCTCCACGTCCCGTACCCAACACCACGAAACCTCCGACGGCCGGCCGGTGGCCTCACGGATCGCCTCATGGAGCGAGGTGGCGGCGTTGGTAGGTGTGCTGGGAGTGCACGGTGGCATCTTCGAAGGCGCCGATGCCGGCATGTCGGCTCCTGATCCTGCAGTGCGCCAACGGTCACTGGACCGGATGACCGATCTTGCTGCTCGAACCGGCGTACTGATGACCTTCGGACTGTTGGCCACCGCCACGTCGGGTTTTCTTCTCGACTTCCTCGATGATGCGGCGGCTGTCGGTGCCCGGATGGTGGCACAGACCCATTGTCGGGGTATCTCGGTGCTGCTCTCCCTGAAGACACGCTTGCCGTTCGACCTCATCCCGGCCTGGAGCGAACTGCGCTCCCGGTCAATCGAGGATCAGCTGCGCATCTTGGGTGACGGCCGGCTCCGTCTTCCGTTTGTGGAAGCGGCGGTGGCCGCCGATTACGCCGAATACACAGGTGTGGGGGCGCAGGCCAGACCCCCGGATTTCGATGGAATCCGCGTTTACCAAAATGGACTGCCCCCCAACCCCTCGGTAGCCGAGGTTGCCGCCCAACGACGGCTTCATCCGGCCGAGGCCATGATCGACCTGTGCGTGGCTTCCCAGGGCGACCAGCTCTTCATCCAACCGAGCCTTTATCCCCAGGACGAGAGCGTGTTGTTGCGGGCGCTGCGGCATCCGCGGACGGTCATGACCTTTTCCGACTCGGGAGCGCACCTCAGCCAGATCGCCGACTCATCGATCCACACCCATCTGCTCGGACACTGGGTGCGCGACCGCCAAGCCTTCACGCTCGAAGAGGGAGTCCGCATGATCACATTGGAGCCGGCGGTGGCATGGGGATTCCAGGACCGCGGCCTCCTCCGCGAGGGCATGACGGCCGATCTCAACGTCTTCGATCCCTCTACCGTCGGGCCTTGCGTGCCCGAGCTGGTCGACGATCTCCCTGCCGGGGGCCGTCGGCTCGAACAGCGTTCGACCGGTTTTCTGGCCACCCTGGTGGCTGGACGGATCACCATCGATCGGGGACGGCCCACCGGAACAACACCGGGCCGGCTGCTGCGACGCCTTCGGGCGTGACCCCCGAGCGGCACTCCGGATCAACGCATCCACAGCGTCGTCGAGCGGCGATGGGCGATGACCCACCGACCCTGGTGGCGCACGCAACGGTGGTGGTAGCGGATCCCCAAGGTGAGATCGCCGCTGCCGTCACCGGCATCCCCGAGCTGATACACGACCGCATAAGCGTCCGCATCGGCCTCTTCTCCACTGTCGGCCACCTCGATCAGAGGGTCGCCGATCATGTGCATGCTGACGGGGAACGAGCGCGGTGCCCGCATGGTGTCCAGCCACTCCTCGAGTGTCTGGACACCGGCGGTGCCCGCAATCTCGGCCTCCCGATGGAACAGAGAGGCAAGAGTGCCGACGTCCCGCTCGTCGGCCGCCCGGGCGTAGCGTTGGAGTAGGGACCTCAACTCCTCGTGGGGACCGGAGGGCGTCGCTCGGATCTCATGGTCGCGGTCCGGGGGGCTCACAGCACAGCCACCGGATTGACAGGGCAACCGGTACCTCGGGGTATCCGGAGTGGGGCCATCGAGAACAGAAAAGCCCAGCGGCCGATCTCGTCACAGCGCTTCTGCAGCTGGGCCAAACTTACATTGTCGATCAGATGGAGGCCCATGGCCACAATGCCGATCTGGTGCACAGGGAAGGGCCATTGAGGGATACCGAGGAAGGGCATCGGATCGGAGATCCCGTCGCTCCCGAGAACAGCCACTTCTCGCTGGTGGATCCAGGCCAGACATTCGGGATGCAAACCCGATAGACCATCGAATCCCCGCACGGCCCGCCTTCGCGCTTCCCGACCGGTGGCCACAAGAAGGATGTCCCCCGGCCCGACACTGACGCCTTGGGCTGCTTCTGTCCGCTCGAGATCCGCCACTGTGGTCACCTCGCCTGCGTCGAAGTACTCGACGCCGAGGGCTCGAGGAACATCGAGGAGAACACCCCGGCCGACCACACCGGCGGCCATGGACAGAACCGTGTTGGCCTGCGCACCATCGCTCCGGACCTCGCTGGCCGGGCGGCCTCCATACATCTGACCACGGACGAACATGTGGGAAAGAGCATCGACGTGGGTCGTCCACAGGCCGTGGACGTCGAGGGCGAGGTGGTCCCGAGCGGCCTCGTATCCGGGGATTCCATTGGAGTTGAGGGCGTCACCTGAAGCCAGCATGTGATGTTGGACCGGATAAGGATGTTCCGGCCGTGGCTCGGTGGCCAGGTCATGGGCCAGGCTGATCTTCTCTCCGGTACGGACCAGCCCGGCGGCGGCCGCGGTCCGGTCGTCGGTCAGATAATTGAGCGCTCCCCGCTCGTCGTCCGGTCCCCAACGTCCCCACGTCTTGAGGTAGTCGAAGAGGGCATCCAGATCTCCGGTCGTGGGCAGGGGGTCTTGGGTATCCACCGGGCCATCCTCTCAATTGGTCGGAGGGACTGCCGTCATGGCCCCCAACACCATGGCGATCAGATTATCGACGAACCGGTCGTCGGGGAATTGTGCGGCGGACGTGCTCTCACTCGCATCGAGAAGGCGACCCCAATCAGCGACGGCCCGCCCGACGAACACGATGCACAGCTCCCTGCGGATCCGCCACAGATCGTCAGGCACTTCGGGACACCGCTGACGCAGGAGCTCCCAGGCTTCGTATCCGACCGTCTCGCGCATCAGTGACCGGATCTCCGGGGTCGTGCGGTCGAGCATTCCGGATAGCTCCGACCCGATCCGGAGATAGGCACGTTCCCGCCACCCTCGCCTGGCGAAGTCGGCCAGTGGGCGGACGATCACGGAGGCGGCAGCCAGGCGATCATGGGGCGGCCCGCCACGAACCTGTTCGAGAAGAGCCCACCGGTGGGCAGCGATCACCGCCACGTGCCGCTCCAGAACACCATAGAGAACATCGCTACGGCTGCCGATGTGATAGCGGACGGCGGAGGCATTGCGCTGATCGGCGGTCCGGACGATCTCCGCTACGGACACGTTGTCAAGCCCCCGCTCGGCAAAGAGTGCGGTGGCGGCGTCGAGCAACCGGTCGCGCGTCGTCATCGACTCGGACATGGAGGGGTCAGAGTAGTCCGCTCCTGCGGGACTGCCCCGGGTCGGGAATGGGTCGCTGGCCACTTCGCTCAGGACCAGGCCGGAAGGAGTTCCAGCTGGCGGCAGACGTCCTGGGCTTCGACCCATTGGCCGTTGCGCTCCACGGCCCGGTCATCGGAGGCCAACCAGGCGGCCACCGCCCCGACGACATCGGCCGGTGCGCCCTTTGAGGCATCAAAGCCGAATTCCGACATGTCGATGGCGATGCGCTCGGTGGCCACGAACCCGGGGCTCAGGTTGAATGCCAATATCCCGCGCTCTCCGAGCTCGACGGCGATCATGCCCGCCATTCGGTGCAGGGCGCCCTTGGACATCCCGTACCCGAGTCCCCAACCACCCTGACCGGCGGGCCGACCTGGATCCATGGTTCCCGAGCTCGAAGCCAGGTTGACGACCACTCCCCGACCCCGCTCGACCATCTGAGGAAGGACGAGCTTGATCAAAATGAGAGGGGCCATGACGTTGGCCTCGAGATGACGATCAAAAAGCTCGACCGGCGTGTCCAGGATCTGGTCCATGTGGCCGGGACCGACGTAACGGCCGTTGTTGACCAGAACGTCGATCGGGCCCCAACGCTCGCGTACGGTGGCCACGGCCGCACCGAGCGAGGACCGTTCCAGGAGGTCCAGGTAGACCGGGAGGGCCCGCCGCCCTTCCCCCTCGATGAGCGCCGCCGTCGAGTCGAGTGAGCCCGGCAGCGGTCGCGTATTGGATGCGGCCACCGTCGACGAGTGTTCCCGCTCTTCGCCGTCGTGGATCGTTCTGGCCCCGACGGCCACGTCGTAGCCGGCTCGGGCCAGGTGCACGGCGATCACCTTTCCGATTCCCCGGCTGCCGCCGGTGACGAGGGCCACCCCCTTGGCTGCTTCTGCACTCATTTAGGCTCCTACTCGGTGTCCATGCGACGTCAGGTACCGAGGATCTACTCCATCGACCTCCGGCCCTTCGATCACACTGTAGAAGGACCGCCTACGGACGCCCGGGCGTAGCCCCGAGCTGGGTCCCCGCCGGTGGTCTTCCCCCCCTCGTCGTCAGGTGTTAGAAATAGATGGCGGACGTTGTTCATGACAAAGCAAAGGCGGACCCAATGGCTGGAAAGGTAACCGTGTCGCGGGAAATAGGCGCTCCGGTGGACCAGGTGTGGTCACTGGTCACCGACATGACCCAGATGGGCCGATGGTCACCGGAGAGCGACGGAGCGACATGGATCGGTGGGACGGACGGCCCACGGCCCGGAGCGGTGTTCGCCAGTGTGAACCACAACGGTACGAGGAGGTGGAAGACCCAGGGGACCGTGGTCGACGTCGAACCCGACCGCCTCTTCAGTTTCCGGATCAAGGCACTGGGCCTCAATATCGCCGAATGGCGCTACGCCTTCGAGATGACCCCATCGGGCTGTCGAGTGACCGAGACCTGGATCGATCGCCGTGGTCCGCTGGCCAAGATGGTCGGGAAGTGGGCGACGGGGGTCACCGACCGGACGACGCACAACAGGGCATCGATGGAGACGACACTCGAGCAGCTCAAGGCAGCAGCCGAATCAACGCCCTCGATCCCCAACTGATCAGGTCATCGCCCTAAAGTCTCCTCGGGCCCCGTGCGGCGGCGCCATCTGCTCGGTCCACGGGGTCTCCTCAGGCCTTGGGGCCGGGCGGCCACATTCTTCGCTGTTTGTTATACGGCTCTTACCCAAAGTCGATGTTCGACGAGCAGAATGTCATCATGAGCATCATCGGCTACATGATCACACTTCTCATCGTCGCCACGGTGATCGGTGGACTGGGACGCCTCGTCGTCCCAGGTCCGAATCCGATCGGCGTCCTGCGCACCCTCGGGGTCGGTCTCGTCGGGGCCTTCGTGGGCAGCCTGATCGGGGCGATCCTCGGCATCGGCCTTTTCACCGTCATCCTCGAGGTGGCGGTGGCCGCCGGCTTGGTCTACCTGGTCAATGGGCGGCCACAGCGCCTGCCATCGGGCGGCCGCTAGCCATGCCGGTGGACACTGCGACCCGGCTCACCAGGCCGCCCTTACCGGCGCACCCCACGGCCCGGGACCCTGGCTCGAGTTTCGCCGTCACGATCACTACCGTGATGACGGCGCTGATCGGTGCCGTGCTCTTCGTCAGCGGTTTGATGCTGATCGCCGCCCTGTTCGTGGTAGCCAGCTTGACGGCACTGATTCTTGTAATCGTCACTGGGGCCGTGCGGGCGGTCACGCCCCGCTCGACACAGCACCGCATGGCCCCACCGGACCCGCATCCTCCCGTGATCGTCGACACCACCGCCCGGGTATCTTCGGGTGGTGCAGATAACATCCGACTCTGAACAGAACCGGGCAGGGGCGCGGGCCTACGGACGCTTCCATTCCTCTTTCCTCCCCGGGGTGTGGGGCCGCTTCGGACACGTGCCCCAGCGCGCCGCCTCCGCCCCACGGTCCCACCCGCTCGGCGGTTCGCATCTCCCCGCCGTGACACTCCAGGTTGTCGGCGCAGGGACGAGCGACTCCGGCCACACCAACACCTTGAAGTGGGCCACGGTCGCCCGGCCCAGGGGGATGAAGCCATCCTGGCGCGGCGTGCTGTCCGGGACGCCCGACAAGGACCTGGTTGCCGGCCCGAGTTCGATTGCGGTCAGACTGACAGAGACGGTGACCTCCCTCCGCGGCACCAAGACGGTCAGGACAAAGACGGCGACCGCGGCTACGATCCCTCTGACCATCACCTGAGATCCGACCCTTTGGGTCGCCTCAAAAAGGCAGAGGTGACGCCTCAACCCTCCCGCGACACTCTCGTGCTGGTCGGCGTAGACAGCCACCGGCCCATGGGCCCCCGATCTCTCGTCGAATGACCTAGAACCCGACTCCACCCCCGCCGCCCCCTGCGCTGGTGGTCGTCGTCGTGGTCGGAGGGGTGGTGGCCGGTGGTGCCGTCACCCGGGGTGCGGTGGCCGGTGGAGCGGTGGCCGGAGGGGCCGTGGCCGGTGGTGCCGTCACCGGGGGGGCGGTGGCCGGTGGTGCCGTCACCGGAGGAGGTGCGGCATGGGAGACCATGGTCGGCTGAGTCGCGTTTGTCTTGGCTGTTGAAGCGGTCACCGACGGAACCGTCGTTGTAGTCGCCCTGGTCCGAGGAGCTGTCGTCGTCGAACTCTTCGGTCGATCGTGCGATACAGCTGGTGAATTGGCCCCGGAGGCAGTACATGCCGCCAGAACAAGTCCACCAGCCACCAAGATGGGCAGCAATCGCACACGCTTCATACGGATTCCTCTCATTGGTTCCGAGCCAGATGATCCCTGCCGGGACACGCACTCTCTAGTGAATACGGGTGCGGTGGGCCGTTTGTTCATCCGAGTCAACAATGTTGACAATCTCGGGGCGCCGCCAGCTCCCCGATGACTGAAACATCCGGACCTAGATCGGGGTAGTGGGTCGTGTGGCGTGGGTTGTGTCGATTGTCTGGACGCCCGCCACTACCAGACTCCGGGAAGCAGTCGCCATTGGACTGTGTTCCGGTAGTCGCCGTAGTCACCACTCGTGGCAAGGAATCGCTCCTCTGCCAGGGCTCGACTGACATTGCAGCTGCACACAAGCACCACCACAAGGGCGTTCCGCACCGAAAGGCTTTGCAGCAGATACCCGAATTGGAGGAGAAAGTAGGCCGCATAGATTGGGTGACGAACGACCGAGTAGGGACCGCGGCGTTTCAGCCCCCGATCGGCGGGAGCAAACCCGAACGAGCGACCCAGAGTAAAGAAGGAGGCCACGCACACCGCCAGTCCGGCCAATTGAAAGCCGAGGCCGATAACGATTCCTGCATGCAGATGTGCGCCATTGGGCCTGAACAACACTCCCCCGAAGGTGCCGCCGAAGGCCAGGAGCCAGTCACTCACTCTCTGGCTCACGCGGCGTGCCGGACGTCTCACCATGTAGGCGACGACGATCCAAAGCTGCTCGGCCAGGAACACGGCACCAATCAGCGAATGGGTATTCAGGTAGTACTGGAGTCCGGCGCGTGCGAAGAGCACGGCGCCACACGCTCCGACAAGATTGGCAGACAGCCGGACGATACGGGTCCGGTGTGAGGACGCTGGCCATTCGGCGCCGTTGTCGGCACCGGCGGTTGTTGCCGATTTCCTCAATGCCTGACCCGAGGCGTTCGTTCCCGGTCGATCAGCGTAGAGCGTCTGATCGGCGGGACTCATCATGGCGCCTGGACGTTTGTCACGCGGATCTGTTCGGACTTGGGCGACGATGGATTCTCGCCAAACTCGTGGCCACAGAAGCGTCTGCCGAGCGAAGGTGGCGGGCGATGAGAGCATCGATGCTCAGTCGGCCGGCGCCGAGTCCGACGATGACGAGCGCCATGGTGGCAAGGGCCAGGTTGAACTCATAGCCAGGCGTCGCCGTCAGCGAATTGATGCCATGCGCCCACGAGACGGTGATCATTGCCATTACCTGATCGCCAAATAGTGCCAATCCGGCCAACCGCGATATGAAACCGAATGCGATAGCGATGGCACCGCCAAACTCGATCACCCCACCCAGTACGGCAAAGAAGCCGCCTGGATGAAGGTGGGCCGTGTTCGACATGAACAGCGCCGTACGGTGGATCCCCGGACCATTGAATGCACCGAAGAGCTTCCCAGCTCCGTAGTAGACGAAGATCCAGACCAGTGCGATGCGCACGGGCACCACCGCTACGTCGCGGCCCAAAGCCGAAGGTTCGGTCCGGAATATGGCCGCTGTCAATGCCTGAACGCTCGCTGTCTTTCCAACCGGAGAGGCAGTCGTCATCACAATCTCGACTCTTCGACGGCAGCAATCCGGTGGCTCCTCTGCTGGCCACTCAGACCGTGGTTGTCATTGTTCAGCGGGCGGAATGGCCCCCACAGCTGGGCAAGAAGTACCGACAGGTGGCGGGGCCGTGCCGTGGCCTGTTCGACGATGAGCGGCCGGCCCGGCAGTCCGGTGTCGGTCCGGATCGTGTCTTCGGTGGGAAACACCGCACAGTGGAACATCTGATCCCAGATCGTCAGTGCAAAGCCGAGATTGACGTCCTGGGGTCCATCCAACTGGTGATGGATGCGGTGGTAGTTCGGACTTACGAAGACCCTCCCCAGGAGGCCGAACCCGAGGTTCGTGTTCGAGTGCTCAAAGGCCACGAAACCGGCATAGGCGACAAGCAATGTGATCGGCACGGTGCCGTTGGCCAGGAGGACGATCCCTGGCACCAGTGCGATGAGGTACGAGACATGGATGAGCGGATGGGTACGAAAGACCGTCAGCACGCTCATATCCTCCTGCGAGTGGTGAAGCTCGTGAAAGCGCCAGAGCATGCGAACTCGATGATTACCAAGATGGGCCAACCAATTGCATCCGTCCATGGCCACGAAGATCAGCGTGATGACGACCCATCGCGGGATGAAACCGAATCGTGGCACAACTATCCACGGCAGGTCCCGTTGGGCCACTTCGCTAAAAGACAGTGAGAGTGCCACCACCAGAGGAACGACCAGACTGGCGTTCAGGATTGTGTAGAGGAGGTCCTGTCGATACCCTCGGGCGAAGCGTGACCGGCGCTGGGCTGGACGTACCCGTTCGACAACGAGGATGACCGCCAGGATGGCGATGGTCATCGGGCCGAGGACCACCACCCGTAAACCGGCCGACGAGGCGGCGAAACTGGTGCCTCCCCAGTGACTCGACCAACCGATGCCTATGAGACCGGCGGCCGCCGCCACGATGAAAAGCGCGGGCAGATAGATGCGCCGCGCACGTGGTTGATCGGCGCCATTGTCTGTGCCTTTGCCTTCAACGGGCCGGCTAGGAGCAGATGGACCTTCACCCAGCCGGGCGAAGGGGCCGAGCGCCGGCTCCCAGCGTTCAACAAGCTGGCTAGAAGCCGACTCCACCCCCGCCCCCTCCCGACGTCGTGGTGGGACTTCTCGCCGCAGAAGCGTTGGACGTCTTCAGCACGAACCACGTCCCATCGACGCCCTGGCCTTTGTCTTGGCCTGCGGCGGTGTCGCCCTGGTAGTAGTAGACGAGATGGCCGTCATAGGTGACCTGGGTCGATCCGTCGGGGCGCGTCGCAGTTCCGATCGTCCCCGAAACCCCCGAGGAAAGTGCTGGCCGAGCCCCCGACGGCACGACCAGCGGTGGCCACACGGCGGCACACTGTCCGGTGCAGCTGGTGGAGCTGCCTGAATCCGTCGTGAAGTAGTAGAGGGTCCGACCATTTGGCCCCGTCAGTACGGATCCGACACTGGGTAAAGTCACGGCCGCGAGCTTGACCGACTTGGTTGAAGCGCTGGAGGCAGCTGCAGTGGCCTTGGTGGTCGTCGGGCTGCTCTGTCCCGAACTGCAGGCGGCGGCCAGCACGGCCGTGGCCGCGAGGGATGCGACCAGCAGTGAGCTGAGGAGCGGCGTCCGCCGGTAACGGCCGAAGGATTGGTTGATGGTTGCAGGCATGGGGTTGTTCACACCTATGACTACCGCGCCGGAACCAGGTTCGTTCATTCAGATCCAGAAATCCTTCGACCCTGGTGGGCACCACATCCGGGTAGCGCAGGTGGTACCCGGGGGACCGCTGATCTGGGGCTTTGCCCAGCGGACCACCGCATCTGGCTGCAGGGACCGGCGGCCAGACAGTAACGGAGAACGCTTCCAGCTGGGAGTTGGCACAGTCGTGTGCCCGGAGCCGGAGGCGGCGGAACCATCCAGCTCAACGGGCACAACGACTGGCGCCTGGCCTCAACCTAACCGCAACCTGGATTGCATGCAACCCTTATTTACGCGGAATATCAGGCCCTCCACGTGCCTCCCGGGCGTAGCGAGAGGCCATTTGCCTCGAGAATCCCCAGATACGAGCCAATTCACTGATCGAAACCCCATGGTCGAGGGCCGACCTGAATGAGGCGACCCGAGAATCGCGGCGGCGTTGTTCGAGGAGGGCGAGAGCTTCCTGGAGCGCTTCGCGATCGACGCTCATGTGGTTATCTCTCACTGCATCGGCGTAGTCGAGCGCCGGCTCGGTGAACATGATCGAGCGCCGGAGGGTCTCCTCGCGTCTCTCGAGCACGACGCGCAGGCTTTGCATCGCCTCGATGACCAGCTCGACGCTACGGATGGCCGCTTTGTCGTAGTCCGTCAGCTGCGGCTCGTCCTGGGGCATTGGCGCAAACCTATTGGATCCATAGGCATGCTTACAATGGCTTCCCCCAACTTACCGGGGCTAGGTGGCGGAAAGCACCGAACTCACCACCCGCTGTCATCGCCCTGTCTCGTAGAGCGACCGCTCGACGAGTGCGCCGAACCCGTGTCCCGCCGAACGTTTGCTTGAACCAAATCGTTCCAGTCGCACGGTGGTCGGGCCCGCCCCATTTCGTCTTTCCCATCGGTTGACGACAATTTCTGAAGGCTAGGTGCCTCCCGCGTCTCGCCGTCTTGCGTTCGCCATCTTCAGATCCGAGTTGGTTGCACAGGTGTAGCAGGCTTACACCAGTTGCCGGTTGTTGGCCGATGTCCCAACGCTGGACCGCTCGTTCAACCTGAAGCTGGAACCGGAGAACGGACCTCGGTAGGCGCACCGCCGCGTCTGTGGGCTGTGGCGTATTGGTAAGACACCCTGCGAAACGGAACAGGTCGGAGGATGACGCGGTCAGCGCGCCTAATGTTGCCGTCGTGCCATCGCCACTGATGCCGGCAGCCGTCTATAGAAGCGACGGCACAATCGCCGTCGAGCAAGTGCCTCGTCCCGACCCGGGACCGGACGAAGTTCTCGTCGAGATTGCCGAGTGCGGCATCTGCGGCTCCGATCTGCATATGGTCCTCGAGGGGTACGCCAAGCCGGGTGCCATTCTCGGTCACGAATGGTCGGGCATCGTGGCCGCCGCGCCCGGTGGCTCCGGCTGGTCTCCCGGCGACCGGGTGGTAGGAAATCCGACTCCGGGGTGTGGCGTCTGCCGACCCTGTCGTCGGGGCCGCCCCTCGGTGTGCCTGAACCGGGCCACGGCCGACTTCATCGGGTACCGCGGTGCCTTCTGCCAATACAAGACGGTGGCAGTCGACGGCCTGATCCGAATTCCCGATTCTCTCCCGACCAGGGTGGCCGCACTGGCCGAACCGATGGCCATCACCCTGCACGCGCTGCGGTTGGGGGACGTAGGCCCAGACGATCGGGTCCTCATCACCGGGGCTGGCCCAGTCGGCCTCCTCCTGGTGGCCGTGCTGCGTTCCCAGGGAATCGCCAACATCACCGTGAGCGAGCCTTCCGCCATCCGGCGGCAGCAAGCTCTGGAGGTCGGCGCCACCCGGGTCCTAACACCCGACAAGCTGGAGCAGCCACCGATGACACTTCCCGTCGCAGAGCCTTACGCGGTGGTGTTCGAATGCTCGGGTCATGCCAGCGCTGCCGAAGCGGGGTTCGACCAACTGGACTATGCCGGCACGCTTGTGATCGTCGGGACTGGCTTCGAGCCGCCGAGGTTCAACCAGAACCGCCTGATCATCTTCGAGCTCGAGATAATCGGGGCCTACAACTACAACGATGAAGGGTTCCAGCCAGCCGTTGACCTCCTTGATAGTGGCACGTTGCCTTTCGATGCCTTGATCGAACCGAACAACGTTCCGCTCAGCGACGTGATGGTCTCCATCGAGAAGCTCGGACGGGGCGAGATAGCGAGCAAGGTCATGGTCCAACCGGGCCTGTTCTCATGAGCCCCACCTCGTTCATCTAGCGGAACGAATCATGTGCGATCGGTGCTTGATGCCGACTCGATTTTCACACGACGACGCACAGATGGCGATGCTTGGGAACTTGCTCTTGATCTGCCCTTTTCGATACCAGCTGGCACTCGACGAATGTTGATCGTGCCAGCGGTCGTATGGGCAGACCTTTTGACGACAAATCGGCCCCCGAGGGCCAGTCCGTCTAGAGATACCTAATCACAGTGGCCGGCACCCCCGCCACAAGGGTGGCCGGCGGGACATCATGCGTCACCACTGCACCGGCCGCCACGACGGAATCAGCTCCGATGGTCACACCGGGAAGGATCGTGGCGGCAGCTCCGATCCATACGTTCGCATCGATCGTAATTGGCGCAGCGGTGATATATGACCGCCGTTTGTCTGGTTCAACCGGATGACCCGCTGTGATCACATTGACCTTGTGAGCAATCATGACCTGGTCGCCGATGTGGATGCCTGCGTGACCCGTAAATGAACAGTCGGCACCGATGAAGACGACACGACCAACCGTGATATTGAGCCCATGATCCGCATAGAACGGAGGGATGAGGGTAAAGGTGTCGCCAACAGGTCCGCCGATCAACTCTTCGAAAGTCTCCTGGATCAATTCCGCCTCGTCCAAGCAGTAGCTGCTGAGCTTGGAGGAGAGTCGGGTGGCCACCTTGACCCGCTCGAACAGCGCCCGCGACTCTGGCGTCCTGGTTTCGATCCACTGGCTGCGGTCCATTCAATTCCCTAACTCAAGATGCGTTCGGTTCGACTGGCGAGCGTAGAGGCTGGTTAGGGGCGGAGGCCGGATCCTGACGGACAGAGCCGCGTCCCGGCAATTCTCCTACGATCAACCACGACTAGCTGTAGACACCAGCACCGGTAGGGATACACCACCGAAGACGACATCGGCGCTATCCGGCTCAATCCTGGTGGCTGCGGAAGCATGACCTGATTGCCGGGTCCGCCGAGCACCACGATGTCGGACTCGGACAGATCGCTGACGAACCCGTATTGGTTCCGGCTGTAGACGACAGGTCAGGCCCACCAAACTGGCGTTGGGGCCGCCCAGCCGGGGCGGACTTGTCAGGCCGATGTATCAGCCAGGTCCTTCTCCCCGGAGACCGGTCGGCTGTGGGGAAGCTCCCTCGTGAAACCAAGTGAGAGCAGCGCAAGAAGGGCGGCAGCAAGAAGCCCTGCTTTGAGCGATCGAAGCTGTGCCAACTCGTAGTCCTCCACAAGTGCAGCAGTGGATAGCTCATCCAGCCCTGACTTTTTGGCGGCGGCTTCAACTTGCGTCGAGGAGACAAAGTTCGTATTGGAGCCTGCTGCCACTCCTACCTGGGCCGAGACCTCTGCACTGATCCGGGAGTCGTGTTCGACGTTGGAGATAAAGGTACTGGTAAGACCCATCAAGACAATCGCTCCGATGAGAGCCACTCCGAGCGAAGAGCCAAGTTGCTGCCCGGTGTACTGGAGTCCACCGGCCTCGCTCCGTCCTGATCCTTCAACCGATGACTGAACGACGTTGCCGAGCTGAGACACCATCAGCCCCATACCGATACCGAGCACACCCATGCCGATTGCGAATCCCGCGTCAAAGAGCGTGGGTTTGATCGTCGAAAGCAGGATGAGAGCACCGGCGATCGTCACAATCAGGCCTGCGCGAACGATGGCCCGAACGGGGAACCGGTTCGACAGCCTGGATCCGATGGCAGAGGTGGCGAACATGGTGATCGAGACGGGCAGCATCTTGATCCCGGTTTCGAGGGCGTTCAGACCAAGGACCATTTGGAGGTAGAGCGGCACGACGAAGAAAATGCCCATCAGAATCAGGTTCTGGCTAAACAGCCCGATCAACCCTGATCGCACTGGAGGGATCCGAGCCAGGGAGAGGTGAACGAGTGGATCCTGATTTTGAGATTCTCGGTGGCGCTGCCAGGTCACGAAACCCCAGACCAGAACGGCACCTGCGGCGATCACGAAGATGGTGAGCGAGAACCCAAAGATCGTGATGGGAGAGTTCTTTGGCTTGAGCCAACCCCATGTGCTCGACTGCAGGACCCCATAGACGAAGAGGCCTAGGCCGGACGCAGACAGTACCGAACCGACCACATCGAGTTTCGGAGATGGGTCGGGTCGTGGAGCGTCCCCCACCTTCGGGGTCATGACCAGGATGAAGGCCACGATGATCACCTCACCGACAAAGACGATCCGCCACGTCACCTCGGTGGTCGCCCAGCCCCCCAGAATTGGTCCGACAGCGATTCCCGCTCCAGCGACTCCACCAATGATCGCGTAGGCGACCTTGCGACGAGAGCCCTCGAAGTTGCCCGCAATCAAGGCGGCAAGTGCGGGTAGGACAAGGGCGGCACCGATGCCCTCGAGTAGCGACCACCCGAGTGCGAGGACCGTCACTGTCTGCGAAGCAGCAGTCAGCGCTGAGCCAAAGGCGTAGATGACAAGGCCGATCACGAACGCCCGGCGTCGACCGATGATGTCTCCGATCTTGGCCCCTGTGAGAATCAGCATGGCCATCACCAAGCAGTAGAGGGTGATAACCGCCTGGATTGTCGTTACCGTGGTGTGAAAGTCCTTGACCAATGCGCTGATAGAGACGTTCATCACCGACTGGTCGAGGACCATGAGGAACTGTGCCGTGGCCAAGGCGACGAGTGCCACCCAACCTTTACCTGATGTTGCTTTGCCGCTCACTCTTCTCCTCGCCTGCAGATTCAGAACTGAGGGGAGTGCCCCCGGCAGTCCTAATAGGTCTATCTCACCTCAGGCCATTTCAATCTCTCCAGCTGTCCACACCTGTAGCGAGCTACCACCCACAATCCCGGCTATGCCCTTGCCGTGCAGCCAAAACGTGACCAGCGCAACCGGCGTCTTCGGCGCCTATCTCGATGAATAACGGTCATTACGCAGTTCGGGCCGTTGAACTCGGACCGCACAATCTCAACACATCACCGACCCGAAGGAACGGACTGGCGATCGCCCATGCAATGCAGCGGTTGAGGTTTCCCAAACGCCAACTTGTGGGCTGTGTTGCAGGCGGCTTTGAGCTGGTGATCGCAGAGCATCGCAGGTCGGATTGGGGAAGCCACTCATCCCCGAGCATCGGTAACGGACTTCCTTGATTGCCGGTTCGGCGGCTGCCGGCCTAGCTGGCGGGGACTCATTTCGCCGCTGCTGCGATACCCACAATTGGCGCGTTTGAGCCGTGCGTCACCCAATGACCCCTCGAAGGGTGCGCCGCCAAACGCAAAAATGCCGCCGTCCGCAGCCGCCAACCAATACCCGGATCCGTCCGGGTTTGCCGCCATGCCGGTGATCGGCCTGTTCAGTTGGTGGCCGCCCATCGAGCCGTAGAACGTTGCGTCGCCGAAGCTGAAGATGCCGCCATCCGCCCCCACCAACCAATACCCCTTTCCATCCGAGGTGGCGGCGATCCCGACGATGGGGGCGTTGAGCGTCTTGCCGCCCATCGATCCATAGAACCCGGCGTCGCCGAAGGCGAAGACGCCGCCATCGCCCGCCACCAGCCAATAACCCCTTCCGTCAGCCTTCGTGACGATTCCCTCGATCGGGGCAGCCAGGTGGAGGTTGGTGACCCCGCCGAGTGGCGTCGCTTCACCGCAGCCCAGCACGCCTCCGTTGACGCTTACCAAAAAGAAGCCACGGCCGTTGGGCGTGGCCGCGATACCGCTCCACCCGAGCGCGGCACCGTTGAGGCCGGAGCAGCCCAACTGTCCGGATGCCGATGCGGAACCGAACGCCGCGGGAAGCGAGCTGAAATTTGCGATCCAATAGCCAAGGTTTCCCTCCGATCCGGCGATGCCCACACAGTTCACACGGGAGAGGACCCCGTCGGCATTGGCAAGGGACTCGGCGTTGATGTCGATGCTGGGCCCAAACGCGAAGGCGCACAGTCCCGGCGACCCAGCGCCGGAACCCTCGAACGGTGCGTTGAACGCGAAAACACCTCCGTCCGCTCCCACCAACCAGTAACCGGGTGTTGGGGTGCTGCGGGGAGACGGGCTCGCCGCAGCGGTGGACGCACAACTGACCAGCGATGACACGACCGTCACAAAACCCAGTGCCAGGGCTCTTGCCTGTGGAATCACGCGGCACCACCTCCTCGATGACCTGATGCTAGCGCCGGGCTCGTGTCTCAACGTGATCCCGGCACAGGAGACCATCGGTAAGAAGGGCTTCGAATGCACGCCAGTCCGAACCGGTCCAAAGTGACGTCGGCGTGGCGCTCTCCGGTGGCGCACAACAACAGATGGCGATATCGAACGTGGCCGATCGGCTCTGTGCCCTACTGGGCACAGGGGCAGCAGTCAGCCCGATCGGTTATCCATGAAGAAGGAGAACATTCGGCTGGCCTCGATTCGTACCATTGAGTTCGCATCGAGAAAGCTCTCCCATTCCGGTCCGTACTTCGGCACGTAGATGTCAAGCACAGCCCGTCTGAGGTCGGCGGTGTCGGGTGCCTTCATGTCGAGTTGATTGGCCTTGCCGTGCACCGTTACCGAGAGTTCTTCGCTGGGAAGATGGGTGGCGCTGACCCAGGGGCGTTTCCGGATGTCCGCGATCCTCAGGGCATCAGGGGAAGACCCAAAGTGGAACGAGCCTCGGAAGAAGATGCCGTCGACGGGCCCGGCGATCGGCCGATGGTCGGAGGTCACCGTGGCAAGGGTCAGGAGACGCATACCGCTCAGTCGATCGCATAACTTCACGGCACTAAGACGCCTCTCGGGTGTAATCACCTCCCTCAGATGATCGCCAGCATCGTCGTAGCTGTGATCGAGGAGGCCTTGCAATCGGGCGAGATCTTCATCGGTCTCGAACATGCTCGCAGTCCAGCACAGCGGTACGCGCTGAACAATCAGGTGAGGTTTCTGCTTAGGCGCCCCGTTGCCGATGTCATCGTCCAGGTCAGAAAAGTCGATGCAGCCATCAGGCCCAGAGAGATGCTCTGGAGACCACGGCCACCAGCTGGTCCGCCTGGTCTTCAGGCCACAGACCCGAAACTGGTCCGTATCGACATGGGGCGAGCCAGGTGCCTCCGAGACGCTTGAGCGCCCGTGGATCGGCGTACTCTCCAGCAGGACCACGGACGTCTTGGGATGGCTTCCCGAGCCCAAGCTGTCGGCCCGACCGAACGCACCCGTGCTAAGTCCGGAACTCCGTCGTCTATACCCATTTCGGCGGAATGGACGAGCTGATCCGACAAGTGATGCGCCTGGGGTTCGACAATTTCGGGACCGAGCTGGACCGCGGAGCGATCACCGACGATGCCGTCGCCGACTGGATGACCTACCTCTGGGGCTACCGCCGCTTCGCGCTGCGGGAACCTCACCTGTACGCAGTCATGTTCGGGCCGAGGCTGGCCGCGTTCAGGCTTGGTGATCCCGCCGACCTCGAGGCAGCTAGGTCCACCTTCGTCTCGCTCCTCCGTCGCATCCACGCAGCCGTCAACACCGGCCGATGGGAGGTCGACGACGTCACCACCGCCGGCGAGGCTATCTGGTCCGGTGTGCACGGCCATACCGCGCTCGAGCTCACCGGTTTCTTCAGTGCGGTCGGCCGCGAGCCGGTGCGCTCCTACAGCGAGATCCTTACCAGGATGTCGATCGGCCTCGGCGACAACTCGGTCGCCACGGCACGCTCGCTGTCGACCGCCAGACGGCGGGCCGTCCGCGCAGACCGAGCTGAGGCCGCGTCTTCACAATGAGCGCTGTAGCGTAGCGCCCGTTGCCGTCTGGTGCTGAGGCTGGAAGGTGGGTCGGGCGAAGAAGCCTGTTCCGCACAACAGATGTGCGGGCTTGGACAGCGGGTGCGGATTGAGGCATCCTGCCGAGATGAGCGAAGCCATGGAACATCAAGTGATTCACGGACCCTCGATGCCCCCACCAATGGGGCACTATTCGCAGGCCGTGCGGGTCGGGAGCTTACTGTTCATCGCCGGGCAACCCGGCATCGACCTCAGTGGCTCTGCCGACCCGGACACAGCCCGAGCAGTTTACGGCGGATTCGAGGCCGAGTGGAGGCAGGCCTTTCGGAACCTCACTGCCATTCTGGACGATGCCGGCAGTGGTCTGAAGCACGTCGTCAAGACCACCACGTTCTTGACTGATCTGGATGATGGTGAGGCCGCGAACCGCCTGTACGCCGAGTTCTTCCCGACAAGTCCTCCGGCGCGATCTTCGCCTGTTGTCGTGCTCCCCCGTGGGCTACTTGTGTCTATTGAAGCCATAGCAGTTGTTCCCTAAACCCTGGGGCCGAACCAGCGACAGAATGCGATCCCCACTGTTATCTACGGCCGGATATGCCCGCCCCCGACCCACGAGAGGTGTAGCGCCCCATACCCGAGGGGGACTCTCGTTTTAGCGACCGTGTCGATCTGCTAGATAGGCACTTTGTCGGGGCTTGGTATCCTTTCCGTCGAAATCAGATAGGGCGATCGTCACGCAAATCCTTCTCGTAGAGCGCGAGCGCCAGGCCGGGTTCCAACCACGTGTTTTGCTGATCCCGCACCCAGCGATAGCCCACTGATTCGTATAGGCCGCGTAGCTTGCGGCTCCGAGCGCCACAGTCGAGCCTGGCCAGCCTCCTGCCAGACTCGGTCACAAACTTCTCAGCCCACTGAAGAAGTCCAAGACCCAGACCTCGTCCGCCAAAGGGCCTGGCCACGATGAGGTTATGGACGTAACCGGCAGGGACGGGCTGCTCGCCCCAGATCACGGGGTCGTCCCACAAGACCGTGACCGTTCCCACCCGGTGCTCCTGGTACCAAAGAACAAAGACGAGATAGTCGTCACCCCGGTCCCAAGAGTAAGGGATCTCGCCCGGTCGCCACTGGTCGATCCCTTGGGATAGGAGCCATCGGGCGGCATCGTCGCGGAGATTGAGTAGCGCATTGGTGTCCGAGTCGGTCGCTTCGACCACTGTGAACTCTCCCCAGTTCATCACGCCCAGTCTCCTCTAAGCCCGACCAAGCCGCTGGGTACCCGCAATGTGCCGATGCCGAGCGGGTCAATCCAGCCGCGGTGGATATGTGGTCCGACCCGGTGGGTCAGGGACCCTCTGCGGCAGCATCAGAGCGCTAGCCGTCAGAGTCAGGGCGCTCTAGAGTGCCAAAACGGGGCGCCAGTCCTGTGATGATTCGTTGCTGGTCGCTGGCCCGTGAGACGTTGGCCAGAACAGTCATCCCTCGACCCGAACGGGGGGAGAGTCCCAGGAAAGAGGAATATCCACCGGTCCGGCCATTGTGCGCAATCAGGCTCCGGTCGGTTCCAGGCTCCAGTTCGATACCCCAGAACATGCCGCTCGCCCGGTTGGGTCCGGCGGTCGCAACGCCTTCGATCGGTGCCAATGAACTGCTTCCCGGCGCCGAGCCGTCCAACAAGGCCACAGCAAGCCAGGTCATGTCGCGAAGCGTACTGACTACGCCGCCCGCCGGCGCAAAGCCACCCATGGTGGTCCACGGCGGACGCCGGAGACCCAACGATGACCAGCCGGACGGGGCCATATGTTGTGGGCTTGCTATAAAAGAGGCGGTCATCCCTAACGGAGCGAAGATCCGCTCGGTCATCAAAGCCCCGTAGTCGGCGCCCGCGGCCAATGCTATGAGTTGTCCGAGGATGGCGCCGCCCAGATTTGAATACCTGAACGCTCCCCGGTCACGGAGCCGTTGGCGAGCGGCCACCCTCAGCACGCCCGAAGCCGTCGTTCCCCGATAGGGATGCGTTCCTAGCAGGAGAAACCGTGCCCCCCGGACGAAGCTGAACAGACCCCGAGGCATCCGCGGCAGTCCGGAGGTGTGGGTGCACAGCTCCATAAATGAGATGGAGCCGAACGGGGTCCCTGCATCGCCTGGAAGCAGGTCGCCGATCGTGGTGTTCAATGAGACTTCTCCACGATCGATGGCGTCGGCAAGCAGCATGCCGGTCAGCGCTTTTGTGATCGAACCAATCTCAAATGGTGTCTCAGGCGCTGCGTTGATAAAGGCGAACCTGGTGGTCGGAGAGGCGCTGAGATCGACCAGGGCGGCGGCGGTACTTCTCGCCCGGCGCCCGGCGAGGGCAACCAGGTCGGCTCCAAGCTCCTGGTCATCCTGGCCATCAGATCCGTGGTGCACCACGGCCGAATCTAATGAAGCCGGTCCGAGCATGCTCAACGGGTCAGCTTTCGACAGGGGCAACCGTCGGATACCGTCCACATATGCTGGCCCGCCATGGCTACTAACGCACCCCCAGCCGGTGATTTGGGACGCGTTCAGTCCCGACCGGATTCCGGCATCGGGACCCTTGGCTCCGTCCCGTGTGATAGGGGGGCCGAATCATGGCCTCATTCCAGGAAGGAGCCAGTGACAGCCCTGGGCTGCCTGACGAAGGAGTGGCACAACCATGAGCGACGCATCCGAGCCCGGAGTTGCGGAGCAGGGCGAAGGGAACCCCCGACTGGCCATTCTTCTCGCCATGGCCATGTTCGTACTGGTGGTCGATACATCGCTGATGAACGTGTCGATCTCGGCTGTGATCAAGGACCTGCAGACGACGGCAAGCGGGGTCCAGTCTGCTATCGCTCTTGAGGCACTGGTCTCTGCTGCCTTCATCCTGACAAACTCGAAGCTGGGCGACCTCATGGGGCGCAAGCGGGCCTACGTGATCGGCCTGCTGGGCTATGCCGTCGGCGCAGTGGCCATGACGCTGGCGCACAGCCTCACCACCATTGTCGTGTTTTGGGCGATCATCGGTGGACTCGGTGCATCGCTGCTGCTGCCGGCCATGCAGTCGCTTATCCACGGCAACTTCACCGGCGGAGCGCAGAAGCGGGCGTATGCACTGGTGGGTGCGTCGGCGGCGATCGCGGCAGCGGTTGGTCCGCTCCTGGGGGGCTTCCTTACGACGTACCTATCGTGGCGCGTAGGGTTCGGACTGGAGGCATTCGTCATCCTGGTCATCCTGACCCAGATCCGTCTCGTAAAGGACGTCCCTTACACCGGGCCACGTCAGATCGACCTGGTTGGTGCCATCCTCTCCATCGTCGGCATGGGCGGCCTCGTCCTCGGCATTCTGGTATGGCAGGAGGGAGGCCAATTCGTGGGTCTGATCATGGGGCTCGGGGCGGTGACGCTCGCCACCTTCGCCTACTGGCTCGTCCGCCGCAAACGGCAGGGGAAACCCACGCTGTTGGATCCGGACCTGTTCAAGCACCTGAACTTCCGCATCGGAATATCCCAACAGATGCTGCAGCAGATCACTTTGGGCGGCGCGATGATCGTGCTGCCACTCTTCTTGCAAATGACCCTTGAGTACAACGCCATGCAGGCCGGTCTGTCACTCGCACCTCTGTCGCTGTCCATGTTCGGCATGGCTTTGCTGGCCGGACGCAAAGCGGACAAGTGGCGTCCTGCACAGATCGTCCTCGCCGGGTTCGCCCTAGCCACCATCGGGATGGCCGCGATCATCCCCCTGGTGCCACGAGTCGACTCCGGGTGGTACCTGGTGATCCCGCTGATCGTCACCGGATGCGGCCTGGGCATGCTGGTCTCCCAGCTCAACAACTTCACGCTTGCCCCCATCAGTGAAGACCGGGTGAGCGAGGCAGCGGGCGTGAACTCCGCGTCCGGCTCCTTCGGGCTTTCCTTCGGGCTCGCCGTAGCCGGGGGCGTCATGCTGTGGGCCCTGGCGCTGAGCTTCACCAATCAGACCCAGGCAAGCGTCGTGATCCCGCCCGCCCAGAAGCAGGAGATCTCCGCCCACATGGAGCACGATGCTGAGATCATGAGCAACACCGCACTCCAGCAACAGATCGCTGACGAGCCCAAGCCGGTGCAGGACGAGGTGCTAACCATCAACACGCACGCGCGAAACATCTCACTCCAGTTCGCGCTCCTCATTCCTGTTCTCGCATCGCTGCTCGGCCTGCTCAACTCGTTCCGAATGCTCCGCCTGCCTGATATCACCTCCCAAGCCGACATCGAAGGAGCCGGCCTCGGCTAGGGCTGGCCAGTAGCATGAGTCAACGATTCGATTGGATCACTATCGTTCATTGCGACACCAAGGGGCCGAACAACCACGGGTGACAGCCGCTGCTGAGCCGGCGATGTGGGACATTCCGTCGGCAGTGAATCTTCTTATCGGGTGGTCATGGAGCCTGGGGGTGGATCGTCTCACCTCGGGCCAACATCTCGACAAACTGGCCGATGCGCCTGGAGCGGGTTTCGGGTTTTTTGGCGTTACCGATCCTGTAGAGGATGGCGTACCGATTCGCACTCGTGAGCGTCTCAAACATCACCTTTGCGCGAGGATTGGCACTCAGGGCAGTGGCAAGATCCTCCGGAATTTCAATGCTGGCTTGCCCGGCGTAGGCGGCCTCCCATCGACCGTCCTCTTTTGCCCGCCGCACCTCGTCTGCGCCGGATCGATGCATTCGGCCGGTGGCGGTCAGCCTTTCAGCGATGGTGGCGTTCCGTTGAGACCACGGGCTGCGAGCTTTTCGAGGCGTGAAACGTCGTCGGAACGTGGCGCTATCACGACGCCCTAATTGACCATCAATCCAGCCGAAGCAGATCGCCTCGTCAAGCGCCTCGTCGTAAGAGACGGTTGTCGGATAAACCGTCCCCTTTTTGGCCAATACCAGCCAGACACCCGGTGAATCGGCGTGATGGTCATTCAACCATCTTCGCCATTCGCCGGCGTCCGCGACCATTAGTTCTAAGAGGTCCACGGCGTTCAACGTATCCCTCATGTCAGGGCCCTTGCAGGCACGAACACTCGCGAAAGTGCAGTCCCGGCGAACGGAGGGTGGCGATGCCACCGACAGGGCGTCGTTCGGGTCATTCTTGTCGGACCTTCCGGTGCCGAGCACCCGCGCCCTCGAGGCCAGGGTCGTCGGCACATCGACGACAAGCTCGCCTGCCCCAACCAACTGCTAGGACAATAGGTAGCCCATCCCTCCGGCCGATTCGACGGCCCACGTTCGCTCTCCGAGTGGTTCGGCCCAGGCCAACAGCTTCGCCGTCTGCCCGAACCCTGATCTCGGGCAGCCACCGTTCGTCACGCCCGATAGCCACGGCCGTGTGGGATGCCTTGTGAGGGTCGATCCCGATGATCACCGTCATGTGTACCTCCTTGGTCGTTGGTTAGCGAGACGCGGGGCACTCCTGGTTGGGATCTTGTGCACGTTCCTTTTTCGAGCCACCCGCGGCAAGGTCCAGACGAGAAGCCACTCGTTTAAAAGCCAATCGGCCGGAGCCGACGGCAGGCACTTCGAGGCGACCCCTGGCCTACCCGACGTCGAGCACTGGGGGCACTTCCAGTGTCTCCAGTGTCGGTCCGCAAGTCGACCCATCGCCGGTCGTCTCAGAGTCGGTCGTCGACCGGTTGACCTACCCCTTCGTAGCTCGGCAAGGCTACGATGAGAGCGGGTCGTTACTGGCGTCTGGGTGGAGCACCACCGGGGACCGACCCTTCGGCAGCATGCCGGAAAATGCCGTGCGCCTGGGCGAACAGTTGAAGTCGTCCCAAGGAGTGCATGATGCCCGACTCGCCCGTGTCCATCGCCTATCGATCGGCGATAGAGGTCATCGCAGCCGCAGAACCAGATGTAGCCGGGGCCATCGTCGGTGAGCTTGAGTCCCAACGGCGCCAATTGAAGCTCATCGCTTCAGAGAACTACGCCTCTCCAGCCGTGCTGCTCGCCATGGGCAACTGGCTGTCTGATAAGTACGCCGAAGGCACTCCAGGTCATCGTTTCTATGCCGGATGCGAGATGGTTGACCGCATCGAGAAGTTGGCTAGCGAACACGCCAAGGCGCTCTTTGGCGCCGAACACGCCTACGTCCAACCCCATTCGGGTATCGACGCAAACCTGGTCGCCTACTGGGCCATCCTTGCCCACCGAATCGAACGGCCTGTTCTCGCTGATGCTGGTGTGTTTCATGTGAACGACCTCGAAGCCGTGACCTGGGACAAGCTTCGCAATGACCTGCACTCCCAGCGCATGATGGGCATGGCTCTCGACGCCGGTGGCCATCTCACCCATGGATTCCGACCCAACATCTCCGGGAAGCTCTTCGACCAGACCAGCTACGGGGTCGATCCCACCTCCGGGCTCCTCGACTACGACGCCATCGCTGCTCAGGCCAGGGAGTTCCGTCCCTTGGTGCTGGTCGCGGGGTACTCCGCTTACCCCCGGAACCCTAGTTTCGCTACCTTGGCCGAGATCGCCCACGACGTCGGGGCCACGTTCATGGTCGACATGGCCCACTTCGCTGGTCTGGTAGCCGGAAAGGTCCTCACCGGCGACCTCGATCCGATTCCTTATGCCGATGTGGTGACCTCCACCACCCACAAGTCACTGCGCGGACCTCGAGGCGGGCTGGTGCTCTGCACCGAGGAGTACGCACCGTACGTAGACAGGGGGTGTCCAATGGTCCTAGGCGGGCCGCTACCCCACGTAATGGCAGCCAAGGCCATCGCGTTGTCCGAGGCCCGTCGGCCTTCATTCGCAGCGTATGCGACCCAGATCGTGGCAAATGCCCGGGCACTCGCTGATGGGTTGGTACGCAGAGGAGCAGAACTGGTCACCGGTGGCACCGACAATCATCTCGTTCTCATCGACGTTGCCACCGGCTTCGGCCTTACCGGTCGTCAGGCCGAGGCCGCTCTGCTTGATGCGGGCGTAGTCACAAATCGCAACTCAGTACCAGGTGACACGAACGGAGCCTGGTACACCTCCGGGATCCGACTCGGCACACCGGCATTGACCACACTCGGATTCGGGGCAGACGAGCTCGACGAGGTCGCTGACATCCTAGTGAATGCGCTACGAGCCACGACCCCCGCTACTTCCACCGCCAAGGCGAAATACGAGATCGATCCTGTCGTTGCCCAGGCCTGCCGGGCCCGGTGCGCCGATCTGCTCGCCCACCACCACCTCTATCCGGAGATCAAACTGTGAAGCCACACGAATAGGAGCGAGGACGATCCCGTTGCGGTGCAGTTCAAGGGCAAGATCCGCCAAGCCGTTTATGGGCAGGCGGCCCATAGGCGCCCCACAATGCTCACAAGCCCGCGTCCGCGTTGCGCCCCCCATCACCGAGTAGGCGGCGCTTTTGCCCTGCCCCGACCGGCACGTCCGGTATACCGCTAACTGCTGCGGGGGCCCAGTTAACCGAGGTTGTTAACACAGGTATTCCCGTCGTTGTTGCTGTTCGTTCCGTCGGGGCATGTCGTGTTGTTCCAGGTCTCGTTGGACAGGTTGGTGTTGATCACGGTGGCGCCGTCCAGGTCAGCACCGGTCAGGTTGGCGTTATTTATCTCGGTATTTATCAGGATGGTGCTGTTCAGGGCAGCGCCGTTCAGGTTGGCGTTGTTCAGATCGGCGATGGACAGGTTGGCGCCGCTCAGGAAAGCACCGTTCAGGTTGGCGCCGACCAGAGTGGCGTCGCTCAGGTTGGCGCTTTGCAGGTCGGTGCCGGTCAGTGTGGCGTTCGACAGGGACGCATAGGTTATGTTGGCGCCGCTTAGATCGGCGCCTTGCAAAGTGGCGGGGACATTCGACCGATCCTCATTCAAGTCCACTTCGCTCATGTTGGCCCCTGAAAGATTGGCGTAGTTGAGGTCGGCTCCAGTGAGGTAGGTTTCCACCAGGTTGGCGCCCATCAAGGTGGCGGACGAGAGGTTGTCGTCGCTCAGGCTGCAGTCGGCAAGGTCGACTCCGGCATAGGGGGTCACCGAGCAGTCATAGGTCACGCCATTGGCGCCTGCTGGACCCTGGGCGCCGGCCGGACCCTGGGAGTTCCACGAGATCAACTGCTTTCCCCCGGTACAGGTCGGAGCCGACGTCCCCACCTTGGACAGGGCACCGTGGGCCGACAGGCAGGCGTAGTAGGTAGTGGGTGGATTCGCCCCGACAATCTCAACTGCCCCGAAGGTCGCCCCGCCAACTACCAGGACCCCCACAATGCCGACCGCCGTCAAAACTCTTCCACCGAACATCCGCCAAGCACGCATTTGGCACCTCCGCACACCGCGCCACCGGGCCATTCCCGCATGGCACGAGGGATGCTATAGGTCGATGGCCTACCTATGTCGAGGGGATGATCGCGCACGGCTATGTCAGCTCTCATCCCCAACTCTGGCAGTGTCATCCTCGCCACCGACCGTGTCCGTACGACCATTCCTCGGGTAGATGCCTGTCACCTACCACCGGTGGCGGGTGCGTTCTCTAACTGTCTCGAAGAGCAGGTGCTCGCATGGGCGAGCGATGCCGGTACCACCAGGAGCCACGGCTCCAACCAGATCAGAGTGGGGCCGTGACTCCGCTTTCTACGGCTGCTTCGGGAAGGGGTCGGCGTGAGCAGCCTTAGCCGGTACTGCTGTGGAAGGGACGGCGTAGCCAGACACACTCACTGCGGTGTCCAAATCCCCAGTCGCAAAGGCACACAGAGTCGCCCCCGCCGGAATTGCCAGGCCGGGTGCAAGTGGAATGTCGATTTCACCGGTGCTTCCGGGATATACCACCTGCTCATACGACCCGACGTTGGGCGCGGTGCACCCCGTGCCGGTCAGGACTTCGAACCCGACGTCTGCAGTGCTTCCGGGGGTGGGGTTGTAGTAGGGATCGATATGAATGGTCGTAATGACGAGAGCAGACGACGACGGAGGCACTGCTATTGGTACCAGGTAGGCACCCGGATCGAGGTAGACGAATTGGGGCTGGTAGAAGCTGCTGGGATTAGCTTCAGCAGTAAGAAGCTGGCCTGCGGGTGTTACATCAGCTTTGTTGGTGCTCGTACCCTCGATACCGGTGAACTTAAGTGCGGCCGCATAGGCAGTCGATGGGATGAGCAGCAAGGTCACTAGTACCCCGATGACGAGCCACGCAACGCCCGGCATGTTCTTAATCTTGGACATTTTTCCTCCTTGGGTTGCCCGCAAGAGAGGTAGGTCCAGTACCTGCCTTCACCCGCAGCTAGCACTCACCGTAAGGCAGGAGCCGCAGTGTGCAAAGCGGACCTTGCCACGACGCTGGGAGTGCCACCTATCACTGGGGCTGGGGCCTCAGTTAGCGCGGCGACCGGTGCTGCCAGATAGCTTTTACTCCCTGATAGCTGCCGGCCAGAGAGGTAACATTCGCTGCGTCCAGGAGGTGGGAAGGGTAGAAGAGAGATGCTTGAGTTCCCTGCGATTGCTCACGTGGCGCTAACGGTTACGAGCCTTGAACGGAGTGTGCCCTGGTACAAGGATCTGTTCGGCTCGGACCCAATCCTTGACGAGGACACAGGTCCGTTCCGGCGCGTCGCTTGGCTTACCGGCGGCACAATTGTTGGCGTAACTCAGTTTCCTGACTTGGACAGCACCGAGCCGTTCAACGAGCGGCGGCCAGGGCTCGATCATCTGGCTTTCGGCTGTGCCAACTGCGATGAGTTAAAGGCATGGGAAATCCGTCTGAACGAACTCGGCATCCCCAACGGTGGCATCGTGAACACGCCTTACTACTCGGCATTGTCGTTTCGAGATCCCGACAACATCGCCCTTGAGTTCTTCGCACCCCGAGGATAAGACCGGCGGAGTGTCCGACTGCTTATTGGCCATCCCATACCACCGGATGGTGGGGCGGTTCCGCTCTGGAATGGTCAGCCTGTTGGATTCAAATCCCGAGGGCTACCAGAGGTGGCGGGCAAAGAAGTCCAGGGTCCGCGTCCATGCCTCGTCGGCGGCAGCCTCGTTGTACATCGATGGTGCGTCCCAGTTGCTGAACGCGTGGCCCGCGGCGTAGCGGTGGAACTCGACGTTAGGACGACCCTGCAGTGCCGCCTCGACCTCGTCGACCTTGTCGGGAGTGATGAAAGCGTCGACCAAGCCGTAATGGTAGAGGCTTGGGCATTCGAGGCGACTGACCTGGTCGAGCAAGTCGTTGATGGCGGAGCCGTAGTAGCAGACAGCAGCGTCGATGCCACGCCCGTCGACGCGGCTCTGGGTGGCCGCCATGAACGCCAGTGCCCCACCTAAGCAGAACCCCACGGCACCGATTCTCCCAGTGCACTCTGGCATGCTCACCATGTGGGCGTGGGTGGCCCGAATGTCATCAACAGCCTTTTCTAAATCGAGCCGTTGCACCATGGCGAAGGCGTCACCGAGTCCGGACTCGCCCTTGCGCTCGAAGCGTGGCTCAATACGCCAGAACATGTCCGGCGCAAGGGTTATGTAGCCTGCGCCCGCCAGTCGGTCGGCGAGTTCCCGGATGTTGTCGTTGATCCCGAAGATCTCTTGGAAAAGGAGCACCCCGGGCCCCGTTGCGAACTCAGGAACGGCGCAATAGGCGTCGAACCGGTCGTCCTCGAGGGACACGGATTCGTATCTGGAAGTCACGGCCACGCCACGACCGTACTCGGTACTCCGCTAAGAGCTCGGTGCCCCGACCACCGGTTGGGTGAGCTATTCCCCCAGATGGGGAGCCGCCTCCCCCTCAGTATCGGGCATTCTGGGATAATCGTTGGTATGGACGACCTGTCCGACCTGGATTTCAACCGACACTGGAGGATGGCTGTATGGGCACTCCGAGTGGGGTATGTCGGGCTGGTTGTAGCGTTCTCGGGCCTTATCGTGATGTCGTTGGGATCCACACCGTGGCTCCTAGCCGTCGGTTTGATTGTCTGGCTTGCAGCCGCCGTTGTGCTGGCGACGGGCTTCTTGCGGTCCCTACGCGAGCTTGCCAAGCCGCCGCCTGGATTTTGGTCGATGCGGTTCAAGCTCATCCACGACACGGTCCATGCCCGTCCGTCGGCCCATCACTCCTGACAGTTCACTCGCCGTGGCCTTGTTTTCGCCTTCATCCAGTTGTTAAGGGTCTGATCGGGAATGCCTAGATCTGCGGCGATCTGACGCTGTGATCGATTACCTCGACGGACCAGCTCACAGGCTTCCCGTCGGAACTCTTCGGGATAGATGTGTGGATGACCGACTGCGGGCTCCTTCCTCTGGGGTCTTCCCTAGAATCAAGTGTCCACGAGAGCGGGTCAACTCCAACTAGAGAAGTCGCCCGCATAAGCTATTGCGGGGCAGGCGACGATCGCGAGCCCGGCAGACGGTCTGCCTCGTCCGTTCGGCTACTTCCCGCATGTTTGAGCTTGGCGTCGCGAAGTCAGCCCGACCAAGCACGCCACCAGGGAGACCAGAGGGCTGGACGAATCGAACTCAGGATGACGCGAACGACCCAAAGCTGGGGTCTGAATTAGAGACCGAACGTGCCCTAGCGATCGGACACGCGATGTCAGCCCTGAACCGGGCGAATGTTGAATTGCTGACAACTGGTGGGCGTGAGAGTGTCCGGTTCCGTGACTTAGTGGACACCATGTCCCAGGACATCGGCGGGTTCAAGGGGTCCGCGGAATTTCCTCGGTGAGCTGACGAAGCTCCGACTAACCGAGGAGGTCCCAGATGGGAAAGCCACATATGACTGCAGAGCAGCGCGCCATGGCACTGCGTCTGAAAGCCAGGGGGTTGAACTTCAAAGAGATCGGTGAGGAGATCGACCCCTCGCTGCAGACGGCGTGGAATGTCGTGATGAAGGCGCCGACCCGGACGGTGAAGCCGTTCAGCTGGAAGCCAGGCCCTGGGCGACTGACTATCGCTGAGCGTGAGGAGATCAGCCTCGCGCTCCGGCGTGGTGACACCGTCACCTCCATCGCCAAAGAGCTCCGCCGCGCGGTCAGCACGATTTCTCGGGAGGTATCGGCCAACGGCGGTCGTCACGAGTATCGAGCCTGGCGGGCGCACGAGCGAGCGCACCGGTCCACCCTTCGACCTAAACCGAGGAAGCTGGCCTCCCCCCAGCTCGCCACCCAGGTGACCAGGTGGCTGAAGAAGTGGTGGTCACCCAAGGAAATCTCCCAGCGCTTGCGTCTCGAGTATCCGGACGATCCGATGATGTGGGTGAGCCACGAAACGATCTATAAGACCCTCTTCGTCCAGGGCAGAGGCGAGCTCCGCCGGGAGCTGACCCGGTGCCTGCGCAGCGGACGGGCACAGCCTCGGCCCCAGGGCCGAATCGAGAAGAGGGGGCACATCCCGGGGATGGTCATGATCAGCGAACGCCCCCAGGAGATCGAGGATCGTGCCATCCCAGGCCACTGGGAATGCGACCTCATCATCGGAAAGAACGGCGACTCCCAGGTGGGTACCCTCGTCGAGCGAACCACTCGCTACGTGATGCTCCTGCACCTTCCCGACGGCCGTTTTCCCGTCCAGGTGGACGCAGCAATGCGCCGGGCGATCAGGCGCCTCCCCAAAGAGCTCTTCCAGACGATCACCTGGGACCAGGGCAAAGAGATGCACCGCCATGCCGAGTTCACGGTTGATACCGGCGTCCAGATCTACTTCTGTGACCCTCGCAGCCCCTGGCAGCGGGGCTCGAACGAAAACACGAATGGCCTGCTGCGCCAATACATGCCGAAAGGAACCGACCTCTCGACACGCACCGCCAAGGATCTTTCCCGCATCGCTCGGAGCCTCAATGACCGGCCCCGCGAAACGCTCGGATTTATGAAACCATCGGAGAAGCTCGCCGAATTACTTGCGTTCACTGGTTGAACCCGCCTCCCCAGACCCAGGGCAAGATCGAGCGCTTCCACAAGACCTTGAAGCGATGGCTGGGCAAACGGGACCGGGCTACGTCCATCGCCGAGCTCCAGGTCCAAGTGGACACCTTCGTCCGCTACTACAACGAGGAACGACCCCACTCGGCCCGGGGCATGGTCCCGCCCCGTCGGGCCTACGAGGCCCTGACCAAGGCGGCGCCCGACCCGGAGAAGTACCCGATGACGCCGCACACCCGGGTGCGCCACGACAAGGTCGACAAGACCGGGGTGTTCACCCTCCGTCACGGGAGCAGGCTCCACCACATCGGGGTGGGTCGAGGGCACAAGGGCCGACGGATCATCGTGCTCGTCTGTGACCTCGATGTCTGGGTCCTGAGTGAGGATGGCGAGCTGCTCCGCCACCTCACCTTGGACCCGTCCAAGGACTATCAACCCATCACCAGCAGCCCCTGATGGCCTACCGTGCATAGGTTCGTCTGTCCACGATGTCTCGCGACATCACACTGGTGGGCGCTAGAGGACTCGAACCTCCGACCTCAGCCGTGTGAAGGCTGCGCTCTAACCAACTGAGCTAAACGCCCCGGTCCGGAGCCGGCCTCAGTGGCTGGGCCGGGCAGGCTGACATGGTAGTCGCGTCCCATGGTCCCTGGTCCGACACCGGAATGTCAGCCGGTGGCACCGGCCACTGGTCCAGGGTGCACCGGTGGCAGCGCATCGAAGTCGAGTGCCGCCTCCAAGGCCGCTGCCGACCGCAAGACAACCAGGTCACCGTGCTGAGGTCCGATGAGCTGGATGCCCACCGGGATTCCGTCCGCCGTCAGACCGGCACTGACCGATGCCGCCGGTGACCGGGTCATGTTGAAGGGGTAGGTGAATTTCACCCAATTGATGTCCGCCGATCCATTGATCATGGCCGATCCGCCGAGCGCCCGGGGCGGGGCAGCAGCTGCCGTCGTCGGAGTCATCAGGATGCGGGCGTCATGGAACACATCGACCAGCCGCAGATTGAGTGCGTGACAGGTGTCCTCGGCTCTGACCAGCTCAACCGCACTTGTGGCGGCGGCCCCCTCGATCACCATGGCCAGAACCGGATCGATCTGGTCAAAGACAGGCGTACTCCGAATAGCGTTGTACGTGCGCAGGTTGTAGACACCCGCCAGCGTGAGCCAATCATCGACGGGATCGCGATCGAAAACCGTATCGATCTCGATGATCTCGGTTCCCAGAGAAGCCATTACTTCGACGGCGCGTTCACAGATGGTACGAACCTCGGCATCCACCTCTGCATACCCGAGCGTTGGCGACCAGGCCACCTTCCGCGGCGGTCGCGGTGCGTCCAGGGCGGCCAGCCACGACGCCTCCGGACGAGGGAGCGATCGCAGGTCAGTGGGGTCCGGTCCAACCACAACGTCGAGTGCCGCCACCACATCGGCCAACCGGCGAGCCATGGGACCTTTGGTCGAGAGGTTCTGCCAGTCAGGCGATTGCGGACCCCCGCTGGGGACCCGACCGAGCGAGGGTTTCATGCCCGACAGCCCACAACAGGCGGATGGAATCCGAATCGATCCTCCGCCGTCGGATCCGGTGGCCAGGGGCACCATGCCCGAGGCCAAGGCGGCGGCGCTGCCCCCCGAGGAGCCGCCAGGGGAATGGCCATGATTCCACGGATTGAGCGTGGGTCCGAAGACCGGATTGTCCGTGTCGGCCTTCCAGCCGAGCTCGGGCGTGTTGGTCTTGCCTATGACGACGCATCCTGCCGCTACCAGTCGCGCCACCAGGGGGGAATCCGATAGCGCGGGCGGGTTGATGACGAAGGCTGGCGAACCATGGGAAGTGACGAAGTCTGATGCATCCTCCAGATCCTTGACTCCAAGGGGGATGCCGGCCAGGGGACCGGGGTCGATGCCGTCCGAGACCTTATGGTCAACCGCCCTGGCCGCCTCTCGGGCCCTTTCTTCGTCCACAGCCACAAAGGCGTTGAGCAGCGGGTTGGTGGCGGCAATGCGCTCCAGTGCGTGATTCGCCAGTTCCAGCGCCGTGATCTCCCCGGTGCGCACCTTCTGAGCCAGCCCAGTCACCGATTCACGACGAAAGTCCATAATCCCGACCGTACTGTCGGTCGCTCCCTCCCACAACCGGTCGACACAGCATCGGAAGTGGAACTTTCGACATCTGGGCCGTGCTCCGGGCAACCTGTGTCGATGAATGTCTCGACGATTGACGGGGTCGTGCTCGACCACGTGGCTCACGCCGTGCCCGGCTGGCAGGAGGTCTGGGACCGATACGCAACCGACCTCGGAGCCGAGTGGCTCTCGGGGGGCTTGTCCACCGGTTTCGCTCCCGGGCAACTCCGGTTCGGCAACGGAGCGAAGTTGGAGGTCCTCATGCCCAACGCTGTCGAGTTCAACGATTTCCTGGCCCGCTTCTTGGCCCACAGTGGCCCCGGTCCCCATCACCTCACCTTCAAGGTGCCTGACCTGGACAGCACCCTGGCCGCGCTGAAGGAGGCCGGATACGTCCCCATCGGGGTGGACCGGAGCGACCCCGAATGGATGGAAGCCTTCGTCCACCCTCGTCAGGCATCCGGCGTCGTCGTGCAGGTGGCCCAGGCCCTCAACGACTGGACCAGTCCCCCACCCGACCGATTCCCGACGGCCCGTCGCCAGAGAAAGGAGGGCGGCGGAATGGCCCGACCCGCCTCGTTGCTGTGGGTGGTCCACGCAGTGGCCATGTTGGCCGAAGCTCGTAGCCTGTTCGTGGACGTACTCGGTGGCCGGATCGTCAGTGAAGGTTTCGACGATTTTGGTCGCGGCACCCTGGATCTCAACTGGGGCGGTCCTCTGGGCCTACGCCTGGTGACGCCCACCAGCCAGGCCGATGACCCCTTGCGGGGGTGGCTGAGCGACAGGAGGGGGCGAATCCATCATCTGCACCTGACCGTCGATGAGCCCGGGGAACTGCCCGACAGTCGACCGTTGGTCCCACCGTCCCCGGTCGGATCGTCCGGTGCGCGCCAGGGCACCTTCCACGAGATCCCTGCGGACAAGAACGCAGGATTGCGCCTGGTGGTGGGACCACCAGGACAAACCGGCTGACCGACCGACTCCCCAAACGGGAGCGAGGCATCCGGTGCCACTTTGGCCACTACGCCGCTAATGGCGGCGACCAAGGCCGGTAGCCTTGGTTGCCATGGCCGACCGTTCCGACGACGAATCCGAAGGCGACGGGAGCGATCGCATCTCGTGGACTGAACGTTTGTGGCCACGTCAGCCGACGGCTACCACTGGCGGGGGGACGAGGCCCCGTACGCCTCCCGCCCGCTCGACCGGGGCCTCCACCGGGCGAACCTCCACGAAGAGGGCCGTCGAGAGGCTTGACGACAAGGAAAGGCGGCTGTCGCTGGCTGCCGCGGCGGCTGCATTCGCCCTCGGGATCGGCGTCTACCTCTTGGAGACTGAGGACAAGGTCCACTTCAGCAAAAACCCCGATGCTCCGTTCACCTCCTTGATCCTGGCCTTGGCCTGTGGCGTGTTTCTCCTCGGGTCCACACTCATCGGACGCCGGGCCCCGGTCGGCTTCATAGCCCTGTTGGCCTTCCTCGTCTTCGGAACGACGTCGTTCGCCTTGGGCCTTCCGTTTTTGGCTTTGGCCGGCTGGCTCCTCTGGCGCTCCTACAAGATTCAAAAGGAGGCCGCCGCCCGGGTGCGAGAAGAACGCGCCACCGGAGGCGGCACATCCCAGTCGACATCCCGGGAGGCGGGAAAAGGGGTGGCCAAAACGGCCAAGACCGCCGGCAGAGCAGCCTCCCCCAAGGTGCGGGCTTCCGCCTCCACCAGCGCGGAGGCCAACAAACGTTTCACACCGAAACGTCCTCCACCACCGGCTCCCAAACCATCGCGGCGAGAGCGGAGGGCGGCCGAGACCCCGGACTGAGCGGACCGGAAAGGGGGTTAACGGCAGGAGCAGCGCCGATACCACGAGGTCAGTCCGTCTGGGTGAGAAGGGCCGACCGCAGCAGCTCGAGAATCTCGTTCCTCCGACGGACGAGCGACCGGGCTGAGGGCTCCTCGCCGAACACCCGCAGCACCTCGACCTCGGTGAGCATTCCGATCACGGTCGAATAGATGGCCAGCAGCAACAGCCGCGGCTCGTGGCGTCGCATATGGCCCGCATCCATCTCCGCTTCCAGGAATTCGGAGGCCCGGCGAACAAGGGGGTCGAGGGCATCGACCATCCGGGTCGCCGCCGGCGTGCCGGCTCGACCCATCTCACGCACCAGACCCAGCAGCTCGGGTCGGCGCGCCGCCAGGCGGAAGACAGAACGAACCACCGCTTCGACCCGGGCCCAGCCGGAACCGGCCACCGCCAGCGACTCCTCGAGCGCAGCCGACAGGTCGGCGGCGGTGCGATCGATCACCGTCTCCAGCAGGATCTCTTTGGAGGGGAACCAGTAGAGAATCGTCTGCTTGCGGATCTCGAGACCGGCGGCCAGGTTGTCCAGCGAGGACGCCTCGTAACCCTTGGTGGCAAAGGATGCCAGGGCCGCGTCGAGGATGCGGTCGGCGGTCGTCGGGGCACCGGACGACGGGACTTGCCGGTCCCCGGTGACCCGGGGTCGGCTCCGGGCCCGCCCCCCGTCGGGCCCTTCTCGAATGCTCGACGTGCTCACTTACCATATGGTAGACAGATTGGGTGACCCGAATTGGCCATGCCCTCGAGGGCCGGCAGTTCTTCATCACCGGGGCCACCGGATTCCTGGGAACAGCCCTGGTGGAGCGGTTACTGCGCTCCGTCCCCGACTGCCGGGTGGTGCTGCTGGTGCGCCCCGGGCGCCGGTCGACGCCGACCCAGCGGGTGCTTCGGGAGATCATCCGCAACGACTGCTTCGACCGGCTACGTGAGGAGTACGGCGACCGCTTCGAAACCGAGGTGGTGAGCCGGGTCACGGCAGTGGCCGGCGACGTGACCACCGATGGCCTCGGGCTGGACGACGAGGGGCGGCGCCACCTGTCGGAATGTGACATCGTCATCCATTCGGCCGCCGCCGTCAGTTTCGACTCGCCTCTCGACACCGCCGTCGAAGTGAACCTGCTCGGGCCCTCCCGTGTGGCCGCGGCCACGGTCGCCGCCCGACAGCTGGCCGCCGAGCAGGGTCGATCCGGGCCGGTCCACTACCTACCGGTGTCGACGGCCTACGTGGCCGGCACCCACCAGGGTGAGGCCCGGGAGGAGCTGCTGGGTAACTCACCGTTCAGTGTGGATGTGGATTGGCGAGAGGAAGTCGAGGCGTCCCGGCGTCAGCGCAGTGATCTCGACGCTGAATCGCGACGGCCCGAGCGCCTGGCCTTGTTGGCCAAGAAGGCCCGCGGCGAGCTGGGCGCCGCCGGACTGCACCTGTTGGCGGAAAGAGCCGAACATCTGCGCGAGGACTGGATCAAGAAACAGATGGTCATCGTGGGGCAGACCCGCGCCCAATCGCTCGGGTGGCCCGATGCCTACCCGTACACCAAAGCCCTGGGAGAACGGGCCCTGGTGGCCGAATACGGCTACCAGCTGCCGATGACCATCATCCGTCCGTCCATCATCGAATCGGCCCTGGCCGAGCCCCGCCCCGGCTGGATCCGCGGTTTCCGCATGGCCGAGCCGATCATCGTCTCCTACGCCCGCGGACTGCTCAAGGAATTTCCGGGGGTGCCCGAAGGAGTCACCGACGTGATCCCCGTCGATCTGGTGGTGGCCGCCATCATCGCCGTGGCCGGCGAGGCGCTGCTGGCCCCGACGGGCGACGAAATTGCTCTCCCCGACGTGTACCACGTTGCCTCCGGCGTTCGGAACCCGTTCCGTTACGGTCGCTTGGTCGAATTGGTCCAGTCGTGGTTCACCGAGCATCCCCTCTACGACTCCGACGGTCAGCCGATCGTGGTGCCGGCGTGGTCCTTCCCCGGGCGCGGTCGGGTGCAACGCCAGTTGTCCCGAGCTACCAGGGCCATGGACGTGGCTGAACGACTGGTGGGCTCACTCCCCATCCGTGGACGGCAGGCCAACTGGCTCGCGGCACTGGAGGAGCGGCACCTACTGGCCGAGCGCGCTCTCGGTTATGTCGAGCTCTACGGGGCTTATACAGAAACCGAGGCCCTCTACCGGGTCGATCGCCTGATGGCCCTGTGGGACCGGATGGACCAAGACGATCGCCGGGCTTTCTGCCTCGACCCGGCTGCTGTCGACTGGGCCACTTATGTACGCGACATCCATCTTCCGTCAGTCATCGAGCATGCCCGTGTGCGCACCGCGCCGACCAAATCCAGTCAGCCCAGCCGAGCCGACCGATCCCGCAAGGCCATCCTCTCGCCCGAGCGCCACCTGGCCGCCTTCGATCTCGAGAACACCCTGATCGCCTCCAACGTCGTCGATTCCTATGCCTGGCTGGCCTCCCGTCACCTGACCGCCTCCGACCGGGTGGCCTTCGTGGCCGACCTCGTGCGCCAGGCCCCGGGCCTTCTGGCCTTGGACCGGCGGGACCGGGGCGACTTCCTGCGCTCGTTCTACCGACGGTACGAGGGAGCACCGGTGGCCCGCCTGCGAGATGACGGATGGGAGCTCTTCCATCAGTTACTGCTGGCCAAGTCTTTCCCGGCCGGTTTCGCCCACGTTCGCCAACATCGCGCCCTCGGCCATCGCACCATCCTGATAACCGGTGCCCTCGATCTGGTGGTCGAGCCAATGCGACCTCTGTTCGACGACATCATCTGTGCCCACCTGGGCGAGAGGGGGGGCACCTTCACCGGGCGCCTCGAAGAGCTCCCGCCCATCGGGGAGGCCCGGGCGTTGGTGCTGGCCGACTATGCCGAGGCCGAGGGACTGCGACTGGATGAGTCGATGGCCTATGCCGACTCGGCCAGTGACCTTCCCATGCTGGAGGCGGTCGGCTTCCCGGTGGCCGTCAACCCCGAAGCCAAGCTGGCCGCCATCGCCCGCCGGCGGGGGTGGCACGTCGAGAATTTGGCGAAAGGCTGGCGGTGGCGCCCAACCCGTTCTCCCCCTCGGTCCCCTCGACCGACGGGGTTCGCTCCAACGGGGGCGGACGAGCCCGGCGGCATTGTCGGGCGCCCTGCGACGGGTGACCGCCGGTCTGGGTCAATGAAGGGGCCGACGCGGTGAAAGCGCTGGTCGTCGAGAGGAACCTTCCCCGCTTTGCCGCCTCGCGGGTGGTCTCGGCCTTCGGTGCCGGGCGAGGCGCCGGTATCGGTCCTCTGCGCCTGCTCGACACCGACCGGCCCGAGACTCCGGGAGACGACTGGTTCCATCTCCGTCCTCTGCTATCGGGGATCTGCGGAAGCGATCTGGCCACTCTGGACGGTCACAGCTCACGGTATTTCGAGGATCTGGTCAGCTTCCCGTTCGTACCCGGCCACGAAGTAGTAGGCGTACTCGACGACGGCGGCATCGACCATGGCGGCACGACACTGGCCCCAGGAACACGGGCGGTCATCGAACCCGTTCTCGGATGTATCCCCCGAGGTATCCGCCCACCCTGCCCGCACTGCGCCACTGGACACACCGGCCTGTGCGGCAATGTGGCCTTCGGGGCCATCGAAGCCGGTCTGCAGACCGGCTTCTGCACGGCGACCGGTGGCGGTTGGTCGACGGCCGGTCTGGTGGCCCATGCCTCGCAACTCCATGCCGTTCCCTACAGCCTGTCGGATGCCGATGGCGTCATGGTGGAACCCACGGCCTGCGGCGTGCATGCCGCCCTGTCGGCCCACATCGCCGAGGGCGACACGGTGGCTGTCATCGGTGCCGGTACCCTCGGCCTCACCGTGGTCGCCGCCCTCCACCACCTGGTGCGACCCACCGCCACCTGCACCGTGATGGTGGGGGCCAAGCACTCCCATCAACGCGCCGTAGCCGAGTCACTGGGGGCCGATGCGGTGGTGCCGGCCGGTCAACTGGCCCGCGCTGTGCGGAGGCGCGCCGGTACGCTGGTTCTGGCCGGACGGCTCATCGAAGGGGCCGATGTGGTCTTCGACTGTGTGGGTTCGTCCCAATCGGTGACCGATGCCCTGGCCATGGTCCGACCCCGGGGCCGGATGGTGTTGGTCGGGATGCCGGGCCGGATGGCCATCGACCTGGCCCCGCTGTGGCACCGCGAGATCACCCTCGTCGGTGCCTATGCCTATGGGACCGAGCCAACTGCATCCGACGGACCAGGCTCCTCACGGAGCTTCGAGCTGGCCGTCGATCTGGTCGGCCGGGCCGGTCTGGGGTCGCTGGTGTCGGCCCGCTATCCCCTCGAACGCTACGAGGAAGCCGTCGCCCATGCCGGTGCCGCCGGTCGCCGTGGCGCGGTCAAGGTGGTCTTTGACCTGCAGGACGGGAAGCGGGGACGTACCAACGCCGAGCCCCACAGCAAGGGAGAAACCCGATGAGTCCTCGACCCGGTTTCGTGCTCGACGTCGATCGCTCGACGCCGCCGACCCTGTTCTGGCGGGGCGAACGCTTCAGCCTCGAGCGCCTGCCCGAAGGAAGCCGGATCATCTATGCACCCGAACCGATCGATCCACTGAAGGACCCGAGGGCCGCCATCCGGAACGCCCTCCTCCACCCGGTTGGCGATCGCCAACCCCTACCGACGCTCCTCCGGCCCGACATGAAGCTGACCATTGCATTCGACGACATCTCCCTACCCCTGCCCCCGATGGCCCGGCCCGACATCCGCCAGATGGTCATCGAAGAGGTCCTCGACCTGGCGGCGGAGGCCGGGGTGGACGACGTGGCTCTCATCGTGGCTTTGGCCCTGCACCGGCGGATGACCGAGGCCGAGCTCAGACATGCCGTGGGTGATCGCGTCTACGAGGCATTTGCTCCCAACGGGCTCCTCACCCAGCACGACGCCGAGGACCCGGATGCTCTTGTCCACCTCGGCCTCACCGAAGAGGGCGAGGATGTGGAGATCAACAAGCGGGCCGCCGAGAGCGACCTGCTGGTCTACGTCAACATCAACCTGGTGACCATGGACGGAGGGCATAAGAGCGTGGCCACCGGTCTAGCCAGTTACAAGAGCCTCCGGCACCATCACAACGTGGCCACAATGCAAAAGAGCCGTTCATTCATGGATCAGCACCGGTCGGAGCTTCACTCCTCCAACTGGCGCATGGGCCGCCTCATCGCGGCCAGCGGGGTGACCGTATTCCAGATCGAGACAACCCTCAACAATGACACCTTCCCTCCGGCCTTCGAGTTCCTCCAGAAGCGGGAGTGGGAGTGGGGAGTGCGGGACCGCCTCGGATTTGTCGGCGCGTCCAAGGCACTCGACCACACGCCGCCCCGGCTGGCCCGCCAGATCTTCCACTCGGTACGGGCTCCCCATCGCATGACCTCCGTGCAGGCCGGAGAGGTCGAGGCCGTCCACACGTTGACCACCGAACGGGTCTGGGAACAACAGGGAGTGGTCGTAGAGGGTCAGACCGACATCCTGACCATGGGGCTCCCCTATATAAGCCCCTACAACGTGAACTCGATCCTCAACCCGATCCTGGTGGCCTGCCTGGGGCTGGGGTATTTCTTCAATCTCTACCGAGGGAAGCCACTGGTCCGCCAAGGCGGCGTGCTCATCATGACCCATCCAACCCCCTGGGAGTTCAATCCGGTCCACCACCCGAGCTACATCGACTTCTTCGAAGAGGTGCTGAGCGAGACGACCGATCCGATCGAGGTGGAAAGCCGGTTCGAGGAGTCGTACGCCACGGATCCCTGGTACGTCCATCTGTACCGGACAGGACACGCCTACCACGGCGTGCATCCGTTCTACATGTGGTATTGGTGCGCCCACGCCCTTCAACACCTGGGTGCCGTCATCATCGTGGGTGGCGACAAAGCGGCGGTGCACCGTCTCGGTTTTCGGGCGGCGTCGACACTGTCCGACGCCCTCGAAATGGCCGGCGATGTGGTCGGACCGTCACCAACTCTGACCCACCTGCACACCCCCCCGGTCCTGATGGCCGACGTACAGTGACCGCGGCCCGGGGATCGGCCAGCTCCATGCGTTCGGAGCGGGCCGTAGCCGCCGACTCGGAGCTCGGTTCGTCCGGCGGAGACCGGCGATCCGGCGGGATCGTCTCCCTCCGCCGTCTTTCCCCCTCGAACCTGGCCGCCCGGGTGGGTCGGGTCCGGTTCCCGCTGTCCCCACCCTCGTGGCCGGAATCAGTACCCCGGCCGAGGCCCACACCCCACTTGGGCGTGGACTACGACACGGAGTGGTCCCGCAAGTACCCGGCCCGTCTGGCCCGTGCCGTGGTGCTCGACAACCTGACCCGGCCCTTGGCCCGCATCGTGGCCTCTCCTCTCCTACGGGGAGAGGAGTCGCTGCGGGATCTGGAGGGACCTGTCATCTTTGCGGCCAACCATGTGAGTCACGTCGACACTCCGCTGCTGTTGAGCAGCCTCCCCCTACGCTTCCGACACCGGACAGTGGTGGCGGCGGCGGCCGACTACTTCTTCGACCGACGATGGAAGGCTGATGCCTGGTCCTTCTTTCTGGCCGCCATTCCGATCGAGCGGACCAAGGTCAATCGCCGGTCCGCCCAGCTGGCCGCCGACCTGCTGGACGAGGGTTGGAACCTGGTTATTTTCCCCGAGGGTGGGCGATCGCCCGACGGGTGGGCCCAGACCTTCCGAGGGGGAGCCGCCTATCTGGCCGCCCGCACCGGCTGCCCGGTGGTGCCGGTCCACATCGAAGGCACCCGTCATATTCTCCGCAAGGGGACCAATGCCGTACGCAGGACGCGGACCACCATTACCTTCGGGACGCCCTTGTCGCCCACCGACGGCGAGGACGCCCGCCGATTCGGCACGCGCATCGAGGCGGCGGTGGCCACCATGGCCAACGAGGCCGGCGCCGACTGGTGGACCGCGCGCAAGCAGGCGGCCGCCGGTGTGACCCCTGCGCTTCAGGGTCCCGACGTTTCGCGGTGGCGTCGAACGTGGTTGTTGGCTGAGCCGCCCCCTGGTCGAGACCGCGGGGCCGAAGACGGCTCCGATCAGGACGGCGTCTGGCCTCTACGCAATTACGGCATCCGAGACCACAGCCCGGATCCGGCGAGCGGCGCGCTGCAGCCAGCGATCAGGCGAGTCGTCGACCGACGCCAGGCGCTCGGTCCGGAGAGCCGACTCCTCGGCATCATCCAGAGGCAGGAGAACGGATTCTCCGCCCTCCACCGCCCATCCGAGAAGCAGGTCGGCCAAGGCGATGTTACGAGCCAGGATCGGTCCGTGGAGATACGAGCCGAACACCCGACCGCGCCAGGCTCCTTCGGTGTGGGTTCCGTCTCCGTTGCCGACGCCCCGTACCACCAGGCCCACCGGGGCCGAATCCGGGCCAACGGCGGTGACGGCGCTGTGGTTCTCGAAGCCGGTGAGCGTGGGCAGCGTCTCCCCGGAAGGGAGCCGGGGGGCGCCGGCGGCCGCCCGGGCCACGATCTCCCCCACGGCCCGCTTACCGCTTCCTTTCACGGTCGTCACGTCGAGGAGCCCGAGGCCGGCGTGGGGGGACCCGGACCTGTCGGGAAAAGTCAGACCCAACAGCTGGTATCCGGCACAGACGCCCAGTACCACCGCCCCGCGTTCGACGGCCCGTCCCACCACACCGTCGGCCCGCAGGGCCTCGGCCGCCCGTACCTCGGGACCGTCTTCTCCCCCGCCGATGCAGTAGATGTCGGCGGTAGGCAAGGGCCGACCCGACGTGGCCTGGATGAGGTCGACGTCCACCCCCCGCCACGCCGCCCGCCGGGCCAGAATGATGCCGTTCCCCCCGTCGCCGTAGGTGCCGAGCAGGTCGGGATAGACGACCGCAATGGTCAGTGCCGACGCACGGCCGGACCGCGGTGACACGGCACCGGATCTCCCGGGCTCCACGGTTGGCATCACAACCGCTGCCGGAGATCGGCAAAGGCGGTGTAGTTGGCGATGATGTCGACGGGTCGCTCCGGTCGATCAGCCGGCAGGGGTTCAGACCCCGCCACTTCGACGGCCCGGTCCACGGCGGCCAGCGGGTCAGCCACCACCTGGTGGTCCACCTCGGCGTAACGCAGCCGCACAGCCAGATCACGGCGTCTGTCGCCGGTGACCACCACCGACCCCCCGACCAGTCGCTCGAAGGGCACGTCCCACAGCCAACTGGTGTCGAAACCGTCAGCCGTCCGTGCGTTGACGGAAAGCAGCAGGGGGGAACGTGGCGGGCCCAGCTCGTCCAACAGATCGAAGACGGCGGTCCAGCCGGCCGGGTTCTTGGCCAACAGCAGACGCACGGAATGGCCCTGGCGGGTAGTGGCGGAAAAGCGTCCAGCCACCTCGTGGACCGCAGCCATGCGGTCCAGAGCCACCCCAGCGGTCAGGGTGGGCCTGACCATCAACGGTGCGGCCACCACTGCCATGGCCGCGTTGGCCCGATTGAACTGGCCCGGAAGGCGGAGATCCAACCGCAAGCGCGTCCCGTCCTCGAAGACCAGATCCTTTCCCTCCACCCAGGCGTAGCAGCGGGGCCGAGAGAACTCACACCGGTCGCAGGCCCACATCCCGTCGGCATCGAAATCGATGCCACCGCCACAGACCGGGCAGCCGGCAGCATCCTCCCGCCACACCTGTCCCGCCCCCACCCATCGCACATCGGGCGCGGCGGCGGCCGCCCGGACCACCATGGGGTCGTCGGCGTTGGCCACGACCACCGTGCCCACCGATCCGTCCGCCGAGAGACCGGACAACCGGCCGACCGCCTCCCTCCACCGCTCGACCATCATCCTGACCTCGGAGATCCGATCCAGTTGGTCCCGCGAAAGGTTGAGGAGGAGCACCACCCGTGGTCGGGTCTCTTCGATGAGCCGGCCCAGATATCCCTCGTCGACCTCGAGCACGGCCGGGAGCCCTGCCGGCGCTCCGACCAGGGCCGCCACGTGACCGGCGGGCATGTTGGCTCCGGTACCGTTGCTGGCCACCGGGGCTCCTGGCTGGGCGGTGACAGCGGCGGCCAACAGTCGGGTGGTCGTCGTCTTGCCGTTGGTGCCGCTGACCAGAGCCACCGACCTTCCCTCGGCCAGCGTGCCCAGAAGGCCCGGATCCAGGACCAAACCGACCCGGCCCCCCACCACCGTCCCACCGCCCCGCCCGAGGGTCCTCGACAGCCAGTTGGTCAGGCGGAGCGCCTCGACGGCAGCGGCCGCTCTTCCCGACGGTGCCGGGTCCGGACGGGCGGTGACGGTCACGCCGACGGTCGGGTGCGGTCCAGGTCTGCGCTGGTCGGGATCCTCTGTTCCCGGGCTGCGGGCGGCAACAGGTCGACGATGGCGCTCATCAGAACGGCCGTGTCGGCCACGGCGTCATCCCCATCCAGGGCCACCGGCGGGCCTACTGTCACCATGACCCGCGGCGGGTGGACCAGGGCCGTCACGGTGGGAGCCTTCGCCGCCCGGGGCCAGACGTTTTCGGTGCCCCACAAGCCGATGGGGATGACCGGCGCTCCCGTTTCGGCGGCCAAGCGGGCGACACCGGTCCGTCCCGTCAGGACCGGGTCGAAGAAGGCCTCGCCCCGGGGAATGGTCCCCTGCGGGAGGACGATGACCACCTCGCCGGCCCGGAGGGCGGCGGCGGCACGGTACATCGGATCCGACGAACCACTGCCCCGCTCCACCGGGATACCCCCGAGCACCCGGGCCAACGGGCCGACCACCGGAGCGTCGAATACCTCCTGCTTGGCCAGGAAGCGCACCGGTCGACCGAGCCGGGCAGCCACCACCCCGAGGGCGGCGACATCGAAGTAACTGCGGTGATTGGAAGCCAGCAGCACCGGACCGGTCGGCGGAATGTTGTCCACGCCCCGGATCACGAAGCGGGCGTAGGGAAAGGCCTGGGGACGGAAGAGAAGGCGAGCCATATGGTAAGGCTCGTACCCGATCAAAGAAGGAATCCCTGGTGGTCGGTCCCAGTTCTCGCGGGACCACCGCTGGGCCACAGCCGAGGCGTACAGCCGTGGATCGGCGTTGATCGGGTGCGGATGACCCACCGCCCGGAGAAGAGGCAGGTCGAAGAAGCTGTCCGAGTAGGCATGGCTGGCCTCCATGCCCACCCCGTGCTCCCGGGCCCAGCGCCTGACAGCCGTCCTTTTGCCCACGCCCCACACGAAGGGTCCGTCGAGCCTTCCTGTATAGCGCCCCTCGCGCTGGGCGTACCGGGTGGCGATGACCGCATCGAACCCGAGCGTGTCGGCCAGGGGCGTCACCAGGTCGAGCGGCGAGGTTGTGGCCATAACCAGCGGGAGGCCTGCGGCCCGGTGTCCGGCCAGAACCTCGAGAGCCCAGGGCTGGACCAACTCCACGAGCGGTTCGACGGCCCGTTTGCCCGCCCGTCGGGTGGCTTCCACCGACCGGCCCCTCATCACGGCGGCCGCGGCCCGGGCCAGTCCGATGAAGGGGACCGATTCGCCGAACCGGTTATAGAAGCCGTAGAGAAGGCTGTCGCCCGGGAGCCGGCGGCCCGGGGAGAGCACGCCTTCGGCCTCCATGGCCCCATGGAACACCGGTCCGCTGGCCGATCGAATGAGGGTCCGGTCGAGATCGACGAACACGGCACCCGGGGCGGACGGCATCGACCTTCACGCTATCGCCCAGCTGTTCCTCGGGAAGCCCGGCGACCGGATTCCGACCGGCCAGTGGCGAGCATTGGCCGCTAGACGCGGCAAAGGGACCGCCAGGGGGGGGAAAGGCGGTCCCTTTGCTCTGACTCAACAAGGATAGGAGGGGGATTCCTTAACATCCTGTGGTCGCAAGGACATCGTATAACAGCCGCGAGCAATCAGTCAAGCAGCTAATATCGATACCCGCTATCATTCATACCGATGGAACTCAGGCACCTGCAGGCACTGACAGCCATCAGCGACCACGGGACGTTCTCCGCCGCCGCAGAGCACCTCAATACCGTCCAATCCAACATATCGGCGCACGTGGCCCGGCTCGAACGGGAACTGGGGGCGCCCCTCATCGACCGGTCCGACGGCCGTTTGACCGAGGAGGGCATGGTGGTGGTGGCCCGGGCCCGTCGCATCCTCTCCGAGCTCGACGCCCTGGTCTCCGACGTAGCCGCCTGCAAGGACGAGGTCACCGGCACCGTGCGGGTCGGGATGATCGGCACCACGGCACGTTGGCTGGTCCCCCGCCTCATGGACCTGGCCCGGAAGCGCCATCCCAAGCTTCGGCTGATGGTGGTGGAGGGCAATACAAGCGGGCTCGAGCCCCAACTGGCCAGCGGCCAGCTCGATCTGGCCGTACTGCACATGCCCGTATCAGCCCGCGACCTGGTCACCCGCACCCTGTTCGAAGAAGATCTGATGCTGGTGTTGCCCCCGGGCCACGCCATGGCCGACAGCAATCGTCCGTTGACGCTGGAGGACCTGGCCGAAATGGAGCTCCTCCTGCCATTACCCGGCACCGCCTTCCGGGATGAACTCGATGCCGTGACCCGTCCCCTCGGCATCACCCTGTTGCCGGCGGTGGAGATCGATGGACTGCGGACCATCGCCTCACTCACCTTCGAGGGATACGGTCCCGCCATTCTGCCCGCCACTGCCATCCCCTCGTTCCTGCGCTCCCAGTTCCGCCCGGTCCCGATCGAGGGACTCCCCCGCCGACGGGTGGGCGTGGCTCTGCGCAGCCGGGGCCTTCCCTCCGCTCCGACCCGGGCCCTCAACGAGCTCCTCGGTGTGGTGGTGGCGGTGGCCGACGACAGGCCCGAGGGCATCCACGTGGAGTGAGGTGCCTGGTGGGGCTAGAGCTCGGGTGGCCGCGGCTGGCGCCACATCCTCCAGATGGGCGGCGCCCCCACTTTGGACCGGTATTCCTCGATGACCTCGAAACCGAAGCGGGCGTAGAAGGGAACGTTGCCTTCCTTGGAGGACTCGAGATAGGCGGGTGATCCGGACCCGTCGATGCGTTCGATCATCGAGGTCATGAGGGCCGACCCCCGGCCCTTACCCTGCTGGGCCGGCTCCGTTCCGAGGGTGGCCAGGTACCAGTGAGGCTCCTTGGGATGGAGGCCGTCCACCTCGAACAACAGGCGGAGGGCCCGGTGGGTGCGGGTGCTGGCCAGAAAAGGGGCCACCGGAAGGAGCTGCAGGAATTCCTTCACGCCGTTCCTGACCAGGTCCGGGGGACCCCACAGGGCGGCGGCGTCCCTGTCTTCGTTGGTGTACACGTGGCCGTGCGGGAGATACTGACGTCGCAGCTGGGAGGTGAAGAAGGCGTGGAGACCGGCCCGCCGGCGGCGTGAGCCGGCAAACATGAAATTGGCCACAGGATCGTCGGCGAAGGACCGCACCAGCATGGCCGACAGCCGTGACGCGTCGGCTGACCGGGCCCGAATGATGGACGGTCCAACGGGCGGCGACCTCATGCCGGTGATGGTAACCGGCAGGCGGTTGCCCGCCGGCGGCTGTCCGGCCCCACGGTCGGGTGTGCCCCCGCAGCGGTGATGGTCAGTTCAGCGCCGGGTCCTCCGGGAATCCCGAAACCACAGCCAGGGCGCCCCCTTGCCGACGGAGGACCCGGCGCCACAGCCCCTCGGGGTCGGCCGATATGGGATCGGGCGACTCGGCCGGCATCACGTACCACGACCCCTCGTCGATCTCGGCCTCGAGTTGCATCCCGTCCCACCCGGCATAGCCCGAGAACAGCCGGACACCGACGATGGCTTCGGCCATGGTGGTGGGGTCCGCACCCAGGTCGACCGTTCCCACCGGTCGCTCCCCGTCCACCAGGAGCCGCCATCCCACCGGGCGGACCACCGAGTCCTCGGCCGCGGCCACCCGGGACGCCAGACGGACCAGGCCGATCAGGGCGTTTCGGGCCACCGGGCCACCGGTGAACAGCTCGGCCGGGGCCGTGGCCCAGGCCTGCCACTGCGGGAGCAGCTCGGCCACCGGGACTCCGCCTGGTCGGTCGAGGACGACGCCCAGAGCGCCATGATCGCCATGATCGAGGACCAGCACCACTCGCCGGGAGAAATTGGGGTCGCTCAGTGCCGGTACGGCGACCAGCAAGTGGCCGGCCAGCTGATCCGGAGGGGAAACCCCGCCATAGGGATCGAAAGCGCTGAACGGTTCGATGGGCACCACCCGATGATGGCTCACCCGGTCTGTCGAGTGGCGCCATTGGCTGTGGTCGGTGAGGCTGGAGCCATGGCCCTCGTCTCCATCGAAACGCTGCGACCCCATGTCCGCCTGGTTACCCTCGACAACCCCTCCCGTCTCAATTCGATGTCGTTCGCCCTGGTGACCGATCTCTACGCCGCTCTCGAAGAGGTGGCCTCCGACAACGACTGTCGTGTCGTGGTCCTCACCGGGGCGGGCCGGGCCTTCTGTTCGGGTCTCGAGCTGGAGCAGGCCGGTCTCCCTCCCGGCACCGAGGATCTGGGCCGTCATCAGATGGGCATGCGGGCCATGGAGTACATGGGAGGAATCGTGCCCGCCATGCGCGCCATTCCCCAACCGATCGTGGCCGCCATCAAGGGACCGGCCTACGGCGGGGGGATGTGTCTGACGCTGGGAGCCGACATCCGCCTGGCCGGGCGGTCAGCCGTGTTCTGCGGCGCCGGCATCAGCAACGGATTGAGCGGTACCGAGCTGGGCGTCAGCTGGCTATTGCCGCGGGCGGTGGGAACCTCCAACTCTGCCGAAATCCTCCTCACCGGAAAGAAGGTCGACGCCGACGAGGCTCTGCGTATCGGATTGGTGTCCAGGGTCGTGGATGACGACCAGGTGGTGTCATTGGCGACAGACATGGCCGAAACCATGTGCACCTTCAGTCCCTTCGGACTGACCCTGACCAAGGACACCCTGTGGGGCGCGCTCGAGATCGGCAGCCTACGCTCCGCCGTCGACTTCGAGAACCGCACCCAGTTGTTGGCCGGCCACACCGGAAACCTGGCTGAAGCATCTGCCGCCTTCAAGGAGAAGCGGCCGCCCGTCTACACCGAGTAGTCCGGTGGCCAAAGCCCGTCGCCCCGGTCGTCGGCCCCGTCCGGACCCGGGCTGGATCAGCGGGGGCCAGCGGGAGCACTGGCGGGAGGATGGTCAACCCAAGACCAGGTTCGCCAGCCAGGCCGAGGCCAACCGTTGGGCTCTGCAGATGCGACTGGAGGAGGGGACCGATCTTCATCCCTACCGGTGCTCATACTGCGACCACTGGCACCTGGGCACCCGCCGAACCTGAACCCCCGAGGCACCTCTCCCGCCCCTACTGTACCGTCCAGACGGTATAGTGATCGTGTGACCAAAACCGAGACGGCGGGCCGACACGACCGGACGGAGAACAAAAAGAGCAATACCAAGGGACGGATCATCGCCGCGGCCGAAGAGGTCGTGCTGCGCGACGGGGTGGCCCGTCTGACCCTGGAGGCGACGGCGGCCGAAGCCGGTCTCAGCAAGGGAGGCGTGCTCTACCACTTCCCCACCCGTGACGCCCTGGTGCTGGGGATGGTGGGCAAGATCATCGACGAGTTCGATCACGACATCGAAGCGGAGATGGCCGCACAAGACGGACCGGGGCGTTTCACCCGCGCCTACATCCGGGCCACCATGAATCCGGCCATCCCCGCACCCGACCACCAGGACCGACTCGGTGCCGCCCTCATCGCCGCGGCAGCCGCCGAACCGGCTCTTCTCGCCCCGCTGCAGGCGGCGGCCGACCGCTGGCAGGGCCGCCTGGAAGACGACGGGCTCGACCCGGTCACGGCCACCGTCCTGCGGTTGGCCTCCGACGGGCTGTGGCTCTGCGACCTGTTCGGACTGGCACCACCCGCGGCCGGCCTCCGGGCCTCGATCGGGGCGGCGCTGGAGCGCCAGGCCACGCCATCCTCATGATCGTCGATCCCACCCCCGTCTCCCTGGTCGGCGATCGCCCTGAGGCCGGGAGCGACGGCTCGAAAAGGCTGGTCATGACGTTGTCGGCCGTCATCTTCCTGCAATGGACGGGGGCCAGCAGCCTGGTTCCCATGCTTCCTGTCTACATCCGCCACCTCGGCGGCTCCGACGCGTTGGCCGGCATCGTGATGGCTTCCTTCTTCGCCGCCGGTGTGCTTTTCCAGTACCCCGCCGGCCGACTGGCCGATCGGATGGGCCGCCGCCCGGTCCTCATCGGCGGACTGGTCACCTACGGAGTGGCCAGTATCTCCTTCCTCCTTCCCATCACCGCTGACGCGGCCATCGCCCTGCGGGCCCTTCAGGGAGCGGGAGAAGGCGCCGCCATGGTGGCCGGGCTGGCCATGATCTCGAGCGCCGTCCCGTCCGAGCGCCGCGGGCGGGCATTCGCCACCCTCTACGCCGGCGAGTTGGCCGGCATGGCCATCGGTCCGCTCATCGGCAGCATCCTGGGAGCCCGCCTCATATGGACGATGTTTCTGGCCTCGGGGATCCTGTCGTTGGGAGCATGCATCTCGGCCCTGCGCATCCATGAACCGCCGTCGGACGCCGCCGGGCGAAATCGATCCACCGGGCCCGACGGCCGCACCGACCCGCGGCGGCGGGTGCGCATCAGCCGCTCGATGCTCGGGGCGCTCATCTGTGGCGCCGTGTTGGGCCTGACCAGCGGGATCTACGAGATCTGCTGGACGCTCCTACTCCTGGCCCGGGGCGCCTCGGGTCTCGAGATCGGTATCTCGTGGACGCTGTTCGCGGTGCCGTTCGTCCTGGCCACCAAACCGAGTGGGTGGCTGGCCGATCACATGGACCGCCGTGTTCTGGTGCTGGCCGGAGTGGGATCGTCCGCCATCCTTTGTGCCTCCTACCCATTCGTGCACAGCGTTCCGGCCTTGGTGGCCCTCGGTGCGCTGGAGGCCCTGGGGTTCGCGGCGGCCATGCCGGCCGTCCAGTCACTGCTGACCCAAGGTTCGGAACCCTCCGAAGTGGGCAGAGTGCAGGGTCTGTTCGCCACCAGTCAGACCACCTTCACCGCCGTATCAGCGGCAGCTGCCGGTGCCGCTTTCGCACTGGTGGTGTGGCTCCCTTTCGTAGCGGTAGCTTCGATCGTCTTCATCGGACTAACCGCCGCCGCCATCATCTGGCGATCGGTTCCCGGTCGGGTCACTCCTTCGGGGGACGGTCACCACCCCCAAAAAGACGTGGCCACCACCGATCCGCCGTTTCAGGTACTCGGCCCGGGTCCCGTCGGCGTCAGCGCCGAGGTGCAGTAGGCGCAGCGTGACGCGCCCTGCGGCACTCTGCTCAGGCACTCGGGACAGTCCCGCATCGGTTCCTCCTGGGGGGTGAGTCCGAGTCGGTCCATGAGGTGGGTCACCGGCTTGACCACCAGAAAGAATACGACGCTGGCGATGAGGATGAAGGACAGCAGGGCGTTGAAGAAGGCCCCGTAGTCGAAATGGGACCCGTGGATGGTAAAGCTGAGGTTGCCGAAATTGCGCTTTCCCACTGCTGCCGCGATCAACGGCGTGATGATGTCGGCCACCAGAGCGTTGACCAGGGCGGTGAAAGCTACGCCGACCACCACGGCTACGGCCAGGTCGAGCAAGTTGCCCCGCAGCAGGAATTTCTTGAAGTCGTTCCACATGACGGTCCTCCTCGGGTGACGTTCCCTCTGGGATCAATTATCAAGTCGTCAGATGTCAGGTCGGAGCCTCAGGGGCGGCCCGCATGAACCGAGGCCCGCCACCGGCCGGTAGCGGGCACCGTGCATACCAACGTGGCCGCCCGCAGAAGCCAGTCCATCACCGCCCGGTTGTCGGCATCGGCGGGAACCAATACCACCATTCCACGACGGGGATGGTCCTGTGTGATCCGCCAGCCCTCCGGAAGCGGGCACCCGAGGTCGCGCAGACGCCACGCAACCCGAGGCCCGGCGGCGTGCTGCAGGCCGATGGTCGTCGGCTTGGTCGCACCGTTCGGGGTTGGCTTACCGGGCAACCAGGTGACGGTCGGAACCTTATGGGTCGATCCGCCCAAAAAAGCGAAGGGGCCGGGCTGGGGTGGTTCGTGGTCCTCATCGATGATCGGCTCCACGTTGATCCAGCCGGTGCCTGACCTTTGGGCGGTGGCCATGGCGGCGAGCAGTGCGGGATCGGCGTGGTCGACGAACTCGATCTCGCGGGGTTGGCTCCGAGTCATGTCTGAAGGTCGAGGACGCCGTCGGCCAACGATGTGAGCTCGTCCCGCCATGACTCCGGCGTGACCATCGGTCGGACCACGAACTTGGAGAATCCCACGGCGCAGAACCGCTCGAGCATGTGGCGCAGACCGTCGATCCCCACCGGGATCACCTGCGTCGGATCGACGCCTCGGCGGGTAGCCGCCACGGCCCGGATCATCTGCGGCGAAAGAGGGTGGTGCGCGTAGGCAACGGACACCCCGAAATGCTCGGGACTGATGGCCCGTCCCGCCTCTTCGGCCGCCTCGTCGATGACGATCCGGGCCGCGGCGGCCTCCTCGGGAGTGCAGGAGGAAGGGAGCCACCCGTCGGCCAGCCGACCGCAGCGACGAAGGGCGGCGGGAACCATGCCGCCGGTCCAGAACTCGAGTGGTTGCTGCACCGGTAGAGGCGCAAGGGTCACGCCGTCGAACTGGGCACCGTCGCCCTGGTGGCTGACCGTCTCCCCGTCCCACAGCTTCCGGACCACCGGAAGCATCTCGTCCATCAATCGACCCTTGCCTCCCGCACCCGCTCCTACGGCGCTGGCTTCCGGCTGCCGGGACAGGCCTGGCACGAAAGTGACCAGCAGTCGTCCTCCGGATAGTCGGTCGAGTCCTGCCAGTTGCTTGGCCAACCTGACCGGATTGTGCCCCGGCAGAAGGATGGTGGTTCCCAATTTGAGGTGCTGGTTGTGGGCGGCAGCGTAGGCCAGTCCGACCAGTGGATCGATGGTGGGCGCGGTCAGGATCTCCGGTAACCAGATCGAATCGAACCCCAACTGGTCCAGGTCGTCGACCACACCGGCCAGCCCTCGGCCGTCACCCACGGGGGCCGGACCCAATCCCACTCCGATGCGTATCTTCATCGGCAACGCCATGGATGGCGGGCCACCTCGACCGGCGTGAAAGGTGTAGTCATGGCAGACGCATCGGTGGTCCGTCGAAGCGGTCGACGGTGGCAAAGGACTCGACAAGCTCCCGACGGAGCCGGGTGGGCTGGTGGACCGGTGGACCCAAGGCCAACAGCGCGGCCACCGACATCGTGTCGGGAACGCCCAGAAGATCCTTCACTGAGCCCTCCTCTCGGATGATCATGGTGGTCATGACCCCGGCGAGCCCTTCGCCGCGGGCCGCCAGAAGAATGCTCCAGGCGAAAGGGTAGATCGAGGCGCCGCCCACCATGGTGTAGTGGTCCGCATCTCGATCGACGGCGGCCAGACGGGTCAGGTCGGCCAGGAGCACCAACATCACCGGTACAGCATCGAGGTTCTCCGCGAATCCTCCGGGGTTCTCGGCCGCCGTGGCGGCGATCCGGGCGGCCTCAGCCAACGACCGCCGCTCCCGCTCACGGTCGGTGACCGGAGCCCAGGGGGTGAGGCCGGCCGCCGACTGGGCCAGGTACTCGTACCATCCGGGGAGATAGGCGTGGCGGAGCTGGCGCCGGGTGGCGGGGTCCTTGACCACGATCACCCGCCACGCCTGGCGATTTCCTCCGTTGGGGGCGAAGCGGGCAGTGTCCAGCAGTCGGTAGACGACGTCATCGGGTACGGGGGTGCTCTCGAATTGGCGCACCGCACCTGTCGACCGGAGGGCGTCGATGAGTTCCATGCTTCCCGACGGTAGCGGCCAGGTGGGCCGAGTGGGACAGCCCGAACCACCGGGAGTTTCGACGGGTGCGTGACGGCCGTCGACCGGATGGCTGGGCCCGGCCGCCGTGGCCGGGCGGCGATTGTGCTCGGTGGTGGGGCCCGGGGCCCCGGTTAGAGGGACTCGAGAATGGCGTCGGCGGCGCTTACGGACAAGCCCGGACCGGGTTCCACGTTGAGGGTGGTGACCACACCGTCCTCGATAACCATGGCATAGCGCTGGGAACGGGTTCCCAGACCGAAGCCGCTCCCGTCCATCTCCAGTCCGACGGCACGAGCGAAGTCGCCGTTCCCGTCGGCCAACATGAGGACCAGATCACCGACACCCTGGTCTTTGCCCCAGGCATCCATGACGAACGGGTCGTTGACCGAAATGCAGGCCACCGTGTCGACTCCCTTGGCCGCCAAGGCGTCGTGACGAACCACGTAGCTCGGCAAGTGGTAGTCCGAACAGGTCGGGGTAAATGCCCCCGGTACGGCGAACAGAACGACCTTGCCCGAACCCAGAATTTCGCCGGTCTGAACCGGCGTGGGTCCGTCGGGCCCAGAGGTCATGACGCGAACATCCGGAATCCGGTCGCCGACAGCGATAGCCATGATCTCTCCTCGGGTTGGCGCTAAGAGCGGGATTGCGAGCTACCGGGCGGGTCCCCGGTAGCAGAGCCACCCGCAGCATACGGTGCCGGCGGCACCGTCAGGACCGGCCGTGGAGCCCGGGTCCAGCTGGCGCCCCTGGGAGCCCGTGACCGGTCCCCCCATCTCGCTCAGACGGCGGGAGGCAGGCCGTCGATGACCTCGAACAGCCAGACCGGCATGCGTGCTGCCCGACCGGTTGGATCGATGGCACCGTGGACGGTGACGGCGGTGGCCCGCCACTGGCCCTCGACGGTCAGCAGGTAACCCACCTGAAACGTGGTCCGGGTGAGGAGGCCCACCGTGACATGGATGTCCACGACGTCGTCGAAGCGCAGGGGCCGCCGGTACTGGACCACGAGTTCGAGGACGGCGAAGTCGATTCCCTCGGTGCGGACCTGCTCGTAGGGATAACCGGCATGGCGCAACAAAGAGGCACGAGCCTCTTCCAGATAAGCGGCGTAGGCACCATGGTGAATGACGCCCATGGCATCCGTTTCGGCGAAGCGGGTCCTGATGCGATGGGTGAAGGGGTAGTCGTCGACCCGCAGCGAAGGAGTCAGAGCAGCACGCACGCCGCGACGTTACCGCCGGTCGCTACCCGTGTTGGCCTGAACTCCCGGGCGGGTCGGGTTGGTTCCATTCGATCCATCCGACCCCCTCACGACCGTCCCCGGTCGCGAAACGGGCGGCTGCCCGGGGGAAGCGGCTCGTCCGTCCCTGGGGAGAGACGAGGAACAGCGGACCGAAGGCCAGCGGGTGGATCGCCACCTCGATGGGGCCCGGCAGGAGCCGAGCCACGGCGGCATGGGGCAGACCGTCCCGGCCCAATTCCTCACTCATGGTGATCGCCTCGACGGTGAGGGCAGAACCGTCGGGCGGCTGGATATAGCCGAGGGCCACCGACTGGCCGGGCATCCGGATGTCAGCGAAGTGCAGCCGGGTCCCATCGTTCAGGCGCACGGCGGCCCAGCACCAGCCGAAGGCCCACCAGTCCCGGACGCCCCAGGAGTGGTCGCGTTGCCCTGTGCCGTCGACGGAAAACCGGTCCCCGCCCACGATGACCTCACCGGCGACGAGGCACGGGATCTCGTAACGGGTCGTCACCCGGTAGTGGTAGGGATGCCCGTCGGTGAGCCAGGTGAGATCGACAGCCAGAGAAGTAGGCGGTCCGGCCGTCTGCCGATAGACGGCAGTCGGGTCGTGATGAACGACGGCAGGAGCGGTTCCGGTCACCCTCATGACCGTCAACGGCTCCTCGATCGTCACATTCGCCTCGTATCCGTTGGACCCGACGGACAGACCGGCACCGGCCTGGTACGGGAGGTCGTAAGCCAGCGATGCCACCAGTGGCCGGTCGGCGCCCACGACCGTGGCGGTCCACCAGGTCACGCCCAGATTGGGATAAAGACCGATGCGTATGTAGCCGGCCAACGCACCCTTGTCGACAACGAAGTCGAGATAGTAGGACTCGTTCCAAAGTGGGTCGGATTCGGGTGGGTGCCGCCACTCGTCCGTGCCGTCAACCCGATGGCTACCGTCGTCAGACACCGGTCAGTCGAGCCGGGTTGGTCGACGCGGCAATACCGGGGCAAGGATGGCTGGCGGCCTCATGGACGTTCTCAACCGAGATTATTGGCGCAGGTATTGCCGTCCCGGTCGCTGTTCGATCCGTCCGGACACGTTGTGTCATTCCACACGACGTCGGTCACATTGACGTCGGTCATATAGGAATCGTTCAAGTCGGCCTGAGTGAGGTTGGCACCCTCGAGGTTGGCTCCATCGAGGTCGACTTCCTCGAAATCGGCACCGGTGAGATCGGCACCGGTCAAATGGGAGTCAGTCAAACGGGCACCCGACATGTCGGCTCCGGCCAGTTCCGCATCGGCCATCTTGGCATCCGACAGAGTGGCATTGACGAAAAGGGCACCACCGGCATCGACACCGGCCAACGTGGCCAGAGTCATGTTTGTGTCCGTCAGGTTGGCGTCGACCAACGTGGCGTCGGTGAGGTTCGACTGGAACAGTGAGGCTCCCGAAAGATCGGCACTGGACAGATCGGCTGTGCTCAGGTCGCACCTCTCCAGATCAGCCCCCGGCGTGAAGTTGGAGCAGTACGGGGGGGAGACGGTCAGACTGGTGCTGGCTTTAACCGTTTTAGACCCGGTGGCGGCGATGACGATCTTGTAGACCAGAGCCTTCTTGCCGGTGTCGGCTGGCAGCGTGATCCCCTGGGAAACGCTGCCGTTCGAACAGGGGACCGAAATCGGAAGCCCTCCGACCGGCTTCTTCGAAGAAAATACGCACATGGTGGCGTTGGTGACATCGGCGGACAGCGTGGCCGTACCACCCCCGCTGAGGAGGGCCGGTGGACTGACGACGAAGGACGTGACGGTGGGACCCGTGCCGGGGTGGGATCGCGTCGACGCCGCGCCTACGCCGCCATCCCGCAAGGTGACGACGCCGACGACAGAAACCAGAAGTAGCGCCGCGCACAGCCACCATCGCCCTCCCCCATTGATTTTCCCCCTGCTCATCCCTGCGATCCTAGAGGGTGAGCGCGCCTACCGCACTGGGAACCTCTCGACTTCTTGACCATCCGGGTGCCGCGCGTGTGTCGACGACTACCGAGAGTGACGCCGGGCGGGCGGCTACGGACGGGGCGCTCTACTCTGGGCGCAATGCCCGTCCGAGGGGACAGCCATACGCGCCTCACTCACAGCCGGCACCAAGGTAGGTACGGTCGTTAGCGGGTAGGCGGGTAAGAGGTGATCCGTCGTTCTCGTCAACCAGAGCTCCGCCATCTACCATCGACACCGTGTCCCCGAGCCGTCGCACCGCTCCGATCGGATTGGCCCTGGCCTTCACAGCCAGCGGAATCACTCACCTGGTCCGACCTCAGGTCTTCGAATCCATCATGCCGAGAGTCATTCCCATTCGGCATCACCGTGCCTTGATCTACATCAGCGGGGCGGCTGAACTCCTGGGGGCGGTCGGGCTGGTGCGCCGCACCCGATGGGCTTCGCCATTCAGCATTGCTCTGTTGGTAGCCGTGTTTCCGGCCAACCTACAAATGGCATTGGACGCAGGGTCGGGGCGTCATCCCCGAACGATGGACAACCCCCTGGTGGCCTGGGGAGGCTCCCCCTCCAAGTCGTGATGATGTGGGCGGCCGGCCAAGCACGTCGACCGGTGGACGGCGGGACATGACGCCGGAATGAAGTGGTCGAACCCATCGGGAACCCTGCTGTCTTGACCAGGATCCAACCCAGCGTGACCTTCGCCGCCAGCCTCTGCGCATCTAAGAATGGTCGCCCGAACACCATGCGTTTCAGATCCCCAGTTTCCCGGGCATCCATATCGGATGCACGAGTTTCCTGGGGTTGTCCGGCAGCCAATGTCACGACCCCGGTAGTGGCCACTTGCTTCGTACAACCTTGAATGCAGTCGACCCACATGACTCTTCAGGGCGCCAGGCGGAAGGTCGTCGTCCAGGAGATCGGCGTAGTCATCGACCAGTTATTGGTCATAGTGGGTAGCCGAGTGGACAGCCAACTTCCCGCGAAACCCGGTCGCCCAGGACCGGTTTCTCCACCTTGATGCCGGGCCACCATCCGGAAGCGGCAACGATGGCAAGGACGATGACGACGAGGGTCAGAGGGCTTTTCACGCCGCCAATGCCCCCTGTACCCACTCCTTCGACCTCGACTGGATCTCCTCCGATGTGATGGCCAGTCCAAGTGCCTCGCATGCAGTCACCCAATGGTCGACCTGTCGGACACCCCGCAATCCATAGAGGACGTCCCACATGGCAAGGTCGCCCAGTCGGACTTCCGCCGCTCGTTCGTAGTGGCGGAGAAAGCGGTCTGGTGCATCCCCACCCGGGTTGATGGCCAGGAAGTGACGATAAAGGGCCACCGCCGCATGGCGCGGTTCGACGGTGACGTCTGCCCAGTCCACGACACCGGCGAGGGTCCCGTGGCCGTCAAAGAGCAGGTTCCCGGGGTTGTAATCATCATGGCTGAACACCACCGACAACTCCCCCGCCATTTCGTGGAGTCCGGCAAGCATTTGATCGACCCGAGGAGCATCGCTTCCCATTCCCTCAGTTGACGGATGCCATCGATGCCAGCGTGGAGGTCGGAGGATAGCGCCACTCTGAGGCGATATTTCGTGGATCCGTGCCAAGGCCTGTGCGGCGCCCTGAATCCAAAGATCCAGATCGGTGGGATGCATCTGCGGTCGGCCCGGTAACGCCGTCATAACCAGGGCGTGGGCATGCCCGAACCACTCGGCCTGGTCGTCTAGGAGAATGGGTTCAGGGGTTGGCGCACTCGAAGGCGACACGACCGTCAGGTTGTCGAACTCACGTTTCGCCTCCTCGGGATTCTTGATGCAGACCTTTAGGACCAAGGATGATCCATCCAAGCGAAAGGCGTAGGTTTCGCCTTGCATTCCCCCGGTCAGACGAGTCACACCGCCCGGAGCCCGATCGGATCCGAGGGCGCGCGCCATGCGACGCAACCCGCGGTTCCAGCCGGCTGAGGCTTGGAGCGTCATCGCCCTCTAATCACCCTCCGGCTGGAACAGGGCCGGTTCTTCGAGCATGTGGTGGGCCAAGCGGATCCAATCGGGGCTGAGATGTCTGCTGTGGGGCCGATTAGCCCCGCCATGGCGCTTCTGCCCGCAGCAGTGCACTGATGTCCCTCAGACTTACCTGGCACCGCCCAGATCCTCTGCAGGCTTAGGGCACGCCTCAACCGTCCAGGTCTCTCCTTTGCCGTCCACCAGTTTCACGCCTTAGCTTCTCTCTTCTGCGGGCGTCACCTTAGAAGTGGTAGGTGAATCGACCGGTGTACAACTTCCAGCCATTGACTATTACGACTTACGGAATAGTATGACTCAAAGGCGAGCGATGGGACAGGGAATGGCATCCAAGCGACTGGGGAGGACGCAAGACGCCACAATCCTGGTCCTCACCAGCCTCTCAGGGGGTCCAAAGCACGGGTATGCGGTGATCAAGGACATCGAATCCATGAGCGGCGTGTCTTTTGGACCGGGCACCCTCTACGGCGTCCTGGCCCGTCTGGAAGAGGAGGGACTCGTTGAGTCCCTACCCAGCGACGATCACCGTCGCCCTTACCGGATCACCGGGAGCGGTGCCACCGTCTTGCGCCAGCGACTTGAAGCCAACGTGAGGGTCGCCGACATCGGATTCAAACGATTGGGAGTTTTGGGAGCATGACCAGCCATAGGGCCACTGATCTGGCACTGCGCTGCTACCCAGGCTGGTGGCAAGATCGCTTCGCCGACGAAATGCGGGTCCTCTCAAATGACCTCACGGCCGACGGTCGGTCGAACTTTGTCGTCACGTTGAACCTCTTGTGTGGAGCGATACGGGCGCGTTCCCGCGCTTCAGGGATGCCAAGGACCTATGACCTGTGGTCACTTCGGGCCCGAGTCTCGATTGCCCTGGCCACTCTGCCATGGCTGGTGGCGGCGCCTCTCGCCCTGGTCGCCATGGGGAACGAAAGTCTCCACTCTTCTGAGGGGATGGTCCGCTGGTCAGGACCCTCATTTCTGCCCTCCAATCTCATTGTCATGAAGCACGGTGCCCTCTTTCCCACTGCGGCACCGCCGCTCACACCGAGCTCATCTCTTGTCTTGTTTGGAGGGGCGGCCATTTCCTTACTGGTTCTGTTCACCTTCGTCATTCTGATCAGCGGGTGGTCTGGACTGGCCGGGGCAATCAAGCGTTCATCAGCCCCCCATCGCATAAGGCTGCGCCTGCTCGTATGGGTGCCGGTGCTTTCATTGCTCATCGACTTTGCCGTTTCGATTACGGAGGACCGCTTTGGACCTGACAGCTTCCACTCCCTGGCCAGCGGTCAGGAGGTGGCATCAGGGGGCAATCCGGCCGCTATGCATGTCCTTGCCGTCGCTCTACCGCCCGTAGCGATCGTCGGATGGTTGGTATCGGTAGCGTGCGTTGCCTTGGCGGCCCGGAAGGCTGACGTATCCCCGTCTGATCTGCGATTTGGTAAGTCCGTGTCCGTCGTCGTTGCCGCAATGTTCGCCGCGCTTGTGATTGCTTATGCCGTCTGGGGGGCCGGTCTCGTCCTCCAAGCACGGCAAGCCACCCATGGCAACTTCACCACTATTGGCTATTCACATCCAGGGATTTGGCCGATCATGATGCTTGTGCTGCTCATCGGCGCTGCCCTCTCGGTCATGGGCGCCCAGGCCGCCAGCCGTTCGTGGAAAGTGATCTCGGTCACGTTCGAGTAGCGAGTCCACACTGGGCCAGCCCAGCATCGAGACTTCCTCGTGCGTGACGGAGTGGGGGCCCACGATCCGGCCGCGGCTGAAACAGGTTCGACAGAGTATCCCCTAACCCGTTGACCCGTTCGGCCCCTCGTCGATGACCTCGGTCTTCTTTATCGCTCCTCAATGAACGTGACTCCCGCGTCTGATCCCACGGCCGAGGCTGTGGGTGGCGAAGGCGGGGCCAGCCTCGCGGATGGCGGTCGCCCACAGTGGATCGTCTCCGGACCAGCTCCCTTTGGTCACAGCCCGAAGCCCCGGAGCAGGTGCCGGGTCATACCGTTAGTCGTCCGGTAGACCTTCCGGCGGGCCACCCGTTTGGCGTAGGCCGTCGGACCCTTCGATGCCGCCTGGACGTTTCCGAGGTCACGGGCGGCTCGGTAGAGCTGTGAACGGAGGGGGCTGCGCCGTGCCATGCCGAAAACCTTAAGCCAGGCCGGGAGCAGGTGGCGGAGCCCCCTCAACCGGCCCAAGGCAGTGTGCGCTACCGGCTGGACCTTTAGTTGACCTGAGACGCGCTCAGTTCCTCTGAGTGGGCCCCATAGGCTTCCACCCGGCAGGTCGAGTACCCGGTGGGGAGCCGCCCGGTACCCGATGATGGCCACTGGGACCAGTGTGCTGGTCCGTCAAGGCAGGTAAGACCGAACCATCCCCTAGCTGAAGAACGGCGAGGTTGTCGAGAATCCCGACCAGCAGAAGGTCGTGTCGATGGTTGGTCGTCTGGCTAGGCGGGGAGAGTCACTGCGATCTATCGGTGCGGCGCTCGAAGAGATCGACGGGGAGTACACCGAAAACCTCGACCAACTTGAGACGATCGAGGTTGAGGCTTCCGCGTGGTGGAACCCCCTGCCCCGAAGATCGTCTTCTACCCGAACGGCTGAGAGCGCTAGAGAGCCTTTCGGCCCTCGATCACGGCCCGCTTGACTCAGGTGTAGCTGAAATAGAAGTTGATCGTCCCTGTGGTGTCGCCGTCGGCGTAAGTGGCACTGAATGATGTCGCTCCGGGAACCCAGATGTCATTGCTTACGTCCCCGGCGGGATAAGTGTGTTGGAGACCCCAATCCAGAGAGGTATAGCAAGGCGGGCTCGGGAGAGCGATGGGTCCCGTCGAGGCCGCGAAGGAGAGGTGTTCGATCTCGTTGGCGTCAGGATCGAACGTCGCCGCGAAGGCAGTCAAATCGTCTGCACCTAGGTTGATCGGAAAGGTCTGCTCGCAGGTGCCAGGGGGGGAATCGAACTCGCTTCCGCTTCCGGTGATGCTCGTCTCGTTGTATGAACAGACGTCGGTTCCGACACAGGATCCGTTCTGGTCGAACTCGAAGGCCAAGTTGAAGGGATCCGACCCCCCAGCATTGTCGGTCGTGCCTGACTCGTTCCCGGTGATCGTGGACGGGTAGACAAAGCCGCCCTCGCCTGGCTCAACCTTGACCTTCAGTGATTTGGATGACGAAAGCGCGGCCATCCGGGCGGTAAGGGTGAAGGTGTAATTTGCCGCTGCGTTGGCGTAGTCATGGGGCAGTTCGACGACCTGATCGATGGAGGAGCACGGCTCCACGTCCATTGGGAGCCCGGCCAAAAGCGGACTCGAGGTCAGAACGCAGCGAGTGGCATGGGACACCTTCTTCGCCGTGAGGATCACGGTGCCATTGCCGGTCTTGATCGTCTTGGGCGACGCCTTGAAGCCGGAAATCTTCGGCTTCGACGAGCCGGCCCAAGCCGAGCCCGACTGCGCCACTAGGGAGGTTCCCAAGAAGAGGGTGAAAACCACTACTGAGACAACCTGACGCTTCCGCATTTGTCACCACCGCCTTTCGCCAGGTCCTTCGCCGGGGACCGAGCACAGTATTTCAGACATTTCTGGGCAAATCTCGGGGACGCCGGCCCAAGCCGAACGACTGTTCGGTGTCTCCTTCTAGAGTGCAATCACAGCCCACCGCCGTTTCTCGCCGGGATCGCCGAACGAGAGAGCGCCGACCACCTCGCCGGCTACCTCCCGTCGAGTTGTGCGCACACAGCCGTGGTGGACGGACTGGCGTAGCCGAGCATCTCCTGAGTCAACCGGAGATCCCTCTTCCCCTAATAGAGGTGGCAATCCAGTGGCGGAGCTGGTGGACCGTCGCCTGCACACCCTTGTCCCGGAACCAGCGGTTGAAGTCGTTGGAGAGCGTGCCCGGCGTCCACGGTCCGCCCCTAGGCCGGCTGAACACCAGCCCGGCCCGGGGCATGGGGAGATCCCACCACACGGTCAGGACCTCAGCGTGAGGTGGGAGCAGGCGCACGTACCCACCCTTGCCGTTCACGACCCTGAGCAGATCGTTGCAAACAACCAGGTCAAACGCGGTGGGCCGTGCGGTGCCTGAGTTCAGGAGATAAGCCACACCTGCAGGTTCAGATGTGTCAAGACATAAGCGACATCGAGCGGGAGGTCGCTTCATGGACAAGGGCCGATTTGTGGTCGAGACGCACCTGCGGACGGGACGGCCGATCGGGGAGTTGGCCAAGGCCTACGACATGGACCGCAGCTGGCTCTACCGACGCCTGGCCCGGTATCGCCGCGAAGGGGAGGCGGGCTTCGAGCTCCGTTCGAGGCGACCCCACACCTCGCCGGGCCAGATCGCCGATCTCTACGACGAGGAGATCGTGGCCCTACGCAAGGAGCTCACCGACAACGGCTTTGACGCCGGAGCCGACACCATCCGCAGTCATCTGGCTCGTCGCCACACCGTTGTCCCGTCGACTTCGACCATCTGGCGGGTATTGAAGGCCCGAGGGTTCGTCACCCCCCAGCCCCATAAGAGACCGAAGAGTTCCTACAGGAGCTTCTGCGCCGATCTCCCCAACCAGTGCTGGCAGGCCGATGTGACCCACGTGGAGGTGGCCGACGGGGTGGTCTACGAGGTACTCAACATGGTCGACGACCACTCGCGGCTGTGCGTGGCTAGCAGGGTCTTTGTTTCCACCCGCTCGCCCGACGTGGTCCGGACTCTGCACAGATCAGCAGGTCAGTGGGGCTACCCGGAGAAGTTCTTGGCTGACAACGGAGCCATCTTCCGAGCGTCCAAAGGTGGTGGGGTGGGCGACATGGAAGCCGAGCTGCTCTCCCTCGGCATCGCCTCCAAACACGGCAAGCCCTACCATCCCCAGACCCAGGGCAAAGTGGAGCGCTTCCACCAGACCATGAAGAAGTACCTGGCCCAACAGGACCCGGCCACCACCAAGAAGCAGCTCCAAGGTCAACTCGACCGTTTCGTCACCTACTACAACACCGTGCGTCCCCACCGGGCCATCGGGCGGCGCACGCCGGCCCAGGCGTTCGCCGCCCGGGACAGGAGCCATCCCAAAGGCCCAAGGATCGACAGTGCCGGTTACAGGGTCCGCAATGACAAGGTCAACAAGAACGGCACGGTGACCCTCCGTTACCGTGGGCGCCTCCATCACATCGGTGTGGGACGACCCTACGCCGGATGGCGGGTCGTGCTTTTGGTGGCCGGGCGCGAGGTCCGCATACTCGGCGCCGACGGGTCACCGCTTCGACAGCTGACCCTCGATCCTCATCAGGACTACCAGCGCATGCCATGAGCTGGGGGTCTACGATGTCGCGCGACACCGTTGCTTGTGTCGCGCGACATCACAGCGGTGGGCCGTGCGGGACTTGAACCCACGACCCCTTGCGTGTCATGCAAGTGCGCTACCAACTGCGCCAACGGCCCGCGGAGGTTGACGTTACCACCGCCGACCCATCCGCAGACCTCAAACTCAGTCACTTCGAGATCGAGAAGGGCGCTGGTTGTCGTCAAAGGAGGAGGACCGGCGCCGTCACGGACCGGCCTCGAGCTTCAGGGTGTGGAAGTCGGCCCGGGTGGAGTAGCCCGGTCGACAGCGGCCCAGCCTGCGAACTCATGCCGTCGTTCCCTCTCCACCCGTTGACCGCCACGGATGCCGAAGAGTCGCTTGGCCAACAAGAGATACAGCACGATGGCTACGTTGATCACCAGAGTGATGACCTTGAAAGTGCTGACCCCGGAAGTGAGTTCGTAGATCTCCAGAGGTACGAAGAGGGTGGTAACGATGAATGTGAGATATTCGGCCCAACGCTTGGCCAACCACAAGCCGACCATCTCCGTCGCCTCAATGGCGGCCAGGGCAGATACCGCCAGACCTAGTTGGATGAGCCGTTGGGGCGAGTACTCGAAGGCCCTGCCCAGGTAACCCAGGACCCCGCGTACCTTCGATTCCACCGGGGTACCGCCGTTGAGATCGTTCATGATGTCGGCATAGTCGCGATGGAGCGCAGCATCGTGTCGGGCGAACAAGAACAAGATGATGGCCAAAGCCGCCAGAACCACCACATGGATGGCCCGTTCGGCAGCGATCAGGCGCAGAACGTAGCGGTCGCGCAGAACGGGCCCTCGAGCCGGGAGTTCGATCTCGGAGCGGGGCGGTACCCGAAGTTGGGTTGGCGAATCCGGTATGGCTCCAGGTAGCCAGGCATCGCAACGGAGGCAACGGCACCATCGAACGTTGTCGCCCTCCCTGACAAAAGTGGCATCGTCGGACGTCACCTCGGCCGCGTCCGACCCCACCAACACATGTCCCCGCCAGGCACAGGTGAGCAGTTCGTAGCCAGTCTTCGGCCGTCGCCGCTTGGCAGGCATGCTCGCACAATAGGCTCGTGGCCACCGATACCGGGAGAATGCTAGTGAGTGTCGACGTCGAGGCCCACGTGGATGAGATCGACAGGATTGGCTACACCATCATTGAGGATGCCATCGACCTCGAACTGATCGATGCCCTCAGCGACGTTCTTGTCCGGCTCGAAGGCGACATGGGAACCGTTCCCGCCACCAACGCGTTCGAGGGGACCCACACCATTCGCATCTACAATCTTTTGGCCCGCGACCGCATCTTCGAGGAGATCCCCGCTCACACGGTCATACTTCCGATCTGCGAGGGCGTACTCGATCCGGGTCTTCTCGTCTCGTCGCTCTCGTCCATCGCCATCGGCCCCGAGGAGTCCCCTCAACCGATCCACGCCGATGACCAGATCATCCCCCTTCCCAAACCACATCCGGCCACAGTGTGCAACACCATGTGGGCCCTAACCGACTTCACCGAAGCCAACGGTGCCACCCGGCTGGTCCCCGGAACGCACAAGGCATCTTCTTCGCCGGATCTCTTCCAGCATTACGACTCCATTCCGGCGGAAATGGGCAAGGGGAGTGTCCTGATCTGGCACGGCAGCCTGTGGCACGGAGGGGGTTCAAATACGACGGACAGTCGGCGGGTGGGGATAGCCATGAACTACTGCGCCGGTTACATCCGCCAACAGGAGAACCAGCAGCTCGGCCTGCCCGTGGAGACCGTTCGCGGATTCACCCCGCGGCTGCAGGAGCTGGTGGGTTACGGGATCTACAACGGGCTGATCGGTCACATCGACAAGAACGTTCCGGCCACATTGCTCCTCGATACGGACGCCGACCCGGGTCTGGTGTGGGACAAGGGGATAGCGGAGGGCTGAAACAGGTCGGACCTGGGGTGGCGCCGCCCATGAGTGACCGCTTTATCGGCCACTCATCCACACGCACACGAGGTGGTCCTGGCTGGCATCTGGCCTTGGCATCCGCTTGCAGCGACGGGCCTGACCCAAGTGCCCGGCCGCGGGACACCACGATGGAGGCGGCGGGCGGAATCGAACCGCCGTACGGGGCTTTGCAGGCCCCTGCCTAAGCCACTCGGCCACGCCGCCAGGCGCCACGGGATCCTACTCGGCGTGCAGGGATGGTTGAATCTTCTCATGAGGATCGGAATAATCGCCCCACCCTGGACCCCCATCCCTCCCCTGCTGTACGGCGGGATCGAGCTGGTCGTCGACCAGCTGGCCCGCGGGCTGCAGGACGCCGGCCATGACGTACTTCTCTACGCCACGGGCGATTCGACGTGTCCGGTGCCCGTGCAGTGGATCCTTCCGGCGGCCGAGGGAACCCGGATCGGTAGTGCCGTACCCGAAATTCGCCATGTGGTCCATGCCTACGAGGCGGTTCGTCATTGCGACGTGGTCCACGACCACACCCTCATGGGGCCCTTTTACTCCGAGCGGTACCCGGGTCTACCGGTCGCCACCACCATCCACGGGCCCTTCAACGAAGAATTGACCGACATCTACCGGGTCAACGCTGATCGTGTCCCCATCGTGGCCATCTCCCACGCACAGCGCCGGGCCGCACCGGACATCCCCATCGCCAGGGTCATCCACCACGGCATTGACGCTTCACTCTTCCCCGTAGGAGACGGTGCCGGCGACGGGGAAGGACCCTATGTGGTGTTCCTCGGGCGCATGGCGGAGGACAAAGGCGCCCACCGGGCCATCGAGATAGCCCGCAAGGCCGGAATCCGCATCCTCCTGGCGGCCAAGATGCGGGAACCGTGGGAGATGCGCTACTTCTCCGAAAAGGTCGAGCCCCTTCTCGGAATCGACGCCCGGTACCTGGGAGAGGTCTCCCACGAGCGCAAGCTCGAGTTGTTGGCCGGTGCCGCCGCACTGATCTTCCCCATCCGCTGGAACGAGCCATTCGGCATGGTGATGATCGAGGCCATGGCCTGTGGAACGCCCGTCCTGGCCTTTCCCGAAGGGGCCGCTCCCGAAGTGGTCGATGACGGCCGCACCGGGTTTCTTTGCGACGATGAAGCCGCCATGGTCGATGCCATCGGTCGATTGGGCGAACTCAAACGGACGGAATGCCGCCTGGCCGTAGAGGGCTACTTCTCCACCAACCGAATGGTGGCGGAGCACATCGAATTGTTCGAGTCGATGATGGGATGAGGCTCCGAACGGCGCCCGCGAGCGCCTCGAGCCGCCCGGCGTTCAGGAGCGTCGGCGGAACACCAACCTGGCTACCAGAACGATGAGTGCCACCACCACGATGGCCTTGACGGCGAACCACAACACGCCGGCAATGAATCCCAGAACCTCGAAGGCCACGAACAGAGCGATCAGGCCCCCGCCGACGATCAGTACCCCGTCGAACAGGCTGAGACCGCTGTGCTCCTCACTCCGGTGTTCGAGGTCTTTGGACATGCACCCAGAGTAATCGCCTTTTACTCCGGCCAGACGTCGCCACCGCCCAGCGACCGGTCATTCCTCGTCGGGGGCCCCGGTGGTACGGTCCGCTGATGTCACTGCGGATCCTCCGCGAGTCGCTCATCGAGCGCCGCGACCTGCAAGGGGACGACTTCTGTCGCGCCTACGCCCAAGCCGCCGACCAGTGGCTGACGGCCTTGTTCGAGCAGGCCACGGGAGGAGACGGTAAGGGGCTGGCCCTGGTGGCGGTGGGTGGCTACGGGCGCGGTGAACTGTGCCCGTTCAGCGATCTCGATGTCGTCCTTCTCCATAGGGGCAAGAGGGACATCTCGGCCACCGCCGACAGGATCTGGTACCCCGTATGGGACGAGGGAATCGCCCTCGACCACAGCGTCCGGCGGCCGAGTGAGGCCCTCGAGATGACATCCACGGACCTCCGTGTCGCCCTCGGACTGCTCGACGGGCGGGTTGTGTGCGGGGATCCCAAGGTGGCTGAACCCGTGGTGGAAGGGGCCCGGGAGCGGTGGGTCAAGCAGAAGCCCCCGTGGCTCGGCGTGCTGGCCGACCAGGTGGCCGAGCGCCACCGGACCTACGGGGACGTCGGGTTCCTTCTCGAGCCCGATCTCAAGGAAGCCCACGGGGGGCTGCGAGACGTCGCCGCCCTCACGGCCATGGTGCTGGCCGTCCCTGTTCTGGCCGACTTCGTGGACACGGTGGCCATCGACGAAGCCCGCCGGGTCCTCACCACCATTCGGGTCGAGCTTCACCGTCGGGCGGGAAGGGAGCAGAATCGATTGCTGCTCCAAGAACAGGACCAAACCGCCCAAGCTGTCGGTGAACCGGACTCGGACGCCCTCATGCGGGCTGTGGCCACGGCCGGTCGCACGGTGGCCTGGGAAGGCGACGACGCCTGGCGCCGGCGTGGTGTGTGGTCCCGTTCCCAGAAGGGACAAAGCCAGGGGCGACGATTGTCGGGTCGCCGCCGGTCGTCCCGGCCGGAACCGTCCACGGGGCCCACCTACAGCGATGGCGACATCGATGTGGCCGACGACGAGGTGGTCCTGACCGAAGAAGCGGATGTCAGCGGAGATCCGTCGCTCCCGCTGTGTCTGGCCGCGGTGGCGGCGGAAACGAAACTTCCGATCAGCCGGGACGCCCTCAACCTGCTGGGACGGAAGGCGCCTGCCCCACCGACGCCGTGGGCCCCGGACCTGCGGGAGACCCTGGTCCGGGTTCTGGCCACCGGCCCGCCAGCGGTGGCCGCCCTCGAGGCCCTGGATCAACGCCACGTCCTCGAGCGCCTCATCCCCGAGTGGGCCGCCGTTCGGAACAAACCGCAGCGGAATCCCTATCACCGTTTCACCGTCGATCGTCACCTGCTCGAAGCCACGGCCAACGCCGCCACGCTGGCCCACCGGGTGGGTCGAGAGGATCTTTTGCTCATCGGGACTCTCCTCCACGACATCGGGAAGGGGTTCCCGGGGGACCACACGGAGGTCGGCATGAAGGTGGCCGCCGACATCGCCACCCGCATGGGCTTCCCACCAGAGGATGTGGACTCCCTGGTGACCCTGGTCCGGCTGCATCTACTCCTTCCCGACACCGCCACTCGGAGGGATCTCGACGACCCGGCCACGGCCGAGAAGGTGGCCACCGAGGTCGGCAACCGGGCCACCCTCGAACTCCTGGCCGCCCTGGTGGAGGCCGACGCTCGGGCTACGGGGCCCTCGGCCTGGGGCCCGTGGAAGGCCGGTCTGGTGGCCGATCTGGTCGAACGCACAGGGCGGCTGCTGGCCGGTGAGTCCCTTGCTCCCCCGACCCCTTGGATCACCGACGAGGTGCGGATGATCATGGACACCGTTCGGACCAACGATGCGCCGGCCCTCTCTATCGAGGACCCGACGGTCACCGTGGTCGCCCCTGACCATTCGGGGCTGCTGGCCGAGGTCACCGGCGTTCTGGCCCTGCACGGACTCAACGTCCGATCAGCAGTGGTAGCCGGCGAAGACGGCGTCGCCGTCGAGATCTTCACCGTGGACCCCTCCCGCGGGCGGTGGCCGTCGACGGCTCGCCTAGCCGACGACCTGGCCGCGGTCATGACCGGAAAACTGTCGATCGCCAAACGGCTGGACGAGCGGGCCCGCACCTACCGCGGCGAACGCCGGGCTACCACGCCACATCTGGTTTCAACCCAGGTCACGGTGGACAACAATGCCTCCGCCTCGGCCACCGTGGTCGAGGTTCGGGCCGAGGATGTGGTGGGGCAGCTCCATCGGATCACCCAGGCCTTGGTCGACTGCCGGCTCGATGTGACCTGGGCCAAGGTCTCGACCTTCGGGTCCGCCGTCGTCGATGCTTTCTATGTGCGAGGGCCCGACGGCGCCAAGGTGACAGACGGCCCCCAGATCAGCGCCCTCGAAGCCTCGATTGCCGACCGGGTTTCGGGAGGGGACACGTCCTGATTCGCGCCGGCCAAACCTGCCCTTATCGGCCAGTTCCCGTGTCGGCTGAAACGCGCTCTGGGCTGGTAGATTCCCTGTCGAGGAAGAGGAAATGGCCGGAAGACACTCACATTCGAAGGCGCACGGCGAGAAGAAGGCGCACGCAGGCGGACGGGGATGGTTCCTCGCGGTGTCCTTGACCACGCTCGCCGTGGTCGTCGTGGGCGCGGGGGTGGCGGTGGTGGCCGTCCGGGACAATCCGGGCAGGGCCGGCACCTCGTCGCCGACCGGCAAGGTGGTTCTGACCAGCCAGTCCGGACCCTTCACTGTCGTGGCCATCAGCCCGGCTAGCGGCACCACCCAGGTCCCGAGCGATGACACCGTTGCCGTGCGCTTTTCGGCACCGTTGAGCAACACCTCCCCTACGCCCACGCTCAGCCCGCCCGTAACCGGCAACTGGGCCATCGTCACCCCGGATACCTTCGCCTTCATTCCGGCCGCACCTCTGGTCCCTTCGGCCACCGAGACGGTGACGGTGCCCGCCGGCGGTTCGGGGGTGACCAGCGCCGATGGGAAGAAGCTGACCCAGGGTGCCTCAGCTCAGTTCACGGTGGCGGCGGGCAGCACGCTCCGCCTCCAGCAGCTGCTGGCCCAGCTGGGGTACCTACCGGTCAGTTTCACACCGGCCGGACCGGTGAGCTCGCCTCAGGAGGCGGCCCAAGCTCAGGAAGGGACATTCGCGTGGCGCTGGAACGAACCCGCCACCCTCGAGAGCCTGTGGACGGTGGGCACAGCGAACCAGATCACCAAAGGTGCGGTCATGGCCTTCGAGTCCCAGAACGGACTGGACACCGACGGTGAGGCCGGCCCGGCCGTGTGGCAGGCCCTGCTGGCTGACTCGGCCGCCGGCAAGGCAGACCCGGCCCCGTACAACTACGTCTACGTCACCGAGTCCGAGCCCGAGACGGCCACCGTGTACAGCGACGGTGGCGAGGTCTATTCGACTCTGGCCAACACGGGGGTTGCCGCCGCCGCTACCGCCCAGGGCACCTTTCCGGTGTACCTCCGCTACCGGGTCACGACCATGACGGGCACCAACCCGAACGGTTCGAAGTATGTCGACCCCGGTATCCCGTGGGTGAGCTATTTCAATGGCGGGGATGCCTTGCATGGCTTTGTGCGTGGTAGCTACGGGTTCCCCCAAAGCGACGGATGCGTGGAGATGCCACCTACCCACGCCGCCGTGGTCTGGCCTCTGACTCCGATCGGCACGCTGGTCACCGTGGCCTAACCCAAACGGCCTGATCTGCTGCCTTCACACCCGGTTGGGTTGGGCTGACGGAAACTGTGGCGGGCGTCGCTCCCGCAAAGCCGCCACGCCCTCTTGGGCGTCAGGACCGAGGAACCCCAGCATCTCGAGGGCCAGCGACTCGCCGAAGGTCGCCGATGCCGTGCTCAACCACTGGTTGAGAGCCCGCTTCGTCCACTGGACGGCGGTGCGGCTCCCCTGCGCCAGTTTGAGGGCCACCGCCAGCGCCTCCTCCAGCACGCTGTCCTCCGCCACGCAGCGGGTGACCAGACCGATCCGCTCCGCTTCCCTGCCATCGATGAATTCGGCCGTCATCAGGTAGTACTTGGCTTTGGACATGCCGCACAGGAGCGGCCAGATGAGGGCGGCGTGATCACCGGCAGCCACCCCCAATCGGGTGTGGCCATCGGACAGCCGCGCCGCCTCGCTGACGATGCTCACGTCGGCGAGCAGGGCCACGGCCAGCCCGGCCCCGACAGCCACCCCGTTGACGGCGGCCACGATGGGCTTGACCGACCTGAGCATGGCCTCCACCAAGGCCTTGGCGTCCCGCCACTGCTCGACCACGGCGCCATGATCGGTGGTCATCCTCTCCACCATGGCCAAATCGCCGCCCGCCGAAAAAGCCGAGCCGGCACCGGTGATAACCGATACCGCCACCGACGGGTCCCCGTCCACCACCGACCAGACATCGCCGAGCTCGCGGTGGAGCCGCTCGTTGGCCGCGTTGAGTACCTCCGGACGGTCGATGGTGATCAGGAGGACGCCGGGCTGAGGGCGTTCGAACCGCAAGTACTCGAAGTCGTCAAAGGAGCGGGCGGGGACATCGGACCGTTGGATGGTCATGTCTCGTACAGAGGGTGGCGCAGGCCGAGCTCAACCAGCGAGCTCTGACGGCACCGTGGTTGGGCCAGCTGGTCGGGAGCGCCGTCGACCTTGAAGACGTAGACGTTCCAGAAAGGCACCAAACCGGCCGGTTCGATGTCGGCGTAGATGCGCCGCTCGACGTCGGGGCAGCGGGTGAAACCCACCTGGGCGAACCGTTCGGTCCACCACTCGAAGGAGGCGATGCTCAGATGGCCCTCGACGGGACGGCCCTCGGCGTCCACAGCCAGGTCGGCCTCGGGTACCGGACCGAGATAGTCGGGCCCCAGGCCGCGGTAGTGGTCCACCCGCTCGGGGCGGACCTTCCCCTCGAAGTGTCCCCCGGCACCGGAGCGATTGGGCCCGAATGAGGGGATGGTGGCGTACAGGTAACCGCCGCACACCCGGTGTAGTTCGGTCAGGGCGTCGAGCACCCGGTTGGGAGGAAGATGCTCGAGAATCTCCAGAGCCGTCACCAGCGGGAAAGCCCCCTGGGGCCAGGGGAGACCGGCGAACAGATTGGCTACCCGGAGATGACCCACCGCCCCCGGGGCGGCATGACCAACGGCAAACTCGCTCACATCGCATCCCTCGGCCTCAATGCCTCGCTCCCGCAGAACCTCAACTAGGAAGCCGGTGGCACTGCCGACGTCGAGCGACGATTCCACCTGGAAGTTTCTCCACAACACCCACCCGGCGATATCGGCATTGGAAGCCACCCGGTCGTAGCGGGCGTAGCCGGACAGACCCCCACGATCGCCCTGCGGATCCCTGCCCTCACCGAAGTAGCTGGCCCCGTAAGTAGCGGCCACCTCGGCCGCCTGACGATCGGCCGCCGTCCCACCCCGTTCGGCGGCATGAGTGAGCTCACGCCCCGCCGCGGCCATCAGATGACGCCAGCGGGTATGACGTTTCGCCAGGTGGACGAGGCCTCGACGCACGCCGTCGACGGCCGGTCTCCATCGGGCGGTCGGCATCGTCTGCGAGGTTAGCCCTGGCCTGCACCGGATCACCGTCCTGATCCGGCCCCGCATGGGCCGCCTACAGACGCCGGGCGTGGAAATGGAACAATTGCCACTTTAAGTGTGGTGTTCAGCACTCTTTGCGGTTATTGTGGAAGGAGAGAGATCTCGATCACAGGACATCCGACAGGACGTCCCGCAGGGGGCAGGGAGATGGCCATGAGACGCCGGTCCTCGGGAGGATCAGCCATGGAGAACCAGAACGGAACGGTGGACCGGATGGTGGAGCAGCTGGCCGACGCTCGTGATGACTTTGCCGCTCCGGCGGCCACCCCCGAGCACACTTCCCCTCTCGGGCCCTACTCCCCTCGGGGGTACTCCACCGAGGTGGTGGCCGTGCCCGACGAGCCGAGTTCGGCGTCGCTGTCGGGGTCACTGTCGGTATTCGCCATTGCCGATGTCCTGACCCTCCTGGCCGCCACGGCCCAGACGGGCGAGCTCGTTGTGGTGAGCGAAGCATCAGAAGGGAGCCTCTGGTTGGAGAGGGGCGACCTCGTCGACGCCGAGGTCGGATCGACAGCCACCCTCAACCAAGCCTTCTTCGAACTGGCGTGCATCGCCGGGGGATGGTTCTCCTTCACTTCGGGCCAGCCTTCCGCCGACCACTCCGCCTCGACCGGGACCTCGTCGGGAACGGCGGTGCCGGTGGCCACGGTCCTGGCCGAAGTCGGTCCTCAAGTTGAGGAGTGGCGCGCCATCCGCGAGCTCCTGCCCCTCGAGGCCTTGGTCACCCTTTCACCCGACCCGCCGGGCGAGGATGTCCGGATCCGAAACGATCAATGGCGGGTTCTGACCCGAGTCGGTACTGACGGCCATACCGTCAAGTCCGTCCTGGATACCATCGGCGGTGATCAGATCGTGGGCCTGAGAACCCTCCGCGATCTTCACATGGCCGGTCTCATCGATCTCGAGCCTTTTCCGTCGGCGGCAACATCCCTCGACGGCGGGCCACTGGCCTCCCCGCTGATGGCCGACGACAGCGGTGATCCCGCCCCCGATCTGTCACCTTCACTCGTCACCTCAACTGATTCAGACTCCGCTGACCTCGGATCCGTGCCTCCACCTCGGGACGAGGACGGCGAGACGGTCGACGAAGCCGGCGCCACCAGGCTGGCCGAGGTGACGATCATGCCCCCTCCCATAGCCGTCGATCCGTGGGCGCCTGTTGCTGTGCCCACCGAAATGGATGGCGACGGGGTGGCCTGAGAGGAGATTGGAGACGAGAACGCGTACCGCGTCCCCCCACGGCACGTAGCTCCGAACTCCACGCCTCTCGACGGAGATGGCCACACCGGCCCGCAAGGGTCGGTGTGGCTGTCGACCAGTTGGTTCCTCAGCCGGTCGTGCTGAAGGTGCAGTTCCCGTCGTGACACTGATGGGCCACGGCCACCAGGATCCCCACGACCACGCCGATGGCCACCAAGCTCACAATGCCGATGATGATGCCGGCCAGAGCTAAGCCTTTGCCCTTCTGGATGCCGCCCGATCGCTTGATCTGGGACCGGGCCACGAACCCGAACACGATGGCTAGTACGGCACCGATTCCGTAGAGCCAGAAGAAGAAGGAGCAGACGAACGAGGCCACGGCGAGCCCGTTGGTCTGGGGCACCGGCGCATACCCGTGGGCCGGATAGGCCGGAGGCTGGCCGAAGACCCAAGCCGGAGCCCCCGGTGGGCCGTATCCGGGTGGGATCGAGGGGGCGCTACCGGAAGCGGACATCGGGGGGTAACCGTGGGAGGGGTAGCCGGAGGTGGAGGAGGGGTCGGTGGGCGGAGGACCGGCTTCGACTACACCGGGCCATTGCTGCGGCGAGTACCACTTTCCATCAGAAGCCAGCCACCACCCCGGACCCTGCGATACGTCGCTCACCGGCATACCTCCCTGGTGGGACTCACCCCTGATTACCCGTCGCCTGTACCCGTCGAAGGATCATGAGGGCGCCGGCGGCCCGGCGAGCAGAGCCGACAAAGCTCGGAAGGCCCGGCCCCGGTGCGAGATCCGGTGCTTTTCTCCGCTGCTCATTTGGGCAAAGGTGTCGCCGTCGCCCTCATCGGGAGCAAATACAGGGTCGTAGCCGAACCCGGACCGACCCCTGGCGTCGGGAGTGATGACACCGGCGACCTCGCCCGACGCCCACACATCGTCGCCATCGGGAAAGGCCACCAGGGCGATGGACCGGAACACCGCCCTTCGCCGCTTGGGCGCATGGGCACCCACCCGGGCCAGTTCCTCCAGGAGCTTGGCCACGTTGTCGTCATACGTGGCGTTCTCGCCGGCAAACCGAGCCGAGTACACCCCCGGCGCCCCGCCCAGGGCGGCGACTTCGAGCCCGGTGTCATCCGCCACTGCCGGCAGTCCGGTGGCCGCCACCAGGGCGCGGGCCTTGAGCCTGGCGTTGTCCACCAGGGTGTCTCCCGTCTCCTCCACATCGGGTACGGATGCGGGCCGCGGCAAAAGGACCAGCCCGGGCACCGAGCCGAGAATGGCGGTGATCTCTTTCGCCTTGTCCGGATTGGCCGTGGCCAATACCAGACGGAGCTCGGCCATTCTCTAGCGCGGCGAGGGTGGCTCGGCCAGGACCGCAGCCTGGGCGGCCAGCAAGTGGGCGATCCCGTGCTCGGCCAAGCCGAGCATCTCGTCCAGTTCCCCTCGGGTAAAGGGCATTCCCTCCGCCGTCCCCTGCACCTCCACATATCGACCAGACGACGTCATGACCACGTTCATGTCGACCTCGGCTCTGCTGTCTTCCTCGTACGGAAGATCGAGCATGCACGTCCCGTCGACGACACCCACTGAAACGGCGGCCACCGCTTCGGTCAGCGGGTTGGCCCGCAGCGTTCCCTTCTGAACGAGTCGGGTGAAGGCATCATGTAGGGCGACATAGCCCCCACATATCGATGCCGTTCGCGTCCCTCCGTCGGCCTGGAGCACATCGCAGTCCACTGTCACCTGCAGCTCCCCCAGAGCCACCATGTCGCAGACTGACCGCAACGAGCGCCCGATCAGGCGCTGGATCTCCTGCGTACGGCCCGACTGCTTGCCCTTGGCCGCCTCACGCGTCACGCGCTCACCGGTCGAACCGGGCAACAGCGAGTACTCGGCGGTTACCCAGCCCTTGCCACTCCCCCGCATCCACGGCGGAACCCGATCCTCGACCGAGGCCGTACAGAGGACCCGGGTGAGGCCCATGGACACCAGCACCGATCCGGGGGCGAACACCGTGAAGTCACGCTCGAAAGAGGCTGATCTCATCTCCTCGGCGCTGCGTCCGTCGGCCCGGTCGGTGGGTCGAGCCGTCTTTGATGTTCCGTTCACAGTCTGAATTCCTTTCCGATCCCGGCCTGCTCCACTTGTCCCCCGAATGCTTTTTCCGCCTCCTCGACCAGCAGGGCAGGATCGATGGTCGGCCATCTGTGGGTGATGACCAGCCGGCGCGCCCCAGCCCTTCGTGCCTGCTCCCCCGCTTGTCGCCCGCTCATGTGCCCGGCGGTCCCTTCATGATCGACGGTGTAGGTGGCCTCGGACAACAACAGGTCCAGGCCGACCCCGAGCTCGTCCACGGACCAGCCCGGACCAGTGTCGGCAGAGTAGCCCAGGCTTCGGCCGCCCCCGACGATCCGCATGGCCAGGGTCTCGAAGCTGTGATCCGTACGGTGGAAGGAGAAACCGAGCTCGCCGATGTCGGCGGTCGCTCCATCAGACACCTCGCGCCAGGCCAGTGTGGCTGAGTCACCCAGCCGCGACCGTTCGACCACGGCGGCCGGGGCATAGACGGGCAAGCCGGTCCGCCCCAGAACCAGACGGGCGTGCGTAGTCAGGGGATGGATGTCGAGCCAATGGTCGGGGTGGTGATGCGAAAGGACCACGGCGTTGAGACGGGCGGGATCCAGCCACCGCTGCAGATTGGCGAAACACCCTGGTCCGGCGTCCACAAGGACGTGGGTGGCGCCACACAAGACCAGATATCCGCTCCCCGCGCCCCCGGTCCCGTCCAGCTGCCATCGCAACCGGCCACCACCACCGTCAGGCCAGGGGACACGATCTCGTCACCCCGGGTCGACAAATCCTCTCTCGCCGGAACCATCAGGCCAGGCTAGACACCGGGGCCTCAACGGGCTGTCAGAAGTAGGTGATGCGGGTGGCCCGTTCCTCGACCACGTCGAGGTCGTCGGTCCATGCTCCGGTGGAGAGGTACTTCCAGCCGCCGTCGGCCGCCACCACCACGATCGTTCCCTCGTCGATGGCGTCGGCCGTCTTGGCCGCGCCGGCCAACGCGGCCCCCGAGGAGAGACCGGCGAATATCCCCACCTCGCTGAGTCGACGGGTCCACTCAATGGACTCGCGGGGACGGACGATGCGCTTGCCGTCCAGCAGCTCGCGGCCCTTGTTATCGATGAAGATGGGTGGAATGTAACCATCGTCCAGGTTGCGGAGCCCATCGACGATCTCGCCGGCCGGCGGTTCGACAGCCAGAACCTTGACATCCGGGTTCTGTTCCTTGAGATAGCGGCCCACCCCGAGCAGCGTGCCCGAGGTTCCGAGTCCGGCCACGAAATGCGACACCTCCGGGCAGTCTCGCCAGATTTCGGGCCCCGTCCCTTCGTAGTGGGCTTTCGGATTGGCGGAATTGGCATATTGGTAAAGAAAGACCCACTCAGGATGTTCGGCGGCCAGTGCCTGGGCCCGACGCACGGCACCGTTGGAGCCCTCGGCACCGGGCGAATCGATGATTTCGGCCCCCCACACCTCGAGCAACTGACGACGCTCCACGGAGACGTTGGTGGCCAGGACCACCTTCAGTCGGTACCCCTTCAACTTGCACACCATGGCCATGCCGATGCCGGTGTTGCCGGAGGATGGCTCGATCAGGGTCTGGCCCGGTTCGAGGAGACCTTCCTTTTCGGCCACCTCGATCATGGACAGGGCAATCCGGTCCTTGACCGAGCCGCCGGGGTTCTGACCCTCCAGTTTAATCAGGATCTTCACCCCGGTATTGGGGCTCAAGGAGCTGATATCGACCAGCGGGGTGTTCCCGATCAGCTCCAGAACCGAGCCGAAGCGAGTCATGGTGAGGGGCGGGCCGGGACGGAGGATGGGTTGACAGGGACGGCACCACCGGCCACCGCCGGCAGGATCGAAATCTCGTCCCTCTCCCCTACCGGCGTGTCGAGGGCTGACAGGTAACGCACATCGTCGTCGTTGAGGTAGACGTTGACGAACTTGTGGAGAGCGCCGTCGTCCCCGATGACCTGCCCCGACAAACCTGGGTATTCACCCACCAGGGCGACCAGAACCTGACCGACGGTCGAACCCTCGGCCGACACCGTCTTCGCTCCTCCGGCGTGTGACCGCAGGACGGTGGGCAAGTTGACTTGGACGGGCACGGGCACTCCTCTGTCCGGGTGGCACAGCCTGGGCCGATGGGACCCAGAAGCAAATGCTGACTAGTTCAGTGGGATTTTACCTTGGCCACAGCCGGACCGGTTCCTCGGCGATGGCACCGTCGACGATCCGGTAGCTCCGTACCACTGGTTCGATGTCCCGCAGGGACACCAGCACGTAGTGCCACTCGGGGTCGGGGGCCTGGGCCACATCGGTGGGTGAAGGATAGGCATCGGTGTGGGTGTGGGAGTGGAATACCCCGATGATGGACAGGCCGGCGGCCTCGGCGTCACGGTCGGCCCGCAGATGCTCCTTGGGGTCGACCGTGTAGAGCTTGGCCGATGCCGCCAGGTTGCGGGTCGGGTAGCAGGTGACGGCCCTTCCGGTAGCCAGATCACCCCCGAGGAGACCGCAGGCCTCCTCGGGTAGTCCGGTCAGGCAGTGGGCGACCATCTGGTCGTGCACCAGTTTGGGGAGGATGAGCATTGTCCCCCGAACGCTAATTGAAGCTGGGTGGGCGGCGGCAGACTACCGTCGAAGTGGCATGAGTGCCGCACACAAGAAGACCACGGCTGACCACCGGCCCCCCTCCGGAGGTCGCGCCCCGGGGGAGGCGAACCGGGTGGTGGCATCCAACCGTCGCGCTCGCCACGAATATGAGATCCTGGACACGGCCGAGTGCGGAATCGTTCTCCAGGGCTCGGAGGTGAAATCGCTGCGAGCGGGCCGGATCGCCCTCCAGGACGCCTATGCCCGGATCATCGACGGCGAGATGTGGTTGTTCGGGGTCCATATTCCGCCTTACGCCCAGGCCAACGGGTTCGGTGCTCACGAGCCCGACCGGCGACGCAAGCTGCTTCTTCATCGCCGCCAGATCGACGAATGGATGGGCCGGAGCCAGCAACAGTCGCTGACCCTGGTTCCATTGTCCATCTATTTCAAGGACGGGAAGGCCAAGGTCGAACTGGCTCTGGCCCGGGGTCGTCGTCAGTACGACAAGCGCCAGGCCATTGCCAAACGGGACGCCAACCGCGAAGCGGCCCGGGAGGCTCGTACCGCCTCACGGGGCTCCGCTCGCTGATCACGCACTGCTGGTCCGGTCTAGCCAACGGTGGATAGGGCAAGCCTGGCGGTAGTATGGGGTTTGTCGGTCGGGCACAACGTCCACCGTCGGAATCCCCAGGGGGTGACAGGCTTCGACTCTGGTCATTGATGTAGGAGAAGCGAGCCGTGGTCTCCGGAGCCACGTTAAAGAGCCGGAACAAAAAATAAATGCCGAGCCTCAGCTCGTCATCGCAGCCTAGAAACTGCGACGTCCGACCGGTCTCAGTCCCACAGGCCGGAACCGGGCGCCATCACGTGGGACTTACCTAACCGGTCTCGCCGACGGGCCATTAGGGAAATCTAAGCCGGATAAGGATCGCCACAGATGCCAGTAGACGTGGCGATCCTGACAATCCAAAACTGGCTGCGCTCGGAGAAGTCCTATTGAGAGGCCGGAGGACGCGGGTTCGATTCCCGCCACCTCCACAAACAATGATCGAACGATGACCGAACGAACGCCCTGACCTGTTTTCCCGCAGGTCAGGGTCCCCCCACCGGGGTCGGTCAACCGTTCGCGACCCTTCTTCGTTCAGCGCTCGGTAGCGAGTGGGACCGTCAGGAGCGCAGTCCGTCCGAAAATGCCGGATACCGCCCAGTACGGGTGGGAACTGTGGCAATACGGTGCCCACGGCCCTGAGCACACCCCATGCACACTGAGATCGCTTCTAGGCGCTCAACCGACCCCAGGTGAGAGCCGGATTTCAGCGACCGCTACGATGAAACAGCGCTTGCAACCGAGGGGATCACGGGAAATGTTAGGGCGGCAGCTCGGCGGAGGGCCAAACAGCAGGTTCCGTCGAGACATCGAAGGAATGAGAGCCATTGCGGTCTTGGCTGTCGTCCTTTACCACGCCCATGTCGGACTGCTGCGGGGCGGCTTCACTGGGGTCGACGACTTTTACGTCATCTCGGGTTTTCTGATTACCGGGTTGTTGTGGCGCCAGCTATCCGAAGATGGCAGACCTTCCCTTTTGTCGTTCTACGGCCGTCGCATACGACGACTCCTCCCCATGTCCTTCTTGGTCTTGCTGGCAACGGCAATAGCATCTGTTCTGTTCCTTCCTCCGCTCCAAGCACACGCCGCCCTCAAAGACGGTATGTCGGCCGCGGCTTATGTTTCGAACTACCGCTTTGCTTCGCTACAAACCAACTACTTGACTTCCAGCCTGCCGCCATCTCCTTTCCAACAGTATTGGTCCCTCAGCCTGGAGGAGCAGTTCTATTTGGTCTGGCCCGTTCTCTTGATCCTCGGTTCGCTGGGTTGGGGACGGTTTCGGCCAGCGCGTCAGATTCGGCAACCATCACGCACCAAGGCGGTCATCACGCTGGCTGCCCTCGGCGCCACCTCGTTTATCGCCGGTGTGTGGCTCACGCACACCTCGCAACCCTGGGCCTTCTTTTCCCTCCCGACCCGTGCATGGGAACTCGCCGTCGGCGGCCTCGTGGCCTTTGCCGCCCACCGGTTGCGCAACCTGCCCGCGCCTCTTGCTTCGATTCTGGGCTGGGCCGGTTTGGTGATGGTCGTCGGCTCGGCGCTGGTCCTGTCGGGATCAGTCCCCTATCCAGGTTTTGCTGCCCTAGCCCCCGTATTGGGAACTGCAGCGGTGATTGCTTCGGGCTGCGCTGCACCGAAGGCCGGTCCATCGCTGCTGCTTGGCCGCAACACCGCTCAGATGGTTGGTCGAGTCTCGTACTCCTGGTACCTATGGCATTGGCCGATTCTCATTCTTATACCGGTGGCGATCGGTCACAGTCTTTCTCTCGGTGAGAACCTGACCCTGGTCGTTGCCAGCTTCGCGGTCGCAGCGATCTCGTTTGTCGCCATCGAGAATCCCCTGAGGAATTCGGCTTGGCTGCGGGCTCAACCACGCCGCGCTTTGACTCTTGGCTGTGGGCTCACATTGTCGGCACTGGCTGTGTGCTTTCTGTCCGTCCAAACCCTTCCCTCCCTCGCAGGGAAGGGGCGAGCGGCAGCAGCCCCACTGGTCTCACCGTCACTCGGAAATGGAAGAACCTCGTACGAAAGCGCCCTGAGATCGGCGACCTCTCAGGTGCAGCAGGCAGTTCGCCATTCACTCCTCTTGAACAGCGTGCCCACCAACCTGGTCCCGTCGCTCCCGAAGGCCGGCGATGATCTGCCCCCCATCTTTTTCAACTGCCAAGACCTCTTCTCGTCGATCGCGGTGCCACCCTGTCTCTTCGGTGACAAGTCGTCCCACTCGTCCATTGTCCTGTTCGGTGACTCGCACGCTTCGATGTGGTTTTCGGCGGTGGACAGTGCCGCCAAGCAGTTAGGAATGGGCCTTCACAGCTGGACGAAGGACGCCTGCCCCCCTCTCAAGATTCCGGTCTTCCTGCCCGCGTTGAACCGCCAGTTCACTGAGTGCGTCCGGTGGCGCCAAAAGGTTCTAACCCTGGTCGCGAAGACTCACCCAGCTCTGGTCGTATTGGGTGTCACCCGCCTCTATACGCAGGAGTACGGATTTACCGCATATAGCCCGCAATGGCTCCGGGGTCTGGCGGCAATGGTGAGTGCCATCCGACGCCTCGGCCCGAAAGTATTGGTCATCGGTCCGATACCTCTGCCCCCGGAGTCGATTCCCGATTGTCTGTCGGTCCATTTGACTTCAGCCTCGGCCTGCAACATTCCGCTGTCCCAAGGTATCAATGAGCACGGCAAGCTGGCTGAAGAGCGCGTCGTCCACGCTGTAGGCGGAAACTACTTCGACCCCGAGTCGTTGCTCTGCACCGCAAGCACGTGTCCCGCCATTGTAGATAACATCCTCGTGTACAGGGATGACAGTCACATGACAAACACCTACGCGTCCTATCTGGCGCCTGTGATCACCGATGAGTTGGGTCTTGTTCTCGGAGGAGGTCGACCGGGCCGCTAAGGGCTGTCGTGGCGATGTCCTGTGACAGATAGCTAAGGAGTCCGGACAGGATCCCCGCCCGGCATTCCCGGCGGTGATGTTTTCAGATGCTCGACGGCGACCATCCCTCTTTGGCTCGTGCGTGATCGGGTCTCGCGCCCTGGGGCTCGAATGAGGGGCCCGTGGAGCGGAGCGTCGTACGGAGCGTCCAGACCCTGCCAGAGCCGGACGGCCGATGGAGTGTCTGCTCACAGCTTCGCCGGCATTTCCGCCGGCCAACTCGAGGACGCCCCTGGAGTGCTCAGCAGCCGTCAGGAGTCGGCTGACTTGCGAGTCGAACTGATCCGGTACCTCCCCTGGCCAGATCAGAACGCTTCACCGTTAACGCGCTATCGCCAAGACTGTCCAGCGGCGGCCGCCCCTGTGTCGACGACGACGGCGCTCCGGAAGGGGTCGGAACACAGTCCCATCACTGCACGTGCCGACCTTGTAGCGAAGCGGGCAATACCCGAATTCATCTCAGCCTCACGCATTGCGTACCCCATCAAGCCAGGTCAACGGGCCAGGAGGGGCCCGAACACAGTCCCCTAACCTCAACGAACGATCGCCTGACCTGTTTTCCCGCAGGTCAGGCCATTCCGCGTCCGGCTCCGGCCGACCCGATGACATCAAAATGACACAAGAGAGTGACGAGGTGTCTGTAACCAGGTATCCACTGGAGCCTGTACCGCAGTAGCACTGGCTGGCCCCATTCTGAGTACCTGACGCTTCGGATCTCAGTGGGGCGCGGTGTTCGAGCCCCTGAGACTACGTGGACACAACGTGCCCCACCCATCCGGAGTGGTGACGGACGTGGTCGGTATGGGGGCTTGTTCATCGGAGTCAGCCTCCTTTCCGGTCAGGTTCAGAAGATCACCACAACGGGAACGGCGGCGCCGCCTCCAGGTCTGCGCTAAGCAATTCGGAACTCGGACGAAGAGGGGCGGTGGAAAATGGGGCGAGTCAGACGATTCAGACCGGACTTTCGCGATTTGCGTCACTACGGATCAACTCACACTGTCGCTTGCCCCCGTGTCAGGTTGGCGGCAGTGCACATGTTCGCCATCTCGCTGCAAGGCAGGACGGCTGTCGCTGACATCGGGACCGCCAGCTAAATGTCGCCGGACACCGACGATGAAGAGATAGGGCCCAGCGGTGGCGGACTGAGCCGTCGGGATGTGAGAGTTCAGCCGACCAAAGAGTCGAACGGCAGATCAGAGCAGAGTCGGTCCAAGCAAGCGACGATCGGTAATTCATTTTCTCCGAGTCGCAACAGCCTCAATTTTCTTCGCCTTGTTCTCGCCGCAACAGTCGTCATATCCCACGCCATTTTACTTGGTGGTTTCGGAGTCGGCGATATCTTCCACCAACCGACTGACCTTGGTACCGCAGCTGTCTACGGATTTTTCGGGATCAGCGGCTTCCTCATCGCTGGCAGCGCCCTTCGAAATGGATTCGGTCGTTACCTCTGGCAACGGTTTCTGCGTATCTTCCCGGGGTTCTGGGTTTGTCTTGTGATGACGGCGTTCTTCTTCGGGGCGATCGCCTGGATGACCACACCTCATCCGGCACCGCTCGCTTGTGGTCTCGGGTGCTATCTGAAAGCGCCACAAGGCCCGTTCGAATACGTGTACAGAAATTTCCTGCTCCTCATGCAGCAGTCCAAGATCTCGAACACGCCAAACAATGGCCAGTGGAACGGATCACTCTGGACTTTATTCTATGAGTTTCTCTGCTACTTGTTGCTTGGAGCATTGGCCTTGCTGGGGTTACTGCGACATCGAGTTCTCGTAGCATGCTTCACTCTCGGCATCTGGATTGTCGCTGCTATTCGAACCTTCGATACCCACCTGTTCGGAAACTTCACCGTGATGACGCTGGCCCAACTCTATTTCAGTAACCGAGAAACAGATGTGAACTTCATCGCTATGAAGCTCTTTACTTTTGTGCCGATTTTCTTGGTAGGTTCCCTTCTTTTTCTTTACAAGGAGAAGATTCCAGATTCCGGATTCATCGCTTTAGCCTGTACTGGCGTTTTCGCCTTGGGCATCTGGTTGCCATTCGGTGGGCGAATCGGGTTCTGGTCAATGACTGGTGCAGATCTTTTGGCACCCGCCATCGCCTATCCACTGCTTTGGTTGGGCATCCACCTTCCGTTCCACCGTCTTGGCATCCATAATGACTACTCCTATGGCGTCTACATCTACGCCTATCCGGTCCAGCAATTATTGGCAGCGTGGCATGTTCCACTGTGGGGATATTTCCCGTATCTGGGTCTCTCGCTCCTCGGGGTTGCTCCGTTTGCGGTGGCAAGTTGGTGGATCGTCGAAAAGCGAGCGCTTAGTCTGAAAAGGTTCCAACTCAATCGGCGCGCTTCGCCGGTACCGTCTCGACCACCGCGGACGGAGAAAGGTCGGTGACCTCGTCGACAGCCCGAGTGCCCCTGAGTTCGAGTATGGCCGTCTCCTACGTCGAGGGGGACCGATTTTACCTGAGCCACCCATCCTTTCGGCGATGGCCCCGATCGGTTGGTATGCGTTTGGTGATCGTCACAAATGTGACAGGTCGACCGGTGGGCGGGGAAGAACAGCACCCGTCCTAAAGTGCTTGGGCGGCCGGAGCGGGCACGTCCCCTTGATGCGGGGGCTCCAAGAGACCACCGAGCCGGTGCTGTCTTGCACAAACCATCCCAACACATTTTGGAGCCCGATGCTCGGCGGCAAAGCGCTGGTTTCCACAGCGCCCGACCCGGACTCGGACCGGGGCGCCCACCGGGTAAGGACCCGTTCCCCGGCCACCGGGGTGACGGACGAGGAGAACGACTTGGGTTCAAAGATGCCTTCGACAGGTTCGTTCGTACCATCGACGACAGATACGTCTACGCGACCGGCTCGCGGGCTGAACGACGAGGACCAACCGGCCGCACAAGCCGGGATCCGAATTTTCGGACGGTACGGGGCAACGGACTGTAGGCAGAGGAACATCCGGATCGCCTCACGCACCCCGGCCACATACTTTTAGCTGGGGCTGTGAAGACACCGGCGCTTAACCTGTGGAAACTCCCCTCCCCGGCCGCCGTTCCCACTGGTCACGGTGTTTCGTTAACATGCCACCATCGCCTGGCCTGTTTTCCCGCAGGCCAGGCGGTTTCTATTCCACCTGGCCGGGCGGAGACCCACCGATGGCGGCGGCCGACCACAATTTCGTCTGACATGGCGGTCATGACGCCCACCGCTCCACACGGGGGAGCGAGGAGCCCGTGAGGGTGTAGGACTGGGCCTGGTCGGGCCAGCATCAGTACGGGGGGATTCCACTTGCTGGCCCGGCGTGGGGTGGGGCGGATGCATGACCGGCTTACAGCAGAGGATCGTCGTCGGATTCGGATGAAACCACATCGGCGGCAGTCAGTTCCCATGGTGATCCTGGAACATTCTCCTCCGGGTTGAACAACAGAGCTCCTTCGGGCGTACATCTGAGACAGGCTCCCGAAATCTCCCCCCTGGAGCCCTTCCTGCCCGCTGCCCTCGTGCCCCCGCTTGGGGGCGGCAGGGCGGGGGTTCCCTAGAGGCCGCGATGGGAGCGGAACTGTGGCCACGCTGCCCGTCCGAGGGCAGCGTCACAATGGCCGACACTCGACCGGTAGCGACAACCGCCGACCGACGCAACGGTGCGAGCAGCGTAGGGGCCATCAGCTGCCTCGAATCCGCCTATACCCGGGAACACGACCTCCCTGTGGCCCCATTGGCCAACGCCAGCGGGGCCGACGTCCAACCAACATCGGACAATGTGGCCGCCGCCCTGAGGCGGCCACCCTCAATCCCGACCTGACCCAGGAACCTGGCCCGATCTACGACGACCCGGCGCCCGCCACCTACCCGTAGTCGTCGTACGGCTATCTGCTCACACCGTGCCCGCCCACCCGCAGTCCCGTCTGTGATGTACCGGGTGGCCCGGCACTGTTCCCGGCGGCCACGCGACGGGAACTAGGCCAGTTCATCGACTGCCTGGCCTGCGCCGGGTAGCAGGACATGGCCGACCTCGGCTAAACCCCACTCTCACCGGCTCTGGTCAAGGATGACTTCACGGCCATCGCCCAATCGCCGGCTCAGTCGAACCCAGGACTCCGACCGCCTCCAACAGCAAGAACCCCTCCATCGACGGATGAGATCTGCTGTCGGGCGCCGCCACGCCGACCAACGGACCTGACGGCAGGGGCCGGCCCCGCCCACGGCTCGGCTGCTGACCCGGCCAGAGCCCACCCGGTGGCCCACGGACGGCGAATCGAGTGACGCCATTGTCTACGACGGCCGTTGACGGCAGAATCGGTTCATGCTCACCCGAATGTCCGGAAACCTGTCTCTCCGTTCCGAGCCGGTGTCCCCCCCGACGGAGAGCCTCCAGTCGGACGGATACGTCGTACTCCACGCTGTGTTCACCACCGAAGAGGTGGCCGCGCTGAGCATTGATATCGAGCGTGTCTTCGAGGAGTACCCGCCCGACGATCGAGGGGACCCTCCCGAACAATCGACCCCATTCCGCTATGAGACGCTCAACCGGAGCAGCCTGGCCCAGCGTGCCATCGGACACCCGCGCATCCTCGAAGTCATCGAGCCGCTGTTGGGAGAGGACTGTCACGTCATCGCCAACACCACCTGGCGACAACAATCAGGCGAAAACGAGCACCTCGGGCGCTTCTGGCACATCGACGGGGGTCCGCACGTCCCCCGGGACGCCAGTGTCCCGTGGGATAACCGAATCCCCTATCCGGTCTTCGCCATCGCCGCCCACCTCTACCTGTGGGACTGTCCCATCGAAGCGGGACCGACCGGTGTGATCCCTGGAAGTCACACCTCCGGACAAACACCTCCCGCCCACAGGGTCGCCGATGACGACCTCGAGTGGGAAGGGCGCCGGGCCCTTCCGATCGTGGCCGAAGCGGGGGACGTCGCCCTTTTCGTGTCGGACTTATGGCACCGACGAATGCCCACGGGGCCCGGTGACCCGGGACGTATGTTCATCCAGTGTCACTACGGACGCCGCGACATCGCACAACGGATCCGGCCCACATCGTCGGTCAACCACCTTTCGGAGGAAGCCCTGCGCCGCGCCCGATCACCGAGAGAACGGACTCTGGCCGGCATCCATCCCCTCGGTTTCTACGACGGCTAACAGGAGATCTTGTCCGGCCCATCGTCGCCAGTCGGCCCCGAGAACGTCAACCGGTAGGCAACGGCACGAAAGGCTGAACGGACACCCAACAGGTCGCGGGTGGCGCCTTGCCAACGGTCGTCTTGCACAGGGACGACGCTGGTGAGTTGACCCGCAACTTGACCACCTGGTACTCAGTGGGTCCGTACCGCTTGTTGGGCCCATAACTGAGAACGGTGGACCAGGTGCCTGGGAAGTCGGTGATCTTGGACATGGCGGTGACGAAGGTGCGGCGGTTGAGGTCGGAGCCGGCGTTCCTGGCCGCGGTGGCGAAGAGATTGATGGCTTGGCACCAGCCGGCGATGGGCCCCTGTTCTTCGATGAAGTCGTTCATGTTGCCCGGTGGTACCTGGGGGTAGGCCTTGTGCCAGATCACCCAGCACCGCCGTACCTCGGGGTCGTATCCACCCTGGCTCTGGGGACGGGGGTTGTCTATCCCACCCAGGGTTTCGGTGGTCACACCCTCCTGTCCGTTGAGGGCTTTGGAATAGGGGACGGGAATGAGACCGAGGGACGACTCGATACTTCCCTCGTAGTCGCTGAGGAGGAGACGCGGAAAATACTGCTGGGAGGTTTCAGCCTGCAGAACGGGGTAAAAGACGTTGAAGGGCATTAGCGGGATGACCGAGGTCACTCCGGCGCTGCGGAGCTGCTGGATGACAAGAGGGGCCTCGGCTCCGGTGGTGGCAGTCTCGTCCGGATCGGCGTCGATGGTCTTCACCACCGGGGTAACGCCCGCATTGCGCAGATCGGGTAGCAGATACTGGTTGAGGGCCGACTCGTCCGAGGCCCGGTTGCCGGCGATGACTCCGACCTTGATGTTGCCCCCGATCAGATGCGAACTGACTCCCCAGTTGACCACGGCCTGGAGGATGGAAGCCTGGTCGGGACCGGTCCACCACAGATAGGGCGAACCCTGATTGGTCCAGTTGGTGACCGTCGTCCACGCCCCGAGGAAGGGCGTCTGGCCCTCCTGGGCGATGCAGAGTTCGTCGTCACCTGTCCAGTCACCGATCCCGTCCAGCACAGCAAAGGCGGCCGGCGATCCCTCCGTCCAGTCCTTGCACAGAGCCCGCATGTCCGTCTCGTTGGTCGGATCGAAACTCGAGATGATGGCGTTGATCTTGCGACCGTTGATTCCCCCGTTGTTGTTGATCTGGTTGACGAAGAGATTGATGGCCTTGGTCTGCTCGCCGAACTCGGCATCGGCGGCGAACCCCTCCTGGCCGGCCAGTGAGTTGAGGGCCACCTCGGGGAAGACGACGTTGATGCTCTGCTTCGTCACACCCCGGGACGAGGTGCTGGCCGAGCTCACCGGCGAGGGGCCGCCGGCCACGGTGGCGGTCGAGGTGCCGGTTGAAGTCGTGGTCGGAGAAGTGGATGGGGACGAAGTTCCGCAGGCGGCGGCGCCTACGACGACCGCACCCACCACTGCCCACCCCCGCATCCGGACAGCCCGGGGACGAGGCACATCGAGCTGCCAAAACCGGGCTCGACCATTCATAGGATCTTCCTCATTCCTGTCGTCCCCATTTCCCCCACTCCCGCCACGCTCGCCTTGTCGCTCTCTCGTCCGGCCAGGGCCAACACTCTAAGGACCTTTGGCCGTCGACGTCGGACACACCGGTCCAGTTTTTCGGACTCGCACCCAGTTCCCCCGACCGATGTGATCGTGTGCACAAAGGTAGCGGTCGGATCAGTCTTCCATGTGCTCCACGCCCGGAGGCCTGACCATATCGCTCTGCCGTTGGGTCAGGTCCGGATAGTCGGCTGGGTCGTAGAGGGTTCTCGACCAGGCCAGGGTTCTGGGACTGTACTTGTAGAACACCGTGCGGCGCTCCTCGCTCCCCTGCCACGGCAGCGTCCCATGAACCAACGCCTCGGTGAAAACGATGGCGCTACCGGCGGCCCCGGTGACCCTCCGTACACACGAGTGCGGATCCGAGAGATCCTTCCAGCGGTCAGGAAAAGCGAAGGCGGATTTGTGGCTTCCGGGAACGCAGGCGAAGCCCCCGTCGGTGGGACCGACCTCCTTGAGGTTGTAGGCCACACCGACCAGCCCACTGTGCATCTGCCCGTCGCCGCTCCGGTAGTACTCGATGGGACGAAAGGGAACCGCACCACCGTGCAGCCCGGCCCCGATCGGCCCCATTCCCGAGCGAATGATGTCGACATACTCGTGATCAAGCCTGAACTCGGCTCCGAGCAGCTCCTCGAGGATCGGTAGTACGGGTGGATTGTCGATCAGCTGACGAAAGGCACGGCCACGAGCCAGCAGATGCACCCATCGACGGCTCGTCTTCTCGGCACCCATCTCCCGCTGGGCCATCACGTCGATGACCTCGTTGAGCTCGGCAACGGCCTGAGCCGACAGGGCTTCGGGGATCATCAGGTATCCCTGCAGGTCGAACAGGTAACGATCCCTGTAGCGCACGGCGACCCTCCCATCCACTTCCTCAAACTACTCGCCGCCCGTGCCGCAGGGGTTCTCTATGACGGCCCGGCCAGCCAACTGGAAACGGATGGTCACGGGTCGAGGCGGAGTGGTTGTGTCATCGATACCCACTTGGCTTCGAGTGGCGCGCTCGGAGCCAATCGGCCTTGTTTCTCGTTCGGTCGATCGGGAAAGGACGAAGGAAACCTGGCGGAGAGTGAGTGATAGTCACTTTGGGTAGGGATCAGGTCACCATGACCACCCCCACAGACGAGGCTGTAGAAGCTTTCACCACCACGGTCGACTATCCCCTGGTCGTCTACACCGCCATCACCGACACTGGCGAAATGAGCGGGTGCCTGGTGGGCTTCACCACCCAATGCAGCATTCAGCCACCACGATTCCTGATATGTCTGTCCAAACTGAACCATTCGTACTTCGTATCGGAGCGAGCTCACGCCATGGCCATCCATCTCCTGGGGCGGGACCAGGGGGACGTTGCCGACTTGTTCGGGTCCACTACCGGTGACCGTCTCGACAAGTTCGAACGGTGCCAATGGCACCCGGGGCCGTCGGGTGCCCCCATCCTCGACCGCTGTGCGGCCTGGCTGGAAGGAAGGGAAATCGATCGGTGGAGTGTGGGGGATCACGAAGCTCTGCTGATGCATCCGCGGTCAGGCGGAAGAGGACAGGGTCCCGGACTCCTTACCCTCAGAACAGCGCCGGACATCCACCCCGGCCATCCCGCTTCCCCCTGACGGCTGTCCGCATCCCTTTGTCCAACCCCGGATACGGCCGCCCTAATGCCTGATGCTCCATTCCGGCGTAGCGTTACGGAGGAGGTTGATCCCCAACCAGACGGCCTCACTGGGCGGGATCAGCCGGGCCTGCGGCGTCAACAGAATGAGCTCCAGAGGAACGAGCGATGTTTGCTGCAGATAGCGGATGCCCACCGGCGATCCTTCCGCCCGGTCGACCACCTCCGAAGCCAGGACTTCACGAGCCCATTTCCATGTTCCCCACAGGGATGGCGCACATTTGGGACGAAAGCGGGCGATGACCTCCGGCTCCCGGTGGGCGAGGGCGTTGACAAAGGACCATCCCGGGGCGTCCTGTCCGAGTTGGGACAGAAGCCGGTTGGCCCGACCTCCGAGGAACTCTTCGGATTCGTGAACGAGATCAGCGACGACGTCGTTCCTGTGGTTTCGCCGATGAGCACGACTACCCAATGTCAGAAATGCCATTTGTTCAAACCTCCTTTGGAGGTGCTGCCCCATCCGACCGTCTCACCACTGTCCGTGGTGGTCAACCGATGGCCCTCGCTAAGCACCTACCTATCCCCTACCCGGTCCGGCGCTGGACAAACTCGCACGCATGTCCCTTGCCGGTCAGTGTCGGATCAGTCGCTGGTCGGTAGCGCTGTCGCTGTTGCCGTCGAAGTACTTGATGAGAACCTGGGCGAAGAGGGTTTGGTTCGGATCGGCCCGCATGAAGAGGGTCATTGATGACCGGAGCTTCTGAGCGTCGACGGCGCCGAAAATCCTAACCGGGTCATCGTCGGACAACGATGTCAACAACACCGCGCACTCAACCAGACGGGGTCCGAGCACGGGGTGCTGAAGATAGGCTACGGCCTCAGTCAACGAATGGATAGCGAACCTCTTGGCCTTCGAGCTGCTTCCCAAGCCGGCGATCTGCGGAAACACGAACCACATCCAGTGGCTCACCTTCCGCCCATCCCGTATCTCACCGACGGCCCGACGGTAGGTCGCATCCGCCTCCTGAGCCTCAACGAATCGATCGAGATCCCACGGATCGTGCATCGTCCTCCAGGTCACCAGGAGCTTCCGTCCACGTGCGGAAGGCGGCAGCTCCCATGCTATTGAAGAAGGGCCCACGGGAACACCGGTCGGGCTGAAGGAGAAGACACGATGACCACGGTTGAGGAGCTGGCGGCACAGGTAACGGATTTGCAAAGGAAAGTCGATACCTGTGAGTCCGTCCTCCAGCTACAGGATCTCAAAGCCCGGTACGGTCAGCTGGTCGACCAGAGATTTGCCGCCGGTCGAGTGGTGGACGACGCCAGCTTGGAAAGGATTGCCCACGATACGGCTTCGCTGTTCACCGTCGACGGAACCTGGGATGGTGGACCCAGCCTGGGCATCGCCACCGGTCGGGTCGCCATCGCCTCCCGACTGCGAAACCCGACTCTCTCGTTTTCCCGCCATCTGTTTGTGAAGCCGCAGATCGAAGTGGACGGCGACCGGGCCCGGGGACGCTGGGATCTTCTGTGCCCGTGCCGTCTGCGGGACGGATCGCCCTACCTGATGTGCGGCTACGAGGACGACCACTACGAGCGCGTGGAGGGTAGATGGTTGCACCGATCCATGAAGCTGACCACTCTGTTCATGGCGCCGGCCACGCAAGGCTGGGAGAGGATCCTGGCCTGATTCCCTGATCCGATGGACTGAGACCCACGCCTCCCCCGGCCCCGGCTGTCTGAGCGGTGCTCGTTATACTCTCACCGTGCGCCCGGAGGACACGATCCGCGTGGGCCGGATAGTGCGGGTCCTCCACGAATTTGTGCGACCCCGGCGACGGGGGCCCTCAGTGCCGCTGGACGTATCCGCCTTCCACGTGCTCGGTGAGCCCGTGCCTCCCGAAGACGCCTTCGCCGCCGACTATGTCCCCTTCCCCATCGGAGGGCCCTGGGGCCCACCGTGGGATACCACCTGGTTCCAACTGACCGGCACCGTCCCGCCCGAATGGGCCGGCCGCCAGGTGGCCCTGGGCTTCGCCATCGGCAATGCGGGATCAACCGGATTCGGGGCCGAAGCGCTGGTTTGGCGCCAAGGCCGGCCGGTGCAGGGACTCTCCCCCAATCATCGAGAGTACGTCTGGGCCGACCAGGCCCAGGGAGGTGAATCCGTCGCTCTGTTCGTCGAGGCTGCCGCCAATCCTCCGTCGCCCTTCGGCGCCAATCCGTGGCCGTTGCTGATGCCCGATCCGGAAGGATCTCCGCAGTTCACTCTCCAACAGGCCGACATACACATCCGGGATCCCGCCTTCGAGGAGTTCTGGCACGACTTCCGGGTGTTGGCCGAGCTCATGGGTGAGCTTCCCGATGACGGCGCACTCTTCGCCCGGGTGTGCCAAGGCCTCGAACGAGTGTGCAATGTGCTCGACCTTCCCAACATCGGGGACAGTTGGCAGCTGGCCCACCCCGTCCTCCGGGAGCTCCTGGGATCCCGCTCCGCTCCGGGCACCCATCTGACCAGTTTGGTGGGTCATGCCCATCTGGATACGGCCTGGCTCTGGCCCATTCGCGAAACCATTCGCAAGTGCGCCCGTACCTTCTCCACGGTGGTCGAGCTCATGGACCGCTACCCCGAGTACCGGTTCGCCGTTTCCCAGGCTCAGCATCTGGCCTGGATGCGCGACGGCTATCCCGATCTGTGGAAGCGGATGAAGGAGCGGATCGCCGAGGGGCGCCTCGAGCCGACCGGAAGCATGTGGGTCGAGGCCGACTGCAACATCCCCTCCGGTGAATCGCTCGTCCGTCAGATCCTCTTCGGCAAGCGGTTCTACCGGGAAGAGCTGGGTATCGAGACCGAAGATGTGTGGTTGCCCGACGTGTTCGGCTACTCGGCGGCGCTGCCCCAGATCATGCGCAGGAGCGGTATTCGCTGGTTCCTCACCCAGAAGCTGTCCTGGAACCAGTACAACACCCTCCCCCATCACTCCTTCCTGTGGGAGGGGATAGACGGCTCGCGGGTCTTCACCCACTTCCCACCCTCCGACACCTACAACGGCAATGTCACTCCTCGTGAGCTGCGCTACGCCGAAAAGAACTTCAAGGACCACGGCCAGACCGATCGATCGCTCTATCTGTTCGGATGGGGCGATGGCGGGGGCGGCCCTACGACCGAAATGCTCGAATCGGCACGACGGCTCTCCGATCTGGACGGTGTGCCCCGTTCGCGGATGGACGGCGCCCGGCGCTTCTTCTCCGAGGCCGAGGCCGACATCACCGATCCGGCCGTGTGGGCCGGCGAGCTCTATCTCGAGCTCCACCGGGGCACCTACACCTCACAGGCGGCCACCAAATCCGGCAACCGTCGCGGTGAGCTGGCCCTTCGCGAAACGGAGCTGTGGACTTCCCTGGCCCCGGATGACCCGCCCCCGACGGCGGCCATCGACGACCTCTGGAAGCTGCTTCTGCTCCACCAGTTCCACGACATCATCCCCGGATCCGGAATCCACTGGGTGTACAAGGACACGGCCGCCGCCCATGCCCGCATTCTCGACGAAACCGCCTCGATGACAACAGCCGCCCGGCATCGTCTGGCCGCAGCCGCCGACACCGCCGGACGGGCCCATCCTGTGGTCGTCTTCAACTCCCTGTCCCACGCCCGCACCGAGCTGGTGTGCGCCGATGCTCCCGACCAGGCGTTGGCCGCTGTCGACGATGCCGGCACCATGGTGCCCTTACAGCGCGACGACCAGGGTCGGGCTCTCTTCGAGGCCACCGTGCCCCCGTGCGGCTACCGGGTCTACGACCTGATCAACACACCGGCTGAGGTCGACCGGCACATCGACGTGTCCGACAGGAGCGTCGAGAACGAGCATCTGCGCCTGGTCCTCGACGAACAGGGCAATCTGAGCTCCGTCTGGGACAAGACGGCGGGCCGCCAGGTGCTGGCCCCGGGGTCGGTGGGCAACCGCTTCGCCCTTCATGCCGACTACCCCAACTTCTACGACGCCTGGGACATAGACCGCTTCACCCTCGAGCACGGGGATCTCCTCGATGACGTCGAATCGATTGAGGTCGTCCACAACGGGCCCCTGCGGGGGGGCATCCGGGCGGTCCGTCACTTCGGAGGCTCCGCCATCTCCCAGACAATTCGCCTGGATGCCGGCGCCCGTTTCGTCGACTTCGAAACCGAGGTCGACTGGCACGAGACCAACCGACTCCTCACCGTGGCCTTTCCCGTGGACGTCCGCAGCCTCCGGGCCACCTACGAGATCCAATTCGGACACGTCGAGCGCCCGACCCACGCCAACACCAGCTGGGATGTGGCCCGCTTCGAAGTCTGCGCCCACCGGTGGGCCGACCTCTCGGAGCCGGGGTACGGAGTCGCCCTCCTCAACGACAGCAAGTACGGCTACGACATCGCCGGCAACGTCATACGCCTGTCCCTGTTGCGCTCCCCGACCTGGCCCGACCCGGTGGCCGACCGGGGAACGCAACGCTTTGTCTACCGGTTGTTCCCCCACTCCGGTGACCTCCGGGACGCAGGGGTGATCGAAGGAGGTTACGACCTCAACGTTCCTCTCATCGCCCATTCCACGACACCCGGAGGAGGACCGGCACCGTCATCTCGTGGCTTTCTGTCCGTCGACGTCCCCCACGTCGTCATCGACACCGTCAAGACAGCCGAGGACGGATCGGGAGCCCTGGTGCTACGCCTGTACGAGGCCTGGGGGAAGCGAGGGACGGCCACAGTGCAGGCTCCCTGGAACATCGGCCGGGCCGAACAGTGCGACCTTCTCGAGCGGGACAACGTCGATATCCGGGCCGACGGCGCCTCGGTGACCGTCGATGTCTCCCCTTTCGAGATCGTGACCCTCAAGCTCGTCTCTGCCACCACCGATCCCACGGGGGACCCCCGTGGGCGACCAGCAGCGGCCCCGCCGGCCAGCTGACCCGGAGCCCATGTCCTCCGACCAATTTCCCTCCTCGCTCGAGATCGCCCGCTCGACTCCTCTCCGGCCGGTGACCGCCGTGGCTCGGGACATGGGGATCTCACCCGACCTGCTCGAACCGTACGGCGCCTACGTGGCCAAGATCAAGCTCGACGCCATCGAGACCTTGGACACCCAGCCCCGGGCGCGCTACGTGGTGGTGACGGCCATCACCCCGACACCGCTCGGCGAAGGCAAGACGACCACCACCATCGGTCTCTCCCAAGGGATGGACCACATCGGCCAGCGGGCCACGGCAGCCATCCGCCAGGCCTCGATGGGACCGACGTTCGGCATCAAGGGAGGCGCCGCTGGGGGCGGATACAGCCAGGCCGGTCCCTTCGAGGCGCTCAACCTGCACCTGACCGGTGATATGCACGCCGTCACGGCCGCCCACAACACGCTGGCCGCCATGGTCGACAACCACATCTACCAGGGCAATGCATTGGGGATCGATCCCCACCGGGTGACCTGGCGCCGGGTGCTGGATGTCAACGACAGGATGCTCCGCAATGTCGTCCTCGGTCTCGGCTCCCGCCATGACGGCGACCCTCGACAGGGAGGTTTCGACATCACGGCGGCGTCGGAGGTGATGGCCGTCCTCGCCCTGTCGACCTCCCTCCAGGACATGCGCAGGCGGCTGGGGCGCATCGTGGTCGGATTCACGTCCGAGGGTGACCCGGTGTCCGCCGACGAGCTGCGGGCGGCCGGAGCCATGGCCGTCATCATGAAGGAGGCCATCAAACCCAATCTCCTCCAGACGCTCGAAAACACACCGGTGCTCGTCCATGCCGGCCCGTTCGGGAACATCGCCCACGGAAACTCTTCGGTGGTCGCTGATTTCATCGGCATCCACAGCGCTGACTATCTCATCACTGAGGCCGGTTTCGGTGCCGACATGGGTGCTGAGCGGTTCTTCAACATCAAGTGCCGGGTGTCGGGCCTGGTGCCGGATGCGGCCGTGATTGTGGCCACCGTGCGAGCCCTCAAGGCGCATTCGGGGCGGCATCGGGTCATCGCCGGCCGACCCCTTCCGGGCGGGCTGTTGGAGGAGAATCCCGATGAAGTTCTGGCCGGAGGATCCAACCTGCGCAAACAGATCGAGAACGTGCTCATCCATGGGGTGACTCCGGTGGTGGCCATCAACGCCTTTCCCGGTGATTTCGACTCGGAGTACGCGGCCGTCCGGTCCATTGCCGAAGAGATGGGTGTGCGCTCGGCCGTGAGCACACACTTCCGAGACGGTGGTGCGGGCGCTGCCGAATTGGCCGAGGCGGTGGTGGCGGCAGCCGAGGAGCCGAGCAGCTTCCGGTTCCTGTATCCGCTGGAGGCTCCTCTTTTGACCAAACTCGAGACCATAGCCACGTCCGTTTACGGAGCCGACGGGGTCGACCTCTCGCCGGCGGCCGCTGCCAGTTTCGACCTGTTCGAGGCCAACGGACTCGGTGGCCTGCCAATCTGTGTGGCCAAGACCCATCTGTCCATCTCCTCCGACCCGAAGTTGAAGGGTGCGCCGACCGGATGGCGCCTCCCGGTCCGTGAGGCGCGGGCCTCGGCCGGAGCCGGCTTCATTTACGTCGTGTGTGGGGACATGCGGACCATGCCCGGTTTGAGCTCGCATCCGGCCGCCGAGCAGATCGACATCGACGACGACGGGAACGTGGTCGGCCTGTACTGAGATCGCGCCACGGGGAGGCGCAGGGATGTCGCCGCGGCTACGGTGACGCGGTGGACAGCGACCGATTCGGGCCGATCGACTTCGACGGGTTCCACCGCCACAACCTTCCCCGGTTGCTCGAAGGTCGGCCCTCGGTGTTTTCCGACGCCGATGTCGGTGTGGTTCGACCCCTGGCCTTCGCCCTTCCCGACGGTCGGGCCTACACTTACGTCCCGACGGGACACACGTTGGCCGTAGATCCGGGATGCGAGAAGGCCCATACCGTGGTGAGCCTGTCCTACGAAGCCTGGTGCTCCTTTGTGTGGGAGCTCCGCTCGTCCTTCGCCCTCCTCTATGCCGGAGAGGTGGAGATCGGCCGTGGGAGCTTCGGACAGCTGGCGAGGTGGGAACCGCCACTCCGGGTCGCCTTCAGCGACCAGGAGCTCTACGACCTCGACGATCCGCGACCGGTGCAGGACGCCGACGGACGGCCGCTGGATCTGACCCGGTCCTTCACCCTGGACGATCCCCAGGACGAGATCGCCGCCTATCTCGGCGAGGCCGGATTCGTCCATCTGCGAGGCGTGCTGGAGGCGACCGAAGTCGAAGCCCTCGCTGGCGACGTCGATAGGGCGGTGCTCAACGCCCGGCCCGACGACCGACGGTCGTGGTGGACCACCGTCAGCGGCCGGGACGTCTGCAACCGGGTCAACTATCTCAACGACCGATCGGAGCGGATCGCCGGACTCGGCGCTGATCAGCGATTCGTCCGTATCGCCGGGCTCGGGGGGACCGACCTGCGCGATGCGTCTGATCGTCTCGACGGGAACAGTGTTGTCATCAAGGTGCCGGGGGCCGCCGAGGGGCTGGCCGATCTCCCCTGGCACCGGGACTGTGGAATGGGCGGCCATCCGGTCAAGTGCCCGATGCTCAATGTGGGCATCCAGCTCGATCGGGCCACGCCGGAGACCGGCCAGCTACGCATGATCGCCGGTTCCCACCGGGGAACGTCCCGGCTGCCCGGACCCGGCGAGACCGGGCACCTGCCGATGGCGTCCCTGCGTACGGAACCGGGTGACGTGACCGTGCACTTCGGCCATACTCTGCACGCCGCCCCACCGCCCACCGAACATCGAGGTCCGGGGCGCCGGGCCCTCTATCTGACCTTCGTCCCGCCGCTCACCTTCGAGATGGTCGCCCCCCGACAGGGCTACAACGATGTACTGTTCGCCCGCACCGATGGCCACATCAAGCATGTCGACCAGCTGCGATGACGGAATGCGGTGACCCTGACCGGATCCTGGTCACCGCCGCCCCACTCAATCGCCCACCGCCCCCGTCGGATAACATTGGCGCCGACGCGGGCGTAGTTCAGAGGCAGAACACGAGCTTCCCAAGCTCGGAACGCGGGTTCGATTCCCGTCGCCCGCTCTCACCGTCGCCCGCTCTCCGGCCGTACGCGCCGGCGATCCGACACAGTTCAGCGCTGCAGTCGGCGTGCCGGGCTACTGCCAGTACCCCTCGACCGTGCCTTCGGGACGAACGGTCGCCTCGTCTGGACTACGGCCGGCATCACGGAGGGCCCGCCTCTGGCGCATGAGGTCCCACAGCTGGTCGAGAGTGACCTCGAGCGCCTTCATGCGCTTTTCCTCATCGGGCGAGAGACCCTCACCGACGTGCGCCTCCTCGAGGCGTTTCTCCTCGTCGGTCAGATGACCGATCCGGGTGATGAGCTCCTCGTCGTCCACAGTCGGCTCCTTTCCGCGGCCAGGCCCCGTCCCTGGACCAGACTAGGCGCTGGGCCTCCCGTCCTGGTCCGGAACGGGGCCGGGAAGCCCCTCCCCAACAGTGGACCGCCTATGAGGCGACGACCGTGATGGCGTTGTTCACCGTGTAGGACCCGGTGTCCTCGGTGAGGGTCACGTTGAACGGACCGGTGGCCGCCGTCTTGGCCACGGCCAACTTGAGCTTGATGGTGGCCGGCTTCGTCTTGGTGGCCTTGGCGAACTTGGACGACACCACGGTGACCCCGGGGTTGGACACCGTCCACGGATCGGTGGGATCGGTCTTCTTGAAGTTGGCGCTGGCGTCGAAGCCGGTACCGGAAACGACGGTGCTGAGCTTCTTGCCCTGCTTCACGCTGTTCTTGGAGAAGCCGCTGATGACCGGGCCGTCGATGGTCACCGACTCGGTGACCGTGTTGACCTGTCCGTCCGTGTTGGAGACGGTGGTGGTCACCGTGTACGTCCCGTTGGTCGTGTAGGTGTGGGTCGGGCCGGTCACCGTGCCGTTGGGCCCGATGACGTTGACCGTGGCCGCCTGCACCCCGCTACCGTCGCCGTAGTTGACGGTGGCCGAATAGGTGCCGGTGCCGTCGTTGGCGCTGCCGATGGTGGCCAGCTGGGGAGTGGTCAGGGCGACGTTCTCCTTGGGCGCCAGGGCCGAGGCGGTGGTGGTGAAGGCCGGCTCCACCTCCAGTTGCACGGCCGAGGACGGGTAGGTCACCGCGTAGTCGGCCTCCGGGAAGATGAAGGTGGCGAAGGTGCCGGTCACCGGTCCCGAGATGGGCGTGAAGAGGGTGCTCACGGCGGGCGAGCCCACAGTGGTCACCGACAGCGTGCTGCCGGTGATGGTGACCCCCGGTCCGGTGATGCCACCGGTGCCCGCTGTTCCGTTGACGGTGACGCCGAGGGTGCCGGTGTTGTGGAGAACGGATGAGCTGCTCAAGGTCAGCTTCCCGCCGTTGACCACCTGGAGGGTTCCGGCATTGGTCGTGGTCGTACCGTCGTCCTGCCGGGTGTCGGGTGCCCCGATGGTCACCGTGCCCCCCGACTGGTTGGTCAGACCCGTCTCGATGTAGCACGGATCGGCCCCGGACGGGGAGCTGGTGGTGAAGGCGCCACCCGAGCCCACGGTCACGCCGCCCGCTCCGTTGATTTGGGCGTAGCCGGCGGTCGAGGACTTCATGGCCAGGGTGCCGTCATCGGTGACCGCAGCGGCAACGGCCAGGTTTACGGTGGTCGCCGTTCCGTCGACGGTCACTGTCTGGCCCGAGGGAATGGTCCCACTGAGGTTGGAGGTGCCGACCACGTCGAAGGACCCGGTGCCGGTGCTGTCGGCCAGGGTCAGGTTCTCCAGTTGGACGGGGTTACCCGACTCGGTCCCGCCCGACTGGGTGAAGGTGCCGACGTTCTCGAGCATGGTGCCGCTGAGGGTGAGGGTGGCTCCGGAGGCGTCGGTGAAGCCCCCACCGGTCACCGCATAGTGACCGGTGGAACTGACGGTGAAGGTGCCCGAGTTGGTGGTGAGGGTGGAGTCATCCTGGCGGCTGTCGGGTGCGCCGATGGTGACGGTACCCCCCAACTGGTTGTTCACGCCCGTCTCGATATAGCACGGATCGGCTCCGGACGGGGAGCTGGTGGTCAGGATGCCACCGGAGGCCACAATGAGGCCGCCCGCTCCGTTGATCTGGGCGTAGCCCGAGGTCGAGGATTTCATGGCCAGGGTGCCGTCATCGGTCACCGCAGTGGCCATGGCCACATTGACGCTGGTGGCCGTGCCGTCGACCGTCACCGTCTGGCCCGAGGGAATGGTCCCGTTGAGGTTGGAGGTGCCGACCACGTCGAAGGACCCGGTGCCGGTGCTGTCGGCCAGGGTCAGGTTCTCCAGTTGGACGGGGTTACCCGACTCGGTCCCGCCCGACTGGGTAAAGGTGCCGGTGTTCTCGATCATGGTGCCGGTAAGGGTCAGAGTGGCGCCGGAGGCGTCGGTGAAGCCCCCACCGGTCACCGCATAGTGACCGGTGGAGCTGACCGTGAAGGTGCCCGAGTTGGTGGTCAGGGTGGAGTCATCCTGGCGGCTGTCGGGTGCCCCGATGGTGACGGTACCCCCCGACTGGTTGGTCACCGGTGTCTCGATGTAGCACGGATCGGCTCCGGACGGGGAGCTGGTGGTCAGGGAAGCGCCGGAGGCGACGATCACGCCGCCCGCTCCGTTGATCTGGGCGTAGCCCGAGGTCGAGGATTTCATGGCCAGGGTGCCGTCGTCGGTCACCGCAGTGGCCATGGCCACATTGACGCTGGTGGCCGTGCCGTCGACCGTCACCGTCTGGCCCGAGGGAATGGTCCCGTTGAGGTTGGAGGTGCCGACCACGTCGAAGGACCCGGTGCCGGTGCTGTCGGCCAGGGTGACGTTCTCCAGTTGGACGGGGTTACCCGACTCGGTCCCGCCCGACTGGGTGAAGGTGCCCGAGTTCTCGAGCATGGTTCCGGTGAGGGCCAGGGTGGCGCCCGAGGCGTCGGTGAAGCCACCGTTGGTCACCCCGTAGTGACCGGTGGAGCTGACCGTGAAGGAACCTGAGTTGGTGGTGAGCGTGGAGTCATCCTGGCGGGTGTCGGGTGCCCCGATGGTCACCGTGCCCCCCGACTGGTTGGTCATCGGTGTCTCGATGTAGACCGGATCCGCTCCGGAGGGCGACGTGGTGGTCAACGAACCACTGTTGTCGAGCACCGACGTACTGGGTCCCGAAATGTCCGAGTAGCCGGAGGTCGAAGAGTTCATGGCCAGCACGCCGGTGCTGGCTACGGTGCTGGTGGTGGACGCGCCGAAGGTCAAGTTCACGCTGGTCGAGGAGCCGTCCACCTTGAGGGTCTGGGTGCCGCTGGTTCCCCCCAGCTGCAAACTGGAGATGGTGGTGCTGGCGGTCAGATCCACGGTGTAGCTGGTGGTTCCCCCGATGCACACCACGCTGGAACTGGTCGGGAACCCGGATGACCAGTCGGTCGAGGCGGCGTTCCAAGCGGTGGTCCCCGTCATGGGGCCCTGCCAGTTGTCGGTGCAGGTGGCGGCCGCACTCGGGGTGGCGGCCACCACAGCCACAGCCCCGGCCGAACCCAACGATCCCAGGGCGATGGCGGTCGCCATCCCCACTCTACGAATTCCGCGCATGTCCGCTCCTCGTCCCTTGCTGGCTCCGCCCCGGTGGGCACGTATCCCCCCCATTATGCGGATGGCCCGCTAACCAGCCGCTAACCAGGGGCTAACGTCGGGCCATGGAGCAACTCCTCCAGCGGGAGCGCCTGATCACCCTGGTCAGCCAGCGACACCGGCTGGGCGTCGTGGCCCTGGAGGCGCCGGCCGGCTTCGGCCGTTCCGTGCTCCTTGATCAGGCCCTGGCCCACGGGCCGGTCCGAACCTCGGATCGGGACCTGGTCCACCGGTGCGGGCCGGACGACGACCGTCCCGGTCACCTGGCCCGCTCCCTGCTCATCCTGTGTGGTGTCGGGCCCGTACATCATCGGGCCGAGTGGGCGGACGCCAGATCGGCCGCCCGGACTGTGGCCGAGGCCCTCAACGACGCCGCCGACGGCGGTCAGGTGGCATTGGTGGTCGACGACGTGCAGCGGACCGGTCCGGCCGGCGATGCCTTCTGGCCGGCCCTGGTCGACCGCCTCGGCGACAGAAGCCATGTGGTGCTGTCCGGCCGCCACCTCCCCCGGATCGGCCTGGCCCGCATGGTGGCTGCCGGTACCGGGCTGCTCATCGACGCCGGACAGCTGGCCTTCCGGCCTGACGAGGTTGCCGCCCTGGCCGCCACCTACCCCGAGCTGGGACGCACCGACGCCGAGCTGGCGGCGTGGCCGGCCATGGCCAGTCTGGTGGCGCGGGGCAGGGCCGAGATGTCCAGCCAGTACCTGCTCGAGTCGATCCTGGACGAGGCCGAAATGGTGGTGGCCAAGACCATGGCGGCCCTGGCCGTGGTCGGTGGTTGCTCCGACCAACTCCTCGACGCGGTGGTGGACACGGTCGGCCGCGTCGAGGGGTCGGGAACCGAGGGTGTGGACATCAAACGCCAGGTGATCTCCCAATTGGTCCGCTTACCACTGGTCCAGACCAACGGCGGTTGCTGGCCCCATCCCGTGTGGATCGACGCCACCGGCTCCTACCTCTCCCCCGTCGAGCGCAACCGGGCGGTGGTAGCCAAGACGCGGGGCCTGGTGCGGGTGGGCGCCGTCCACGATGCAGGCCGCCTGGCCCTGCGCACCGGCAATGGCGAAGCGTTGGCCTTGGCGGTGAGGGCCGCCCTGTCCTCCCAACCCCCCTTGGTCTCCGTCGCCGATCTGCGGACCTGGGCCGACAGCGGCCTCCTGCCGACCGGAACGGCCACCCAGGTCTGGCTGGCCGCCGCCGTCGACCTCCAACTGGGGGACGCCACCGCAGACGGATGGCATCGCCTGGAGCGGGCCCGTCACGCTTTCGAACTCGCCGGTGACCAGGAGGCCGAGACCAGCGTGCTGCTCCACCTCGGTCATCTGGCCCGGTCCCGCGACGACGCGGCGGCCTTGGGTCAGGTGCTGGTGCGGGGCGATGCCCTGGCCGCTGGGGGCAATCGTGTCGCCCAGGGGCTGGTGGCCCTGGGTCATGCCGTGGCCGCCCAGATGGCCGGCGATCCCGAGGCGGCGCTGCTGGCCCTGGACCGGGTCCCTGCCGGCTCACTCACCGGCGAGTGGGCGGCCCAGCAACTCATGATCCGGGGTACCAACCTGCTCCTGGCCGGTCGGGAGGAGGCCGCCGTCGTCATCTTGGAAGCGGCCACCGGTGAAGGGTCAGACGGATCACGGGCCTTGGCCCATGACCTTCTGGCCACCGCCCGTTGGTACGCCGGCGACCCGGTGGAGGCCATCCGGGATGCCGAAATAGCCGAGACACTGGCGGTGCGGGCCGGTTCCCTGTCGCTGGTCCAGAGGATACGGGCCACCCGAGCCTGCTTTCTGGCCGCCTCCGGCCAGCGTGAGGCAGCCCAAGATCTCCTCGACCTGGTCCACCGGACCGGTTCCATTTCCGAATCGGGCGAGGCCGCCGGGCTGGCCCGGATGGCCGAAGCGCTCCTGCTGGCCGACCAGATCGACCTCGAAGGAGCTCGGAGCTTGATCGAGGCCACTGACACGGTGGGGCGGGCGGTCCGATCGTCAGTGTGGCGGGCCGCGCTCTCCGCCGCCCTCGGTGCCGGGCCCGAGGAGCCTCCCCTCCCATCGGGTCGTCCCCATCCGAACCTGAGCCGGGCCGCCGCCGCCGGCCGGGCGGCGGCCGAGCATCTGGCCGGCGGCCCGGCCGTCGATAAGTACCACCGGCCCTACCTGCCCACCCGCTGGTGTGCACAGGACCGTCCCTCCGTGACACTCACGCTCCAGGGCGTGGGCACCGTCGAGCGAAATTTCCGACGCGTCACCCACCCGGCCTGGAGCCGGGGCCGGGTGCGCGAGCTCTGCCTGCATCTGGCCCTCGTAGAGGACCGCAACCGAGCCGGGGTGGCCGCCGCCCTGTGGCCCGACCGGGAGGACCGGTCGGCTGGTCAGAACCTGCGGGTCACCCTCACCCATCTGCTCGACGTCATCGATCCGGACCGGATGCCGGCCCGGGGGAGTGCCTTCATCATCGAGGACGCCGGACGATTGCACTTCAGCCGGGCGCCCGGTCTCCATGTCGACCTCTGGGACCTCGAGAGGCACGCCTCGGCCATCCTGGTCACACCCGGGCACGAGCGACCGTCACTGCTGGCCCAGGGTCGGCGGCTTCTGGCCGTCAAGTCGGGTCCGCCCCTGGGCGGCGTGGCCGTCGGCGAGTGGTTTGAGACCCATCGTCGGCGTCTCGAGGAGCTGGTCGCTGCGGCCGCGCTCCATGCCGGCAGCGCCGCCGTGGCGGCCGGTGACCACGTCCTGGGCGAGGCTCTGGCACAGCGGGCTCTGCAGGCCGACCCATGGTCGGAACGCGCCCACCGATTGCTGGTCGAGGCTCGGTTGTCGTCCGGCAATCTGGACGGGGCCCGCCGCGGTCTGCTTCACGCGCTGGAGGTCTTGGACGACCTCGGTGTCGCCCCCGGTCCAGCCATCTTCGAATTGGCTCGCCGGGCCGGACTGAGCCCCCCCTACAACCGGCCTGTCGGCGCCGGTCACGTCCGCTCATGACCCCGTGAGGGACCGGGCTATCGATCCGCCGGGCAGACGGAGGCACTCACGCCTGTCCTCCCGCTGACGGCGCCACCCCGACACAGCGGCGTTGTCGACCCGCCGGAATCGGCCACCGCCGGCGATCGGGCGCCGTGCGGTGCTCCAGCCACTGACTTGGGAGCCCCTCCCCAACAGTGGACCGCCTATGAGGCGACGACCGTGATGGCGTTGTTCACCGTGTAGGACCCGGTGTCCTCGGTGAGGGTCACGTTGAACGGACCGGTGGCCGCCGTCTTGGCCACGGCCAACTTGAGCTTGATGGTGGCCGGCTTCGTCTTGGTGGCCTTGGCGAACTTGGACGACACCACGGTGACCCCGGGGTTGGACACCGTCCACGGATCGGTGGGATCGGTCTTCTTGAAGTTGGCGCTGGCGTCGAAGCCGGTACCGGAAACGACGGTGCTGAGCTTCTTGCCCTGCTTCACGCTGTTCTTGGAGAAGCCGCTGATGACCGGGCCGTCGATGGTCACCGACTCGGTGACCGTGTTGACCTGTCCGTCCGTGTTGGAGACGGTGGTGGTCACCGTGTACGTCCCGTTGGTCGTGTAGGTGTGGGTCGGGCCGGTCACCGTGCCGTTGGGCCCGATGACGTTGACCGTGGCCGCCTGCACCCCGCTACCGTCGCCGTAGTTGACGGTGGCCGAATAGGTGCCGGTGCCGTCGTTGGCGCTGCCGATGGTGGCCAGCTGGGGAGTGGTCAGGGCGACGTTCTCCTTGGGCGCCAGGGCCGAGGCGGTGGTGGTGAAGGCCGGCTCCACCTCCAGTTGCACGGCCGAGGACGGGTAGGTCACCGCGTAGTCGGCCTCCGGGAAGATGAAGGTGGCGAAGGTGCCGGTCACCGGTCCCGAGATGGGCGTGAAGAGGGTGCTCACGGCGGGCGAGCCCACAGTGGTCACCGACAGCGTGCTGCCGGTGATGGTGACCCCCGGTCCGGTGATGCCACCGGTGCCCGCTGTTCCGTTGACGGTGACGCCGAGGGTGCCGGTGGACGTGTTGGTCAGTGTGCTGTTGGCGCTCAACACCAGGGCACCGCCGTTGATCACCTGAAGTGTTCCCGAGTTGGAGGTCAGCGTGTCGTCGTTCTGGTCCGTGCTCGGCGCACCGACGGTGATGGTCCCGCCCGCCTGGTTGGTCACCGGGGCCTCGATGTAGGCCTGCGCCGAGCCACTCGGACCGGCGGTGGTCGCGAACGTGCCTCCCGAACCCACGGTGAGCGAACCGGAGCCACCGATGAGGGCGTAACCCGAAGGGGTCGGGGCCAGATTCAGCACCCCATCGTCGGTCACCACACCCGACAGTGACAGCTGCACGTTGGTCGAGGCGCCAGAGACGGTGACCGTCTGGCCGGACGGGATGGTCCCGCTGAGTGTGCCACCCCCCACGAAGTCGAATGTTCCGGTACCGACCGAGTCGGCCAGGGTCGTGCTGCTCAGGGTCACCGGATCGCCCGACTCCGTTCCGCCCGACTGGGTGAAGGTCCCACTGCTCTCACTCAACGGGCCGTTGAGGGTCAGGGTACCGGCCGACTGGGTGAAACTGCTGTTGGAACTGAGGCTCAGGTTCCCGCCGTTGGCCACCGTGAACGTCCCGGCGTTGGTGGTCAGGGTGTCGTCGTTGGCCTGTGTGCTGGCGGCACCGATGGTGACGGTCCCGCCGGTCTGGTTGGTCACCGGGGTCTGGAAGTAAGCCGACGCCGATCCGCTGGCACCGGCCGTGGTGATCAACTTCCCACCCGAAGCCACGGTCAGTGAGCCCGAGCCGTTGAACAGGGCGTAACCGGAGGGGGTCGGGGCCACGTTCAGCACTCCCTCGTCGGTCACCGCACCGGAGAGGTTGAGGGCAACGTTGGTCGAAACACCCGAGATGTCGACTGTCTGGTTCACGGGGATGGTCCCGCTGAGGGTGCCACCTCCCACGAAGTCGAATGTTCCGGTACCGGCCGAGTCGGCCAGGGTGGTGCTGCTCAGGGCCACCGGGTCACCCGATTCGGCCCCACCCGACTCGGTGAAGGTCCCACTGCTCTCCGTCATCGGGCCGTTCAGGGTCAGGGTGCCGGCCGACTGGGTGAAGGAACTGTTGGAGCTGAGGCTCAGATTCCCCCCGGTGGCCACCATGAACGTCCCAGCGTTGGTGGTAAGGGTGTCGTCGTTGGCCTGGGTGCTGGCGGCACCGATGGTGACGGTCCCGCCGGCCTGGTTGGTCACCGGGGCCTGGATGTAGGCCGCCGACGATCCGCTGGCACCGGCGGTGGTGATGAGCGATCCGCCCGAGGCCACGGTCAGCGAGCCGGGGCCACTGATGAGGGCGTAGCCGGTCGGGGTCGGGGCCAAGTCCAGCACCCCGTCATCGGTCACCACGCCGGACAGTCCAAGCCCGGCGTTGGTCAGAGCACCCGAGACGGTGACCGTCTGGCCGGACGGGATGGTCCCACTGATCGTGCAGCCCCCGACGATGTCGAGGCCCCCGGTGCCGGCCGAGTCGACCAGGGCCGTGTTGCTCAGGGCCACCGGGTCACCCGATTCGGCCCCGCCGGACTCGGTGAAGGTCCCACTGCTCTCCGTCATCGGGCCGTTCAGAGTGAGGGTGCCGGCCGACTGGGTGAAGGAACTGTTGGAACTGAGGCTCAGGTTCCCTCCGGTGGCCACCGTAAATGTCCCGGCGTTGGAAGTCAGGGTGTCGTCGGCCTGCTGGGTGCTGGCTGCACCGATGGTGACGGTGCCGCCGGTCTGGTTGGCCACCGGGGTGTAGATGTATGCCGGCGACGATCCGGTCCCACCGGCTGTGGTGGTGAGCGTTCCGCCCGAGGCCACGGTGAGGGTCCCGCCGCCGTCGATCATGGCGTAACCGGTGGAGGTCGGAGCCAGGTTGAGGAGCCCGTTACTGCTCACCTGGCTGCTGGCGGCGATGTTCAACCCCACATTGGTGACGGCGCCCGACACCTCCAGGGTCTGGGTCCCCGTTGCTCCCCCGCCCACCTGGATGGCGCTGATGTTGTCCCCCCCGGTCATGTCGACCGTGTAGGTGCCGGCCAGATTGATGCAGACCACGTCAGTACTGTTGGGCACCCTCTGGGGCAACCAGTTGGTCGCCGTTTCCCAGCTCCCGCTGGTGGCTGCGGCCCACGATATCGAGCATGTCAGCGCTCCGCTGGGGGTGGCCGTAACCGACGCTGTTACTCCCGCGGTAGCCAGCGACCCAACCACCAGGGCAAAAGCCAAACTGATTCTGCGCAGTCCCACCATGTTCGACTCCGATCCGCTCTCGTTACCCGCCTCATCGCCACGGAACGGCCGCGATCTGTCACCAGAACGGGCGGCAGCTCCCGTAGTCAGTAAATCCCGATTGCCAACACCGTGCAACTGATCCGGGGGATAATTCCCCGAACATTACCGGGAGCAGTCGGAGGCTCACATGCAGTGGTCCTCGGTCTGCCCTCGATATCCACTGCCGGTCACCGGGGGGCGCGGGGCATGCCGAGGCCGACCATGGCGATGATGTCGCGCTGGACCTCGTTGGTCCCGCCGCCGAAGGTGAAGATGGTCTGACTGCGGGCGTTGTGCTCCAGTCGACCCTGCAGAACGGCACCGGGCGCGCCCTCGGCCAGGGCACCGGCTGGACCGGTTATCTCGAGAAGAATGCGGTACGCCTCGAGGGCGAATTCGGTGCCAAAGACCTTGGTGGCCGAAGCATCGGCCGGGTTCAATCCCTTGTCGGCCGCCCAGGCCACTTTCCAGTTGAGAAGTTTGAGGTAGTCGGCCCTGGCCGTCAGCCTGGCCAGATGGATCTGCACCCACTGCTGATCGATGACCCGGCGCCCATCGGGCAGCTTCTGGCCGGCCGCCCAGCGGGTGACCTCTTCGATGCTCCGCAGGATTCCCGACACCGGACACAGAGCCACCCGTTCGTGGTTGAGCTGGTTGGTGATGAGCTTCCAGCCCTGGTTCTCCTGACCCACCAGATTGGCCGCAGGCACCCGCACATCCTCGTAGAAGGTGGCGCTGGTGAACTCGCCGGCCATGGTGCGGAGCGGGGTCCAGTGGAATCCGGGCACATCGGTGGGCACAATGAACACCGAAAGGCCCTTGTGCTTGGCGGCATCGGGGTCCGTCCGGGTGGCCAGCCAGACGTAGTCGGCATATTCGATGGCACTGGTGTAGAGCTTCTCGCCGTTGATCACGTACTCGTCGCCGTCCCGCACGGCCCGGGTCTTGAGCGAGGCCAGATCGGTCCCCGCCGACGGCTCGGTGTAGCCGATGGCGAAGTGGACCGTACCCCCGAGGATGCCGGGAAGTATCCGCTGCTTCTGCTCGTCGGTGCCCAGCGCCATCAGTGTCGGTCCCACGCTGTTGAGGGTCAGCAAAGGGAGAGGCACGCCGGCCCAATGGGACTCCTCGACGAAGACCATCTGCTCGATCGGGCCCCGGGCCTGGCCGCCGTACTGGGTGGGCCAGCCGATCCCCAACCAACCGTCCTGGCCCATCCGACGGACATAGCGCAGGTAGTCCGGTTCGTCCGAGGCCGTACCCTGCACCTCGTCGACCAGGGCGACGAAGTAGTGACGCAATTCCTGCTGGAGTTCCTTCTGAGCGGTGGTGAGCTCGAGCTGCATCGTCTCCTCCTCGGACCGCACCCTAACCAAGCATGGCCGGGGGTGGCCTTCGACCCGCCATCAGGGCCGATGCACTACCGTCACCTGGATGAACGCACCACCGGCCGTACCGACATGACCGCGACCGCCGACCGCACCGCCCCGGGCGACCTCTTCGCCGTGGCCGGCAAGACGGTGGTGGTGACCGGCGGCACCCGGGGCATCGGAGCCATGATCGCCGGCGGCTTCGTCGATGCCGGGGCTGATGTGATCGTGGCCTCCCGCAAGGCTGAAGCCGTCGCTGCTTTCGTGGACGAAATGTCGACCCGAGGCTCGTGTATCGGGTTCGGCGCCGACCTGTCCAGCGAGGAGGGCGCCCACCGTCTGGCCGACGAGATCGGCTCCACCCGCTCGCAGGTCGACGTACTGGTCAACAATGCCGGCGCCACCTGGGGAGCGCCGGTGGAGGAACATGACAGCGCGTCATGGGACCGGGTGCTCAACCTCAACGTCCAGGGTGTGTTCCACACCACCAAGTTCCTTCTTCCCCTCCTCGGCGCCCGGGCCACTGTCGACCAACCGTCGCGGGTGATCAACATCGGGTCCATCGACGGCATCCACGTTCCCGCCCTCGAGACCTACTCCTACGGAGCTTCCAAGGCGGCCGTCCACCACCTCACCCGTCATCTGGCCCGGCGGCTGGCCCCGACGATCACGGTCAACGCCGTAGCCCCCGGGCCGTTCCCGTCGAAGATGATGGCGGCCACGCTCGAGGCCTTCGGTGACCAAATCGCCGCCGCCGCCCCGCTGAAGCGCATCGGCCGGGCCGACGATATGGCCGGCGTCGCCATCTTTCTCGCCTCGCGTGCGGCCTCCTACATCACCGGAGCCGTCATTCCCGTCGACGGGGGCATCGCCACCACCGCCTGAGGTGGCGGTGGCCGGGCCGTGGCGGGGGCGGGGGCGGGGGCTCAGGCGGTGACCAGGTCGTCTAGTCGGGCCAGGGTGCGCTCCATGTCCCGCCTCGTCTTATTCCAGTAGATGCCGCCCAACTTCAGCAACACCCGCTGATGGTCCGGCGTGATGTCCCAGCTCTCGTGGACCAGGGTCCCGTCATCGACCGGTTCGAGTTCGTAGCGCCAGATGCGACCGGCCACCAGGCGTCCCCAGGTTCCCTCCGGCCCCGTCTGCCAGGCGATGCGACGGTCCGGCTCGAACTCGACCACCTTGTTCACGGTCGAATAACGGACGGCCACCATCTTCATCCCCATACCGAAGGTGGAGCCGAGTGCCAGCTTCTCCGGCTTTCCTTCGGCCGTGCCCTGGAGCATTCCGGAGCCGTCGATGAGCGAATGCCGGCTGGCATCGGCGAGCACGTCGAAGATCACCGACGGTGCCACTTTGATCAGACGGTCAACCGTCAGTACGTAGTCAGTCGTAGCCATCTCGTCTTCTCCTCAGCTCATACGAAATCGGGGATGTCGGGCAGACGACGGTCGAGCAAGGCTTCGACCCGCGCCCCCAAGGCCGGCCGATAGGCATCGTGGGTGAGAACAAGGAACTCCTCCGCCCGGATGGCGGCAATGACCATCCGCGCCACTTCCTCAGGGGCCATCCCCTTCTCCACCGCTCCGGCCAAGTAGTCGGTGACGAATTTCTGGTCCTCGGTGAACTCGGTGATGAATCGGCTGGGCCGATGACGATCGGAATCCACGATGTTGGTCTTGATCACGCTCGGACACAGCACCGACACCTTCAACGGTGAGCCCACCGATGCCAGATCGTTGGCCAGCGACTCGGTGGCGGCGAAGGCGGCGAATTTGGAGATGGCGTAAGGCGCTTCGAAGGGGGCGCCGAACAGGCCGGCCACCGAAGCGGTATTGACGATGTGACCCTCGCTGCCCTGGGCCATCATGCGGGGCACGAACGCTCTGACCCCGTTGAGGATGCCCCACAGGTTGGCGCCGAGCACGAACTCGAAGTCGGCGGGAGGACGGTCCCAGATCAGACCCCCGACAAACACCCCGGCGTTGTTGCACAGGACGTCGACGTGGCCGAACCTCTCGAAGACGGCGTCGGCCAGGTCGTCCACGGCCACCGCATCACTCACATCGCAACGTCGAGTCATCGAGGCGACGCCGGGGTAGGTGGAACCGATCTGATCGGCCGATTCGGCCAGAGCCGCGGTGTCGATGTCGACCATGGCCACCTGCATGCCTTCAGCGGCAAAAGCCGCGCTCAGAGATCGACCGATTCCGCTGCCGGCGCCGGTCACCACTGCTGTCCTACCTCGAAATACCTTCATCCGTCCGTCCTGTTCGGCGGCCCGCTGCTCGGCTGAGGGTCAGCGGGGGTCTTGCGTCCGCACCGTAGTGGGCGGGAGCCCCAGATGGGCCCTCAGGAAGTCGCCGACCCCATCGATGCTGGCGCCCGCTTCGGGAATCAGCTCCGCGGGAAAAGCCTGGAACACGTGAATGAGATCGGGCCAGACCACCAACGACACGTCGACCCCGGCCAAACGCAGGCGTTCGGCCAGACCGGTAGCGTCATCGAAGAGGACCTCATCCTCCCCCACCTCGATGCGCACGGGAGGCAGGCCGTCCAGATCACCGAAGAGCGGCGAGGCCAGCGCCGTCCTGGGATCGGTGTCCTTCAAGTAGGCGGCGGCCATCTCGTCCAGACCGATCTTTGTCACCATCGGGTCGCTTTGGGCACGATCGTCGTAGGCGGGGGAAGACTGGGTGAGGTCCACCCAGGGCGACAGGCACACCAGGGCGGCCGGCAGAGGCGTCCCGCCAGCCCGCAGAGCCAGGAGCAGGGAAACGGCCAGCCCTCCCCCCGCCGAGTCACCGGCCACCGCCATCCGGCCAGGCACCGCGCCGTCGGCCAGAAGCTGGCGGTAGGCCGCGCAGGCATCGTCCACGGCGGCAGGAAAGGGATGTTCGGGAGCCAGCCCGTAGTCCAGGGTGACCACCCGGCAGCCGGCGGCGGCGGCGATGCGACCAGCCAGGGGGCGGTGGGTGGCCAGCGAACCGATGCAGTAGCCACCGCCGTGCAGGTAGAGGACCACCGCATCCTGGGCTCCGGCTGGCTCCAGCCATTCCGCGTCGCGTCCACCCAGACGATCGGGTTCGACCGTCACCCCTGCCGGCGGTCGCGACGAGGACGCGGCCTGGTCCATGGCCGCCCGCTGTTCGGGGATGGTCCCCTGGGTGAATCCCGAATCGGCCAGGAAGCCGGCGATGGCATCGACGCCCGGATGGCCCATGGGGCACCGTACCTCCGTGGCCACCGGCCCTGCACGGTCAAGTTCCACTCAACTTGCGCCGGCGACCTGTCGATAACCACGGCGCGGGTGCAGGCCCGTTCAGAGCGCGGGCCGGACGTCGTCGGCCGAACAGCAGAGGGGCAGCCAGATGTCGGGACGCAAGAAAGTCATGCCGGTACGGGGGGCGGCCGTAACGGCATCTGTGGTGGGAACCGTGATGTTTTCCCTGGTCACAGTGGTTGTGCCCCTGGGCCGGGCCGCCGCTGCCGCTGTCCCGGTCTCTCATGCCGTGTCGGCGTCCATCCCCGGCGATTTCTGGCTGGCCACCCCGGGCGGCAATGTCTATGCCTTTGGTGTACCCAACTACGGATCCCCCGGGGTCCCGCTCAACAAACCGATCGTCAACGTGGTCCCGACCCGGGAGACGCCGGCTATTGGATGGTCGCATCCGACGGCGGCGTCTTCTCCTACGGCAACGCCCATTTCTTCGGTTCGACCGGCAACATCGCCCTCAACAAGCCCATCGTGGCCATGGCCCCCACCCCCGACCAGCAGGGTTACTGGCTGGTGGCCTCGGACGGGGGCGTCTTCTCCTTCGGTGACGCCCATTTCTATGGTTCGACCGGCAACATCGTGCTTAACCGACCCATCGTGTCCATGACGCCAACCGCGGACGGCAAGGGCTACTGGCTGGTGGCGTCGGACGGGGGCGTCTTCTCCTTCGGTGACGCCGTGTTTCACGGCTCGACGGGCAGCATTGTCCTCAACAAGCCCATTGTTTCCATGGACGCCATGCCCGATGAGGGCGGTTACTGGCTGCTGGCGTCGGACGGCGGCGTGTTCGCCTTCGGTGATGCCACGTTCCATGGCTCGACGGCCAGTGACCCCGAGGATCCGGTCGAGCGTCTGATGACGACATCGACCGGGGAGGGCTACTGGATCGTCCAGCAGAACGGGACGGCCACCGCCTTCGGCGATGCCGTCTCACGGGCCACACCCACCACCGCCCTTCTGTTTTCGGCGGACACGCCGGGAGACGCCGCCGTCCTGTTCGCCTTCCAACAGTTGGGAAAGCCCTACATATGGGGCGGGAACGGGCCGGCGGGCTACGACTGCTCCGGACTGGCGCTGGCGGCGTGGACCCACGGTGCCGGTGTGGAGTTCGCCCGGGTGGCCGACGACCAGTACCACACGGCCGGTGTACCGGTGTCCATGGATGCTCTCCAGGCCGGTGATCTGGTGTTCTGGGGAACCGACGCCAGCGACTGGACAACCGTCTACCACACCGCCATCTACGTGGGCGGTGGCCGAATCGTGGAGGCGACAGGCGACGTGGTCCAGCTCAACGAACTGGACCAGTGGGGTACGAGCAACCTGATGCCCAACGGAAGACGGCCCTGACCCTTCGTCGGCATAGGGCTCGGAAGGCCCGGTAACGACGAGCACCGGTGACGCCCCGGCGTCGCCCCGGGTCGACAATTTGTGGAACGGTGTCGGAGGTGAATCCCCCGCCTCCGTCGGGAGCCGGCGCCGAACCCGCGCCTGGGCTCCACACCCACTCCCCTGGCGGACGCTGGGTGATCGTGGCGACCGTGCTCGGTTCGGGAATGGCGGCGGTGGACGCCACCGTGGTCGGGATCGCCCTCCCCACCATCGGCCGAGACTTCCACGCCTCGCTGGGAACACTGCAGTGGGTGGTCACCGGCTATACCCTGACCCTGGCCTCCCTGCTCCTGCTGGCCGGTTCGCTGGGCGACCGATTCGGTCGGAAGCGGGTGTTCATGATCGGGGTGGCCTGGTTCGCCCTGGCCTCGGCGGCATGCTCGCTCGCCACCGGATCCGGCCAGCTCATCGCCACCCGCATCCTCCAGGGGGTGGGTGGGGCTCTGCTCACGCCCGGGAGCCTGGCCATTCTGGAGGCCTCGTTCGCCGCCGAGGACCGCAGCGAGGCCATCGGCAGCTGGTCCGGATGGGGCGGGGTGGCCACCGCCGCCGGTCCGCTCATCGGCGGCTATCTCATCGCCGCCGCCTCGTGGCGTTGGATCTTTCTGATCAACGTCCCCCTGGGCGTGGCCGTTCTGGTGGCTTCGGCCCGCCACGTTCCCGAGTCGAGCAATCCATCGGCCGGCGGACGCATCGACGTCCTCGGCGCCCTCCTGGCCACCGTTTCGCTCGGCTCGGTCACCTTCACGCTCATCGACGGACCGTCGAAGGGGTGGACGTCACCGGGTGTCGTGACCACGCTGGTGGTCGGAGTGGTCGGGACCATCGCCTTCCTGCTGGTCGAGCACCGCTCCGCTGCGCCCATGCTCCCGCTCCACTTCTTCACCCACCGGCAGTTCGCGGTGACCAACGCGGTCACCTTCGTCGTCTATGCCGGCCTCGGTGGCGCCCTCTTTCTGCTTCCGGTGACCCTCCAGGTGGTCAACCATTACTCCCCTCTCGAGTCCGGTCTGGCCCTCCTGCCCCTGACCGTGGTCATGCTGGTGCTGTCGGCCCGGTCGGGCCGCCTGGCCGCGTCGATCGGGCCCCGCCTCCAGATGAGCGTGGGCCCGGTGGTGGTCGGTCTGGGCCTGGTCCTTCTGGTCCGCGTGCCGAGTAGTGCGTCCTACCTATCGGGGGTCTTTCCGGCCGTCATGATCATCGCTCTCGGATTGGCCACGACGGTCGCCCCGTTGACCGCCACCGCCCTGGGTTCTTTGGCCCCGGACAACGCCGGCGTGGCTTCCGCCGTCAACAACGACGTGGCCCGTATCGGCAGCCTCATCGCCGTGGCTGTACTGCCGGCATTGGGAGGGATCAGCGGATCGAGCTACCTCCATCCCCTGACGCTGGCCCACGGTTTCGAAAGGGCGACGGTCATTGCCGGATCGTGGTGTGTCCTGGGCGGGGTGGGCGCCGCCATCGGCATCAGAAATCCGACCGCCGGGACCGCCCAAACGCCGGCTGACACCTCCGGCACCCGTTACTGCGCCCTGGAGGCCACCCCCCTCCGCCGGAGCTCGGCCTGACGGCAGGGTGGGTGGCCGCTTGACAGGGTCACCGGGTGGCCGCGCACACTGCGGTGCGGGGCGGGTGCCTGTCCCCGATCTCCCGAGGAGAGCAGACCGTCATGTCATCGAATGTTGTGAGATTCGGGGTACTGGGGGCGGCACGGATCACACCGGCCGCTCTCCTCCGGCCCGCTGCGGCCAATCGGGAGGTGGCGGTCGATCTGGTGGGAGCCCGGGATGCCCATCGGGCCGCCGCCTTTGCTGCCCGTCACCGGATCCCGAGGGTGGCGGACGGCTACCGGGCCGTCGTCGAGGATCCCGATATCGATGCCGTCTACATCCCCCTACCCAACAGCCTCCACGGCCCCTGGACGCTGGCCGCCCTCGAGGCCGGCAAGCACGTCCTGTGCGAGAAGCCCTTCACGGCCAATGCCGAGGAGGCCCGGGGCGTGGCCGAGGCGGCCGATGCGGCGGCCCAGAGGTCAGGGTTGGTGGTGATGGAGGCCTTCCACTACCGCTATCACCCCTTGGCCCACCGCATGCGAGAGATAGTGACCGGCGGCGAGCTGGGCACGGTGGCCCACATCGAGGCGTGGCTGTGCGCCCCGATCGTCAAGAAGTCGGACATCCGGTACCAGAGCGGCCTGGCCGGAGGCGCCATGATGGACATGGGCTCCTACGTGGTCAACATGGCCCGCATGCTGAGCGGCGAGGAGCCCACCGTGGCGTCGGCTCGGGCCAAGCTCCACGATCCCGAGATCGACCGGGCCATGTCGGCGGATCTGCAGTTTCCCAGTGGGGCGACGGCCACCGTGCACTGCTCCATGTGGTCCTCCTCCCTCCTGCGGGTGGCTGTCCGGGTCACCGGGGACGGCGGCGAGCTCTCCGTGCTCAATCCTGTCGCCCCCCAGTTCGCCAGCTGGCTGACCGTGCGGTCGGATGGCACCCGCCGCCACGAGATCCCGGCTCGACGACCGACCTATGACTACCAGCTGGATGCCTTCTGTGATGCGGTGCTACGGGGGCGTCCGGTGGCCACCACAGCCCATGACGCGGTGGCCAACATGACGGTGATCGATGCCGTGTACCGTGCTGCCAACATGCGCCCCCGAGGATCATCATCCGAGGGACAAGGAGTCGAACAACCATGAGCACTTTTCCGTACCAGGACCGCTTCACCGTGCACCGCACCTTTCCCGAACAGGGCACGCCCCGTTCCGAGCTGCTCGACGCTCTACGGACCATGGCCAAGGAGGAGGACGCGTCCTGGGAGTCGGGGAAATGCTCGGGCACCATGTACTGCGGGGACCATGACCACTATGCATTCTTGAACCAGGCGTTCGGCCTGTTCGCCCACGTCAACGTGCTCCAGCGCGACATCTGCCCCAGCGCCACCAAGTTCGAGGCCGAGATCATCGCCATGACCCTCGATCTGCTCCACGCCGACGCCGTCACCGATACCGATCCGGCCGGACTGGTGGCCACCGGCGGCACCGGGAGCATTTGCCATGCCATGCTCGCCTACCGCGAGGACGCGGCACAAAGGCGGGGCATCCGACGGCCCAATGTCATCAAACCCGAGACCGCCCATCCGGCATTCGACAAGGCCTGCCACCTCTTCGGCATCGACTTGAAAGTGGCGCCGGTCGATCCGGTCAGCACCCAGGTGGACACCGAGTGGGTCGCGGCCAACATCGATGCGGACACCATCGCCATCATCGGATCGGCCTGCAATTATGGATACGGAACCATCGATCCCATCGGGCCGTTGTCGGATATCGCCCTCGAGAAGGGGGTCGGACTGCACGTGGACGGCTGCCTGGGTGGATTCATCCTGCCCTTCGGCCAGGAGCTGGGCTACGACATCCCCGTGTTCGACTACCGCCACCCCGGCGTGACCTCGATGTCGGCGGACACCCACAAGTACGGCTACGCCCTCAAGGGCACGTCGGTCCTCACCTTCCGGGAGAAGTCCCTGCGCGACGCCCAGTACTTCTTCCTCACCGGTTGGAGCGGTGGCAAGTACTGCTCCCCGGGCATGGAGGGTTCCCGCTCGGGCGGACTGATCGCCGCCACCTGGGCGGCCATGATTCAGCTGGGACGGGAGGGCTACCGCCGGTATGCCCGTCAGATATTCGAGACGGCCGCGGCCATGCAGGAATCGGTCCGCGGTCACCCGGAGCTGCGCATTCTGGGCAGCCCTACATTTCTGTTCAGCTTCACCTCCGATGAATTCGACATCTACCTGGTCAATGACTTCATGCGTCAGCGGGGCTGGCGCTTCAACGGGCAGCAGTACCCGAACGCCCTCCATATGGCGGTCACCCGGCCACAGACCCGGCCCGGGCTGACCGAGACGTTCGCCACCGACCTGGCCGACGGTGTGGCCTACGCCCGGGCTCATGTCGGGGAAGAACCGGCCTCGGGGGCCATCTACGGCGGCGTGGCCGGCGGGTTGACCGACGAGGCCGACGGCTTCATCAGGATGGTGATGGCCGACATGATGGACACCCAGCAGGCCATTCCGGCCGACGCCTGAACCCCCGCGGGCCGGCCACCCTTCACTGGCGGCGGTAGACGCTGCCTCCCACCCCGACCCGGTTTGCACTGCCCGGCTACGACATATCGGTGGCCCAGTCCCAAAGGTCTCTGTCGCTCACCGGGCCCGTTCCGTCGACTCAATGGTCGCCTTGGGAGCAAAGTGGCCTCGTCCGCCCGCCCCGGACAGGGACGCACCCCGTAGGGGTGCCGGTCCGGGCCGTCCCAACAGAAATCCCTGAGCCTCGTCGCAACCCACCTCCCGCACGGCCCGCAACTCGTCCTCGGTCTCGATACCCTCTGCCACCACGACCATGCCCAGCTGGTGGGCCAGTTGGACCACGCTGGACACGATGGTGAGATCGGCCACCGACGACCCCAGGCCACCGACGAAGCGACGATCGACCTTGATCCGATCGATGGGCAGGCTCCGCAGGTGAAGCAACGAGGCATAGCCGGTGCCGAAGTCGTCGAGGGCCACACGTACACCCAGCTGTCTGATCCTGCCCATCACCGCCGCCAGCTCGACGCTGTCGGCGACCAGCATCGACTCTGACACCTCGAGGACCAGAGCATCGCCTCCGAGGCAGGAAAGGGTCAGGGCGTCACGCACATCCTCCAGGAAGTGGGCGTCCTGGAATTGATGGGCGGACACATTGACCGACACGGCCAACGATGCCCCGTGGTCGTGGCGCCACTCCCGGCACTGACCGAGAACCTCATTCAACACCCACCGCCCCACGGGTACGATCTCGCCGCTCCGCTCGAGCAGGGGAATGAAGTCGAAAGGAGAGATGGTCCCGAGCTCGGGGTGGTTCCAGCGCAACAGCGCCTCCATCCCCACCATCTGACCCTCCACCGTGAACAAGGGCTGGTAATGGACCACCATCTGGCCCAGCTGATGTGCGCTACGAAGATCGTGGACCAGCTGATTCCGGCGGCGCTTTTCGGCCCCGATGGCCTCGCTATAGAACTCGAAACGTGCGGATCCGCGCCGTTTGGCCTGGTACATGGCGGCATCGGCGCACGACAGACTCACTTCGGGATCTCGACCGGCCACCACATCGGCGATGCCGATGCTCACCGATGTGAACAGGTGCCGGTCACCCACCACCACCGGTGCCAACATGGTCCGGTGGATGCGCTCGGCCAGCGAGCGGGCGGTCCCCTCGGGATCATCGAGGTCCATGGCCAGGACAACGAACTCGTCGCCGCCCAGGCGGGCCACCGTGTCCGAGGCCCTGACCAATTCGTTGAGTCGGGCCGCTACCGTCACCAGTATCTGGTCGCCGGCGGAATGGCCGAACCGGTCGTTGATGGCCTTGAAGTTGTCGATATCCAAGAAGAGCAGGATGGCCCCGGTGTCCTTGCGATCCATCGAGGAGGCGGCGTAGCCCAGGCGATCCGTCAGCAGGGCCCGATTGGGGAGGCCGGTCAGTTGGTCGTGCAGAGCCTGATGGGCGAGCAAAGCCTGCTCCTGACGGAGTTTTTGCTGGAGGGTTCGGCGAGTCGCATCGAACTCCCGGACGATGCGGACCAGGCTGCCGTCACAGCTCAGTCGGACCACGTGGCAGGCCAGGTCGACCACGTCCGGCGCCACCCGCAGCTTCTGGCCCTCCTCGATGATCACCGCCGTGGTCGTGTCGCGCCAGGCCAGGTAAGCCTTGGCCACGTCGCCCAACTCGGCATTTTCCAGAATGGCACGCTCCCCCTGTCCGGACAGGACGGCTTCGTCGTCGGGCGAGGCGACCTCGTCGGTGGCCAGCCAGTGGCCGATCAGATGGGTGGCCAGTCGGGAGGTGGCAAAGGCCTCGCCGGCCAGCTCAGTGGCGAAAGCACGGTCGACGAGGTTGCCCACCTCGTCGGCGCGCCCCTGCAGTGCCCGTCCCAGTGCCACCCGGTCATCGCTCACCGCCACCGCCGACACCTCGATTCTGATCCGGTCATCGTGGCGGTACCGATGTCAGAGCACTCGTCGATACCTCCTGTGGCTCTCCACCGCCACCGCCACCCTCGCCGTTAGCCAACGCACCGCCGTACTCCTTGAGCCAACCCCAGAACAAGTCGGCCGGCATGGGGCGAGCCAGGTAGTAGCCCTGGGCACGGTCGCATCCCAATTCCTTCAATTGCTCCCAGGTCGTGCTGTCCTCCACCCCTTCGGCCACCGTCTGCAGGCCGAGGTTGCGGGCCAGGTCGACCACCGACCGGACAATGACGGCATCGTGACGTTCATTGGCCATGTCCTGGACGAAGGCGCGATCGATCTTGAGCTCGTGCACCGGAAGATCTCGCAGATAGGCCAGAGACGAGTACCCCGTGCCGAAGTCATCGATGGAGATGGTGACGCCCATCTGGGCCAGATCGGTCAGGACGCGACGGGCCCGCTTGGGATCGGTCATGATGATCGTCTCGGTATTTTCGAGATTGAGCAGGTAGGGCGGAACGTCGCTGCGAACGAGCGCTTCCCGTACCGACTCGATGAGCGAGGCGTCGAGAAGGCTGCGGGTGGACAGGTTCACAGCGATCGACAGCTCGGACGGGTCATCGGGTCCGGCGGCCTCGATCCACCGGCGGCACTGACGGAGGGCCTCGTTGATGACCCATTCGGTCATGGGTTCAATGAGACCGGTCCGCTCTGCCTCGGGGATGAACCGGTCGGGATAGAGCAGTCCACGGGTCGGGTGCTGCCAGCGGACCAACGCCTCTGCTCCCAGGACCCGTCCGGTGGTGAGTGATGCCTTGGGCTGGTAATGGAGAACGAACTCGTCGCGGGTCACGGCGTTACGCAATTCACCCAGCATGGCCACCCGGGCCGGAGTGTTCACATTGAGGTCGTCGGTGTAGACGACCACGCTGGCTTGCGAGTCCTTAGCCACGTACATGGCCACGTCTGCACGTTGGAGCAGAAAATCTGCGGTGTTCCCGTCGGTCGGAGCCATCGAGATCCCACAGCTTGCCTCGATGCCCAAAATGTTCCCTTCCACTTCGAAGGGCTCCTCCAGAACTCTGATGATCCGCTCCGCCACCTTGACGGCTGCGGCTTCGTCGGCGATCTTGGGCAGGAGCACGCAGAATTCGTCGCCACCGAGCCGGGCCAGCGTGTCGCCGGCCCGCAGGGCGGTTCTCACCCGCGGCCCGACCTCGATCAGCACCTGGTCGCCGTACTTGTGACCCATGGTGTCGTTGATCTCCTTGAAACGATCGAGATCGAAGAGAAGCACGGCGGACCACTCGCTGTCGCCACCGGTCAGGACCTCGTCCGTCCTCTCGTAGAAGAAGGCACGATTGGGGAGGCCGGTCAGCATGTCGTACCGGGCCTGATGGGCCAGAAGGGATTCCGCCGCTTCCTTATTGGCACCGGTGGCTCCGGCCATGCGGATCACGATGGCCACCACACAGGCGCCCAGCGCCCCGATGGCTTCTGCCTGCCCGCGTTGGAGGAAGGACGGAATGGCGGCGATCCAGATGAGATATTGGGCCACCAGGATATTGAGAGCGGTGAGAAGGAGGACCGGGCGCCACATGGACGACCCACTCAGCTCGATCTCCTGGAGGGCGACGAAGGCGTAGGCCATGCCCAGTACCGGCCCCCACCCGGTCATGTAGATGACGGTGGTGACGGCCAGGACATAGACGGCCAGACGGAGGTAACACTTGACCGACATGGGCGGGGCCGAGTGCCACGGCTGCACCAGGTACGAAAGGGTGAGCGAGCCTCCGATGGCCACCAGATAGGCCCAGACGGGCAGGGTGGCCACCAGCCCGTAGGCCCGGAACAGGATGAGCACCCCCAGAGCCACCGGACCGACCACATAGCTGAGGACGATGGGCGAGAGGCTCTTGGGACCCGACCGGCCTTCGGCCCACCTGACGGTGGGATCGCTGGTCGGCCGCGGCCCAGTGGGTCGGGCCCCCCCGGCCCCCGCGGACCCCTCAGATGGCGTGATTCCCACGATTGGGTATCGGCATCCGGGCACTGGTACTTGAGGGACGAAACCGGCCACAGCCAGGGACTATTCGCTCGCGTCGCCGGTAACCACCCTCCCCGCGGTGGCCCGGGGCCTCCCGCACCGCGGGGAGGGCCACGCCATTCCCACTGTCTAGAGTGAGCCTCCGGTGCGACGGATCGGAGTACGACCATGAAGGCAGCGGTGTACTACCAGACCGGGGGGCCGGAGGTTTTCCGCTACGAGGATGTGCCCGACCCGGTGGTCGGAGCCACCGACGTACTGATCCGGGTGGGTGCAGTCAGCATCGAGGGAGGCGACACCCTCAACCGTCTGGGCGGAGAGATGAGCAGCGTCCCGCATATCGTCGGCTACCAGTGTGCCGGCACGGTCGTTGCCGTGGGACCCTCTGTCACGCAGTTCACCGTGGGTGATTCCGTGGTCACCGTCGGGCTGGACGGCTCCCACGCCGAGCTCCGGGCCGCCGGCGAGGCATTCTGCTGGTCCGTCCCCCCGGGGCTGTCTGTGGCCGAGGCGGCGTGCGTGCCGGTCCCCTTCGGCACCGCTCAGGACAGCCTGTTCGAATTCGGAAGGCTCCAAGCCGGAGAGACCGTGCTCATCCATGCCGGCGCCAGTGGGGTGGGCATTGCCGCCATCCAGTTGGCCAAGCGGGCGGGCGCTACCGTGCTGGCCACCGCATCCAGCGACAGCCGACTCCAGCGTTTGCGTCCCCTCGGCGTCGACCACGGCATCAACTACGCCCAGGGCGATTTCGTCGATGCCGTTCGGCAGTTGACCGACGGAAGGGGCGCCGACGTCATCGTGGATTCAATCGGCGGGTCGACCCTGCAGAAGAGCCTGCACAGCCTGGCCTATCGGGGACGGTGCATCACATTCGGCGACGCCGGGCGGGAGGGCGGTGAAGCCAAGCTGGACATCTCCATGATGCGGGCCAACACACAAACGCTGGTCGGCTACTTCCTCGGCGGCGAGCTCTTCATGGGCTCGCGGGCCCACGCCATGATCGCCTCGTTGCTGACCGACGCCGCCGCCGGCCAGCTTCAGGTGGTCATCGATCGTCAGTTCGCCCTCGAAGACGCGGCCGAGGCCCACGCTTACATCGAAGGCAGAAATGCCTTCGGCCGGGTCCTTCTGATCCCGTGACCACTCCAGGCCTCAGACCGGCATGATCAGAGAAGCCACCGAGAACGACGTCGACGTACTGGTGCAGCTCATTCACGATCTGGCCGAGTACGAGCGCTCACCCGAGTCGGTGGAGGTCAACCCCGCCCAGCTGCGGGCCGCCCTCTTCGGACAATCCCCGACCGTCTTCGCCCACATCGCCGAGGACGAAGGGGTCGTCGTCGGCATGGCCATCTGGTTCCTCAGCTTCTCCACCTGGACAGGACGTACCGGCATCGCCCTCGAGGACCTCTACGTCCGCCCCCACGCCCGCCACCAGGGGTTCGGCCGGGCGCTCATCGCCCATCTGGCTGCCATCGCCCACCGGTCGGGCTACGGGCGCATCGACTGGTCGGTGCTCACCTGGAACGAGCCGGCGATCGACTTCTACCACTCGCTCGGGGCGGAGCCCATGGACGAGTGGATCGGTTATCGGCTGGACGACGATGGCATCGCCGCCCTGGCCGGTCCGGCGGGCCAATCCTGAAAGCAGGCGGAGGCGGATGGATTCAGATGGTGAAGGCGAGGTTGGCCACCAACTGCTCCCCCAGACCCCGGTTGCCGGTGATGACCACCTGATCCGGCTGACCCGGTGTCCTGTCGTGTCGTCCGCCGGTCAACCGCAGGAAGTGGTGGAGAGGCATCTCGAGGCCGACGGTGGGGTCCTGGTCGAAATGATCGACCACCGTGGCCCGATCCTCGACCTCAACCAGGTAGGTACAGCGGGCCGGGCCGGTCAGATCCAGACGTACCCGTGATCCCCGGGGTAGGGCGGCCCGGCGCCCCACTATGAAGCCCAAGCCGGTGGCCACCTCGTCCATGGCCGAACGCTGATCCGGCTGGTCCATCCGGGCCGGCTGTCCGAGGGCGTCGCGGATGTCGTTCTCGTGCATGAAGCAGTCGAAGTGCCTGATGCGCATGAACCGGCCGTAGGTCTCGTCCCGACCCGCCGGCGTCCAGGAGGGAGCGTCAAAATCGGCCTGCGTCATCGCCTCGAGGGCGACCAGACGCCGACCGGTCACGTCAGCCCAGCGGGCGCACAGTGCCTGACCCGTGAGTGGACGCATCGATTCGACCCACACCTCGTTGGCTTCGGCAATGGGGTTCCTCATGTGCCCGAGATGCGTGACGTCGGCCACGGGGGTCGGTTCGCCCAGCAGCATCGCTTCGGTCCCGATGACATGACTGAGCACGTCGCGCACGGTCCATCCGGGCAGACAGGTGGGTTGATCCCACTGGCCCTCGCTCAGGGGTGAGCACAGGTCGGCCAGGGCTGCGAATTCAGCCCGCAACAGGTCGACGGTGGGGATCTTTTCCACGAAAGTCGGCATGGGAAACACACCGTAGCGCCGACCGGGTGGAGCGTCGGTGTGCGGTTTTGTCCGGCGGCGCTCAATTTAAGTGTCGGTCGCGCCGATAGAGGAGGCACGGCTCCACGCGAGAGGAACCCGTCAGTGAGTGACAAGGTCTGGAAGTTTGCCCTGGCCGGTGGCCTGTTGATCGTGGCTGGGTACTTCGCGCTCCCCAGTCAGCTCAGCCAGGACGTCGTCTACCAGTTCGTCGGGGTGGCGTCGGTCGTGTGCATCCTGATCGGCATCCACATCCATCGTCCCATCGACAGGGCCGGGTGGATCCTTCTGGCCGTGGGAGGCACCTTCTTCACCCTGGGCGACGCCGTGGAGAACATCTATGGGGTGATCCTCCATCTGTCCATACCCTTCCCGTCGGTGGCCGACGCCTTTTATCTGGCCGGGTATCCCTTCGTGTTCGTCGGCATCCTCAGGGTGACCCGGAATCCCCACGACAGGGCCCGACGCGAGGACTACACCGACGCCGCCATCGTGGCCCTGGGAGCACTGGCTTTCTCGTGGAGCTTCCTGATGCGCTCCTACGTACACGACCCCTCGCTGACCACGATGGGGAAGCTGGTCATCCTGGCCTACCCGATCATGGACATCGGCCTCGTCTTCATCGTCTTCCGGTCGTTGCTGTTCGGCCGGGTCAAGCAGGCCTATTGCCGTCTGTTGGCCGTTGCCCTCATCGCCATGTTTCTGGCCGACTTCGTCTACGACCTCCTCGTTCTCCACAACAGCTACAGCACCGGCAACCCGGTGGACGCACTCTTCCTGGTCAGCTACGTCCTGATGGGGGTAGCCGCCCTCCACCCCTCCATCGGTCAGCCACTTCCCGTCCCCCAGCGGGAGACGCCCAGCATCTACCGACGCGACTCGGGCGGGAGCCACCGGATCCCGGTGGTGGCCTTTGCCGGCTTCGTGCCCCCCACCATCCTCCTGGTCGGGAGCACCTACGGCCTGAACATCGATGTTCCGGTGATGTCCGGACTGTGCGTCGCCGTTTTCGCCCTCATCTATCTCCGCATGATGTGGCTGATCCAACAGACGACCGGTCAGACCACCGAGATCGCCGTGCACGCCCGCGCCCTCGAGGCTTCCCACCGGCAACGCGACTCCCTCGAGGCCGACCTCCGCCATCTGGCTTTCCACGACGAGCTCACCGGACTGGCCAACCGGGCCCTTCTGCACGATCGGGTGGAGCACGCGCTGGCTTCCGCTCCTCGTTCGGGGCGGTCCGTGGCGCTGTGCTTCGGAGACCTGGACGGGTTCAAGACCGTCAATGACACGCTCGGACACCATGTCGGTGACTCCGTTCTCATCCGGGCCAGCCGACTTCTCTCCTCGATCGTGCGTCCCGGCGATACCGTGGCCCGGCTGGGCGGCGATGAATTCGCGGTGCTGATGGTGGACGTGGAACGCCCGGAGTCGGTCGTGGACTTTGCCCACCGCATCGTCAGCGTTCTCCGCAACGCACCCGATTTTGAAGGAACCCAGGTGGGCCTCTCGATCAGCGTCGGAATTGCCTTTGCCGAGCCCGGTAAGACGACCGAACAGCTGCTCAGTGAAGCCGACTCCGCCATGTACGAGGCCAAGGAGAAAGGCAAGAACCGGGTCGAGGTGTTCCAGAAATCGATGCGATCCCGGATGCTCGAGCGGCTCGACCTGACCAACGGGTTCCGGTGGGCCCTGGGCCGTTCCGAGTTCTTCCTCCAGTACCAACCCATAATTTCTCTCTCCGACAACCGCCTCCACGGCTTCGAAGCCCTCGTTCGATGGAGCCATCCGAGCCTCGGCGTGGTGGCCCCATTGCGGTTCATCCCCATAGCGGAAGAGACCGGCTTCATCGTTCCGCTCGGCCGTTGGGTACTGGTCGAAGCCTGTGAGCAGCTGGCCTCGTGGAACAGGGATGCCGACGAGGACCTCAACCTGTCGGTCAACCTCTCGAGACGGCAGCTCACGTCGCCCCATCTGGCCGACGAAGTTCAGACCGCTCTCTCGCTGAGCGGTATCGATCCCCACCGGCTCATCCTGGAGATCACCGAGAGCGTCCTGATGGACGACCCGGGGCGGGCCCAACAGGCGCTCTCCCAGCTCCGCGAGCTCGGCATCAGAATCGCTGTCGATGATTTCGGCACTGGTTACTCGTCGCTCAGCCATCTCCAGCGATTCCCCGTCGACATCATCAAGATCGACAAGTCGTTCATCGACCCGTTAGTCACCACCGACCCGGGAAGCTCCGCTCTGGTGACGGCCATCATCGGTCTGGCCCAGACCCTCGGCCTCGACGTCATCGCCGAAGGTATCGAACACGAGAGCCAGCTCCATCGCCTGGTCGACCTGGGATGCGACAAGGGACAGGGCTTCTTGATGGCCCGACCGCTCGACCGAGACGATGCCCGCGTCCTCATCGATGAGAAGACGGCCGGCCCCCTCCGGTCTTCGCCCGCCCCCGTCTGACGCCCCCCGGTCCCCCGCCGAGGATGTCCTGAGGGCCCCTCCGATCGGACCGGCCTAGACTCGCCATCCGGGAGTGGGACGATGATGGTGAGCCGGAAGACGAGACGATGACCACCCGCCAGCTCGAGTTCACCGCAGAGGAACTGTTGGCCGACGAGTCCATCGAGGGGCCGCTGATCGTCGACGGAGTGCGGTGTCACGGTGGCTTCGACGGCGGTGGCAATTACGTCTCGCCGCGGACCAAGTACCGCTGGCCCGCCATCCGCGCCTGGGAAGAGCAGCGGAAGGCCCAGTTCGCAACGCCGATACTCGACATTCCCCTGGAGACGTGGCCGGAAAACTTCCCCAACGTCGAGCAGTCGAAATTCCTCATCCGCCACGGCGCTCCGGAGCCGACCATCAGCGCCCTCACCCGGATCGGCACGGTGGAGGGGTTCGGGGTCCTGCTCCGGAGCCTCGGCACGCCGGATTTCTCACGCTGCTTCGAGGAGGACGTCGTCGGAACGGCCATCGACCACATCGACGGTGGCCTGTTCGAGGCGCATGCGCGGGACGAGGCCGGATTTGCCGACGTCGCCGGACACGACCGGATGTGGTTTGTAGCCCGTGACATCGCTTTCGACCACCCTCCGACCGATGACATGACGGCCCGCATGCTGCGAAGGATGGGTATCGACACCTCGACCCGGTCCGCCACCCAGATGGCCCAGGCCCGGCAGGCCGCCCGGAACGAGCGGCTCCTACCCGAAGACATCGACTTCGTACTGGAGACGCTGGTCACCCGCATGATCGGGCTCCTGCTCATCGAGATCTCCGCCTTCCACGGGTTCGCCTGGGCCGAGGCCGTACTGGGTGACACCGATCTGGTGGGGGGCGAGGGAGCCGCCGCCCAGATCGTTTCCTTCATCCGCGCTGACGAGACGCCACATGTCGCCTGGCTGCGCACCGCCCTCTCCGAGATGCGCGACCGGACCTGGGTGGGCACGCAGGGCCGAACCTACCCAGGGGTGGAGATGATCGGGCGGGTCTGGGACCGGGCCGTGACCGACTCGCTCGGCGTCCGCCGTCAGGACAACCTGCGCTTCATCCTCGGGGAGATCGAGCATGCCCTCGACGGCCGGCCCGATGGCCGCGAACATCATGGAAGAAATGCTCACCCTGGGATCGGGGGTGCCGGCGGCGGACGTTCGATGACGACCGGAGACGCCGCCTCGTCGTTCTGATCCCTATTCGGCGGGGCCATCTCGTCTTGTCCCGCCGGGCCGGCTGCCGGCCGAAAGGAGCCGTACGTGAAATTCGGCATCTTCTACGAGCATCAGCTGCCGCGCCCCTGGACCGACATCAGCGAACAGCAGCTGATCACCGATGCTCTGGAGCAGATCGAACTGGCCGACCGCCTGGGTATCCAGTACCTGTGGGAAGTGGAGCACCACTTTCTGGAGGAGTACTCGCACTCCAGTGCTCCCGAGGTATTTCTGGCCGCAGCCAGCCAGCGCACCGGGCAGATGCGGATCGGACACGGTGTCGTTCAGACCGCCCCGGCTTACAACCATCCCGCCCGGATCGCCGAGCGCATCGCCATGCTCGATCTGGTGTCCGGGGGAAGGGTCGAATTCGGGACCGGCGAGTCTTCCTCTGACGCCGAACTGGCCGGCTTCGGCATCGACCGGGCCGACAAGCGCGACGCTTGGTTGGAGGGCCTCGAAGTGGCGATCCGGTGCATGACCGAGACGCCGTTCGGAGGAGTCGACGGTCGCTTTGTGTCCATGCCTCCCCGCAATGTGGTGCCCAAGCCCGTGCAGAAACCCCACCCGCCCCTGTGGGTGGCCTGCAGCCGCCGCGACACCATCCTGCTCGCCGCCGAAAAGGGCATCGGTGCCCTCAGCTTCGCCTTCGTCGAGCCCGAAGACGCCAAGAAGTGGGTGGATGACTATGGCCAGGTGATGCGTCAACGTTGCGTTCCGATAGGCCTGGCTGTGAATCCCCAGGTGGCCTGCGTCACACCCATGATGTGCGCGCCACGAGAGGAGGAGGCCCTGGCCCGCGGCCTCGAGGGGGCCAACTTCTTCGGCTACTCGCTGGCCCATTACTACGTCTTCGGTGATCATGTCCCGGCCACCACCGACGTCTGGCAGGAATTCCTCGAGCGCCGGGGGAAGGTCGGGTACTCACCCGAAGCAGCACTGGCCGTACGGCAGGAGGTGCTGGGAGCCAAGGCGGCCGCCGGCGATCGCACCGGACTGCGCGGGGCCATCGGTACGCCGGCCCAGTTGCGAGAGTTCCTCGGACGTTACGAAGAGGCCGGCGTCGACCAACTGATCTTCGTCATGCAGGCCGGTCACAACAGGCACGAGCACATAATGGAGTCGATCGAACTGTTCGGCACCGAGGTTCTTCCCGCCTTCATCGAGCGCGACGAGGCGGGCCGGGCGGGCCGGCAAGCCGCCTGGGAACCGGTCATCGCCCAGGCCCTGGCCCGCCGCCAGGATCACCATCCGGAAATGCCGGACGGGTACGCCATCCGGGCCATTCCCAAGCAGATGGTCGAGGCTGCGGCCAGTGAGCCGGGCAAGCAATGGCTCGAATCCCTGGCCGACAAACAGGCCGCCGGCATCGAGGACGAGGAATTCCGCCGACTGGTGGAGGGATGAGGATCCCGCCTTCGGGAGGCGATGCTTCCTGGCGTGGCTAGGGGAATTACGCTGGTGACATGAGTCAGCCCTCCCCGTCCCCCGCCGGTGGACCCCGTGTCGAGGGGTCTTCGTCGGCCGGGACCGTGGCCGAACTTTCGGTGGAGGGCATGCACTGTGACGCCTGTGTGGCTCTGATCGAAGAGACGCTGGGTGAAACCGAAGGGGTGCTGACCGCCTCGGTCGATCTCCAGACAGCTCGGGCGGTGGTGGGCTACGCACCCGAGCTCATCGGTGTGGACGCCATCCGTGCGATCATCGCCGACACCGGGTACACGGCTACGCCGGTGGGCTGAGGAGCTCACCGCGTGGTAACAGCTCCGGCCCCGTCTCGGACTGACGGACAGGACGGGCAGACCCTGGCCACGGCTGAACTGGAGCTGGAGGGAATGCACTGCAGCGCCTGTGCCACCCGCATCCAGCGCTCCCTGGGACGGCTGCCTGCCGTGGCCAGCGCCTCGGTGAACCTGGCCACAACCCGCGCCTTCGTGTCCTATGACGCCGACCGGATCGACCTCGAGGGACTGTGCCAGGCCGTCTCCGCGGTGGGTTACGCGGCATCGCCGGCCGCCCCAACGGTGGCGGTCGCCGGACACGACCCTGACCACTGGGCCCGCCGGGCGGCCATCTCGTTGCCGCTGGCCCTGGCTGCCGTGTTGGTGTCTGTTCTGGCGCCGGAAGATGCCACCGCCGGCTGGACCGTTCTGGTGCTGGCCATCGTGGTGGAGATCGCCGGAGGTTGGCCCTTTCTGCGCAACAGCGCCCGCCTCCTCCGGCACGGTGCCACCAGCATGGACACCCTCATCGCCCTGGGCACGCTGGCGGCTCTGGCCGTCAGCGCGGTGGAGGCCATCGCCCTGGGTGGTCGGCATGTGCACCTGGGCGAGAGCGGCGCCTTTGCCGCCCGGCTGCACGGCGTCATGGCGCCTTTGATCGTGGCCATCCTGGCCACCGGCCGCGCCGTCGAGGCCAAGGCGCGCGACAGGGCCTCGCGGGCCATGCACTCGCTCCTGTCGCTTCGTCCGCCGACGGCTCGGATGGTGGCCACCCCCGAGGAAGAGGAAGGCGAGCTGGTTTCGCCCGAGAGTGTGCCGGTCGGGGCTCTGGTGCGGGTCCGACCGGGGGAAGGGCTCCCGCTCGACGGCACTGTGGTAGCCGGATGGTCGCCGGTGGACGAATCCATGCTGACCGGCGAACCGCTCCCGGTCGACCGTGGACCGGGAAGCCAGGTGACCGGGGGCACCCGCAACGGCAACGGCGTGCTGGTGGTCCGGGTCGGAGCGGTGGCCGCCGAGTCGGTTCTGGCCCGCCTCCAGCGACTGGTCGAGGATGCCCAACGGGACAAGGCTCCGCTCCAACGCCTGGCCGACCGGATCAGCAGCGTCTTCGTCCCCGCCGTCCTCATCGGGGCCCTGGTGACCTTCTGCGCCTGGGCGCTCCTGGTCGGCAATGTCGGAAAGGCCGTCCTCAGCGGTTTGGCTGTGTTGCTGGTGGCCTGCCCGTGCGCCATGGGACTGGCCGCGCCGGTAGCCATGATGGTCGGTTGCGGGCGGGCGGCGGCTGTGGGCATCTTCATCCGCAGCGGTGACGTACTCGAACGTCTGGCCAAGGTCGACGCCGTCGTATTCGACAAGACGGGGACGTTGACCGAGCGACGCGCCGAAGTGTCCTTTGTCGCCGCCGCCCCGGGGAGCACAGTCGAGGACGTTCTGGCCCTGGCTGCCGCCGTCGAGGCGGAGAGTGAGCATCCCATCGGCGTGGCCATCGTGGAGGCGTCCCCCCCGGACAGGACGGCCAGGGCCGACGACGTCCAGTCGCAGCCCGGAGTCGGGGTGTGGGGCAGGGTCAACGGCACCAGCATCGGAGTGAGCCGGATGATCCCCTCGGATCTGCCCGCCTCGATGGCCGAGCTGACTGCTGAGCGCTACGGGCGGGGTGAGACGGTGGTCGTGGTCGAGCGGCAGGAGACCGTCATCGGCGCCATCGCGGTGACCACACCTCTGCGGGTGGAGGCCGGGCCGGCTGTCGACCACCTCCGCTCCCTCGGCCTGACGGCGTCGATCCTGAGCGGTGACAGCGAACCGGCTGTGCGTACCGTGGCCCGGCAACTGGACATCGACGACGCCAGGGGTGGGCTGAGCCCCGCCGGCAAGGTGGGGGCTCTCACCGCTATGCGCGCCCACTGCCGATCCGTGGTCATGGTGGGCGACGGGGTCAACGACGCTCCGGCCCTGGCCGCGGCCGACGTCGGGTGTGCCATCGGTGGCGGCTCGGAGGCAGCGGTGGCCAACAGCGGCGTCGCCCTGCTCGGCAGCGACCTTCAGGGCGTACCCGCCGCCGTCGGTGTGGCCCGGTCGACGTACGCCGTGATCGTGCAGAATTTCGGGTGGGCCATGGGCTACAACCTGGCCGCTCTTCCCCTGGCTGCCTTCGGCCTCCTCGATCCGCTGGTGGCCGCGGTGGCCATGGGACTGTCGAGTGTGATCGTGGTGCTCAACAGCCTTCGGCTCCGGACACTGGGACGCGGCAGTTTGGAGGCCATCGGTTCACCACGGGTCATGGCCGGACGTCGGGGCGTGGCCGTATCGGTTGTGCTGCCGATCATCCTGTTTGCCGGTCTGACCGCCGTCAGCCAAGCGCTGTCGCCCGCCCGGGGCCAGTCCCTCCTGCCCACCTTGCCCAGCATCACCACCACGACCGTGCCCCACGGTGGCTCGGTCGAGTCCTACCTCGACCCGGGCGGCCCCGGTGTCAACCAATTCCACCTGATCTTCAGCGGTACTCCAGCCCAGCTGGCCGCCGTCGATCCCCGGGTGACGGCCAACACCACCGGCGGAACTCCCACCCTGCTGCGTCAGCTCAAGTTGGCACCCGGGCACTTCACCGATTTCGTCGTGATTACTCCGGGCTGGTGGCACTTCCACGTTTCGACCGTGTTCGGTGGCACACACGTCACTTTCGTGATCACCCATCAGATCAACTGAGGCGGGACGATTGATCCACCCGGCACGGTGGAAGGGGGGTCCAGCTCAGTCGCCGGCCCAACACCCGAGGATCACGTCGCTGACGGTGACGGCCACGTCCCCCGAACTGGTCGGCGGCACACCGAATTGACCGGGCAGATCGGAGATGTCGACCAGGAGGACCTTCCAGTCCTTGCGGACCACGACCGATCCGTCGGTGGTCTGGAACGCTCCCTGCCCGAGGTTGGCCAGCGAACGGGTATTGCCCATCTGAACCCCGAGGTTCTTGAAGTAGGCCAGAGTCTGTGCCCAACCGGACAGTTCCTTGACCGAGAGGGCCATCGACCCTGACGGGTAGGTGTAGCGACAGGAGTACAGATGGTCGAGCCAGGTCGGCTGGGACACCACCGCCTTCTCGCCCAACGCCGAGGCGATCTCCGCCCGGGCTTCCTCCTGACAGACCTGCTTGGCGATCTCCGAGGGTGAACTGCCGGCGGGGAGGGGCGCCCGGGTGGTTGCCGGACCACCGGACGGAACGGACGAAGATCCGCCGCCGGAGCAGGCGGTGCTGATCAGAGCGACAATGACAACGACTGCCATTCGACGACCGCGCACCGGCTGAGAGTACCAGTCGCCCGAAGAACGGCCTGGTCAGCCGGGTGCCCGGCCATCGGTCCGGCTACCGACGGGACCGTGCCCGTGGTCGTCCCGACCGGCCGGTGGCTCGAGGTCGGCCCGACCGGCCGGTGGCTCGAGGAAGCCGACCACCTCGACGTGCTCGGTCATGGGGAACAGATCGAAGCCCCGCAGTGTCCCGAGCGACCAACCCCGGTCGAGCATGGTGCGGACGTCACGCGCGAAGGAGGCCGCATCGCAGGACACATAGGCCACCTTGCGCGGCGCAGGATCGAGTGACGCCAATGCCGTCATCACCGGCTGCCCGGCCCCTCTTCGGGCCGGGTCGAGCACCACCAGTTGGGCGCCGCTCAGCTTCCGCACTACCGTGTCGGCGTCGACCGATGCTCGGATGACCTCGACCTGGGCCAGCCCCGACATGTTGCGGACGAGATCTTCACAGGCCCGCCGGTTGCGCTCCACGGCCACCACCCGACCCCGGGATCCGACGGCGAGGGCCAGGGCGGCCGTGAACAGCCCCGCTCCGGCGTAGAGGTCGGCAGCACGCTCACCGACCTCCGGTTGCAGTTCGGCCATCACCCACTGGCTGAGGAGGGCGGCGGCACCCACGTGGACCTGCCAGAACACCCCGACGCCGACGTCATAACGGCGACCGTCCACCGTGAACTGTGACCGGTCGGGAGGTCGGAGCGTCTCGCCGTTCACCACCAGACCGACCCCGGACATCGGAATGGGGGGATGCCACGCATCTCGAGAGTGGACCGAGACAACCGGAGGGCCGCCGTCCGGTGAAGCGGTGACCTCGACGTGGTTCACCCCCCGCCAATCCGGTATAGCGGCGACGGCCCGATCCACAGCGGCGGTGACGATGGGACAGTGATCCACCGGCTGGACAGTGTGGGAGCGGTGTCGGTGGAAACCGATCCTTCCCGCCCGGTCGACGGCGAAGCCGGCCCGGGTCCTCCAGCCCAGTCCGTCAGGAGCACCCGGAACCTCCTCCACCTCGACGGGGCGGTCCACCCGGGCCAGTCGGCGCAGCTGTTCGGCCACCAGCTCGCCCTTGAGCCGGCGTTGAGCGGGCAGAGCGATGTGTTGCCAGTCACAACCGCCGCATCGCCCCGGGCCGGCGTGTGGACAGGATGGTGCAACCCGGTCCACCGAGGCGTCCAGCACCTCGACGGCGTCCGCTCGGAGAAAGGACGAGGTGACGGAGGTGACCTCGACCACCACCCTCTCGCCGGGTAGGCCGTGGCGGACGAACACCACCCGCCCGTCGTCGGCCCGGGCCACGCACCCGCCGCCGGCGGCCATCGCTCCGATCCGCAGCTCCATCCGGGCACCTACCGTCCAGGCTGGATCGGCGCGGTCGGCCGCGGAGGCTCCGACCGTCGATCTGCCGCCACTCCCCTCGCCGCCGCCGGAGGTCTGGGCGGTACGGTGGCGACGCCGGGTCATCTCGCCGTGTGGAGGCGGAGCCCGAAGGGAGGATCTCCGTGGACATCAACGAGGCGCTCTATACCACCCGGGCCATGCGCCGGGTCCGGCCCGATCCCGTGCCCGAAGAGGTGCAAGCCAGGATCCTCGATGCCGCCATCAGAGCCCCGACAGGCGGAAACGCCCAAAACTGGCGCTTCCTTCTGGTGGACGATCCTGCCGTCATCGGCCGAATCGGCCCGCTCTACCGCCACGCCATCGAGCAGCTGTGGGCCATCGTTTACGCTGACCGGCTGGCGGCCGCCGCTGCTCATCCTGATGAAGCGGACAGCGTCGAGATGTTCAAGGTCCAGCGGTCGGCCCAATGGTTGGCCGATCACTTCGAAGAGGTGCCGCTGTTTCTGTTCGGCTTCGTCCAAGCCGATCCGACCGGCGGTTCCATCTTCCCCGCCGTCTGGAGCGCCCAGCTGGCCGCCCGGGCGGAAGGGGTGGGCAGCTCCCTCACTGTCGTACTCGGCGTCTTCCACGGCCCGGAGACTTTCGAGATCCTCGGGGTCCCCGCTGACGAACACTGGGTGATGGCCTGCTGCGTGAGCTTCGGATACCCGACAGGAAAATGGGGCGTTGCCCAACGACGGCCCGTCCATGAGGTCTCCTACCGCAATCATTGGGGATCGCCGGTCGGATTCAAGGTGGATGAGCCTCTCTGGCCAGGCGGTTAGCCTGTAGCGTTCCCGCGGTGGATGGCCGGTGAGCATTCCACCACCTGCGGCTGTAGCTCAATGGTAGAGCCTCTGCCTTCCAAGCAGAAGGCACTGTGCGCTGTGCTGACCTGGCGTTCACCAGGTCGCAGACGGACGTATTCGGCGTAGTTATCCGGTGAGGTCAGAGATCCCAGCACTGAACGACAGGCAAATCGTTCCGGCCCCGGCATCCGTTGGCGCACTGCGTTGTGGGGTGCGTGACCGAGCCTGGGGACGGGCATGCCGCGGTGGCCGTTTGGTGTCTGCAGGCCTCCCATCACGTGACGCTCCCGAATGCCTCGATAATTCCACGTGAAAGTGAAGGTTCCGCCTCCGAGCGACGGCCAGACGCTTTGTGTCGCTCCCGGTGTGAAGGACGGATCCCCGCTGTCGGCCCCCCCGATCACGTGGCTTACGAATTCGTTGGACACCGGCGGAGAACCGCAAACGAAGGCCCAGACGCCGAAAGAAAAAGCCGCCGAGTAGCCGGTGGGGCTGGACGCGTCGGACTGGATGAGACCACCCCCGGCGATCCCACCGTCGCCGATGTCGGAGTTGTCGTCGGCTGTCCACTGGCTGCAGCCGTTCGGGTCGGGGTAGGACCACCCACCCGTCACCGCCGTCCAGTCATAGGCGCAACTGCTCTGATTACACCCGTAGGTCGGGTCGGCCGTGCCGGTGATCGTGAAGCTTCCGCCGGTGTCCTCCCCGGTGTCGTCGGAGCCGACGTAGATACCGGTAAATCCGGTCGGCAACGGCTGGCCGGCACCGGGGGCGACGCTGAGGGTGAGCTTCTTCGTCTTTGATCCGCCCGGTCCCGATGCGGTCAGCACAAGCCCGTACTTCAGCGCCTTCTTCCCCGGGTTGATCGGCACACCAAGGGTGTAGCTCACACTTCCCGACGAGCAGCTTGTCGTTACGGGCAGCTCCCCGAGGGGAAGGCTGGACGACAGAGTGCAGCTGGCGGCGTTCACCACCGTCCCCGACAGGACCACCGTGCCGTCGGCCGTGGTCACCGATTTCGGGGAGGCGGTGAACGTCGTGATCTTGGGCTTGGCCACTCTGGCCGAGGCAACCCCTGCCGGCACGAGCACCAGGGCGGTGACACTTGCAACGGCCAGGATCACGCCCCATCCCGTCCGGGTCCGGGTGAATGTCGAATGGGCCATGTTCATCGGGAAACTCCTTTGCTTCCATCCGCCATTCATGAGTACCGCTGGTCCAGCCGAACCTCGATTCCGAGGCCCGACCCGGCGTAATTATAGGTCTTTATGACTTTAAATCAAGGATGAATCCCGGCCGTGCGCCATTGTGGAGCTGGGGGTTGGAAAGCCAGAGCCTGTGAGGGTCGTTCGCGGCATCAGCTCGGATAATGCCATCCGTTGAAGGGGCGTTGTTCTGAAAACGGAGATCCATGAAGTAGCATTTCAGAGGCACTTTTATTGCGGCTGTAGCTCAATGGTAGAGCCTCTGCCTTCCAAGCAGATGACGAGGGTTCGATCCCCTTCAGCCGCTCCAGGGCCGCCAGGGCGGCCCGCTGGTACCGAATGACGACGTAGGGTTGCCCATGAATTTGCGCACCCTCGGCCGTACCGGCATCAAGGTCAGCCCACTCTGTCTCGGCGCAATGATGTTCGGCGAGTGGGGCAATCCCGACCACCCCGATGCCGTCCGGATCATCCACCGTGCCCTCGACGAAGGTATCAATTTCATCGACACCGCCGATGTCTATTCGGCCGGTGAATCAGAGGTCATCGTGGGTGAAGCTCTGTCCAGCATCGACCGTTCGAGGATCGTGCTGGCCACCAAGGTGTTCGCACCGATGGGCGACGACCCCAACGCTCAGGGCAGCTCCCGGCGCTGGATCATGGCCGAGTGCGAGAACAGCCTTCGTCGCCTCGCTACCGACTACATCGACCTCTACCAGGTGCACCGGCCGGATGAGACCGTCGATCTGGACGAGACCCTGGGAGCCCTCAGCGATCTGGTACACACCGGAAAGATCCGGTCCTTCGGAAGCTCCACCTATCCGGCCGAGCGGATCGTCGAAGCCCAGTGGGTGGCTGAACGCCGCGGCCGGGAACGCTTCATGACCGAGCAACCGCCGTATTCATTACTGGTACGCGGCATCGAGCGGGATGTGCTGCCGGTGGCCCAGACCTACGGCATGGGTGTGATCCCCTGGAGCCCTCTGGCCGGGGGCTGGCTCTCCGGTCGTTTCGGAACCGGCAAGGAGAACACCAGCCGCAGAGCGGACCGTATCCCCGGTCGCTACGACTTGACCATCCCGGCAAATCAGCGAAAGCTCGAGATGGTCAACCAGATGGCGGAGGTAGCCGACCAGGCCGGGCTGACGTTGATCGAACTGGCCCTGGCCTTCGTCCTCGAACACCCGGCCATCAGCGCCGCCATCATCGGACCGCGGACCATGGAACAACTGGAGTCACAGCTGTCGGCGCCGAACATTCGACTGGAGACGGGGATACTGGATCGCCTGGATGAAATCAACCCACCCGGCACCAATGTGAATCCCGAAGACGCTGGGTGGTCGCCACCCTCCCTGGTCGATGCCAACCGGCGGCGACGGGGGCGCTGACCGGCGGCAGCGAGCCCTGGCGGCCCTTCCGATCAGGTGGGTAGTGGAATTCGTTGCCATTCGGCCCGCACCGGAAAAGCGGTCTGCACCAGGGTGAGGAGCTCGCCCAGGGGTACGGCCGGGGACCACAGGAAGCCCTGGGCCCGGTCGCAGTGGAGCTCGGCCAGAAGCTCGGCCTGAGCCAGCGTCTCCACGCCCTCAGCCACCACCAGCAATCCCAGGTCCCGGCCCAGTGAAGTCATGGCGCGGACGATAGCCAGGTCGCGCCTATCGGTGACCATGTCGGTGACGAAGCTCCTGTCAACCTTGAGCTCGTCGACGGCCATTGAGCGCAGCAGAGTGAGTGACGAGTGACCCGTGCCGAAGTCATCAAGTGCCACCCGGACAGCCAGTCGACGGACCTCGCCGATCTGGCGGGCCGCCTCATCGAGATGGCCCATGACCGCAGTTTCGGTAAGTTCGATGCCGATGCCGGCCGGATCACAGCCGTACCGCTCTAGATCGGCGAGCACCACCGCCACCGGGTCTGACGTGGTCAGCTGGTGGGCGGAAACATTGCACCACAGCCGAAAGTCAGGCCCCACGCCGGCGTGCTGGAGAGCCATGCGGGCCTCAATGGCGCAGCGTCTGACGGCCGCATCGACCTCGAGGATCAGATCGGACTCCTCCGCCAGCGGTACGAATTCAGCGGCGCTCAGCACCCCTCGTTCGGGATGATCCCACCGGGCCAGTGCCTCGGCCCCGACGATTCGGCCATTGTCGAGGTCCACTTGCGGTTGGAAATAGGCGACGATCCGTCCATCGGCAAGGGCTTCCCGCAGCGCCTCTTCGTGATCGAGGCGACGGCGGGCGATGGGGTGTAGTGCGGGGGTGAACACCTCGACGCGATTCCTCCCGTTCTCTTTGGCCTGGTACTGGGCCGTGTCCGCCTGTCGGAGCAGATCCTGCGGACCGACCTCGGCACTGGCCACGACGGTCACACCGATACTGGCCGTGACCACGATATGACGGTCCGAGACGCTGAACGGTGTCTCGAAGGTTTGGTGGATGCGATGGGCGGCATCCAGGGCCTCGGCCTGTTCCCCGAGCCCGCGGAGAAGGACGGTGAACTCGTCCCCGCCCAGACGGGCCAGTACGTCATCTTCACGCAGAACACCCCGGATCCGGTCGGCCACCTGGACCAGAAGCTCGTCGCCGGCCTGATGGCCGAGCGAATCGTTGACGACTTTGAACCGGTCGAGATCGAGAAAGACCACAGCCACAATGGTGCCGCTGGCACGCATTTCGGCTGACGCATGAGCCAGGGCATCCACAAAGGCGACACGGTTTGCCGACCCGGTGAGGTCGTCACGCAGGGCGATCTCACCAAGTTGAGCATTGAGGGTGCGCAACTGCCGGTTGGTCTGGTTATTGATCTCCCGTAAACGGAGCTCACTGACCACGACGTTGTGTACTTCCTGGTGGACCACGATCATCACGATCAGATACACAGGGATGACCAGACCGAGCACTTGGGTGGGCCTGTCCGGTGCCATCAGGCATACGACATCGATGGGCACGAACAGGGCAATCTGGAAGGACAAGAAGTAGGAGCGGCGGGCCGCGGTGCCCACCGCGTTAGCGGCCGAGATGCCACACAGGAAGATGAGATAGATGGCCCTCAGGTCGTAATGGTGCTCCGAAGGAAAGGCCACGAACGGCAGCGAGGCCCACACCAACCCGCATGCCGCCGAGCACAGCGGACCGGTCCGCCAACGACCGACGTCGAGCCCGGCCCGACGACGCCTCAGGTACAACTCGGCGCCCCACACGGTGACGATGCTGACCAAGGTGGCCGATAGCGCCCAGGCCAACAGACCCACCAGAGGGACCGTGCCGGCGAAGATCGCCACCAGAGCGATGGCGGCGATCGGTGCGAACAGGGCGCCGCGACGGGTCGACCGGTTGACCTGGTCGAGGCAGGCCAGATTGACCTCGTCACTGAGGCCGCCGTCTGAGCTTTCCACCCTATGGTCATCGTCCCGTCCGGTCCGGATCTTGATGCGGAGTCGGCGGGCATCCGGCCACCGATGAAGGCGGCGACCAGGGTCTCCGGGCCGAGGGCCGGGCCGAGGGGGGCCGAGGGGCGGGCACTCAGCCGACGGCCGTTCCCCCCTTTCATCGTGTGGTCCGACCGGGACGGGAGGGAAAGGGAATGACCCCCTGGGGACACCCTCCGCCCACCTCATCCCCTCACCGTCATGTCGTAATTCCGCCAGATAGGTGGGCCGATCTGCGGCAGGCTGTGGGTGTGATCACCGACTTCGACCATTGCTACGGCGCCGTGCAGTCGCGGGACCCCCGGTTCGACGGTTGGTTCTTCACCGCAGTGCGGACGACAGGCATCTACTGCCGGCCGAGTTGTCCGGCCAAGACGCCCATGGGGTCCAACGTCCGCTTCTACGCCTCTGCCGCCGCCGCCCAATCGGCGGGATTTCGGGCCTGTAAGCGATGCCGGCCCGACGCCACACCCGGCTCACCCGAGTGGAACACCCGGGCCGATGTGACCGCTCGCGCCATGCGGTTGATCGCCGACGGACTGGTCGACCGGGAGGGCGTGCCGGCTCTGGCCGCCCAGCTCGGTTACAGCGTGCGCCAACTGCAACGGACGATGCTGTCGGAGGTCGGAGCGGGTCCGCTGGCTGTGGCTCGGGCGCAACGGGCCCAAACGGCGCGGATCCTGGTCGAAACGACCACCCTCACCATGGCCGACATCGCCTTCGCAGCGGGATTCTCCAGCATCCGTCAGTTCAATGACACGGTCCGGACGGTGTTTGCCAGTTCGCCGACCGACCTTCGTCGTCGGGGATCCGGATCGCCGCGGACTGATCGGGAGACCTCTGCCACCGACCTGATGCTCCGCCTGCCCTTTCGGCAACCGCTCTGCCCCGACAACCTTTTCGGCCACCTGGCCGCCACGGCCGTTCCCGGGGTCGAGGAAGTCCGCGGCCAGACATACCGGCGCACCGTCGGCCTCGCCCACGGTCCCGGGGTGGTCGAATTGACGCCGGCGGCCCGGCACGTGAGCTGCCGGGTCAGGTTGACCGATCTGCGGGACCTCGCCTCGGCGGTGGCCCGGTGTCGCTGGCTTCTCGACCTGGATGCAGACCCGGTGGCCATCGACCGTCAACTGGGGGTTGATCCTGCCCTTCGCCCGGTAATCGAAAAGGCTCCCGGCCGGCGGGTGCCCCGCTGCACCGACGGAGGTGAATGGGCGGTGCGCGCCGTCCTGGGTCAACAGGTGTCGACGGCCGCGGCCCGCACCCACACGGCCCGTCTGGTGCGCCGATTTGGCCAGTGCCTGCCGACGCCGGACGGGAATCTCACCCACCTCTTCCCTACCGCGACCGCCCTCCATGAGGCTCATCGGGCCGCACCGACGGAACGCTCCGGTCCCATCGACCCCGTTCTTCCCTCGGTCCCCGCGGCACGACAGGGCACTCTGAAGGCCCTGGTGGCGGCGTTGGCCGAAGGGAGACTGGCACTCGATCCGGGATGCGACCGCTCCGAAGCTCTGGCCCATCTCACCGCCCTGCCGGGAATCGGGCCGTGGACGACCCAGATGATCGCCATGCGGGCGCTGGGCGACCCCGATGCCTTTCCGGCATCTGATCTCGGAATCCGTCGCGCCGCCGAAACCCTCGGCCTGCCCCCGACGACGATCGGGCTCACCCGGCATGCCGAGAGCTGGCGGCCCTGGCGGGCCTACGCCGTTCAGTACCTGTGGGCGGCTACGGAGCACAGCATCAACCAGTGGCCCGTAGCTTCGTGACTCCGTCCGATGCGGCCACCGGACACGGACCGCCAACCACCCGAGGACATGGGAAGAAGGGACCAGGGATGAAAGATCCAATCTGCAGCACTATGGAGAGTCCGTTAGGCCTACTCACGCTGACCAGTGCGGGAGGCTTCCTGACAGGAATGACCATGGAGGGCCAAAAGCACGTGCGGGCTCCCGTGCCCGCCGGGTCGGGCCGGCCCGCCGTGGCCCGATGGGTCGACGACGACCCCCGATTCGCCGAGGTCAAGGGGCAGCTCCGCGCCTACTTCGAAGGAACCCTGACCCAGTTCGACGTTCCGATCGAGCTGACCGGAAGCGAGTTTCAACGGCGGGTGTGGCAATGCCTGCAGGACATCCCCTATGGCCAAACCGTGAGCTACGGCGAACTGGCCCGACGGGTGGGCAACCCCAAGGCCTCCCGCGCCGTGGGATTGGCCAACGGACGCAACCCGGTGGCGGTCATCGTGCCCTGCCACCGGGTTATCGGCGCCGACGGGCGACTCACCGGTTATGCCGGCGGGATCGACCGCAAGACCTGGCTGTTGGACCACGAGGCCGCCGCGGCCGGCGTGGTCGGTATGGCCGGCCCCGACACGGGAGCCGTGGGGACGGAGACCTTCTCCCCGAATGTCGGGATCAGATAGCCGCGGGCAACTGATGTGGATAGCATCGCTCTCCCGAGGTCCATTTGGCGGGGGCCAATGCACCCCGCCCCACAGTGAGGAGTGCGTCCGTGTTCCAAACAGTTCTTGTCGGGGCAGACGACTCGCAGACTGCCCGGCAAGCCGTGGTCGTGGCCGCCGATGTGGCCCGGCTGGCCGGCGGAAAGATCCACATCGTGACGGCCTACGACCCCAAGTCCGTGCATGTCGATCACCTCCCACCGGAACTCAGGTACTCGACAACTGTCCATCCAGCCGACAGCCTCCTGGCCAGCCTGTCCCAGATAGCCAAGGAAAGAGGCCTCGAGGTGGAGGTTCATGCATCGACCGGCAGCCCGGCCGAAGCCATCATCAAGGTGGCCGAGCAGGAAGGGGCCGATCTCATCGTGGTCGGCAACAAAGGCATGAAAGGGGCGCGTCGGGTACTCGGGAGCGTGCCCAACACGGTGGCCCATGCCGCTCCCTGCTCGGTGCTGATCGTCGACACTGAGGGCTGAGCCCCACGAGGGCCAGCCGGGGGGGCCCGTGTCGGCAATTCGGGTGAGTGGCCGCCTGCGCAGGGAAGGTCTACGGGTCGGCCACGGCGGCGGCCACGGCGTCGGCCACGGCGGCGGCCGAGGTCTCCTCTCTGGTTGCCGCTTCGAGATCGTCCGGGCTCACCGGGGCGAGCGGATCAGGCGTCCATACCACGCCCAGTTTGGTGAGCATGGCCGAGGCCTCGCGTTCGAGCTCGGCTCGTCGGCCCGGATCCGATTCGGCCTGGCTGCGGGCCATCACCCGCATGGTCAGAGCCGCTTCGTACTCGGCCCGGCGCAACCGGGCGGCCTGCAGACTCTGCTCGAGTGCTTCGGCGGCACCGGCGAGGTCGCCCCGCCGAGCCAGAGCCGCGCCGCGGACCCTCTGGAGGATGGCCACCTGAGCCGAAGTACCACCGAGACTGCGGGCCAGAGCCAATGACTCGTCGGCGGCGGCCAAGGCCGCGTCCAGGTCACCACTGTAGAGCAGGCACTCTGTCCGCCGCGCCTGGGCCTCGAGGATGTCCCCGTGACTTCCGACCTCCCGCAGTTCCCGAATGCACTCATCGAACGCTTTCAACGCCTGTTGGTAGAGCCCCCGGGCCGTAGCCACCCGCGCCAGTTTGCCTTTCACGTCCGCCGCACCGGAGCGATAGCCGGCCGCACGCCACGCCCGCGATGATGTTTCGAAATCCTGTTCGGCTTCGTCCAGATGACCCTGGTCCAGGGCGATTTCGCCCATGTTGAGGATGTAGAAGGCATCGTTGACGGCATTACCGGTCCGACGATCGGTGACCTGCGCCCTCCGGTACAAGGAGAGAGCCTCGTCCCAGTCCCCCCGGAAGTAGGCGAATCCGCCGAGCATGTTGAGCACGCTGGCCGCGCCGGACAGGTCGTCGATCTCCTCGAACAGGGCGAGGGAGCGTTCCCAGTTCAGAGGCTCTTCCAGCAGACCGAGATCCATCTTGGCCCAGTCGATGACCCGCAGGGCCTCGGCCAGTACCTCCTTGGAAGCCTTTGCGTCGCTCCCCGCACACTCCGCTTGTTCGACAGCCAACGTGCACCATTTGATGGCCCGGGCGTGATGGCCCTCCTCCTGACAGAAGCGTCCGTACCAACCTTGCAGTTCGGCGCGGCGGAGGGGGGCCTCACCACCGTCCTCTCCCTCGAGGATACGGAGCCCCTTGCTGATCCAGCGCAGTGCGTTGGCATAGCGATCGAGCCAACCCTGGACGCGGGCCAACTTGAGCACGATGCGGGCTTCGGACACCGGATCGTCGGACACCAGTCGTCGAGCCGTGCGATAGGCGGCGGCGGCGTCGGCGTAGGCACCGGCCCGATTTCTGGCGTCGCCCAGCGCCTCGTGCACACCGGACAGTTCCGCCGATTCGATGTGGGGCAACCGGCGCCCGGCCAGAAGAGCCCGTTCGTAGAACTCGGCGGCGTCCACATTGGCGTAGACCGCCTTGGCCCGGTCGGCGGCGGCCAACGAGTACGACCAGGCCTCCTGAGGCCTCTGAGCGTGCAGATAATGGAAGGACAGCCTTTCGGACTGGTCTTCACCTTTGGCCGTAGCCATCTCGAGGATCGAATCTCCCGCCCTCGAGTGCAGTTCCCGCCGATGGCGAAAGGAGAGACCGTCGTAGGCGCAATCGCGCAACAGTCCGTTGCGGAAGCTCATCTGTCCGGCGACTTCCCGTTGGACGAACTCACCCATCCGCGCCCACGTCGAGTCCGAAGGGTCGGGCAGATCATCGATGACCTGGTCCAACAAGTCGAGGGAAAATGACCGACCGAGGACCGAGAGTCGGCGGAGCAGATAGCGGTCCTCCGAGGGCAGCCGGTCGATGCGGGCAGCAATGACCTCTTCGATCGAATCCGGTAGCGCCTCGACAGAATCGCCGCTGGTCGCCGCGGCCAACAGCTCCCTCAGGAACAGAGGATTTCCACCCGATCGCTCGACCAGGGCCACCAGCTCATGCGGTGGGATGGGCGCGTCCTCCGTGACGATCTGGGCCAGCTCTGTTGCCCCCGACTCGTCCAGCGGCGGAAGATCTATGCGGGCGGCGAACTCCAGGGGGGCGACAAACCCGGACTCCTCGTCACGTCGAGTGACACACCACAACCATGATGTTTCCTGGAGGGCGGTGGAGAGATAGCCGAAGAGGTCGGCCGAAGCCTCGTCCATCAGGTGGACGTCCTCGATGGTGAGCAGTCCCGATTCGGGAAGAAGACTCCCGAGCAGTTCGATCACCACTTCGGCCAGGCGCGGTCGACGAAACTCCTCTTCCAGTTCCCGGGTCTCCGGCGTGTCAGGCACCGAAAGGTCGATGGCAGAAGCGATGAGTGGCGCCCACGGGATCAGAGAGGGGGCGCGTTCACCCAGAATGTCCAGAAACCGACGAGACAGCTCCTCGTCGTTGCCTTCGACAGGCAACTCGAGCAATCGTCGGAGCAGGCCCTGGACGACGTGATAAGCGGTGGACGAGTCGTAAGCCTCACAGATAGCGCTGAGCTGCATCATGTCCCCGGCCAGGCTGCGACACTCCTCAGCCAAGCGTGACTTTCCCACGCCGGGTTCTCCCACGATCTCGATCAACTTCCCCCGACCCTGACGGGCATCCTCGATGCACTGCTCGAGTATGCGCTGTTCGGCCTGCCGGCCCACGAACGGATACTCCCCGGTGAGACCGACCGAGCGCGCCCCGGTCCGGGCTCCGAGACTGAGGGCACGAACTGGCTTGGCCTTACCCTTGACGTAGAAGGGCTCGAGCTCCTCCGATTCGAAGCCTGTGCGCGACCGGGCCAGTACCTCGGGTGAGGTGATGATCTGATTGGGCTCGGCTTTGGCCATCAAACGGGCAGCCAGGTTGACGGCATCGCCCATGACGGTGAACGTCCGCCGGTACGACGGTCCGACTTCGCCGGCAAACACCGATCCCCGGTTGACACCGATCCGGATGGGTAGGGGGCAACCGGCGTCCATCACGTCCCTGACGGCCAGCAGCATCCGGTGCTCGTCATCGCCCGTGGTGGCCGGGACACCGGCCGTCAGGATGATCTTTCCGCCGTCACGGTCGACGTCGGTGGCCAGAAACGTGACCTGGTGCCGGTCCGCGGCCCGCTGGACCTCGGTGACCAGAGCCTCCAGGCGGTCGGCAGTTTCATCGGGGCCGTACTTCTCGATGAGACCGTCCGTCCCGTCGAAGTGGAGGAAAGCCAACGCCACACGACGGTGCTCCGAGTCCTGATGGGTACTCGACACCGCCTCACGCAGGCCGACGGGTATGGCGATGGAAAGATCGACGTCGCGTCGAACCGGCTCGAACGGCACGAACGGGTCGTCGGGTACCCGTGGCGCCCGGCGGAGGAGAAAGCCCGGCCCTTTGGGTTCACCCACCGCGCTGGCCGGTAGGGCCCGAGCGGTGTCGGGGCTGATCACGATTTCGCCGGCATCAGCGGTGCCCTCCATGGTCACGACCATGCTGGCCGCCGGGCCGGTGACCACCAGCTCGCGGTGGGACTCACCGACCAGAAAGAAGTGGAAGAGACCACTGTTGACTCCCACCGACATCCGCAAGGAAACCCGCTGACCGAGGACGGTGAGGCGGCCCACGGTGCGGAGGGCCCGGCGCATCTCGATGGCAGCCCGGCAGGCGCGGGCCTGGTGCGCCTCGCCCGAGAAATGAAGGAGGAGAGCGTCGCCGCCGAACTTCAGAAGCCTCCCACCAAAGGCGACAGCCAAGTCGAGCAGGGTCACGAAACAACGGTCGATGGTGGCCGTGAGCTCCTCGGCACCGACCTTGCCGTGCTTGGCCAGACCCTCCGAGAGCTTGGTGAAGCCGGAAATGTCCACGAAAGCGAGCGACCCCTCGATCTCGCGGTACCGGGTCTCCCGTCGCGTCGTGACCCAATCGATAGTCAGACGGGGAAGGTAGGGGGCCAGGGGATGCAGCCCTTCACCGCTGGCGTGCATGAGCTCACTGCCCTCGGGCTCAATTACCCGGGGACCTGGGGTGGACGTCATCGCTCTGAACAGAGTATCGGCACGGGTTCTGGCAACCGGGGCTATGTTTGACTGCCCTCCACGGTAGCGGAGCCAGTGGGGCCGGATGGCGTATTCGGGGGATCCACGGGGCCAGTTCCTCTCCGGAGCTCCCTGACTGCCGTCCGCCGCCCGTGGGTGCGGTGGGCGTCGTGGGCCCATCGCCGGCTGAGAAAACAATCCGGCCGGCCTTTAGGCCGGCTGCCCGGTGTCCTCGGGCACTATGGCCCTGCTCACCGTCATCGGCTACTCGGGCACGGGAACGGTCGCCGCCGGCTCGACGCAACCGGATCCGATTCAATCTGGCTCTTTCCCCTCCACCAGCTGGCCCGGTAGGTACGCCCCATGGCCGCTGAACTGGACTTTCGCTCCAATTCCGGATCGTCGTCCGAGGTGGGAGAACCCGGGAGGATACCTCCCCTGTCCTGGGGATTCCCAGGTGGAAGCACCCCCCGGGCCAGCACCGGGTAAAGAACACCGGGGCCAGGGCCGATAACCGAACGGTGAAGTTCGACTTGGCTCATCCCACCCGAAACCAGGTCCGAGACGGCATGATCTCGGGCCTCATCGCCGAATCGATCGCCATCCCCGTCCTCATCACGGCGATCTTCACCAATCAGAATGGCATGCGGTGGGGATACGTGGCTGCGGCCATCGGCTGCATCCTCGTGTCCGTCATCTACCTGGCGCTCTTTGTGGTCACCACGAAGGGGAAGACCGGCATCAACGCCAAGGCCAACGTGGGTTTCGTGATGGTGTGCCTCGCCCTGGCATCCCTGGGATGCATCGAGCTTGCGTCGTCGAACAGGCTGGGGACCTACACCCCCGCCATTCTGGTGGGCGTCACTTTCGTGGGTGTCATCGGTGATCGACGCATGCGTACCTGTATCGGCCTCTACAGCATCGCCCTGGTGGCCATCATCAGCTGGGCGGAGGGACTCCGGGGGCAGGATCTTGTCGCCCTGGTCATCGTCTACGCAGCCACAATCGTCATTATCACCTGGATCATCTCCCGATCGGTGGGCTCTCTGACCGAGGACCTCAACGTCCGACAGGCCATCGACGCTCTCAACCTGACGTTTGAAGACATGAGCCATGCCGACGCCGAGACGGGGGCCGAGCTCATGAGTGATCTGTTCAGGCGAGGTCTGCCCCTGGTCACCGACATCCTGCCGGCCGAGCAGGCGACGGTGTATGTCCACAGCGCCACCCTCGGCCGGTTCGTGCCCTTGGCCAACTGGCCGAATGACCACGAGGACGGCTCGGCGCTGGCCGAACGGCCCGAGTTGGAGCAGGCGCTCCGGGCTGATGCCGTCGTGCTCACCGATGCCCACTGCGCCATACCCGTCGGCTACTGCGTTGACGGCGAACTGTTGATGGTGGTCAAACGGGCCGAGTCTGACCGCCACGTCGATCATCGGACCGAAGAAGCGGCGCGTCTTCTTGCCTCGACCTTCCTCCGTGTGACCAGTCGGGCGAACTTCGTGAGCGGACTCCACACGGAAAGCCGCACGGATCCGCTGACCGGGCTGGCCAATCGGAGAAGTCTGTACGAGCGCATTGAGATCGAGATGGCTCACGCCCTGCGCTCGGAGACACCGTTGAGCGTGGCCATGATCGATCTCGATTTTTTCAAGAGCTACAACGACCAATACGGCCACGTGGCCGGCGACACATTGCTGAGATCAATCGCCGCCGTCATGGTGTCGAATATCCGAGGGCAGGATCTGGTGGCCCGCTACGGGGGTGAAGAGTTCTGTCTGGTCATGCCTGACACCGATATCGTCGGCGGTCACCATCTGTTGGACCAACTGCGAACGGGTGGCCGCGACGCCACCTCGGATCTCGGCATCACGCTTTCAGCCGGACTGACCAGTTGGGACGGCATCGAGGACGCCACGTCCTTCATTGAACGGGCCGATCAGGCCCTGTACCGGGCCAAGGAGTCGGGTCGGAACCGAGTGGTCTCCATCCAGGCCTTCACGGAGTTCTGATCGGATCGGGGGCCGTCACTCCGGCTTGCGCATGACCAGATAGACGTTGTCGTCGACGGCGAACGAATCGACGAGTACGAAACCATCGGCGGCCGACGCATCCAGTTCTGCCTCCAGCTCATGACGACGCTCGGCAACGACCAATCGGCCCCCTTGAACCCGCAGGACCCGATGAGTAGTCGGTGTCGAGTCGGGGCTCATCGACTGGACACCTTAAACCGAGTGCTCGGCCTGCTCATTCACTGGTGACAGGCGATGGCGTGCGGCCGCCATCCGCCGTCGCTGATATATCGGCCATGAGGGCGGTCTCCCGGGAGCGAATCGGCACCTCAGCACCGGGGTGGATCCGGATGTACCACTCGCGTCCCCATACCTTCATGTACATGGGATCGGGCATGGACAGAAAGAAGCTGTCCTCGCTGATCTGACTGGGATGGGCCCGCATGGCCTGCTTCTTTCGCTCGATCCAGGGCGTCACGTCGATCTCCGTGGTGATCCGAGTGGCGGGCTCCCCCATCGCGTTCTGACCTTCGGCCACATCTTCGGGGGGCTCCCAATCCGTCCCGCCCGCCTCCCTGGCCACTTCCCGCAGATAGTCGCGGTTCATGGTGGCCATGTACAGGAACGGGGTGGCGGCCAACTCGGCGGCCCGTACTCCGACCCTGTGGACCTGAATGTGATCCGGGTGGTCATAGCCGCCATGCTCGTCGTAGATCACCAGAACGTCGGCTTTCTCCTCCTCGAGGACCGACGCCAACCGGCCCGCCGCCTCTTCGACATCGGCTCCGGCGAAGCTCCCTGGGCGGCTATTGCTGTCTTCGCCGGCCATGCCCGAGTCGAGATAGCCGAGGAAGAGCTGGCGATCAACGCCCAGAATCCGGGATGCCTCGGCCAGCTCGAGGCCCCTACGGTCGGACAGCGACTGCCCCTGGTCGAGGTCCTCGGGCACCTCGCCGAGCTCCCCGCGGGTGGCTGTGACCAGCACCACCCTGTCACCGATATCCGACATGGAGGCCATGGTGCCCCCGGTCAGAATGGTCTCGTCGTCCGGATGAGCGTGGAAGAAGACAGCAGTGGCCATGTCGGCACCCTAATGGGGCGACGCCTTTGGAAACCCGACCGTTCAGCCCAGCGGTAGCTGAGGGGCCTCCGCCAGTGACAGGCGGCCGACGGTCGACTTGTCGGTGTCGCCGCCCCCCTTCTTTCCGGTAACGGCGAAGATCCGTTCCGGGCCGAAGGACCGTACGGTCCGGTCTCCTTCCCGTCCACCGACGACCTCGATGGATTCGGTGCCATTCTTGTGATTGAGCACGCGGGCCCGGAACTCCCACTGCGCTCCCCTGATGCGTAGCCCGGAGACGATGACCGGGTCGCCGCGCCGAAGGCCGTTCCAGCTCTCAGAGCGTTCGAGATGCCCGCCCGCCTCGATGGCGGCACGACGAGCGGGCATGCGGGGGGATCTGGTCATTCCCGCCGGTCCCTCGACCGACGGACAGGAACTGGGCCCGACCTGCGCTCGGCGTCGTGGTCCACGCTTACCGGCGCTCCTGGCGCACCACGCGGAGGCGATGCCATATGGCGACCAGGACGACCACCACGGCCAGAACGGCAACCACGTAGCCGATATCGCTGAACGCCTTCAGGGCTCGGCTGTAGCTGCTGCCCAGGGCATAACCGAAGCTGGTGAGGGCGGTACACCAGATGGCACAGCCGATCACGGTGAAGATCAGGAATTTGGTCACCGCCATCTCCCCCAGTCCGGCGGCAAAGGAGACGAACGATCTCAGAAGGGGAATGAACCGGCCGAACAGGACGAAGGGTTCGCCCCGACGATCGAACCAGGCTTCTGCCCGGTCCAGGTCACGGTGGGTGAGCAACACGTACTTTCCCACCCGGTCGACCAGGGTGCGACCGCCGAAATAGCCGATCAGATAGCCGGTCAAGGATCCCAGGACCTCGGCGATGAGGGCCACCACGATCACCACAACCAGGTCCAGGTGGTGTGGCTCCCCGGGGATCTGTCCACTGGCCAGAACCCCGCCGTAGATCAGCGCCACTTCGGCGCCGACCGGCAGGCCCATGGCCGAAATGAAGCTCAGGACGAAGACGGCAAGGTAACCCCACGTCTCGAGAAAATGCTCCATAAGCCATCAATGTCTAGTCGGTCACCGTGGCCCGTACGGTTATGGCGGGAGGCCAGGGCGGACGGCGCCTCCAGAGCCGGGCCGTCCCTGTCAGGCCGCCTGACCGGTCGAACCTGGCTCCGTGGGCCGCCTGAACCTTCTGTCCCTTCGGCTACCGTCGATGGAGTGCCGACCGTCCAGCACGACCCCGGCAGGCGCCTGAATCGCTGCACGACGCCAGACGGGGTGGGTGTCGCCGTCTACGACTTCGGGGGTGAGGGCGACGACCTTCTGCTGGTCCACGCCACCGGATTCTGCGGCCAGATGTTCGGGCCGCTGACCCGCTCCCTGATCCATCGTTTCCGATGCTGGGGTCTGGACCTCCGGGCCCACGGCCGGTCAGACCGGCCGGCCGACGGTAGTTTTGCCTGGTCGGGCTTCTGTACCGATGTGCTCACCGTCATCGACCACCTCGGATTGTCCCGTCCCTACGCCTTCGGCCATTCCTGCGGAGGAGCCGCCATCCTGCTGGCCGAGCAGGCCAGCCCGGGCACCTTCGCATCCATGCACTGTTTTGAGCCGGTTGTGCTGGACGAATCACCGGGGGCCCTTCCCATCGATGCCAATCCGCTTACGGAGGGAGCCCGCCGGCGCCGCCAGGTCTTTCCCGATGGCGAGGATGCCTTCATCAATTTTCGGCCAAACCACCCCTGTCGGAGCTCGACCCCGAGGTCCTGCTCCTCTACGTGGAAGCTGGGTTCGAGGTAGTTCCGGCCGAGGACGGTGGGGACGGCCATGCCATTCGGCTGCGATGCCACCGGGACGACGAAGCCGCCATCTATGCCAACGGTGCATCGCACGGCGCCTTCGGGCACCTGCACGAGATCGGCTGTCCGGTCGTCTTCAGCTGCGGTGAGCTCACCGACGCATTCGGACTGCCCTTTGTCGAAGCAGATGCCGGGCGGGTCGAGCAGGGCACGATCAGCGTCGTGCCCGGAGTGGGGCATTTCGGCCCCCTGGAGAAGCCCGGAGTGGTGGCCTCTTCGATCCTCGGCGCCTGGTACCCCGCCGACGAGACACCCCGGTCCTAGTCTGTTCGCATGGCTTTGGTTCTTCCCCGTTCACTCTCCCCATCGAAGGTCTCGTCATTTCGCGACTGCGCTTTGGCCTTCCGGTTCAGTGCCATCGACCATCTCCCCGAAGAGCCCACCATATGGACGGTGAAGGGCACATTGGTGCACCGCGCCCTGGAGCGGCTGTTCTGGGAACACCGGCGGGGACAGCGATCGCCGGGGGCGGCGGCGGCCGAACTCGACCACGCCTGGGATGAGATGCAGCTCGATGCCGAATATCTCGCTCTCGAACTCGGGCCCGACGAAGTAGACCGGTTACGGGCGGATGCCGAGGACCTGGTCGGAAACTACTTCGCCCTGGAGGATCCCAACGAAGTGAATGCCGTCGGCATCGAGCTCACCCTCGAGGCTCGGATCGGCGCCATGCGGCTGAGAGGAATCCTCGATCGGCTCGATCTCACCCCCGAGGGCGATCTGGTGGTGATCGACTACAAGACGGGGCGTGCACCCTCGCCTGCCTTCGAACAATCGAAGCTCGTCGGTGTCAACATCTATGCCCTGTTGTGTGAGGAGGTCCTCGGGCGTCGACCGGTGCAGGTCAAACTTCTTCATCTCAAGGAACCCACCTCGATCATTGCCGAACCGTCCGATCAAGCTCTGCGAGGCCAGCGTCAGAAGGCCGTGGCCGTGTGGACGGCCATCGAGCAGGCCTGCGAGAAAGAGGACTTCCGCCCCCGTCCGTCGCGGCTCTGCGACTACTGCAATTTCAAACCGTTCTGTCCGGCGTTCGGTGGCAACCCCGACGAGGCCCTCAAGACTCCCGTTACAACGGCCCTGAGCGCTGTATGAGCAGGACAGACCGCATGGATCCGGCAAATGACGTGAGCGGAAGCCCAGGCCGGAGCGATGACACGCCAGGGGGCGGGAGCGAAGACGCCACGGCCCCCGAAGCCCGGCATGACACCGGGCCGTCGACCGGACGACCACCCGTACGGCTCCTGTCCGACGACGTCGATTCTTCTCCTGCCACCCACTCTTCGGTTTCCGATCAACCGTTGGCCTCGGTTGTACCGTCTTCAGCCCTGATGGATGTGATTCGAGCCCTAGACGAACAGGTTGACAGCTGGTTCGAGCCTCTGAGGGGCAACCCCACCCTCGACGGAGCAGCCAAACTGATCACCGGATTGGGCGACCACGGCCTCATGTGGGCAGTGACCACGGCGTGGCGGGCGAGACATACCGGACCGGAACGGGCTCGCGCCGTGCGCGCTCTGGCCGTGGCCGGCATCGAGTCCAGCGTGGTCAATGCAGCCATCAAGGCGGTTGTCGGCCGGACCCGCCCTGACGTCACCAGGGTTCAGCTCACCGAGGGCGGCGTTCCGGTCCGCCAGCCCAAAACCAGCAGCTTCCCGAGCGGACACACTCTCGCCGCCTTCTGCGCGGCCACGGTCATGACCACAAAAGGTGACCGCTCAGGAAACGCCCTGCTCCTCACCGGAGCGACACTGGTAGGCATAAGCCGACTGCACGTCGGCGCACACCACGCCTCCGATGTCTTGGGGGGCGCCGCCATCGGCGTCGGCCTGGGTCTCGTCGGTCGCCGACTGGTTTGACCACCAGTTCTCCCATCTGAGTCCAACCTCTGGCCGCCCAGCCCGGCCTCGGCACCTCAGTGTCGTCACCCGGTGGGGCCGGCGGAGCCGGGACACCGACCCCATGCCCCTTCGGCCACCTCGCGGGCATCGGGGCGGAATCGATCGGACTCCTCCGGGGTTGGACGAGTATGAGTTCTGACCTTACATTTGCTGTGACCTGGGACTACAGGTGCCCGTTTGCCCGAAACGGCCATGAGCACATCATGGATGGCCTGGAGGCTGGAGCGCCCTGGGATGTCACTTTCGTCCCCTTCTTCCTCAACCAGGCCCAGGTCGCCGAAGGGGGGCCGCCGGCGTGGGAGGACCCGAGTCAACAGCCTGATCTTTTGGCCTTGGCGGCTGGAGTGGTCGTCCGTGACAGGTACCAAGACCGGTTCCTGGCCGCCCACCGGTCTCTGTTTGCCGCCCGGCACGACGAGGCCGGTGACCTCCGGGACCCGGACGTAGTGCGTAAGGCCCTGGCCAGAGTAGATCTCGACGCCGACGCGGTTCTGTCCGAGGTCGAGGCGGGGTGGCCCGCCAAGGTGGCGCGCGACGAACATGAACGGGTTGTGGGTGAGCTGGAGGTATTTGGAGTCCCTACCTTCATAGTGGGCAGGGACGCCGTCTTCGTTCGACTCATGAACCGGCCTGGCGGGGACGGCCAGCTGGCTCAGAAGACCATTGAGAAAGTGCTCGGATTGATGCACGATCATCCCGAGCTCAATGAGTTCAAGCACACCCGTCTGTCTATTTAGCAGCAGGCCCATGAATGGCTGCCGGGCCGTTTGGCTCGGCCCGGGCCTGATCTTCAGACGAGCTCCGCCAGAGCGCCGACGGAGGCCCTTATCTGGTCAGCCGAACCAAATGGAGCGCCGCAGAAGTCGGTGACTCCCATTTCCGCCAGCCGACGGACAGCGGCCTTGACGGTCGACTCATCACCAACGATGGCCACGTCAGCAGGCCCCTCAGCTCCTTCTCGATCGAGCATGGCCCGGTAAGAGGGCAGATTGCCATAGATGGCGAAGACCTCGGCCGCCTTGGCACGGGCTGCGTCAGAATCGCCGGTTACGCACACGGGAAGCCCGACGCCGATGCGGGGCCTCGGGCGGCCCGCTTCGGAAGCTGCTTCGTTGATGGTGGGAATGATGTGCGATTCGATGGTGTCAGGACCGGTCATCCATGTGACGGTCCCCGAAGCCATAGCGCCGGCCAGGCGCAACATGGTGCGCCCGAGAGCGGCCACCAGAACCGGGGGTGGTGGTGCGTCGATTTGGAGAGGACCAAATGTCGAGGCTCGAAGCGTCTCACCGGTGAAGGACACCTGCTCACCCTCGAGCAAGGGAACCAGTACGGAAAGGTACTCCTTCATGTGACGGGCGGGCCGGTCGAACGATTGTCCGAAAACATTCTCAATGACGATCTGATGGGAAAGTCCGATCCCGAGAATCAGTCTTCCTCCAGTGGCCGCCTGCACGGTCAAGGCCTGCCCGGCCATCATGACGGGGTGGCGCGGATAGGTGGGGACAACGGCCGTCCCCAGGTCGATCCCGTCGACTTCACGACCGATGGCAGCCAGGGCGGTGAGTGCGTCGTAGCCGAAGATCTGGGATGCCCAGGCTGTTTGGATTCCCGCATCCCGAAGGGAGGCCACCTGACTGACGGCTTGTTCAAACGGGACCTCGGTGTCGAACATCACTCCGATGCGCATGATCGCTCTCCTTCCATTCGGGCGTCCCACTTGTGGCTGGTGACGGCACACGACACGTGGCCCCCCGGACCCCTGGACCGACCACCTGGCCTCTGTGGCTGTGCGACCGGGCGTGTCTGGGACCCAGCCAACCAGTACGACGAACAGCGGGGTGCGGGGGCCTCACGGCTTGACGGGGCCCACCGTAGTGGTCAAGACGACGTGCGGCTGGGCCCTCCCCACCGGTTGGATGTGACCAGAGTGCCGGGGTCGGGCAGAATGCGCCTATGTCCGTTGCCATCATCATGGGAAGCTCATCCGATTCGTCGATCATGGACGACGCCGTCCAGACCCTTCGGTCCTTCGGGATCGTGGCCCACGTCCGCGTACTCTCAGCCCACCGCACGCCTGACGACACCATTGCCTTCGCTCGGGGCGCGGCCGACGCCGGCATCAAGGTCATCATCGCCGCTGCTGGAGGGGCGGCCCACCTAGCCGGTGTTGTGGCCGCGGCCACTCCCCTTCCGGTGATCGGGGTGCCGGTGGCCCTGGCCAATCTGGGTGGTCTCGACTCCTTGCTGGCCATGGTGCAGATGCCCAAGGGAATTCCGGTAGCCACGGTGGCCGTCAATGGGGCCCGCAACGCCGCCCTACTGGCCGTGCGGATCCTCGCCCTCTCCGACGAGCGGCTGGCCGCCGAGCTCGACCGCTACCACCAGGATCTGGCCGATCAGGTACGCGATCAGGACAGGGAGATCGTGGCCCGCTACACATCGGCCTGACCCCGGAGTTTGCTCGGACCGCGGTGGCAGGGTCGCCGTACCCGGCCAAAGCTCTCAACCCCGGCTGGGACCGGCGGGGGCCGCGGCCCACGGCGGAGCCAGGCCCTCGATCGCAGCCTCGAGGCTGACGCCGATCGGAATGACCGCCATCACGGGAATTCCAACTCCGTTGGCCACGTAGCGGCCGACGTGGGCCCGACACTCATCGAACGATCCGTGGACGATGAGTGCATCCACGACCTCGTCGGGAATGCACTCCAGTGCGCCCTTCCGGTCTCCCGTGCGCCACGCCGTCCACATCGGTTCCAGCACCGATCCTCGACCCAGCCACCGGTGAAATTCGGCATAGACGCCAACGTTGAGATAGGCGGCGATCATCCGGCGTCCGACCGCCCGAACTGTCTCGGTGTCTTCTGATGGAATCACAAATATCCGGGCCGCTACCGGAATATCGGCTTCGAGCTCGGGGATCACCGCCGAGACATCCTCGGCTGAAAGCCAATTGATGATGACGCCATCCGCCTCACGGCCGGCGAGCTTCAGCATGCCCGGCCGGAGAGCGGCCAAGAAAATGGGGGGCGGATGCTCGACGGGGCGGGCCAATCGGAAGCCGCGCACAGCAAATGTCGGATAGTCGTTGTCGACCTTCTCGCCCGCCAGTGCCGCCCTCAGAAACCGGATGGTGTCGCGTACCCGCCGATAGGGCTCGGTGAACGGTATTCCGTTCCAACGGCTCACGATGACATCAGACGACGTTCCCAACCCGAGCGTGAATCGACCAGGGGCGGACTCGGCCATGGCGGCCACGCTCTGGGCCAGCAGGGCAGGACCACGGGTGTAGGCAGGGATGATGGCGACACCCAGGTTGAGGGTCGGCGACCATGCCGAGGCCAGCGCCAGGGGTGTGAATCCGTCGGATCCGTCCGTTTCGGCTGACCACACGTCGGTGTAGCCCAGTCGGACCAGTTCGGCATACCACCGGCGATGATCCTCGAGCGTGACCCCGTCAAAGGGCACCGTAATGCCGTACCGGGGTCCGGGGGCTGTTTCGATCTTTCCTTGGGCCATGACCTCCGTAATACACCCTCCTGACATGCTCCACCCATGAACCCCGACCGCGACCAGGCGACCCCGGCGACGCAACTCACGCTTCCTCTCCCCTACCCCGGTGTTCGTCCCGGGGTAGGCCTGCGGACCACCGAAGCGGAGCCGACCAGGGGGAAGGCGAGGGCGGTACTATCCGGCCATTCAGCCGGCGGCCCTGTGGTCGAGGACTCGCTCAGGCGCTCCGGTCCCTCACGGGCGGCGAGCAGGGCGGCTGCGCCCGCCGGGCGGCGTAGAGCCCGACCCTGGCGCCTCGACGAGCGGACATGTGAGATCGGTCGACGGGGCGTCGAAGCCGCCCGCGCCCTCCTGGGCGATCCCGGCAGCGGGGAGAGTCGGGACGGGGCTGGTCAGGTAGGGCCGTCCATGAGCGGTGGCAAAGGGGCGGGCCGCGCCGCCTGAGAGCTGGCGGCACTACGGTCAAGAACATGTCGTCCGTCGTTGACCGCCTGGGCTACCCGCCCGATGCCAAGTTACTGATTCTCAACTGCGCCGATCTGGGTCTCTGTCATGCCGCCACTGTGGGCGTCTACGAGGCACTACGCGAGGGAATAGGCACCAGCGCCTCGTTGATTGTCCCTGCGCCATGGTCACGAGAATCGGCTTCACGATTTCGAGGAGAGGATGTCGGCGTTCAACTGACGCTCAATGCCGAGCTCGATCGCTATCGATGGGGGCCGATCACGCAGGCCCCGTCTCTGCTGGACGGTGATGGCGGGTTCCCCCGAACGGTGGACGACCTGTGGGATCACGCCGATGTGGACGAGGTGCGCAGAGAATGCCGGGCCCAAATTGAACGAGCCGTGCTGTGGGGATTCGATATCAGCTATCTCAATACCCATCTCGACGCCCTCGTCATGCGGCCCGAATTCTTCGACGTCTATCTCGAGCTGGCCGTCGATTTCGGACTCCCCCTCCGCCTCCTCGGGGCCGAAGCAGAACCCAACGTGGGATTTCCCCTTCGTCAACTGGCGGCCGATGAAGGGGTTCTCTTTGCCGACCGCTTTGCCACACTGCCGGCCCGGGTCACCCGGCAATCCTTCGTCGACCTGTTTGGAGGACTGGAACCGGGCGTTACTGAACTGACACTCCGTCCGGCCATCGACACACCGGAGTTACGGGCCATCGCGACGGACTGGCGAGAGCGGGTGGGTGACCACATCCTTTTGGTAGCCGATCGCGGTTTCGGACAACTCATCGCCGAAGCAGGAGTCACTCTGATCGGTTATCGACAGTTGCGCGACGCCATGCGGGGCAGCCGGTCGGAATGACACCGAGCCATGGCCTGAGGTAACCCATCGAGGATGACCCGATCCTCTGATCCGGTACCCGCCGGTCCACCGACCCGGCAGCGGTCGGGCCGGGACGGGTGGTTGGAAGCGGACGTCTCGGCGCCTCCCGGGCCTCCCGCCCTCCCGGGCCTCAGCCTGAGGACGCCGGTCGAAGTACCGGGCGGAGGTGCCTGGTTGGGGTTCGAACCGGTCGGAGCTGGGATGGTCGGTACGATCCGCAGGCGCCCCGACCGAAATCGGGAAACAGTCCCCAGCCCAGGTGTCACCCCCGTTATCCTGAGGGATCACCGATGGGAGATGCAGTGGCCGACCCCGATGATCCGAACCTGAGCGGCGCCGGCATTGTCGATCTGTCGACCCGCCCGGTGGATACCGGGCCACCGGCTGGACTCAGCCCTCCGGATTCCGAGATTTCGGACTTTCCTCACCGCCTCGCTGACGGCGGTGACACCGGAGCAGACCTACTTCCGCCCGTAGCTCCCCAAGCCACGCTCGGGTCTCTTGGCTTGGACGACGAGAGACCGGAAGACAATGGCGCCTCTCCAATCCAGAGTGCCACCAGTGATCCTCTGGTGCTCGAAGGCCTGCTGTTGCTGGACCTGGAGGGAAACGAACCGATCGGCATCGACACCCTCACGTTCACCGATGACGGTATAGGCGTCACCCGATCCCGCGGCGACATCACCCGAGTTCTTCCCTGGTCCTCAGTCGTCTCTCACGTCGTCGAGGCGTGGAGCGGGGGGATCGCACCAGAATGGTGGGTCGACCCGGAGCTCAACCGCAGTGATCCGGGTGACCGAGACCTGAGTTCGATCACGGACCCTGGTGCAACCAATCGACCGCTGCCGCATATCGAAGCAGGAGCGCTCATCGGAATCCAGACTTCTTCGGGCACCTACCGATTTCTACTGCCGGGCGGGAACGCTCCCCAGCTGTCACGCACGATCAACGCCCTGGTCGTCAAGCACCACGGAACGGCGGGAGCGTCCTCGGTGACGCGAGTCGTGGCCTGGGGGGAGGACATCGAACGTCGCAGTGTGAAACGCAAGCCGAAGAGAGAGATCGGCTGGCGCAAGATCCAACCGTTTTTGGTCGTCCTTCTCATTTTGTTTCTGGCCACGGCCGTCACCCTCATCCTCCTGCAAAGCGCAGGTACGGTGCACCTGCCCTATCTGGGTGGCAATGGCACCGGAACCCTGGGACCGCTCAGAACTCCGTAACTTCCGCAATTTTCTGGCCCAGCAGCTGATACTCGGGCGTGTTCATGGCTGTGAGCAGGGTAATCATCGCACCCATCGATCCGCCGACTTTCAACCGCCCCTGCATGAAGGCGACACTGGGATTGAGATCGCCCCGGCCGATGGAGGAGGCATCCTTCCAGCTCAGGGTCAGAGTGATATCGGGACCGTCGATCTTGCCCGATGCGCCTGTCTCCAGGTGGCCCTCGTTGATCGCCCAGTAGCAGGCGACATCGCCGTCGGGACCACCGGTGATCTCGGCCTGGATGCGAGCCGACAAGCCGGAAAACGGGGCTTCTTCGGCCACCAGCGCCCGCGTCTGATCGAACCACTCGGGGGACAACCATCTGGTCATGGAACACCCAACTGGCCGTCTCTGAACCTGTTGCTCACGAAACCCATGTGTCCTCGACGCTCCGATGCTATCGGTGCCACTGCGCTACCGGCAGCAGTGATCGAACCGCCGGTCAACGCCGTGGTCGCACGCCGGCGAAAAGATCGGACTCCCCGGTCTGCTCATCCGACCCGTTCACACCCACCGAACCGCCCGCAATCAGTGATGGCGGGACAACGCGGGCCAAGCGGTAGTCATCGAAAGGGTGAATCGAGCGCATGACCTCGGGCGGGAGCCCGAACCAGAAAGGCGACTTCGGATCGACCTGGGTGGCGTGGGCCAATAGGGCCTCGCGTCGGACATCGGCAAAATCGGAAATGTCGATGGAAGTGGTGACCGGCTCAGGAGGCACCGCATCCCACCGCGTGCGCCATCCCTCATCGAACGGGGATTCGAGCCCCAGCTCCAGGAACTTCTCGTGCACCTGCCGAAAGCGGGCCACCGAGAAGACCGTGTAGTACAGCTTGCTCACCTGCCATGCCGGGCCGAGCCCGGGATAAAGAGCGGCATCGGCGGCGGCGGCGAACGCCGCGAGCCCGATTTCGTGGACACGTAGATGGTCCGGGTGGGGATAGCCAGATTGCTCATCGCCGTAGATCACCATGACCTGCGGTCGAGTGCGGCGCACCACCTCGACCAAGCGCCCGACGGCCTCATCGTGCGGCGCCCGGGCGAAGCTGAGGGGATTGGCGTTGGCTTCTGAGTCGGGCATGCCCGAATCGCGGTATCCGAGCATGACCACCTCGTCGTAGCCGATAATCTCGGCTGCCTGCGCCAGTTCCTGGCGACGCAATTCGGCGATGCGGGAGTGGACCTCGGGCGTATCGAGGGCCGGGTTCAGGACCTCTCCCTCCTCGCCCCCGGTACAGCAGACCAGCACCGTATGGATGCCCTCAGCATGGTAGAGGGCCACGGTGCCGGCCCCCTTGGAGGACTCATCATCGGGGTGGGCATGAACGGTCAAAAGGCATAGCTGATCAGGCACACGATCACGCTACTGGGCACAGAGGCCCTAAGCTTCAAAGGGCACCGTTGAGGAAGGATCCATCAGCATGAGCGTGATGAAACGCCTGTCGGGAATAGTCCAGGCCAAGACCAACAAACTGCTGGACAAAGCCGAGGATCCACGGGAGTCCCTCGACCTGTCCTACCAAAAGCAGCTGGAAAGCCTCCAAAAGGTGCGGCGGAGCGTCGCTGACGTGACCACAGCCAAGAAGCGGATCGAGCTGCAGGCGTCTCAGCTCCAGAAGAATGCCGACAAGCTGCAGCAGCAGGCCAGGGCGGCTCTGACCCAGGGGAACGAAGACCTGGCCCGAGAGGCCCTCGGTCGCCGTGAAGCCCTGGCCGACCAGCTCAGCGATCTTCAGACCCAGCATGAGCAGGTCGCCGATCAGGAACAGAAACTGATCGCTACTGCCCAGAAACTGCAGTCCCAGGTGGACGCCTTCCGTACCAAGAAGGAGACGATGAAGGCCACCTATACGGCGGCCGAGGCCCAGACCAAGATAGGCGAGGCCGTCTCTGGCATATCCGAGTCGATGAGCGACGCCGGCATGTCCATGCAGAGGGCCCAGGACAAGATCGACGGGATGCAGGCCCGGGCCGGTGCCATGGACGAGTTGCTGGCCTCCGGGGCCCTCACCGACCTGACCAACCCTGTGGATGACATTCAGGCGCAGCTGAACCAAGCTTCGACAACCTCGGCCGTTGACGCTCAGCTCGCCGCCCTCAAGGCCGAAGTCAGCGGTGGAGCGCTACCCGCCGCCGAAGAGGAGCCAGCCGAGCTGGAGCCGGCCGAGCTGGTGGAGCCGGCCGACCACGAGGAGAAATCGTCGTGATCGTCCGCATTCTCGGCGAGGCCCAGTACGAGATACCCGACAGCGAGCGGGACGCCCTCGGGTCGCTGGACGCCGCCGTGGCCAAGGCCGTCGACAACGAGGACTCGGACGCCTTCACTCAGGCTCTGGCCGAGCTCACCTCCGCCGTGCGTCGGCTCGGGACCCCTCTGGCCGACGACGACTTCGCTCCCTCCGACCTGGTGGTGCCCTTCCCGGACGCCACCCTCCAGGAGACGAAGGTTTTGCTCACCGATCCCGCCAACGGCTCGGGGACCGAAGAACGCTGAGGTCGATCCCGTGAGTACCGCACGCAATATTCCTTCTGATCGTGGACTGACCGTCCGGATGTTCGCCACCGGTCTGATGATCGTGATCCTCTATGCAGCCGTCATCGGCCTGCTCATCGCCTTCGGGATCTCCTACGCGGTCGTCCTGGTGTTTGCCGCCATCATCCTCTTTGTTCAGTACTGGTTCTCGGACAAGATCGCCTTGTTCGGCATGGGCGGTCACATCGTGACCCCGGAACAGGCACCCCAGCTGCACGGCGTCGTCGACCGGCTCTGTGCGTTGGCCGATATGAAGAAGCCACGGGTCGCCATTGCCGACACCGATGTACCGAATGCCTTCGCCACCGGCAGGAGCCCGAACAGCGCCGTGGTCTGCGCCACATCGGGGCTGATGCGCAGATTGGATGAATCCGAGCTCGAAGCCGTGCTCTCACACGAACTCTCACATGTTGCCCATCGGGACGTCGCGGTCATGACCATCGCCAGCTTCTTGGGGATGGTTGCCGGCATGATCACCCGCATCATGCTGTGGACGGGACTGATCGGAGGGTTCGGCGGCAACCGCGGGAACAACCAGGGTGGGAACGACAACGCCGCGCTGGTCGAGCTGGCTGTGCTGGCGGTCTCCATCGTCGTCTACGCCATCAGCTTCCTGCTCACGATGGCGCTCTCGCGTTACCGCGAGCTGGCCGCCGATCGCTCGGGGGCACTTCTTACCGGACGACCGTCGGCGCTGGCCTCAGCGCTGGTCAAGGTGACCGGCGAGATGTCGCGGATTCCTACCCGCGATCTACGTGCCTCGGAGAGCTTCAATGCCTTCTACTTCACTCCCGCCATCGCCAAAAGTGGAGTAAGTCTTTCGACCCTCTTCTCCACCCATCCCCCACTCGAGAAGCGGCTCGCTCAGCTGGCCAGCATCGAGGCCGAACTGGGTCGTCCCTCGTGAGTCGCACTCTGGAGCGCTTTGATGACAACGCCGGTGCGTCGGCCACAACCCACTGATGGGATTACTCAACACTCTGCTCGGGCGGACGAAGCCGGTCCAATCCGATCTCGATGCGCTCTTCGCGCTGCCCTCTGCCTCGATCACCCTGCAAAGCGCGGCGGGGATGACCTGTTCCGGCCACGCCGGCGTGTGCTTCAAGCCTCCCACCGGACAGGGATTCGAGGAGATGCAGGCAGAGGTGGTCAAACTCCTGTCGATGGACGGAACCGACGGTTTCCGGAAGGCCGAGGATGCTTACGGCTATCACTGGCTGGTCATCGACGACAGCGACATCGAAGAGCTGGTCACCCGCATCCATCTGGTCAACTCCTCGCTGGCTGACGCAGGATGGGGGCCTCAACTCTTGTGCTCCGTCTTCGGCATAGCTGAACTGCCCGACGCCGATGAGCCGCCGGAACTGACGGAATCTCTCGGGGCGCCTCAGCCGGCCGGCGGAGCGGGGAACGACCAGTCTCCGGCCGCTACACCTCTTGGCGAGGCGGCCGATGCCATGCCGGAGCCAACAGCCGGGCCCGGGCGGGTGATCCCGTCGACGGCCTACTTGGTCTACCTGTTCAAACGGGGCTCGTTCTATCCGTTCGCACCCCAAGGACACGAAAAACGGGATACGGAAAAAGAATTCAGGCTGAGAAGCCTGGTGGCTGACGACCTGAAAGTCGAGCCCGACCTCGACAGATGGTTCCCTCTGTGGGACCTTCCCGTCAGCTGAGATTGCCGCCCCGTGTGAGTTCCGGGGTAGGAGCCAGAACCTTTCTGGGGCAGGACCACCGGTAAGAGGTCAGACTTCCCTGACGCCCGCGGTCTGATCAGTCAACTGCCGGATGAGCAACCAGGTTATCGATGGCCCGAGCCAGATCGATGTCGAGCTGGGTAATTCCGCCTGAGTCGTGGGTGACCAGAGCCAAGGTGACCCGGCTGTAGCGAATGTCGATATCGGGATGATGATTGTGGGCCTCGGCCAGTTCCCCGACTCCGTTCACGAAGGACAACGCCTCCGTGAATCCACCCCATTCGAAGATCCGGACGAGCCGTCCACCGATCAACTCCCAGCTCGGATCGTCCGTTTGGCCCAGGGCAGCGCGGATAGCGTCATCCGTCAGCAGGGGTTGCTTCACGACAACGCCCGCCGGACAGGTCCCCGGCTTTGTTTACACCCACGGAAAAATCGGCCACAACCCATGTCTAGGCCGAAGCTCCGACGCGTGCCGTGGGCGAAAAGACCACCGGCATCGTCTCGTAGCCCGAGACGAAATTGGCCGCTCGCTTGGGAGGCTCAGCGGCCACGGCCAACCTGATGTCCGGAAGCCGATCCAGCAAACGATCGAACATTACGCTGAGCTCCATCCGAGCGAGCCTGTTCCCCAGGCAGAAGTGGGCCCCGAATCCGAAGGCCATGTGGTCGTTCGGAGTCCGGGTGATGTCGAATTCCTCGGGCCGGTCGAACACCCGTTCATCCCGATTGGCGGACGGGTAGAGCAACAGGAGCTTCTCCCCTTGGTGCAGGGTCTCCCCCCCGAACTCGACGTCACGGGTCATTTGTCTGGCCATGTTCTTGATCGGTGACACCCAACGGAGCATCTCTTCGATGGCCTTGGCCATCAGGCTCCGGTCGCCGGCCAGCATCTGCAGTTGGTCGGGATGACGGAGGAGTTCGTACATCCCGCCGCTGATGACGTGTCGGGTCGTCTCATCGCCCCCGATCAGGATGAGCAGCGACTCGTAAATGATCGAATTTTCATCGAGACGATCTCCCTCGATCTCGGCGTGCACCAGAGTGCCGATGAGGTCGTCGGACTGGCTGTCACGCCGCCGCTGCTCGGCGACGGCCAGTATGTACTCTGCATACTCCGCCGCAGCGAGAGCGGCCGTATCCATGGCTCCCGGGTCCGGTGATCCCAGCGCCTTCAACATGTCGTCGGACCACCGCAACAGATCGTCCCGATCCTCAGGTGCGACTCCGAGCATGTTGCCGATGACGATCATGGGAAGCGGTGCGGCAATATCCCGCACAAAGTCGGCCGAGCCCTCCTCACAGACCCGATCGATGATGGCATCACAGATCAAGCGGATTCCTTCTTCACTCTCACGGATCCGCCGCGGGGTGAATCCCTCGCTGACCAGGCGACGTCGGCGCACGTGCTCTGGTGCGTCGGTGTCGATCATCATCGGGAGGGCGTCACTGTCAGGACGAATGCCACCGGCGTTGGAGAAGGTGTCGGGATCCTTGGAAATCTCCTTGATGTCCGCATAGCGGGTGATTCCCCAGATACCGGACGACTCGTCGTAATAGGCGGGCGCATGATCGCGCATCCACGCAAAGGCCGGAAACGGATCGCCTCCGTAGAACATGCCGTCGGTGAGGCCTATGGCCAGCTGGTCGGGTGCGGTGGTCATCTCGTATCCTCGAGGGTCGGCGGCCGCATCGTCCCCGGGCGCCGTTCTCAGCTTGACGGGTTCGCCACGTTCGACTGCGGTCGGCTGCTGGGTTGTGGTCGGAGTATACGGCCCTGAGGGTCGACCAATGGGAAACGTCGGCCAGCATCGAAGCCTCATCGGGGGCGGATTTCACCGTCGGACGGTGGCCGGCTCAGGCCGGTGGTCGCCGCGAAAAGCGCAACGGGACGCTGCTGACACCAGCATGTTTATTGGTCCGCATCCGCTTGACCGGCCCGGTGAGCTCAAAATCCTCGAGACGGTTCAGGACCTCGTCGAGGATGAGTCGAATCTCCATTCGAGCCAGGTTGGCGCCGAGGCAGAAGTGAGTTCGGTGACCGAAGGTCAGATGCGGATTCGGATCGCGACGGATGTCAAAGCGAAATGGGTCGTTGAAGACCGACTCGTCTCGATTGGCCGACGGCCACCACAACGTCACCTTGTCACCCTGACTGATCCGATGACCGTGCAGATCGGTGTCGCGTGTGGCGGTACGACGGTTGTACAGCGTGGCGGTTGTCCATCTCAGGATCTCCTCGACCGCAGACGGCATCAGGGTCCGATCGTCTCGGAGCGAGCGGAGCTGGTCGGGATGACCGACCAGGGCCACCATCCCCAGGGCGATCGAGTTGCGGGTGGTCTCACTTCCGGCCACGACCAACAGATTGAAGAACATCAGCAGCTCGAGATCAGTCAGGCCACGGGGCCCGTCCCTATCGTCGTCGATGCGGGCCCCCACCACCACCGAGATGATGTCGTCGCCGGGTTCACTCCTTCTTTTGGCAATAAGGTCGGTCCCGTACGCAGCCATGGCTCCTGCCGCCGCAGCCACCCGTTTGCTACTCTCGCCCAGCTCCCGCCCTTCAAAATCGAGTGTCGTGTTGGACCAGCTCATCAAGTCGTGTCGGTCTTCATTCGGCACCCCCATCAGTGCTGCTACCGCTTGCAGAGGCAGTTCGACGGCCACGTCAGTCAGAAAATCGCAACTGCCACGATCGGCGATGTCGTCGATGATCCTACGAGCCCTCTCTTTGAGCTCGGCCTCCATCAGGGCTAGAGAACGGGGGGCCACGGACGGGGTCACCAACCGACGGATTCGGTTGTGCAGCGGGTCATCCATCATGTTGAGCAGGACGCCGGGAGCGAACCCGTAGGGCAGATCCTGAATGATGGTTCCCCCTCCTTCGGACCCCGATGAGCGCTCCGACGAGAACAGGGCGGAGTCGCCAGCGACCGCGGTGATGTCAGCGTGACCACTTAGAACCCAGAAACCCACCCCGTCCGGGGTGTGTGCCGTGGGATCGTGCCACCAAACGGGAGCTTCCTGCCTCAGACAGGTAAAGACCTCGTCAGGGAAACCGTCGACAAAGAGATCGAGGTCTGTGAGATCGACTTCCTCGAGGTTCACGCTGGCGCCCTTCTGGCCACTCCGCATGGAGTCCGATCAGGACCGATCTCAGTCCACGTCCGGAGGATCGGACCGCAAGTTCATCGGTTCAGGGATGGGTCATGGATTCGGGCCGAACCGCCTCGTCGAACTGTTCCTCGGTCAGATAGCCCAGAGCAAGAGACGCCTCGCGCAGGGTTGAACCCTCCTTGTGCGCTTTCTTGGCCACCTCCCCCGCCTTGTCATAGCCAATCAGAGGGGTCAGCGCTGTCACCAGCATGAGCGAGTTGTCGAGGTGCTCTCGAATACGGGCCCGGTTGGGTTCCAGCCCATCGATACAGAACCGGGTGAACACCTCCGATGCCTCGGTGAGCAACTCGACAGAATGAAGCAGGTTGTAGATGATGACCGGCTTGCAGACGTTCAGTTCGAGATTGCCACGGCTGCCGGCTATGGCCACGGAGGTGTCATTCCCGTAGACCTGTATACACACCATGATCATGGCCTCGCACTGAGTGGGATTGACCTTTCCGGGCATGATCGATGAACCCGGCTCGTTCTCCGGCAACGTGAGCTCTCCCAAGCCGGTACGTGGACCCGAGCCGAGCCAGCGGATGTCGTCGGCGATCTTGATCAGACTGGTGGCCAGCGTTCTCATCGATCCGCTAGCCGCAACCAATGCATCGTGGGCAGCCAAAGCTGCGAACTTGTTGGGGGCCGTCACGAAAGGCAGTCCGGTGAGCTCGGCAATGGCAGAAGCCACCCGAGTTCCGAACTCGGGGTGGGTGTTGAGTCCCGTACCTACCGCGGTTCCACCGGCAGCCAGTTCGTAGAGATCATCGAGCGCGAATTCAATCCGCCGGATGTCTGCGTCCAGTTGGGCAACGTACCCCGAGAACTCTTGGCCGAGAGTGAGGGGGACGGCGTCCATGAGGTGGGTGCGCCCGATCTTGGTGATTCCGACGAAAGCCTCCGCCTTGGCGTTCAGTGCGTTCCGGAGATGTCGGATGGCTGGGAGCAGCCGATGAGTGATCTCCTCGACCGCGGCGATATGCATGGCGGTGGGAAACGTGTCATTCGAAGATTGGGACATATTGACATCGTCATTGGGATGTACCGGAACCTTCGACCCCATGATGCCACCAGCCATCTCGATGGCCCGGTTCGAGATCACTTCATTGGCATTCATATTGCTCTGGGTCCCGCTTCCCGTCTGCCAGACGCTGAGCGGGAAATGAGCATCGAGCTTTCCTTCGGAGACCTCACGAGCAGCTGCGACGATCAGCGCTGACTTGTCTGGAGCCATCTTGCCCAAATCGGCATTCACCTGGGCAGAAGCTTCCTTCAGGATTCCCATCGCACGAATGACGGGTTCAGGCATCCGGTCATCGCCAATGGGAAAGTGCACCAGGGAACGTGCTGTCTGGGCTCCCCAGTACCGGTCGGACGGCACCTCAATCGGCCCCATGCTGTCGGTCTCCATGCGGGTCTCGATGGTCATGGTCGCTTCCTTTCGGTGTTCGGTGTTGTCGGAGGCCTGTACGGCTCTCGAAGGCCCGTGCGGCTCGGCGACCCTACCGTGGCCCCAGGACCGGTGGGAAGAGCCAGTTCACCGCCCACCAGCCGTTTTCTGGGCTTTGGGGAACCTTCTCCGGCACTCGCCTAGGCGAATCCCTTGCCCTCCGGGTTTTGGCCTCCTTCGATGCTCGGCCCGGAGGCCCTCGGTAGTTTAATTTTCGAATTGAGCCGAATTTATCGGGTCTGACCGATGGTTTTTCGTCGCTCGACCTTCGGAATCCCGCGGTACGAACGCTTTCCGGGTGAGCGCGCAGCTAACCCCTTCTTCCATACCTGTCGAGCCTTGGCCAGGTCCTCGGCCCGGGGACCCTGTCCGGCGCCCGGGACCTCCAGAATGGCGGGTAGGCCCTGGAGGTCCGGGTTACCCAACAGTGCACCCAGTCCTTTCGCTCCGATCGTCCCCTTCCCGATGTTCTCGTGTCGATCCCGGTTGGCTCCGAATAGAACCTTGGAATCGTTGAGATGAAGGCAGTGCAAGCGTTCGAGCCCAACTGTTCGCATGATTGTGGTCATGAGGTCGTCAGCCTCTCTGATCGTGGCGAACGCCACCCCGGACGCCCAAAGATGTTGGGTGTCCAAACAGACTCCGAGCCGTTCGTCACCGCCGGTAGCGTCGATGACATCACGCAACTCATCGAACGACCGGCCGATCGTGTCGCCCGCACCCGCCGTGTTTTCGAGCAAAATGGGACACGGCCTTGCCGTGTTGGTCACCGAATCGAGGGCCTCCATCAGGCCGTGCGCCACCGCAGGCAGTGCCGATTCGAATCCTTGACCCCGATGACTGCCTAGGTGCAAAACCAGACCGTCGGAGCCCATGCCCTGGGCGGCTCGGAGGTTGGCTTGAAGGCACATTCTCGACTTGGACGCCAGCTCTGGATCAGGTGAAGCGAGATTAATGAGGTACGTGGCATGACAGAAGGTTGAGGTGACAGTTGGGTGCTCAGCCTGTGCGCTCCGATAGGCGTCGAGCATCTGCGGGCTGTACTGGGACGGTTTCCACATCCGTGGGCTCTGAGTAAAAATCTGCACAACTTCTGCGCCGATTTCAGCTCCACGCTCGAGTGCTGGAAGTAGCCCGGTTCCGGCGCGGACATGAGCGCCGAAAAGCATGCAGGCACGGTACCAGTACCGGCACTCTCCCGATCTCGGACACGCTCGCCTGATCCCGGTTGACGGTGCAAAGATTCGACTCACACAGCCGTCTTGTCAGTGCTGTGAGTGGTCGTCAGTTGGACCAGGCTGGGGATCTGTGATTGCTGGCGAGTCGCCCGTGAGTGATACACCCCCCTGGCAGGGTGGGACCATGACATCGGCGGCGGCCACGACAAAGAGGGCAACCGGTCGGTCCGGGCGATCGGTCGGGCCTGGTGGGTCTGACCGGTCTGGATCTGAGCGGTCGGGTCGGTCGGGTCGGTCGGGTCGGTCGCCGGGCCTCCGGGCCCGCCTGGCCAAGGCCATGGATGTTCTGTCGGCGGTGGTGGCCGAACTCGATCCTGATTGTGTGACCGGTCGGGACGCCTCTGATCTCTACGGGTCCTTTGCCGGGTTGGAGCGGCTGGCGGTGGCAGGTAAGACCCTGCTCGCCCCCCGGATCGAGTCCTCCCTCGTGTGGCGGGAGACCGGGCACCGTAACGCCGCTGTGCTCCTGGCCGACCTGGAGGGGGTTGGGCTTCCTCCGGTTTGACGGACATCCACCATCAGGGGCACTGCCCCGGAAAGGATGTCCAAAATGGAGACCATGGAGAGGAAGAAGCCCCGCCCCCGTCGGTCGTTCACACCGGAGTTCAAGGCTGAGATTGTCGAGCTGTGCCGCCACGGTGATCGCAGCATCGGCCAGGTGGCCAGGGACTTCGATCTGACCGAGACCAACGTGCGGAACTGGGTGAAACAAGCGGAGATCGACCAGGGTGAACGCCCCGGTCTCACCACCGAGGAGAAAGAGGAGCTCACCCGCTTGCGTCGGGAGAACCGCTCCCTCAAAGAGGACGTGGAGATCCTCAAGCGTGCAACGGTTTTCTTCGCCAAGGAGACCCGATGAAGCTGGACCCCTTCATCGAGGCGGAGAAGACTGCAGGTCACAGCGTCCAAAAGACGTGCGACCTGTTCGAGGTCTCCCGTTCCGCCTACTACCAGCGCAGAACCGGTGTTCCCTCCGCCCGGGCCGCCACCGACGCCGAGCTGACCAACCAGATCACCGAGGTATTCAACGAGTCCAAGGGCACCTATGGATCTCCGAGGGTCCACCAAGAGCTCGGTCACCGGGGGATCACCTGCGGCCGGCGACGGGTGACCAGACTCATGCGGTTGGCCGGCCTCGAGGGACGGTGCAAGAAGCGCTGGCGGAAGACCACGGTCGCCGACCCCGAGGCCGAGGCGGCCAAGGACCTGATCCAACGCCACTTCGGACCCTCTGAGGAGATCGACCGTCGCTATGTCGGGGACATCACCTACATCGCCACCTGGGAGGGGTGGGCCTACCTGGCCACCGTCATCGACCTGGCCAGCCGCAAGGTGGTGGGCTGGTCACTGGCCGACCACATGAGGACCGAGTTGGTCGAGGACGCACTGACTTTGGCCTTCGCCAACCGAGCACCTGAAGAAGGAGTCATTTTTCACTCGGACCGCGGCTGTCAATACACGAGTCGAGACTTCGCCGAACTGGCTCGGAGCAACGGCTTCGTGCTCTCGGTCGGGAGGAAGGGCGAGTGCTGGGATAACGCGGTGGCCGAGTCCTTCTTTGCCACCATCAAGCGTGAGCTCATCGACATGCGGGCGTGGCCGACGAGGGCAGGACTACACCGTGCCGTCTTCGAGTACATCGAGGGCTGGTACAACACCCGCCGGCTGCACTCGACGCTCGGCTACCTCAGCCCGAGCCGGTACGAAACGCTCCACCACAACGCCGACCGTCAGGCGGCATAATCAACTGAAGCAACCTGTCCGTCGAACCGGATCAAGTCCAGGTCTCGACCGGCCAGGCCGGGGCCACCTTGTCCCTCGGGCGGCGTCTGGAGGCCCTACCGGGCACCCAAGAAGAGGTGCGCAAAGGGACACTGTCCACCCCCAAGGTGGCCGAACTGGTGGACGCCGGGGTGGTCGACCCCAAAGCGGAGCTGGACCTCGTGGCCGGGGCGGCCGACGCCCCTCTGGCGGCGGTCAAGGAGCGCTGTCGGCAGAGCCGGGCCACCGCCGTGGGAGTCGATCCCCGGGCCGGGGTCCGACGGATCCACGCCTCCCGGCGGTTCACCTCGTGGACCGACCCCGAAGGGGCCTTCTGCTTCCAGGGCCGGGATACAGCCGACCGGGGGGCCCAGATCCTCTCCCGCCTGGGCCAGACGGCCACCGGCCTGCGCCGGGCGGCCCAGGCGGCCGGGGGACCGGGCGAACCGGAACGGGCCTATAGGGCCGACGCCTTCCACGCCCTCCTCACCGGGGACAGGGGGGTCTCCTCCTGCACTACTTCTCGAGAGCCCGGTTCTCGAGAGCCCGGTTCCCTGGAGACCGCGGTGATCGACCGGCCCCCCGCCTGTTCGGTGGTGGTCCGGGTCGACCTGGCCGCCCTCCTGCGGGGCCGGGCCCATCCCGGGGAGTGCTGTGCCATCGACAACGTCGGTCCCATCCCGGTCCCCATGGCCCGGTCCATGGCCAATGACGCCTACCTGCGCTACCTCTTCCACCAGGCCGGCGATATCCGGGCCGTCTCCCACTTCGGGCGCACCATCAACCGGTCCCTACGCACCGCCCTCCTCCACCGGGACCCCACCTGTGTGGTCCCGGGCTGTGGCCTCGCTACCGGGCTGGAGATCGACCACATCATCCCCTTTGCCGAAGGCGGACCCACGGCTCTCGACAATTTGGCCCGACTCTGTCACCACCACCACTTCCTCAAGACCTACGAGGGATGGGACCTCAGCCGGGTGGGCACGGCCCCGGACGGCACTCCCCAATGGTCCTTTACTCCCCCACCGGCCTTCGGGCATGAACCCGGACTCGGAATCGACACCGACGAGGGTCGGGAGAGCTGGACACGACAGCGGGAGTGAGCTCGGCACCTTTGCGATGCACGATGCAATGGCAACGATTGATACTCTCCAGTTTGCTTGCAGTCACCGACCGCGCCGGCTCGTCTTGATAGTTGATCGATACTCAGGAGATATGACAATGCCAATATCGCTCACCAACAAAGCACGCGACCTCATAGGGCGGCCCGTTCTCGCCAACGTGGCCACAGTCGATTCTCACGGCCGGCCGCAGCTGACACCAGTGTGGATCGATCTGGATGGGGACGATCTTATCTTTAACACGGCGAAAGGCCGCGCCAAGGATCGAAACCTTCGGGAGAACCCCCAGGTTGCCGTATCCGTCCTTGATCCCGAAGACCAGTACAACGTCGTCGTGGTACGCGGCTCTGTGGAAAGCACCGAAGAAGGCGCAGATGCCCACATTGATTCTCTCGCCAAGAAATACCTTGGAGTAGATGAGTACCCGATGCGGCGGCCGGGGGAGGTTCGAGTGATCTACCGCGTCATCGCAGACCATGTGGTCATGCAGCCAGCCGACGATTGAACGCAGATTTCATATCCAGAGGCCGAGGACTCCGACCCGCCTATCGATTGGACCACTCCGCGGGTCAAGTCCGTGGCGACCCCAATGAACACGCGTGGCTGAATCAGCGGAGGGATCGGGTCCCCGCAGGGAGATAATGCAGTCACCCGCGCCGGCTCGCCGTCCCTCGTTGATCTGCTCGGCCAGCCTGCTAGCTGAGGGAGCACCCCGCTCATCGCCTTCGCTATGGCTAGTTGGGCTCAAGTTGCATTCCTCGAGATGCCGATGAAGGAATGGGCCTCTGCGACCAGCGGCATTCGGCATTGTCCGTGGTTTCCCACTGCGGCAGAGAGTCGGAACGGCCCGTCGAAAGGGAATAACGATGATCGACTGCGACGGGGGGAAAGTCCGCCACATGGGAGTTCCATCCGAATCAGGGTTTTCGATGGTAGTCACCGTTCTGAGTATGGGTGTCGTAGCCATTCTGACCGCTGTCTTGCTCTCGACCACTCTCACCTCGAGTTCTGGATCGGGCACGGGCACGGGCATCGACAATGCCCCCGGGGTAGCCGAGGCCACGAGCCTCCAAGCCCACCAGACCCTCTCCGAGGCCCTGACCACAGTGAATAGCGCGGTCGCCTCCGGTGGCTACAGCTCGTTGAGTGCCCCGACGTTGTCGGCCTCGGGATCCTCAATTTCCTTTGTCGACGGACCCTCCACCAACGGAACCACGGTGAGCATCAGTGTGGTGCCGGGAGCTGGTGGAAGTGGAGCCGGCGCAGTCGGGGCCAGCGGCGTTGGAGGCGACATTGCTGGCGTCGCCGGGGGCGACGTGGGCGGGGACGGCTCGAGCGGTGCCGACGGGGGCAGCGTTACCCTGGCCGATCGATCCACCGGAGGCACGTGTTGGCTGGTCTGGAGCTCAGCGGGAACTACCGCCTGGTACGGAGCGCAAACAGATCAGCCCAGTTGCACGGCCCCCGCACTGGCTTCGGCTCCCGTCACCGGGCCGGTCTCATCCACTTCGATCGGATGGCAACAGGGAAGTTTTCCAGCCGTCTGACGCGGGTTCTAGCTGGCCGACGATTCCTAATGGGTTCGTTGAGGTGCTAACAGATAGATCGACCGTAAGGAGCGACTGACAGCGAAGTCTCGTCGCTAGAGGTGTCAGCCGAGTTGTCCGCAAGTCACGAGCATTCAAGATTTCGTGACCACCAGCCGGCTCCGGTCAGGAGGACGCCACTCTCAACCAAATGGTCGCATGCGGCGGCTGCCGCGGTGACCGAAAGATCCGTACGGATGAGAATCGTCTCGAAAGCGGTCGGCACGTCGTCCACTGCGTCCCACACGGCGCGCTCCTCCGGCGAGTTCTGAGGAGCGATCGGGGCTGTTCTCAGAGGCTTGGGATCAGGCCTCGTTCCGCTCTCCGATCTCGATGCCCCCGAACGGGACTTCAGCCTCTGGTTGCGATGAGCGGGACGGGCTGGACCAGCGGACCGGCGTGGTGCGAGGTCCGGACCCTCAATCGAGGCATCGCCGCCTCGACGGTCCGGCTGATTGACGGGGCCGGCGACCCCTATCGCCCGAGCCGAGCCCCTTCGGTCGCTATCGGGCGGCGACTGGGTGCCGAGGAGCTCGCGATGGCTCTCGCACTTGGCCGACCTGGCCAGCGACACCGCGATAAGGACGTCCTCAGCGTCCCGCACCGGGGTGCATCCATCGACCAGTAGCCCGTTGGTCCCCTGCGATGCTCGACTCTTGACCGAACCGGGAACGGCACACACCGGAATCGAGCGGCGAGCCGCCGCCTCGGCGGTGTACAGGGACCCACCTCCATGGTGGCTCTCGACGACTACGACTACGTCGGACAGTGCAGCAATTATCCGATTGCGGGCAGGGAACACGCCCGGGTGAGGCTTCGTACCGAGTGCCGCCTCAGAAAAGACGGCTCCACGCGAGGCAACCCTGTCCCACAGTTCGCGATTCGTAGCTGGATAGACGGTGTCGAGGCCGGTCCCGACCACTGCCACCGGCGGGGCAGACGCAGCCCCACATCCTCGCAGGGCGCCGGCATGGGCCGCCCCGTCGATTCCCCGTGCTAAGCCCGAAACAACGATGACACCCGCGGCCGCCAAATCTGACGCCAACTCGGAGGCGACCTGACGCCCGTAAGGAGTAGCTGAGCGTGTGCCGACGATGGCCACCCGGGGAGCACCTTCCACCACGGAAGGGTCACCGCTGGCAAAGAGCACCGCCGGTGCTCCCGGATCGCCGAGCAGCATGCTTGGGTAGCCGGGTTCACCGGGTAATAGAACCAAGGCGTTGCCGCGGCTGTACCGTGACCAGACCTCGTCTATGTCGGTATTGGCCGCGCCGGAGGCGAACTTCCGCTCAGGATCGCCCGGATGGGCACCCGCCTGGACGGCTCTCCACGCCCGCACCGGATGGAACCCGTCGAGCAGCTTGGCCAAGCGGACCGGCGTCATGGCCGGAAGACCGGCCAGGGCAGCGGCATAGGCACGCGCTTCTTCGTCGGCCTTCATTCTCCCTGACCTCCGAGCAGGGTGTCCCGTCGGGAGCGCAGGAGCAACGCCTCTTGGACATGAATCTCGGACACTACCGTGGCCGCACCGTCCAGGTCCGCCAGCGTCCGCGCCAGACGGCGAACCCGGTCGTAGCCTCGAGCGCTCAATGAACCCGATCGGACGCGTCTCTCGATGATCTGGAGAGCGTCGGTAGTAAGGGAGACCTCCTCAAGTGCTCGTCCGGCGAGCTCGGCGTTGCTCAGCACGCCTCGGTGCGCCGCCAGCTGCCGTGCGGCCGCCACTCTCTTTGCCACTGTGGCCGTGCTTTCGGCAGGCCGACCACTCATGAGATCGTCCGCTTCAGGCCGGTCCACCCTGATGGCGATGTCGAAACGATCGAGCAGCGGGGCCGACAGTCGTCGCCCGTACCGCTCTCGGGAGGAATCGCTGCAGCGGCAGGCGCCGGGGGTTCCGCCTTCACCACAGGGACAAGGGTTCATGGCGCTGACAAGCATGAAGCGGGCGGGAAAAGTAGCCGAGCCGCGGGATCGGCTGACCCTTACCTGCCCGTCCTCCAGAGGTTGACGCAGAGCTTCGAGAACGACGGCCGGGAACTCGCCCAGCTCATCAAGGAACAATGCCCCGCCATGGGCCAAGGTGATCTCGCCGGGTCGCATCCACGGCGTACCGCCTCCGATCATGGCCACGGGCGATGTCCCGTGATGAGGGGCACGAAACGGCGGACGGTCGACCAAATCCTCCGGCGACAGCGGAAGACCCGCCACGGAGTGGATCCGGGTGACTTCGAGGGCGGTGCGCCTGTCCAGAGGCGGTAGGAGTCCAGCCAGGCGATGGGCCAACATGGACTTTCCCGATCCGGGAGGACCGATCATCAGCAGATGGTGGCCACCGGCAGCAGCGACCTCCAGAGCTCGGCGGGCCAGGCGCTGACCTCGGACGTCCGACAGATCCGAGGTAACGGGAGCAGATCCCCCGGGCCTCAACGAAGTGAGAGCTGTGCCTGCCCTGGAGTCGGCCAGTCTGCGAGCGGATGGGAATCCTTTGCCATGGTGGTCGATCCAAGGATGGCGGCCCGACAGGTTTTCGAACAGTTCCTTCAGGGTCGACGCTGACCGCACGTCATTACCGGCGACCATTCGGGCTTCACCGACACATTCGGCAGCCACCACCATGTGGTGCTGGCTGAGGGCTTCCGCCAGTACCACGACCCCCGGAACCCCTCTCAGTGAACCATCGAGGCCGAGCTCCCCCACAAACGCCATGTTCTGCACGGAACCCACATCCAGGTCCCCTGACGCCACTAGGAGCCCAATGGCAATGGGAAGATCCAAGCCCGCCCCGCCCTTCCGGACGCTCGATGGGGCCAAATTGACCGTGACCCTGCGCAAGGGCCAGGTCAGTCCGCTGGACAGAAGAGCGGCACGGACACGATCGCGCGATTCGCGGACGGCTGCGTCGGGCAGGCCGACCACCGTGAACCCGGGGATCCCGTTGGAAACATGGACTTCGACAGAGACTGGTTGTCCCTCGACGCCGATCAGCACGGCGGAGGGGATAGCGGCAATCATGGAATCTCCGGTTGGCCTGGCTCGCTCAGGCGGAAACGCATCCCGTCTCCGCGTTTGAATCAGGGGTGGAGGGCGCCATTACTCAGGTGCGGATCGCCACTCGAAGCACCTCGGATCGTGACATTAGGGACCGGCTGTCACAGCCGGGGGTGGGGGCAGACGGGCGGTGCCAGATGCCCCTCTGAACACCGGACCAAGCCGGGGGCCACCCGGCTTATCGGATCAGCCTGGACCCAGAACCTGACGGTGCCTGAAACTCAGACGGGTGCCCGAGCTCAGTGCGGCAATGGCAGCAGAACTGGCCCACATGGGAACCGAAGATTCCCACCGTTACCGACCTTTGAAATGCGGCTCCCTCTTCTGGGAGAAGGCGGCCAGAGCTTCCAAGGTGTCCGCTGTGCTGAAGTTGACCGCTTGCGAACGGGACTCCTCTTCGAGGGCCTGCTCCATCGAAAGGCTGAACGAACTGTTCAACATCGATTTGGTCATCGACAGGGCCAATGGTGGGCCGGCGGCCAGACGGTCGGCCCACTCGCCCACGAAGCCGTCCAACTGATCGGCGGGAACCACGCGATTGACCAGCCCGAACTCGGCAGCCTGCTCGGCATCGATGATGTCAGCGAGGAAGGCCAACTCCTTGGCGCGATGGAGACCGATGAGGCGAGGCAGCAGCCACGAAGCACCGAAATCAATCGACAGCCCTCGTTTGGAGAATATCTGGGAGAAGCGGGCGGAGTCGGAAGCCACGATCAGATCACAACCCAGCGCCATGCTCATACCGGCCCCGGCGGCGATGCCGCCGACCTTAGCGATCGTGGGTTTGGGAAAGCGGTGTAGCCGAAGGGCTACGTCCCCGAGAGCGCGCATCTGGACGAGGAAGGGATCACCGGGCCGCCCAGCCACATTCGACGCTTCGCCCAGGTCGGCACCCGAGCAGAAGGCGTCTCCGGCACCGGTCAGGACCATCACCCGGTCATGACGGTCGGTGGCCACATCATCAAAAGTGTCCAGGAGCTCGCGCCACATGGTGCCGTTGGCCGCATTCTTGCGCGCCGGACGGTTCATGGTGACGGTCACGACCCCGCCGGTGCGTTCCACGATCAGGGTCTCGAGCTCATTGGCCATCGGTGCAGCCTAAGTGATCACTGATTTACCCCTGTCTCGACGGGTCAGAAAGCGTCCTCTATGACTTCGACTCTTCCGCCAGTGATGCCTACCACGTCGAATCGAACCTCAACCCGGGTTCTGCCCGCCGCCGGAGTCAACTCCGAAAGCCACCGTGCCGCCAACCTACGGATCCGGCGCTGCTTGGCCGGCAACACCGATTCGATGCCCGTTCCGAACCGGTCGGTTGACCTGGTTTTGACCTCGCAGAAAGCGACCGTCCTCCCGCGACGAACGATGAGGTCGATCTCGCCCTCGCGTCGGCGCCAATTGCGCTCGAGGATCTCGTATCCGTCGTCTTCGTACCTCTTGGCGGCCAGGTCCTCGCCCTCCGCACCGAGAGTACGACGGCGATCCGCACCAGTCTGTCCGGGCTCCGCGCCAGCACCACCGGGCTCAGCCCCAGCACCACCGGAACGGGAGTTCGATCCCGAAGGGCGCTCCGGAGCGCCCGGGCTCACAGATCCTTCTCGGGGAGCCGTTCGATGTTGACGTCTCGGAAGGTCAGGATGCGCACCGTGGGTACGAAGCGGGCCGGACGGTACATGTCCCACACCCATGCATCATTGAGCACCACCTCGACACAGGCGGGCGTCGTATCCGAGCGCACCGTCACCTGGACGTCATTGGCCAGATAGAACCGTCTTTCTGTCTCCACCACATAGGCGAACAGAGGCAGGACAGCGCGGTACTCCTGGACCAGGGCAAGCTCGATCTCCGACTCGTAACGCTCGAGGTCCTCTTCGCTCACTCGACCGCTCCGAATGTCCGGCAGGTTCGAAGCCCCCCAGAAACGGCAGTCATCGGCAAGGGTCACTCATGCGGAACCCCGAAGGTTGGATCGGATATCCGATCTGAAGATTGCTCCGGGCAGGAGACCGCCCCGATGGACCCAGAGACAATCGGGCCCTTGGCCACCGATCGGGGAAACATCGTCAATCAGGCTGGACACGAATCGGGCACGCTGCGCTTCGACGATTCCGGCGACAGGGATGCTGACCCGCGTCAGGACCGGGCAGTCCTTCGCTCCTTGATCTTGGCGGCCTTACCGTGGCGGTCACGCAGGTAGTAGAGCTTGGCCCTCCGTACGTCCCCGAGTGAAACCACTTCCGTCTGAGCTATGACCGGCGAATGGACGGGAAAGGTCCGCTCGACGCCCACGCCGAAGCTGACCTTACGGACAGTGAAGGTCTCACGGACCCCGGTCCCTTGCCGCTTGACCACTGCGCCCTGAAAGACCTGTACGCGCTCGCGGGAGCCCTCGACCACCCTTACGTGGACCTTGACGGTGTCTCCTGGACGAAAATCGGGAACGTCGTCCCGAAGGCTGTCCTGATCGATGATGTCGGTGGGATTCATAGGGCGCGTCTTTCAGTCTTGTGCGAACAATCCTCGCCGGGCGCCCACGCCCAGCCGTTCAGAAGCTGGGACCGGGAGACGGACCTCCTCGGTGGGCTTTCTGCCGTCCGACCGCGGGGAAACCGGCCGAACCGGCTCCTGCGAAGCTCACCCACTGTAGCCCTGATCGCGCACGAGACGCATCTCACCGTGGTCCTCCAGCAGGCTGACCTCCTCCGGGGACAGCCCTCCCCGCTCGACGATCAGATCGGGGCGCTGGCGCATGGTCCGGGCCAGGGCCTGGGCCCGGCGCCAGCGGTCCACCCGGGCGTGGTCACCCGACAACAGGACCTCGGGAACGGTCCAGCCCCGGAACGCCGCCGGGCGAGTGTACTGGGGATACTCCAGTAATCCGGCCGAAAAGCTCTCGTCTCCGGAGGACTGGTCGTTCCCGAGCACGCCGGGAACCAGGCGTACCACGGCCTCGATCACTACCAGTGCGGCGAGTTCGCCACCGGCGAGAACGAAGTCTCCGACCGATATCTCGGCGTCGACCAGATGATCGGCCACCCGCTGGTCCACCCCCTCGTATCGTCCACAGAGAAGGGAGAACCCGGAGGTCTGGGCGAGCTCCTGGGCCAAACGCTGGTCGAAGCGGCGGCCGGAGGGGGACATCAGCACCAGGGGACGGGGCAGCCCTTCGGGCGTGGCGGCAGCGGCCTCCACCGCGTCGAACACGGGCTCGGGGCCGAGGACCATTCCTGCTCCCCCACCAAAAGGCGCATCATCCACCGACCGGTGGGGGTCGCGTGCCGCTGATCGCACGTCGTGGGTCCGCAGGTCCAGTTGGCCGCGGACCCGGGCCCGACCCAAAATGGAGGCGTCGGCGTAGTGCTCGATGACCTCGGGAAAAAGGGTGAAGACCTCGACACGTAGCGTCGGCGGCAGAGAGCGGGTGGGCAACACGGTCAGGACAGGTCGAGGAGGCCGTCGGGAATCTCCACCCTGACCCGACCCCCGTAGCTCCCCCCGACGACAAAGCGGAGGGGAATCATGGCCCCCCCGGCCAGGACGAGCAGGTCGCTGGCCGGATTGGCCTGAACGCTTTCGACGACACCCAGAACCTCGCCGGACACGCTCTCTACCTGCGAACCGATGAGCTCATGGATCCACAGGGCGTCCGGATCAGCCAGAGGCGGAGCGAACAGGCGCGCACCCCGGATGGCTTCAGCGTCGTCGATCCCCGAGAGCCCGTCAAAGGTCACGATGTAGCGCCCGAGGTGAGCGGAGGATCGCAGCACCACCAGATGGCGACCGGTTTCCGTGGTGAGGACCGATCCGGGTGCTACCCGCTCCTCCCGATTGGTGACCAAGCCGACGATGACGTCGCCCCGGAGACCGTGGGGCTTGGCGATGGTCCCGACCTCGAGCAGTGCCGAGAGATCAGGCGAAGAGAGATCACGATCGCCTTCAGAGCCGCCTCCAGCATCAGGGGCGGGGCGGCCCACTGGACCAGACAGATCAGTCGTCGACGATGTCGACGCTGGTTTGAACCCCGTCGCGAGCACCGGCCGCGGCCACCACGGTGCGAATGGCCTGCGCCACCCGACCACGTCTACCGATGACCCGGCCCATGTCGTCGGGGGCCACGTGGATGCGGAAGCGGACGGTACTCCCCCGCTCCTCCGTATTGATGACAACGGCCGCCGGGTCCGAGGTGATCGAATTGACCAGATAGGTGACGACAGCCAGAGGCGTCCCCCCTGTGACCCGGTTTCCCAGGTCATCGTCGTCACGGCCATCAATCTCGTCCAGCGTATTGATGTCGTCGGGAGAGTCGAGGGTCAAATCGTCGGTCACTTGGCCGCCTTGGCCGTGGCGAACTCGTCGAGGGCCCCTGATTGCTTCAGAAGCTTCTCGACCCGTTCGGTGGGCGTCGCCCCCTGGCTCAGCCACTTGACGGCCTTGGCGTTGTCGATCTCCACCACGGCGTCTGGCTCAGCCAACGACTTGCCGCGGGGAGCGTACGTGCCCACTATCTCGATGAACCGCCCGTTCCGGGGCGAACGGCTGTCCGCCGCTACCAACCGATACGTCGGTTGCTTCTTTTTCCGATCCGCACGAGGCGGAGCTTTACGGCCACAAATCACTCCTCTGCATTCCTGCGCTCTTCTGATTCAGCCACCAGTCTCGCACCAATGCGAGGCTGCCGTGCCAAAGACCAGGCTGGGCGTCGACGGAGGCCCATTCCGGGACCACCTCGGCTACCTCCCGGGTCCCCCACGGGCCCTGGCTTCCTTCTAACGGGCCTTTGGCGTCACCCGCCCACCGCCTTTGCCCTTCTTGCCGCCCTTGCCCCGGGATTTGGCCGCGTTCGGGCTACCGCCCCCCTTGCCCAAGGCCGGCCCGGCGCTCGGGGCCATACCACCGGCGTCGACACCCACCCCGGCGAAGGCCGAGAGGTCAGCGCCGGCTGTCATTTCGGCCATGGCCTCCGGAGACAGCTTGGGGCCCCGCCCCAGGAGCCCTCCGAGGCCGCCCATGGCGCCAGCCATACCGCCCTTGCCGAAGCCCTTCATCAACTTCTGCATCTCCTTGAACTGCTTCAGGAGGGCGTTGACATCAGAGGTGGCAGTCCCACTCCCCCGGGCGATCCGGACCCGGCGAGCTCCGTCGATGATGACGGGATCGACCCGCTCGGCAGGCGTCATGGACCGGATGATGGCCTCGATCTGGCCGATCTGTCGGTCGTCTACATCGGATGAGGCCTGCTTGAGATCCTTGGAAACACCGGGCAGCAATGAGAGCATGCCCGAGAGCGAGCCCATCTTCTTCACCTGCTGGAGCTGCTCGAGGAAGTCCTCCAAGGTGAACCGGCCCTCGAGCATGGCGGCCGCACCCTTGGTGGTGACCTCCTTGTCCATGGTCCGATCGGCTTGCTCGATGAGGCTGAGCACGTCGCCCATGCCCAGGATGCGGTCGGCCATCCGATCGGGATGGAACTGGTCGAAATCGTCCAGTTTCTCGCCGGTGGAGGCGAAGGCGATGGGCTTGCCCACCACCTCTTTGACCGAGAGGGCGGCACCGCCGCGAGCGTCACCGTCCAACTTGGTCAGGATGACCCCGTCGAGGGAGAGGGCGTTATCGAAGGCGGCGGCGGTGGACACGGCGTCCTGGCCGGTCATGGCGTCGATGACCAGGAACGTGTAGTGCGGATCCACCACGTCGGCGATGTGCCGGACCTCGTCCATCAGCTCCTCGTCGATGGCCAGACGACCGGCGGTGTCGACGATGAGCACATCGCGGCCGAGGCGCTTCGCCTCCTCCAGGCCGGCCCGTGCCACCGCCACCGGGTCGGTAGGTTCGCTGAACACCGAAATTCCGGCCTGCTGACCAAGGACACGCAATTGCTCCACCGCCGCCGGCCTCTGGAGGTCGGCCCCGACCAACAACGGGTTCCGCCCCTGCTGCTTGAACCAACGGGCCAGCTTGGCCGAGGTGGTCGTCTTGCCGGAACCCTGGAGACCGGCCAGCAGGATGACCGTAGGCGGCCGACCGGCGTAGGTGATCCTGAGCGTCTCCCCGCCGAGGATGCCGATGAGCTCCTCGTTGACGATCTTGATGACCTGCTGGCCGGGGCTCAGGTTCTGAACGAGCTCCAAACCGACGCACCGCTCCCGCACGGCGTCGGTGAAGCCCCGTACGACACCTATTTCGACATCGGCTTCCAGAAGGGCCGTGCGGATCTCACGCAGGACCTCATCGACGTCGGTATCGCTCAGCCGGCCGCGGCTGCGGAGCCTGGAGAGAATCCCCTCAAATCTGTCGGTCAGGCTCTCGAACATGGGGACCTCAGGCTATCGGACAGCGCTCGCAGGGTGTCGTCGTCCGCTGCGACCAGACCCACCGCCCAGCGCTCGTAGAAGAGCGCCTCAGAAGAGCGCCTCGACGAATCCTCGGGCGTCGAAGTCAATCAGGTCGTCGACGCCCTCCCCCAGTCCGACCAGCTTGACCGGAAGGCCGAGCTCACGCTGGATGGCCACCACGATTCCCCCTTGGCCGTCCCGTCCAGCTTGGTCAGCACCACTCCGGAGACGTCCACGGCGTCGAGGAAGACCTTGGCCTGAGCCAGCCCGTTCTGACCCGTGGTGGCGTCGAGCACCAGGAGCACCTCCACCACCCGGCCCGGCGGTCGGTCGGCCACCCGGCGGATCTTCTTCAGCTCCTCGATGAGGTTGACCTTGTTGTGGAGGCGACCGGCCGTATCGGCCAGAACCACCTCGTACCCCCGTGAAGCGGCACGCTGCACTGCGTCGAAGACGACGGAGCTGGGGTCGCTCCCTTCGGACCCCCGGACGATCTCGGCGTCGGCCCGTGAGGCCCACATCGAGAGCTGCTCGGCGGCGGCGGCACGGAAGGTGTCGCCTGCGGCCAAAAGGACCTTGGTGCCGGCCGAGGACATCCGGCTGGCCACCTTGCCGACCGTTGTCGTCTTTCCCACCCCGTTGACCCCGACGAACAGCCAGACATCGACCACACTGCCCTGGCTGTCATCGCCATCCGGATCCCTTGCGCCACCATCCTGCGTCGACCCGGGGAGGGCGAGAGCGCCGTCGGCGGACGTGAGCATGTCCACCAGGTCGGACTTGAGTGTGTCGATGAGGGCGTCGGGGCCGTCGATCTCGCCCTCCTTGACCCGCGCCTTCAGGTCGCCGAGCAGGGCGTCGGTCGCCCCCACCCCCACATCGGCCCGGATGAGGGCCTCCTCCAAGTCGTCCCAGGTGCTGGCGTCGATCTTGCCCTTGGATCGGACCGTACCGATGTAGCCGGCGAAGAGACCGCGTGCCTTGCCCAGACGGCTCCGAAAAGTAGCCGGCTCGACGACCGGTGCGACCGGTGGGGCCGGTGTCGGTTCAGCCGCTCCGGAGGGCTCCGCTCCCGCGCCTGCTCGTCGCTTGCCGGCGGGGCCTCGGACTCGATGACCGAGGAGCTGGGTGGTCTGGTCGCCGGTGGCGTCCCCTCGGCGGCCCGGGTGGCCTCTGCGCTGCGGTCGAGCTCGATGTCGGTGGGAGCATCGACGGCGTCCTCGCCCAGGGGTACGTGTTCTTTGACCCCCCGACCCCGCAGGCGCAACCCCACGGCCACGCCTCCGGCCACCACCGCCACCGGAATGGCGATGGCCAGCCCGATGACCACATCAGACGAGGACGCCAGGGAAGACACCGACGCCAACACAGCGGCCCCGATCATGGGTCGGTCCCCCGAAAGGGCTCAGCCCCGATCCTCTTCCCACCTCCGTCGAAGATCACGCCGCCGGTGATCGAGGGGCGGTCTTCGCCCTCGATGTCTCCGACCGTCTCCGCGTCGATCACTGTCTCCGGGTCTCTGACTGTGTCCGCGTCACCGACTGTCTCCGGATCGTCGGTCGCCCTTCCGGCGTGCGTCGATGGTCCCTCGACCTGTAGGGCTGCCGGTCCTGGATGCTGGCCCCCGACCGACTGATTGGACGGCTCAGACGGGGAGGACACGGCCACCGACGAGGGCGGAGGAGCGAACAGCACGGTATTGGGCGACGACGTGGGCGAGGAGGCGGGAGACTCCGACGACGGGGAGGCCTCGGAGATGGCCGGATCCGACGGAGCGGTGCTCTCCTTTTGCCGAGGGACCTTCTGACTCACCACCTTGGAGGAGCCGCCAGGAGCCATCGTCACCCCGTAGAGGGCGTCGGCCGCCTCCATGGTCCGCTTCTGGTGGCTCACGATGATCAGCTGTGCCCCTTCACGGAATTCGTGAACCAGGCCCAAGAAGCGTTGGAGATTGACGTCATCGAGAGCTGCTTCAACTTCGTCCATCAGGTAGAAGGGCGAAGGGCGGCTCCGAAAGACGGCGAACAGGTAGGCCAGAGCCACCAACGACCGCTCGCCGCCCGATAGCAGTGAGAGGCGCCGGACGTTACGCCCGGCCGGGCGGACCTCGACTTCAACGCCCGTATTCAGGAGGTTCTCGGGATCGGTCAGCGAGAGCCTCCCGGTTCCTCCGGGGAACAGCGTCGTGACCAGGGCGCCGAAGTGCTCGTTGACATCGGCGAAGGCGGCATCGAAGACATGCATGATCTCTTCGTCGAGGGTGCGAATCACGTGATGGAGCTCACGGCGGGCCGTGCGCACGTCCTCCACCTGGGCGTCGAGGAACCGGTGACGCTCGCTGAGCTCGGCCAGCTCCTCCAGTGCGAGGGGGTTGACAGGGCCGAGGGCCGCCACCTCGGCCTCCAGTTCAGCGGCCCGGGTCATCGGATCGGACCCCGCGGCCAGCTCGGGTGCCGGGACATCCATGGCCACTTCGGGCCCACAGGCCAGTTCCCTCTGCAGGTTCTCGATGACCGATTGGCGCCGCACGGTGGCTTCGACCAGATCGAGCTCCGACTTCTGGAGCCGGCCCCTCACGGCGGCCAACTCGTGCTCCTGGGCCGAGCGCTGTCGCCGCAGTTCCTCGAGGCGGGCACCGCCCGCCCGCACCGCCTCGAGCTGACGACGGTGGCGGTCTCGGAGTTGGACCAGAGCGGCGTCGAGCTGACCCTGCCCGCGGGCCACTTCGGCGCTGAGCCGTTCGACAGCCGTGGCATCGGCCTCGAGGCGCCTCCTCCGCTCGGCGGCCAGACGGCGCTCGTCGGCGTGCCCGGTCAGACGGCGTTCCACCTCTTGGAGTCGCTCTGTCAGGACTCGGGTCCGTTCGACCAGTCCGGCCGAGCGGACCTCCCACTCGCTGCGAGCGGCGGCTGCACTGGTCATGCCCTCGTCGAGTCGGCGACGCTCCTCACGGGCCGCCTCCGCCTCGTCGGCCGCCTGCGCTCTGGCCTCCTCGAAGCCGGGGAGCTGCTGTTGGAGCTCTTCGGCCCGTCCCTCGTCCCGGGCCACACGTTCGTCCAGCTCGACCCGGGCGACACGCAGTTCCTCGAGCTCGACCGACAGGGCCGCCCTGTCGTCGGCCACTCTCTGGCGGGCCGCCCGTGCTGTCTGGTGCACCACCTCGTTGTGGTCGTCCGACCGAACGGCCTCCAGGGCGGCCACCCGGGTGGACTCCACACCGGCACGTGCCGTCGTCCGTTCCTCGGCGGCGTGAGAGGTGGCCAAAGCGGCCATTTCCGCTCGCGACCGCGCCTCATCGACCACATCGGCGGTGACGGCGGCACCGCCGGCCCGCACCCGCCACCCGGTGGACGAGAACCTGTCGCCATCCCGAGTGACCACCACCAGGTCCGGGCGGGTCAGCGCCAGATCTATGGCCTCAGACCATCCGCCCTGGGCACAGAATGCGCCGGCCAGGAGCGTGTCGAGAACGGCATCGAGCCCTGGGAAGGCCAGGTTCCCCCGGCGGGGGCGCACATGCCGACGGATGGCTTCGGTACCGGCCGGCGGCTGAATCTCAGTGACGTCTTCGGGGACCGCACCGGTCAAGGCCAGAATGGCGCCGGTGGCGCCGCCCTGGCGCAGTCGGGAGAGCGCCTGTCGAGCCGGTTCGCTGCCCGACACGACCACGGCAGCCACTGACGCCCCGGCTGCAGCCTCGAAAGCCGCTTCCCACCCGGCGTCGACCTCCACCACGTCGAGGAGGGTTCCGACCACCCCGTCCACGCCGGACAGCAGCTCGGCCCCGGCCGCCCCCCGGGCTTCGTCGAACGCCTTCTCCAAGGCGTCGGCCCGGGCCACCGATCGATGGAGCTCCTGTTCGGCCTGACGGAGCGCCTGTTCGGCCGATTCCAACCGGGCCGTGGCCAGACCGTGGGCCGATTCCATTTCGGCCACGACGGTCTGCAGGCGGTGACGGGCCTGTTCCGTGTCGGAAAGCCGTTCGGCCAGCTCCCGATCCTCCTCGTCGAGAAGGGCACCCCTCCGTTCCGTCGCCACCAACCGGGCCACCAGCTGCTCCAGAGCACGCCGGTCCCGCTCCAGCGCCCGTTCCAGCGAACCGAGCTGACCGCGGGCCACGGTGACGGCTTCCTCTGCCCGTCGGAGAGGGCCACCGTCCCCCCAAGCTTCGAGATGGGCCTCGAGGGCGGCGGCGGCCTCGGTCTCCACCTGGATCAGCGCATCCTGTTCGGGGGCCAGCCTCATCGACTCGTCCTCAGCCGCCGAGAGCTCCTGGCTCAACCGGGCGGCCTCCGCCTCGAGGGTCGAGACCACGTCGGCATCAGCGGCAGCATCGAGAGCCTGAGCCAGCGACCGGCGGCGCTCCCGCAGCACCCCGATCAAGCCACGGGCCCGCTCGACCAGGCCCTCGGCCCGCCCCAAGGCGGAAGCCAGATCGGCCTCCCTCTGGGCTGACATCTCATCGCTGGTGCGCTCCGTATCGGCATCGAGTTGGCTGAGCGACGTCCGCAGGCTCTCCTCGATGATTCGCTGCTCGGTCTGCGCCCGCTCCCCTCTTCCTGACGGGCATCCAGCGCCTTCAGCTCCGATCCGGCCACGTAGAGCCGGATCATCCGCAACTCCGTGTCCAATTCGGCGTAGGACCGGGCGGCGGCGGCCTGGCGCTCGAGCGGCCGGATCTGGCGTTTGACTTCTCGGACCAGGTCGAACAGCCGCTCCAGATTCTCCTCGGTGGAGGCCAGCCGCCGCTCGGACCGCTCTCGGCGGCGACGGTACTTGAGCACGCCGGCTGCCTCCTCGATGACCGCCCGGCGATCCTCGGGATGGGCTTCGAGAATGGCGTCGAGGTGGCCCTGGCTGATGATGACGTGCTGTTGGCGACCGACACCGGTATCGGACAGGAGCTCTTGGATGTCGAGAAGACGGCAGGGGGCGCCGTTCATGGCGTACTCGCTGTCGCCCGACCGGAACAGGGTCCGGGTGATGGTGATTTCGGCCAGATCGGTGGCCAGCTGGCCGGCGCTGTTGTCGATGGTCAGCGAAACCTCGGCTCGACCCAGGGCCGGCCGGTTGGCGGTGCCGGCGAAGATGACGTCCTCCATCTTGGCCGAGCGCACCGTGCGGGGACCCTGGGCCCCAAGGACCCAGGCCACCGCGTCGACGACATTCGACTTCCCACTGCCGTTCGGACCGACAACCACAGTGATGCCCGGCTCGAATTCGAGCACGGCCGGGTCGGCGAAGGATTTGAAACCCTTGAGGGAGAGAGACTTCAGGAACACCGCGCGCTCACCCTATCGGCCGTCGATGAACAGCGTGGAGACCCTGGCCCGTCCTGCCTCGACGGGCGGCCGACCTCCGGCACCCCTTCGGGGGCCAGGCTCCACCGATCACAAGCAGTCCGCTCGGTCAGACCTGGCAATGATCGCAGAAGAAAGTCGACCGACCTCCAGATTTGACCCGGACGATGGTGGCCCGGCAGCGCCGGCAGGCCTCGCCTTCCCTGTCGTAGGCCTGGTGCTGATCCTGATAGTCACCGACCTCGCCGAACAGATCGCGGTACTGCTCGTCGGCCAGTGAGGAACCGCGGCGCTTGACCGCCTCGGCCAGTGTTTCGACCATGGAGCGATAGAGGCGGCGCACCTCCTGGGACGAGAGCGAGTTGGACATCCGGTCGTAGCGGAGGCCGGCGGCAAACAGGATCTCATCGGCGTACATGTTGCCGATCCCGGCCACGAACTCCTGGTCCATGAGCAACGCCTTGAGGCCGGCTTTGTGCGACGAAAGCAACACCCAGAACTTCTCCCAGCTCATGACGTCCTCGAGCGGGTCGAAACCGAGGTGGGCCAGTTCAGGCAGAGGAGGGGATCCGTCCACCGGGGCGGCCGAAACGAACAGCTCCCCGAAAGTGCGGGGGTCCACGAACCGCAGCTGTCCCCCCTGGGTGAAGGTGATCACCACATGGGTGTGGGGGGCCTTGGGCTCCTTGAGCGACTTGGCTCGCTGGAGTTGGCCGCTCATGCCCAGGTGGACGACCAGTGTTTGGCCGTCGTCAAGGCCCAGGAGCAGGTATTTACCAGCCCTGTCAATGGACTTGATGGTATGTCCCTCGAGGCGGGCACGGAAGTTCTTGGCGCTCGGATGGCGCCGTACCGTGCGTCCGTTGCGCACCTCGACTGACTTGATCTTCCGCCCGACGACCTCGGTTTGGAGGTCTCGCCGGATGGTCTCAACTTCCGGAAGCTCAGGCATTCCCTCCCTCGACTTCCAACCGCTCGACTTCCATCGTTTCGCAGGCCACTCTGGCGGCCACCTGCTCGGCGTCTTTTTTGGACCGCCCCTCCCCCGTACCGAGGCTGTGACCTGCAACGTACACCGTGGCCAGGTACCGACGGGCGTGATCCGGCCCGAAACTTTCCAGCTCGTAGCGGGGAACGCCCCGGCCGAGCCGCACCGCCTCCTCCTGGAGCCGGCTCTTGTGGTCCGATTCGCCGGGCTCACCTACAGCCACCGAAATTCTGCCTCTGAGCAGGGAAAGTATCATTCGTTGCGCTTCCTCCAAGCCGCCGTCGAGGTAGAGGGCGCCGATAACGGCCTCGGTGGCGTCGGCCAGGATCGACTCCTTCCGGCGCCCACCGGACAGGTCCTCGCCCCGGCCCAGGCGAAGATGCTCCGACACCCCGAGTTCGGCGGCCACCTCAGCCAATACATGGGTGTTGACCACTGAGGCCCTGACCTGGGACATCTGTCCGTCCGAGAGCTCGGGATGTTCCCGGTAGGTGAACTCGGCGACCACCAGTCCGAGGACAGCGTCGCCCAAGAATTCCAAACGTTCGTTTGAAGAACGGCCCGGTCGTTCGGCACACCACGACCGGTGGGCCATGGCCTGCTCCAACAACTCGGGGTCCTGGAACCAGTAGTGGACCCGATCGGCCAGCCACTGATCCCCGGCAGGACCGCCTCTGTCGGCGGAGACGTCCTCGGGTGGGCCCGAGTAGGGGGAAGGCGCCATGGGGCGCCTCAGGCCCCCCCGAGTTTGGCGTACACGTAGTCGACGGAGTCGCGCACGGTACGGAGCTCCTCGAGGTCCTCGTCATCGATGCGGAACCCGACCGATCGCTCGCCGAGCTCCTCCTCCAGGCCCTCCACCAGCTCGATCAGGGCCAGGGAGTCGGCGTCGAGGTCCTCGGCGAAAGAGGAGGATTCGCTGATGGCGGACGGCTCGATCTCCAAGATGTCGGCGAGCAGATCACGGATGAGCTCGAGGACCTGATCCCGTTCCAGGGGGCCCTTCTCCATGTGGGTCTCTGCGGGCACGGCGTCTCCTGTGGGTCGTGGGTCTTGGGATGGGCAACCGGCACAGAAGGACGACGGCCCTGCCGGCCGGCCGGACCTGACCGCTTCGGGCCGGTGGGCGTTGAACCCCAGTGTCGTCCCTCAGCTGCCCGTCGCTCTGACGGAGCAAGCCGGTCCGACCACGGCAGCAAAATGGCACTGCGTGCAGGAAACACGGCAATCCTCGACGCCGTACGTCCCCACCGGGGCTTTCCACCTCGGGGAGATGTTACCGGAAGGCGACATTCACCGAGTGGAAACACGATGGCAACCCGTCTGACCCATGGTTGACGTATCACAGGGAGCGTGGGCCGAGCTGTCGCAGGGGGTGTGCAGAGCGTGACGGGTGAGCCGGAGGGCGTGGGCGGCGAGTGGGAGGGTATAGGAGGCGAGCCGAAAGACCCCGAACCGGCCCCGGCGGCCTCTGATCGGCTCCAAAACGTGGTGTGGCCGTCCTACGACCCCGGTGACTTCTACGACGAGCTGGTGGGCCCGGAGGGTGATCCGCGACCGGCGGCGGCCGCTCTGTGGCGCTACTTCGCCGAGTTGGGACCCGAGGCCCTGGCCGAACGGCAGGACGCCGCCGACCACGAGATGCGCACCATCGGGGTCACCTTCACCGTCTACGAGGGTTCGGCCGGAGTCGACCGGCCCTGGCCCTTCGACATCATTCCCCGGATCATGCCTTCCGACGAGTGGCACACCATCGAAGCCGGCCTGGTCCAGAGGCTGAACGCCCTCAACCTGTTCATCGACGACGTGTACCACGATCAACGGTGCGTGAGCTCGGGCGTGGTCCCATCCGAGCTGGTGTCCGGGTCCCCGAACTTCCGGCGGGAATGCGTCGGTGTCGACCCTCCCGGTGGCATCTGGGCCCATATCTGCGGGAGCGACCTGATACGGGATGCCGAGGGGACCGTCTACGTACTGGAGGACAACCTCCGGGTCCCCTCGGGCGTCTCCTATCTTCTCGAGAACCGGATCGTAGCCAAACACGTGTTCCCCGAACTCTTCCGGCACTACAGCATCGAGCCGGTCGACCCCTACATCGGGCGCCTGGCCAGCCTGCTGGCTTCGGTGTCGCCGTCCACCGGCGATCCGACCCTGGTGGTGCTCACCCCCGGGATCTACAACTCGGCCTACTTCGAACACGCCTTCCTGGCCCAGCAGCTGGGGGTGGAGCTGGTCGAAGGCAACGACCTGGTCGTCCTGGACGACGATTGCGTCTATGCCCGGACCATCGACGGGCTCCAACGGGTCGACGTCATCTACCGCCGGATCGATGACCTGTTCCTCGACCCCGAAGCCTTCCGGCCCGATTCGATGCTGGGTGTGCCTGGCCTGATGCGGGCCTGGCGGGCGGGGCGGGTCGCTCTGGTCAATGCGCCGGGGGCGGGAATCGCCGACGACAAGAAGGTCTATTCCTACGTCCCCGACATCATCCGGTTCTTCCTCGACGAGGAACCCATCCTCGACACGGTGCCCACGCTGCGTTGCAGCGACGAAGACTCGCGTCACTTCGTCCTCCAGAATCTGGAGCGATTGGTGGTCAAACCGGCCAACGAATCGGGGGGTTCGGGCGTCGTGGTGGGAACACAGGCCACTCCGATCCAACTCGAGGAAGTGGCCGGTGAGATCAACCATGCGCCGAGCCGGTGGGTGGCCCAGCCTGTCATCCCCCTCTCCACCGCCCCGACGCTGTGCGAGGGAACCGTGGCCCCCCGACATGTGGACCTCCGCCCCTTCACCCTGCTCGGGCCCGAGGGCGCCTACGTCACCCGTGGCGGGCTGACCCGGGTGGCCCGACGGCGCGGCTCCCTGGTGGTCAATTCGTCCCAGGGCGGCGGCAGCAAAGACACCTGGGTGGTCGACACCAGTGACGCAGCCCATGCCACACTGGCCACCAGGCGGTCCTCGTCCCGACCGGACCGCCCCCCCCAGGGCAGGCCATCGGACCCGAGCGGCCAGGACCAGACGCAGAGGCAGACCACGAACCGGGCCCGGGAACAGACACAGTCACGAGGGCACACCGAGGGACGCGGGGCACCGGCCCCACACACCGCACAAGCACGACCACATGAACCCCACGCACCCGAAGGAGAGGTCCATGCTGCTGGCACGAATGGCTGAAGCCGTCTACTGGGCGGGACGGTACCTCGAGCGCAGCGAGTGCACGGCCCGCATCGTCCAGGTGCACACCGACACCCATGTCGACATGCCGGTCGGTGAGGATGTCGGATGGGAGCCGCTGCTGGCCATCGCCGGCGTCGACGGACTCTTCGCCGAGCACTATCCGGAATCGGGCGATGACCAGCACCGCCCCCGGAGCACCGGTTCGGCCACCGGCCGGGGGCCAGAGGTCAACCCTGTCGGGCCCGTCGAGGAGGACGTCATCGAATATCTCCTCCACAGCCCCGACAATCCGTCGTCGATCCTGGCTTCGATCTGCGCCGCCCGCGAGAACCTGAGGGCGGCACGGCCGGTGATCCCCCGGGAGGCGTGGGAAGCCGGAAACAACCTCTGGCTGGTCTGTTCCGACAACCTCGACGAGACATTCAGCCGGGAGGGCCGCGTCCAATGGCTCCGGCGAGTGATCGCCGGGTGCCAGCGGATCAACGGCATTCTCCTCGGAACCATGAGCCGCGACGAAGCCATGTCCTTCCTGTCCATCGGCCAGAGTCTCGAACGGGCCGATCTGACCACCCGGGTTCTCGATGTGCGATCGGAGAACCTGCACCCTCAGCACGGGGATGACCCCTACGACGCCGTCCGCTGGATGGCTGTACTGCGGTCGTTGGCCGCCTATCAGTCATTCCGGCGGGCCATGCCCGCCCGTCCGCAAGGTGGGTCGACGCTGCGCTTCCTCTTGCAGGACGACCGGTTTCCTCGCGCCGTGAGTGCCTGTTTGACCGAGTCCCGTTCCCAGCTCAAGGGTCTGGCCCGGGCTGAAGACGCTCTGGATGCCTGTGCCGATGCAGCCATGCTGGTGGCCTCGGCCGCGGTGCCTCGCCTCTCGCTGGGCGGTCTGAGTGAGTTTCTGGACGAGGTCCAGGTGTCGCTGGCCGCCATCCACCGCCGGATCGACGACACCTATTTCCGACCTTCGTTCGTCGGGTGGCTGCCCTCGTCAGTGGCGTCGTGATCGACACCGTCGGGTGGTGACGGCGGCGACCACCACCCCGGCTACGGGTGGAGGGTTCGGGCCACCGACCGATGGGAACCTGCTGACTGACTACGCACCGGTGGAGGGTCGGTCCGACGAGTACCTGGGCACTGACGGACGTGTGCGGCCCCGCTGGACTCGGGTAGCGGCCGAATTCGAAGCGCTCGGTCGCCCAGGACTGGTCGACCGCCGATCGGAGCTGGCTCGACTACTGCGCAATGAGGGTGCCACTTACAACGTCACCGACGGCGACCGGTGGCGCCGCCAGCCATGGCTGCTCGATCCGTGCCCCTTGGTGCTGGAGGAAGGTGAATGGAGCGCCCTCGAGGAGGCGGTGGCTCAACGGGTCTCTCTACTCGACGAGGTCCTCGGTGATGTCTACGGCCCACAGCGACTGATCAACTCCGGTCTCATACCGGCGGAGATCGTCCTCGGAAACCCGGCCTTCCTGCGCCCCTGCGTCGGGATGGGTGCCCCTGACCCCCTGCGGCTGTTTCTGGCTGCCCTCGATGTCGTGCGCGACGCCGACGGTTGTTTCCGATCGATCGGTGATCGGACCCAGGTCCCGTCCGGCCTCGGTTATGCCTTGGTCAACCGAACCATTCTCTCCCGGGTGCTGCCCTCCCTCCACCGGGAATCGGGCGTCGAAAGGCTGGCGGCGTTCTTCCGCGGCATCCGGGCCGGCGTAGTCTCGGTGGCGCCCGAAGGGGTGGACGATCCCCGGGTCGTCATCCTGACCCCCGGGCCGCTGAGTGAGACCTACTTCGAGCACGCCTATCTCGCCTCCTACCTCGGCTACTCCCTGGTCGAGGGACGCGACCTCGTCGTGCAGAACAATCGGGTCTGGGTTCGTTCCTTGAGCGGATTCGATCCGGTCGACGTGGTCATCCGCCGGGTCGACGACCAGTGGTGCGATCCGGTGGAGTTGCGCGCCGATTCGTTGCTGGGTGTGCCGGGGCTGCTCGAAGTCGCCCGTCGGGGACGGGTGGCCGTGATCAACCCGATCGGGACTGGCATTCTGGAAGACCCCGCTCTGGCCGGCTTGCTCGAGTCCCTCGCACCCACCGTCCTGGGCGAGGATCTGATGCTGCGGGGTCCGGCCACCTGGTGGTGTGGTCGTCCGAAGGAACTCAGCCATGTGCTGGCTGACTTAGGTGGCCTGATCCTTACCCGGGTCGGGTCCCCCAGCTCGCCGCCACCGATCGTGGGGTCGACGCTCTCGAAGGCGGAGAGGGAGGAGCTGCGTGCCCGCATTCGAGCCAAACCGGGTGAATGGCTGGGCCACGAGATCATCGAACCATCCACCGTTCCCACGGTGACGGCCACCGGATCACTCGAGCCACGGCCGGCCGTGCTGCGCACATTTTCCGTCCGGGCCGGAGACAACGACAACATCCAAAAGGGGAACGGCGGCCGGCACGGTTTTGCCGTGCTGCCCGGGGGCCTCACCCGGGTGGGAGACAGCCCCGACTCGCTGATCGTCTCGAGTGGAGGTGGAGGCCCGAGCAAGGACACCTGGATCACGTCGGCCACACCGGCCCTCCAACAGAGCACCTGGCTGCGATGGCCCCGGACGGCCATACGGACCGGGAGCGGTTCGACCGGCGATGGGCCCCTTCCCGGTCGGGTGGCGGCCCAGCTCTTCGTGCTCGGACGCACCGGAGAGCACGCCGAGTTGGTCATCCGGCTCATCCGCACCGTCCTCTCCCGGCTCGACCAACCGCTCAGCGTCGGAGCCGACGGCGCCGAGTCCCTGCAGGTTCTGCTGGCCGCCCTGGACTCGGTCTCCGCCTTCGATTCGGTGACAGAGCCCGAAGCCGTCGCCCGAGGGGCGGTGGAGCCTGACCCGGTCCGAGTCGACGGAACGACCTTCGACGTCCCCCCTGACCGCCGGGCCCTCTCGCTGCTCCTCGACGCCCGGGTGGCCGGGAGCCTGGTCGCCTCGTTGAGCCTGCTGGTCGATGCCGCCTATTCGGTCCGCGAACAGCTGTCCGGCGATACCTGGCAGTTGGTGGGAGACGTCGAGGAGGAATTGGCCCGGCTGCGCAACCGGCCGCCCACCCAACTGGTGGCCCTGCACTCCAACCTCCAACGCGTGCTCCAGGCCTTACTGGCGCTGTCCGGTCTCAGCGCTGAGAACATGGAGAGGGATGCGGTGTGGCTCTTCCTCGATGCCGGACGGCGACTGGAACGGGCTCAGTCGTTGGTCAGGCTCATGCGGGCGCTGCTGGTCCGTCGCCGAGCGGCTGTCGTCGAGGACCTCTTGCTCGAGTCCCTGCTGAAGACATCGGAGAGTCTGATGATCTTCCGCCGACGGTCCGGGTCGGTCATAGGGGTGGCCGGAGCAGTGGACCTTCTCGTCTATGACGCCGCCAACCCGCGCAGTGTCGTCTATCAACTGGATCGCCTGTTCGATCATCTGGCCGGTCTGCCGGGCCGATCGCCCTCCCCCGATCCCGGTCACGACGAGCAGCTGGTCCGACGGATTGCAACCACTCTTCAACGTACCGACGCACAGCGGATGGCCGTTGTGGATCCCGAGAATGACCAGCGTACCAACCTCGACATCGTGCTCGGAGAGGTCGATGGCCTGCTGGGCGAGCTCCTCGACAGCCTGCGGTCCACCTTCTTCATGCACGAGCGGCTGTCGATACTGGCCGGTGGCCAACGGGATGCGCTGGAATAGACCTTGTGAAGTACCAGATCGTCCACTGCACCCACTACCGCTACGACGCGCCCGTAACCCGTTGTCGCAACGAGGCCCACCTGCGGCCCCGGGACACCACCGACCAGCACTGTCTGACCAACGACATGACGGTCGAGCCGGCCCCCACCAGCTGGTCCGAACGGACTGATTTCTTCGGCAATCCGGTTGCTTCCTTTGCCGTGGACGGGCCGTTCGACGAGTTGACCGTCATCTCGACCAGCTCGGTGAGCGTTTCCAAACCCGGCGAAGTGCCCGACATCAAGATGACGTGGGAGGAGGTCCGTGAACTCCTGACCACCGATCTGGGGGCCACGTCCCTGGCGGCGCGGGAGTTCTCCTTCGAATCCCCGTTGGTCGAGCTGGCCCCGGATCTCCGTCAGTACGCCGAACCCTCCTTTCCGGCCGGCCGCCCCGTGGTCGACGCGGTCATCGAGCTCACGGAGAGGATCTTCGTGGACTTCCTCTACGATCCGGGCTTCACCACCGTTACGACGCCCCTCGACGACGTGTTGCGCTTTCGCCGAGGCGTCTGCCAGGACTTCGCCCATCTGGCCGTCGGTTGTTTCCGTTCGATGGGTCTGGCGGCCCGTTACGTGAGCGGGTATCTCGAGACGGCCCCGCCGGCGGGACAGAAGCGCATGGTGGGAGCGGACGCCTCCCATGCCTGGCCGTCGGTGTTCGTTCCGGGGTGGGGCTGGCTCGACGTCGATCCCACCAACGACCAGATCGTGGGGTCGACCTACGTGACCACCGCGTGGGGCCGGGATTACGCCGATGTCACCCCGCTCAAGGGCATCGTCTTCGGTGGCGGTAGCTCTCACTCGTTGGCCGTGTCGGTGGATGTCGTCCGGTCTCCCGACGTGATCGACTGACGGCTGGCCTCCGGCCCGTGGAACCGGCCCGTGGCACCGTGACCCGGATGTCGCTCGTCGACGGATGTCGATGATCAGACGGCGGTGTTGATCAGGCTCCGGGCGGCCATGGCCAGGTAGTCGAGAAGCTCGGCCTCGTCGGCCGGGTCCATGCCGGCTTGTCGCACGGCCGACGTCATGTGCCGCAGCCAGGCATCGGCCTGGGCGGTGCCGATGGCGAAGGGTGTGTGTCGCATCCGGAGCCGGGGGTGGCCCCGCTGCTCGCTGTACCAACGAGGACCTCCCCAGTACTGCATGAGAAAGAGGGCCAGGTGGGCCTTCGACTCGGTCAGATCCTCTGGATAAAGGGGCCGGAGGAGGGGATCGGCCACCACCCCGGCATAGAAGCGTTCGACCAGCTCGTCGAAAAAGGCCTTCCCACCCCATCGCTCGAAGGCCGTGCTTTCTTCCCGGCTTGCCGGGCCGGCTGCCGCCCCGGGCCCTCGGACCGGTTGGGGACGACTCGGCACTCCGCTGGTGGCCGAGCCGGTCTCATCGGAAGGACCTTCAACTCCGTCGGAACTCGGGTTCGCGCTGTCGGATGCCACGCTCCGACTGTACGCCGACCTCGGATAGCCTCGGACCGATCGACAACCAGCCGGACGCCGGCCAAAGGCGCAACGGCCAAAGGGGTTCACGTGTTCGAATGGTCAGAAGAGCAATTGATGGTTCGAGATGCTGTTCGTCGGTTCATCGAAGCCGAGGTCGTCCCCAACATCGAACAGCTGGAACACGGGGACATGACGCCCTACGGGATCATCCGCAAGCTCTACGCCACTTTTGGAATGGACCAGCTGGCCCACGACCGGTTCAAGACGCAATTGAGCCGCAAGGTGACGGGCGGAACGGATCGCCATGGGGCGGAGAAGCCAGAGCGGGCGGCCCGTTCGGGCGACGGTGGAGCGGCAGCCATGACCCTCATTCCCATCATCGAAATGTGCCACTACTGCCCCGGCATCGTGACCGCCATGGGCGTAAGTGTGGGCCTGGCCGCCGGAACCATCATGAAGGAGGGGACACCAGCCCAGATGGAGCGATGGGGTCTGGATCTGCTCACGGCAGACAAGATCGGAGCGTGGGCCATCACCGAACCGGACTCGGGGTCCGATGCCCTGGGCGGAATGAAGTCGACGGCACGGCGAGACGGCGACGAGTACGTCCTCAACGGCAACAAGACGTTCATCACCAACGGACCCTACGCCGACACCATCGTCTTTTACGCCAAGCTCGATGACGGATCCGACACCCCGATTCGCGATCGGCGGGTGCTCACCTTTGTCCTCGACAAGGGCACTGCCGGACTCGAACAGTCCAAGCCCTTCCGCAAGATGGGGCTCCACTCCTCGCCCACCGGAGAGCTGTTCCTGACTGACGTTCGTGTCGGAAAGGCGAACCTGCTCGGGGAGACAGAGGCGGAACGACCCGGAGGTGGGCGGGAGTCGGCCAAGGGCAACTTCGTCACCGAGCGGGCGGGCCTGGCCGCCATGTCGCTCGGCGTCATCGAGGAGTGCCTGGCGCTATCCGTGGAGTACGCCAAGAACCGCACGTTGTGGGGACAACCCATCGGGGACCGACAGCTCATCCAGCTCAAGTTGGCCAACATGGAGGTGGCCCGCCTCAACGTCCAGAACCTGGTCTTCCGACACATCGAACTGTCGGCCGCAGGCAAGAGCCTGTCGCTGGCCGAGGCCTCGGCGATGAAGCTCTATGCGGCGCGGGCGGCCTCGGACGTGGCTATGGAGGCGGTCCAGCTCTTCGGGGGAAACGGGTACATGGCGGAGTTCCGCGTCGAGCAATTGGCCCGGGATGCCAAGGTGTTCCAGATCTACGCCGGCACGGACGAGATCCAGGTCACCCACATCGCCAAGGACCTTCTCAGCCGTTGACGGGTGGCTTCGGAGACGAGCCAACCGAGCCATGGCCCGAGGGTCCGGCCACTGGCGTCACCGCGCTCCCGACGGAGACCCCATCCCCCCACAGCAGCTCGACCTCCTCCAGTGTCTTTCCCTTCGTTTCGGGCACGATGCGGCGGACGAAGACGAAGGTCACCCCACAGAAGGCGGCGAAGAGCCAGAAAGTGCCCGCCTCGGTGATGAGTCCTACCAAGGACAGGAAGAACTGGGCCACCAGCCAGGCGGCGAACCAATTGGCCGCAGTGGCCACGGCCACCGCCCGGCCACGAATGTGGGAAGGGTAGATCTCGTTGATGATGGTCCACACCACCGGGCCCAGTGAGAAGGCAAACGAGGCGATGAACACGATGAGGGCGACCATCGTCACCACCCCGGTCGTCGTCGTCGACGACGGCTGCCCGTGTGCTCCCGTTCCCATCACTTCGAACATGGCCCCGACGACTATCAGGCTCACCCCCATGCCCACCGAGCCGATCAGAAGGAGCGGTTTCCGCCCGAACCGATCCACCCATACCACGGCCACAAAGGTGGATACGACGTTGACCGCACCGATGGCCCACAAGGTGGCCAGACTCTGACTGGCGGGCGACCCGAACCCGGCGGCGGCGAAGATCTTGTCGGCGTAATAGATGATGGCGTTGATGCCGGTGAACTGCTGGAGGACAGCCAGCATGACGCCGATGATCAGAGGCCGACGCCAGCGGAAGGCGAAAACCTCCCGCCACGATCCCTCCGCCTCCACTGCGTTGAGATCCTCGATGTCAGCCAGTTGTCGATCGATGTCGACACCCGGCTCCACCTTTTGCAAGGTCGAGCGGGCTTGGTCGTGGCGGCCCCGGCTGACATACCAGCGGGGAGAGTCGGGCAAAGGGAGGATGGCCAACAGGAGCAGGACGCCGGGAATAGCCGAAATACCCAACATGATCCGCCACTGGTCACCGTTGATCAGGAGGTAGTCGGCAAAATAGGCGACGAATATGCCAATGGTGATGGCCAACTGGTAGAGGGACACCATGCGGCCCCGGACCCGACTGGGGGCCAGTTCGGCGGCATAGAGCGGGGCGGCCACCGAGGCCACGCCGACCCCGAAACCGACCAGGAGGCGACCGGCCACCAGGACGTAGGAACCGGGAGCCAGGCTCTCGACCAGGGCACCGGCCACGAACAGGGCGGCAGCGGTGACAATGGTCATCCGGCGGCCCAGCCGGTCGGCCAGGCCCCCGGCCACCAGCGCTCCTGCCATGGCACCCAGGGTCACCCAGCTGGTGATGACCTCGAGCAACAGGGTCCCCACCGAGAACTGCTTCTGGATACCGTCCAGCGCGCCGGAGATGACGCCCTGGTCGTAACCGAACAGCAGTCCGGCCAACATGATGACCGCCCCCACGGCGAGCAGAATCATGCTGGTGGATCGGGCCGGCGGGAGCGCCGGGGCGTCGGTCAAGGCGGACCCATCCTCGCCCCTCCGGTTCGACGGCACTGCGTCCATCTGCTCGTTCCCCCAGCTCGCCATCTCGTCGCCGGAACACCTCGAACGATGCGGTCACGCTACTTCGCCGTCGTGTCGACGGCGCGTACGTGAAACGGGCCACCAACGCCGCCGGCTGCATCACCTTCGGCAATCGTCATTACATCGGCGGTTGGCCGAGGCGGCTTGAGCCAGGGTCTCAGGGGCCGAGCATCGGCCGGATAGGGTGAACGGGATGTCGGTCCTGGGCCCCTCCACCGGAACCGACCGGGTACCGGCGGCCATGCCCCGGTCATTCGAGGCCCGTTACGGAGCAGGTCTCGACCATGGCCTGTGCCTGGGTGGCGGCGGTCTCTTCTTTGTGGCCTGGCAGGTGGCATACCTGCACACCTTGGCCACCTACGGAATCCGCTTCGAATCCGCTGACCGGATCGTGGGGACGTCCGCCGGTTCGATGGTGGCGTCCGGTGTGGCGGGCGGGAAGCTGGGCCGCCTGCACGGGGAGGTCCAGCTCCTGGCCCGGGCGCCCAACCTGGTTGGGGCGCTGGCCCCGGCATCGAAACTTCGACCCAGCCAGCAGAGGGCCCTCGACCTCTTCCTGTTGGCCGACGACGCCGAGCCGACCACCGTCCAAACCATCGGACATGCCGCGTTGGCTGCTGCCACCACTAGCGCGGCAGCCATGCGCCGGAACATCGCCCTGGTGGTCGGATGGGGCGCCGTGGCCCCCGAGACGCTGTGGATCACCTGTGTCGATGCCTTCACCGGTGAGCGGTGCGTGGTCAGGGGAGGGGCCGGCGTGACCCTGGCGCGGACCGTGGCCGCCAGCAGCGCGGTACCCGGTCTGTTCCCTCCGCAGCTGATCGGCGAACGACAGTGTATGGACGGAGGAGTGAGTGGAACCGGACTCCATCTCGACCTACTGGCCGGGACCCGTCGGGTGCTGGCTCTGTCCCTCACCGACGGGACTGCCGCTGAAGGGATGATGACCACCGGGCCGGGCCACATCGGCCGGGAGGTGGACGCCCTCATCGAGGCCGGGTCCGACGTGATCCTGCGGGTCCCGACTGAGGTCGACCTGACCGAGTTGATGTCTCCGGCCGCCGTACCCCGTGCCCTGGCCATGGGCCGACGCCAAGCCTCCGACGACGTCGGCCTTTTGGCCCGGTTCTGGGACTGATCCGCCGTCTGAGCCCGATGTTGGGCTGCGGGCCACGGCGGTCCGGTCAGCGGCGAGGCGTCGTCAGATCGCTGTGTCCGCCGGGCACACCGAAGCGGCCACGGCATCGACCAGGCCACCGACGGCCAGGTCGTGGGCCACGGTGATGGCATTGACGATGGCCACCGACGAGGACGAGCCGTGGCTGATCACGCACACCCCGTCGACGCCGAGCAACATGGCACCCCCCGTGTTCTCCGGATCGAGGGCAAAGGCCAGGGGCAGGAGATGGGTGTACAAGGCATCGGCCGTGTCCCGCACATCAGGTCGGCCCAGGATGTCGGTGAGGGCACCGATGAGGAACCGCATCGATCCCTCCAGTGTCTTGAGGGCGACGTTGCCGGTGAAACCGTCGGTGACGATGACATCGGTCTTGCCCTCGAAGAAATCGCGACCCTCGACGTTGCCCACGAAGTCGAGTCCGGGACCTCCCGCCCCGTCCGCCAACAGGGCATGGGCCTCCTTTTCCAGCGGCGATCCCTTGGACTTCTCCTCGCCGATGGAGAGGAGGGCCACCCGCGGGCGTGCCGATCCGTAGCGCTTGCTGGCGAAAGCCGCCCCCATCTGGGCGAACTGGACCAGCATCTGCGCCGTACATTCGGCGTTGGCGCCCGAATCGAGCAGTACGGTCGGCCACGGTCCCCCCGGAAAAGGAATCGGCGTGGCGATGGCCGGCCTGACCACGCCGGGCAACCGACCCATCCGTAAGAGGGCAGAAGCCATGGCCGCACCGGTGTTCCCGGCCGAGACCATGGCCATGGCCTTGCCGTCCCTGACCGCCTCGGCCGCTCGCACCAGCGACGAATCCTTCTTGCGCCGGACACCGTTTCCGGGATCGTCGTCCATCCCGATGACCTCGCTGGCCGGAAACAACGGTAGATCCCCGGTGTCGCCCATGGCACCTGGCCGCCCGACCAGGGCCACTTTGATCCGTCCCTCGTCCGCCACCTCTCTCGCCCCAGCGACGATCTGGTCGGGAGCCTGGTCGCCGCCCATGGCGTCCACCACCACCGGCAGCGAATTGAATTCCTCGCCCGCCGGACGCGGTCCGCCCCGCGCCACTACTCGACTTCGAGGGCCTGGCGGCCTTTGTACCACCCGCAGTTGGGACACACCACATGAGGCGTTTTAGCGGAGTTGCACTGTGGGCACACGGAGCGAGCCGGCATCTTGAGCACCCAGGCCGAGGCCCGACGGCTGCGGCTCTTCGACTTCGAGGTCTTCTTCTTCGGGACAGCCATAGGGGTGGGATCCTAGGCCAAACCACCGCCCTGCGGACCACGCTCGGGGTCCAGCAGGGAATCGAGGGCCGCCCAACGCGGATCCATCTCCGGCGGGCACTGGCAGTCGGCCAGGTTCCGATTGGCTCCACAGCGGGGACAAAGGCCCAGGCACGACGGTGAACACAAGGGAGCCAGGGGCAGATCGAGCATCACCGCATCACGGGCCAGGGGCTCGAGATCGAGCTCGTCACCGCTCAGGGGATAGGCGTCCTCGTCCCCTCCCGATCCGCCCGCCGGGGCAAAGCGCTCCTGCACCGACGACACCACCGTGCCCGACACCGGACCACCGCACCGTCGGCATTCACCCGTCCACGGAGCGGTGACCGTCCCGACGGCCATGATGCCCCCCGGGTACGACGAAAGGGTCAGATCGACGTCGACATCGGCCTCATCGGGCACAATCACTCCGAGGGCGGCCAGCCCGGGGATGGATCCGCGACGGTGTTCGTGGCGGGAAGTAGCCACTTGCTTGCGCAGGGCGGCGCTCGAAACGATGAAGGGCCGTGCCCGGGTGGCCCGACCGCCTCGCCGGGTCGACCCGAGCGACTCAGAGCCCGTCTCGGATCCCGAGTTCATTCCGGAATCTCCCCCCGGGTTGATGGTCGAAGCGTCGCTCCGCCTTCCGGCCCCGTCTTCTGTCACCGCGCCACCTCCGGCGGGACGGTCAGTCCCGGTCCTGGTCGAAGAAGCCTTCTGGTTCCTCGACACCGGCCGCAGCCCGGTCGGGACCGGACGGGGCCAGCGACGTATCACCGCCCTCACCGATCTCAACCTTGGGGAGCGGCGTCACCTGCAGTTTCTCGCGGCCGGCCTGGACGGTCTTCATGGTGCGGTCCAGGACGATCTCGAAACTGGCCAGCTTCTGATCGGCATAATCCTCGGCCTCGTGACGGAGGCGGCGTGCCTCTTCGTTGGCGTCGTCCAGTATGCGCTGGGCCACATGGTTGGCCTGACGGACGATCTCGGTCCGTTGGACCATGCGCTCGGCCTGAACCCTCACCTCCTCCAGGAGGGCGTCGGCCTCGCGGCCTTTCTCGGCCAGGAACTCGTCCCGTTCCTTGAGCAGCCAACGGGCTTGGCGGAGCTCGTCCGGCATGCAGTCGAGGGCCGACTGGAGCAGGTCAGCCAACTCCTCACGAGACACCAACACCGATGCCGACAGGGGCATGGCCTTGGCCGTCTGGACCGCATCCAGGGCGCTGCGGATCAGCGCCTCGGCGTCGTGGTTCCCGCTCCTGTTCCGCTCCTGGTCGATGTCCTCGAAGAGATCACTCATCGGCGAACTTCTCCTGCAGCCGCACCGCCACCACTTTGGGAACGAACGAGGTCACGTCGCCGCCGAAGCGGGCCACCTCCCGGAGGAGACGGGAAGCGATGAAGGAATGGGCCGAACTGGTGGGAATGAAGAGGGTCTCCACTCCGGAGAGCTGCTTGTTCATCTGGGCCATCTGCAGCTCGTTCTCGAAGTCCGACACGGCCCGCAGCCCTTTGACGATGGCGCTGGCGCCCACGTCGTGGGCCACGTTGACCACCAGGGTGGAGACCGAGACGATCCGGACGTTGGCCAGATGCTCGAGCGAATCCTCGAGCATCTCTTGTCGCTCGGGTAGGTCGAAGAGCGCTTCGCTCTTTTGGGGGTTGCGCAACGTGGCCACCACCACTTCGTCGAACAGCCGGGAGGCCCGTTCGATGACTTCGAGGTGTCCATTGTGGACCGGGTCGAATGACCCGGGAATGAGCGCGATCCTCACGAAACGCCTTTCTCGGCAACCAGTTCAGGGCGGGCCACCGTCACGATGGTACCCCCATACCGCCTGGATTTTATGACTCCCCACCCTTGCGGAGCGGCAATCGGCGCACCTGACTCGAGGACGGCGAGATCACCGGGGAGGTCGGCCACCAGGGACTGCCATCCGTCGAAGTCGTAGGGGGGGTCACACAGGATGAGGTCATAACGGGATGCCGTGGTGGGCGCCCACGTGGTGACATCGGCTCGGATCACTGTCACGTCACCGGCACCTCCGGCGTGGCCCAGGCCCAGCGAAGACAGGTTGTCCCGCAGGGCGGTGAGAGCGGCCGGGTTGTCGTCGACAAAGGTGACGGCGGCGGCGCCACGGGACAGCGCTTCGATCCCCATGGCCCCCGAACCGGCGAAGAGGTCGGCCACCTGCATCCCCTCCACCCCGCCCAGGCTGAACAGGATGTCGAAGACGGCCTCTCGCACCCTCTCTGAGGTCGGGCGCACCCCCGGATCGGTGGGTGCCGACAGACGCCGACCGCCTAGCTCCCCAGCAATCACACGCACGCTTGCAGCCTAAGGGCCCGGCCGTTCGGCACAGGCCTCGGCCTCCTCCGGCCACGGCCACCGCGGAGCCCCGGCCGCCGGCCCCCCGCAGTAGAGATCAGCTCTTGAACAGGAACTCGGCTTCCTCCTCATCGACGAAGAGGCGGAGTTCGTCGACCAGGAGGCCGTGGGCGGCCAGATCGGGGTCCTCCGACACGAGCTCCTCGGCCAGCTGACGGGCGGCGACCACCAGAGGCTGATCGGAGATCAGCTTGGCCAGTTTGAGATCGCTGCGACCCTTTTGCCGTGCGCCCAGGATGGTCCCTTCACCCCGCAGCTCCAGATCCACCTCGGCCAGCTCGAAACCGTCGGTGGTCCGCTCCATGGCCGACAGGCGGGTGGCCGCTTCCGGGGTGTCGTTCTCGGACAGGAGATAGCACCAGGACGGTTCGTGGGCCCGACCCACCCGACCGCGCAACTGGTGGAGCTGAGCGATACCGAAACGATCAGCGTCCTCGATGACCATCACCGATGCTTCGGGTACGTCCACGCCCACTTCGATGACCGTAGTGGCCACCAGCACATCGACCGCCCCCGACCGGAACTCGGCCATGACCTTCTCTTTGGCCGCCGCCGGGAGCTGGCCGTGCAGCAGCCCGACCCGTAGTCCGGACAGCTCCTCCTCCATCAGGCGTTCCCTCTCGGCCACCACCGAGGTGGCCTGCACCCGGGCAGACCCTTCGACCAGGGGACACACCACGAAGGCACGATGCCCGGTGGCGACCTCGCTGCGCACCCGGTCCCAAGCCCCGACGACCTGGTCCGGGTTGCGCAACCAGGACGTGACCACCGGAAGCCGCCCCGGAGGCAGCTCGTCGACGATGGTCATGTCCAGGTCACCGAAGACCACCATGGCGGCCGTGCGCGGAATGGGGGTGGCGGTCATGACCAGCAGATCCGGGTCATGACCGTCGCCGGTGTGGCCCCGTCCCTTGGCCCGAAGGGCTGCCCTCTGCTCCACGCCGAATCGATGTTGCTCGTCGATGACCACCACGCCGAGGGAGCGGAAGGTGACCTGATCGGTGAGCAGGGCGTGGGTTCCGATGAGGAGATCCAGCGTGCCGTCCTCCAGCCGGGCGTGGATGGTGGCCCGCTCGCCCGCCGGGGTCTTGCTGGTGAGGACGGCCGTACGCAGGGGCCGTCGACCCTCCAGAGTGGACGGATCGGGAACGGTGAGTCCATCGACGAGGCTGATGACCTCGGTCCCGTGCTGTTCGGCCAGCACCTCGGTCGGCGCCATCAGCGCAGCCTGATGTCCGCCTTCCGTGGCCACCAGCATGGAGGCCACCGCCACCACCGTCTTGCCGGACCCGACGTCACCCTGGAGCAGCCGGTGCATGGGCAGAGAACCGGCCAGGTCCTGGCGGATGGCCGTGATGGCCCGGCCCTGCGCCGCAGTCAGTGAGAAGGGAAGATTGCCGATGAAGCGATCCACCAGGGTGGGGGAACCGTCCTGGCGCTCGACCACATGGCGGATGCCCCGGGCGTCGCGGGCCAGTCGCTCCTGACGCAGGACCAGGGCCAACTGCAGGCGGAACAACTCGTCGAAAGCCAACCGGCGACGGGCCGGCTCGCAATCGGCCATCGCCCTGGGCCGGTGGATCTGGTTGAAGGCGGCCGTGCGGTCGATCAGGTCGAAACGTCCACGCCACGGCCCCAGCAGGGGATCAGCCAACCGACCGGCCCGGTCCAGGGCCTCCCCCACGTAGCGGCTGATCTGTGCCGAGGTGAGATTGGCCTTGTCGGTGAGGGGATAGACCGGGTAGATCCTTCCCGATGGCGAGCCGTCATCGGACTCGCTGCCCTCCCCCGATGCTCGGATCACTTCGGCGGTGGGACTGTTGAGCTGGAGCGCGCCGCCATAGACGCCCACCGTCCCGTACAGCAGGGCCATGGTGCCCACCGGCAGCTGCTTGGCCCGCCACCCCTGATTGAAGAAGACGGCGTCGATGCGGCCGCTGCCGTCGGAGATCTGGATGATCACCCGGGTGGGCGACCGTCGCCGCCCTCTGCCGTAGGCCGCGGGAGGTCGATTCACCCTGGTCACCTCGCCGAGTATCGAGGTCTTGTCGCCGGGGCTCAGATCGGCGATGGGCACGAGACGGGTCCCGTCGATGTACCGGCGTGGGTAGTGGGTGAGGAGATCGAGCACGGTGTCGACCCCCAGCTCGGACAAGTCCCGCGTGGCTGCCGTTCCCACTCCCTTCAGGACCGACACCGCCAGGTCGGCCAGCTGTCGCAGCTTGCGCCCGCTCAGCCCCACCGGCTCCTCGTCGTGAAGGGTGTCGACGATCACTCGATGGAGAACAGATAGGGGTAGAGAGGCTGACCGCCGTGATGCACCTCGGTCTCGACATGAGGTCTCTGATCCCGGATCCACTCGGTGATCCGGCGGGTGTCAGCCGCCCCTGACCCCTCGCCTTCGATGATGGTGACCAGGTCGTGCTCGTCACCTACCAGGACAGCCAGCAGCTCACAGGCGGCTCCGGCCAACGAGTCGTTCACCGTCTCGATCCCCCGCCGCGACAGACCCAGCCAGTCGCCCGCCCCGATCGGGCCGACCCGGCACTCGGAGTCCCGTACGGCCCGGGTCACCTCGCCGGGAACCACCTTGGCGGCCGACGCCTCCATCTCCCGGGCGTTGACCGCCCCCTCCGCTTCGGGGTCGTAAGCCAGGAGGGCGGCGAATCCCTCGGTGATGGTGTCGGTGGGCACCACCCAGACCGATTTGGCGGTCAAATCGCCCACCCGCTCGGCCACAGGGAGGATGTTGCCGTTGTTGGGCAGGATGATCACGTGGTCCGAGCGCACGGCCTCCACCGCTTCCACCAGGTCGGCGGTGGAAGGGTTCATGGACTGCCCTCCGGCGATGAGACGTTGGACGCCCAGCGAGCGAAAAATGCGGCCCACCCCGTCTCCGGTGGCCACGGCGACCACTCCGGTGGCGGGGGGTGGTCCGGGCGGCGTTTCGGCTGGGCCGCTGCCTGCGGTGGCCGCTGCCTCGCGGACCCAACGCTCCTCCTCGACCTGCTCCAAAAGGTCGGTGACCCGTACGTTGCGCGGCCGTCCCGCATCCAGTGAGGCCTCGATGGCCGCACCGATGTCGTCGGTATGGATGTGGCAGTTCCACAGACCGTCCCCGCCCACCACCACGATCGAATCGCCGATGCCCGCCCATACCTCCTTGAAGGAGGGGATGGTGGAATCGGGCGCTTCGAGCAGGTACATGACCTCGTACCGGAGTTCGGCCAGGTTCGCCTCGGCGTCGATGCCGTCCCGGGGCGGAGCTGTGCCGGGGGCCTCAGGATTGTCCGGGCTGAAATGCTGGGGCGGCAGATCCGGCGGTGTCGGCATGGCCCGCCCGTCGAGCACGCTGAGCAGGGCATCGAAGAGCAGCAGGTAGCCGGTGCCCCCGGCGTCGACGACTCCCGCCTGGGCCAGAACGGGCAGGAGCGATGGGGTGCGGGCCAAGGCCTCGGCCGCCCCGGCCCGTGACGCCTCGACCACGCCGACCAGTGACTCTCCCTGCTCGGCGGCGGACCGGGCTCGCTCGGCCGCCCCCCGGGCCACCGTCAGGATGGTCCCCTCCACCGGCCGCATGACTGCGTCGCGGGCCAACTGGTCAGCCTGGGTCAGAGCCTCGGACAGGGCGCGGGGGCCGGGGGGGCCGGACGAACCGGACAGGACCTCGGTGATGCCGCGGAGAAGCTGGGACAGGATGACCCCCGAGTTGCCCCGGGCGCCCATCAGCGACCCGTGGGCGATGGCTTTGCAGGCCGCCCCCAGATCGGGCGAGTCGAGAGTGTCCAGCTCCTCGACCACCGACTCGAGGGTCAGGGCCATATTGGTGCCGGTGTCGCCGTCGGGAACCGGGTAGACGTTGAGTCGGTTGATGACCTCCTGATGAGACCGGAGCCCGTCACGGAAGGTGCCGATGACCTGGCACAGTTGGGTTGCGCCGAGCGTGTCGAGGGCCACCATGGCCAGGATGCTAACCTTTGCGACTTACCTGAAGGACCCCGAGAGGAAGTAAGAACGTCATGGCAGCGGTGTGTGAGGTGTGCGGCAAGAAGCCGTCATTCGGAATGAGCATCAGCCACTCCCACCGGCGGACCAAGCGGCGTTGGAACCCCAACATCCAGAAGGTCCGGGCGCTGGTGGATGGATCGCCCCGCCGTCTCCACGTCTGCACGTCGTGCATTCGGTCGGGCAAGGTCGTCAAGCGGCCGGTCAGGGACATCCCGGCCTGATTCGGGTCCGGCCTGATTCGGGTCCGGCCTGATTCGGGTCCGGGTAGCGGGGGCCCTCGGCTAAGAACCGGCGGCCAGATCAGAACCGGTGGCTCCACCCTCCGAGGGGAAGCGGTCGTCCGGCGTAGGTGTAGTGGCCGGACCGGTCGGTACACCGACCTATGGCGATGGGGTCCGGAAGGCTGGCCGAGCGGAAGGCCTCGAGCATCCGGTCCGGGTCGGGCGTGGTCATGACCAGCTCATAATCCTCTCCCCCACCCAGGGCCTCGGTGAGGCTGGCACCGTCGGCCACCGGAACCCGGTCGAGGGCGATACCCACTCCCGAGGACCGACCCAGGTGGCGAAGGTCGGACGCCAGGCCGTCGGACACGTCGATGGCCGCGCTGGCCCCGGCCAGGCGACCGGTCTCGCCCGCCTCCAGGCGGGCCACCGGACGGCGATAGGCACGGGACAGGTCGGCCTGGACCGGCTGGGCCGGTTCGTCGAGGGCTCCCCTGTCCCCCCCTCGACCCATTGACGAAGGATCCGGAGGCCGGCGGCCGAGGCGCCGAGCGGTCCGGTGAGCATCAGATGGTGGCCCGGCAAGGCTCCGGAGCGGAGCATGGGACCGATCCGGTCCGGGCCCCTCAGCACGCCCAGCACCGATACCGAGACCACCAGGGTCCCCGACTGGGACAGATCCCCGCCCACCACCACGCACCGTGACGCTTCGGATGCGGCGGCCACGCCCCGGCCCAGGGCCCCGAGATCGGTTCCCGGCGGAGCGGCCATCGAGACCAGCGCACACGCGGGCATGGCCCCCATGGCGGCCAGATCCGAAGCAGTCACCATAAGTGCCTTAAAGCCCATGTCATCGAGGCCACACAGGTCGAGATCGACGTGGACACCGTCGACCACCAGGTCGGTCGCCCACACCTGGGCACCGGGGCCGGTGTTGACGACAGCGGCGTCGTCACCGATCCAGACGTCCCCAGGGGGAGGTACGGGCCGGGCCGGGTCCAGAATCCGCGCCGTGGCCTCGAACAGGGACCGGAGATGGTCGATGGCCGCCAACTCGTCAATCCCGTCGACCCGGGAGCCGGCGTCCGTACCCGACCGCGGTTCGGGCCCACCACCCTGTTGGCCGGAATTGGGACTGTTCACGTACCCTTGCCTACCATTGAGCGGTGTTGCCCCCCACTAGAATCAGTGGATAACCCGTGGACAGCCTGTAGATGACGCTTGCCGGAGAAGCCGGAACCTCGAGGAGGAGTGATCAGCCCATGCCCCCCACCGCCAACAAGAAGCTGCTTGCATGGGTGGACGAGATCGCCGCACTGACCGAGCCCGACATTGTCGAGTGGTGCGACGGATCGGCCGAGGAGTACGACCGCCTCTGTCAGTTGCTGGTGGACAACGGCACCTTCACCCGCCTGGCTGATGCCAAGCGGCCGAACAGCTACTGGGCCCACTCCGACCCCGGCGATGTGGCCCGGGTGGAGGACCGCACCTACATCTGTTCGACCCTCGAATCGGACGCCGGACCGACCAACAACTGGAAGGATCCCGGCGAGATGCGCTCGATGCTGACCGGGCTGTTCAAGGGGTGCATGCGGGGGCGCACCATGTACGTGGTTCCTTTCTCCATGGGCCCGCTGGGCTCCTCCATCGCCCACATCGGCGTGGAGATCACCGACTCGGCCTATGTGGCCGTTTCCATGCGGATCATGACCCGCATGGGTCGGGGGGCGCTGGAAGTCCTGGGCGACGATGGTGAGTTCGTGCCCTGCCTCCATTCTGTCGGCGCCCCGCTGGCCGAAGGCCAAGCGGACTCGCCGTGGCCGTGCGATGCCGACAACAAGTACATCGTCCACTTCCCGGAGACCCGGGAGATCTGGTCGTACGGCTCCGGCTACGGCGGCAACGCCTTGCTGGGGAAGAAGTGCTTCGCCCTGCGCATCGCCTCGGTGATGGCCCGGGACGATAACTGGCTGGCCGAGCACATGCTCATCCTCAAACTCACCTCGCCGGCCGGTGAGACCCGCTACGTAACCGGGGCCTTCCCGTCGGCCTGCGGCAAGACCAATCTGGCCATGCTCATCCCCACCCTGCCCGACTGGAAAGTGGAGACGGTGGGCGACGACATCTGCTGGATGAAGTTCGGGCCCGATGGCCGCCTCTACGCCATCAATCCCGAATCGGGGTTCTTCGGGGTGGCACCGGGCACCAACAGCCACACCAACCCCAATGCCATGCTCACCTTGGACGGCAACGCCGTCTTCACCAACACCGCCCTCACCGACGACGGCGACGTGTGGTGGGAGGGGATGAGCGAAGAGCCACCCGCCCACCTGACCTCGTGGAAGGGCCAGTCGTGGACGCCCGAGTCGGACGGCCCCGCCGCCCATCCCAACGCCCGCTTCACCGTCCCCGCCGCCCAGGATCCGGCCATCGCCTCCGAGTGGGAGGATCCGGCCGGCGTCCCCATCGACGCCATTCTGTTCGGAGGCCGGCGGGCCTCGGTGGTGCCGCTCGTGTTCCAGTCACGGAACTGGGAGCACGGCGTATTCCTGGGATCCATCATGGCGTCCGAAACGACGGCGGCCGCGGCCGGGGCCGTGGGCAACCTGCGGCGGGACCCCTTCGCCATGCTTCCCTTCTGCGGATACAACATGGCCGACTACTTCGCCCATTGGCTCTCCATCGGGGCCGGGGCCGATCCGGACAAACTCCCCAAGATCTTCTACGTCAACTGGTTCCGGAAGGACGAGTCGGGCCGTTGGCTATGGCCCGGCTACGGCGAGAACTCACGCGTGTTGGAGTGGGTCTTCGAGCGGGTGAGCGGGACGGGCGCGGCCATCGACACCCCCATCGGCCTGGTCCCGGGACAGGGCGCTATCGACACGGAGGGGTTGGACGTGTCGGCCGCCGACATGGAGAAGCTGTTGGCGGTGAACGCCGATGAATGGCGGGCCGAGGTGCCCCGCATCCGCGAGCACTTCGCCACCTTCGGCGACAAGCTGCCGGCCACCCTGCAGGCCGAAGTGGACAAGCTCGAACAGCAGTTGGGCTGAGGCCGGGTCAGCGCCGCCCCCTGACGGCCCGCTGGGAGCTCAGGTAGGACACTGCGGCCACCGCGGCGGCCACGGCCATGACCATATAGCCGGCCGCCAGCGACAGCGAGAGCACCACCGGCACCAGGGAGCCCACCACCCACATGAGCTGGAAGCGGGTCTCGAACCGGGCGAAGGCTCTGCCCTGGTTGGATTCGCGGACGTGCCGCTGGACCAGGGCGTCGAACGACGGCTTGGCCACCGCGCCGGCTGCACCCACGGCCAGGGCCACCACGGCCAGGAAGACCCGGCCCGGGTAGAAGGCGCCGAGAGCGGCGACGACGGCGACCAGACACAGGGCGGCGGCCAGGATCTGCTGTTCGCTGAGGAGTCGACGGATACGACCGACGAGCAGCACCCCGATGAGGGCCCCGGCGGTGAGGGCGCCGAGGACGAAGCCGAACCACCAGGTGGCGGCTCCTTCTCGTCGCAGGTCGAAGGCGAAGAGAAAGGTGAGGAAGCCCACCAGGGCCTTCAGCACCGACATGGGCATGAGGGCCAGCATCACCTCGGTGTCAGCCAGGGGAAGGAAGGCGGCCAGATCCTCCTGGTCGCCGGCCCAGACGGCGTCGACGTCCGGTGCCCATTGCAGTTCGGGCTGGACGGGATCCCGTTCGGTCGATGCCGGACGGGGGGGCGTCACTGCGCCGCCGGCGCTCGATTTCTGGCCCCTCCGGGTGCCCCGCAATACGGGAAGTCGGATGCCGGCGGCGGCGGCGGCCACAAAGACGGCGACGTCGGACCAGAGGACGCTCGGGGCCCCACCCAGCTTGAGGATGGCCACCGCCGGAAGGGCAATGGCGAACCCGGAAAGGGAAGCCAACAAACCGAGCCGGGCATTGAGTGTGGCCAGGTCCGGCTCGAGGAGGACATCGCCGTTGAAGGGGTCCTCCACCCTGACCACCGGCGTGCCGTACGGCGGAGTGCCCGGGTCCGGGCGGGCCAGGACCGGAGGATCCCCGGCCGACGGCTCAGCCGGCGGAACGCCCCCCAGACGGGCCGACAGGTCGGCCGGGCTGTCCGACAGGGTGGGGGGCGGACCCCCGGAGCCGGGCCCGGGAATCTCGTCGGGACCTTCCTCGTCGACCAGGCCCATGGCGGCCATCTCCGGCACCAGAGCCCCCTTGGTCACCAGATAGACCTTGGACAGCACCAGCATGAGGAACGCCTCAGGGAACAACAGAAGCGAGTGGATGTCACGGGCCAGGAACGGGCACAGCACGGCCCGTCCGACCGCCGAAGCGATGACGGTGGCCCGACGGGCGCCACGACTCCGATCGACGAGCGGTCCGAGAGCCGGCGCCACCACGGCAAAAGGGGCAATGGTCAGCAGTAGATAGAGAAGGACCTTGTCCTTGGCGGCCATGGGTGAGATCGAGAAGAACAGCGACCCGGCCAGCGAGACGGCGAACATGGTGTCCCCCGCCGTCATGAGCACGTGGGTCAGCGCCAGTCGCCCAAATGGCCGGCGCTGGTCGAAGAGGTCGGTGATGGCCGACCGGGCCAGGCGACGGAACTGGTCGCCGCGTTGCCGAACGCCCACCACGGCATGGTATGCCCCTCAGGCCCATCCGTTGCCCCGGCGGCGGTAACATGCTGGCCGTTCACCGCCGCTTTGCTCCACCCATCGAGGAGGAACACATGCCGGTCAATGCTTACGTCCTCATACAGACCGAAGTGGGGCGGGCCGCCACGGTGACCCGGACGGTGGCCGCGCTAGAGGGCGTTGTAGCCGCCGAGGGGGTGACCGGCCCCTACGACGTGATCGTCCGGGCCGAGGCGGCCACCGTCGACGAGCTGGGTCAGATGGTGGTCGGCCGCATCCAGCTCATCGAGGGGATCACCCGGACCGTGACCTGCCCTGTCGTCAATCTCTGACCGACCGGGTCAAACATCACGGCCGACCACACCGTCGCCGTCGGCCGCCCTTGCCCGCTGACGACCCTGGCTACGGTTACCGGATGGCAGCCCGGGTCCGAAGGTCGGCAATCTCCGCACCGCTCAGACCCCAGTCGGTCAGGGCTTCGTCGGCGTGCTGACCGGGGTTGGGTGGAGGTCTCCGTATGGACCCGGGGGTGGCTTCGAACCGGGGCGCCGGAGCGGGCTGCACGACACCGGAAACCTCGGTGAAGGTCTCGCGCCAGCGGTTGTGGGGATGGAGGGAGGCCTCATCCATCGACAACACCGGGGCGACACAGGCGTCGCTCTCCTCGAAGACCTTTTCCCACTGGGCCCGGGTCCGGGCGGCGAAGATGGCGGCGAACCGCTCCTTCATCTGCGGCCAGGCCTGGCGGTCCATCTGGGACGGCAGCTCCTCGCCCTCCAGGCCGAGCAGTCGGATCAGCTCGGCGTAGAACTGGGGCTCGATGGCACCGACCCCCATGAAGCCTCCGTCGGAGGTCTCGTAGACCTCGTAGAAAGGGGCGCCGGTGTCGAGGAGATTGGTGCCTCGGGGGCCATTCCACATACCGGCGGCCCGCAGGGTGTAGGTCATGGCCATGAGGGCAGCGGCGCCGTCGACCATGGCGGCGTCGACCACCTGTCCGCGACCGGTGCGTTGGGCATGGATGATGGCGGCCAGCATGCCGAAGGCCAGCAGCATGCCCCCGCCGCCGAAGTCACCCACCAGGTTGAGGGGAGGGACAGGACGATCGCCGGCCCGGCCGATGGGATCGAGCGCACCGGCTATGGCGATGTAGTCGATATCGTGACCGGCGCGCAGAGCCATGGGCCCGCTCTGGCCCCATCCGGTCATCCGGCCGAACACCAGCTTCGGGTTTCTGTCGAGGCAGACGGTCGGACCGAGACCCAACCTTTCGGCCACGCCCGGGCGGAAACCCTCCATCAGTCCGTCGGACTGCTCGACCAGTCGGAGGATCAGTTCGACGCCGGCCGGATTTTTGAGATCGACGGCCACCGAGCGCCGTCCCCGGTTCATGAGATCGACGTGGGGCTCCGACAGGGGAGGGTAGGAGGCCTTCTCGTAACGGTCGATGCGCACTATGTCGGCGCCGGCGTCAGCCAGCATCATGCCGGCGAACGGAGCGGGGCCCAACCCGGCCAGTTCGACGATACGGACCCCCTCGAGAGGCCCGCTCACCGCCCACCGTCCGGGGTCGTCCCCGCTCGGTGGCATACCGGCGACGGATGGGTCTGATGCGGGATGGTCATGGGCGGATGCTGGCCTCCGCAGACGCCGGGGGTCAAATGCAACCCAGGATGGGGCGGCCCGGGGGACGGCTATGGCCGTAGTGCGGCGGGCCACCGCTCCGGGGCGGGTCAATCTCATCGGGGACCACACCGACTACAACCAGGGGCTGGCCCTTCCCATGGCCATCGACCTCGGGGTGACGGTGACCCTGACTGCGACGACCCGGTCGGACCTCCTGGTCACCTCCGACTCCTTTGCCGACGCGGCCACCATTGCGCTGGACCTGCCCCCCGGTGGCGACACCATCACCGCTTTGTCCCCACCTTGGGCCCGCCTGGTGGGAGCGATGGTGGCGCTGGCCCGACCCGAAACCGGCGGACGTCTCCACATCGAGTCGAATCTGCCCATCGGATCGGGGCTTTCATCCAGCGCCGCCCTGTGTGTGGCCCTGGCCGACGTACTGGGCGTCACCGGACCGGCATGGATGCTGGCCGGTCTGTGCCAGCAGGCGGAGCATCTCACCGGTCCCCCGGTCGGAGCCATGGATCCCTTGGTGGCCGCGGCCGGGCGGGAGGGCCAGGCTCTGCTCATCGACTTCGGGTCCTCGACCTTCCGGCATATCGACCTCCCCGGGGAGATGGACGTGGTGGTCATACACTCCGGCCTCCACCGGAACCTGCCCACCTCGCTCTATGCCGCCAGGGTGGCCGAATGCGAAGCAGCGGCAGCCAAGATCGGACCGCTCGGGCTGGCCCAGCCCACCGATCTGGTCGGCCTCATCGATCCGGCATTGAGGGCCCGGGCCCGGCACGTGGTCACCGAGTGCCGACGGGTGCTGGAGTTTGTCAACGCCGTGGCCGCCGACGACCTGGCCACAGCCGGTTCGCTCATGATCGAGAGCCATCGGAGCCTGGCCCGCGACTACGAGGTCTCCACCCCGGAGCTCGACCGGCTGGTGGCGGAGCTATCGGGCCGCCCCGGTGTGTGGGGCGCCCGGATGACAGGGGCCGGATTCGGCGGGTGCGTGGTGGCCCTGACCCGACCGGGTGCCCTCCGCCTCGACGGGTGGCCGACCGGAGCCTGGCGGGTACGGCCCAGCGACGGGGCACTGGCCCCCAAAGAGGCGGGGTGACCGGACCGCCATCATCTCTATGGCGGGGAAGACCACATCCGGCCCTGTCCGTTCCGGCGCCGGACCGGTCAGTCCCACCGCAAGGGAGGAGTGCCCGGCCGGAGCCGGCGGGTGATGACCCGCTGGAAGATCACCGGCTTACGCACGTCCTCGATCAGGCGGATTCGGCCACCGACCAGCACCAGTTCGATACGGCCGGCGCCGACCATGCGCCGGAGGAGCGATCGGACGACGACCACCTGGTCGATGTCGGCCAACCCGGTCGATAGATCTCGTCGCATCACTACCCCCCACTGTTCGACGACCCGGGCGTTGGTCATCAACAGACGGGTGGTGCGCCAGCGCACGGCGCGGACAGCCAACCAGACACAGGGGACGGCGACCACCAGACCTTCGACCCAGTGCAGGGCGACCGAGGTGTGGGGAATGGTCACATCGAGGACCACACCCACGCTGATGAGGATCAGGGCTGTGGCCAGGGGGCCGGCCAGAAACAGCCAGTGGGGCCTGATGTCGACCAGAACTTTCTCATCGGGGAGCAGCGTGAGCCGGCGGTCGGCCAAACGGTTCAGCCCAACTTGCCCGCGATCGAACCCGCCGACCGCAGAACGGTTCCGTCAGCGCCCACCGCCGAGTAGGCGTGGGTCGGTCGTTGGCGGGCTTCGCTGAGAAGATCGGTGAGCAGCGTGGTGAACGGGAGGGTTGGGTTCACCCACAGGTACCGGGCCAGCGAGCCGGGGATGGTGTTGATCTCGTTGACCACGAAGCGAGTCCCGTCCGAAAGAAAATCGATGCGGGCCACACCCCTGACTCCGGCCACCTGGGCAATCATCTCCGCCGCCTCTCGCAGTCCCTTCTCCAATTCGGACGGGATCTGCGCCGGTAGCTCGCGGTTGGCCCCGGCCATGCCTTCGCCGGCCACGTACTTGTCGCGATAGTCGAGGATGTCGGCCGCGCCGGTCGACCGGATGGGCCGCTCCACGGCGGAGAGCTCGAGCGTGGGCCAGGTGCGCACCCCTATCTGGAGGTCACTCATCTCCGGATGGTAGGGCTCGAGCACCGCTCCGAGACGCAGATGCGGATTGACTCCCAACCGGTCCAGAGCAGTGCCGAAGTCCTGGACCACGTCGATACCGATGGACGACCCGCCGAAACGGGGCTTGAGGATGAACGGGCCATCGAAGAGCGGCGGGTCGGCCTCCCCCACCAGCGGCAACCGGGGCAGCGTGGGCAGCCCCGCTCCGGCCGCCACCCACCCGAAGGCCAGCTTGTCCATGCCCAGAGCGGCGCCGGCCACGGTCGGACCGGTGTAACGAATGCCGGCCAGGTCCAAGGCAGCCTGCAGGGTGCCGTCTTCGCCCGGCCCCCCGTGACAACAGACCAGGGCCACGTCGACGGCCAGGTCCCGCGACCGTCCGAGCCGGCCCCCGGGCTCCGAGAACCCCCCACCGGGAGCGGCCACGAATTGCAGTCGTTTGGCCCCACCCGGGACGCCCTCGACGAAGGACTCGGCCTCCAGGCCGGGGTCGACCTCGAACCAGTCGCCCGTCTTGGTCCAGAACAGGGCGCGGACGGTGACATCCGGCACCGTCGAGCCACCGCTACCGCCCCTCAGGCCCCGGGCCGCCTGCAGCCCGGTGAGCACGCTGACATCGTGCTCGGGAGAGGGGCCTCCGAAGATGACGGCGACGTCGGTCACGCTGGGCGGGCTCCTCGGATAAGGGGACGGGGACGCAGGAACCACCGCTGGTCAGCACAGTGCGGTGGCTCAGTGGGTCAAGGGTAGTGGTCCGGCAGGTCGTTTTCGTACAGCACCGCGTCGCCCGAGGCCAGATGGGTGCGCACCCAGCCGACGGCATGCTGTCTGTCCGTGACCAGGGTGACCTCGGCCCCGGCTCGGTCGGCGGCCCGCGCCCCTGTCTGCAGAGCCCGCCGGTTGGTCCGTCCGACGATGACCAGGTCGGTGGCCACCGAGACGGCGGTCGAGGCGAACCGGCGGTTCTCCTCGAATTGGCGCGGCCCCAGCTCGACCATTCCCGGCGTCACCACCGCCAGTCGGCGCTCCCCGACCGACCCCCCCGGCTCACCGGTGGCGGCGACCAGTGCGCCCAGGGCGGCGGCGGCACCGGCCGGGTTGGCGTTGTAAGTGTCATCCAGGATGACCACCCCCGACGGGGACACCATGGCAGCCAGTCGATGGTCCACTGGGGGAAGATCGTGCAACCGCTCGACGATGAGTGCCGGCTCGATGTCGAGAGCCAGAGCCACGGCCACCGTGCAGGCCAGGTTGGTGGGCTGCACGCCGTTGGGGACGGACAGCCCTTCACCGGCCAACTCGCCGTCGACGAAGACCGACATGCAGGTCCGACCGCTGCTCCCCGGCGAGGCGACCACACAGACGTCGGCCGTGCGGTCGGTGGTCGAACATCGGTAGACCCGCTTCCCGGCGGCGACGGCGCCGTCGGCCAGAACGGCCAGGCGGGGGTCGTCGACCGGCAGGACCACCCGCTCGGCATGTTCGATGATCTCGGCCTTGGCCGCCACGATCCGGTCCTCGGATCCGAACCGCTCGAGGTGGACGGGCCCGATGGCCGTGATCACGGCGATGTCCGGAGGGCACCAGCGGCACAGGTCGGCGATCTCCCCCGGCCCGTAGGTTCCCATCTCGGCCACGAAGACCTCCGTGCCTTCGCTCAGGTGCTCATTGACGGCCCGAGCCAATCCGGCCCGGTTGTTGAAACTGGCCGGGGTGGCCACGACCGAGCGGACCGATCCCACCACGTGGGCCACGTGGTTCTTGGTCGACGTCTTGCCGAAGGATCCGGTGATGGCCACGATGGTGGGATGGACCGCATCGAGGCGGTGCGAGGCGTCGTCGACGAAGTGGGCCGACGCCCGGCGCTCGAAGGGGGAGGCGACGGCGCAGGCTAGATCGACGAGGGACGGCACCGCTAGCGCCGCCACCACCGCCGCTACCGACGGAACGCCGAGGATGGCACCGACCACGACCACCGCCAATTCGAGCCCGGCCCACACTGCAGCCAGCGTCCGCAGGCGACGGGTCCAGGCCAGGGGCGATGTCCTTCCGCGCACGGAGAGTCCGATAGGGCCGGCGACCACCACGGCGGCGGTGAGGATCCCGACGACGGGGGACCACAACGATGCGACGGCGGCGGCCAGAGCGACCAGGGCACCGATCCGGTTGGGAACCGTCGACCGCCACCAGCGGAGGGCAAATCGCGACACTGATCCGGCCAGGTAGTGCTCCCTCTGGGCCACCCGCAACCAACGGAGCCCGGCAGGCACGCAGGCCGCCACACAACCGACGACCGTGATCCACGCCACTCCGCTGTGCAGACGGGAGAGGTCGAGTGCGGTGGTGGCGAGGGTCCCCACTAGCCTCACGGACCGCCGGTCCGGGAGGCGTCATCTCCTCCGAGGATGGCGGTCAACAGCTGGTCCGGCGCCTCGGTGGGGACCAGATGTCCCACCCCGGGAAGCACGGTGAGGGAGGCCCGGGGCAATACCCCCTGGGCCCGGACGGCCACCTCGAGCGGAACCTCGGTGTCCATCTCACCCCAGACCAGGTCGACGGGGCAGTCGATGGTCGCCATGGCCTCGGCGTACTGTTCGCCCAAGGCGGCCACCAGCACGCCGCGCATCACACCCTGAGCCTCCCGATAATCACGGGACCCGTACCGATTGCGGGCTGCCTCCATCCGATCGGAACTGACCAGCCCGAGGGAGTGGAGCCGCCGGATCAGGCGGTAGGCAGAGGGCGGTCGGGATCGGCGGTGGCGGCGGTCGAGAAGGGGTACGCCGCACAGGACCATCCGCTCGATCCGATCCGGCACCAGCGCCTGGAGGCCGAGGGCCACCCGGCCTCCGAAGGAGTGGGCCACGATCACCACCCGCTCGGCCAGCAGCCCGTCCTCTTCGAACAGGGGGAGCAGGTGACGGGCATAGTCTTCGTTGCCCCAGGGCTCGGGCGGAGGAGGGGTGGACCCGAAGCCGAACAGGTCAGGACCGATGGCGGCGACGGCCCCCACGGTGGAACCGGCGTCCACCCCGGTCGCCGGGGGGACGCTCCCCGCTCCCCCGCTGCCGGCCGGCATCACCGCCTGGTCCAGCCGGGCCGGCACCCGGGGGGCAAATACGGAATCGAAGTCACGGTGGCTACGGGCCCATCCGTGGAGAGCGAGCACAGTAGGGGTTTCCGTACCCCAGGTTCCACCGAACAGGCGACCGCCGGCGAACGACTTCAGCACCGGTACACCCTACCGATAGCCTCGCCTTCCGTGGAACGATGGGAGCCCACCCCTGTGCGCCGGGAGCTGGGGCCGACCGGGCGGGGACCGACCGGCCTGGCGCTGACCGAGCTCAGGTCCAGCGAGCCGACAGCCACCGAGGTCAGGCTCCCACAACGGCAGTGGCCGCAGGCCTCACCGTGAGTGGTGTGGAGACCGGCCCCGACCGGCAGATCGACGAGGGCTCGGGCGGCGGGGGGCTGGAACGGGCCCTGGCCACGCTGACGGCCGAACAACGTCTCAGCGTCGACTCGCCGGCAGCGGCACTGTGCATCGTGGCCGGCGCCGGTTCGGGGAAGACCCGGGTCCTCACGCTGCGGGCGACCAGACGCATCGGGGACGGCAGCGCCGAGGCCGATCACACCGCCATCTTCACCTTCACCCGTAAGGCAGCCCACGAGCTTCGTCAACGCCTCCGTGGCTACGGCGTGCCGGTGTCCTCCCCCACCGGGGACGGCATCCCGAGCCGCGGCGTACGTGTCGGGACCCTCCACCAGCTGGCCCTGGCCCTCATCCGCCGGCACGCCCTCGACGTCGGCCACCCGCCCCCGGTCGTGGCCGAGCGCCGCTTCCGGATGATCACCGACATCGTCGGCGATCCCGCGGTGGCCGCAGCCGTCGCCGCCGAGATCGGCTGGGCCAAGGCCAACTGCCTCACCGCCAGCTCGTACCCCCGGGCGGCCGAGGACGCCGGGCGTCCAACCGTCCTCTCCGTCGAGCAGGTGGTGGACGGCTTCGCCGGCTACGAGGCGGCCCTCCAGCGCCGGCGCATGGTGGACCTCGATGACCTCCTCATTCGGGCCGGCGACCTTCTCCAGGCCGACGCGGCCTTCGCCGAGCGGATCCAGTGGCGGTACCGCCACCTCTCCGTCGACGAGTTCCAGGACGTGAATCCGGCTCAATTCCGGCTCATCCGGGCACTCATGGGCGACCGCCCCGACCTGTGCGCCGTGGGTGACCCGAACCAGGCCATCTACGGATGGAACGGGGCCGATCCCCAGCTCATCCACCGTCTTCCTGAGCTGGTGGCCGGACTGGAGGTCCTCCGTCTGGAGGCCAACCACCGATCGACGCCTCAGGTGGTGGCGGCGGCCCGTGCCGCCCTGGGATCGGCGACGGCCGGCCTCCCCGTGTCGGCCCTACCGGACGGTCCTCTGCCCGTCGTCACCCACTACGACGACGAACAGGCCGAGGCCGAAAGCGTGGTGGTCCGCCTGCTGGAACGGTCGGGAGAGGGTTTGCTCTGGTCCGACCAGGCTGTTCTGGCCCGAACCCACGATCAACTGGCGGTGGTTCGCGCCGCTCTGGGCCGGGCCGGCATTCCCCATCGAACCGCTCCCGACCGCGAAACGCCGGTCGAAGGCGACCAGAGGGATCTCGGTCGATCACCGGTTCGAGCCAAACAGAAGCAACCATTCCGTTCCTCCGCCGCCGCGCCCGGGTCGGGGGATGCCGTCGAACTGGCCACCTTCCACCGGGCCAAAGGTCTCGAGTGGATTTCGGTCAACGTGATCGGGCTCGAGGAGGGTTTCGTCCCCATTGTCTATGCCCAATCGGACCAGGCCCTGGCCGAGGAGAGGCGGCTGCTCTACGTGGCCCTGACCCGGGCCTCGTCGGACCTTCACTGTTCGTGGGCACGCCTCCGGACCATGGGGACGGGGCGGCAGGTGGAGCGGCAGCCGTCGCCCTGGCTGGCGGCGGTGGCACGGGTGGCCCGCATCGGCGCCGGACGGGCCACGGCCGCCGACAGCGGGCACCGGATGGCCGAACTCCGCCGACACCTGACCTGAAGGGACCGGTCAGTGGGCCGACAGGTGCGCCGTCACTTGGGCCGGCCGCCGCCAGTGTGGGCGTCGATGTCGATGTCGATGTCGATGTCGACAAAGACCGGTGTGTGGTCCGACGGCTTCTGACCCTTGCGGGCATTCCTGTCGATGAGGCCGTAGACGGCTCTCTGGGCCAGAACCTCGGTCATGAGCAGAAGGTCGATGCGCATCCCCTGATGGCGGTGGAACGAACCCCCTCGGTAGTCCCACCACGAGAACAGGTTGTCCTGGTCGTAGAGACGGCGGAACACATCGACCAACCCCCAGGACTGCAGACGGGCCAAGGCCTCACGCTCTGGTGCACTGACGTGGGTCATCCCCTCGAATGCAGCCGGACTCCACACGTCGCGGTCTTCGGGGGCCACGTTGAAGTCCCCGCACACGGCCACCGGACCGTCAGGCGTCGTCTTCTCCTCGAGTAGAGAGCGGAGGCCGGCCAACCACTGCAGTTTGGCCTGGTAATGCTCACTGTCGAGGCTGCGACCGTTGGGCACATACACCGACATCACCTGCACACCCCCACAGACGGCACCGATCAGCCGGCTGCCGTTGTCGTCGTCCGACGATCCCATACCCACCGACACGTCCGAAAGGCCCACCCGGCTGGCAATGGCCACCCCGTTCCATCGTCCATCACCGTGACTGGCCGTCTCGTAGCCGAGGGTGGCGAAGGCGCCGTGCGGAAAAGCGGCATCGGCCAACTTGGTCTCCTGCATGCAGAGGATGTCCGGTTCGGCATAGCCGATCCACTCTTCCACCCGCCCCAACCTCGCCCCCAGCGAGTTCACATTCCATGTGGCGATTCGCACCGGAGCCCCCGTTCAACCGGCGGTCGACGGCGTGTCCACCAGCACAAAGAGGAGCTCGGCCTCGCAGGCCAGCTCGCCACCCACCGATGCCCGGCCGGTTCCCTTGCCGGCCCGGGCCGAAAGGCGGCCCAGGGTCACCTCGAGATCGAGGCGGTCGCCCGGCACCACCTGTCGGCGGAACCGAGCCTTCTCGATTCCCCCGAAGAGAGGAAGTTTGCCGGCAAATCGATCGTCGGCCAGAACGGCGACGCCACCTAGCTGGGCCAGCGCCTCCACCATGAGGACACCGGGGAGGGTGGGGAGTCCCGGAAAATGGCCGGCAAAGAACGCCTCGTCACCGGTCAGCTGCCAGTAACCCCTGGCCGACTGACCCGGCTCCAGGGAGACGACGTCGGTGACGAAGAGAAAGGGGGGGCGATGGGGCAGGTAGTCCTCGGCTCGCACAGGTGACGAGGATATCGGGCTCACCGGCCGCCCATCCGACTTCCCGACGACACGCTTCCCGATTACACAGCTTCCCGAATACGGGTCAGTCGCGGACCCCGGGCAAGGCCAACTCAGCCCTTCTGCGAGCTGCGTCCAGAGATATGAGGACGAAAGGACGCGTCTCCCCTTTGGTCAGCACCTGCCGAGCCCGATTGGGCGGAGGAGAGGCCAAGCCCCGAAGGGGTATGTGGCAGAGCATCCCGTCGACCGATACGTGGGCACCGTGGGAGGTGAATGCGGTTACCGTTCCCTCGAACGTGCTCCCCACGGGATGGTCCGCCACGAAGGTCAGAAAGCTGACGGCGTTGTTGAGGGCATCCGATGTGACCGCATGGTTGTCGCCGGCCGCATCGTGGTCCGATGATTTCTTGGAGGTCCTCCTGGACGACTTGGTCGGCCCGGAAGCCAAAGCCGAACTCCCGTCCGCCCTGGCCGCCGCCTTCAACGAGCCGCCCGGGGCGATGCTCCCCGACCGATCTTTCGACCCGTTCCCCTTGGCCGCCCTCTTGGCTGCCTTGACCGTTCCCGCATCGACAGCATCGCCGACCGTGATGGCGGTGATCGCCTGTTTGGCGGCTGACACCTTCTTGACCGTCTTTTGGGCTTTATCGGCCCGCGGTGCCCTGCTCTTCTTGGCCGCTTTGGTCGCCTTCTCCGCCTTGGCCGCCTTCTCCGCCTTCGGGGCCTTCTTGGCCCTCGGGACCTTGTCCAGGCTGTCCGTCTTGGCCGCCTTGGCCGACTTGGTGGGCCGGTCCGACTTTTCGCCCTCTTCCGCCTTGGCCGCTTTTGTCGCTTTCGTCGTCTTGCCCGTCTTGGTCGCCTTGGTGGCTCTGCCCGCCGTGCCTCCATCGGTGACGTCGTCCACCTTCGGGGCGCGACCCCTCTTTGCCGACGGTGCCGGTGAGACCGGGCCGATGCCATCGTCGGCTACTGCCGCGTTCAGATCATCGGAATCGACAGCCGCCTCCCGTCGAGCCCGACCGGTCACCGATCGGCTCCTCGCCCCTCGAACCGGCGTGCGCGGGGTGAACACCCACCCGACACCGGGGACCGGCTTTCCCCCAATGAGGCGTCCGGGCTCGAAGAGCCACGGTCGCTCGGCGTGGAACTCCTGGAACGAATCGTTCGAGAGGACCAGAGCTCCGGACTTTTCGGCGATGCGCAGGATGAAGCCGTCACCCCGGCCGATGGCTCCGGCTGGCGGTGTGATCATCTCGCTGTGGTCGACGGCCTGTTCAAAGGCGCGGAGCTCGGAAGGGTCGATGCGGTGCCCGAAGGTGGCATCGACCACCACGATCACGTCCGACGAGGTAAAACCCGGGTATTCCTCCAGAAACGACCGGATCGCCTCGTCGAGCTGGGCCAGACTGGGTGTGGTCCGGCCTTCGGTGGCAATGTTCGAGCCGTCCACGACGACGCGCCGGCGGTCAGGGTTTCCTTGCTCCATCGTGACCAGTCAACCATCTGACCAGGTCACCTCCGATCATTTGAGGGGATTCGAAGTCCGGCCCCAGGCATCCCTGACCCATTCGGGACCACGGGGAGAAGCCCTTTTAGGGCAATAGGATGGCTCCGTGGCCGACGCCCAAGAACGTACCGAAGAGGCCACTGACCTGCTGCAACACCTGATCCGAAACCAGTGCGTCAATGACGGGACGCTGGGTTCGGGCCACGAGCGCCGCAGCGCTGACCTCCTCGTCAGCTATCTCGAGAACTCGGGTGCGGATCTTCAGACCTTCGAGCCCCAGCCGGGCCGGACCTCCCTGGTGGCGAGAATCGAGGGCTCCGACCCGTCGGCGCCGTCCCTGACTCTGCTCGGCCACACCGATGTGGTTCCCGCCAATCCGGACGACTGGCAGAGGGACCCCTTCGGCGGCGAGTTGGTCGACGGGGTGGTCTGGGGGCGGGGCGCTATCGACATGCTCAACCTCACCGCCACCATGGCCACCGGATTCCGGCACGTGGCCAGAAGCGGGTTCCGCCCGGCGGGAACCCTCACCTACATCGCCGTGGCCGACGAAGAGGCCCTGGGCACCCACGGAGCCAAATGGCTGTGCCAGAACGAGTCGGACGCCGTCAACGCCGACTTCGTGATCACCGAGTCGGGCGGTTTCCCCATGGGCGGTGCCGACGGGACGCCCCGACTCCCGGTGATCGTGGGCGAGAAGGGCGTCTTTTGGTGCCTGCTCACCGTGAAAGGAACACCCGGCCACGCCAGTCAACCTCTACGGACCGACAACGCCCTGGTCAAGGCGGCTGAGGTCGTCCGTCGCATTGAGGCCTTTCATCCCCAGGCGGAACTGCACGAAGCCTGGAGGCGCTTCATCGAAGGGATCGGGTTTCCGCCCGAGATCAGCGAGCCCCTGCTCGATCCCCAACAGATCGATGCCTTCTGCCAAGAGCTACCTCTGTTGGCGGTGGCCCGCCAGGCTCACGCCTGCACCCACACCACCATGGCCCCCACCATCATGCGGGCCGGCACCAAGGTCAACGTGATCCCCGATCTCGTCGAGCTCGAGGTCGACATCCGCTCCTTGCCCGGTTGGGACGCGACGGACGTGCGGGCCATGCTCGACGAGGCTCTGGGCGATCTGGCCGAGGACGTCGACGTGAAGTTCCTGGCGGCTGACCTCTCGACCACGTCGCCCATGGACACACCCCTGTGGGATGCGTTGGAAAGGGTCAGCCGGCTCTTCTACCCCGGAGCCCGGATGGTGCCCTTCCTGACCGTCGGCGCCACCGACGCCCGGTTTCACCGGGCGCTGGGCAGCGTGGCCTATGGATTCGGATTGCACAGCCGGGCCATCAGTTTCGACGAGTACGGGTCGATGTTCCACGGGATCGACGAGAGGGTGGACGTCGAGTCGCTGCGCCTGTCCACCGAGATGTGGATCGCCCTGGCCCACGACTTTCTGGTCTGACGGGCGCCCGCCAACCCGTGACTAAGGCGATCAACCGATGGCTCGGGCGATCAAATCATCCTGTTCCAGCCGGTGCAAGGCCGTGCTCCCGGTAGCCGGGCTGGCCGATTCCGCTCGGCTGACGTGACGAAGAGTGTGGGTATCGCGCAACAGACGATGCAGACGCCCGTGCACGAAGTTCCAGGCCCCCATGTTTTCGGGCTCTTCCTGAAGCCAGAGCACCTCCCGGGCGTTGGGATAGCGGCCGAGGACGGCCTCGATCGTCGCCCGGGGCCACGGATAGAGCTGCTCGACGCGCACCACCACCACACCGGTACCGGCCGGGCCCAACTCGTCGCGCCGGCTCATGGCGTCATAGGCCACCTTTCCCGTGCACAGGACGATGCGGGTGACGGCGGCCGGGTCGAAGTCGTCATTGGCTGCGACCGGGTCGTCGAGCACCTCGGCAAAGGATCCGGATGTGAAGGCGGTGATGGGAGAGCGGGCTTGGCGCGCCCGCAGTAGTGACTTGGGCGTGAAGACGATCAGCGGTGTGCGTTCCGGCCTCATGACCTGGGCCCGGATCAAGTGGAAGTACTGCGCCGGAGTGGTGGGGTCGGTCACCCGCAGGTTGCCCCGGGCGCACATGGTCAAGAAACGCTCGATGCGAGCGGACGAATGCTCCGGACCCTGTCCCTCGTACCCATGGGGCAGGAGCAGGACCAGTCCGGAGGTCTGCCCCCACTTGTCGCCCGCCGACACCAGAAAGTTGTCGACGATGATCTCGGCCCCGTTCCAGAAGTCACCGAATTGGGCCTCCCAGGCCACCAGGTCAGTGGAGGCCTCCACCGAGTAGCCGTACTCGAATCCGAGGCAGGCGTATTCGGAGAGCAGAGAGTCGGCGATGGTGAACCGGCCGCCCGACAGTGAGGCCAGAGGCACATATTCCTGCCCGGTGGCGTGATCGACCAGCACGGCGTGACGCTGGGAGAAGGTTCCCCGCCGGGTGTCCTGACCGGTGAGGCGCACGTCGGTCCCCTGCAACAGAAGTGATCCGATGGCCAGTGCCTCCCCCAGCGCCCAATCGACCTCCCCGTCGGCGAACAGCTTGTCGCGCTGCTCGAACTGGCGGGCCAGCTTGGGATGGATGACGAATCCGTCGGGAACGGTACGGACCACTTCGGCCAGCCGGGTGAGCACCGACGACTCGACACCGGTCTCGACCGGAGCGATCGGCACATCGGGCACCACGTACTCGGGGAGCGTCGGTATGCGCTCCCCCTCCGACTCGGCCTCGGCCCGGGTTTCGTCCAGGGCGGTCTGGAGCCGGGCCGAGAAGTCGTCCAGGGCCTGCTCGGCCTCTTCCAAGGAGATATCCCCCCGCCGCACCAACGACTCGGTGTAGATCTTGCGCACCGATCGTTTGGCTTCTATGAGTGCGTACATCAGCGGTTGGGTGTAGCTGGGATCGTCCCCCTCGTTGTGGCCGTGGCGCCGGTAGCAGACCATGTCGATAACCACGTCCTTGTGGAAGGCCTGCCGGAAGCCGAACGCCAGACGGGCGGCCCGGGCGCAGGCCTCGGGGTCGTCGCCGTTGACATGGAAGATCGGAGCCTGGACCATTTTGGCCACGTCGGTGGGGTACACCGACGTGCGCGCCGCCTCGGGGGCCGTGGTGAAACCCAGCTGGTTGTTGATGACGATGTGAACGGTGCCGCCGGTGCGGTAACTCCCGAGGCCCGAAAGGTTGAGGGTTTCGGCCACCACCCCCTGACCGGCGAAGGCGGCATCGCCGTGGAGCAGGATGGGCAGCACGGGAAAGGGGTCGCCCGGGCCAACCTCCAGTACGGGACCGGCTCCCTGTTCACCACCCAAGGCGTCCTGCTTGGCCCGGGCCATGCCCACCACCACCGGGTCCACCGCCTCCAGGTGGGACGGGTTGGAGGCCATGGTGATCGGAATGGAAGCGCCGTTGCGAGCCACAAAGGTACCTACGGCGCCCTTGTGGTACTTCACGTCGCCCGATCCCTGCACCGAGTCGGGATCGAGATTGCCCTCGAACTCCTCGAAGATCTCGCCGTAGGACTTGCCCACGATGTTGGCCAGCACATTCAGACGCCCCCGGTGGGCCATTCCCATGACGGCCTCGTGGAGGCCCTCCCGCACCGCCTCGTCGAGGATGGTGTCGAGCAGGACGATGGCCGATTCCGCCCCTTCGAGACCGAATCGCTTCTGACCCACGTAACGGGAGTGCAGGAACCGCTCAAAGACCTCAGCGGCGTTGAGCCGGCCCAGAATGTGACGCTGTTCTTCGGGCCCGAGGGCGGTAGACACGCCTTCCACGTGCTGCTGGATCCACTGCTTCTGCTCCGGATCCTGGATGTGCATGTACTCGACGCCGAGGGTCCGGCAATAGGCGTCGCGCAGGATATGCAGGATCTCGTCCAGTGTGGCCATGTCCTGGCCGGCCAAACCGTCGGCCACGAAGTGACGGGGCAGATCCCAGATGGTCAGCCCGTAGTGCAGGGGGTCCAACTCGGGATGCAACTCTGGTGGTTCGGCGTCAAGAGGGTCGAGGTGGGCGATGAGGTGACCCCGCACCCGGTACATGTTGATCAGCGTCTGGACATGGACCTGCTTGATGAGGCGCAGATGGCCGCCGTCTCCTTGGTCATCCGAGGCGTTGACGTCCTTCTCCCAAGCGACCGGCTCGTAGGGGATGTCGAGGGATTCGAAGACCTCCCGGTAGAAGTGATGCTTCCCCATCAGGCACTCCGACACGTGGGCCAGGAAGAGCCCGGACTCCGCCCCCTGGATGATCCGGTGGTCGTAGGTGGAAGTGAGGGTCACTGTCTTGCCGATGCCGAGGTCAGCCAAGGTGCGGGGATCGGCCGCTTCGAAGCCGGCCGGCACGCCCAAGGCCCCGACTCCCACGATGAGGCCCTGTCCGGCCAGTAGCCGGGGCACCGACTGGACCGTGCCCAGGGTTCCCGGGTTGGTCAGGGTGACCGTGGTGCCGGCGAAGTCGCCGGCGTCGATCTTGTTGGTGTGGATCTTGCGCACCAGCTCTTCGTAGGCGCTGACGAACCCCCGGAAGTCGAGCGTGTCGGCGTTGCCGATGCAGGGGACCAGCAGCGATCGGTTCCCGCCGCTCTTCTCCACGTCCACCGCCAGGCCCAGACCCACGTGCCGATGACGGATCACGCCCGGCGTCCCCTTTCCATCGGAATCGCCGACGAAGGAGGCATTCATGGCCGGAACGGCCATCAGGCTCTTGACCACGGCGTAGCCGATCAGGTGGGTGAAACTGACCTTGCCGCCGTTGGTCCGGAACAGTTGATTGTTGATGACCGTGCGGTTGACTTCGAGCAGCTTGGCCGGCACCGCTCGCACACTGGTGGCGGTGGGTACCGACAACGAGGCCTCCATGTTGGCCACGATCCGGGCCGCTGCTCCCCGCAGAGGGGTGACCGGGTCGGTTCCATCCTCGGCGGGCGCCGATCGACGGTCGGGAACCGCAGACGACGGGGTGGCCAGCGAGGGAACCGTCCGAACGGCGGCGTCAGCAGGACCCGGAGCGCCATCCGTCGCCGAGGGCACCGGCGTGGAGGTCGCGCCGTCGTCGCCCCCGCCCAGGCCCACCGCAGTCGGTGACGACGCGCCGGCGGGACGGTAGTCGGCGAAGAATTCCCGCCACGAATCGGAAACCGAGGTGGGATCGGCCAGGTAGCGGTCGTACATGTCCTCGACCAGCCATGCGTTGGGCCCGAACGCCCCGGCGCCGGCGGTGGCGGCTGCACCAGCGTCGGTAGCCCGGGTCGACGCCTTGGTCTGATCCCCGTCTTCGACGACACTCATATCCTCCGAGCCTAATGGCGGTCACGCCAAATGGCGGTGGTTCCGAAGGACGAACCTCGGGATGGACCGGGCCCACGGTTGGATTAGCGTCCAGACGATGGTCCCGCACCACACCAGTGTGACGTGCACCTTCACCTTCGAGGCGGCCCACCGCTTGGAGTGGCACCCGGGAAGGTGCCGCAATCTCCACGGCCACTCCTACCGCCTCGATGTCAGCGTCAGTGGCCCTCTCGACACCAACGGTGTGGTCATAGACTTCGACCAGCTGTCCGCCGTCGTGACCGGCGAGCTGATCGAGCGGTGGGACCATCGCTACCTCAACGATCTGGTCGACAATCCCACGGCAGAGCTGCTGGCCCACGAAGCTTGGCGCCTCCTGTCGGCGGCCGGGCTGGAACTGGCCGCCGTGCGCCTGTGGGAGACACCGAACTGCTGGGTGGACCTGGTCGCCGGCCCCGGGACCTGATCGTGGTCCGCCATCTGGTCATCCTCTCCGGCGGTCTCGACTCGACCGTGTGCATGGCCCTGGCCGCCCAGGAGTCGGAGGCGCCGCCTCTGGCCCTGACCTTCGATTACGGCCAGAGGCACCGGACCGAGATCGACCGGGCCGCAGCCGTAGCCGGCCACTACCGTTCCGATCACCTGGTCGTGCAGCTCGACACCGGGGCGTGGGGCGGCTCGGCGCTGACCGACCCATCGATCGACATCCCCGTCGGCACTACGGCTGATGGCATCCCGGTCACCTACGTCCCCGCTCGCAACAGCATATTTTTGGCTGTGGCCCTCGGTGTGGCCGAAGCCCGCCACCTCGATGCTGTGTGGATAGGGGTCAATGCCATCGACTACTCCGGTTATCCCGACTGCCGCCCCGCTTTCATCGAGGCCTTCCGGGGGGTGGCGGCCACCGGCCAGAAGCGGGGAGTCGAGGGAAACCCCATCGCCATCCGCTCGCCCCTGATCCGTTCAACCAAGGGGGAGATCGTCACTCTGGGCAGCGAGCTCGGAGCCCCTTTGGCGCTGACCTGGTCCTGCTACCAGGGGGATGCCACCCCGTGCGGTGTGTGTGACGCCTGCGTACTGCGGGCTCGGGGCTTCGCCGAGGCCGGTGTCCACGATCCCGCTCTGCCATGACCGACCCATTGTCGCCCGAGATACTGGCCACCGAGGTGTTCTCCGCCATACAAGGGGAGGGGGCTCTGGTGGGCGAGCGCCAGGTGTTCGTCCGTCTCACCGGATGCAACATCCGCTGCGCCTACTGCGATCAGCCCGAGGCGCTCGAGAGACGGCCGGGCCCCTGCCGGGTGGAACAGACTCCCGGTCGCCGGGACTGGATGGTCATGGACAGTCCCCTGCCGGTGATAGCTCTGGCTGATGCGGCGGAGTGCCTGTGCCGACAGCTCCCCCATCATTCGGTCAGCGTCACCGGCGGGGAACCACTCATGCAGGGCATGAAGACGGCCGCGTTGGTCCGACGACTGGCTGAGGCGGATCACCGGGTGATGCTCGAGACCAACGGCACTCTGATCGGCCCGCTAAAGCACACCCTGCCCTGGCTCACCTACGCGAGCATCGATGTGAAGCTCGGGAGCGTCGATGGCGAATCAGTCTCCCTCGACAGACAACACCGATTCATCAACGCCTCGGCCGCGGCCGGGGTGACCACCTGGGTCAAGATCGTCATCGGGGCGGCCACCGATCCGGTCGAGTTCGACGCGGTCATGGCCATGGTGGTCCAGGTGGCCGGGGAGGGAAGGGAGATCGAGGTCTTCCTCCAACCGGTGACTCCCTTCGGAACCGTCACCACCGCCCCGGTGCCAGAACAGGTCCTCGCTCTACACGACCGGGCGCTCCACCGGTACCCGAGGGTGCGGGTCATTCCTCAGACCCACAAGGCCATCGGTCAGCTCTGAGTCATCCACTCCGACTCCGAACCGTAGGTGCGGTCACCCACCGGGCTGGGACCGGCCGCCGGCCGGCCGTGGTCCGGGTCTCGCCCGTCCCACGGCCGGCCACTTCACTACTTGGCCACCTTGGGTGCGGGGGCCTGGCCATTCACAACCTTCTTGAACGAAGTCCCCGCCGACACCTTCGGGCTCTTCGAGGCCTTGATGGCAATGGTCTCGCCGGTCTGCGGGTTGCGTCCGCTGCGGGCGGCGCGCTGGACCCGATCAAAGGTCAGAAATCCGGTGATGACCACCTTCTCGCCTTTGGCCACATTGGCCACCACGACATCCTCGAGCCCGGCCAGAACGGTTGAAACGTCCTTGGCGGTCGTGCCGGTGTGGGCAGCCACAGCAGCAATGAGATCGGTTTTGGTAAGGGCCACAGTCTCTCCTTCGTGTTGGGAATCCATAACAATGCACGATCTGGCCGCTGTATGTGTGCATCTCACCCCACCCAGGGCCTCCAAAGGCAGGCAAATACAGGGTCCTCGGGCACCATCGGTCCACTCACCCGCTGGTCGGGGTGGCCTTTTCCTCCATTTGGCTCCCCCGACGGCCAAAGCCAGAGATTTCGGGCCAAAGGCGCCTTGCGGCCCTCTTTGGCGCCATCTGCGGGCAGCTGAGAGGCTGGGCCACCCATGGCTCCCGCTGCTCAGCTCGCCGTCACCGAACAGGTGCCGGCGGCGAAAATCGCCGGCGGACCCCTGGTCGTGCTGGTCCATGGTTCCCTCGACCGAGCGGCCAGCTTCTCCCGCGTGGTTCGGCGCCTCGACGACGTCCACACGCTGGTCTACGACCGGCGGGGCTACCAGCGATCTCGACAGGCCGGTCCCGTGCGCACCACTCTGGCCGGGCATGTCGATGACCTGCTCACGGTGATCGACGGGCGACCGGCGGTGGCCGTCGGGCACAGCCTGGGGGGCGACATCGCTCTGGCCGCTGCCCTCCGAGCCGGCGGCCCGGGGTCCATCATCGGCGTGGCCGCCTACGAGCCCCCGATGCCCTGGCTGAGCCTGTGGCCCAAGGCACCGGGCCCGGCGGCCGACCGGAGGGCTCCGTTGTCCGACGAGGGCGAAGCGGCCGCCACCGCCGAACGATTCTTCCGGAGGATGGTGGGCGACGAAGCGTGGGAGCGGCTGCCCGAAGCGGCCAGGGAGGAGAGACGGGCCGACGGGCCCGCGCTGGAAGCCGAGCTGGCGGCCATCCGGCTGGACGAGGCGCCCTTCGATGTGTCCGGGATGAGTGTGCCCTCCGTCTTTGCCCGGGGGGAGAACTCGGCCCCCCGCCATCGTCAATCGGTGGCCTGGTGCGTGGAGCACACGCCCGGTTCCGAGCTGGTGGAGGTGAACGGAGCCGGGCACGGCGCTCACCTCACCCATCCCGACGCCTTCGCCGCCATGGTGCGCCGTCTTCTGGTCCGGGTCATGGACGCGGCCGGTGCGGGCCCATGAGGGTGCTCGTGACTGGGGCATCCGGGCTCATCGGAACGGCACTGGTCCGACGACTGGTGGCCGACGATCACCAGGTGACCCGCCTGGTCCGAGGGTCGGGCCCGGCCGACCAAGAACCCGACCCCGCCACCGTGGACGCGGTCTGGCACCCCGAGTCCGGCACCGTCGACAGCGGTGCCCTCGACCGGCTGGGCCCCTTTGACGCCGTGGTCCACCTGGCCGGTGCCGGCATAGGCGACCGAAGGTGGACGGCGGCACGCAAGCAGCTCATTCTGAGCAGTCGTACCCGGTCGACGGCGCTGTTGGCCACAACCCTGACCGGTCTGACCACCCCACCGGGCGTGCTGATCAGCGCCTCTGCTGTCGGCATCTACGGCGACCGGGGCAGCGTGGAGATCACGGAGACATCGTCCACCGGCACGGGATTCCTGTCCGAGGTGTGCCGGGCCTGGGAGGCGGCCGCCCAACCGGCCGTCGATGCCGGCATCCGAACCGTCTTTATCCGTTCGGGCATCGTGCTGGCCCCATCGGGAGGGGTCTTCGGCAAACAGCTGCCCCTCTTCCGACTCGGTCTGGGGGGTCGGCTGGGTCCGGGCACCCAGTACCGGAGTTGGATCACCATCGATGACGAGATCGGAGCCATCCTCCACGCCATCGACCACCCCGACCTGGCCGGTCCGGTCAACGTCACCGCACCGATGCCGGCCACCGATGCCGACCTGGCGCGGGCCCTCGGTGCCGTCCTCCACCGACCCACGGTGGCTGCCGTACCTTCGGTTGTGCTCCACATGGCTCTGGGTCGGGAGATGGCCGACGAGCTCATCCTGGGGGGCCAGAGGGTTCTTCCGGCCGTGCTGAAGGCCAGTGGCTACGTCTTCGTCCATCCCGAGCTGGGCGACGCCCTCCGCGCCCAGGTCGACCCGGCTGGCTGACCGACCGGGGGCTCCTCCGGCGGACGGCGCACCCACGGTTACGCTGTCGGTGGGCAGGACACCAACCGAAAGAGGGACCCCAACCATGGCCAGTGCGCTGACCAGCCAGGACGAGTCGACGCAGGACGATCCCGCACATACGATCACCGTCGATCAGTTCGAGCACGACGCGCGAGCCTTCCTCGAGGGCCACGCCGACAAGCGTCCGGCGGAGACCTTCTCCTGGGGTCGGGGATCCGACAGTGTCAGCCTCTTCCCCGAGCGGACGCCGGAACAGGAGACGGCCGATCTGGAGGCCGCCCGGTCGTGGGCCCAGGCCGAATTCGACGCCGGGTTCCGGTGGATCACCGGACCACCGGCCTACGGCGGACGCGGACTGCCCCGCCATTATCAGCAGCTCTACGCGTCGCTGGCCGGTGCCTACCGCATCCCCTCGATGGCCGTGTTCGGCATCGGCCTCGGCATGGTGGCGCCCACCATCCTGGCCCACGCCACCGAGGACGTGAAGAAGGAGACCCTCCTCCCGCTGCACCGGGGGGACATCGTGGGCTGTCAGCTGTTCAGCGAACCGTCGTCGGGCTCCGACCTGGCCTCACTCCAGACCAAGGCGGAACGCGACGGCGATGAATGGGTGATCAATGGTCAGAAGGTGTGGACGTCGGGGGCCCAGCTCTCCGATATCGGCGAGATCGTCTGCCGCAGCGATCCCGACCTGCCCAAGCACCGAGGGCTCACGGCCTTCATCGTCAACATGCACGCGCCCGGCGTGGAGGTCCGACCGCTCCGCCAGATGACCGGGGGGGCGTCTTTCAACGAGGTCTTCTTCACCGATGTGCGGGTTCCCGATTCCCATCGACTGGGTGAGGTCAACGGCGGCTGGACGGTGGCCCTGACCACTCTGATGAACGAGCGGGCCGCTATCGGCGGTGGCGGGGGGGGCCTCGGCCTGCCCACCAGCACCCGTCTGGTCGAAATGGCCCGGGCCACGGGACGTTCCGATGATCCACTCATCCGCCAGCAACTAGCCACCGTCTTCGTCAACGAGCGGGTGGCCCGCTACACCAATCTGCGGGCCATGGCCCGCATGGCCGTCGGCCAGCTGCCCGGGCCCGAGATGTCGCTGGCCAAACTGTCCCTCACCGCCAACATGGTGCGTACCACTGAGCTGGTCTCCTCCATCCTCGGTCCTGCCCTGGTGGCCGACACCGGCGCCTGGGGAACCTACGCCTGGTCCGAGTTCCTGCTGGGCGTGCCGGGGATGCGGGTGGCCGGAGGAAGTGACGAGGTCCTGCACAACATCATCGGCGAGCGGGTGCTCGGATTGCCCAAGGAACCTTCCGGCCCCAAGTGATCTCGGGCACAGGGCGGTCCCTAGCGGAGTGCAGTGCGCCCTAGAGGAGAGCGGTGCGGTCCTATCGGAAAGCCAGATCGTCCACGTAGGACCACGATCGCCGGTGCACCGACGTGAGCCCGAAACCGGCCAGGGCGGTGCGGTGAACGGGTGACGGGTACCCCTTGTTGCGGTCGAAGTCGAAGGCCGGGAAGCTGGCCGACAGGGTTCGCATGAGGCGGTCGCGGGTCACCTTGGCCACGATGGAGGCGGCCGCCACCGACACGCAGGTGGCGTCCCCTCTGACGACGGTGCGGACCGTCGGCGCATTCGTCGGAGGCGAGCCGGGACGGTCGGTGGCATAGGGCTCGCTGACGTAGTCGTGGGCACCGTCCATGACCACCACCTGGGCCGGCCAGGCCAGCCCGGACAGGGCCCGGCGGGCCGCCAGCCGCAGGGCGGCGGTCATGCCCAGGCGGTCACACTCGACAGCACCGGCGTGGCCGACCGCCCAGCCGGCGCTCCAGGCGATGACCCGCGGGAAGAGTGCCTCTCGCTGCTCCTCGGTCAACATCTTCGAGTCACACAGACCCTTCGGGGCCCGGGATCCACGGGGAAAGACCACCACCCCGACCGACACCGGTCCGGCCCACGCCCCCCGCCCCACCTCGTCCAGCCCGGCCACCACCCCGAACCCTTCGTCGCACAGGGACCGCTCCAACCGGTTGTGCGGCTTGGGGCGCGCCCTTCTGGCCGGCCGGTCCACCGGCGGCGACTGTCGGCTGTTGGCGCTCCCGCCTCCCATCGGACCCGAACCTATCCCTCCCTCAGCCGGTCCCTGACGATCTTGCCCAGAGCGTTGCGGGGAAGCGAGTCGACCACGTGCAGCCGGCGCGGCCGCTTGTAGGCGGCCAACTGGGGGGCCACGAAGGCGGCCAGCTCATCGACAGAGGGCGGTCGTCCGTCGGGCACGATCCACGCCGTCACCACCTCGCCCCACTCATCGGACGGCGTGCCGGTCACCGCCACCTCGGCCACGCCGGGGTGTGTGGCCAGAACCTCCTCGACCTCGCCGGGGTAGACGTTGAATCCGCCGGTGATGATCAACTCCTTGGCCCGCCCCCGTATGACCAGGTAGCCGTCCTCCTCGGTGCCCACGTCCCCGGTCCGGAACCAGGGTGATCCGCCGTCGGCCGCGCACATCAGGGCGTCGGCCGTAGCCACCGGCTTCTCCCAGTAGCCGCCGAAGACGTTGGGGCCGCGAACCAGGATCTGGCCGTCGTCGGCCAGTTCCACCTCGACACCGGGCAGAGGGAATCCCACCGTGCCGGCCCGGCGCGGGCCGGCATACGGGTTGGAGGTGTTCATGAGCGTTTCGGTCATCCCGTAACGCTCCAGTAGGGAGGAGCCGACGGCCGCGCTCACCTCGGTGTGGAGTTCGGAGGCCAGGGGCGCCGAGCCCGATACCGCCAGTCGGAGCCGGTGCAGGTCACCGGCCCGGCCGGCCCGGACCAGCCGGTGGTACATGGTGGGGACCCCGAAGAACAGGGTGGCCCGCTCGGCCGTCACCGCCTCGGCCACCGCCACCGGGTCGAACCCCGGGAGCAGGAGGGCAGAGGCTCCCGCCGACAGTGTGCCGTAGATCCCGACGCAGAGCCCGTGGGCATGAAACAGGGGAAGACAGTGCACCAACCGGTCGTCGGGGGTCCACCGCCAGGCCACCCTGACCGCTTCGGCTCCGGCCAACAGGTTCCCATGGGTGAGCACCGCACCCTTGGGCGGACCGGTGGTGCCCGACGTGTAACAGATGAGGGCGGGGTCGGCGGGATCGGCGGCGTCGAGCTGATCGGGTTCCGCATCGGGCAGCTCCACCTCGGGCCCCACCACCCGTATGGAGGAAGAGGCGCCGTGGCGTATCCACCCGCCCAGCTCGGTGCCTTCGACGATGGCGGCGGCGGGACGCACATCGGTAACGATGTGGGTCACCTCCCGCCGGGTATAGGCCGGATTGGCCGGTACCACCACCAGCCCGGCCCGCAGGGCACCCACGTGGGCCACGACGGACCGGACCGACGACGAGGTCGACCACACCACCCGATCACCGGGCACCAGCCCGGCTCCTTGCAGCCGGCCGGCCACCCGCCGGGTGGAGGCCTCGAACTCCGCCGCCGTCCACCAGCTGCCCTCCGGATGACCAAGGGAAGCGGAGGAGGAAGAGGCCGGCTCCTTCCACAAACGGGCCTCAGGGGCAACCCGCCACCGTTGCCCCCAAGCTCGGAGCAGGGTCCCCGACGAGACCAGGTCGGCTATGTCCAGGTCGACGCCCGGAGGCAGATGGTGGCGCCAGGGATGCAGGGGGTACTCCCGGGCCTGGTCGCTCAGAGGGTGCCGGGGCGAGGGCACCACCGGAACCATGGGGAAGTGAGCGTCGGTGTCAGCACACGTGACGTCTTAGCGGAAATCCGAGCGGGACGGCCGGTTCCTGACCGGACCGTCTCGGGACCAGGCCCCTCGGGCGGCCAGCCGTCCGAGTTGGGGCCCAGACTCTGCTACACCAGGAGGCTGGCCCTCACGCCCGCCGGCAGCGCTTCTGCCTGTCGGGTACGTGCGGTCGATCGACACGAAGGGGAGGCATGGGAGAGACCGACGACGACAGCGCTCGGACCGGCGTTCGGCGATCGATCGCCGTGGTCCCCCATACGCACTGGGACCGCGAATGGTACGAGCCGTTCCAGATATTCCGGCTCAAGCTGGTTTCCACCATCGACGCCCTGCTCGACCAGATGGAGCAGGACGCCTCGTACACCCACTTCCTGCTGGACGGACAGTTGGCTGTCGTCGACGACTATCTGGAGATCCGTCCCGAGAACGCCGACCGACTCGGGGCGCTGACCGCCTCGGGACGGATCACCCTCGGTCCGTGGTACATCCTGATGGACGAGTTCCTGGTGTCGGGTGAGACCATCATCCGTAACCTGCAGGCGGGCATACGCCGGGGCAGCGATTTCGGTGGGGTGATGGACGTGGGCTATCTGCCCGACATGTTCGGACACATAGCCCAGATGCCCCAGATTCTGGCATCGGCCGGTTTCGCCCACGCCGTCGTCTGGCGCGGCGTGCCGTCGGCCGTCGATCGCACCGCCTTCCGATGGCGGGCTCCCGACGGTTCGGAGGTGCGAGCCGAGTACCTGGTGGCCGGGTACGGCAACGGGGCCGCCCTGCCCGACGACGCCAAGGCCCTGGTCCGTAGGCTCGGCTCTCTGATCGAGGAATTCGAACCGTTCCAACAACCCGGCGATCCTCTGTTGTTGATGAACGGAACCGACCACCAGCGCCCCCAACCCTGGCTGGGCCGGGTGGTCCTCGAGGCCAACGAGATCCAGGATGATTTCGAACTCACCATCTCGTCCCTTCCGGCCTATCTCGAGAAGGCACCCGAGGCCGATCTCCCCACCTGGTCAGGCGAGCTGCGCTCGGGAGCCCGGGCCAACCTCCTGATGGGAGTGGGTTCGAACCGGGTCGACGTCAAGCAGGCTGCGGCCCGGGCCGAGCGGGCGCTCGAGCAGTGGGCCGAACCGCTGTCGGCCCTCTTCCTGGCTCCGGACCAGTGGCCGGCTCCGTTCCTGCACCTGGCCTGGTTACTCATGATCCGCAACAGCGCCCACGATTCCATCTGCGCCTGTTCCGTAGACGACGTGGTCGACGCCGTGCTCCACCGTTACGCCGAGGCCCGTCACATCGGCGAGGGGCTGGCCGAGGCCGCCCTGGCCGCGCTGGGCTCCTCCATGGCCGACCCGGGCACGACGGTGGTCAACCCCTCGGCCGTCCCCCGCCGCGGTCTGGTCGAGGCGGTGGTGACGGCGACAGGTCCCCCCGGGCCCGACATCCAGGTTCTCTCCGAGCGCTTCGGCCTGCCCGGTTCGATCACGCTCGACGGCGAGACCGTCCGCAACATGTTGGGTCTCATTCAGGGTGCCCGCATCGACAACGACACCTACATCACCGACGTGGCCCTGGCCGAGGACGACACAGGCCTCGACATCACCCTGGTGATCGGCACCGAACCCCGTCCGGGCGTGCCCGTCGAAGAGATCAAGAGAGAGCTCTACACCCGGCTCACGGCCCGTCCCACCACGGCCGTCCGTCTCAGCCTCGACCAGCCCCCTGTCCGCCGGATCCTGGTCCGTCAGGATCAGGTCCCGGCATTCGGCTGGGCGCCGTTGACTCCGACCCCCCTCCACCATGGAGCCCGGATGGAGACCACCGAGGGGGATGGGGTGGTTCTGACCAACGGTCTGATCACGGTGGCCATCGACCCGGAAGACGGGACGTTCAGCGTGGACGACGTTCCCGGGTACGGACGGCTGGTGGACAGCGGCGATTTCGGCGACACCTACAACTACTCACCGCCGGCCGTCGACACCATCGTCGACAGGCCCGACACGGTGGCGGTGGCCACCGGCGAATCGGGGCCGGTACGGGCCACAGCCGTGGTCACCTCCACCTTCACGTGGCCCGATCGGGTCGACGAATCGACCAAGACCAGGGTGGGATCCAACACTGTCGCCGTCCACACAACGTTGGAGATCCGAGCGGACGAACCGGTTTTGCGGGTGCACACCCAGTTCGACAACCCGTCGAGGGACCACCGGGTCCGGGTGCACCTCCCCCTGCCGGAGCCGGCGTCGACCTCACAGGCCGAGTCGGCCTTCACCGCCGTGGAGCGAGGGTTGGTGGCCGAGGACCGTCCTGACGAGTTCGGCACGCCCACCTTCCCGTCGCGGCGGTTCGTATCGAGTGGGGGTTTGACCGTGGTCCACCAGGGTCTGCTCGAGTACGAGCTGGTCGATCTGGTCGTCGATGACGAGCACGGAGACCGGGCCCGTACCTTGGCGCTGACCCTGGTCCGGGCCACCGGCATGCTGTCGCGGCTGGGTATGTCGACCCGGCCACTGACCGCCGGGCCGATGACTCCCCTCGAAGGTCCCCAGATGATCGGACCGGTAGTGGCCGATTACGCCATCGCCGTGGGCGTGGTGGATCCGTACCGATTGGTTGAGGACGTTCTGGTCCCGCTGGCCACCACCGCTTCATTTGGAGGCGGTCACCGGCCCGCCACCGGCTCCGCCCTGGACGTGCGGGGGGCGGAGGTGTCGGCCGTCAGACGCCAGGCCGGTCAGCTCGAGATACGGGTCTTCAACCCGGGCCCGACGCCCACCACGGTGGCGATACCCGACCGGTCGGGGTGGTTGGTCGACCTACGGGGTCAGACTCTCGCTTCCTTCGAAGGGCAATTCGCCCTCCGTGGCCACGGCATCGCCACCGTCGTGCTCGACGCCGAGTGAAGGAGGGTCGGAGGGTTCGGCACCCCGCACGATTCTCTCTCCCCGCTCCCGCAACTGGTCCAGGTCGCGCAGGACATCGGTGAGCCGTTCCCACCGCATGTTGCGACGGCTGTCGACGACGGGGTCGGCTCCGGCCCGGGCCAGTTTCCACACCTGGACCCGTCCGATGTCCTTCAGGGTGCGCGGACGGAGGGCGTGGGTCTCGAAGACGGTGCCGCCCTCCTCCTCGAGCGTGGACCTCAGCTCGTCGGAGATGAGCACCGTCCCCGGGTTGGCCACCCCGGCCAACCGGCTGGCCAGGTTGACCACCGGGCCGTAGAAGTCGCCGTCCTGCACCAGAACAGAGCCGAGGGCCAGCCCCACCCGGACATCGGAGAGTAGGTCGTCGTCGGCGTAGGCCTCGGCCAGGCTCAACCCGATTTCGGCGGCGTCGATGGCCGTCGGTACGACGAACATGGCCTCATCCCCGATCATCTTGACCACCCGTCCCCCGAGGGCCACCACCGTGTCATGAGCCAACTCCTCGAACCGCGACACCACCGCAGCCAACTCGGCCGCGCCCAGGTGCTGGCTGAGCATGGTGAAGCCGACCATGTCGGCGAAGCCGACGGCCATGACCGGACTGTTCAGTTCGGCCGACCCGCGGGTGCGCAGGAGCATGGCCCGGCGGGTGGCCGCTTGCAGGTGGCGGCGCCAGACGAACTCGAGGAGGCGGCCCATGGCCGGAATGGAGGCGTCGGCCTGGCGGGCAAAGTTGTCGGCGTCGAGAAGGCTGTCCCCCGACGGCCTGAGTATGGGGGTGGCGCCCGAACCGGTCTGGGCCTCGGCGATCCGGGCCATCGACGAACCGATGACCCGGGCCATGTGCACGGCGCTGTCGACGTCGACCAGTCCCATGGCCACCATGGCCTGGAACATGCGGATCGCTTCGACATCCATCTCGGTGAACACGGCTTCGTCATCCCCGACGTCGAGAAAGCCGAGGGCGCGCCAGAATCGTTGGGCCAACTCGACAGGAATGCCCGTGGTCGACGACACCTCGGACTGGGTGAGCCGTTGTTGGGCTGGCACCAGCATCCTGTCCACCACCAGCAGGTCGACAACGTCATCGGCCACCGCCTGGTCGATTTCGCCGTCGGTACAGCCCAGACGCCGAAGGAGGGTCCGTACCCGTTGCTGTGCCTCCATGCGCTCATCGATGTCTGAGCCCTGATGGTCCGGCACGGCCTCACCTTAACGGCGGGCCGGCGGCGCGACCTTAACGGCGGGCCGGCGGCGCGGATCGGTGAGCAGCTGAAGCCCGGTGGTGGACGACAGGAGCCCCCTACACTGGCGCGGTGACCCCAAGCGGCCACCGGTCAACCCCCGGGCTCCCACCGACCATCGGCCCCCGTGCCGTGCTCATACCGGTCAAAGCTTTCGATCAGGCCAAAGGGCGGTTGCATCTGACCATGAGTGGACCTGATCGGGCCCACCTGGCTCGAGCGATGGCCGATCGAGTGGTGCGGGCCGCTCACCCGCTGCCGGTGGCCGTGGTGTGCGACGACAACGAGGTGGCCCAGTGGGCCCGCGACCGCGGTGCCCTCGTCGTGTGGGAGCCCGGTCGTGGCCTCAACGGCGCGGTGGAGGCGGGTGTCGACCATCTGGCCGCCAACGGTGCCACCCACGTCACGGTGGCCCACGCCGATCTTCCCCGGGCCCACGATCTGGCCAGGGTGGGCGACGCATCGGGGATCACTCTGGTCCCCGACCGCTTCGGCAACGGCACCAATGTCATCGCCCTGCCCGCCACCACCGGATTTCGTTTCTCCTACGGTCCGGGGTCCTTCGCCCGCCACCGGGCCGAAGCCGAGCGCCTGGGACTGCCCGTGTTGGTCCTCGACCGGCCCGATCTGGCCTACGACGTCGACGAGCCGGCCGACGTCGAGCCGGTGGTCTCTGCGGCGGCGCCGCTGCGGTGAGCGGACGGGGCGAAGAGCCGGGGGCGTTGTCCGCCGACAGCAGACTGCCGGTGGGCGATCTGGCCTCCGCCGGCCAACTGCTGACCACCGACATGGAGGTGCCGGCATCGGCCCTGGCCATCGGCGCCCATCCTGACGATATCGAGTTCGGCAGTGGAGCCACCCTGGCCAAATGGGCGGCGGCCGGATGTCGGATCCATCACCTGGTCCTGACCGACGGCTCCAAGGGCAGTTGGGACCCCCACGCCGACCTCGATCAGTTGGTGGCCTCCCGTATCGACGAGAGCCGGGCGGCGGCGGCCGTCATCGACGGCACCCCCCTGGCCCCGGTTGACGCCGACCGGGTTCTGTTCCTCGGAAGGGTGGACGGGGAGCTGGTCAACGGGGTAGATGAGCGGCGGGACGTCGCCCGCGTGGTGCGCACCACACAACCGGCGGTCATTCTCGGTCATGACCCGTGGCGGCGCTACCGGCTCCATCCCGACCACCGGGCGGCCGGCTTCCTCACCCTCAACGCCATAGTGGCGGCCCGTGACCCTCACTTCTTCGTCGAACTCGGCCTCCCGCCACACCGGCCCGACGCCATCCTGTTGTTCGAGCCCGACCTGCCCAACCACGTCGAAAACGCCGACGGTGCCGAGGATGTGAAGATCGACGCCCTGCTCTGCCATCGCAGTCAGTGGCGGTCCACCATGGGGGTCACCGACCGGGGGGAGGGACAGCCGTTGGCGTCGAGCCAGCGTCAGGCATTCGCGGGCAAAGTGGGCCGCCAGTTGAGTGAACACGGATCGTTGGCCGGGATGGCGACGGGCGAGGCCTTTCACCGCATCGCCGAGGTGTGATCGTCGTTCGGGCCAAGGGGCCGTGAGCCCGACCGGTCGGTCCAGATGAATCGGCGAACAGGCCAGCGGGGGCCACACGGCCCCCGCTGGCTGCTCGATCACGACGCCGAAGCGCCGTCCGGTGCTGCTACCTGCGCTTGCGAACCGTCCGCTTGGCCACCTTGCGAGCGGGGGCCTTCTTAGCCGTACGCTTGCGAGCGGTCGTCTTGCGGGCCGGAGCCTTCTTAGCCGTGCGCTTGGCCGTTGACTTGCGAGCCGCCGTCTTCTTGGTGGTCCGCTTGGCCGCCTTCCGAGCCGGAGCCTTCTTAGCCGTGCGCTTGGCCGTTGACTTCCGAGCCGCCGTCTTGCGGGCCGGAGCCTTCTTAGCCGTCCGCTTGGCCGGAGCCTTCTTAGCCGCACGCTTCCGGGCCGGAGCCTTCTTCGTGGCCTTTTTGGCTGTGGCCTTGCGGGCTGCCGTCTTTTTGGCCGGAGCCTTCTTAGCCGTACGCTTGGCTGCCTTCTTTACTGCCATTGATTCTCCCTCCTTAGGGTTCAACGCCGATTTGAACGCCGAACCGGTGGCGAACCGGACACCTTTCGACGCCGGGATCGGTACCGCTTCGCCAGTCCTTGGATTCCGACCCACACGAGGGCCACGAGTTGTCGGATTGAATGCCCCGAACCCGATAACTGTGACCTTCCGTCCGGACCGAACCTCGGCAACGATCGTATCGAACAACACATCAACCACATCTTCGACAGTCCGCCGCGACGCGAGCGCCGACGCACTGACTGCTTTTACGAGTTGAGATTTGTTCACGATCACCTCCTCAGCGATACGCAATCACTACTAGCAAAATGGCTTTTTACCCCCAGGTCAAGCACCGTTGCGCTCCAGCGCACGGTTTGACACCCACGCCGCCACGGCGACGTACGGGCGACGCGCGGAGGTGGGCGCGGCGGTGGCAACGATGGCGACACGAATGTATGGACACAAAACCGTTTGTTTGCAAGGATTAATTGAAGCAACAAAACAGAAGTGCACTTCGCGGAGGAATCATCCGCTATCGCCGAATCGGTTCCACCAACCGCTCGAACAGGCGGATTTCTCGTGAAAAAAGTTTTTTCGATATCTCCCTCGCTAGACCCTCATGCGCACCTTTACGGCGTTCTCGACGCGTCGGCCGGTGCCGGACACGGTGTCTATCTCGGACATGGTGAGCGGGGCTGGTGCTTCGCCCGTCCTGAACAATCAGTCATGATTCTCGGCCCGCCGCGCTCGGGTAAGACGTCCTCACTGATCATTCCCAACGTGATGGCGAGCAACGGTCCGGTGGTGTCCACATCGACCAAACCGGACGTGCTCGACGCGACCTGTGGGGTCCGAGGACAGCGGGGGCGATGCCTCGTATTCGATCCCATCGGCACTGCGGGAGTCCGTGGCCGTCTCCAGCCGCTGCGGTGGTCACCGCTGCAGTCGTGCACCACCTGGACCACATCGCTGGCCATGGCCCGATCATTGGTCGAGGTCGGAGCCTCATCGACCGGGCGGGGCGGTGCCCGGGCCGAAAGCTCGCACTGGACGGAAAGGGCCCAGGCCCTGCTCGCACCCCTCCTCCATGCCGCCTCGCTGGACGGAGCGGACATGCGTACCCTTCTGACCTGGGTGGATCGCCGCCAAGCCCTGCCCGCACAGCAGGTCCTGGCCGGTGAACCGGGCCGGAGCACCGAGCTGGCCCGGAACCTCCTCGACGGCATCGTGACCACCGACGAACGGGAGCTCAGCGGCATCTGGTCGACCACCTCGGGCGCGTTGACCGGATTCCGGTCTGATCAGGCGCTGGAGGCCATGTCACACCCCGACTTCGATCCGCATTCCTTCGTCGAGTCAGCCGACACCGTGTACATCGCCGCCCCCGCCGATCGACAGGGTCTGGTGGCACCGATGGTGGTGGGTCTGATCGAAGACATCCGACGGGCCACCTATGCCCGTCACGTCGAGGGCCCGAGCGGGACGAGGCCCGACCCACCGGTACTGATGGCCCTGGACGAGGTGGCCAACATCGCTCCCCTCCCCGACCTCCCGGCCATGATCAGCGAAGGCGGTGGCCAGGGACTGACCACCATGGCCTGCCTGCAGGACCTCTCCCAAGCTCGGAACCGGTGGCCCTCGCACGCCGACGGCTTCCCGTCGTTGTTCGGCACGACAGTGGTCCTGCCCGGCATCGGGGACGTGCGCACCCTGGAAGCGTTGTCGGTCCTGGCCGGCGAAGAAGAAATCGTCACCCGCACCGTGTCAGCCGGACAGATGTCCAGCGATCATCCTCTGGCCGATCTCCTGTCGGGCGGACGGCCCCAGAGGGGCGAGAGCGTCTCGACCCAGTGGCGACGACGTCTGCCCGTCGATCTCATCACCCGTGGTTCAAACGGTCACGCTCTCGCCTTCGATGAGCGCAATCGACCGGCGTGGATTCCTCTCACCCCCTATTGGTCCAGCGAACCGTGGCGGAGTCTGCAGGCCATCGAGCTCGGGGGGCGAGGGGTCGCCCCGGCCGGCCGACAGCTGTCATCTCCGGACCGGCAGATGGATCCCATCGTTCGTGAAGATCCACTGTCCCGAGGTATCGAACGATGAGCCCGGGTGCAAACGGTCACCGACCGAAATCGAGGGTGGGAGGAGACCTGACCGCTGACCCGTGAGAGTCCGGACCCAGGATCATCGACCGATCATGCGACCACCGCGGGACAGGTCGTCCGACCACGGTCGGCGACCGCCCTTCGTCCATCCGCATCCGGCTTCTCTCGGCTCCGGACACCAATCCCTCCGGCTGACGTTCCACGGCGTGCCATACCTCGAGCGCATCCCAGCGGGCCACCGGTCCCATCCGTTCACCACCCAGTGGGGTGGTCGATCCCCGCCCGCCCCGCGGGGCCACCGGCGGGCCGGTGGCCTCGATCAAGTGAGCGGCCACCTGTTCGGCGCCGGCGGTCCCGACCCCGGCCGGCGCGGCGGTAGCCACCAGTGCCACCACGTCGTGGCCCGCCAGCGTGCGCCGGTGGACAGCCAGCTCGGCCAGTCGGTCCTGCAAGCGCTCGACATCGATCTGGCCCGCGGCCCGGACCTGGGACGGTCCGACCACACGGGTCAGATCGCCGAGGTCGTACCCGAAGTCGACCGCTCGCTGTTTCCACCCCCTCACGAGATCGTCGACGGTGCAGGCGCGGTCCTTGTCCGGTCGGGTGGCGTCAAAAGCGCGACGCAATGAGCGATGCGAACGGTGTCCGGTCCTCCGCGCCAGATGTTCGTCCACGCCTGCCGTCCGTCCGGAGAAGAGCCGGCGCATGGTGGCATCCACCCCGACCACGTCACCCAGTCCCGACGGTCCGACGTCCCAACGGGCCCCGAGCCGCTGACTCAATTCGAGCCGCAGGCGGGCGTGATAGAGGGCCCGGACCGTCTGGACGTGCGCAAACATTCTCCTCCCGTCGACCGATGACCATGTGCCGTCCACCCCCCGGGTCACGTTGGCCACCACCAGATGGGTGTGGAGATGGGGATCGAGAGCTCTGCTGGTGCGGTGCACGAAACTGGCGGCCGCCACTCCGATGGCCGGCTGAAGCCAGGTCTGACCTCCACGGCTGCGGCGTACCCCGGTGGCCTCCCTCTCCAGATAGTCGGTGGCCTCGGCCACGGCGCAGAGATGACCTCGACCCACCTGCTCGGCCATCTCGACCGGACCGAGGAGATGAAGGATGCTCACCGACTTGGGGGCACAAAAGGTCAGGTCGAAACCGGCCACACTGCGGGCGCCGGCCGACATCCGCAGTCCGACCCCCGACCGCGGGTGGCGACCCTCGAGGACCTGGCCGAATTCGGCCGGACCGACAGTTCCCGCCACCCCCAGCGAGGGAGCCGCCCGACCGGTCCAAACGCCCGGACTCTCCCCCGCCACCCCGGTTCCCTCAGCCCGGCCCGGCACCAGTTCGTCGACGTAATAGCGGTGCCCACCCTGGCGGATGACATGGATCTTGAGCATCGCCGCAACCTCGCCTGCGTGCCCCTGCGCTTCCGGAGGCCCCTCGGCCGGCCCGGCCTCGCGCTACCCGTCTACCAACCGACCCTGTCGTTCCACGGTAGTGCCATCAGAGCCTCTGGATCAATCCCCTGTTGTTTCATGATCTTTCACCATTTATGGGCTACTGATAACGGCCCAGGATCCGCAGGGCGGCGTCTCCGGCCAGCGACCGGAACTCCTCCGGTTCGACCACCCGGGCCTCGGGCCCGAGTCGGAGCAGGAGCCGCTCCAACCATGCCGCCCCACCGACGAACAGCTCGAGCTCCACCCGTCCGTCCACTTCGACCGGCGGCCCGGCCGAAGGCACCGACTCGACCACCCAGGCCGTGGCCGGGTCGATGGACAAACGGACCCGCCGGCTGTCGGGTCCGGGCACGAACGGGTGGAAGTCGAAGACCGACGAGTCGCCGCTTCCGCCTTCGCCTCCCTGACGATGGTCCGAGGTCACGGCGGTCGAGCCGCCACCTTGTTCATCGCTGTCCTCGATGACCTCGGCGGCGCCGATCCTGTCGACACGGAAGCGTCGCTCGTCACCAGCGGTTCCGCAGGTGGCGTCCACGTACCAGTGACCCTCGGCGGCGAAGACACGGTGAGGGAGGATCTCCCGGTCGGTGACCCGGTCGGTCGAGGCCGAGTAATAGGTGATCCGGAGGCGGTGTCCGGACGCTACGGCTTCACGCACCAGCGGCAGGAGGGCGGGAGCACTGAGCTCGACGGCAATCTCCTCTCCGCCGAGGGCCCGGTCCAGCTTGTCCAGCGCACGCGACAGAGCTCCCCCCTCGTCACTGCCGGGCACGGCCAAAAGGGCCCGGGCGGAGGCGGCCAGGGCAAATCCCTCCGGCGGGCTGAGACGGCGGGGGCGGGCCAGGGCGGTGCCGGCCCAGGTGGCCACCGTTGTGTCGGTGACCACTATCTCCATGAGCTGGTCGGGTGTGTACGGGGGAACGCCACAACAGGCGGCCATCTCGAGTTCGGTGACCAGCGCCGACGGGGAGAGGTCGAAGCGGGCGGCCACCTCGTCGATGGGCGCTTCCCCCACCTGGGCCAACCAGGCCAGAATGGCCAGGAGGCGGCGGAGTCGACCGCCCGTGTCCACGATGGTCACGTCGGTGATCCCTGCTTCGGCGAGGTGTCCCGCCGGCTCGTCTTCCTGGCCGGTGGCTCCGTGGACCCGCCCCGTCCGGAGCTGACGGCGGTCAAGTGGTCGATGACCACGGCCCGCACACTCGGCGGCGCCAGCACCTCGGCGTGGTCGAGGAGATCGAGGACCCAGAGCACGCAGGCGTGGATGTCGCTCACCGACAGACCCACCACCACGCTGCCGTCGTCCCGCCACTCGATGACCTTCTCCTCTCCGAGCTCGGCCACCACCCGCCCGGATTCGGCTGCGTCCACCAGGATCTCGACCGGGAGTTCGTCGCCCTGCCCGAACTGCCAGGGCTCGCGACCGAAGGCCTGCTCCACGTCGAAGGCGGCGGGGAGTTGGGCCGATGACGGCTCACCCACTTCGGGCGGACCGTCGAACCGATCGATCCTGAAGGTTCGGGCCTCACCGCGGTCACGATCGAATCCGATCAGGTACCAGTGGCCGTCCCGGAACCGGAGTCCGGCCACATCTACCTGCCGTTGCTCGCCCCGGTAGCCGAAGCGGACCTGCGCCCGCTGTCGGATGGCGTCGAAGACCAGGGGCAGAGCCGGCAGGCCGTCGATCGAAGCCAGATCGACCAAAGGCGGCGGAGCCGGACGGAGCGGCGACTCGGTCCCGGTGCCCAGCTTGAGGAGAGCTTCGTGACCGATAGGCTCGCCCAGGTGGACTCCGGCGACGGCCAAGTTCAGGGCAGCCTGCTCATCAGGGGCCAACCCCAGTTCGGGCAGATAGTAGGAGTCGGGGTCGACCCGGTAACCGAGCTGGTCATCGCCGCCGATGGGTACCACCAGTACCGGCACACCCTCGTCGCGCAGGAGCCGCTTGTCCCGCTCGAAGGCCTGGCGGCGGGCCCCGTGGGTGGGCGGATACCCCGGCACCCGATCGGCGATCTCCCGCAGGCTGAGGGGACGGGGCGCGTCGAGCAGGACCAAAAGCAGGTCGGTGACCCGTTCGAGCCGGTCGAGGCGTGCCATGACGGTCAATCTAGAGGGCGAAGCCAACCGGGCCGACCGTGACCAGCCCGTACGCCTTCCACCTCCATCCGGTGACGTGGGCGGTGCTGGCCGGGTCCATCACCCTGGTGCTGGTGGGGCACCGTCGCCTCCAACACACAGACGATCCGCCCATTGCCTGGAGCCGGAAGCAGAAGGTGACCTTCGCCGGCGCCGGCGGGGCGGCGGTGGTGGCGCTGACATGGCCGCTCGCCGATCTGGCCGCCCACTGGTCGCTGACCGCTCTGGTGGCCCAGAGAGTGATCCTCGTGCTGGTGGTGGCTCCGCTTCTCCTCTTGGGCCTCCCCTATGACGTGATCCGGTGGCTGACCCGTCCGCCCGCCGTCGATGCCGTGCTGGTTCGCCTGCAGCGACCACCGGTGGCCATCATCACCGTCACCGTCGTCCTCATCGGCTCGATGACCCCGGCCCTCGTGCGGGCCGAGTCCTCTTCGGGGCTGGCCCAAGGTCTGTTGGAGATGGCCGTGCTGGGGGCTGGACTCGTCCTGTGGATTCCGGTTCTCGGTCGGATTCCCGGGATCCTCCGGCTCAAGCCGGTTGTGCGCTTCGGTTACCTGGTGGCCCAGGCGGTGGTGCCGGCCTTCCTGTCGTTCATCTTCATCTTCTCGAGGCGGCCCCTCTACCGGGAGTTCTCCCGGTCCCATGCCGCCATCGGGCTTCGTCCCCTCAACGACCAGCAGGTCGCCGGTTTCGTGTCGAAGCTCAGCATGCTCTTCGTCCTGCTCATCGTGGGAGCTGTGGTGCTGGCCCGGGCCCCGCGGACGGAAGAGGAATTCGCCGTCGACGATCCTCTGGTGTGGGCGGACGTGGAGAGGCAGTTCGAGCGGGCCGACCGCCGTGGGCTGAACGGCCCAGTCGAGCAGTTCCCGCCGAGTCCTCCTCCCCCCGACCACGACCTGTCCGAGCGAGGTCGTCGAGGTCCCGAGCCGCCCCCATCCGATCGACCCGAGCCGTGACGTTCGACCCGGCGTCCTCGGCTGCCGACTCCCCGCCGCATGGCCGGGGAATGGCTGCCCCATCTGTCTTTCGGCACCATCCCTTCCGGCCGCCGTCTCCGATTCGTAGCATGGGCCGGTGACCCTCGAAGCCCCGGCCGCTCCCATCTACCGTCGCCTGGTCAGCGGTACGGTGCGGGCCGGCGTCGAGGAGCTCGGTGGTCGTCCGGCCATGGTGGTGCGCACGGTTTCGACCCTGCACCGCGGGGCCTTGTCCATCGAGGACGGCGAGACCATGCGGACCGCGGCGGCCTCCGCCCAGACGCTCAAGATCCCCATGGTCATGGTCCTGTCCTCCAGCGGCGCCGACGTGGCCGACGGGGTGGCCTCGCTCAACGGGTGGGGGCGGGCGGCGCGGGCCCTGGCCGCCTGTTCGGGCATGATCCCGGTCATCGTGGTGGTGACCGGCCCGGCCCTGTCGGGCCCGGCCCTGCTCCTCGGGCTGGCCGACCTGGTCATCATGACCACCGATGCCTACGCCTTCGTGTCCGGCCCGGCCATGGTCGAGGACTTCACCGGAGTACGCATCGGCATCCACCAGCTGGGGGGCACGGCCATCCACGCCCGATCGAGCGGACTGTGCGCCATCGAGGCATCCTCCGAAGAGGAGGCGGTGGCCCACGTCGACCACCTGTTGGGCCTGCTGCCGGCCCACGCCGACGCGCTGACCCCACCGGGACCCGACGGACTGTTCGAGGTCGGGGAGGCGGGAGGCCATCCGGTCGACGGTGGCGGCCTGGGAGCCATCGTCCCCGAACGAGCCACCAGTTCCTACGACGTACGCCGGGTGGCGGCGGCACTGGCCGACGATCAGGAGGTGACCGAGCTGTGGACGAGATGGTCCCCCCAACTGGTCACCGCCCTCGGACGGATCGGGGGGCGGGCGGTCGGCTTCGTGGCCAATCAGCCCCAGGCCCTGGCGGGCACGCTGGACATCGCCGCCTCGCAGAAAGGGGCCCGATTCGTGCGGTTCTGCGACGCCTTCAACCTGCCCCTGGTCACCCTGGTCGACACGCCCGGCTTCCTGCCCGGCAAGGACCTCGAGTGGCGGGGGATGATCCGCCACGGCGCCGAACTGGCCTTCGCCTACGCCGAAGCCACCGTGCCCCGGGTGTGCGTGATCCTGCGCAAAGCGTTCGGGGGGGCGTACATCGTCATGGACTCGAAGGGGTTGGGCAACGACCTGTGCTTCGCCTGGCCGAGCGCCGAAATCGCCGTCATGGGGGCCGAGGGCGCCGTCCAGATCCTCAACCGGCGGGCCTCGCTCGAGGAGCAGGAGATCCTGCGGGCCGAGTACGGTGAGCGCTTCCTCACCCCCTGGCAGGCGGCCGAGCGGGGTTTCGTGGACGCCGTCATCGACCCCGACGACACCCGGGCGGTGGTGGCCGAAGCATTGCGGACACTGGAGACGGCGCGGGAGATGCTGCCCGGCCGCAAACATACGGTGGGTCCGCTGTAGGGCCAGACTTACCGATGGGCGAAAGGGATCCAAATGCATCGGTGGTTACCGAGCTGACTCGAATTCTCTAGGGCGATCACGTTCCGAATTCGAAAGATCAACCACTGCAGGCCCGCAGTCGCTGAGCTCGCCCCATGGGGACGAAAGAGACTTACGATCGGGTAACCCAAGAGCCAAAACGGCAGTGAGGCCGGCGAGCACGGGCAACCACCACACCCACGGGCTGAAGTGGAGGTAGGCGTAGAGGGAAGTGAAGATGGCTATCAACACGGCCAAGACGAATCGTCGTCCACTCGTACGGGCGACCAACACCAACGCCACAAAGAGAGGGGGGGCGAGGTAGTAAGGGCACATGACGGCCTCGAAGAAGCATCGGGCGGCCAAGATAACGGCCGCCAGCCAAAGCAATTTCAGAGGATGCTGTGGGCGCCGCCACGCGAAGAGGCCGAGCACGATGGCGAGAACCACGTAGAGCGAGCGCCCCACGCCACCGGCGACGAAGATTCCGCCCTTTGCTACGTGAGTCGTGGTGAGAACGAAATGGCTCACGTGGTGTGCCATCGCCACTGCCTCGCCGGCGCGAACGTTGAGGGAGGGGAGCCGTGGGGAAAATGCCAGCCATGGCGTGTCATGGTTGACCCCGGGGACCGCCGGTTGCTGTACAACGGCCCGATAGGTGTTGGAGGGTGCTCCGGCAAAAGCCACCACGAGAACCAGGCCGGCCAGCAGTGTGGATCGAATGGCCAATGCGGCCCGCTGACCCTTTGGCGAGGCCCCGATAACCAGTGGGATCACCATAAGCAGCAACGGCTGCATCAGCACGCCGAGACCGAGCAGCCAACCACATCGGCCCCACCTCCTGTCGAGCATGGCGAGAAGGGCGTAGATGCCAAAGGTCAGGGCCAGCGCATCCTCGGCATGCCCCCAGATCGCCGCCACCGGAAAGGCAGTGAGCGCCACCACGAAGCAGAGGACCACCCTGCGCTTCTGCGGGACGGCCAATCGCTCGGCCAGAGCGTCGGTGGCAAAGATGACGCTCCCAGTAAGAGCCAGCTCGACCGGTTGGAGGATCATCGCTGCGCTCGGCTGACGCAAGAAGATGGGGCTCATTGATTCCGTAAGGTGCAGGGATCCCGACAACATGGCCAAAGGAGCCAGAAGGATCTCGATACCCGGGAAGGAGACAACGCCGGTGGATGGGTCGTAGACACCGCCCAGGTAACCCCAACCGACGTAATGGGCTGCACGCAAAACCCCCCAGACATCGCCTGGTGTGGTCCAGATACCGATGTGATGGACGATGGGGTACCAGGCCAGCATGTAGGCCATCCCTACCACCACAACCACGAGTGCGGCGATCAGTGCCCACTTGCGATGTTCGAGTCGCGCGGTGAAAGACAGGGTTGACTTCGTGTGCGAATCGGACGGCCTGGGAAGGGAGCCCGCAGATGAGTTTGTCTGACCGGCGAGGGTGGCAGTGGTCATACGACATTCCTTCGTTGGCACAATCAGCACCGTCGAGTGCTTAGGGGGTCGGCTTAAACAGACGGACCTAAGTAGCGTGCCCCCCTTCCGAAGAAGGGGGGCACGCTTCACTCAGATTCCAATCACTGTCGAGAGGATCATTCCCCTGGACAGATCATGCAGGCAACTGACCGACTCACGGAGCCGACTGGAAGCCTTGCTGACCAACCGCATTCCAGCTGGTGGCACTGGCTGCGCTGTCAGCGGTGCAGGTTGTGTTGCTCGACTTGCCAGCGGCGGTCGACCCGTACCACGTTCCCGCAGGCAACTGGGCCGTCGGAACGATGGTGTCGGCATTGGCTCCGGTGCCAGACTCAAGCGTCTCATTGTCCACCAGGTACCAGCACGTGTTGGTCTTGGCCAACGAAGCCATGACGATGCCGTTGCCATCAGGAGTCACGTCGACACTGATGACGTCTGGGCCGGTCGAAGCTGTGGTCACCCACGACAGGCTGGGCTCCTGAGTGCTGATGGCCCCAGTGAAGGCAGCAGCAGTACCGAAGCCCTGGCCGTTCGAGTCGTAGTAGCTCTTGGCGTTGGTCAGAGCGGTGTTCAGGTTGGACTGAGATGCTCTGTCATTGGCCGATCCGGACACCCCGAGGAAGGTCGGGATGGCGATGGCCAGCAGAATGGCCATGATCAGAAGAACCACCATCAACTCGATGAGGGTGAAACCAGCATCAACGCCAGCCTCTCCCTTATTGACACGCCTGTCGTTAAGGCGCTTGATCAGATATGACATTTGTTGCCTCCTCGTTGTTATTGATGCATCAATAGACGGACACCGAACAGATGCCCGTTGTTACTATCGGCCTGTGAACAGCGATTCTTTAGGAACGGAACGCCCACTCCTTAAAATCTGATGCTGCAGCCCGACATCTTTACGCCAACTGGCGATATAAATAGACAATATTGAGTAGAACGAGCTGGTCAGAGGTCCATTTAAATGCAATGAGGTTCGCTGAACCAACACGGTTAACCCGCCTTTCGACACGCCGATGCTCGAAGAACAAGACAAGTCGAGTGCCCCTCGTCGTCTTGAATCATCCGTAAACGGTGATCTTTAACTCGGTTGTAACCCTATCGCCTCAATCGTTATTTTGGCAAGAGAGATTTCGGAAGACTCGCATAAAGCGAGTAGTGACTAACTTCCACCAGTGGGGACCAGCTTGATGTAGTCGAACATAGGCAGGTAGAGGGAGATCACCATGGCGCCGACCATCACACCCATACACACGGTCAGCATCGGCTCAAGCAGTGCGGTGAGGTTGTTGACGGTGACCTCTACCTCCTGATCGTAGAATTCGCCGACCTTCTTGAGCATCCCGTCGAGGTCACCAGTCTGTTCACCGACTTCGATCATCTGGACGACCAGGGGGGGGATGACATCCTCGTGCTCCCTCAACGGATCGGCCAGCGGCCGGCCCTCCCGGACACCTTTCTTCGCCTCTAGAAGTACGTCGCCCACGGTGCGGTTACCGGCAGTGTCGGCTCCGATATCCAATGACTCGAGGATGGGCACCCCCGAAGAGACAAGTGAGGCGAGCGTGCCGGTCATCCGAGCCAGGGCCACTTTGTGGAACAGCGGTCCGAACACCGGTGGTTTCAGAATCAAACGATCCCACTTGCGTCGTCCTTCATCGGTGGCGATCCAGCGGCGGAGGACCACAACGCCCACGATCATCCCAGCGATGATCACCAGTGCCCACACGCTGGTGATGATGTTCGAGATCTCAATGACGATTCTGGTCGGCAAGGGAAGCTTTCCACCCAACGAGGAGAACAACTTCGAGAACACCGGCACGATGAACACGATCATCGCGGTGAAGATCAGCAGCATCACGCTGAAGACCACCGCTGGGTAAGTCATAGCCGACCGGATGGTGCGATTGAGCTGAGCTTGCTTCTCGATGGTGTCGGCCAAGCTGCCCAGGACCTCGTCGAGGTTACCGCCGGCTTCGCCGGCCTGAACAAGAGTGCAGAAGAGATGTGAAAACACTTTCGGGTGCTTGGCGCAGGCCGCCGAGAGCGACGACCCGTGCTCGAGATCCAAACGGACGTCAGCAATGACGCGAGCCAACGTCGGGTTCTCACTCTGACCAGCCAGGATTCCAAGTGACCGGACAACGGATAGACCCGAGTCGACCATGGTTGAGAGCTGCCTGGTGAAAACGGCGACCTCGCGCAGCTTTACGCGATCGGAAAAGCCAGGAATCTTGATGTCCGCCTTGAGATTAACGGCAGACTTCGGGGTGACCGAAATGGGCATGTAACCCATCTCACGAAGGCGGCGCACGACCAGGGCCATGTTGTCGCCATCGAGTTGTCCTTCGACCAGGCTTCCCGACCGGTCTCGCACTTTGTAATCAAATGTCAGTGCCACTGTGCCCCGCTTCGTGGATCATGAATGAGTATTGGGATTAGAGAGTGCTGAGGTGATTGCGTAGGTCTTCCTGGTTCGACGACCGGTCGTAGGCGATGCTTTCGGAAATACGACCTTCCTTCACCAGCTGGGCCAGGCCTTGGTCCATGGTCTGCATCCCGTAGGAGCCACCGACCTGCATCAACGAATAGATCTGGTGAGTCTTGGACTGACGGATCAGATTGCGGATGGCGGACGTGCACATCAGCACCTCCGAGCAGGGGATCCGACCGGTTCCTTCGGAGTTGACGATCAGTTGCTGAGTGACGACGCCTTCGAGCGTCGCCGCCAACATCACTCTGATCTGCTCTTGTTGGTTGGTGGGGAACACGTCGATGACCCGGTCGATTGTCTGTGGACAGTCCTGGGTATGAAGCGTCCCGAAGACGAGGTGGCCGGTTTCGGCGGCAGTGAGAGCCATGGAGATCGTCTCAAGGTCGCGGAGCTCGCCCACCAGGATCACATCAGGGTCCTGACGGAGCACTCGACGGAGAGCTTCGGAGAAGGAATCAGTGTCCTCCCCGATCTCCCGTTGGGTGATGATCGACCGCTTGTGATCATGAAGGAACTCGATGGGATCTTCGACCGTCACGATATGAAGCGGCTTGGTCCGATTGATGATGTCGACCAGCGAAGCCAGAGTGGTCGATTTTCCGGAACCGGTCGGACCGGTGACCAGTACCAAGCCACGTCGAAGGTCGGTAAAACCTTTGATGGCGTCGGGGAGTCCGAGGGTGTCGAATTCGGGCATCTCATGCGGGATGGGACGGAGGGCGGCGGCGATCGTCCCACGTTGCAAGGAGACGTTTACTCGGAACCGGCCTACACCGGCAATGGAGTGAGACGTGTCCAGTTCGTGTTCCGCTTCGAATCGCTCGCGCTGAGAGGCCGGAAGAATTCCGAAGATCATCTCGCGAATCGTCTCGTGGTTGAGAACGGGGCAGCCCTCAATGGCGCGAATGGCCCCATGGAGTCGAATCGTTCCCGGCATTGACGCCGTGAGATGAAGGTCGGACGCACCTACCGACACCGCATAGCGGAGCAGGTCGTCGACGTGAAGCGGAACGCTGCCGTCGGCGACGGCGGCCGGCATTCCTCTCTCCAGGAGTGTCTCAACCGTTGGCACATCGGGAGCGGCGCTTTCACCATCCGTCGGGGAATCGTCGACGAGAGGCGAATCAGGTGCCGGTCCCGGAATCGGGTTGGTCTCATGGCCCACCAGTTGGGCAATCAGCACCGGATCAGCCAGTACCGGATTAACGCGGTGGCCAACGCGTGAGGCCAATTCGTCAACCTCGTGAGCCGAGGGAGGATTGGCGAAGGCGACGACCAGGACATTGCCTTCGAACTGCAGCGGCACTGCCTTGAATTCCCGGCGAGTGTCCTCGGGCATGGCCTCGTCAGCGTCGGGATTTGACTTGACTGCGGTCAGATCGATAGCCGGCAACTGGGCCAGATGGGCCAAAGCCCCCACCACTACGCCCGGAAGGGCCAGGTTTCGGCCAATCAGTATTTCGGCGAGGGATTGGTTGCCGCTTCGCGCTTCGGCCAACAGCGGTGCGAGATTGGCCTCCGTCTCGTAACCGCCCTGAACCAGGGCCTGGGCCAGCCGCGTGGACCACTCCAGTTGAGTATCTGCCTGGATCGCGCTCATGCGACCACCCGCAGGACTTCCTCAAGGGTGGTCTCACCCTCGATGGCCTTTCGCAGGCCGCTCTGGCGCAAGGTGACCATTCCTTGAGCGACGGCAATTTTATGGATGTCTTCCACCGATCCTCCTTCGATAATCGACCGTTCGATCTCTTCCGTCAGCGGAAGTAGTTCCGCCAACGCTTTGCGTCCCCGATACCCGGTGTTGGCGCACGCAGAGCAGCCAACCGATCTGAACACCTTGGATATTCCTCCGACCTCTTCGACTTCCGCGGTCGACCATCCAGCGGCAGCAATGTCTGCTTCTGTGGGCTCGTAAGCCTCCTTGCAGTGCACACACAACCGGCGGGCAAGTCGCTGGGCCAGCACACCGGACAACGCCGAGGTGACCAGGAAAGGTTCGAGCCCCATTTCGACCAATCGCATGGGTGTGGAGGCAGCGCTGTTGGTGTGGAGCGTGGCCAGGACCATGTGGCCGGTCAAGGCGGCCTCGATCGCGATCACCGCCGTCTCCTTGTCGCGGATCTCACCCACCAGGACGACGTCGGGATCGGCGCGCAGAATGGACCTGAGCGCAGAGGCAAAGGTAAGGCCGGCCTTGACGTTGAGTTGGATCTGGTTGACCCCCTTCAGCTGCAATTCGACGGGGTCCTCTACGGTGATGATGTTCTTTTCCGGCGAGTTGAGCGCTGAAAGAGTCGTATACAGCGTGGTCGACTTACCTGAGCCGGTCGGACCAGTCACCAAGATGGTTCCGTACGGCTTCGTGTACAGCCCGGAGTAGGTAGTAAGGAGATCCTCGTCGAATCCGAGATCGGGAAATCCCAGCACGACGCTCGACTTGTCGAGAACTCGCATGACACATTTCTCACCATGAATAGTGGGAAGTGTTGCAATTCGGAGGTCGATCCCCTTACTTCCGACATTGAGAGAGATCCGACCGTCCTGGGGGACGCGGTGCTCGGCAACGTTCATATCGGCCATAACTTTCAGGCGGGTGATGACGGCGGCCGAGATGGACCGAGGCGCCGTCGACACGTCATGCAGCACCCCGTCAATCCGATAGCGGATGCGGAGCTCCGTTGCTGTCGGCTCAACGTGAATATCCGAGGCGCGTTCGTTGAGCGCTTGCAGGATGAGCAGGTTGACGTAGCGAACAATCGGGGCTTCTTCGGTGACAGCCTGGATGTCATCAACATCGGCATGCGCCTCGGAGCCGTCAAAGCCCAGCGATGCCTCCATGGCCATGTCAGCAGCGTCTCCGCCACTATTGAATGCGCGACCGATATAGGAACTGATCTGGCTGCGGGTGGCTACGACGACGATAAAGTTTCGACCCATGATGGTGCGCAGGTCGTCCATGGCGAATACATCCGTGGGATTCGACGCTGCCACAACTGGTGTTCCATCGTCGTTGGCGATGACGATGACGTTGTGATGACGAGCCGTCGCCTCGGGAATCGTCCCGGCCTCGGTGAAATCGACCCCAACTGTGTCGAGGTCGACGAAGTCGAGTCCCATCTCCTCTGCCATGCCCCACATGAGGTCGGCTTCCGTGACCAGGTCGTTGGCGGTCAGGATGCGGGCGATGGTCTGTCCCGTTCGATAGTGCTCCTCAAGAACACCTTCCATGTCTTCGAACGAGACCCTGTCGCCGTCAACCAGCGCCTTCGCTAGTGGCGGGAACAGGCTGGTACTGGTGGGGATATCGAGAATGGTTCCGTCATACCGCTGCTCCTCGCCGTGCTCCACCTCATAGGTAGCCACCGCTTCGGCCACCAGATCGGCGGCCAACGCAGCCGAATCGGTGGTCGGTTGATTGTGTTCACCGTGTTCAACAGAACGGGCGAGGGCGGCCAAAGGGTCGGGATCTGATTCAGTACTGCTGGAGTCCGATGTCCAATCGGCATCGGCCGCGCTGGAGACGAACTCGGGCAGCAGATTCGTGGCCGGCTCCAGCTCCGATCCATACGGCTCACCGGCAGTCGGAATGACCCTCAGTTCGACCTCTTCGTCAAGGGCCGCGGGGGATTCGGCCGAGACAACGTTGGATTGATCCGCTTGAGGATCAAATGTGACCGTCGTACCTGGTGGATCCTCGTATATGCCGGACCCGTTCTCGAGAAGGTCTTCTGTTGGAGGGTTCTCGACCGCCGATTCCACAGACTCTTCAAAGACCGTGTCGATCGGCGTATCGAATCCCGTGCCGGTGTCGATTGCTACGTCGTTATCGGTGTTGATTGCTGTGTCGGTGTTGATTGGCGTGCCGGATGCCGTGTCGGTGTCGATTGCTGTGTCAGTTCCGGTAACCGTGTCGGTGGCTGTGTCGATCGCTATCTCGGCAGCGGTATCGTCTCCCACCTCCGGATCAGGGTCGAGCTTCCCCTTCCCAGACTTGTGCTTGGCTTCGACGCGCCGGCGGCGGCGCTTCCCGGTCGAAGGCCCTTCGGTGGCAGGTTCCTCATCGTTGACGCGAGAAGTGTCATCTTCCCCACGCTCAGGATCACCCTTCCCACCGTCGGCAGGACCTTTCTCAACCTCGGGGAGTGTTTCCCCCCACCCTCGGGAAGGGATTGATCAACGGGACCGAACCAGAAGCCAGCTTCGGCGCCTGATCCATTCTCATCACCTTCGATGCCCTCCTGTTCGTCGACCAGGGACGAACTCGGCTCTACATCGAACTTGAGCGAGGAGGACGGGCTGAATTCACCCAGCTCAGCGCCATTGGTGAGCGCGCTTTCCTCAATTGCTCCAAAGAGCTGATCGAGGTAGTCACCGATCTGATCCCGCGATGCCACCACCGAAATGAAGTCCCTGCCGATCGAATCGCGAACTGTCTCCTGAGCAGCCAGATCATCGGGATCGGCAGTGGCGATCACTGGGGTCCCGAACTTTCGTTTGATGGCGACGACATGGTGGCGACGCGACAGTGAGGCAGGGAGAATCTCGCCCGCGGCGGGATCCACCCCGTAGGTGTCGAGATCAACGAATTCGAGATCGTGCTCGCTTGCCATCCATCGGACAGCATCGACGTCACTCATACGTCCACCATCGGCAGACTGGTGGCCGAGATTGAACCCGAATCCGATTTGATCGGCCCAAACAGAGAGCCCTGCCCCTCAGATGTATGCACCCCATCCCTTTCTGCTTGCCCCAGGGGTAATACTCAAGTTGACGATGTCCCTCGCCGAAATGGTTACGACGGAGCGAGGTCGTGTCTCAAACAAACGCTCAAAGGCGCTCTTGGATGAGACATCCTGAAGATCTGCGCTCCGATCAGACGAATCGGAGGAGCCGCCATGCTCTTCCCTAATTGCCCCTTTTCACTCTCAGCCGACAGGTAACCACCGTCCGGCCATGCCAGCGCAGTTGAATACATGATATGGGTTCTGAGCACTTTTCGCTATCCACAACCTCAATTTCGTTGGCATTGGCCATACCGGTAGCGGCCATTTTCGGAATCTTTGTCGGCTCCTTTCTGAATGTGGTCATCTATCGGACGCCGCTCGGTCTTTCGGTGTCGGCTCCGAGATCATTCTGTCCAACGTGCCAACGCACGCTGAAATGGTGGGAAAACGTCCCGGTCGCCTCGTGGATCGCTTTGAGGGGACGTTGCCGAACCTGCAACACGAGCATCTCCCTCCGCTATCCCGCGGTCGAACTGGTCACCGGTGTGACATTTGCCCTGGTCACATGGGGTTGGAACGGCACTGCGATCGCTGCCGGGTACTGCTGCCTGGCCGCGGCCACGATCGCGGTTGCTCTGATCGAGTACGGAGGTAAGCGAGCTCCACTCGGCATTGCTGCCATCGGCACGACAGCCGGACAACTCATCATTATCGGCGCAGCCGGATGGGAAGACCGGTGGTCTGTGGCTGTCGGTTCGCTGGTTGGCACAGTGCTCGCCATGGGCATCTTCGGCATTTTGCGAGTTACTGATCCCACTTGCACCGATCCGAGGGGTCATGGTCGCTCGGCCCTTTTGATGACGGGCTGTTGGGTCGGCGGCCTGGGCATTGGTCCAACGCTTGTAGGGGGCGCCATTTGGATCGTCAGTTACGTCAGCTGCATGTTGATCTTTTGGGCAAACATGCAAACAGTCGATCCCCATGGAGCGCCGGATTCGGGGCGTCAATCCCACCCGGTTGCCGCAACTCCCCTCGTCACTGCGCTCGCCTTGGCTATGGCAGCGTCCCTAGTCGTACACGCACTGTGACCCTACGATGGTTGTGTGGAAACTGTTGACGCGTCAGATTCAGACGCCCAGTCGGTCGTTGCCGAGGCTGACGGAGAGGGTGGGATGACTCCTCATCGCGTTGTCGTGGTTGACGATCATGAGCTGTTGCGTGCTGGCACCCGTCGGATTCTCGATGATTCGGTCGGATTCTCCGTAGTAGGTGAGGCGGGTGACAGTGACGCCGCTCTCCAGGTGATCGCCGAGGTGAATCCCGACGTTGTTCTCGTTGACATCAGACTGCCTACGGCCAACGGCATCGACCTGGCTCGGCAGATAGTTGCAGACCATCCCGACACGACAGTTCTGATCCTGAGCGCCTATGACGACGAAAACTACGTACGCGCCGCAATGGCGGCAGGGGTATCGGGCTACCTGCTCAAGACAATGCCCAGTGACGAGCTCATTCAGTCGATTGTTGCGGCATGTGAAGGTACTGGGCTTGCTGCACCTCGTCCCACAGGCTCAGGAGAAAAGGCGGGGAAACCGCTCCCCAGCCACTCTGCGCCCCGATTGACTGCGCGTGAGCAAGAGGTTGTCCGACTGGTAGCCCGAGGAATGACCAACAAGGCCATCGCTCAACAGCTTGGCATTAGCCCTCGCACGGTTGAAGGGCACCTCAATCATGTCTTCGAGAAACTCGAAACGTCCTCCCGAACCGAGCTTGTCCACTATGCGCTGGCAAACAGCCTTTTTGCCAGAGACCCTGCCGCCGACGGAGCGTCCGTCCGATGACCGAGCCGGTAGCCCACGAGGGCGGAACTTTGACTCGCACACTCTCCGGCGTGGCCCACACGGTTCCAGCCACTACCAGCCTCGGAAGGGCCGGCGAACTCGTCCAGCAACCGGCGGCAGAACGGGCAACAAACCGTGCCCCAGTCATCGGGACGCCATGGGCTAACTCTCGCTTCTGGCTTCTGCAAGTCATCATCCTGGCTCTAGCTATGATTCGATTGGCAGCCACCGTAGCGTTCCATCTCGACACCGCTTCGGTGGCCCTTGAGTTCTCGACCTTGGCCATCTTTTTGGTCCCGGTGCTCTATGCAGCATTGAATTACGGACTGGCTGGAGCCCTGTTTACGGCAAGCTGGGTGACGTTGCTCGCCATCCCACGATTGGTGAGTGCCGTCGACGATCACAGCGGTGTCGGAGCGTGGTCCGAGTTGGGTCAAATTGTCCTCCTGGTCGCTTTAGCTTTTCTGGTAGGACAGCGTGTTACCGCAGAACGCAATGCGCGCCGATCAGCTGAAGCGGCCGAACGGGCACACCACAGTGCCGAGGTGCTGTACCGAAACCTGTTCGATTCGAACCAGGCGCCCATATTGATCGTTGATGGGACTGGCCATGTGATCGAGGCGAACGCCTCGGCGCAGCGCACATTCAATAAATCGGCAGGTCGAACCCGTCCAGATCAGTCGATCCCTCTCGATCCGCCCGTCCGGCTAGTGGACATGATCGGCGCCAGCGCAGCGGGCCAGGTTCTCTCGCAGCTAATCACCGAACAGCTCCAAGGGGCCTCAGACGACGAGCGAGTCACGGTCGTTGAGCCGACGACGGTGAGCAGAGAGGTCGACGGAAAACTCATCGTATTCCGGCCGACAGCGACGGTTCTCAGCCAGCCGGACAGTGAAGCACACGTGCAGGTGGTCTTCGAGGATGTGACAGCAGAGACCCGCCGCCGAGATCTGATGGAAGCCTACGCGGCTCGGGTTGTCCTCGGTCAGGAGGAGGAGCGGCGACACATCGCCCAGGAACTCCACGACGGACCGGTTCAGACGCTCATCCACCTGTGCCGCCAAATCGATGAGATCGTTGGAGGCAATGACGCAGGTCCGCAGGGATCGTCAGCCTTTGCCGACCTACGTTTGATCGTTGAGGAAACAGTAGGCGAGCTGCGATCCATCGCCAAAGGTTTGCGCCCTTCCGTACTCGACGATCTCGGTCTGGTCGCCTCTATCAACCAGATCGTCTCCGAAGCCAGCGATCGTCACTGCTTTGAGGCTTCCTTCGGGGTGACCGGAGCTGAAAGGCGACTGCCTGCTGCCATCGAATTGGCGCTTTTCCGGATAGCGCAAGAAGCGCTGTCTAATATCGAGCGACATGCGTCAGCCGGTCGTGTTGCCGTTGGGCTGAACTTTGACGACGCCAGCGGCGTTCGACTGCTGGTGAGCGACGATGGCATCGGATTCGACGCTCAGGACAGTCACGAGGCAGCCGACAAGGGATCCCTGGGTCTCAGAGGCATGACCGAGCGAGCTCGACTCATCGGGTCCGACTTCACTCTCCACTCAGGGCCGGGGGCGGGAACCACGGTGGACGTGTGGGTTCCGGAAACGATTATCAATCAAAACTGACTCTAGATCTCTGAGATTCGCTCCAGATTGGCACTTTAGCAACGAATCCAGTAGACAACGGGCGAACAGATCGAGGGCAACTGTCACTCAACCGAAATGTAAAAACGGTTTGACTCTCATCAATTCATGGGATACTGACTCCGTGGATCAGATCGTCATTGAGTCGTGCCACAGCACATGGATCATCGACCTCGACAATTCGCGGTTCAGGCGCCTGGTAAAGGATACTGATCACCGCACGACGCCGACCTCCACCGAGTGGCAGCCTTGCTATGGAGTGGAGATCGATCCCCTCTCCGAATCGTTCGTCGTGTTGCTCAATCCTGAGGGGACTCGTCTGCTCCGGAGCTGGCGTCATGTCGAGCACTGCGCCCAGTGTGGCGGAGAGGCAACCTCGGAGCTTTCGCTGAGGGATCTGCGTTCGGCGGTTCGAAGCTAGTCTTCGGCCTGGAAAAAGATCAGATGGGTGTCGGCGGGCTCGGCACCGGCTGCTCATTCCATCTTCCTTTACATCTTTCCGTGACCATCTGTCGCGTTTATTTGCTGCGAGCACATGTCTCAGTCTGAGGTGCAGCGCCAGCCTACTTTCGGAGGGTGGATCCTATGTCAGCGGAATAGCGACAGGACTTCATCGTCTGACGCTCCCACATTCGACAAGAGGGTGATCGGCGACGCTCGGTCGCTTGGGGGGCCGACTGACAGCCTCATACGGGACTCAACGAAATGAGCGCTGGTACAGGTGAGGATGAACGACCTCCGCCGCCGGAGCACTCGGACTCCTCTCATCGGCCCCCTGCGGCCGAAGCGAGCACCGACTTTGCCGCTGCTGCGGCCATGGCTCAAGACATCCTTTCGATGGAAACCCTCCCCGAGGACGCATCGACGAATACTCAGTCGGAAGACCGGACACCTCTGACTGCAATGGATGATGCATCCAACGTGGACTCCCCTCCGTTAGATACGGTCAAGGCGCCTCCACCAAACGAGCCTCTCGCGCCGGATTTCTTCACCGCATCCCACACAAAAAAACGGTTCCGACGAAATCGCTGAAGCGGATTGTCCCGATGTGGTCACGTTCCGCAGGTTGGGATCAGTACAACGAGTCCCGTTTCCAGATGCCGGACGTCCCGCCCGACTTCTCCCACAGCATGAGCTCACCGATGTTCATGGTCCTGTCGGTCGTCTTGCACATGTCGTAGACAGTCAGGGCGGCAATGGCACAGGCTGTCATCGCTTCCATCTCGACACCCGTGCGATCCACCGCCTCCACTTTGGCCTCCACCTCGACGTAGTCATCACCGATGGTGAAATCCACGTGGACGGCCCCCACGAGGAGCGGATGGCACATCGGAACCAAATCTGCCGTCCGCTTGGCGGCCTGGATTCCGGCAACCCGTGCTGCAGCCAGAACATCGCCCTTGGTGATTGCGTTGTTGGCCACTTTCGCCGTGGTTTCAGGCATCATGGCCACCTTGCAGCGGGCCAAGGCGCGCCGGTGGGTTGCTTCTTTGGGCGACACGTCCACCATTCGGGTACCGCTGAAGGGATCCAGGTGGCTCAAACTTCGGTCCGTCATCGGGCTATCCCGTGCATCACGCAGCACAGTGTACGGGATGGCGCTCGTGAAGGCCGAGATTGGCACTCGCGTGAGTAGACTGCCAGTGTGACACCGCAAATGGACCGAGAGGAACGACCCACTTGCCCACGTATGAGTACCACTGCGACCAATGCGACAAAAATTTTGATTTCGTGCAGTCGTTTCACGACGAGCCGCTATCAGCCTGCCCAACGTGCGGAGCTCCTGTTAAGAAGATCTTCGGAAATGTAGGGATCGTCTTCAAGGGAAGCGGCTTCTATAAGACGGATAGCCGTAGCGGAAAGAGCAAGACATCAGAGGCGGGTGACTCTGGGACGGACGGTGCAGGCTCGAAGAGCTCGGAATCGTCCGACAATGGACAGTCCTCGGGTTCGGAAAAGAAATCGGCCAAATCAGAGCCGACCTCGTCGAGCGGCCCCGAAGCGTCCTCGGGATCGGGCTCGGAAAAGAAAACGGCCACACCGGCCCCCTCTCCAGCACCGGCGAAACCATCAGCCGACTGACAACTTTCTCCTTTCATCGGCCGTGAGCTGAACCAATCTGACGAAGTTCCTGAATAAGGGCTCCACAAGCAGGAGCTCCACGACGGGTTCGGAGAGAGAGGCGAATCTCCAACAAAGCCTCGCCAAATTGCGCACCCTACCCTTACAATGGTGTCGTGGACCGGAGCGATCTCGATCGAATACTGATAACCCTGGCCGAGCTCGATGGCTCGGACCTTCACATCAAAGCGGGCGCGCCGCCTCGCTTACGTGTGGCCGGTTCCCTTAGAACTTTGGACGATGAACCCTCGTTCACGGAGCAAGAAACGCGCGATCTCGCTGAGTCGATCATGACACCGCCCGTCCTTGATACTTTCAACAAACACCACGAAGTTGATTTTGCCTACAGTCTTCCTGGTACGGGGCGCTTTCGGGTTAATGCCTACTATCAACGGTCGTCGGTGGCTTTGGCCATGCGCCGAGTCCGCTCCTCGGCGGCCACCGCCTCTGAGCTGGGACTTCCCGAGGTTATCGACACGCTGGCCGAAGAACAGCGCGGCCTTGTGTTGGTGACAGGGCCGACGGGATCGGGGAAGACGACCACGTTGGCAGCCATGGTCAATCACATCAACCACACTCGATCGTGTCATGTCGTGACGATCGAGGATCCCGTGGAATTCCTCCACCATGATGACCTGGCGGCCATCGACCAACGCGAGGTCGGTTTTGACACTGACTCGTTCGCCGCTGCCATGCGCGTCGTGTTGAGACAGGATCCTGACGTCATCCTCGTCGGCGAGATGAGAGACATGGAAACCGTTTCGGCAGCGCTCACCGCCGCAGAAACGGGGCACCTCGTGCTCTCGACCCTCCACACGATCAATGCCACGGAGTCAATCAACCGAATCGTGGACTTCTTCCCCACCCATCAACAGGCCCAGATTCGGCTGACGGTCGCCGGGTCCTTGAAGGGAATTGTCTGCCAACGGCTCATACCGACAGCGGACGGCAAGTCGCGCGTACCCGTTCTCGAGGTGCTCGTGTCCAACGGCAGGGTCCAGCAGGCCATCGTCGATCCGCTTCTCACCAGCGACATCCAGGCCATCGTGGCCGACGGGGAGTACTACGGCATGAAAACTTTCGATCAGTCGCTAGTGCAGTTGATTGTTGACGGAACCGTCGCCCTCGATGAGGCAATGACCACGGCCACTAATCCTCATGACCTGAAGGTGATGCTCGAGCGTCAAGGCATTCTCAAGACCGGACATATGGCCGCCAATCTGGCTTGACCCTTTGCGAAACCGGGTATCGACGACCGCCCGCATCTCCGGCTTCCCCCGGTGCCATTCCGTGCACGATGTCCTGACCCTTCGCCCTGCCTCCACGCTGGAGTTTTGACCGTTCTCCAGGTGCCCGAGCTCTCTTGGGTCCCGAGACCGACAGGATCGCGCCGGCCGGTCTGAACGCGGGATTGTGGGAAGGAAGGAGCCTCTACAGAGGACCTCAAGGTGGTGGCGCTTCCGTCCGATAGATCTTCGTAGCGTCTGGTGCACTGTGATCCATGCAGTGCTCCGTCCATAGCCATTCCTAGCAGGTACGTCAGAGGAGCATTTTCATGGCACAGCTGACCGTTGGTCTCGACATCGGTACAAGCGCGGTGCGCGCCGCCGAAATCGATGTCGGCCATGCGCGCCCAGTCCTGCACACGTACGGTCAAGTTGGACTCCCGCCCGGTTCGCTGGTCGACGGTGAGATCCGTGACGTCTCGGCCGTCACCGAGGCGATCGTCAAGTTGTGGAAAAACGGTCAGTTCTCGAGCAACTCGGTCATAGTCGGGATCGCCGGCCTACGGGCTATCACCCGTGAGATAGATCTTCCCTATGTTCCCGACGACGAAATAGACAGCGCTGTCCGCTTTCAGTCCGAAGAGGTCATTCCCTTCCCTCCGGATCAGACCATTCTCTCTTCTCAGGTGCTTGCTGATTACACCTCTTCCGAGGGTGACAAGATGCGCAGGGTCCTTGTCGCTGCCGCCCACCTCGATCTGGTCAATGCGGTCATTGATGCCGTCGAGAAAGCAGGGCTCACTGTCGAGGGTGTCGATTTGATCTCCTCGGCGCTGGTTCGCGCCATCGGTGGTCAAGAGGCGTCGGAACAACCTGAAGCCATCGTGTCAGTTGGCGCCGGACTCACAGTTGTAGTTGTGCACCAACAAGGGCGTCCCCAGTTTGTGCGCACCATCGGCTCGGGAGGAAATGCAACGACCGCCGCCGTGTCGGCCGCGCTCGACCTCCCGATCTCCGATGCTGAAGGCGTAAAACGGCGGATCGGTGAACCCACCGCTCAGATTCAGGCGGCAGAGCGCGCCGCACAGGCGAGTATGACCGAGTTGGTCGGAGAGATCCGCAACTCGATTCAGTACTTCGCCTCGCTCCCCGGCCGGCTGCCCGTCTCGCGGGTGCTTGTCACCGGTGGTGGATCCGAATTGTTCGGTCTGCTACCGATGCTGGAGAGTCAGGTCCGCCTGCCCGTCGTGACTGTGTCACCTCTCACTCGCCTCGACACCTCGCGGTTGGATCTCAACGAAGAGCAGGCCGCCGAGGTAGGACCGGTGCTGGCGACACCCATCGGACTGGCCCTCCCCGAACCGGACAAGGCAGTCAAGAAGTTCAACCTGATTCCGCCAGAGGTTGCCAAGCGGATGAGGATGAAGACGGTACAGGAACGAACCCTCCTGGCCAGCGTGGCTGTCCTCGTTCTCCTGGCCATCTTTGGGGCTTGGAAGTTCTACCAGGTGCACAACGCGCAGAACACCGTAGACGCGCTACAGCAGAATATCGCCACCCTGAACGAGCAGGTCCCCAAATACGATCTGGTCGTCGCAGCCAACGCCGCGTACACGGCAGGAGAACAACGACGTGCGTCCGTTCTCAGCTCCGCCGTCGACTGGCCTTTGGCTCTCAGCAACCTAATCTCCATCACTCCGGCCAATGCCAAGGTCCTCACATTTACCGGAGCAGCGACGTCCACATCGAAGACAGCCGTCGGCGCTGAAGCGTCCACCGCCTCGCAACCCGTGGGAGCCGCGGTCGGATCCAGTGGGCCCACCTCGGCAGCCATCGGAACCATACAGCTTGACGTCAACGGTCCCGGGCCGAGTCTCTCGATCTCGGAAGCGTGGATCGATGCAGTAGCCGGTTCGCAGCTCTTTGCCAACCCTCTGCAAGGAGCCACGGTCGTCAATACCGACACCACCATCACATTCCCGTTCTCGATCTCTGTCACGCCAAATGCCAGTCTCGACAAGAATGCGAGCCTCAAATGAACACCGTCCGTGAGTACCGCGCTCCTTTGATGATCGGCGCCGGCGCCTTGGTCGTCGCTCTCATCCTGTGGGCAGTTCTCATCTCGCCACAGACCTCAAAACTGTCGAGCCTTCACGGCCAGGAGACCCAACTCCAAGGACAGGAGACAGCACTGCAGGTCAAGTTGGCCTCACTCAAATCCGAGAAGCAGAGCCTCACCAAGAGTTGTGCCGATCTGGAAAAGATCGCTACCCAGATTCCCAGTGTCGAAAGTCCGACTGACATTGACGCCGAAGAGTCGTCGTTCGAGAGCCAGTTCAACGGGCTCGCCGCTTCGTCCGGGGTTTCGCTCAGCCAGTTCAGTGGATTTGCTCCGGCATCCAGCACCGCGGCGCCTACGACCGGGTCATCCGCTACACAAAAATCTCCCGCAGGTGTAGTGGCCGTCCCGACGACGCTGACCGTCACCGGTAACTATGACCAGATGACTTCGTTCGTCAAGGGACTCGACAGCTTCCCCCGGCTGTTCATCATTCAGACATTCGATCTCACCTATGGAACCGTGTCGGCTTCAGGATCAGGATCGTCCGCTGGTTCCACGCCTGGAGGTTCGTCGACCCCCTCGCCTTCAACTCCTCTGTGGGTGGGAGGGTCGTCCAGCGCACCGTCGGCCGGACCTTACAGCCTCTCGATCGAAGGCTCGATCTACTACACCACGACACCGAACGCTCTGGCCGCCTGTACGAAAGCCACCACGGCGATCAAATAGACAAGGCGACGGAAGGACGGCTTCAGACTCCGCTGACCTGCATGTCGGCAAATGCCAGGGTCTGACCGGCGGCGATGCCGGGAAGCCACTCCACATCAGCACCTACAGCCACCACCGAGTGGAGCATCCGCTGCAGGGTGGATGCCACCGTGATCTCGCGGACCGGTTCAGCCAGCTTCCCGTCCCGTATCATCAGACCCTCGGCGCCAACGGAAAAATCGCCGCTGATCGGATTGACTCCGGAATGGACCCCGGTCATCGACTGGACGAACAGTCCCTCCCCCACTGCCGCCAACACGCCATCCTCATCGAAGCCCTCCGGCCCGGGCGCCACGGTGAGGGCGCGACATCCGGGACTTGGCGTGCCGGCGAAGCCACCTCGTACGGCCGAGCCGGTGGAACGAACGCCCGCACGGGAGGCCGACACCGTGTCGTACAGGAATCCCCGTAACACTCCAGCATCGATGAGAACGTTGCGGCGGCAGGCCAGACCTTCGGCGTCGTAGGACGCGGCACCGTAGGCCCGGGGGTCGGTGGGATCGTCGACCAGCGTAAGAACAGTGTCGCCGACCTGTTCACCGATGCGACCGGCGAAGAAGGACCGGCCTTTGGCCACCGCCTCACCGGACAGGGCACCCGAGACGACCGACAAGACGGTGGTGGCCGCCCTGCGGTCGAACACCACCGTCTGGCGTCCCGACGGACCCTTGGTAGCACCGAGGAGCCGGACCGCCCGGACGACGGCGTCATCGGTGGCACGGTCCGGGTCGAGACCCTCGAACCCGCGGCTCACACTGAACCCACCACCGGTCTGGCTGGCGTCGCCCTCACCGGCGATAACCGATACCGAAATGTACCCGGAGGTCTTGCGGCTGGCGGCGTGAACACCGGTGGTCGAAACCAGCGCCATCTCTACCGATCCATCGCCGTAATCGGCGTGATCCACTTGACGGATACGGGCGTCGGCACCCCTCGCCTGAGCTTCCAGAGCCAGGGCCAGCTCCACTTTGGCCGTTGTGGGTACCGATTCCAACCGTTCGTCCCACAGATCCACCGCCACTGCCGCCACACCGTCGGGAACAGCCAGGGAAACGTGCTCATCGGGCGTGGCGAACGAGGCATTGTCACGTGCCTCAGCCAAGGTCTCCTCCAGCACCGAGGAGTCGAGCGAACCGGCCCAGGCAAACCCCAAGCGGTGATCGGACACGACCCGGATTCCGATGCCCGCCGAGGTGGCCGACGTCAAGGACTCGACCTCGCCGTCGTAGGCCCGGATGTCCGTCTCGTCGCCGCGGGCGACGTACACCTCCATCTCCTCGCCTGTGCGCGCCCACCCGATCACCCGCTCGGCCAGAGCGGTCAGATCATCCGGATCCGATGCACTCCGTCCATCGCTGACGGCAGCGGCGCTGGCTGGCGTGACGGTGCTCATTCAGCCGTGCCTCCGATGGTGACGCCGGTCAAACGCATCGTCGCCTGCCCGCACCCGACCGGCACGCTCTGGCCGTCCTTCCCGCATGTCCCGGGGGTCATTCCGAAGTCGGTGGCCACGGCGTCGATGCGCTGGAGGATCTCGGGCCCGTTTCCGATGAGGTTGGCATCCCGCAACGGTTCGGTGATCTTTCCCCCCTCGATCAGATACGCCTCGGTCGTCCCGAACACGAAATCGCCGGTGGTGGTATTGACCTGACCGCCACCCAGCTTGGCCACATAGACCCCGCGGGGCGTCTGGGCCACGATCTCATCGGCATCGTCCTCACCGGGTAGGAGGAAGGTGTTGGTCATACGGACCATGGGAAGGTGCTGGTAGGTCTGTCGACGGCCATTGCCCGACGACACACGACCCTCTTTGCGGGCCCGTAGGTAGTCCCATAGATAATCGGTGAGCACCCCCTTGTCGATGAGGACATTGCGCTGAGCCGGGCGTCCTTCGTCGTCCACACCGAACGTCCCCCACTCCGTGCCCACCGTCCCGTCGTCGACCAAGGTGACCAGGGGGCTGGCTACCTGCTGGCCGACCCGCCCGGTGTAGACCGATGCGTCCTTCACGATATGGTCGGCCTCCAGTCCGTGCCCGCACGCTTCGTGGAAGAGGATCCCGCCGCTGCCTCCGGCCAGGACCACGGGCAAGTCACCGGACGGGGCGGGGCGAGCCGACAGCTTGGACAGCGCTCGTCGGGCGGCCAGCTCGGCCAGCTCCTGGACGGAGATCTCATCGAACATCTCGAAGCCCATGGTCCGGGCGGCCGATTCGAATCCGGTCTGGAGACCGGTATCCCCCACGGCCACACAAGACACACTGAAGCGGGTGCGGGCCTGCTGATCGTCGGCCCGAAGACCCTCCGAGTTGGCGATGAGGACCCGGCGCCGCGAGCTCCCGCACCCGGCCTGCACTTGGGAAATGGCATCGCCCGACGCCCGGGCCGCCTGATCCGCCTCTCTCAGCAGGTCCAATGTGGCCCCCTTGGAGGCCAAGGGGGCCATCGCCGATCGCCCGGCGGTGCCCTCCGGCCCCAGGGAACCGACAGCCACGGTACGGGTGCCTCCGCCGCCGCTGCGGGCCACCGCCGACGCCGCCTCGGCTGCCCGCATCAGCCCCTCCTCTGTCAGGTCGGCGGTGTGGGCGAAGCCGGTGGTCTCACCGGATACCACCCGGATACCCGCCCCCCGCTCCCGTCCCGACGACAGTTCCTCGACCCTGCCGTCGTCCAGTACGGCGGACGAGGTGGAACGGTCCTCGGCGAAGACCTCGGCGAAGTCACCACCGTGCTGGAGGGCCCCGGAAAGGACCTTCTCGAGAATCGGGGAATCGATCACTGCACCTCCTGGCGGCAGTGTCCGCCGCCAGGTGGCCGACTACTGCGATGTCACGTATCGTACCGGCGTGGCGCCCTACACCGGTCTGTCGGCCCGAATCGAACTGAAGGTGACCGACGCCGACACCGCCGAGGCCTTCCGGTCGGCGCCGGTGCCGGTATTGGCCACGCCCCGGCTGATCGCCCTGTGTGAGGAAGCCAGCTGTCTGGCCATTGACGGGCACCTGCCGGTCAATGGCACCTCGGTGGCCAAACGCCTGCAATTCGACCATCTGGTGCCGGTGGCCGTCGGCAGTACGGTGTGGGCCGAAGCCACCCTCGATCGGATCGAAGGTCGCCGGCTGGTCTTCACCCTTTCGGTATCCGAAAGTGCGGGGCTGGTGGCGGCGGGAAAGCTGATCCGGGTCATCGTGGACACGCAGGCATTCCTGGCCAACGTCCGCTGAACTCGTCACTCCCCTACCCGTCAGACGGCTCCGCCGTCCGTTTCGGCCCCCATCAGAGGCTCGGTGCCGGGGCGAGGACGCGGCGGGCGGGGAACCTCAGAGGTTCTTGCCGATCATGCCACCCAGCACGCCACCGATGCCGGCATCGGCCACTTCGTGATGATCGTCGCCCCGGGGGAGATAGGGAGTGAGTGCGGCAGCCAGGACCGAGACGGGCATGCTCTGCAGCCAGATGTTGCCGGGGCCGGTGAGAGCGACCAGATGGAAGCCGTCGTCTCCGAAGATCTTGTTCTTGATCCCCGGAACCCGGGAGATGGTAAAGCTCACCTTGTCCTCGAACAGGCCCACGTGGCCGGGATGGGCCAGCATGGTCTGACCGGCGGCCAACTCGTAGGAGATGATCTCGCCGGACAGCTCGATCCAGGCCTGACCCTCGCCCTCCAAGCGCTGCAGCACGAAGCCGTCGCCGCCGTAGATACCCCCCCGGAAGCTCTGCTGCATCCCCACGGTGGGAACGATCCCGTCGGTACCGCAGACCCAACCATGCCGGTGGACCAGATATCCCTGGCCGGCGGCGATGGTGACGGGGAAAATGCGTCCCGGCAGCTTGGCACCGAAGGCCACCATGCCCTGGCCGCCTTGGGCTTCGTACCGGGTCAGGAAGATCCCTCCACCGCCAACCGCCCTCTTCAGACCGCCCATCAAGCCCTTCTGTCCCCCCGTCGACGTCGACTGGGACATCTGAACATTGGCCGACATCCACGAGAGCTCCCCATGGGTGGAGACGATCGATTCACCGGATTCGAGAATCATCTCCAGCAGCGGCATGGTCGTGCCTTTGACTTCAGCCTGCATGGGACCTCCCGTGGCTTCGAAACGGGGCGTCGGGCACGCCCCGATCCGCCGCACCCATCTTGCCCGGAAGCCGGCCTCGATGCCGGGATACCCGGGGACCCGGGAGCCGCCAGCTAGCCCGCTCGGCCGCGACCATGGGCCGTATGACGGTCCGGTGCCCCGGTCCCACAGGCTCGCCCCCCGAGTGCGGAGCAACGGGGATCCGGCGGGCGACTCGAGGAGACCCCGATCGCCCGGGTCGCGGCACCGGGCACTGGTAGCCTGAGCCGAAACCCAAACACGTACATCCAATGATCCTCGAAAACATCGACAGCCCCGACGATCTGCGCTCCCTCAATCCCGAGGAGCTGGCCCTTCTCGCCGCGGAGATCCGCTCGTTCATCGTCGATGCCGTCACCGTCACAGGGGGACACCTGGGCTCCAACTTGGGCGTGGTCGAGCTCACATTGGCCCTGCACCGGACATTCGACTCGCCGAGGGACGTGCTGTTGTGGGACACCGGGCACCAGGCCTATGTCCACAAGCTGGTGACAGGCCGCCGCCAGGCTTTCGCCCAGTTGCGACAGGCAGGCGGGCTGTCGGGCTATCCCAATCGCTCCGAGTCCGAGCACGACTGGGTCGAGAACAGCCATGCCTCCACCATCCTCAGTTATGCCTACGGGCTGGCTAGCGCGTTCGAGCTCAAAAGCGACCATCGGCGGGTGGTGGCTGTGGTCGGCGACGGAGCCCTCACCGGTGGAATGGCCTACGAGGCCCTCAACAACCTGGGGCACTCAGGAAAACGGGTACTCATCGTCCTCAACGACAACGGGCGATCCTATGCGCCGACGGTTTCCAGCCTGTCCCTCAGTCTGACCCATCTCCGACTCAATCCCGCCTACGTGCAGGCCCGTCAGCGCCTACGCCACCTGCTTCGCGAGTTGCCCGGTGTCGGCGATCTCGCCTACTCGGGTGTGCACGGCTTCACCAGTGCCCTCCGCGAAGTGGTGACCCCCCACACGTTCTTCGAAGCCCTCGGTATCCGCTATGCCGGTCCCATCGACGGCCACGACATCGAAGGGGTCGAACAGGCGCTGGCGCACGCCACCGAGTGGCCGGGGCCGATCGTGGTACACGTCCTTACTCAAAAGGGGCGTGGTTACGCACCGGCCGAAGAGGACGAGGTCCAGCGCCTGCACGACTTCAAGGTCAAAGTGCCGAGCACGGACACCGACCCAGCCGGCGGTGTCGTCCGCGATCCGACCGGTCCGTCCCCGGCCGGTCAGGAAGGGACAGGCGAAACTCCGGTCGATAATGCCGACAAATCAACGGAGCCAGCCCTCGAGATCATCGGCGAAAGCCTGCCCGTCACCACGTTCACTGATGCCTTCACCCGATCCCTCCTGCGCCATGCCGAGGCTGACCCCCGGATCATCGCCATCACCGCAGCCATGCCCGGCCCTACCGGACTGCTCCCCTTCGAGGCCCGGTTCCCGGAGCGATGCGTCGATGTCGGTATCGCCGAGCAGCACGCGGTGACAGCGGCCGCCGGTATGGCCATGGCCGGCATGAGACCGGTGGTGGCGGTCTACTCCACGTTCTTCTCACGCGCCTTCGATCAGGCCAATCTCGACGTCGGTCTTCACCGACTCCCGGTGGTAATGGTCCTCGATCGGGCCGGTATCACCGGCGACGACGGCCCCAGCCATCACGGTCTGGTGGACATGGCTCTGGCCCTTTCCATTCCCGGTATGACCGTGTTCGCACCGTCATCGGCGTCAGAAGTCGAAGTTATGTTGACCGAGGCGCTCGCCCTGGATGGCCCTTCGATCATCCGCTTCCCGAAGACACCGGCACCGTTGGTATCAGGACAGGTGGGCGAGGGAATGAACGCCCGCTGCGCCCGGTCGGGCGACGGGTCGGTCTGCATCCTGGCCGTCGGCAAGATGCTCACCGCAGCCCAGTCAGCCGCCCAGGAACTCGAAGCGGAAGGGATCGACGCCACCATCTGGGACGTGCGGGTGGTTTCCGACCCGGATCCGGCCATGCTGGCCAGCGCCGCCGCCCACCGGGTGGTGGTGACCGCTGAGGACGGTGTCCGTTACGGAGGGGCAGGCATGTTCCTGGCCGATGCCCTCCGAAGCTCGGTGGACTGTGGTGCCGCCCCCCCGGTCATCTGCCTGGGCGCTCCCCGCTCGTACATCGCCCAGGGCAAGCCCGACCGCATACTCGCCCAGCTCGGACTGGACGGGCCCGGGCTGGCCAGCACGGCGCGGGAGGCGGTGCACGCTCTTCCAGGACTAATCCGGCTGGAACGGCCGGACCATCCCGGTGCGGTGCGACCGGCCACCACAGCCGCCCCTCCCCCTCGCCGCTGAGGCACCAGGGGACACCACTCCTTGTTTGCCGCCTGAATCGAAACGTGTTCTACTGACTGGCCGATGACGTTCAATCTTGCTGACCTTTTTGAGGCGGCCGTTGACGCCTTCGGCGACCGGGAGTACCTGGTAGCCGACGGCCAACGCCGCACCTTTTCCGAGATGGAGGCGCGGGCCAACCGGTTGGCCCATTTTCTGGCTGGTCAGGGCATCGGACCGGGCGACCATGTGGGTATCTACGCCCTCAACAGCGTGGAATGGGTCGAGACGGCCTGGGCCGTGTTCAAGTTGCGTGCCGTCTGGATAAACATCAACTACCGCTACGTCAAAGACGAGCTCCGCTACCTCTTCGCCAACGCCGATCTGGTGGCTCTGGTCCACCAGGCCGAGTTCAGTCCCCGTGTGGCGGAGCTCCTGCCCGAGCTGCCCAATCTCCGGCTGGTGATCGGTATCGAGGACGGATCGGGTGAAGGGCTGGGAGCAGGGACCATCCCCTACGAGGAGGCGCTGAGCTCAGGGTCTCCCGATCGGGACTTCGCACCCCGTTCGAACGATGACCACTACATCCTCTACACCGGGGGCACCACCGGGATGCCCAAGGGTGTCGTATGGCGCCACGAAGATGTGTTCTACGCACTGGGGGGAGGCGTGGATCCCCACACCAACACCCGTGTCCAGCGTCCCGAGGAAATGGTGGGCAAAGGACAGGGGGGTCAGGTCACCCTCCTTCCCATCGCACCCCTCATGCACGGGGCCACTCAGTGGTCGGTGATGGGACAGAGCTTCGTCGGAAACAAGACGGTGCTCATTCCCAAATTCGATCCCCGCGACGTGTGGAAACTGGTCGAGACGGAAAGAGCCACCTCGGTCATGATCACCGGCGACGCCATGGGCAAGCCTCTGGTCGAAGCCCTCGATGAACCCGGCGTCTCCTACGACCTCTCCTCGTTGATGGCCATCACCTCCTCCGCCGCCCTCTTCTCGGCGCCGGTCAAAGACGAGTTCTTCCGGCACCTGCCCAACATCCTGATCATCGACGCCATCGGATCCTCTGAGTCCGGAAACAACGGGATGGTGACCATGGGCAAGGGAGGTACGGCCATGAAGAGCGGACCCACCGTCTCCGTTCTGGGCAACACCGTCGTCTTCGATGAGGACCTCAAGCCGGTCGTGCCCGGCTCGGGGGTGATCGGCAAGATCGCCCGCTCCGGCGATATTCCCGTCGGCTACTACAACGACCCGGTCAAGACGGCCGAAGTGTTCATCACCGTGGACGGGACCCGCTACGTAATGCCGGGGGACTTTGCCACCGTCGAGGAGGACGGTTCCGTCACCCTATTGGGACGCGGTTCGGTGTCCATCAATTCCGGCGGCGAGAAGATCTTCCCCGAGGAGGTCGAGTCGGCAGTGCGATCGCACCCCGATGTCTTCGACGCCATCGTGGTGGGTGCGCCCGACGAACGCTGGGGACAAAGGGTGGCCGCCATCATCCAGCCCCGGGCCGACAGGCACCCGACCCTGGCCGATATCCAGGACCACTGTCGAGAAGCCATTGCCGGCTACAAGGTGCCCCGTCAACTACACGTGGTGGACACCATGGTCCGCTCTCCCAGCGGTAAACCGGACTACCGGTGGGCCGCCACCATCGTGGCCGAAGTGCCCGAGGAGAGCGACAGCGGTGGTCTTCGCACCTCTACCGACCACTGAGTACTGAACCGCTGACCGGACTGCGGCCTCGGGCCCGGGATTGGGAAGGGAGTCGACCATGCCCGTCTCGCTGAGCGATCTGGTGGCTCCGGCCAGGAGCGCGGTATTGACCATGGAGATCCAGCGCGGCGTGATCGGGGACCTGTCCTCATTCCCCCAGCTGGCCGAGGCCGCCACCCGGGCGGGCGTGGTGGACAACACCGCTCGTCTCCTGACTGGCGCTCGGGCGGTGGGTATGCCTGTTGTCCACTGCACGGCTGAGTTCCGGGCCGATCGGGCCGGCACCACCGTCAATTGTCAATTGGTGGCCGCCGCCCTCCGCAACCCCGATCACCTGCTCCAAGGCACCTCGGCCGTGGAGCTGATACCGGGACTCGGGGTGGAGCCGTCGGACATGGTTTCCCCCCGACTGCACGGTGTGTCCCCCTTCACCGGCACCTCGCTCGACACCTGGCTACGCAACCTGGGCGTGAGCACGGTGATCGCCACCGGTGTCTCGGTCAATCTGGGCGTGTTGGGGCTGGCTATCGAGGCCGTCAACCTGGGCTACACAGTGGTGGTACCGCGTGGGACGGTTGCCGGACTCCCCCGGGACTACGCCGAGGCGATCCTGGCCAACACGCTTCCGCTCATCGCCACGGTCACCACCGTCGATGCCGTTCTCGATGTCTGGACAACGGGTCGTCGAGACCCGACGCCTACATGACCCGCGTGCCGTCCAGTTGAATCATGGCGTTGGTGGGTAGCTCCTCGACCGTGATATCCGGCACCGGGAAGTTGAAATCCTTGTACTTGCGTTGGGCCGTCTGACGGTAGCGAGTGGTCGAATGGATCGGATCGGGATCGAACTGGGGGATGATCTTCGAACCGAAGACCTCCAGCATTTCGTGCACCTCGTCCTCCATGAACGAGTCGGATGGCAGGCCGAACACCAACTGGTCGCAGCCCACCGTCTGGTACTTCTCCACCTGCTCGGCTACCTCGTCGGGATCGCCGCACAGCAGCCATCCTCCCTCGATGAGATAGTCGAGCATGCTCTCGTCGGTGATGGTGTGGGGCCTTTCCGGCCAGACCGGGACACCTTCTTGATGTGGGATGGTGTCGTGGTAGTTGCACACCATCGAATAGAGATAGCCCCGGCCACGTCGCAGTGCCACCTGACGGGCTTTCTTCCGGTCACTGAGGCAGATGACGGCGTTGGTCATCATCACGTTGTTGTTCATGAACTGCCCGAGAGGCTCCGTGCAGCTGGCGATGCCTTCCTTGTAAGCGTCGATCCGACCCTTGAGGTTGTAGATGGGCTCGAAGTTGAAGGCGATGGCGCCGATGCCGAGCTCGCCGGCCTGGGTGAACGTACCGGGGTTGCCACACCCGACCCAGATGGCCGGATGGCCCTTACCCTCGTAGGGCTTGGGCAAGATGTTGTGGGGGTACGGAACGGTGAAACTCTCGCCCTCGTACATGTAGTCCTTCTCTTCCCACATGCGGGGAATCTGGCGGATGACCTCGTTCCACTCGGCCTTGGTGGAGTTCTTGTCCAGGATGTTGAAGGCAGCGATCTCGTGACTTCCGGCGCCACGGCCCGTCCCCCACTCGAAGCGACCCTCGAAAACGTGGTCGAGCATGGCCACCCGCTCCGCGCTGCGCACCGGGTGATTGACGCGGGGGGAGAGATTCATGATGCCGGTGCCCACGTGGATGCGCTCGGTGGCGTGAGCCAGGTACCCCATGACCACCTCGGGAGCGGACATGTGGCTGTATTCGGTCAGGGAGTGGTGCTCCCCGAGCCAGGCGTACTTCCAGTTGTATTTGTCCGCCTCGACGACGTAAGCGATCTCTCGCTTGAGCATCTCGTGCTCGCACGTCGGATCGTGTGCAGCCTGGCCGGGCAGGTAGCCATTGAGAAAGACTCCGAACTCCATCGCGGTTGGCTCCTCTCGCTCCGCACGGGCGCGATTCACGGTACACGGCGAGTTGGTAAATTGCAACGCGTTCCAGATTTGTGCCTGAACCGCCCGCAGATGGGCGGATTTATGGTCGAGCAGGTGGGTCTTCGGGGAACGATACCCAACGGCATTGGTAGAGAGACAGGGACGGCACCAAGGGTATGGGAGACAGTGACCAGGGGGATCAGATGCTGACCATCGATGAGCTGATTCGTCGGCGTGCCGGCGACCACCGGATCGGGCTGGCCTACGCCGAACGGACCTGGACGCACGACCAGGTGGTGAGGGCCCAGGCCCAGCGAGCCGTCGTCCTGAGAAGCCTGCGACAGCCGGGCCCGTTCCATATCGCCCTGCTCCTCGACAACGTGCCCGAGTTCATTTTCTGGATGGGCGGGGCGGCCCTGACCGGCGCCGTCATGGTCGGGGGGAACCCCACCCACCGCGGCGACGAGCTGGCCCGGGACCTCGCCCATACCGAGTGTCAGCTCCTGATCACCGACGGTGATTACCTCCCGCTGGTGGCGGACGCCGACCTGGGTACTCGACTGCCGAAAGAACGCATCCTGGTCGTCGACGGGCCCTACGGCGACCCGCCTGAGGGTCGGCCCAGCATCTATGGATCCCTTCTGTCCGAGGTGGCGGACGCCGTACTCACCGACCCGGCCGAAACCCGCATTACCGAGGAGACGCTCGGCTACCTCCTGTTTACCTCCGGGACCTCCGGCGCCCCCAAGGCCTGCCTGTGCTCGCAGGGGCGTATGGCCCGGATCGGATCCACCGTGGCCCAGATGTTCGAACTCACCGCCGACGACGTCTGCTATGAGGCCATGCCGCTCTTTCACTCCAACGCTCTGATGACCGGGTGGGCTCCTGCTCTGAGCGCGGGAGCCACTCTGGCCGTGCGTCAACGGTTCAGCGCTTCTCAATTCCTGAGCGACGTTCGTCGCTTCCGGGCCACCTACTTCAACTATGTGGGCAAGCCCCTCTCCTACATTCTGGACACCCCGGAGCAGGTCGACGACGCTGACAACCCTCTCATCCGCGCGTTCGGTAACGAAGCGGCCGAAGCGGACGTGGCCCGGTTCGCCGACCGTTTCGGCTGCAGAGTGCAGGACGCCTACGGGTCCACGGAAGGTGGCGCCGCAGTCCAGCGCACTCCAGACACTCCCCGTGGAGCCCTCGGACGTGCCGCACCGGGGACCCTGATCATCAACCCGGAGACAGGCGAAGAGTGCCCTCGGGCCGTTTTCAACGCCGACGGGCGTCTACTCAACGCCGAGGAGGCCATCGGCGAGATGGTGAGCCAGACCGGCGGTGCTGGATTCGAGGGGTACTGGCGCAACCAGGAGGCGGAGGCATCCCGGGTGCGGAACGGCTGGTACTGGACCGGCGATCTCGGATACCGCGACCAGAACGACTTCTTCTACTTCGGTGGTCGCGACTACGACTGGCTACGCGTCGATGGCGAGAATTTCGCCGCCGGGCCGGTAGAAGAGCTCCTTCAGCGCCACCCCGACGTGGTGCTGGCCTCCGTCTATGCGGTGCCCGACGCCGTGGTCGGTGACCAGGTGATGGCCACCTTGTTGCTGCACGAGGGGAGAGACTTTGATCCGGAGGGATTCGCCCAGTTCCTGTCGGGTGAGCGCGATATGGGCACGAAATGGGCACCCCGTTTCATCCGGATCAGTGATGAACTGCCGGTTACGGCCACCACCAAGGTGCTCAAGCGGGTCCTACGGGCCGAAAGATGGCGCTGCCCGGACCCCGTGTGGTGGAGGACTGAGAAGGGCGCAACCTTCCGGCTTCTGGAACCCGAGGACGCCGATACCCTGGATCGGGCTGTGGCCGATCGCTGAATTGGGACCCGGGCGCTGTTTCGCGCCCTAGGCCATGCCAGCCGGATGAAGAGCTGGCCACAGCTGGCCCTGCCACGTGAGAAGGTCCGATCCGGACCCATCAATTTATTGGCCGAGCGCTTCAGTTCTCGCCTCACTCAGACGACCTATACATATGGGATCGTCCGGGATTAGTGGCCTTCCCACTACCGAGGTGAATCTGGCTGTCCTGCTGGCCACCGGTTGGACGGCAACGCCGCGACGACTGGGGCGGTCGTTATTCCATGCGACTGGCCATTGGCGTTGACCGCCCCGAACCTGCTGATCGGCCCGGGATCGGACCTCCTCGAACACGAGCCTCGGGTCCCGAATAGGCGAGCCCGGTACAGACGACCGCGCTTCATGCTCCAAGGAGCCGTGCTGGCCTTCCCTGTCGTCGTTCTGACGTGGGCCGCCTGGGACCATCGGAGCATGTTCGCTGACGGATTCATCTATCTCCACATCGTGCAAAACATCCTGGCTGGCCATGGACCGGTGTTCAACAGCGGACAACGCGTCGAGGTGTTCACGAGTCCGCTCTGGACGTTCGTACTCAGCGTCTTCGGATTCCTGACTCCCTTCCCCCTTGATTGGCTCGCAGTGGTTGTCGGCATCATGATGACGGTCACCGGGGCGTCACTTGCCCTCATGGGGTCCCACCGCCTTGTTCGGCGGGTGGCCCCCCACGCCTTCCTTTTGCCACTGGGGATAATTGTTTTCGTCGTAGTTGCCCCCGTTTGGTCCCTTGCCTCTACCGGCATGGAGACCGGTCTCACGTTCATGTGGTTGGGGCTGTGCTTTCTCCTATTGGCCCAGTGGGCCGAACGACCAGCTCACCACCTGGCGCGATGGTCTCTGGTGGTTCTGGGCATGGGCTGGCTGATTCGCCCAGAGTTGGCTGTCGACAGTGTCGTCTTCGTCGCCATCGTCCTCTGGGTGGATCGGGGCTTACAGACGAGGGAGCGACGGTTCCGGATCGTTGCGTGGGCGGCAGCCCTTCCTGTCATGTATGAGATTTTCCGGATGGGCTACTACGGAGTGCTGGTGGCGAATACGGCAACTGCCAAAGAGGCCACCATGCCACGAGTGGGAAGGGGAATTGAGTACTTCGCCGACTTCGTCGGGCCGTACTGGCTGTTTGTCCCTGCTGTTGCGCTGCTTCTCGGGGCCTACTACCCCCACATCAAGAAACTGCGCCGGTCAGCCGAGACGGACAGAGCGGCCTGGGCCTTTCTCGCCCTGCCCATCGCCGGGGCTCTGAATGCCAGCTACGTGGTCGTTATGGGGGGCGACTATGTACACGCGCGCCTTCTGGCCCCGGCTTTCTTTGCCGCTTGTGCGCCGGTCTCCGTCGTTCCGGTGACCAAGCGATACCTCGTCGCTCTGATAGTCCTCCCCTGGGCTCTTGTCTGCGCGTTGTCCCTTCGGACAACAGACAGCAATGCCTGGTCCAATTCTCCGTTTTACTATGTGAACGGCCACGGAAATGTTGCCCCATCCAAGTCCAACTGGGGACCTCACGGTTTGGACATCCGTTGGTACACCGGATCGGGAACCTATGTGGAGTTGGGAGAGTCCCCGACTCAAACCGTGCACATGGATGTTCCGGATATCCGCGGTGTCGATTCTCCAGTGATAGTAACCGCGTGGATCGGGCCGGAGAGTTACGTGTTAGGCACCAACGTCCATTATCTGGACTTCCTGGGCCTTGCCGATCCCTTTACCGCTCACCTCGCTCTGGTCAAGAGGGGGGAGCTGGCCGGGCACGAGAAAGTCCTTCCCACTCCCTGGATCGCCGCTCTGCTGGGCGCGGACGGAAGCTCCATCAACCAGCTTGCCTCCCTTCAGAAGGAATTGCCGAACGATTTCACTCCGCTGATACCGGAGGTGTCCGGGAGGTCACTCGACATCCAGACAGCCTGGGCCACGGCCACGCTGTCCTGTCCGACCGTCCATGATCTCGAGTACTCGCCGTCCGAACCGCTGACTGTTGGCGGATTCTTCTCCAACATCTACCACTCCTTCGACCGGAATCAGCTGCGGATCCCCCCCGATCCCGAGACCGCTTACCACCGATTTTGCGGCGCCGGTACTCCACCGCAGGTGGAAGAGCTCTCGAACGACAACTGACTGCTCGAACCATGATCTGACCCGCTTGAGGCTAAAAGCGCAGGACACGATCTGCTTCGGGAGTCTCGCGATGGACCGCCGTCCGATCGGGAATGATCTGTCAGGAATCGGTGTCGGCAGGAGCCAGGGCAACCAGTGCTGAACTGAGCTGCCGGGTCGTCGCATCGATCTGATCGGCTTCGGCCTGGAAGTTCGAGTTCCCGGCCGCCGATTGGTACGTCGACAGGTCGGGGCCCAACTGGGAAAGGTGGACGAGAGTTTGTGATGCCTGATCGGCGGCGGAGCGGGCTGCCGCCACTTGGGACACGACCGAGGTCGGGTAGTCGATGGACGTTAGGGCTTGCGAGTACTCGGTGAGTCCCGTGGCGAACCGTGCGTCGTTGGCTTCGAAACAGGCGGCAGCGGTCGACTGAGCCATCTGGCCGCAGCTCGTCCCCTGGGAACTGAACGACTGCGCCTGCTGCTCCAGAGTGGAGAACGCCTCGGCCGTCTGATTCTGAGCCGTCACCGCTTGGCTCGCTCTCTGGACCCCGAGGAAGGTGGGTATGGCGATGGCGGCATCCACGAAATAGCCCAGCACTCCGAGAACGAAGAAGACCACCACCAAGGTGCGCGCTTTCGATGACAGCTCGAGGCGCCATTGCCGGTCCGGACCGGCGGCGACGCCGACCCAGGGCGCTGAGAATGGCCCGGTCGGGCTGATGCCACTAGTGGCATAGAAGGAGTTGTCCGGCGGTGGCGGGTAGCCGGGCGGCCGCGGTGGTAAGCCTGCCGGTTGCTGGGGATACCTGGGGTCAGCTGGCGGCGGGGGTGATGCCGGCGGAGCAGCCTGGCTCCCGGGCGTCACACCGAGTCCGGCATCGCCTCCGACTGGCATCTCCGGCACCGTGGTCGGAGAAAGTTCGGATGATCCAGGCGCCGTGAATCCGGTCAAAGAGGGCAGCGCTGCGGGCCCAGTGGAGGTCGTCGATTCCGGGCTGGATGGGGGTGGTACCGGAGTCGACGCCGCGGAGCTTTGCTGGCCCCAGGGGGCGGGGCCCGGAGGAGGGGGAGGCGGCGGGGTCGCTCCGGGAAAAGAGGGCGGGAGCGGGGGCGCCGAAGCACCGACAGATCCTGTCCACGGATCCGCCGGACCTGTCGGGCGTACCACCGGTGGAGGCGGCGGCAGCCCGGGTACGCCTCCGTCTCCCATCACCTGTGCCGGCTGGAAGGAAGTGAGCAGGTAGAAGTAGCCATCGAATCTGATCCGATAGCGGATGGCCGCCGCCGCGGCTTCGAACATCCATGTCGGAACTCGACCACGGATCAGAGCGGCTACCCACATGACCACCGAGAAGATGGACAGTCCGATGAAGACCAGGCTGGCGGCGATAGCGGCCGGAATGGCCAGGAAGTACCGAAACAGAACGGCCCAGCGATTGAGTGGGCCGCTCATCACAAACACGTCGACCGGGTAAGCGGGCGAGGGGTCGAGCGAAAACGGTGGGTACTGGTCAGTCAGCAAGAAGACGTAGGCATCGACGCGCGCCGTCCACCGCAACCAACCGGAAAGGAATTCGGCGCTCCACCCGGGGAGGCTGCCGGTGAAGAGGGCGGCGAACCAACCGATGACGACCACAAAAAAGGCGGCCAGGCTCACGAAGTACAAGACGATGAACTGCGGAATGACCAACAAGAATCTGAACAGAACGGTCAGCCGTCGTTGAGGCATCGGCATTCCGAACCTCATCTGGACCGGAGTCGAAACATCGGGGCGCATTCCCGCCGGAACTGTGACCACCGTTGCTCCTCCGACTGCTGTCATGAGGTACGAGATGCCGACCTACGTCGGTTGCGACGACCGCGTCCCGAAGCTAGCAGCACGGTCGGGTGGACCTTGGGATCTACCGCCGGAGGTAGCCGATCGTCATGTCCTGCCGATCCGTTTCCAGCTCGCTCAGTTATCGACCCCGAGGATGAGACCGCTGGTAGGCACGCCGGTACCGGCGGTGACCAGTACATGGTTCACGTCGGCCACCTGGTTGACCGACGTACCCCGCACCTGGCGCACGCCCTCGGCGATGCCGTTCATCCCGTGAAGATACGCCTCACCCAGCTGGCCCCCGTGGGTATTGATGGGCAGACCGCCGCCGAGCTCGATGTTGCCGTCCCGCACGAAGTCCTTGGCCTCGCCCTTGGCACAGAAGCCGAGCTCCTCCAGCTGGTAGAGGACATAGGGCGTGAAGTGGTCGTAGAGCACCGCCGTCTGGATGTCGTCCGGTGAGAGGCCCGAGGTCCCCCACAGTTGCCGTGCCACCACTGCCATCTCCCCCAGTCCGCAGAGGTCGTCCTGGTAGTAGGAGGTCATCATCTCCTGCCCCGGACCCGCCCCTTGGGCCGCCGCTTCGATGATGGCCGGTCGGCCGGGAAGATCCCTGGCCCGCTCACGGGAGGTCACCACCAGGGCCTGTCCGCCGTCGGTCTCCTGGCAGCAGTCGAGCAGGTGGAGGGGCTCGACGATCCAGCGCGAGGCCTGGTGCTCCTCGAGGGTGATCGGCTTCTGGTAGAACCACGCTTTGGGGTTGGTGGCTGCGTGCCGCCGATCAGCCACCGCCACCCGGCCCAGATCTTCGGATGTGGCTCCGGTCATGTGGAGATAGCGCTGAGCGGCCAACGCCACCCACTGGGCCGGCGTGAGCAGACCGACCGGGGCGTACCAGGCGAAGTTGGCCGTCTCCGCGTTGGGGACAGGAGCTCGGTCCTGCACTCCGGTTCCGAAACGGTTGCCCGACCGCTCGTTGAAGGCCCGGTAACACACGACCACATCGGCCACGCCGGACTCGACGGCCATCGCCGCCTGCTGGATGGTGGCACAGCCGGCACCGCCGCCGTAATGGATCCGGCTGAAGAAGGAGAGCTCGCCGATGCCCAGGCTTCGGGCAATTTCGATTTCCGGATTGGTGTCCGAGCTGAAGGTGACCAGCCCGTCCACCTCGGCCGGCTCGATACCGGCATCCCGCAGAGCCAGATCCACGGCCTCGGCGGCCAGACGCAGCTCGCTGCGACCGGACTCCTTGGAGAACTCGGTGGCCCCGATGCCCACGATGGCCGTCCTGCCCACGAAAGAATGGTCCGTGCCGCTCATTGTGCTTCGCCCGATGATGAGCCCGGCCCCGTCCCCGTCCCCGTAGCCGGAAGGCGCAGCCGTACGGTTCCCGTCACATGATCGCCCAGGCGGTTGGCCCCCCGAATGGTCACTTCCACTCCCCCTCTGCCGTCGGCCCCGGCGCTGTCGTCCTTGGCCGTCACCGACCCGGACATGGTCATGGTGTCGTCGGGGTAGTTGGGTGCCCCCAGCCGGATGTTGACGTCCGTCAGTACGGCGCCGGGCCCCGACCAGTCGGTGACATATCGGCCGACAAGGCCGTTGGTGGACAGGATGTTCATGAAGATGTCCTTCGATCCACGTTCGACGGCCAGCACGGAATCGTGATGGACATCCTGGTAGTCACGCGAGGCGATGGCGGTGGAGACGATCAGGGTTCGAGTGAGGGGGATGGGGAGCTCGGGCAAGGCGTCACCCACCGACACCTGCTCGAACGCCAGCGTCGCGGAAAGGGGGCCGGCGGCGGCCGGAGAGGTCGCGCTCATACCGGCACCGGCCCGCCGGCCTTCAACTGATCGACCAGATCCTTCCCCAACCGGGCCAGCTGACTGCTGGGCGGTCCGAGCACCAGCTCGATCTGTTTCCCCCACAGGAAGTAGCGGTGGATCGGGTAGGAGATGTCGGCTCCCATCCCACCATGCAGGTGTTGGGTGGCGAATACGGCCCGCTGGCCCGCCTCGGCGGCAAACCACGAGGCGACGCATACTGCCAGCTGCGCATCCAGTCCGTGGTCCAAGCGCCAGGCGGCCTGCCACATGGTGACCCGGATCGATTCGGTGTCGATGGCCGCGTCGGCGGCCCGCAACATGGTTCCCTGGAAGGTCGAAAGAGGGCGACCAAACTGCTCACGGGTGTTGAGGTAGGCGGCCGTCTGCGCCACCGCCGCCTCGGTCACCCCCACCTGGAGGGCGCACAGCCCGGTCCAGGCCCGTTCAAGCATCCACGTCACCACCGCGCTTCCCCGAGCTGGGTCCCCCTCCGCCAACAGGTGGTCCGACGATATCGGCACGTCATCGAGGTGAAGATGAGGATGGATCTCACGGTTGGTGGTGAAGGCCCGTTCGATGCTCACGCCCGCCTCTCGTGGGTCCACCACGGCCACCACCACCCCGTCGTCCAGGGCCGCGGGCACCAGAACCCTGTCGGCCACGTGGGCGTAGGGCACGGCGAAGGCCGTCCCGGACAACAGCACACCCTCCGTCGTCTTTCGGGCCCGGACCGACGGACGGCCGGTACCGCCCACGGCGACGTCGCCGGCCGCATCGGTGAGGGCGGCGCTGAGCATGGTGTCGCCTGCCCCCACCCCCGGCAGCAGACCTTCCTTCAACACTTTCGATCCGAACTGTGCAACGGGCATGGCACCCAGAGCGGCCGTGGCCCACAGGGGGACGGGAGCAACCGTTCGGCCCTGTGCCTCGAGCACCAGAGCCAGCTCGACCATGCCGTAACCTCCGCCCCCGTACTCGGTCGGAATCACCAGACTGAGTAGGTCGGCCCGGGCCATCTGAGCCCACAGCTGGCGGTCGACCCGGTCCGCACTGGCCTCGACCTCCTGGACCCTCTCCGGGGTGACCAGGCCGATGAAGATGCCGGCCGCAGCCTCGGCGATGGCCGTCTGCTCCTCATCGAACGTGAAGTCCATCAGGCGCTCCTTCCTCTGGTTGCCGGCGAGGCCGGCTGTGGGTCGGGCCGGAAGACCGGCAGCGTCAACCCCTCGTCGAAGTCGCAGAAGTCGGCGATCACCGGCATCCCGATGGCAACCGTCTCCGGGGTGATGCCGGACACATTGGCCACCAGGCGGGTTCCTTCTTCGAGCTCGACCAACGCCACGACCAGCGGGTAGTCGAAAGCCGGTATCTGGGGGTAGTGATTGACCACGTAGCTGTAGATCGTGCCCCGTCCCGATGCCGTCACGGCATCCCATTCGAATGACCGGCAATTGGCGCAGGCCGGCCGGGGTGGGTGGCGGAGCATGCCGCAGTTGGTGCACCTCTGGATCAGGAGCTTGTGCTGTTTGGCTCCCTCGAAGAAGAACCGGTTGTCCTGCGTGAGGGCGGGGCGGGGGCGCTTGGGGCGTGCTGCAGGCTCGGCCGAGCCCTCTCCGCCTGTGGCTCCCTGTGCCCCGGAGGTCGCCTTTTCACCGGTTGCGTTCGCCGCCGCACCGGGGCCCGGTTTGAATTTGAGGATGCGGAACAACATGGTGGCCACCGGGTCACCGTTCTGGTCGGTGTACTCCAGCCGCGAGGTGATGAAGTGACCGGTTCCGAGCCCCGTCTGCTTCTCCGACGAGACGGAGTCGATGACCGAGGTGACTTCGAGATGGTCACCGGGGACCAGCGGTCGGACGTAGTGCTGATCGCAATTGGTGGCCACCACCGAGGTGAATCCGGCCTGGTCCAAGGCAGCCATCAGCTTGTCGCTCGGCGCGTCACTCTCCGCTCCCCCGGCGGCCCGCGCCTCGTCCGCTTCGAGGGAGGCTCTCAGACCACGCATGATCCAGGCCTGGAGCATGGTCGGCGGGGCGATGATGCCGTCGAAGCCGGCGTTGCGGGCGGCGGCGTCATCGACGTACACCGGATTGTGGTCGCCCATGGCCTCCACCCAGTGCCTGATCATGGGGAGATTGACGGGATCAGCGCCCTTGAGGCCCGGGCCGGAGGACTGGCCGACGAACGACTGAAGGTACCGGTCGAGGCTCTCCGGCCCGGCGGACGGATCCACGTCGGCCGATGGACCCGCTTCCTGTGATGGCTTGGGTGAGCTCAACGGGCCGACCGCTTCATGCCCAGCCCGGCCATGGCCAGGATCTCCCGCTGGACCTCGTTGACCCCTCCACCGAAGGTGTTGATCTGAGCCTGTCGCCCTGCCCTCTCGAGTTCGCCGTGGAGGGCAGCTCCGGGTGACCCAGGACTCAGATAGCCTGCCGCCCCGACCACCCCCAGGAGACGCCGGTAGATTTCGACGCTCGATTCCGTTCCGAATACCTTGACGGCCGACGAGTCAGCCGGGCCCAACGTGTCGTTGGCCACCGCCGCCGTCATCCGCCAGTTGAGGAGGTTCTGGGCCTGCAGAAGGGCATAGGTGCGGGCCAGATCGGCCTGGACCCACCCGACGTCGGCCATACCATGGTCGACCGCCCATTCGGCCGTCTCCACCCACATGCGTGAGGCGAGGGCACTGACAGCGGCCAGTCCGACCCGTTCGTGGTTGAGTTGGCCGGTGATGAGGCGCCAACCTTCGTTGACCTCCCCCACCACCGCCGATCGCGCCACGCGTACATTGTCGTAGTACGAGGCCGTCGTGGCCACACCGCCCACGGTGACCAAAGGCGTACAGGAGAACCCGGGGGACGAGGTGGGGACGAGGATGATGGAGATGCCTTTGTGCTTGGGGGCATCCGGATCGGTGCGGGTGGCCAGCCAGATGTAGTCGGCCTGGTCGGCGCCACTGGTGAAGATCTTGTTGCCGTTGATGAGCCATTCGTCGCCGTCGAGCACGGCCCGGGTGCGCAGTGAAGCCAGGTCGGTACCGGCTTCGGGTTCGGTGTAGCCGATGGCGAAGTTGATCTGACCGGCCAGGATGCCGGACAGGAAGAAGCTCTTCTGTTCGTCAGTACCGAACCGCATGATCGTCGGACCCACCGTATTGAGGGTCACGAAGGGAAAAGGGGCCCGTGCCCTCTGCACCTCAGTGAAGAAGATGAACTGATCAGAGGTGGGCCTCCCCTGGCCGCCGTACTCGGTCGGCCAGCCGATGCCGAGCCAGCCATCCTTGCCCATTTGTCGGACGATCGAGCGAAAGACCTCGCCGCCTTCGCCCTCGCCATCCAGTGCCTGGCGCACATCGTCGGTCAGCAGCTTGGCGAAGTAAGCCCTCAGCTCCGCCCGTAGGGCTACCTCCTCCGGAGTCTCCTCGAGGTGCATGACGTGTGATCCCTCCACTCAGCGAATCTCTGGCCCATGTCTGTCCTACCTGTGCGCGCCCCGCCGTGGAGCACACCGGACGACGGAGCGGCCACGACGACGATGACGCAATGAATCGATGACGGCCTCGGGCAACCGTTGCCCACGTCGACCTGCACCCCCGGCACGTCACGACCAGCGTCATCGGGCGCAGACGACCCCCGCATGACGTGGGCCACAGCGCCGCATGCCTATGATAACTGATACACGTTCTAGAAACGTCATCGAGGGCTGCCGTGCCGACTACCTGTGGGCGGCCGCTGCAAATCACGGGGAAGACACCATGGATGTCACCGATATCGATCTGAGTGACTCGGCCCATTTCGTGGACGGGGTCCCCTTCGAGTGGTTCGCCCGACTCCGACGTGAGGCCCCGGTCTACTGGCATCCGGATCCTGCCGGATTCGCCGAGGGCTTCTGGTCGGTCACCCGTTATGACGACTGCGTGGGCGTCAACCGTGACTACGAGCACTTCTCGTCGTACCGGGCCGGCGCCCTGTTCACCGATATGGATGAAGACGCACTCTCCCAGCAGCGCATGATGATGCTGAACATGGACCCGCCCATGCACACTCGTTACCGCCGGCTGGTCAACAAGGGCTTCACCCCCCGGATGATCCGTGATCTCGAGGCCAACGTGGTGACGGCAGCCGACTCCATCATCGACAGCGTCAGCGAGGCGGGCTCGGCCGACTTCGTCGAGCAGATTTCCGCTGAGCTCCCCCTACAGGTCATCGCCGACCTGATGGGAGTCCCCCAGGAGGACCGGCATCTGGTCTTCGACTGGTCGAACAAGATGATCGGCTCGGATGACCCCGAGTACCAGATAAGCGCCGACGCGCCGGCCCAGGCCTCCATGGAGCTGTTCGCCTACGCCGACGAACTCTGCGCCAAAAAGCGGCTCGACCCCCACCAGGATCTGTTCAGTGTCCTGACCCAGGCGGAGATCGACGGGGATCAGCTCTCGCAGCTCGAACTGGACCTCTTCTTCCTGCTGCTGTCGGTGGCCGGCAACGAGACCACCCGCAATCTCATCTCCGGTGGCATGGTGGCCTTCTTCGACCATCCCGACCAGTGGGAGCGGCTCAGGGCCGACCGGTCCCTCCTCCCATCGGCCGTCGAGGAGATGCTCCGCTACGTCTCGCCCGTCATGCACTTCCGGCGCCAGGCCACCGCCGAGGTGATCATCGGCGATCAGAAGGTCATCGAAGGGGACAAGGTGGTGTTCTGGCATATTTCAGCCAACCGGGACGAAACGGTGTTCGACCGGCCCGACGAGTTCGACGTGGGCAGGACGCCCAACAACCACATGGCCTTCGGGGGCGGCGGACCTCACTTCTGCCTGGGGGCGAACCTGGCCCGTATGGAGATCCGGGTCATGTTCGACCGGATCCTCGACCGGCTCGGCGACATCCGTCTGGACGGTGAGGTGCAACACCTGCGGTCCAATTTCATCAACGGGGTCAAGCACATCCCCGTGGCCTTCTCCCCGTCGGCGCCGCTGGGCTCCTGAGCCCGTCCGACGACCCATTCCCGTACCGCTCAGAAAGCGAACGCCTCATGCGTTTCCATCTCGCCACCACCTTCCTTCCCGTTGATGAAACCCTCCGTCTGGCTCCGGCCTGCGACGAGATGGGCTATTCCGGTATCTACTTCTCCGACCATCTGTTCAACCCCCGTGACCTCACGTCGCGTTACACCTATTCAACGGCACCGGACGGCGCTCCCTTCTGGGAGAAGGAGACCGAATGGCCCGACCCGATGTGCCTCATCTCTGCCCTTTCCACCATCACCACCAATCTGACCTTCACCACCGGCATCTACATCGCCCCGGTGCGGGACCTGATCACCGTGGCCAAGTCGGTGGGCACAGCCGCGGTTCTCTCCCACAACCGGGTGCGTCTGGGCGTGGGGGTGGGCTGGTGCGAAGAGGAGTACATCCAGACCGGCCAGAACTTCCGGACCCGCGGCAAGAGGCTCGACGAGATGATTCCCGCCCTGCGCGCCCTGTGGCAGGGGGGCTGGGTCGAGTACCACGGCACCTACTACGACGTACCGCCCTGTCAGATGAATCCATCACCCACGCTCCCCGTTCCCATCATCGGGGGCGGGCAGTCGGAACCCGCCCTACGCCGCGCCTCCACCCTGTGTGACGGATGGGTCAACACCGGGGCGGCCGAGCCGGAGGAAGCGTTTCGGGAGGCGGCTGCCATCCGGGACGCCCTCAAGCGGGCGGGTCGGCAGAACGAGCCCTTCGCCGTCTACCTGGCCGTGCGGGCCATGCCCGACGTCGACCTCTATCGACGGCTCGAAGACGCCGGGGTGACAGATATCCTGGCCGCACCGTGGATGGCCGTCAGAGCCTCGGCTGACGACACTCCCGAATCACTCCACGACGCCCGCCTGGCCATGTGCGAGCAGTTCGCCGAGCACGTCATCCAAGCCATGGCCTGACCAGGCGCCCGGTCGACGGCCGAAGCGTTGCTACCATCGTCTGTAACCAACCGGGGGGACGACGCCTTCCGAGGAGAATGTCATGGTGTCTCTACTATCCACGCCCGTCATCGCCAGTGCCGCCGGTGCCGCCCTGTGGTGGGTGATCAGTTTTGCCTTGTGGGTGGTGATCATGGTGTGGATCTACACCATCGCCAAGCGGAAGGGCCGCCACGCCGTGGGTTGGGTGATCCTCGGATTCTTCTTTTCCCTGATCACCCTCATCGTCGTTCTACTCCTTCCGTCCAAGCGGACGACAGAGGACTACCAGAGCAGGTGAACTCGACAGTCCGGTGGTGGCCGACGTGGGGCCGCAGCCACTCCGACGGACCGCTAAGGTCCACCGGTCGTAGAGCGGGGAGGAAATCGTGAGGGACATGAAGCTCGGATTGCAGCTCGGTTACTGGGGATCAGGTCCGCCAGCCAATGCCGGCGAGCAGGTGGCGGCTGCCGAACAACTCGGATTCGACTCCATCTGGACGGCGGAGGCCTACGGGTCCGACGCTCTCACTCCGTTGAGCTGGTGGGGTTCGCAGACCAACCGGGTGCGCCTAGGCACCGCCCTTTGCCAACTGTCGGCGCGGACGCCGGCCGCCATGGGCATGGCGGCCATCACCCTCGACCACCTGAGCGGTGGGCGTTTGGTACTCGGGCTGGGAGTCTCCGGACCCCAGGTCGTCGAAGGATGGTACGGACAGTCGTTCGAAAAGCCCCTGGCCCGCACCAGGGAGTACGTCGACATCGTGCGTCAGGTCATCGCTCGTGAGGGCCCGGTTACCAGCGACGGCCCCCACTATCCCCTGCCCTACCCGGGGGGCACCGGGCTGGGAAAGCCCCTCAAGCCCATCGTCCATCCCCTACGTCCGGACATCCCGATCATTCTGGGGGCAGAGGGGCCGAAGAACATCGCCCTGGCAGCCGAAATTGCGGAAGGATGGTTCCCCATCTTCTTCTCGCCAAACGCCGTCAAGGCCTTCGAGCCGTCCCTGGCCGAGGGCTTCGGCCGGCCGGGGGCCCGCCACGGCCCCGACGACTTCGAGGTCATCGCATTCGCCCCCACCCTCATCGACGACGACATCGAACGGGCGGCCGACGCCTACCGGCCGATGATCGCCCTCTACATCGGGGGCATGGGGGCCAAGTCGATGAACTTCCACTTCGACGTGTTCGCCCGGATGGGCTACGAGGCCGAGGCGGCCAAGATCCAGGAGCTCTACCTCGAGGGCCGCAAGGACGAGGCGGCCGCCGCCGTGCCTACCGCCCTCATCGAGGACACCACCCTGATCGGACCCAAGGAGAAGATCCGCGATGACCTGGAGGGTTGGCGTGAGTCCATCGCCACCACCCTCCTGGTAGCCGGCAACCCCGACTCGTTGCGGACCATGGCCGAGCTGGTTCTGTAGGCGGACTCACCGCACAGTGGGGGCATTGACCCGCCTTCGGGTGAGGGACCGGTAGAGCTCCACCGTGTTCGGGTGGACAGAGTCGAGAGGCTCGATGTCATCGGCCACCAATTTGACCAGCTCGGCCATAACGGACTCAACGCCGGCCGGGTGTCCGGCCAGGTCGGCCGCTTTCATGAGGATCCGGTACAGACGCTCGTCGTAGGGACTGACGAGAAGGCCACGACGGGCCGCCCACTCGGCGCCGCGGGGGTCGTCTGCAGACAGACAATCTTCGGCCAGGGCACAGCTCAGATCGACTACGGCCGATTCGATGGCCGGCCCGATACCTTCAAGAATGGGCCAGTCCGAGGCGCGCAGGCCTTCGAACGGCCGACCGCGTACCAGACCCAACGCCGACCGCCGTGAATCGGTATCGGCCGAATCGGCCAGAGCTACAAACCGATCCCAATCTGTTCCCACCGTGGTGGCCAAGGCCAATCGTCCGTGTGAATGCGGAAGATGATCTTGGCCGCTCCGCGCCTGGCCGAGCGCACGGCGGGCCACCGAGGCGGTGGAATGGAGGCTGGACGGCGCCATAACCCGGTCCGGCCAGAGAGCAGTCGCCCAACCGTCATTGCTGGCGCCGTGAGGATGCAGAGCCAGGTAGACGACGAGCTCTTTCGACCATGCTCGTGTGAAATCTCGCGCTGCCCCCCGGATCTCGATGTGGCCGAGAACTGCCACTTCGATCTCGACGTCCTCTTCCCCCGGGCTCCTCGGTGTCGACGGCGAGATACCGCGGGCAGGACGGAGCCACGTCGATATCCCGTTTGCCTTGGATCGGTTTACTTCCGCTCTGGTCTTGGGATCTTCGGGCTCAGGTGCGAGGACCGGTAGGGTGATGGGAAGGTTGAGGTAGGGCTCGTCCGACCGTAGGGCGGCCTGGCGATTGGCGGCCAGCTCTACCAAAGAAGCTGCGGCCACCAGCTCGTCGGCACCTACGTGCTGTGGGATGACCGATCTCAGAAGGTCGAACGAAGAGTGCTGTCCCGGGGTTGAGAAGGTGGTGACTGTCTGACCATCAGCGGGGCCTGCGGTGGCAACCACCGAGATGCCGAGGTGCGGACCGGGTATCGATTCGTATAGTTCATCAACGACACTCTTGGGGACGGCCGGTCCGCACAGGATGGCAAGCGGGTCCCAACGTGGCGATCCGTCCGACCACCGGCCCTGGGCGAACGAGGCGTGACCTGTCTCCCTCAGCAGATGGGCCGCCGCCATTCGATGCCGACTCACCGCGTTCAGGAGAGTAGATGTGTCCCCCAGCGCTTCGACTCGTTCAAATCTCTCGAGTTCAGCGCCGAATCCGACCAGTTTGAGATCGAAGCGTCCCGACCAGAATGACGTCGCCAGCTCGAGGGCCAGAGCCCTCAGAACCCCTTCACACTCCACCGGGGTGCCGGCAACGGCCACCGATCCCAACGATTCCAGATTGACGAGTACCAGATCCTCCCCCCGGTGACCGGCCGTCACCAGAAGAGGGGCGAGCGAAGAGGCTGCCTGCATCTCTACGTGACGGGAAGCCTCGACGAGGGCCCGGCGATCGATGACGACCACGCCCCTGTTCGGCCGCACCACCAATGGTCCGGCCTGACCATGGCGGCGCTGCAGCTCGGCTAGAACGTCGTCGGACTCCACCACCATCTCCACCGAGTCCGGGCCGATGGTGATTGCAGTTATCGGTGGAACCGCGCTCCCCACGCGGCGGCACGCCTCGGTCAGCGCAACCAGAGCGCCATCCGCAGCTGCAGTGATCTCTCTCCCGTCACCGACACGCAATCTCTGTTCGAAGGAACGGTGGGCGTGGTCGGGGAGCCTGATGAACATTCCACCTGGGCGGTGACGCTGCTGCACCCGCCGCAGCCGGTCGATGAAGCTCATCACGCCGGCTCCAACGACTCCGCCACCCAAGGGGACGGCCGGGAGGTGGCAGGGGTCGAGAGGGACGGGACCTTCGACGTCGAGCGAGGTCGGAATACCCGGGTAGGCCCAGGGATCATGGGCTAGCCGGTCGGTCGCACCCAGGATGTCTGAACCTTCCGACTTTGAAATCGACGCCCGGGCCTGCAGTGTCTCTTCAGGCCGGTCGGCCCATTGAGGTAACTCGAGTAACCATCCCTCGCGTATCCAGTGCTCCGTGGTCAGCGACCCTCCATCAGCCTGGACGACGCCATAATTGAGCGCAGCGAGTTCCCGCCACCGCATCGCCGATCCCAAATTGGTCAGCGGCAACCGACCACAGTGTCTCACGAGCCTTCACCCGATGGACGTCGGTTGACACTGGCCGCGGCATCGCGGTGCCGGCGATCAAGGCCCCTTCACACCCGGTGGGTTTGGACGTACTCTCCTCTCGGACTGGCCCCGGGTGCTCCTCCTCCATTCTCGAATGCGGCGAGGATCGTCCCTCCACATCCTCCGTCCAGACGTACCGCGGTGTCGGTGCTGTAGGCAAAGCCGACGAGGACAGGACCGATGCCGGATCTCCACCGTCTCGGGACAGAGGCCGGTCGTCATCCAGATCTTCGATGACGCTGATGGGCAGAATCGAGCGGCCGGCCGATGACGGAACCTCGGATGCCCGGGAAACCCCTGCCGATTCAAGGCGTGGTCCCAACGGAAAGCGACCAGCAAGGGCAAAGGTCAGGGTCGTTCCGACGAGGCAAGCGGCCAGGGATTGCATGGTCCGGCTGGCCGGCAGCCGGATTGAGGATCTGCCGGTCACCCAAGAGCGGAATTCAAGGGCGACGCACACTGTCATCCATAACCAGAGTGTCCAAGCCACGAGTAGAGGAGCCGTGGACAGCCACCGCATCACGAAATCGGGACCGCCAGTTCCTGCCGCGCCGTGTGAGAGCTCCTGCAAGTTGTGTCCCAGGTCGAGGTGCGACAAGGGTGATCCACCCAGGGCGATGAGCACAGCCGGAACGGCGATGACCACGGAGGCCAGAACAACCGACGAGAGCACGGTCGCTAAAACCCGATGCCCGTCACCCTCCTGTTCGACGAGACCGTTCGTCACGAGGATCCGACCGTCACGCCCTGTACGTTTACAGCTGAGGCAGAGGCCGATACAGGCAAGGAGGAGATGCCGACGATCCCCAGAATTTGGGTGTGAATACGGTAACGCACCGTCACCGTCACCGTTCCTGCCGACACCGTCGCCGTGCCAGGATGGCCGGCTGCCACGGTGAACTGCTCGGCGGCGATCACTGCGTGGGGTGCGTCGAGTTCCAACGAGCCCGATCTCAGGGCTTCGACCGACAACGCGCCGGCACCAGCCCGAGCCGCCTGCTCCGCTTCATCCACAGCAGATTGGTGAGCGCTGAGATCGGAGCCGCCATCAACAACGAGGCCCACCAGAGCCATGATGGTAACCAGCATGAGGGCGACAAAAGCGGTGATCGAGCCCTGTTCCAACCCCCACTCCGATGATCTCGCCACTTCGGCGGCAGTGATCGAGTTCTCCCTTTGCCCATTGGATGGCCATCCGTTGGTCATGGCTGAACCGAGCGGTACGGGTCGATGGGGGCGGTCGACGTAGCCCGCACCATCGTCGACCCGGGCAGACCTGGAATCGACAAATCGGCCAGTCCGACCTCGCATGTCACGGTCACGGACACGTAACCCCCCGGCTGGAAATGACTGAGATCGGTCACGATCTGCGCGTGAACACAGGTCTGGCCGCGACCCACTATGCCGACAAGAGCCGCCTCGGCCGCACCCGTCTGGGCCGCCGTCGGGGTGGGGAGGATCGCGGCCGACTCGGCTCCCGCCCGGGCCGCTTCCACCACCTGTTGGCGGGACTCGGTCACCCGGCCAAAGGCCAAGATCATGAGGGTCAGAGCGAGGAGAACCGGCGTGATCACGACCAGTTCGACGGTAAGATTGCCGTCTTGGCTACGAGGTCGAACGCAGGTCAACCCGAACTCCGAAATTCCTGGATGGGTCCCACCTGTACGGACGAGACAGGAAGCGAAAGCCCTGGTATGAGTGAGACTGCCGCACCTGTCACGGTCATCCGAGCCTCATCGCCGGGCGTGACAGTTACCGACACGTGAGAGGAAGCGAGGCCCGAGCCTGATGAGCGGAGCACCGAATTCGCCTGGCTGACTCCCGCCGACGATCCTCCACCGAGTGACCGGGCCGTCCGGTCTCCCTCCGAAGCCGCCAACTGAGCCACCTGGGCGGCGTGAGCCCACAAAGCAAACTGAAGCAAGGTGGTGACCATAAGCATCAGCGCGGGGATGATGATGACCATCTCGACCGTCGTCGATCCCCGTTCGCATCGGCTCAGTTGAGATTGATCGAATTGGCCTTTGCCGTTACTTTCGCCACGATGATGGCGCCGATGGCAATGGCTAATGCCGCGAAAATGGCGGTGATGATAACCGTCTCCACCACGGAACCGGATTGGTCCTCCCTGATGGTGGCAGTGCGGGCTCGTAGGTAGCTCCACAGAACAAGGATCTGGACGGGCATCATGAACTCTCCCTTCGTCGGGGACTGCGTGGTGTGACGCGAACAACACTTTCGAGCCACTCTTACGATCTCGGGTACGGCGCATCAGATGCCACCGATGACCCGACTGAACGCGGGGTAGCCGATAAAGATCAAGAATCCGAGCAAGAGCAGGGTGCCCGGCAGAAACAGTCGCTCCGTGGCTGCGTTGGCGGCGGACTCGGCCTCTGCCTGCTCATGGCGGCGGAAGGAGACGGCTCGGGCATTGAGGGACTGGCGGACTCTGGCCCCCTCCGTGCCGGCCAGCTCAAGGGTGTTGGACAGCTCGTTCAACTCCGGTACACCCACATCGCTCCCGAGCTCACCCAGCGCACCCCAGGGGGACTGACCGCTGTCACGTGCCTTGGCCAAAGCTCGGGTCATCCGTCGGGCTGCCCAATCACCACTCATCTGGGAAGCGGCAAAGAGCGCTCCCTCTACTCCCACCCCTCCTGCCAGACCCAATACGACGAGGTCGACAAACGAGCTGATCACCAAACGGAAGTGGCGACGTCGATCCCGTGCCTGTCGCAGAAGCTCGAGGACCGGTAGGCAAGCCCCGGCGGGGACCGTGATGATAGCCATGACCAGGGGCACGACTGGACTCAGTTCCACTCCCAACACCCGGGTCGCTACCACCCACAGAAACGGAGGTCCGACCAGGCCGGCACCCGCGCCAACCAACATTCGGGAAGCCACGTTCTCCGCCAACTCTCCGGTGATGGACAGACTCTGTCGAATGGACTCCCAAAGCGAATGGTTCCTCAGATCGGTCGTGATGAACCAGGAGACAATCGAGCGGCCGATGGCCGTGGGCCTTGATCCCGTATCGCTGGTCGCCCATCCGGCCAGGGGTGGACCGTCCATGGCATCGACAATGGACTGTAGGGATGGTGGAGCTGGGCGCAGCCCATAGATGATGCCGACAACACCGAGTCCCATCAAGGCACCCAGACTGAGGGCCAAGGTCATTGTTCGACGACCCGGGATCCGAGGAGGCGCACCGGGGCCGGGGGCCGGGCGAGTGCGACCATCAGAGTCAAGCCGATGCCATACAGAACCCCAACCAGGGCGAGGACAAACTGTCCGGTGGGAGAACCGAGAGGGGCCAAATAGGAGTGAGCGAAGAACGTCAGGGCCACAACGAAGGCAACAGAAAAGACCAGTACGGTGCGGACGCCGCTGCGAATGGCCGACCGACTCGTCTCGATACGGAGCCGAAGAGCGACTTCATCCCTGGTCGAGTCGGCCAGAGCCATCAAGAGATCCCCGAGTCGCAGTGCTCGGGACGACGTGGCGAGGAGGAGGGCACATACGACTCTGTCGGCTGACGAATCTTCGAGTTCATCGGCGAAAAGTAGGAGCGCCTCACGGGAGGCCATCCCGGCGGACAATCTGGCGGACAGACGGGTAGTGGCGGACCTGATGGTCGGGGGGCTCAGAGGCGCCGTCGCCAAGATGGCCTGGCTCAAGCCCGCCGAGGCCGCCAGGGTTCCCTGCAACATCTCCGTCCACACCGCGATGGCTTCCATCTTCGTGATCGAGGCTGAACCCGACGTCTGGCCAAACAGCTTCGGAAGTCCGATCGTGGCCACGGCAACGAGCGGAACGGCTACGGGCCAGCCGGTGGCCAGTCCGACGACCACGCCTGCCATTCCCGCCGCCCCCCAGGCGAGCGTGCGTCCTCGTGCCCGGGTTCGCAGTGTGAGCGCCCAATTCCTGCGGGGCTCGAACGGCTTGTCGGCCAAGCGAGCGACGACAAGGCCTGCGAAGCCGATGCCGAAGCAGGCCCCCGTCAGAACAACGATCGCCCTGGTCACAACCGCATTCCCCGCAAGTCGAGCGGAGCTGGTCGGTAGCCGAACCTCTGCAGTTCGTCGAGCGTCTCGGACCGGAGTGGCGATGAGGGGACGGCTCGGCGGTCGTTCCCCGGCCGATAGACCTCATTGGAGATGACCTGACTACCCTCGGCATCGACCACTTCTCGAATCGAAGACACGAAGCGGCGTCGGGAAGTTGTCTTATCGAACCGGGACGGGCCGTTCCCCCGTTCGGCATACGAGCCGTCCCCCCCGCCGCCAGCCCGGGCTCGGTTCGAGCGGCCTTCGCCCCAACCATCGCTGCGACCATCGATGGAGGCGTCGCCCGACACCCAGTCGTCCGCGGCCCCGTCGTCCGCGGCCCAGCCATCTGCTCCCCCACCGCCGCCGTTGCGATAATCCCTGTCCGTCGTCGGGGCCGGGCCGCGGCCGACCAGGGCACGGGGATCATCGTCGATCTCACTGTCGAGATGGACGACGAAATGGATGGCCCCGGCGACAAGCAAATTGCTTGCCTCCAGGGGGAGACGCTCTTGGGCCTGGACGGCGTAAGAGGCGATGCGCCGGAATACTCCGGCCGACGAATCGGCATGGATAGTGCACATCGAGCCGGAGCGGCCCTGGCTCATGGCGTTGAGCATGGGTAGGACCTCTCCGCCCAGAACCTCGCCCACGATGACCCGATCAGCGTTCATGCGTAGCGCGCGGCGCACCAGATCAGCCACGGTGATCAGCCCCTGGCCCTCTACATTGGCGGGGCGCGCTTCCAGCGCCACCATGTCCGGATGCCTGTGCGTCGCTGCATCAAGACCCAGTTCCAGAGCTTGTTCGATGGTTACGATCCGCTCTCTGGGAAGGATCTCGCCGGCTAGGGCCCGAAGCAGGGTCGTCTTTCCCGAGTTCATGGCACCGGAAACAATGATGTTCTTGCGAGCCCGAACTGCGGCCGACAAAAACTGGGCGATATCGTCATCGACGGTCCCCATCCCCGCTAGGTCGGCAAGGGAAAGATCCAGGTAGCGGTGTCTGCGAATCGATAGAACGGGCCGAGCCGACACAGCCATCAAGGCCGAAAGGCGACTCCCGTCCGGAAGTCGCAGATCCAGCTCCGGACAGGCGAGGTCGAAACGCCTCTCAGAGAGTCCGAATCTGCTGGCGGCCGAACGGACGATATCAACCAATTCCGCATCGGAGTCGGCGATCGAAGGTGCCAATTGCTTGGTTCCATCGGCGAAAGTCACCCAGACGCGGTCACAACCGTTGACGTCGATGTTCTCGATATCCGGATTGTCGATGAGAGTCTGAAGGCGGCCGAGACCGAACAGGGCGTCCAGCACGGATTGGGCCAACCGCTGCTCGTCCTCGGAGTTGCGGCACGGGGCCCAGACCGCATGACTGCCGGTGGTCAGAGCATCCAGGTGCACGAACACTTGCTGTCGAGCCATCTCTCGGCGGTCTTCGGCATCCAGGTCGGCGTGGCCGGGCGAAGCCAGGTCCTCGGCGACATGCTCCCTGATGGCCGTGACCAGTGACCGGGTCATGTCAGAACCTCTGGTCGAGGACGTTGGTTGTCTGTGGCAGCCGAGCACCCGTCATCGAGTGAATGGGTCCCACTCGACCCGTCTTCTGTCAGAGTCGACGCCAAACCGGCCGCTCGAGCCACGAGGACCGACCGCCGAAGCCGCAGGTGCCCTCCTCGCTGGCCGGAGATGGCAGCGGCGGATCGGGAGTCAAACGGTAGCTCGACGAGGACCGGAACGGTCGTGAAGCGCTCCGTTTCCGCCCTGGTGTACTGGTGGGACCCGACGACGACCAAGCCGACGCGGTTTCTCCAACGGGACAGGTCGCTGAGGAGCCGGTCGCGCACGTGCACCAATGACGAACCGTCAGCGCGTGCGCATAGAACAACGGAGTCGGCCTGATCCAGCCACGCCTCCGCACCGCGATCCCGATAGGAAATCCGACCCAGGTCGACGATCACGTCCCGGACTGCCCCCGAGGAGATCGATTCAGACCGCAGGATCGACGGAATCATCTCCCTCATCACCTCGGCCGAGGGCAACTGACGGGCACCGACAAGGACGTCCAGACCCCCCGAGATCTGCTGGAGGTGCGGCTCGATCGGGCCGTCGCACCGCATTCGCCGCGACGCCGCCACCAGCGAAGGCCATCCGATCCTCGAAGCTAGGCAGTGGCGCGACGCCAAGTCACCACCACCGGCGTCACATTCGATCACCATTGCCGCCCTCTCAGCCGACCAGGCCGCTCCCACCAGGCAAGCCAGGGTGGTAACCCCCGGTGCACCCTTGACCGAAGCAAAAGCGACGACCGTCACGGATGGCCCCCTGCTGTCGCACCTCCGACGGCTGACGACGCCGGCAGCAGGACGAGACTCAACTGATCAGCGTTTGCCGCTGTCGTCACTGCCGCCGCCACGGTAGAAGACACCTCCACCGAGACCAGTTGAAGGATGTCCGAGGAGGCATCGGCCGGTGGTGATTGGACATCGAAGACATCCGCCTGCGGAACAAGAACGCCGGTCGGTACTCCCGATCCTTCGGATCCTGGCTCTGAGCCATCGGACGACTGGCCGGTCACGCCAGTGCCGGCGGTACCGCCGAGGGCCGTTCCAGCCTGGGCGGTCTGGACGATCATCACCTGATCGCCGGGCTCGACTCCGGCCGCCGGCAGCTCACCGGCCTTCAGAGCCAAACCGACGACCGCATCCCCCGCCGGTATCGACGGAGAATTCGTGAGGTCGTTGCCGATGAGAAGAGATCCGGCCGGAATGGTCACCGCAGCACGTTCCCCGCTCAGTTGAGAGGCGTCCGACACGGGGATCGGAGTGGCCCCACCCGAGACGTCGACATTGGCGGCAGAGAGATCACCATCGCTTATCTGTTGTCCCTGCTCGATCGTCCGTGTCACCACGAGAACGGACACATGGCGATCGGCCGATGCGTAGAGGTCGGCGAACCCGGCGATGCTGACAAACACCAAGAGTGCGGAAGCCACGGCCAGGAGCGGGCGTCGGGCTCGCGGGCCGGGAAGGCGGGCAACCGTAGTGGTATCGGCCGTCGGAGGTCGAACGGAGTTCACCCGTTCCACAATGGCGGTCACGGGAGCAGCTCCCCCATCCGACCGCTGTACCCTCCGTCGTTCGGCAATGAATTGACGCTCTCCACCTGCTCGACCCGAAGGTACGTCGTCGCCGACGTGGTGAGCGCCGGCAGAGAACCTCCGCCTGAAGCACCTCGGGCAAACCATGAGACCGACCAGTCGATGGTAACCATCACAGTGAACGAATCATCCTCGGCCCTCCCGTCGGGAGACGGCTGCCCGGCGGATGAGACGGCGTAAACATAGGCGCACGGCGTCGACTGCTGATCCGCAGGTTGGTTCGGATCAAATGGCTTACCTGGCCCATGGCAGAGAACACTGCCGCCATCGCCCATGGACCAACTCACCGACGCGGGGGTGGCGACAGCCGTTGCACCCACAGTCCCAACCGTGGCGGTAACGGTGTAGGAATGCCAAGTGGCCGCGTCGATCCATAGCCAGGTGGGGAAGTTCACAACCGATCCGCTCGGAGGATTGAACTGGGGCGACGGTGCCGGGAGACGTAGACTGTTCTCCGCTCGGAGAGCAAGGGAATGCGGATCGACTGCGGGAGTGGCGGAGCCCGATTGATCGGCTATCCATTCGGTCGCTGTCGTACTGACGCCCGTCTCCTGATCAGTGCACGTCACCGAGTACCACCCACCGGGCGTCGGACCGCCCGGAGCGAAACCCGGCCCGTCATTGAGCGTGAGCGGTGTGGACGTACACACCCAAGGGTTCGCTCCCTCTCCACCACTGGCTTGACTGCTCGATGCTCCACCGGGTGCTCCCTCGGTGGAGACACCCGTCGAAGCCCCGACCGTCACTGAACCGCCCGGCCCGTCACTACCGCCGACGGCCGCTGACGCCGTGGTCGGCACGAGACACGGGATCCCGACCGTCGCCAGCGTCAAAAAAATCAGGGCTCTTCCCGTCAAGCGCATCGATCCACCCCGACCGTCTGGGTTGACAGCTTCCACCCTGTCGTTGTCGATCTCATAGTCGATTCGAAGAGCTCGTGATCCACCTGACCGGGGATCCCCGGTACGGGGCGGCCGGAGACAACGGAGACCACGACCTCGGCGTCATACACACAGGAGGTGACCGTGGCGTTGGCGGCGGAGACCCGCACCACTTCGGGCTTCCCGTAGTTGACCGCCCCGCGGGCAATCTGGCCCAAACCCCGCATCCTCTGCAGCACACCCTGCGACCAGGTCAACTGCGGAGGCACCGTGGTGGCGTCCAGATCCGGTTGATCAGGGTCAGCCGTGAGGGCGGCAGTGTCGAACGCCTCTTCCGCGGCGAGCCAAGCAGACAGGATCTGGCTCGTGGTCGCCCCCGGAGGCGCTCCCGAATCCTCGGCGACCGCCGACCGATTTCCCCAATACCTACCCCGACCCGGATGCGACGCCCCTTTGATCGCGCTCTGCGTGGATGACCCGCAGGCGCTCATCAGCAATGAGCAAATCGCTAGAGCCACCGAGGCACGGCTGGCGGTGGATTTCCACCGATCCGTTCCGTGAGCCTCCGACTGCTCCATAGAAGGCGGACGATATGAGCCGGCCCAATTCGGCGCAACAAACGTTTCATCTCCTATGCAATCAGTTCGCCGACAACGCTCGGGCATGATCACGCCGCTGTCTTCCGGGACCACCTCGATCTCCCAGCAGCTGGACACCTTCCCAAACCTGCCTCATCCACCTTGCAGAAGCCCTGACCACGACCTTGCACGGTGATTGCCAGCGGCGTCATCGAGCTGACCGCGGTGGTAGATCGTTCAAATTCCCCTTGCATCTCAAGGAGTTTGCAACACCGGAGATCGGATGAGACGGAGGCCCTCACAGAGATGACCACTCGCCGGAGCGGATGCGACCCGTAAGGCCGCACGGGGATCCTGTCAACGGCCGCGGACCGGCGCCAGAGGTGAAACTGCCTTATGGGCTCTCCTCAGAGCCCACACGAACAGTGCTCAGGGCATTGCTCTGGGTGACGAACCCGGAATCGTCTCCGAAGGGTCGGTAGCCGGGCTGGTGGGGAACTCAGCCCTCGTCGGTAGACACGGCGACTGCCGGCAGTGACAACCCCGACTCAGACGCCGAGCTCACCTCGGTCGGCCCGTTCGCTTCGGCGGTCTCATCACCGGTGATCAATTTGGCACTGAATTTGATCGCCTTGGTGGCCGTCGTCGCTCCCGTCTGCAGGACGACGGCGATGATCAACATCAGGACAGCCAGGACTCGGAACGTCGGTGAGCCGAGGAGGATAATGGCCCCGCGCCCGAGGGCATAGGGCGGCGAGCAAACCATGGCGCCGATGGCCCCGCCGACGGCGGTAGCCCCGAGCTTGTCCCTCCGGGACCGGTCCGACTTGATGCCGGCCAGCCGGGCCGGAACGGCCACGTAGGCCAACATCATGACCCCCACCACAATGCCGAGGCAGAGGGCGAACCACCCCTTGCCCCACCGGCTGGCGATCAGGGTCGAAAAGGCGAGGCCGAGGCCCACCACGAAACCCCATGCCAATACCGGGCGCAGATGGTCTCGCGCCTGGGCCATGGCCGGCCGGATCTCGGGATGACCGGGTTGGGAGATGGCAAAGGCGAATACGGCGTTGAGGAAGAAACTGGCGGCCGTGAGTCCGGCCACGGCCAGGACGATCGGGATGAGCACCGGGCCCCGGATGATGTGGAACTGCTTCCCGTGGAACACGTGGACCTTGAGATCCAGCATGGCGGCCCAGATCCACATGGCCGGCAGGATCTCCACCAGGGTCAAGCGCCAGTTGGTGAACAGCAGCTTCACCCCCTGGAACAACATGGCGAACGCCCCCACCACCAGGGCCAGTGGTGCCAGCCAGCGGCTCCGTTGGCTCAGGTTCAACACGGCACTCTCCACCATGGATTCGTCGCCGTTGCGGATGGCAGTGATGAGGCGCTCGATCAGGGCGAAGGCCGTGGCCCGCCGCGTGCGTCGGGGCTCCTCCTGACCCCCACCGCCGCGGGTAGTGGAGGATGACGGCTCCTGCTCGGAGGTCGACGCCATGGGGGAGGATGCGGGCTGATCTGGCACGGGGCTAGCCCTGGGCAACGAGTAGTAACGGGGCGATAGATCCGGTGTGACCGGTGATCCACCACCCTCCGGTCGGCCCCTTGCTCATGGCCACCCAGGTTACCGGTGGGGAGGTCCTCCGGGGGCTCGTTCCCGGTGGACCACGGTTTGGGCCACACTGGGGCTTATGCCAGCCCAATACATCTACACGATGCGGGATCTGCGCCGCTTCTATCCGCCCGATCGCCAGGTGCTCAAAGGCATCAATCTCTCCTTCTATCCCGGAGCGAAGATCGGGGTGATCGGGTCGAACGGTTCGGGTAAATCCTCGCTTCTCCGCATAATGGCCGGTCAGGACGATGATTTCACCGGCGAGGCCCGGCTGACGACCGGATTCACGGTGGGGTATCTCCCCCAGGAGCCCCACCTCGACCTGACCAAGGATGTCCTGGGGAACGTGACCGACGGCGTGGCCGAAACCAAGGCGCTCGTCGACAGGTTCAACGCCGTCTGTACGGCGATGGGTGAACCCGACGCCGACTTCGACCAACTGTTGGCCGAGCAGGCGCAGCTCCAGGACGAGATCGACGCGGCCGGGGCCTGGGACCTGGAACGGACTCTCGACATCGCCATGGACGCACTCCGGCTTCCACCCCCCGAAGCCGACGTTTCGACGTTGTCGGGTGGGGAGCGCCGACGGGTGGCGCTGTGCCGTCTCCTGCTGTCGAAGCCTGACCTGCTGCTCCTCGACGAACCGACCAACCACCTCGACGCCGAGTCGGTGGCCTGGCTGGAGCGCACTCTGCAGGAGTACCCGGGAACCGTGGTGGCCATCACGCACGACCGCTACTTTCTCGACAACGTGGCCGGCTGGATCCTGGAACTTGACCGCGGCGCGGGAATCCCCTGGGAGGGCAACTATTCGTCATGGCTCGAGCAGAAGCAGGCCCGATTGACCGGCGAGCAGAAAGCCGACCGTTCCCGACAGCGCGCTCTTGAGCGCGAGTTGGAGTGGATACGGCTGTCGCCGCGGGCCCGACAGAGCAAGGGGAAAGCGCGCATCAACGCCTACAACGACCTGGTGGCGGAAGCCGAGGCCGCTGAACGCCAGGCCGACAACCTCGAAATTGCCATTCCCCCAGGTCCCCGGCTGGGTGATCGGGTGGTCGAAGCCGAGGATCTGAGCAAGGGCTACGGCGATCGCCTCCTCATCGACGGGCTCTCATTCATCCTCCCGCCGGGCGGCATCGTGGGGGTGATCGGGCCCAACGGAGCCGGTAAGACCACCCTGTTCCGCATGATCGCAGGAGAGGAGAAGCCGGACGCCGGCGCCCTGGCTTTGGGCTCTACGGTCGAGTTGGCCTACGTCGACCAGTCGAGGGACGCACTCGACGGAGAGGCGACCGTCTACGACGAGATCACCGGCGGCCACGACCGCATCGTGGTCGGTCACCGCGAACTCCACGGTCGAGCCTACGTAGCCAGCTTCGGTTTCACCGGAAGCGACCAGCAGAAGAAGGTCGGTCAGCTGTCCGGCGGTGAGCGCAACCGGGTCCAGCTGGCCAAAGTACTCACGCGTGGCGGCAACGTCCTACTACTGGACGAACCGACCAATGATCTCGATGTCGACACGCTGCGGGCCCTCGAGGAAGGACTGCTCGGCTTTCCGGGCTGCGTGGTGGTCATCAGCCACGACCGCTGGTTCCTTGATCGGATAGCCACCCACGTGCTGGCCTTCGAAGGCGACTCCCAGGTCTGCTGGTGGGAGGGGAACTTCAGCGACTACGAGGCCGACCGCAAGAAGCGCCTCGGCGTCGACGCCGACCAACCCCACAGGATTCGGTACAAACCCCTCCTGCGGTCTTGACCACAGGCAGGAGGTCGATGACGGGCGGGGGCTCGGTCGCCGCCACCGGGTGGCCATGGGTCGACCGCGGGTTCCGCGGGTAACGGCGTACTGAGGAGAGAGTGGCATGACCGATATCCGTCGAGCGTTCGCCAGCGACAACTGGGCCGGCGTCCATCCCGCCGTGCTCGATCGCATGGCCCGTGTCAACGTCGGGCACACCCCCGGGTATGGCGACGACCCGGTCACCGCCGAGGCCGTCCACCTGTTCAAGGAGAACTTCGGGCCCGAAGCCGACGTGTACTTCGTCTTCAACGGAACGGGGGCCAACGTGGTCGGACTTCAGGCCCTTCTCCGTCCCTTCGAGGCCGTCATATGCGCCGAAACCGCTCATATCAATGTCGACGAGTGTGGTGCGCCGGAGCGATTCCTCGGCAGCAAGCTCATTGCCGTACCCACCGCTGACGGCAAGCTCACCCCTGATCGGGTGGAAGCTGCCGCAGTGGGCGTCGGCGACGAGCACCATGTGCAGCCGAAGGTGATCTCGGTGACCCAGTCCACGGAACTCGGGACGTGCTACTCGGTGGAGGAGATCCGGGCGCTGGCCGACTGGGCCCACAGTCGGGACATGAAACTGCACCTCGACGGCGCCCGCCTCTCCAACGCGGCCGCGGCCATGGATGTGGATCTGGGTGCCTTCGGCTCAGCGGCCGGTGTCGACGTTCTCTCCTATGGCGGAACCAAAAATGGCGCCATGGCCGCCGAAGCTGTCGTGTCCTATCTTCCTCCTGAAGATGCTGCCCTCCGCTTCATACGGAAGCAGTCGATGCAGCTGGCCTCGAAGATGCGGTTCATCGCCGCACAATTCTGTGCTCTCCTCTCGGACGAGCTGTGGCGGGTCAACGCCACCCATGCCAATGGGATGGCCCGACGACTGGCCGAGGGCGTTTCGAGGGTCAAAGGGGTGACTGTGGCCTATCCGGTGGAGGCCAACGGGGTGTTCGCCGTGATTCCTCCCGAGGTGAGCGCCGACCTCCAGTCCCGCTACCCCTACTACGTCTGGGACGAGTCGGCCTCCGTTGTCCGTCTGATGGCGTCGTTCGACACGTCGGAGGAGGACGTGGACGGGTTCGTCGCCGCGTTGACCGCCTTGACGGAGTAGCTCGCCTCGTCGTGAGTCAAGGGGAGCGGGCCGGCCTCTGGGGCCCGGGGGGCCCGGCAAAGGCCTGGGCAATGGACATCCAGTCATCGGCGTTCTCACCGGTCACCACCAGACGGGTGTCGGCGACGCTCCTCCTCCGGGTGACCACCAAGCAGAAGTCGACAGCCTCGCCGACCACGAAACCCGAGGGCTCATCGGCCGTTCGCTCACCGATCTCCCAGGTCCACAACTGACCGGAAGGCGAAGCCAGAACCACCTCGATCCGGCCCGGGGGGGCGTCGCGCCTACGCAGCCGATACGAGAATTCTCGGGTGCGGACGCCCAGATGGGCGATATGGCGAAGACGGTCAGTGGGTGCACGAACCCAGCCCAACGCGTCGGCGACGTCCTGTCCGTGAGCCCACGTTTCCATCAGCCGGGCCGACACGAACGACAACACCCCCATCGGCGGTCCGAACCAGGGAAGCATGACTGAGGGGTCGACCTCGGCCAGTGCGGCCGCCAAGGCGTGATGTGCGCTGTCCCACCAGGCCACCAACTCTTCCCCATCCATGGACCGTCCCTTGGCCAGGTGCTCTTCCATCGGATCGCCGGACCGCGCCATGAGCTCTTGGGCCCTCTGGCTGAACGCTCCGGGGTCGGCCACAGCCAACAGTCCGGCCTCATCGAAGAAGGCGAGATGGCTGATCTGATCCCGCACCGCCCAGCCCTCAGCCGGCGTGCCCCAATCCCACTCGGGGGCGTCGGCCGCCAGCCCACCGACCAATCGCCGCAGGTCCGCAAACTCCAGTTCGAGATCCTCGAGCAGAACCGGCAGAGTGACGGCCATGGGCCGAGGTTAGAGCACTCCGCAGCCGGATGGTCCGAGGCAGATGGGGTCGGCCGGCACGGCCGACCCGGTCACCCGTCCGACTCGAGCCAGCAGCGTCCGGACGCGAATACCTCCAGCTCGGGGTGGGACCACACGAACCGCTCGACGGTATCGAGGACGGCCTCCACATGGCTGGGACTGTCGGCTACGGCGGCGAATCCGAGCTCCGACCGCTGCCACTGGTCCTGATGACCTACCTCGGCGGCGGCTACGTCGAACCGGGAGCGACAGACTTCCACGATGTGCTTGACAACGACCCTCTTGGCCTTGAGGGATCTGCTGCCGGGCAGGTGGAGCTCCATCGACAAAGCACAGACGTGCATCATGGTTCCATGATGGCTCTTCCGTGAGGGCCCGATGTCGGCGGCGTGAGCCTGTGGAACCGAGGACCTCAGGTTGAAGGCTTCAACCGGACGAGAGCAGTCGCATGGGATGATTGCCCTTGTGGAGGCCGCCTCCCCTGCCGGGGAGCGTCCGATCTGGTCCCCACGGGGTGAGTGAGCCCGGCGGCGGTGTGCCCGGCCCCGACCGTGGTTTCGTCTTGTCGAAACTGTTCGACGACGTGTCCGATGCCGGCCCCCCGGTTCCAGCGCCTGCTCCGCTGAGAGCCAGCCCCAGAGCGGCTGCAGCCGCGGTCGTGACCCTCACCCCCCTTCGGCGCTTCTGGCTCAGGTCGGGCAAGCCATCCGGAATCCAGTCGAGCACGGCCCCATGCGTCTCAGCTTTGGTCATGTCACCTACTCCTTGGTTGACGGAAAGTGTCAACGCCGACAATGGGCTGCCCAGCTGTGACGGGACTGGGACTCCGTAATGCATCTGGTGGGAATCACCGGAGGGCGATGATCCGGGATCACCCTTTGGTCCGACGGGGCACCTCTGGCTCGGGTTCGGACCAGAGGCCCGGGCTGTCGACGAGGATCTCCGTCAGGTCCTCCACCGTTCGTCCCCCATGGGATCGGGCGTCGCCGGAGGCCACGATCCGTTCGGCTTGCCTTCTGGCCTGGGTGGCAACGGTTACGTCGAGGGTCGAGCGGGGAGCGAGAAAGTAGAACAGGTCACAATCGAGAGCGGAGGCCACACGTCGCAGTGACCCGAGCTTGATGCTGTCACTGACCTCGCTGTGCTCCAGCTCGGAAACGGTCGACTGGCTGATTCCGAGCCGGGCGGCGAGATCGGTGCTCGACATTCCGAGCGCGTCCCTGACCTCCCGGATCCAACCTCGCGACGGCCTCGGCTCCTCGACAACGAGAGCCAATCGGCCCAGTCGCCCATCCAGGTAAGCCCGAGCTGTTGTTCTCTTTTTCGCCATTAGGTGAATTTATCGTTCAGAACCGATAATCCCGAGGATGATCTATCGGCCGGAGCCGATAAAACCATCAAGTCCCGAAAATCAATGCGGCCGCGGGCGACTCTCCCGCCGGTTTGGAACGATCCACAGCATGAGATGGCCACAGTTCTGATCCCAGTTGGCGGTGACCCCCAGCCGGAGGTGGTCTACAACCCGGCCGACCTGACCATGGAGAACACGTCGTCCCAGCCCAAACCGACCGTCTCCCCGATGATCCTGCGAGAGGAGGCGTCCACGGCCACGAAGAACGGATAGGTCGGTACGCGGTAGTCAGTCCATGCCTGGTCTCCCATGACCACCGGCAGCTCGCCCAAACCTGCCGCCTCCCGCCCCACCTCGTCAGGGTCGATGGTCTCGGGACCGTGGGTGACGACTACCGGCGAAACCGAGCCAGGCCAGGCTCTTTCGGTGCCCCGCAAGCCCTGCCAGTACTCCTGGCATCCGTCGCACCGGATGTGGAGGAAAGCGAGGAGGACGGGTCGGTCGAACTGACTGATCTGGATGGTCACCGGGCTTCCCGAGGGGCTCACGCCGACAATGTCGACTCCGACCCGGGCTTCCCTCTGGACTCCGGGCTTCACCATGGGTATCGGCCGCAAACCGCTCACGAAGGTCTCATCGAGCAGCGGCGCCTCCCTGTCGGTGCCGCCCTTCCCGATCACCGGAGCGTCGGCGGTGGGCGGTGGGGGCACCGGCCGGCCGATGACGTGACCGGTCAGTCCTTTTCCGGTTCGCCCTCGATCGACTCCATGGGTTCGACGGCGTTGCCATTGCCACACCATCGGCACGACACCTCCTCCACCGTCTCGTCGAGCACCTCCGGGTCCTCCACGGTGAGTTCACCGCCCACCGAAAAGTGATGGAACGCACGGGTGCGCACCGTGCTGACCACGGTGAACCGGGTGAGGTTTCCGCAGGCCGAGCAGCGGTATCGGCGGGTGGGGCCGGAGCGACGGGGCGACGCAGCCGTGGTGGCTATCGGTGATTCGGTGGTCACCCGCCCTACGGTAGCCGTCCCCGACAGCCTCCGATTGTCCATTAAATCGAACACCTGTTCGCTATGGTGGAGAGGTGATCGTTTGCCCGCCTCTCCCGACCGATCTCCCTGACCGGGCCCACGCCGGCGTCCGGCACCGGACGCCGGCCATCCGGGCGTCGGGGGAAGGCCTGGATGCCCCCCTGTGGGACGTCACCTTCGTCGTGGTCGATGTCGAAACCACCGGCGGCTCTCCACGGACGGCATCGCTGACCGAGGTGGCCGCCGCCCGCTACCGCGGGGGCGAGATGGTCGGCACCTATCAGACACTGGTCAGGCCTGACGGGCGGATTCCACCGATGATCACCGCTCTGACCGGGATCAGCGATGCCATGGTGGGTGACGCCCCTCGGATCGGCGAGATGCTGCCCTCGTTTCTGGAATTCGTGGGCGGCGGTGTCGTGGTGGGTCACAACCTTCGCTTCGACCTCTCGTTTCTGAACCACGCTCTTGTCGCCACCCATCGAGATCCCTTGCCCAACGCCGCCGTCGACACCCTGGCTCTGGCCCGGCGGCTCATCCGTGATGAAGTTCCCAACTGCAAGCTGGCCACCTTGGCCGCCTGTCTCGACCTCCCGCACCGCCCGTCGCACCGGGCCCTGACTGACGTATTGGCCACCGGCGATCTCCTCCACGCGATGCTCGAGCGGGCTGGCTCGTTCGGGATCCTGAGCTTGGGCGAGCTGCTCGATCTCCCTCTCCTGATCGGTCACCCGCAGGCGGCAAAACTGCGATTGACCGCCCGGCTTCCTCGTAGCCCGGGCGTCTACTGGCTCACCGATGCCGGCGGACACCCCCTCTACGTGGGCAAAGCCGTCGACCTCCGGACCGAGGTCCGCGCCACATTCACCGAAGGCGGCCGGTCACCGATGGTCCGTCTCTGGCGGCAGATGCACGCCGTCCATCACATCGTGTGCCGGGGTCACCTGGGAGCGGCGGTCATCGAGGACCAACTCATCGGAAAATGGGCCCCTCCTTTCAACCGGCGGAGGAAGAGGCCCAATGAGCCGAATCAGAGCCGGAGGTTAGATGACCGCAGCACGGCCGCAGCCGATGGTGCGGCCCATGGTGCTCACGCCTCGTGAGCGTCGGCCCCTGCGGATTGAGACACCCGGATGAGGGACTCGAGCACGGTGGCTGCTCGGCCGTCGTCGATGACCTCGCCAGCCTGGCTCACCCCGGCAGAGAGGTCGGTCGCTCGGCCCACCACGACCAACGCCGCCGCCGCGTTGAGCACGGCGATGTCGCGGTGGGGTGAGGGCTCGCCGGCGATGACCTGCCGGATGGCCTCGGCGTTGTAGGCGGCGTCCCCACCACGCAGACTGTCGAGGGTGGCGGGGGCAAATCCGAGGGCCCCCGGGTCCACCCGGTAGATGGTCGTCTCATACCGTCCATCGGCGGCCACGATGAGCTCGTGCACAGTCGAGGATCCGGTGGTACTCAGCTCGTCCAGACCGTCATCGCCATAGACGATCATCGCCCGCCGGGTGCCGTTGGCCGCCAGCACGCCGAGCATCTTGTCGGCCATGGCCGGAGTGTTCACCCCGACCACCTGATAGCGGGCCCGACCCGGGTTGGCCAGCGGGCCCAGATAGTTGAAGACGGTCGGGATCCCGAGCTCCTTGCGTACCGGCGCAGCGAAGCGCATGGCCGGGTGGAAACGGGGGGCGAAGCAGAAGCCCATCCCGACCTCCTCGATGCAGCGGACCACGCCCTCCGGACCGAGGTCGGCCACCACGCCCAAGGCCTCGAGGACGTCAGCCGCGCCCACTGCCGAGGACGAGGCCCGCCCGCCGTGCTTGCACACCTTGGCCCCGGTGGCCGCCACGACTAGAGCTGCGATGGTGGATACGTTGATGCTGCGCAACCGGTCTCCCCCGGTGCCACAGGTGTCGACAAGATCGATACCCGGGGGCAGATCGAGACCGACGGCGTGCGCCACCATGGCCCGGACGAAACCGGTCATCTCCTCGACCGACTCACCCTTGGCTCGCAGAGCGACGGCGAAGGCGGCGATCTGGGCGGGCGTGGCCGCCCCGGAGAAGATCTCTCCCAGGACAGCTTCGGCGTGCTCGGCGCTCAGGGAGTCCCCGGCCACCAGGTCGGTCAGAACGCCCGGCCAACCGCCCAGCGCGGCAAAGGCGCCATCGGATGGATCGGGGTCCGCGGCGGTGGAAGAAGGCTCCGGAGCCGACGGAGGTGGAGCCGGGGAGGGTCCCGCTGAATCGTTCTTTCCGTCCATCTCTAGTCCCACCACAGATCATGGTTGAGGACGCCGCGGGCGATGAGTCCCAGCTGCACCTGCGAAGTCCCCTCGACGATCGTCAATTGCCGCGCGTCGCGATACCACATCTCGGTGGGCTGGTCCTCCATGTAACCGGCGGCGCCCAGCAACTGCACGGCCAGCCCCGAGGCGCGCACGGCCAGTTCGGTGGCGAAGTACTTGGCCATGGACAGGAACGGCACGTACTCCTTGGAGAACTTGCCTTGATCGGCCAGAGAGGCGGCCCGGTAGGTGAGCAAGCGGGCCGCTTCGATGTCCACCGCAACCTTGGCGATCTCCCATTGGATCCCCTGGAAATCGGCGATGGTCTGGCCGAAGGCCCGACGTTGCTTGGTGTACTCGGTGGCGTACATGAGCGCACCCTCGGCCAACCCGATGCCGCGAGCGGCGACGATCGGACGCATGGCGTTGAGCCCGAGCATGGCCAGACGGAATCCGCCGACTTCACCGATGACGTTTTCGGCCGGTACGTGGACCTCGTCGAGAACCAACTCGCCGGTGTGCACCCCGCGGACGCCCATCTTGCGATCGGTGCGGCCTACCGACACCCCGTCCCAGCCTTGCTCCACGATGAAGGCGGTGATCGAATCGTGGGCGCGGGACGACGGGTCGCCCGTTTTGGCGAAGACGGTGTACCAGTCGGCCTCGGAGACGCCCGACATCCAACATTTGGTGCCGGACAGAACCCAACCGGCTGGGTTGCCGGTCGCCGTGTCGGGAACGGCCCGGGTCTGCATACCGGCCACATCGCTGCCGGCCCCGGCCTCCGAAAGACCGAAGGCGGCGCGCAGCTGACCGGAGGCGATGCCCGGCAGGTAGCGCTTCTTCTGGTCGTCGTTCCCGGCAATGAGCACCGGGCCTACGGGAAGACGGGTCAGGAGCAGCATCAGGGCGGCCGTGTTGGAGTATTTGGCCACCTCCTCTATGGCGACAGTGAGGCCGAGGATGCCCGCTCCGGACCCACCGAACTCAGGGGGCAGGCACAGACCGAGCAGATCGGCAGCCCGAAAGGCTTCGAAGATGTCGGCCGGGTAGTCGCCGGTTGTGTCGATCTCCCGAGCCCGAGGCTTGATCTTGTCCTGGGCCAGGCGACGCACACTCTGCTGGAGGGCATCGAGCTCGGGCGCCAGATCGAAGTCCACGGTCGATGAGGATAGACGAGGTCGTGTCGGTCATCGCCCCATCCGTCCCCCCTCTCGGAGGGACGGGAGCGGCAGCGGCCCGACGACGGACGGCGGACGGCCAGGGCGGGTGGCTGCGGCGGGTTCAAGGCGGACTGACCGGGTGGGCCCGGCGTAGGCTCCCCCAACGTGACTCCCCCAGGACTGCCCCCACCCCCGCCGGTCGGGTCCGCCGCCCTCCCCGACGGCACCTACGACGGCGCTGTTGTCATCGTCACCGGAGGGGGTACCGGACTGGGAAAAGCCATCGCCTCCGAGTTCGCCCGGCTGGGCGCCACCGTGGCCATCCTGAGCCGCGACGCGGGCCACCGGCAAGCCGGGATGGCGGCCGTGGAATCAGCCGGGGGACGGGCCGTGGCCGCCGAGTGCGACATCCGCCAGGCCGATTCGGTGACGGCCGCCTTCGACCTGGTCGAATCGGAGGCCGGGCCCGTCGACGTGCTCATCAACAACGCGGCCGGCAACTTTCCCGTTCCGGCCGAGGACATGAGCCCCAATGCCTGGCGCACCGTGGTCGACATCGTGCTGAACGGCACCTTCCTGTGCTGTCGCGAGCTGGCCCGTCGGCTCATCCCCGCGGAACGGGACGGGGCCGTGGTCAACGTGGGTGCTTCCTATGCCTGGACCGGCGGCCCGGGTTTCGCCCACTCGGCGGCGGCCAAGGCGGGGGTCAAGAACCTGACGGAAACGTTGGCCGTCGAATGGGCCCCCTACGGAATCCGGGTCAACGGGCTGGTACCCGGGCTCATGCCCCACGAGGACGAGACGGCAGCCATCGCCGCCGTTCCGGGAAAGTACGAGGGCCAGGACTCAAGGGTACCGGCTGGACGGGTGGGTTTCCCCCGAGAGCTGGCCTGGGCCGCCACCTACCTGTGCTCCCCTTATGCCGCCTACATCAGCGGTCACACCATGGTCGTGGACGGGGCCAACTGGCAGCGGCGCCACACCGTGCAACCACCCTTCGTCCCTATCCGCGAGCAACTGAACCGACCAGCCTTCGGTCAAACCGACGCCGCCGGCAGGAGTGGGGCGGCGTCGCCGTCGGCCGGCGCCAGCTCAGAGAGAGGAGAGCGACGGTGAATGCACTCAGCCCCGAGGACCGCGACCTGGTGCGGCTCCAAGTGGACGGACCCATTGCCGTGATCACCAACAACCGCCCCGACAAACACAATGCCATGAGTGACGAGATGGACCGTCGGCTGTGGGAGGTGCTGGCCGAAGTCCACGGAATGAACGAGCTGCGGGCCATTGTCTGGAGGGGCGAGGGTGCTTCGTTCTCGTCGGGTCGGGACACCACCCAGCTCGGTCTGCGGATCGAGGACATCTCCGACCTCGAGTTCATCGAGCGGGGCCACCGTCCTACCCAGATGTTTCTGACCATGCCCTGCCCGATCATCTGCGCCCTCAAGGGATGGGTCATCGGCGGGGCCTTCGAACGGTCGCTGCTGTGCGACATCCGGGTGGCCGCCATCGGGACCAGGATGGTTCTCCCCGAGGTCATCCACGGGGTGATCCCCGATTCGGGGGGGATGGCCCGCCTCTTCCAGATGGTCGGACACGGGGTGGCCGCCGATCTGGCGCTCACCGGTCGGGTCTTTTCCGCCGAGGAAGCGCTCACCCACGGAGTCATCAGCCGACTGGTGGCGGACGAAGCCGCCCTGGACGAAACCGTCATGGACATGGCCACGACCATCTCGCGGGCACCCGCATTCACCGTCAAGATGGCCCGACGCACCCTGTTCAGCCTGGGCGCAGCGGAGGTGCAGCGCTCCATAGCCGAAGAAGCGGTGGCGCAGTCGTTGGTGTTCGTGTCTGACGACTACCGCGAGATGAAAGCGGCCAGGGCCGAGGACAGAGATCCCGTCTACCGCAAGCGGTAGGGAGGCGGGTCCTGGGGGCCGGTCCCGGGAGACCGCCTCCCCGTGCTTCGAAGGATCAGTTCGGCCTGTTGGTGGCGACAGCGGAACGGACGGCTCAGGCCACCGGGTCCCGGAAGACGAGGGGGGCGGAGCGAACGCCGGCGATGACCGGCGACGGGGTACGGACCACCGGTCCGGCCCGCTCGATGGTGGCGAAGCGGGCTCCGAGCTCTTCGAGCAGTATGCGCCCCTCCAGCCGGGCCAGGACGGCCCCGATGCAGAAGTGGGGGCCGAACCCGAAGGCGACGTGGGGATTCGGATCGCGGGCGGGATCGAAGCGGTCGGCCGTGGGTCCGAACACCGATTCGTCCCGATTGGCCGAGGCGTAGAGCATGAGGACCGGCGCTCCCTCCGGCAGATCCACACCCGCCAGTTCGGTCGGCCTGGTCGTTGTGCGCATAAAGGCCACCACCGGCGTCGTCCACCGCAGCATCTCCTCGACAGCCACGGCGAGGGCCCGCGGGGCGGACGCCGACACCGCTGAGCGCAGCGAGGCCCACGAGCCGGCCGTTTCGGCGAAAGCGACCAACCCGCCGGACATCATGTTCCGGGTGGTTTCGTTGCCGGCGACCAGCAGTTGCACCAGAAACATGGCCAGCTCGTCATCGCTCAGGCGATCACCGTCGACCTCGGCCGCTCCCAGCTCCGAGATGATGTCGTCTCCGGGGTGGGCCCGACGGTCGGCGGCCGCGGCCAACAGGTAGCCGACCATCTCACCGCTCAGGGCCTGCCTCTCCTCTTCGGACCAGTCGGTCGCTCCGGGGATCACCGCCTCTGACCAGCGGAAGAAGCGCGGCCATTCGTCTTCAGGCACACCCAACAGGTCGCTGATCACCTGGAGGGGCAACGGGACCGCCAGGTCGGCCACCACGTCCACCGGCACATCGGCTTCGATGGTGTCGACCAGGGTGCGGGCCCGGCGGCGCACTCCGTCCTCGAGAGCCCGCATGAAACTGGGCCGGAACCCCGGCTGCACCAACCCCCTGTAGCGGGTGTGGGCGGGCGGGTCGGTGTGCATCATGGTCGGAGGAGTCGGGTACTCGGACCCGATCTCGAAGACCATGATCCCCTGGCCCGAGCAGAACGTGTCCGGATGGCGGGAAACGGTGACGACGTCAGCGTGCCGGCTGGCGACCCAGAACCCCAGCGCATCGTTGCGGGCCAGCGGCGCTTCGGCCCTCAGGCGGGCGTAGAGGGGATAGGGATCGCCGGCGTAGAAGTTGGGATCGAGAAGAGCCCCGGTCAGGTCTCCCCCGGTCACGTCGGCGACGGTACCGCCGTCTCCCGCCGTCACCCGAGGACGACCCTGGTGGACCTGACCGAATGCCTGGGCCAGGATCGTCTCCTCGCAGGCCTGCCGCGTGCCGGAACCGTCGGTCATGATCTCCGCCGAGCCGTCGACCGCCAGATTGGGATTGGCGGTCTCCGTCACCTGGAGAACCACGGTCGGCGTGGCGGACATGTCGTTGATCTCGACCGCTTCCATATCCACTCTCTCCCTCTTCACCCGACGCACACCCGCTGACGGCTCTGGGTGGCACTGTACCCGGGCCTCAATGGGACGGTCGGAGTGGCTCCGGCCGCCTGGGGCCGTCTGCCCCCTGCGTCAGTTGCCGCCGGTCTGGCGACGGAGCCCACCGAGGCTGGTGACTCCTGTGTGCCCTCGGACGCTCGGCTGATTAGTCCGTCGGCCGGGGCTGCCCGGGGCCGGGGCGGGGCTCAGTAGGGGCCGATGCGCTGATCCGGATTGGTATCGATCATGACGTGGCCGTCCGCCGACACCTGAGAGGTCCACTGGTTGCCGTCCCACCAGCGGTAATGGAACCGACCGCTCGGATCCGGGTGCCAGGCCGGTGGTGAAGGGTGCCACGTGGGGGCAGGATCCGACGACACCGAATCGGGGGAGCTGGGCACGGGCAGTTCGGTGCGCCTGTTGTGGCCCGTTGGCCGGCCTCGGATAGGAAGGGAAGAGTTCGCCCACTGTCGGAGTGGGCGGCCGGTCCGACCGTCGTGCGGCGGCCCGACGACGGGTGAACCGGGAAAAGGCGGTCGATGCGAGCGGCGGATCCCCGAAGCATGGGCGATGAGGAAGAGAAGCGGACCCAGGATCAGAAACAGGAACCAGAGAAAGGCCCACAGGCCCGAAGGCAGGCCCCAGGGGGTCCGACCGAGCGTCCGGCGGTCCTTCTCCGACAGGATGTACCCGATTCCACCCCACAGGAACGAGACCACCACCAGGACGACCCATTCGGTCCCGCTCAGACGCACCATTGGACAAACTCTAATTCCCCGGTCGGGCCCCCCATCTCATGCTGTGTGGGTCCACGTCGGGGGACCCTGCCGGGTGGGTCCGCACCCCGGCACGTGGACCTCTGCCCGTCCCGGTCATCGATCGAAATCTCAGCCCCCTCCGGGAAGAGGATGAGCCTCAAAAAAGGCCCACATGGTGGCGTCGGCACTTATGGCGGTGGATTGCGGCCCAAGAAGCCTGGTCACCCTATTGGGCAGGCGTGGACCCCCTGGCCATTCATGCCCCTCGCCGGTAATCGAATAGAGGTCCACGGCGGCGCCTTGACCGCAACCGCCATAGGCGGTGAGAGCAACGGTAGCCGCGGGCTGAGATCGGGTGGGATTGGCGGCGCACCCGTTGTGGACCGCCCATCGGCTGGTGGCCTCGGGGACGCTGTATGTCCAATATTTCTGCCCGTTCCCGAGGTAGGGATCGACCGGATCGGCGGTGCCGTGGAAAGAGACGACGGGTACCGGGCGGTTGGAAGGACAGGGACTCGGAAATCGGAGTCCGCTCACCGGAGCAATGGCAGCGAACACGCCGGAGGCATCGCAACCCAGCTGACTGGCCATGCGGGCACCGCCCGAGAACCCGGTGGCATAGACCCGCTTGGAGTCGACACAGTATTTCTGCTCGAGCAGGACGACCAGCTTCTGGATGAACGAGACATCATCTGGAGCGCCGGCCGGCACGGCCGCCCCCCCGAGGAGGGGTTGCCCGGGCACATTCCATTCGAATCCGCCTCCGGAGGGAATGTCGCCCTGGGGATAGACCACGATGAACGAATCGGCGTCGGCCGTGGCATCCATGCCAGACAACTCCTCTTGGGCGAAGGCGGTCGATTGGCTGCCGTGCATGTTGAGGACAAGAGGCAGGGGTTTGGTCGGGTCGTAGGCCATCGGAAGGTGGACAATGGCCACCCGCGTCCTCCCGTCCACGATGGGGCTGAGGACGATCGTGCTGGGCGACGCCGCACGTCCGCACCCGGGGCTGTCCGATTCGGTCACCGAGGTGGTCGAGGTGGTCGGGGTGGTCGAGGTGGTCGGGGTAGAAACGGTCGGCGGCACGGTCGACGCTTTGGTCGTGCTAGCGGAGGATGCGGTCCCCGAACCGGAGCCGCACGCCGCAACAAGTAGGGAGGTGACGACCAGCACTGTCCCCACCAACCACCTCGAGGGTCCTCGACGTCCTCCTCTGCTTTCGGACACCTCTGTCACGGGTCTCTTCGCTCGGTGCCGATCTCCTCGCCAACCGATGGATGCGCGCCAGAAGCCCCGTCGTGGGCTGCTCCTGCCCAGATGGCGGCCATCAACTCATGGCCGCGATCGGGTGCTTGGGTGGGTAGCGACCAAAGCTCATCAGGTGCCGGGCAATACCACCGGTGAAGCTGTCGATGTAGGCGAGCTTGCGGATCATGTAGCTCCGGCTCTCCTTCGGATCAAGGTAGAGGTTGTAGAGACGGCCGTGGGAGTATTTCTGGGTGACACCGGTGAAGCCGCCCAAGTTCAGGCAGTCCCGGTCATCGTCCGAAGTGGAGGCAACCATGAACTTCCACTCCCCCACCCGCAAAGCGGAAAAGACATTGGTCAACCAGTAGTAGAGGTACTTCCGGTTGGATTGGCCCTCGGGGTCGAGGAGGAACGAGGTCTGATCGACGCCGTCGATGTACCGATCTTCGGGAATCGACGAAACCGCGCCGGACAGCCGGAGCACGGTGTTGAACAGGTCCATCTGTGAGAACAGGCCGTCGGTAGCCCGATCGGAGTCGATCATCCCGGGCCAGGTGAATATGCCCGGAACCCGTTGACCGCCTTCCCAGGTCGATCCTTTGGCACTGCGAAACGGTGAATACGCCGCGTCCGGCCATGTCTCCATTTCGGGGCCGTTGTCCGAGGAGATGAAGACCAGGGTGTCATCCATCTGTCCCGTAGCGTCGAGCTCGGCGACCAGCCTGCCCACAATGTCATCGAGCTCGACAATCGTGTCCTTGTAGGGGTGCTTGGCCGGCGAAGAGCCGAGAAATCGTTCGTGCGGATAGTTGTCGAAATGCGCACCCCGAGTGCAGTGGTAGAGAAACCACGGCGTGCGCTCTCCGGGCTTCAAATCAGCCATACGCCGGATGAAATCGAGTGAGTATGCGGCCCACTTGTCGTCCAGGAGCGACAGGATCGGAACGGTCACCTCCTCCACATTCTCCGTCGGGCCGTCCTTGACGGCATGGACGAAGCATTTGTTGAACGGAAGGTTCTCGACCCATCGGGTGCGCTCTTCGCTATAGACGATCTCGGGGAAGAAGTTCGGATCTCGCCACTCGGTGTACATATCAGATACGGACAGGAATCCGAAGAAGTCATCGAACCCCACATACTGCGGTTGTGAAGCGGTGTTCTCGCCCATGTGCCACTTACCCACCGCCTGGGTGACGTAGCCGGCATCCGACAGCAGTTGGGCCAAAGTGACCTCGCCCTCGAGCCCACCGGGCTGACCGTACATTGGTGGTCGCAGGAGGCCGTGGCGCATGGGGAGGCGCCCGGTCATCAGTGAGGCGCGCGATGGGGTGCACGACGGCTCCGAATAGCAGGAGGTCAAAAGCGTTCCTCGTCGGGCCAATTTGTCGATGTTCGGCGTCGGGGCACCGACGGCAACGCCGCCCCCGTAGCAGCCAAAATCGCCCCAGCCGACATCATCGAAGAGAACGACGAGCACGTTTGGCCTTCGGTCGGAGCTCCCTCGGAAACCACTCAGTGCAACGTCGGCACGCTCCTCTTGTCCGCTGAGCACGAAGTGTGGCTCCAGACTGTCCCGCTCCTGTACCGCTTCGGCCACCACCGGATCATGGGCCACAGCCTCGCTCCTTGGTCGAACTCGACCCGATGCTAGCCAGGCCGCCACGGGCTAGGGGTCTAGGAACGGGGACCACCTACAGCCGACAGAAGTTCCGATCAGCGTGGTGGGCCGGGCCGGAGGTCGCCCTCCGATGTCTCGCGACACCACAAGGATGCGGTCCATTCAATGGGGTCAAGCCCACAAGGGTGGGGACGGAGGGTGGGGACGGAGGTGTGGGGACGGAGGGTGGGGACGGAGGTGTGTGAATTCAGGACATCGGACACCGCTTCTCCCGTGGATGTGTCAAGACAGAGGAGACCGCTACCGAGGAGGGTCTCTTGTGGATAGGGGCCGGTTTCTCATCGAGATGCACCTGCGAACGGGCAAACCCATCAAGGAGCTGGCCCGGGCCCATGAGGTGAGCCCGAGCTGGCTGTTCAAGTTGCTCCGCCGCTACCGACTGGAAGGCCCTGCCGGCCTCGAGCCCCGAAGCCGGCGTCCGAAGTCCTCGCCGTCCCGGATCGCCGACCTCTACGAGGACGAGATCGTGGTCCTGCGCAAGGAGCTGGCCGACGCGGGCTTCGATGCCGGGGCGGCCACCATCCACTTCCACCTGAGCCAGCGCCATCCCCACCCGCCCTCGGTCCCTACCATCTGGCGGGTGCTCCGGGCCCGGGGCTTTGTCACCCCCCAGCCGAAGAAGCGGCCGAAGAGCTCCTACACCCGGTTCGTGGCTGATCTCCCCAACGAGCGCTGGCAGGCCGACATGACCCACGTGCCCCTGCCCAACGGCGACGTGTTCGAGGTCCTCAACATCATCGACGACCACTCGAGGGTGTGCGTAGAGAGCAGGGTCATGAACGTGGTCAAAGCCCACGACGTCGTCCGGGTCCTCCACAAATCGGCCGAGACCTGGGGGTATCCGGCCTCGCTCCTCACCGACAACGGGCTCATCTTCACGGCGAGGGCCCACTTCGGCGTCGAGGGGGTGGTCGAACAAGAGCTGTTCGCCCTCGGCATCACGGCCAAGCACTCACGTCCCTACCATCCGCAGACCTGCGGCAAGATCGAGCGATTCCACCAGACGCTCAAGAAGTTCGTGGCCGCCCAGAAAGGCATCGAAACGAAGAAGCAGCTTCAGCGGGCCATCGACCACTTCGTCGCCTACTACAACGACGTCCGACCCCACCGAGGGGTGGGACGTCGGACCCCACGGTCGGTCTTCGAGTCACGAGAGCAAGCCGAACCGAGCGCCCCGATGATCAAGACCAACGATCGGCGTCTGCGCCTCGACAAAGTGGACGCGGGTGGTTCGGTGACACTCCGACATCAAGGACGCCTCCACCACATCGGCATCGGCCGGGCCTATGCCGGTTGGCGGGTGGCCATGCTCATCGACGGACTCGACATCGAAGTGGTCGGCTTGGACGGCTCCCCGCTTCGGCGCCTCGTCCTCGACCCGACCAAGGACTATCAGCGCACGCCATGACCGGGAATGTCCTGGTCTACAGTGTCTTGACACACCGGTCTCCGATGTCTCGCGACATCACAAGGGTGGGGACGGAGGGATTCGAACCCTCACTGGAGGCGGTTTAAGCGCCCTGCCTCTGCCGATTGGGCTACGTCCCCTCAGCCCCTCTGGTGTTCGCCCGAGACACTAACGCCGCTAGCTCGGCTCCACAGTGCCCTTTCGACGGCGACCCTCCGTCGGCTTCTCTCGGCCACACGTGCTCAGTGAGTCACATGTCCTGTCGTCCGGTCCGGCGCGACGCGCTCCAGGGCCACGATCTCCTGATCCCGTGGCCGGTTCACTCTGTGCCGAAGACCTGCGCTTTGTGGCCACGGGCCGAGCACGGTCGTGGGCCGGCCGTCGACGTCCCAGTTGGCCCAGCCCGGTGAACCCGAGGACCCGGGAACGCCGGAGCGGGCAAAGGCCGCCCACTCTTCCCGCATCATCTCGGACAGGGCAAAGGCATCGTCTCCGCCGCCGGCGAACGCCTGCACCGCCGGATTATGAACCGTCCCGAACACGAAGGGGATGTCCAATGCGTGGCACGAACCGAGGATGCCACCGAATGCCGGCGATTCCCACGTGAAGAGGTAACAGAACGTTCCCACATCAAATGCCGCCGCCGAGGCGTGAGCATTGGCGAATCGGATGGTGGGCAGCCGAAAAACGAAATCGGTAGCGATGCCTACCCACAGGTCCCGAGGGCTGACCGCCTCACCCCGGGAGGAGCGGACACGGCGGTATTGGGCAATCAGCTCGTCGGCCTCATCCGGACCTGAGGTGACGCGGACCGTCCATCGTCTGAGACCGGCTTCGTCGAGCGAGCTCAGAACGGGGTCACCCACTGTGAAGAAGGACGATTCGTCGCGGGTGGTACCGATCAGGAGAGGGATCTCGGAGGCTGAGCCGGACGCCACCCGGATTTCGGGGGCTGACGCCAGGAGTCCGTCGTCGACCACCGGCATGAACAGCAAGCCGGATTCGGCGTCATGGGCATGGGCCCGTCCGACCTCGGCGGCAGCCCGCACCAGTGCGTCGGTGGGAACGGATTCCCACCCTTGTCGGGTCATGGGAATACCCAGGAAGGCGGCCAGCCGCTCGGCACGGACCTGAGCTTGATCCGCGGTGGCGGAATAGGGCGGGCCGCTTTCGACGATGGCCCGGTGGAACAGCCCATCGGTGCCGGTCGCACCCAGCAGAGCCGAGACGCTCATCCCTCCGGCGGATTCGCCGAACACGGTCACATTGCCAGGATCGCCGCCAAAGTCGGCGACGTGATCCTGCACCCAGCTGAGGGCGGCCATCTGATCGGCGAGACCCCAGTTGCCGAAGCCGGACCAGGGGCGGCCCTCCAGCCAGGTCTGATCCGGATCGGCCAGCGCCGGATGGGCCAGAAACCCGAGTATGCCCAGTCGATAGTTGATGGTGACGACGACCAGGTCCTGTTCACGGGCCAGCATCCCACCGCGGTAGAGACTTCCGGCTCCCGAACCCGAGACAAAGGACCCACCGTGGATCCACACCATGACCGGTCGGCGGCCAGCGTCGAGCTCAGGTGTCCAAATATTGAGGCTCAGGCAGTCCTCGGCCTGCTCCTCAGGCTCTCCTCCGAGGGACAACTCCAGGATTCCCGGCGACTGAGGGGCCAGGGGGCCGAACCGATCGCACTCCCTGACGCCGGTCCAGTGTACGGCGGGCCCGGGTGGACGCCACCGGCGATGCCCCGCAGGTGAGCCGGCATAGGGAACCCCGGAGAACCCCCACACGCCATTCCGGCGGGTGCCCCGGATGCGGCCACCTTGGACCTCGACCACCCCGTCCACGATCGCAACCTCCAGTTCGCCAACCCATCTGCCGATGTAACAGTCAACCTATCGAGTTGAATGTGATCTTTGCCGGAACATGGCCTGGGCAGACCCATAGTGAGCGAAGTTCTCGGGGCATGACGCCATGAACCGGTCAATCCGGATGCGACCCCGCTATTTCACACAAAGGCCATGTTGACCAGCAAAAACCCCTTTTCAATCCGCGGACGGAGAACTATCCTCCGCCCAGTGGCTGATGAGCACCCCGGGAAGCCGGCCGCCCACCATCCATGGCGATGTCAGCGGCGGGCCGAGAGCGGGGCGGGGCGACGTCGCCTCCGGCCAGCAACGGCTCTCCTCCTCTGCACCCTGAGCTTTCTCGGTTTCGGTTGGCAATCTTCCGTAGCCGGCGCCGCAGGGTCGACCACCACAGGGGCTTCTTCGGATGCAACCCCTGCCACCCCTCCTACCTCCACGGCGAGCACCTCCCGTTCGGGCTCCTCGCCGTCCTCCTCGACGACCACGACCACGACCTCCGCTGGCACGTCGGGCACGGTTTCACCCGCGCAAGCACAGATCAACGCCACCGAGGCACAGGTGATAAAGCTCGAAGCCCAGATATCCCAGCAGCAGAACGCTCTCGACGAGGCTGACGAGCAGTACAACCAAGCTGTGGTCAATCTGACCAGTACCCGGTCGTCCCTGCAGACCACTTCATCCTCGATCGCCGTCATCAGGACCAAGCTGACGACCGAGCGCACGCACCTGCGGGACGATGCCATCCAGGCCTATGTCGGTGACACATCATCAGAGGCCGTGGCGCAGATCTTCGCCGCGCCCAACAACCAGACCCAGATCAACGATCTCTATCAGGAAATCGGGGCGGGTAACGTCGCCCACGACGTCGAGCAGGTCCAGGCCAACCAGGCAGCACTGACCGACACCCGCTCCAAGCTCCTGGCCGAACAAAAGACGGAGACGGCCCAGGCCGCCCAAGAGGACAAGGCCCGCCAGAGCGCAACCGCAGCCAGCGCCGCCTCCGAGGCAACTCTCACCCAGGTCCAGGGAACCCTGGCCCAACAGATCGCGCAGCAAGCGGCGGCCCAAGCCGCCGCGGCCGCCCAATCGGCTACCTCGGCTACTTCGCCTGCCGCGGCCCAAGCGGCCGCCTCACAGGCCGCTCAGGCCGCCGATGTGGCCAGCACCGTCAGCGGTGGCAGCGCGGCCGCCGATAGCGCGGCGGCGGCGGCCAACCAGGCAGCCGGATCCGCCGGGGGCGCCAGCTTCAGCTATGGCGGCAATCCCACAGCTGCCGGTTTAGCGGCCGTGCACGGCGCCATGAAGTACCTGGGTGTGCCCTACGTCTGGGGGGGAGCCAGCTACAGCGGCGTGGATTGCTCGGGTCTGACCATGCTGGCCTGGGCTCAGGCCGGGGTCAGCATGGACCACTCAGCCGCTGACCAGTACGCCGATTTCCCCCACGTGAGCACCAGTGCTCTCGAACCCGGTGATCTGCTGTTCTACGATTTCGGTGGCAGTGGGATCGATCACGTCGTCATGTACGTGGGTCCCACTTTGGACGGTCAGGCAACCCCCTACGGCGCCGGGACCATCATCCAGGCCGCTCACACCGGAACGGTGGTCACATTCGATCCCGTGTTCTCCGAAGGGTTCGTTGGCGCTGCTCAGCCCTAGCCGGCGGCCCGGTCATCCTGTCGGCGTCTTTGTCCGTCTCCCTCGATGGCCCTGGTTCCACCGGCAAAGAGCTGTCCACCCCTATCCACCCGCCCACCTCCGGGCCCCTGAGGCGCATAGGGTCATCCCAGGCCCATGACACTCGAACTTTCCATCGTCGTACCCGCGTTCAACGAGGCGAACCGGCTGACCGAGGGCATGAAACGATTCGATGCCGCCGTGTCCGAAGGCGCCGTCGACCTCGAACGGACGGAGATGCTGGTCGTCGACGACGGGAGCAGCGACGGGACTGCCGCGACGGCCCGTTCCCTGCTCACCCACCTCCCCCACCACGCGGTGATCAGCCTCCCTGCCAACCAGGGCAAGGGGGCGGCGGTACGGACCGGTGTGGCCCGAGCCCGGGGTCGGTTCACGGCCTATATGGACGCCGACATGGCCATCGACCCACGGGCCATCCCCCTGTTGGTCAACGGGCTGCGCGCCACCGATCTGGTCATCGGGTCACGGGCCCTGGCCGACTCGATGGTCGAGAGCACCTACGCCGTCCGCTCGGTCATGGGCCAGCTCTTCAATCGACTGGTAACGACCGGAACGGGACTGGGCCTTCGGGATACCCAGTGCGGATTCAAGGCCTTCCGCACACCAGCAGCCCGCCTTCTCTTCCACCTGGTTCAGATCAACCGGTTCGCCTTCGACGTGGAACTGCTGGCCCGGGCCAAGCAGCTGGGGCTCTCCGTCGCCGAGGTTCCCGTGCAGTGGAAGCACGTAGCCGGTAGCACCGTCCACCCTCTCCACGACTCGGTCACCATGCTCTCCGACATCGGGCGGTCGAGACTTGGATTGATCCCCATCCCTCCGGTTCCGAGCGTGACGGTAGGACCGCTCCACACATCATCCGGCTCGACCGGTGAAGCTGCCCCTGGCACTCACTCAGCCGCCGATGAGGGACCCGACACGTTGGTCCGAGAGGTGGGCCGCGTCATCAAGGAGGCATCGAACGGTCATCCCTTTCCGATCATCTCCGTGGGAGAGGGGGCTATCGTCCTACTCCCGCTGATCGATCCCGACGAGTCAGGAGGGATACTGGCGGCGGTGCGGGAGGCGTACCCCGAGCGTCCGGTGACCACGCGGTACCTGACCCTCGACGCCCTGGCCGCTCTCGGGCCCCTCGCCGGCCGTCTCGATGAGGCCCCGTTATCCGGCGATCAGGAGTGACCTCTGGGCCGGCGCCGGCCTGTCGGCGGATCGACCGAAGATGGGATCTTTCCACCGCAGTACCATGCCCAGGATGAGCACCGATCCATCGGACCCCACGCCAACCGCGGCTCGGTCCGAGCGGACCGGCACCCAGACCTCTCGTTCCCGCGGGTCCGACCGCATGCGGAGCCGCGGTAACGAGGCAGCTGCGGGCCCTCACCCGGACAGTGGCTCTCCGCAATCACGCTTTGAATCGGGGAGCGCCTCCGGCACCGGCGAAGAATCCGATGCCGAGGAACTGGAGATCGAGATCATCGACGGCCAGACCGGTCGGGAGGACTCAGCCTCTCTGTCCATCCTCCCGGTTTCCCGCCCACGACCGGATGACCAAGGACCGGACAATGCCCGACGGTCGGATGTCGACGAATGGGGACGGTCGGAGAACATGCGATCCCTGGTGCGTCGCCTCTACGACCCCGTTTATCGCTACTGGTTTCGGGTCGAATGGGAAGGGCTGGAAAAAATTCCGCTCCACGGCGGCGCCCTTCTGATCGCCAACCATGCCGGAGCCATCCCCTCTGACGCCCCGGCCATCATGCACGGTATCGAAGAGGAGTTGGGCCGACCTGTTTACGGGCTGGCCGACTACTTCTTCCGAACCATCCCCGTGGTGGGAACGCTGTGGTCCCGGACCGGCGGGGTTCCGGCCCATCCTGACAACGCCTACCGGCTCCTCCACGATCAACAACAGCTGGCCCTGGTGTTTCCCGAAGGGACCAAAGCCACGTCCAAGACCTACGGTGACCGCTACCGACTTCGGCGTTTCGGAAGAGGCGGTTTCGTGGAGATCGCCATGAAAGCCGGGGTTCCTGTGGTTCCCATCGCCGTGGTGGGCGCCGAAGAGTCGATGCCCATCGTCTTTCGCATCAATACCGTGGCCCGGGTCTTCAATCTCCCGTATTTTCCGGTCACCGCCAATGCCCTTCTGATGGGCCCCATGGGCTACTTCACGTACTTTCCAGCCAAGATCAAACTACGGGTGCTCGATCCCATCACTTTCGACGTCGAGCCGGGCCTCGAGCGCTACTCGCGGAGCCGGGTCATGGATGAGGCCGAAACCATCCGGGCGACCCTCCAAGACAACATCCACGACATGCTGCGCGAGCGTCGCAGCGTCTGGTTCGGCTGAGCCGTGGGAAGACGGGTACTGATCACCGGGCTGGATACCTTTTGGGGTGGACGGATGGCTCAGGCTCTCGAAGGCGAGGCCGATGTCGAAATGATCCTCGGATTGGGTGCCAACGAGCCACGGGTTCCGCTCGAGCGGACCGAGTTCGTCCGATCGGACCAGAAGTATTCGATCCTCAGCCGCATCGTACGGGCCACCCAGGTGGATACCATCGTGCACACCTTCCTCGAGACCAATTCCGTCAATGTGCCGGCACGCGCTCTCCATGAGATCAACGTCATCGGCACCCTCAACCTCCTGGCGGCAGCCGGCTCATCAGGTTCATCGGTCCGTCAGGTGGTCATCAAGTCCTCCACCCACTACTACGGTGCTGCCGAGACCGATCCCGCCTGGTTCCGAGAAGACGACACCCGCACGTCCCCCGTACGGACACGATTGGAGCGCTCGGTCGTGGAGGTCGAGGCACTGGTCCGCGACTTCGCCGACGACAATCCACATCTGGTGGTGTCGGTGCTCCGCTTCGCCAACGTGCTGGGCACGGACATCATCACGCCGATCAGTTACAACCTGCGGCGCCGGATTCTTCCCTGCATCGCCGGCTTCGACCCCCTACTCCAGTTCGTCGAGGAGGACGACGTGGTGCGGGCCCTCGAATACGTGACGCGCCACCGCATCCCGGGATCATTCAACGTGGCCGGCGCGGGCAAGCTCCCCTGGAGCGAGGTGGCCTCCATCGCCGGTGCCTTCCTTCTCCCTCTTCCCCCCTTCCGACCCCGTGCCATCGTTGCCCCACTGCGAAGGCTCGGCCTCGTCCAGTTTCCCCCTGAGATGGAGGGCCTGGTCCGCTACGGCCGCGGCGTCGACACGGACCGCCTGATAGATGTGGGATTCGACTACCGCTACACCAGTGCGGGCGCCGTCGAGAGCTTCGCCCGGGCCAATAACCTGCGGCGCTCGACCGGCACAGGTGAGCCCATGTACCGCTACGAACAGGATGTCGAGCAGTTCTTTCGCCACTCACCGGCCGTGGTCCGAGGGATCGACGCCTGATTCCCCCGGGAGCCAGCTGGCGTGCCGATCACCCCGGCGTCGGTTTGGCCTCGAGAATGAACTGATATCCGAACATCGTCGGCCACGCGTTGAGCAGGGCCAGATCCCCCATCCGAAGCCAGTAACCCTTGGCTCCGTAGACGCCCAGGGCGTCGAGCGGCAATCCCACCGGTTCGATGCGTCGGAGGTCATAACCCTGCCGCTCGATCATCCTGCGGATGCTGCGCCGGGTAAAAAAGCGCAGATGGGTCGCATCAAGAATGCCGCGTTGGTCATATCCGAACAGCCCGAGCGTTGAACGGAACCGTGGGTACCAGTGGGCGATGTTGGGCACGCAAAATATCGCCGTACCGTCAGCAGCGAGCACCGTCCGCACCTGCTGCACCAACGCCCTGGGGTTGACCAAATGCTCAAGGACGTCAGCCATGAGCACCAGGTCGTACCCGTCTCCCACCTCGGAGGGGATCCCGTCGTTCAAATCGGCCTGGAAGAAAGCGTCGGTTCGCTGGCGCACCCCCTCGATTTCGTTGAGGTCGACGCCCGTGACATGGTGGCCCATCTCCCGCAGGCGTTCGGCCAACAGCCCACTTGAGCAACCGAGATCGAGGATCCTGCTCGGCGAGCGTGCGGCCAGCAGTGTGGAAATGCGCCCATGTGAACTGTCTTCGCTGGGTTTGAGCTGATACTCCTCGTTGAGCGCGATCCGGCTCCCGTCACCGAAACCGGCCTTCTGCATGCGATAGGCAACGACATCCTTGGTTACATCGGCGGCGTACCCGAGTCCATCGACGTAGCAGATCTCATCGCCGTAGTACGTCGGGATGGGGACCTCCGCGATCCGCATTCCTGCGTCGTGCAGCTGGATGATGATCTGGGTGTCAAAATTGAATCCGTCCGTATTCTGATCGAACGGGATCTGCTTGAGTGCGGCGACCGAGTAGGCGCGGTAACCCGAGTGGAACTCCGACAGGTCGGTACCCAGAGCTGCATTCTCGAATCGGGACAGAATCCTGTTGCCGACATATTTGTAAAGTGGCATCCCACCCTTGCGGGCTGCTCCCTTGATCATGGTGCGGGATCCAAACACGGCATCCGCTTCACCGCTCAGAAGGGGCGCGACGATGTCCGGCAAAGACTCGGGGGCGTACTGACCGTCACCGTGGAGCATCACGACGATGTCGAGGCCGTGTTCAATGGCCATCTCGTAGCCGGCCTTCTGGTTGCCGCCGTAACCCAGGTTGGTGGGCTGTCTGATCAAGGTGATGGGAAGATCGGATATCTGCTGGTAGCCGAGGCCGACCAGATAGGTGGAATCCTGACTGTGATCGTCGCTGACGATCACCTCGGCGATATCGGATCGGATCTCGTCGGGAATCCGGTCAAGCACCTTGGCCAGCGTGGTGGCGGCGTTGTAGGCGACGACCAGGATGCCGATTCTCTTCTTGGCGAATGATTCCATCCCGGTCCCCCGTGCTGTGTCCCTGAGCGCTGTTCCTGAATGCCGTTGTTGCATGCCGTTGCTGAATGCCGTTGCTGAATGCCGTTGGTGAATGCCGTTGCTGAATGCCGTTGGTGAACGCCCTCACAGCGCTCCCGACCGCTCTAACAGCGTATTCGGCATTTGACCGCACGGAAAGCCCTGGTGGCCGGGCTGGCCAGCAGGGCCGGCGGGCCAGGCTGGACGGTCCCATCCGGCTTTGCCGATCCGGCCTCTTCGGTTCCTACAGTGTGACGATTCCGGCCGACCTGGTGGGAATAGCGGAATCAGCTCCTGGGAACCGAAGCTGGGGGTCGGCCGTCAGAGCCCCGTAGTTCCCAGGCAACGGAGGCACCGATCATCACTTCCTGGTGAGGATCATCGTCCACCCCGGTCGGATCCGGAACGTAAACGGGCGACCCGGCACCGAAGCCTCGAACCGGCGGACCTGGGCAGCCCAACTCGGTGCCGTCACCGTGAGATAACGAAAGTCCTCACGGATACCGAACGTGGCCAGAGCGACGAGCACGATCATCGACAGTACGGCGAACAGCCGCCGCTGAGTAGATCGTATTTGGCCGGCCAGCCACACCACGTCAGCGAGAAATGCCAGGGACGGGAACACCCAATAGCGCAGTCCGGGCTGAGTGGACAGCGTGAGCCACTGAGAACCATGGAGAGAAACAAGTGGGCTCCACAGGGCAGCGGCGAGCTCGAAAAAGCCGAAGAGGTTGAAGAGCTTGAGCTCAAGTGGTCCCTTCCATACGGCTAGACCCACGATGACCACGGCAATCAGGAATCCAACCAGCGACCAAGCGAACAGGTGAGACGTGAAGGCCTTCGACGTAGCCGTCGCCGTCCCGAGGACGGTGTTCGCCACCACCCGCCCCCCGACGATCTCGACCAGCCGTCCACCTGTCACCCCCAGTTGACCAGCTCCGGGCCGAGGGGAGGACAGAAAGGCGACGGCTTGCGCCAACCCGGTGGCTATGCCTATACAGCCGAGGATCAACGTCCACGTCTGACGCCGGCAGGCGTACAGAATGGCAGCCACGATGACGACACTCAGGATGAAGGGACCCGTCAGGCCGCTGAGCACGAGGACCGTCACATCGAAGGCCCTCCACAGCCCGGTGGCCGGCAGAGCCAACACCACCAGGACGGCCAACAGTCCCAGGTGCCACTGGGCGTCAGTCAGGTTGGCGTTGATTTCATACGAATTCGGAAGAAGCAGATAGAGGGCGGCGAGAAGGAGGCGGACACGGTAGTCGGGGACGGCGCCGGCATAGCGGCGACTGGCCACGAGCACAGCCGGGAGGGCCTGGACCACAACGGCCACGGCCACGAAGAGAGCGGGTACCCAGCTGAGCGGAAGCACCAGTCCTATATCGGCGATCAGTCGCGAGAATGTCTGGAGATAACCGACCTGGGGATGGAAGAGCGGAGCCAGCCAACCTTGACTGTAGGCGTCTTGGAACCACACTCTTCCGTCCTCCGCCCAGAACTCGGGGTGGATGACGGTGAGTGGTGAGCGAAGGGCAATAATCAGGCAGGCACCGAGCAATACGGCGGGAATGAGAATCCGGTCCGGCGGCCCCCGAAGGGTTCGGCGCTCCGTCATGACCTCGGATCGGGTTGCCGGAGGATGATCAGCGGCGGACACCTCCGGATCGGCATCTTCGTGAAAGGGACCGATCGAGTTGTGCGCGAGCGCCGGTCCGCCGTTCACCCCAGGGAGCGTAGTCGGCACCTGGTGGGAGTTGGCGCCGTTCCGGGCGCCGGCGAGCCGGTCGAATCACGAATCCGACTGGATCGCAGCCCGGGCCAGGCCCAGGTCTGAGAACCGCGGCTCAGGCCGATCGCACCCGTGAACCGACGTCATACCAGACCAGGACGCCGCCCCGCGAGACGGGGGCGGTCCCCAAAGCAGCCTCCATGTAGTACCTCACCAGATCAGACCCCTTGTCACCGGTGTCGATGACGACAGCCCCGACGTCGTAGCGAATCAGGAAGTATCTGATCACGGCCAGGGTGGCCGGATCCGGGGGCGGTGGTTTGGTGGGAACCGGACGCAAGCCAGGAGCCGACGTTCCGTAGTTAGCCCAGGCGAAGAGGTTCTCCACCATCTCCGGTTGCACGACAGGGGCCTCGAGCGTCCCGTTCCTGCCCTTTCCGGGAGTGATGGCGTAGTCGCCGAACACCTTGAAGCGCATGTTGTCGACCGCCTGCCAGAGCATGCCCACATTGTTCGGATTGATCACGTAGGGATAGGTCAACACGACCGAATTGGCCGGGATCAGCCCCGCTCCGTCGGCCTCACCGGTGGTGAAGAAACTGGGAATGGACACGGCGGGCGACGTGTAGGGGACACGCGGGATCACAGGAAACAAAGCAACCAGTGCTGTCACCCCCAGGCCGAAGCACAATGCGACGGCCGTGAGGGACGAGAGACGACCGGGCGAGCGTGTCAGATTCAAGCCCCGCACCGAGCCCGTTGACGAAGACCGCCTCAGACGGGTCCAGACCGCGCCGATGCCCACACCGAACAAAGCCGATACGAATAGCTGCACGTAGAGCGAGTAGCGCCCGGCAATCTCCTCGTCGAAGAGGGGAAGGTGGCGCAGCAGCGCAAAGGGGAGGGCGATCCCCGAGGACCGACCGTCGATGACCAGAAATGGACCGAGGCAGAGCACGAAGCTGACCACCGCCATGACCGCACAAAACCGGATGAATCCATTCGAGCGGCACACGATAACCAGCGCGACCGACACGACGATGAGCGGTATTCCGAGGTAAATGCCGTTCTCGACCATGTTTCCTCCGGAAAGGGACGTTCCCAGCGATGACCATCTGGATGGCGACAGCCACTGGTTGGCCGTAGGAACCAGAGGTCCGATGAGGTCGGCGCTGTACCGGTTGGAGATGGCAGAAGGGGCCCATGGCCCGATCACGTGTTGAGGGCCGGCCAGGGTGTACCAGATGGGGAATCCGGCCAGGAGGGTAAACGGGGCGAGAGCCCAGACACCTCCCGCAACGACACGCCGAACCCGTTGAGCAGCCAATGACGGGTGCCGTAGGGCCAAGATGAGGATACCCAGGGCGGCGATCAGCACGGACTCGGCGAGGACTTCGGCCGAGATGAGGTACTGACAACCGGCCAGAACCCCCAACAGCAGTCCGGCCCGCCGGGTCGTCCACCGGTCGCGGACGATCAGATGATCGAGAACGGCCAAGATCAGGGGAGGGATAGCCACCCACAGGAGAAAGAGGTGGTAGCGACCCTCGCCGATCATGTAAGGGGAAAACCCGTAGGCCAGCCCACCGAGGAAGGCCGCCGGCCACACAGGTGTCCATCGCCGTAACACGGCATACATCGCCGTGGCCGAGGTGAAGAAGGCCAGATGCATGAACAGGTTGAAGCTGGCCACGGGACCCAGGGTCAGTGTGAACGGAGCAGCCAGAAGCCCGAGGAGGGGCATTCCGGTGTTCGAGGCCAGATTGACCCCGTGGGGAACGTTGAGAGCAGCGCTGAAGAACGGGTTCAGACCGTGGGTGATGGCGTGCGCCGGCCAGGCCAGCATCCAGACTTCGAGGGCGATATCGCTACACCCGCACGTCACCAACCGCTGTGACGAGGCCGGCTGCATCGGCCAGTAAACGACGACGGACAGCGCCGCATAGAGGAGCGGGGGAACCCAGATCCCCATCCGAGCCCGTCCCGGGAACCGCCTGGATGGCCCGGCGGACATGGGCCCAACGGCCTCTTCCGCTTCCAGGGCGGGAACCGTCTGAGGGGAGGTCACCGACACCAGGGGCTCAACTCCCCCGGCTCCGATCGGAGTCGTCCCGTGCCCTCAGCCCCTCTGACGCGTCGACCGGCCTGATGCATTCGGTCGTCATCAGCTTCGGCTCCCATCGTGTAAGGACATCACCCGATTCGGTGCGGCCGGGGCCGCCGGTCCCTGCAGCGGCAAGCTACTTCTTGACCAAGGTCATCACCCAACCAGCTGGGCGAATCTCAAAGGTGAAGGCGGTGTGGGCCGGCAGCCGGTCGAACCGCTGAACCTGCGGCCCCCAGGCCTTTACCAGCGTGTTCGGGTAGTGGAAATCGGTACGCACGCCGAATGCGCCCACCACGAGCAGCAACACCACGGCAAGGACGGCGCCGACCCGGGCTCGACCGTGGATCCGGCCGGCCAGCCAAACTGTGTCGGCGAGAATGGCCAACGAGGGGATGAGCCAGTAGCGGGCACCGGGGGCAACGATCAGAGCCTGCCATTGCTCTCCGTGGATGGTGGCCACCGGACTGGCCAGGGTGCCGGCCAGGACCAGGCCGGCGTAGAGATTGAAGAGTTTGAGTTCCAGTGGGCCGCGCCACACGGCGGCGCCGACGACGAGGGCGCCGACGACGAGGAAGGCCAGGGACCACGCCATTAGATGGGACATGAAGGAATGGGATGTAGTGATCGACCTTCCGAGCACCGTGTTGGCGATGAGGCGACCCCCAAGGATCTCGACAAATCGGTCAACGGTCACTCCCAACGGTCCATATTGTCCCCGAGGAGAAGTAAACAGCTCGAACGCCTGGACAATCCCGCAGATTGCCGCTACCGACCCCAGGACCAGCGTCCAACGCCGACGCGTGATCACATAGAGAACGACGACGACGACCAACAGGCTGAGGACGAATGGTCCCGTAAGGCCCGATAGCGCCACGAACACGATGTCGAATATCCGCCAGCCGCCACGGGCCGGCGCGGCCAGCACGATCATTACAGCGAGCAGGCCGAGATGCCACTGCGCATTGGTCAGATTGACATTTACCTCTGATGAGTTGGGGATGACCAGGTAGACGGCTGCGAGCAGCAGTCGGACCCGGATATCGGGGATCAACCTGGAGTAGCGGCGACTGACGATCAATAGAGCCGGCAGCACCTGCACGACCAGGGCCACCAGCGCGAACATCCGGGGTACGTCTCCGAGGGGGATGGCCAGACCAACCCCTGCGATCAACCGTGGAAACGTCTGCAAATACCCGGTGTGGGCGACCTTCAAAGGGGCGAACCAGCCGTGGGCGTAGGCGTCGGGGAACCAGAACACCCCGTCCTCGGCCCACAGTTCCGGCTTCAGGATCGTCGACGGGCTTCGTAGGAAGATCACGGTGAGTCCGATGACGAAAATGGCCGGGAGCGTGATGAGGTCGCTGACACTCCGGGGCGCGCTCGCGTGCCGGTGCTGGCCCGGGGCCGGGTCCGGCGGTGATGTGGTTTCGGCCAGACCGCCGTCCACCGGTGGTCCTGTGACCTGGAGAATCGATGGACCCTGACTCTCCATGGCCCCGTCGGTCACACAGCGGATGTTACTTCCGGCCGAAGGGTTACAGGGGCCGCCGCCTGGGCTCGGTCAGCCGGCGCGTCAGCTCCTCTTGAGCCACGTCGCTTTGAGGTCGGGGCCACGCCGAGCCCACTCTTCGGACGTCATTGCGTACCGAACGTGGTCCTCCCACTCGCCGTTGATCTCGAGGTACCCGAGGGCGATCCCCTCATTGCGCACCCCCAGTTTTTCGACGACCCGTCGGCTGGCGGTGTTGCGAGGGATGATGGCGATCTCGACCCTGTGGAGCCGCAAAGTCTCGAAGGCGAACTCCATGGTGACCACAACCGCTTCGGGAATGTACCCCGCTCCGGCCAGCTCTTCATCGATCCAATACCCGATTGAGCCATTCTGGAATGGGCCCCGCTGGATCGAGGACAGCGTTATTTCTCCGGCAAAGCGTCCCTCGATGAAAATTCCGAAGCCGAACCCGGTACCCAGCTGCCGCTCCCGTTCGCGCATACCGCAACGTGCGGCAAAGCTGGCCGCGTCCTCGGGTGGCGCCGGGGCACCCTTGCTGCGGGGCTCCCAAGGGACCAACCACGATCGGCAGCGCTTCCTAACCGCCTTCCACGCCTCGAAATCGCTCTCCACCATCGTCGCCAGGCGGAGGCGCCACCCCAGTAGCTCGAGGGATCGGACGACGGACGTGCGCAAGCTGGGGGTCATGATCGAGTGACTTTCCTCAGTTCCCTACCCACAGCTCGATCCCTTTCCCTCTTGCCACCAGGCCGAGCAGACACCACTTGGTCAACACGGCTAGAAGACAGTGTCAGCGCATGGTAGGCCAACGGCGCACCGGCACACATCCCAGGGTAACGAAATCGGGCATGGGGCGACATCATCGGGGGGCCCTGTGGGACAGAGAGCCGACACCGAGGGCCCCGGCCTCGGGACGTCCACCGCCCTCATGCCGGATTGAGCGGCCCCTGGCTCGGGTCCCGAAGGGCCCGGGGAGGAAGTAACCACCGCAAATTGGATACCGGCCGCAACTATACTGCTGGCACACGCTGGTGAGGCTGGTCGCACGCTCCCTCCCGCCGGAACTGCCACGCTCACCCCCAAGACATGATCCTTTGACAAGCCGGTCTCTGCCCCGTCTCCGGCACCGTTCCGCTCAGCCGGACCTCCAACCTGCGGAGGCGGCGGAAGCGGCCGCGAGCGAACCACCTCCCTGTCCTGCCGAGTGGACCGGCGGCGAAGCCCAGAGCCACGGCATCCGCTCGCATTTCGTCCCGTTGCTCGTGATTGCTGCCGCCGTGGCCGTCGCCAATTCTCCCGCCCTCCTGCACCTGGTAACGGCCAACCCGCTCGTCCTCGATGCCAATGTGGCCACCCCCGAACCATCGTGGCTTCCGGGACTGCCCTACATCGATCCCAATGCGGGCTACACCACCCAGGCCCTCTCCCACTTGGCCGCCACGAGTTGGCTGCATGGGCACATCCCCTGGTGGAACCCCTGGGAGGGAATCGGGACGCCGCTGGCGGCGGAGATGCAGAGTGGCGCCTTCTTCCCCCCGAATCTGCTGGCTGCACTGCACGACGGCATGCTTTGGGTGCAGATCGTCATCGAATTGTCGGCCGGTTGGGCAACGTACTTCCTCCTCCGGCGGTTGGCCGTGGGTCGTTCGTTTTCGACGGCGGCGGGGGTCGCCTTCGGCCTGTGCGGAACATTGGCCTGGTTCGATCACGCCCCCAGTCGCCCGGTGGCACTTCTCCCCCTCGCCCTCCTCGGAGTCGAACAAGCCCGCGCCTCGGCCAGATCCCGCACGCCCGGAGGCTGGCAGCTGCTGGCTGTGGCATTGGCCCTGTCGTTCGTGGCCGGGTTTCCCGAGACGGCGTTCATCGACGGCTGCCTGGTCGTCTGGTGGGCCTGCGTCCGGGTGATCAGGCTGGAGCGACCATTCCGCCGTTCGGCAGTCCTGAAGGTGGCTTCGGGTGTGATTGTGGGAGCTGGCCTATGCGCCCCGCTCTGGGTGGCCTTCGGTGGGTTCCTACCCCACGCCTATCTGGGCGGGCACGCCGGCAGGGGCTTTTCCCAGCTCTCGCTACCCACCGCTGGCCTCGTGCAAGTACCTCTCCCTTACGCCCTCGGGCCCATCCAGGCCTTCCAGACGTTCGGGCCGTCCAACACCATCGGCAACATCTGGGCCGGCGTGGGGGGATTCCTGTCGGTCACCGTGATCGCCGCAGCCCTGGTCGGTCTGGTCGGGCGTCCGCTGCGCCATCTCCGCATCGGGCTCGGAGCCTGGATCGCGATCTGTCTACTGCGCACCTTCGGGTTCCCCCCGGTCATCCACCTCATGGCGGTCATCCCCATCATCCGGGTCTCGGCCTTCTTCCGGTATTCGGATCCTTCCTGGGAATTGGCAGCCGTTGTCCTGGCTGCCCTCGGCCTCCAGGACATCGCTCTCCGACGCTCTCGATGGACACTGCTCGGTGCGGCCGCACTCACCACCGTGCTGCTGGCGGTCTGGTCCGGGATCACCGCCTGGCAAATGCTGTCGGATACGCTGCCCAACGGGCACGGCAATGACCAGTGGCTCTACCCGGCCGTGAGTATGGCGTGCGCCCTGGTGCTGCTGACGGTATTGACTGTGGGCGGTTACCTGGCCAGTCGGCCCGATCACCCACCGTCAGACAGCGCCCGGGGCAGAAGCCGTCGCACGGCGCGGCGGCGGCGTGCTCGAGTGGTGATGGCGGCTGCCGTGTGCCTCGAGTCGGTGGTGCTCTGCGCCTTCCCCTACCTGTCGGCACCCCAACCCACCGCCCTCGATCTCGGCTCGGTGAAGTGGCTCCAGGGCCACCTGGGCACCCACCGCTTCTATACGCTCGGCCCCATCCAACCCAACTACGGGTCGTACTACTCCATCGGCGAGGCCAACACCGACGATCTTCCCCAGTCCAGTCAATGGATCAACTTCGTTCTGGACGATCTGGACACCAACAGCCCTCGCGGGCTCTTCACCGGTGGAAGCCGGGTTTTGACCACCGGGCCGTCGCCGGCCAAGGAGCTGACCGAGCACCTTTCCACCTTCGAGGCAATCGGCGTCCGCTACATCGTCGAGTCGGCCACCGACACGGACAGCCTGGGCAATCCGTTTCCGGCGCCGGGCTCACCGGCCTGGCCCTTCGGCCCTCGGTTGGTCTACCACGACAACTTCGCCCACATCTGGGAGCTGCCGTCATCCGCACCGTTCTTCACGCTCAAGCCGTCTCCAGCCACCGGTGAACCTACGGGTCAACCCTGCACGATCACCTGGTCCGGGTGGAGCGACGCCCGAACGACCTGCTCCCACCCCACCACGGTTGTCCGGCAGGAGCAATATCTGCCCGGTTGGTCGGTGGTCATCTCCGGACGATCCACAGCCGTCGGCCGCAGCGGATCGTCGACGTTCCATCTCTTCCAATCGGTGCGTGTCCCCGCCGGGACGACCGATCTCCACTTCACCTACCTGCCCCCTCATGAGGATCTGGGTCTCGTGGCCGGGGTGATCGCCGCCATCGCACTGGTAGGTTCGCTGGCCTACCGGTGGGAACGACGTCGACGAGCCACGAGTCGACGGGAAGACAGCAGCTGAGTCGTCACCGCTGGAACGGCGTCAGCCGACCGACCCGGGTCTTCGGCGCGCCATCCATCCACTGGGCAAGCCGGCAGGCCTTCGACGGCCGCCAGCGGCTCACGAGCCGGCTCTGAGCCGGGCCCGGAGAGCGGGTCGGAGCCCGGGTCGGACTATCCGCCGACTTCGGCCACAGCGCCCCGCCAACCGTCTGGTGGGGCGTCCGGTAGATCCTCGCTGTGGTCTATCAGCCCGAGCACCGACACCTCCTCGGGATCCGCTTCGGCTCGATCGCTCTGGATCAATCCCCCGAACAATTCGAGCCACTTCTCGTCCTCATCGGGAGGTCGGAGAGAGCACCAGTGCTCGAGCCGACTCAGGTTGGGGTTGTAGTAGGGATCTCCCTGCTGGAGGACGTCCGTCCAGCGACTCAGGAATTCCTGGTAGTCCTCATAGAACCCGGAAAGTCCCCGACTGACCGACTCGTAGTGGGTGAGCTCAGCATGAGGCGTGAGGAGAATCCGGTAGCCGGCACGGCCGAGTCGGATGCAGAAGTCGACGTCGTTGAAGCCCACCGCAAATGCTTCGTCGAATCCGCCCATTTCCTCGAATACGTTCCGTCGCACCAGCATGCATGCTGCCGTGACGGCGCTAAAGCCCCGTACTACCGCATCCCAATGGAAGTATCCGTGCTGGTCCTTGGGCATCCCAATGAATATATGGCTGGCCACTCCACCGAGTCCCAGTACGACGCCTGCATGTTGCAACTTTCCGTCCGGGTAGATGAGCCGTGCTCCCACCGCTCCGACATCGGGGCGTTGTCCCAGCTCGACCAACGCATGGAGCCAGCCCGCCGAAGTGGCCTCGATGTCATTGTTCAAAAAAAGGAGCATGTCCGAGTGGCAGGTGGCGGCCGCCTGGTTGTTGATGGCTGCCCAGTTGAACGCGCCCGGGTAGTCGATGACCCGGATACCCGGGCGTTGTTCGAGGCGCCGACGAAGTTCACGGGTTTCCGGTTCGGCGCTCCCATTGTCAACGAGGACAACCTCGTCGATCGAATAGCCGGGATCCTCCTCCAGGGAAGCCAGGCACGACACGGTGAGGGAAGCCTGGTCCCGGAACGGAATGATGATGGCCACGGTCGGCTTTCCCTCGATCTCCCGGCGCACGTGGTACGCGCCCTGGAAGGGGCCCTTCTCCACTCTGCCCTTGATCGCCCGCCGGACCAGAGCGTCCTCGACGACCCGACGGCTGGCCTGGTGGGCCCAGGGCTTGGCATCGGTATCGCCGGCAGCCGACCCCGGAACCACCCTCCAGTGGTAGAGAACTTTGGGGATGTGCACGACCCGCCGAGCCAACTCGGTGGCACGCAGCATGACGTCATAGTCTTGGCTGCCGTCGAATTCCGGACGAAATCCGCCGATCCGGAGGATGAGGTCGCGGCGGACGGCCGTGACGTGGCCCAAGTAGGGGTAGGCCAGCAGAAGGTCGGGATCCCAATCAGGTTTGAAATGGGGCATGAAGGGCCGGTCGATCTCGTCGAGCTTGTCCTCGTCCGAATAGATGACGTCGGCGTCCTCGAAATCGGCGATCACTGTGGCAATCTCGGCCAGAGCAGCAGGATCGAGGACATCGTCGTGGTCCAACAACACCACGAACTCACCATGAGCCTCGTCCAGAGCTCTGTTGGTAGCCATGGAGATCCCGCCGTTCTGCTCGAGAGCTACCGTTTTGATCCGGTGATCGGCGGCGGCGAACTCCCGCATCTGCTCAGCCAGGTCCGGATCTCCCGAGCCGTCGTCGCACAGGCACAGCTCCCAGTTCTCATAGGTCTGAGACGTCACCGATTGGACACAGGCACGGAAGAACCACAGTGAGGGGCGATAGACCGGAACCACGATGCTCAGCAGCGGCCCTCGGGTGGGCAGATCCGGTCCCTTCCCGTCACGCTCCCGCTCGTCGCGGCGTAAACGGTGCAGGTGCAGCCAGTGCCAGTAGGCCGGCGGGAAGGCTCCGGCGTGGGCACCCCAGCCGAGCTGCACCGATGGTGGGCTCAAGGGCTCGGGAAGAGCCTGGGCCAGACGGTCGGTCATCCGACCCAGCGAGGCCACGAGCGGATCCTTCACCGGTGGCGTCCTGGTGGTCCCACCGTCCCCGGGGGCGCCGTCAGGCATTACGGTCGAACGGCGCGGATCGTCGCGAATGTCCTCTTCGCCCGCTAAAGGAATGGGTCGTCACTCTGGCCCCAGGACCGGCGACGCGTCGGTCGGACTCATCCAGTCTCTCCACAACGCCGGTCAGATTAACACGATGCCGGTTCTCGGAGCCCTCGATCGGGCCCGGCGTAGTGGCCTTCCAGGCACTCCCGACCGCTCGGGCTGACCGGACGGCAGGAGGCCGCCCCCGGGGCAGCAGGCCAGAGTCCAAATCCGGCACGAGTCGGCGCCCCGCCACAGGTACAATCCGCGGAGCAGTGGTAGTCCGGTTGGACCGCATTGGCGATCCATGGGTGCGATCGAGTGTGCCGTCTATTCGGTGAGAGCATGTCGGGGACCTCGCCGGGCACTTGGCTGAAAACCGATACGAAAGAGAGAGCGACGTGGGAGAGACTGCGCTTGACCCCGAGGAGTTTCTCGAACAGTTGAAGGCCGAACATCAAGTGCTCCGCTGGGAACCCCTTCCCCCCGATCAGGTCAAGCAGGACAGTCGCCGACAGCAGGTTCGGAGCCGCGAGAACCTCGAGTACCTCCACCGTCACTGGGCCCTCCCGGACACCTTCGATCCCCAGGACGCCGGCGGTGGGGTCCGAGGAAAGGTGGTGGCCGTCTTCGGTCGTCTCGTTTTCCGGGTGCTGGGTCGGTACCTCCGAGAGGAGCGTGAACTGATCAGTCACCTGGTGCGGGTGAACGAAGCACTCGAACAGCGCTGCGACGAGCTGACCCTCCGTTACGAGCAGCTCAACACGAGCATGGTCAACCGGCAGATCGTCGAGGCGGCCAATCAGGCCAAGCTGGCGGCGTGGCTCCATCTCGAGCCACCTTCGACAACCAAGATCGAGGGCCGCATGAAAGGGACTGGCACCGGGGACGGTGCCCCGGTTCGATGAATGGGGTCGAGCAGGGTCACACGATGTCGTTGCCACGACAGCACGCCGAAACCCGGCCGGTGGTGGCCGTTCTTGCCACCCATTGGGAGTCCAAGTCGGAGGGTGGCTGGATCACCCGACAGGTAGCTGGAGCCCTGGCCTGTGCCGCCGATGTCCACGTGATCACGCCCGACGGGACCGTCGCCGGAACCTCGGTCGACAGTGTGTTCACACTCCATCGCCTGGCCACTCCTGTCGACCCGATCGCTGAGCTTCGTCGGGACCTCCTGGTGGAGGATCTCTCGGGCTCGAACGTCACAGACGGAATAGGGGGTCCCGACGAGATAGCGGGGCTGATCGACTGGGATCTGGTCGATCCCTGGGGCCGGGCCACCCAGGAGCTGGTGGCAGTGAAGCCAGACCTCGTCTTGATCGCCGGCCACCAGAACATCGGTGCCATGACCGCGGTTGAACGAGCCGGTCAGGGCACTGAGCAGGTCCTGTTGGCCCTGGCCTCCGAGGACAGCGCCGTCGCCTTCCCCCACTTCGATCACATCATCGATCGATCCTCGTGCATCCTGACCGTGACCGAATCCGAACGATCGTCCATCGTGGATCACCACGGGAACGCAGAGAAGGTACGACGGATCGGAGCACCCCTCTCCGCCAATCCCAGCGTTCTCGGCGAGCCGAACACGTGGGTGGGGGACAATGAGACCATCGTCGTCGTCACCGATGTGGCCACTCATGCCGATCATGAAGAAACCGAGCTTGCCCGCCTCATCCGGTTGCGGTTTCCTGACAATCCCGTAGGGGTGATCCATACCGACGCCTTCGATGCCTGGCACCAGGGCCGACTCAATCGAGGATGGGCCGTACAGCGCTCGAGCGACCTGGCCCGGCTCATGGCCTGGGCCCGGGTCACCGTCGATCTGCACCCGGGAAACCTGTTTGCCCGACGATCCGTCGAATCCCTCCTTTACGGTACGCCGATCGTCGTACCTGCCGTCAGTCGGGCCCGGGAGCATGCGGGACGGGGACGAGGCGGACTGTGGTTCTCCGATCCGGCAGAACTCATCTGGTGCGTCGAGGGGTTGTTGGAGAACCCGGCCCACGACTCCTTTGCAGACCAGGGCCGCGACTATGCCCAGGCAGAGTACGGCTCGACCGAAGGGTTCATCGAGCGGGTGGTGGACAGCTGCGGCCTGACCTCTGCCGCGGTGCCGGCTCGGATCACCGCCTGACCAGGTGCCGCACAGGCCGAGGTGGAGTGGTCAGGCCAGAAGGCTGGCCACCATACCGTCCAGGATGTCCGACTCGGACACCAGGCACTCGTCGAACTCGAACCGGGACATCACCTCAGCCAGGATCATGGCACCGCCCACGATCACATCCTCCCGCCCCGGAACCATGCCGGCTCGGTCGAGACGAGCCTCACGAATCTCGGCGGCCAGCGTCCGATACCAGGCGAGCACATTGGCCAGGCTCAAAACGGCATGGTGGACCTGGTCACGATCATATTCATCCAGACCTAACTGCAAGGATGCCAAAGTGGTGACGGTGCCGGCCAGGCCAACCAGGCATCGTGCTGCGGCCAGACGAGGGTGAGCCGACTTCGCCTTATCGAGCAGCTCTCCTACCATCGCCTCACCCTCGGCCAGCTCACCGGGTGTCGGTGGATCGGTGAGCAGGTAGCGCTCGGTCACCCGAACGCAGCCGACCTGGAGCGAGACGGCATCGATGTCCGGGTCGTCGGCGCCTGAGCCGGCCACCAACTCCGTCGATCCGCCCCCGATGTCGACCATGAGGAAGGGGCCACCGGCAGCGTCGAGGTCGGAGAGCGCACCGGCCATCGACAGCCGTGCCTCCTCGGTTCCAGCCAGAAGTTCGGGCGTCGTGGCGGCGGCTTCGCCTGCGGCCCTGAGGAACTCATCGCCATTGCCGGCGTCGCGTGCTGCCGACGTGGCCACCAACCGGCTGCGCACCACCCCCATACGGTCCATGACCTGCCGATACTCCCTAAGGACCGACAGGCACCGGTCCATGGCGTCGCTGGACAGCTCGCCCGTGGCGTCTACTCCCTCACCCAGTCGGGTGATGCGCATGAGGCGCTCCAAGGGAAGGCCCTGGGCATCGACAACGAACAGGCGGGTGGAGTTGGTTCCGCAATCAATCGCCGCCACCGGTCCAACGGGTCGCATGTCTCTTTGCTACCACGACGGCGGTCGGACCGCGCCACCAGGCGTGATGAAGCCGTACCGGCAGCGTGGGAGTGGGTGCCTTCTGGATCTCGAACCCTCTGCAATTGGGCCACCGGTTGGAGCCGGGAGTCTCGATCCGCCATTTCAACCTCCGATTGGGCCGGCACGTGCCGATCCGATTCACTGCGCCCAGCCGCGTCGCTATACATCCAGCCTTCCGGCGGTCGGGTCCGGGAAGGGATCCCCGCAGGCGCCCGCCTGGGCGTCGGCCCGGGCACCGGCTGAGCGCCCGGCGTCAGATGCTGCCGTCGGCAACCGCCTTCTCGATCCATGGGACCACATCCTGCAGGATCTTTTCGAGCGTGGTGGTTGCCTCGAATCCCAGGATCCTCTTGGCCTTTTCCGTGGCCGGTACCCGCCGGTTCACGTCGTGCTCGAAGGGCGGGTCGGAAACCCAGCGGAAGGGGACCTCAGGACCTTTGATGGCCGCCCAGATATCGGCGGCCAGCTCGAGCACCGTGGTCGACTCGGGCGTGGACAGGTTGAAGTCCTCGTTGAGCGCGTCCGGGTGCTCCATGGCGGCCACAATGCCCTCCGCCAGGTCGGCACCATAGGTATAGTGCCGGATCTGGGTGCCGTCCCCCAGGATGTGGAGGGGATCCTGACCCTTCAGCACCTTCTGCACCAGGTCGGGGACCACGTGGCTCATAGCCAGGCGAACATTGCCGCTCAGTATTTCCACGTCCCCGAGTGCCCGGCGCTCACCCACGCCGACGCAGTTGAAGGGCCGCACGATCGTATAGGGGAGCCCGTACTGATCGAAAGCGGCCCGGGCGAAGTACTCGACGGCCAGTTTCTGGAATCCGTACGAAGAGACGGGCGGTGGGACCTCATGCTCCTGACCTTCGTACGATGGCCAGGCGTCCGCCGACTCGAAGACCATCGACGAACTCAGGTAGGTCACTTTCTGGAGGCGACCGTGCTCATGGGCCTTGATGGCGGCATCGCAGGAAGATGCCGTGATCCGCTCGTTTGTGGCCAGGAGGTCGTAAGCGTAGGTGTGGAAATAGGAAATGCCACCGATCATGGCGGCACCGGCGATGAAGTGATCACAGTCGCTCAGTTCGGTGGTCATCAGATCCACGTCACGGGCGTCCCCCTCTATGAAACGGTAGCGAGGATGGTCGTCGTAGGACCGTCGAACCGGGCCGTACTTGGAATAGTTGTCAACGCCCACCACGTCGTGGCCGCGATCCAGAAGCTCCTTGACCACATAGCCACCGATGAATCCGGCCGATCCACTTACCAGCACAGTGCTCATTGACGTTCTCTCCCATCGGCCACGGCCCGTATCTCCTCAACGGTGAGGCGCGGGCCGAAAGCAAATTTCCACCAGCGCAGGTAATCGGGTAGCCAGCTCACCAGCTTGAAGTTTGACACACCCTGGTTGCGCTCCAGCCAGATCGTCGGCAGCTCGGCCACCGGCAGGCGGGCCCGCCTGGCCTTGGCCACCAGCTCGATGCCGATCTCGAACCCCGCCGCCGAGGTGATCCCCACGCTGTGGACGAATCCGACGTCATAGGCCTTGAAGGAATTGGTGGCGTCGCGGGTTCCCACCCGGGCCAGCGCCCACAGCGACAGCCCGGCCGTCCTGGATATCAAGCCCTTGATAAAAGGCCCCCCCACCTGCTGTCCTCCCCGGGAGTACCTCGAAGCAGCAGCCACGACCACCCCCCGCTCGACCAGGCGAACCAATTGATCGATCTGCTGAGGATCGTCACATCCGTCAGCCATCGTCACCACGACCACGTCGGCCGCCGCACGCTCGATCCCGAAGCGGATGGCCTGGGCGGGACCGGGCTGGACGTCATTGACCAGGCAGCGGATGTGGGGGTTCCGGTCGATGTATTTCTCCACATAGGGGACGGTGACGTCATCAGGGCTGTCCACTACCACCACGATCTCCGATGGCAGCTCCACGGCCTCGATCAACCGACTGAGGACATCCTCGATATCGGCTCCCTCGTTATAGGCGGGAATCACAATGGAGACCCGGGGTTTCACACCACCACCCCGTCGCCTCGCAGGTTCCATATGTCCACCACCGGCTGGTTGATGACGAGATCGGCATAGGCGCTATGGGGTGCTCCGATCACAATGAGATCGGAGCGATCGAGGACCTGGTCGAGCGGCGAGAGTCCGCCGTCGACAGTGACGTAGGGGTCGGAGGTCAGGACTTCCTTGGCCCGCACATTGAGTACCCGCTTGAGCTTGTAGGAAAGACTCGAACGATTGTCGTCGGACTCCCCCTTGAAGGCCATACCCAGGATTCCCACCGTCATCGAATCCAGGTCGTAACGGGCGGCCAGCCGCGACACAAGATAGAGGGGCAGCCCCTCGTTGATCTGCATGCTGGCTTGTCCCAGCGCAAAGTTGTTGTTGTTGAAGGCGGCCAGCTGCATGGTGTCCTTGAGGAGACATGGACCGGCGGCGAACCCGGGGCCGGGAAGGTCGGCCGCCCGCGGATAGTCCTGGATCACGGCATTGCGGATCGTCTCGTAATCGAGACCGAAGTCGTTGGCCATCATGTAGAGCTGGTTGGCCGCCGCGAACTTGATGTACCGGTACGAATTGGTGAAGAGCTTGGCCAGTTCGGCTTCTTCAGGAGCGACACGGACGATGGTCCGGGTCAGGTGGCCAAAGAGGGCAGCGGCCCGCTCATAGGCCTGATCGGTGCGAGCGGCCACGATCTGGGGAAGCGAATGGAGCTCCTCCATGGCTCGGCCTTCGGCGATCCGTTCGGGGCAGAAGGCCACATCGATGGATCGGCCGAGCCGATCGATGAGCCGTTCTACCATCCGGGTGACCCCCGGGAACACGGTGCTGCGGAGGATGAGGAGCTGACCGTCCACCAGCTGATCAGCGACGGCCTCGACGGCGTCGACGACCGCCTGTGGGTCGGGATTCAGGTACTCGTCAACCGGCGTCCCGATGACCACGACCAGGTGTTCCCCTCCAGCTACCGCGGAGGAATCGGCTGTGGCTGTCAAGGTACCGTCGGCCAAAGTGCGGGCCAACACCTCGGGTGCCGCCGGCTCCCGATGGGGCATCTTGCCCGATCGCACCCGGTCGACGGCCGCGTAATTGGTGTCGTAGAGAACGACCTTCAGGCCTTGGTCGGCGAAGGCGAGACCCAGCGGGAGGCCGACGTGGCCGCATCCTCCGAGAACCGTGATGTCGCTTCTCCACTCCGGCGCCATCCCTGACAAGTTAGTGCATGCGTTTACCAGGAGCGATAAGGAGGCCACCCGGTCCCACCGGAACTCCGCCTCCCTTAGGCGGCGTGGAGGCCTATCTGCGAGGCCGTCCACTCCCCCACCGGATCATCGCCTCCGACGAGCCACCAGGCCAGATGGGCATGGAGGCACTTGACCCCCTGACGGGTGCCACCAACCCCGCCCGACGGTCGCGGACCTCCGTAGTCCGGGGGGATGAGAGCGTCCCGTTCGGCGGCGTAGCGTTCATGGGCATCAGCCAGACGGTCGGCTGACACCGCCCCTTCGGCCTGTCTGACCCCGCCCTTCGACTCGAGAGTGGACACCGCCTCGCGGAGACTGGGGTCAACCAACCAATACCGGGTCGGCATCGGCGTTCCGTCAAAGAGGAAGGGGGCGTTGGCGATGACCGCGGGCAGACCATCTTCGCCCCGGACGACGACATCGAACTCACCGGCGGGAGGGCGACCGAGGAGTGCCGCTACCACCGCCGTGTCATCCGGCACACCGCGGCCAGACGGTGCCGAGTTCCCTTCGACCGGGCCAGCCGACCAATCGGGATGATCGTCAGAGGAATCGCTCGGCCCTGGGCTCACTTCCAGAATTCAAGGGTGGAGGTCACTCGGGACCAGAAGCTCGAAGGCGCTGACGTGGGTTCGGATCCGCCTGACGCCGACTGCCCCTGCTGTGGGGCCCCGCCGGCTGACCCCGAGGCCTGCCCAGCGTGGCCGCCCGCGCCCGGCACACCCGACGTGGTCGACCCTCCCGGTGAAGCCGATGCCGACGGAAGATTGGGGTCGGGAGTCATGTCTGGGGCGTTGGCCGGAGACACCAGGGGCTGACTGCCGGGATCTCCGGGGGTTGCTCCCCCTGTGGTGGCAGCGGCGAGCCCCGAGGGCGGGAGGACGTCATAGAGCATCTGCCCGGGCATCACCATTTGGTAGTCCTGCCGAGCCAATCGATCCACGTCGGTGGTCGAGTTGAGCTGCCGCTGCTGCTCTGCCAGCAGATCGTTCTGGTTCTTCAGTGTTTGTAGTTGACCTGAGGTAACTGACAACTGACCGTGCTGGGAGATCAGGGCCGACAGTGGAAAGCTGGTCCCCAGGATCACCAGTGCAACAACTGCGGCCAGGGCTACCGGAACGCGGTTGCGACGTACCGCCACCGAGGGCGGCTTCGTGTTGCGACGGTCCTTCTTGACCGACGTGGTCGGTTGCCTCTTCGATCTGAGGACGCCGGCCTTGGAACTGCCCTTGGCGGTGCTCTTCGGAGATGTCTTGGATGACCGGCCCTGTCCGACCTTGGCCGCACCACCGAGTCGACCTCCCAACCCCAGAAGAGAACGGCCGACCGGGGTACGAGGGCTCCTCGGCCCCTTGGCGCTCTTCGGCCGCTTGGTGCTTTTCGGGCCCTTGGTGTCGGCGTTTCTCTTCTGGCCCCGCACGACCCGCGATCCCCGTGGTGCCCGAGCGCGGGCGTGAAGTCGCTGGGTCACGATCGTGGCCTCCATGAGGACAGAGCCCGGCCACCAAAGAAAGCCGCCGTTTCCCCCAACTGCTCCTCGATGCGCAAAAGTTGGTTGTACTTGGCCACACGGTCAGAGCGGGCCGGCGCACCGGTCTTGATCTGACCGCAGTTGGTGGCGACAGCCAGATCGGCAATGGTCGTGTCCTCGGTCTCGCCGGACCGGTGCGACATGACGCAGGCGTAGGACGATCGTGTGGCCAGAGCCATCGTCGCCATTGTCTCCGTCAGGGTTCCGATCTGGTTGACCTTGATAAGCACGGCATTGGCCGCCCCGGTGTCGATCCCCCGCTGCAAGCGCTCCTCGTTGGTCACGAACACGTCGTCGCCGACCAGCTGGACCTTGTCGCCGAGAGCCGCGGTCAGGGCCACCCATCCGTCCCAGTCGTCCTCGGCCATCCCGTCCTCGATGGACACGATCGGGTAGCGATCGACCAGATCGATCCAGAATTCGACCATCTCGGGCGAGGACAGGGTCCGGTCTTCGCCCGCCAGTACGTAGTGACCGTCTTTGTAGAGCTCGGAACTGGCTGGATCGACGGCGATGGCTATCTCGTCACCCGGCGTACGACCGGCGGACTCGATGGCTTCGACCAGTACTTGCACAGCCTCCTCGTTGGTGCCGAGGTTGGGGGCGAATCCCCCTTCATCACCCACCGTGGTCGAGAGCCCCTTCGCCTTGAGCACCTTGGCCAGCGAGTGGTACGTCTCGACTCCCCAACGCACGGCCTCGGAGAATGAAGCAGCGCCGACCGGCATGAGCATGAACTCCTGGAGATCTATGGAGTTGTCGGCGTGAACCCCACCGTTGACCACGTTCATCATCGGAACGGGAAGAACATGGGCGTCCGTTCCCCCGACATACCGGAACAGGGGAAGATCGAGCTCGTCGGCGGCCGCCTTGGCGGTGGCCAGCGATGTTCCGAGGATGGCGTTCGCACCCAGTCGAGCCTTGTTGGGAGTGCCATCGGCATCGATCATGGCCAGGTCGATGGCGCGCTGGTCGAGTGCATCGCCACCGCCGAGGATCTCTGCGATTTCCCCGTTGACGTTGTCGACCGCCTCGAGAACGCCCTTTCCGAGATACCGGGGCCCGCCGTCCCGTAGCTCCACGGCTTCAAACGAGCCGGTAGAGGCACCCGACGGGACGATGGCGCGGCCCGCTGATCCGGAGTCGAGGATGACCTCGACCTCGACGGTTGGATTACCGCGGGAGTCGAGGACCTCGCGGCCGATGACCTGCTCGATGATGCTCACGATGGGGTGGTCACTCCTGTCGACAGTGTCGGAAAAGCTATCACCGGCCATGGCCGGTACCTGGGATTTCTTGAGGACCGGCCTTGTCCTTGAGTCATCCCGTAGCTCGATCTCGTGGGCCCATGACGGAGGGCGGAGAGAAGAGTCCCGCAGGGAGGGCTTGACAATCTGGCCCGACCGAACGACGGTTCGAAGCCTCCGACAGCAGGCCGATTCACTCGGCTCGGGCTTGCCCCTCTCCAGCCCACCCGCGCTCATCGATGGCCGTTCGGAATTGGGCCACTCGGGCCCGCAGGGCGGTCTCGGGATCAATACCGAGCGTTCGCGCCACGTTCACCATGGCAAACAGGAGCTCGCCGATTTCGGCGGTGTCGGCCCCTTCGGCGGTCCGTCTCCCCCGCTCCGGTTCCGACTGGTCATCCCGAGCGATGCTCCCGTCACCGTCGGAGGGTGCCAGCCCAGCAAGCCCGCGGGTCACACGAGCGACGTCGTCGGAGAGTCCGGGGAGATCCATCCCGATAGCGCCGGCCTTGCCTTGCAGCTTCGCCGCCAGGGCCAGGGCCGGAAGGGCCGAGGGTATGCCTTCGGTGACCGAAGAGCGCTTCTTTTCGGCCATCTTGAGTGCTTCCCAGCTGGTGGCCAAATCGCCGGCGGTGGCCGAATCACCGGCGGTGGCCGAATCACCGGCGGTGGCCGAATCACCGGCGGTGGCCGAATCGCCGGCGGTGACCGAATCGCCGGCGGTGGCCACCAGCGCATCGCCGAAGACGTGCGGGTGCCGCGGAACCAGCTTGTCGTGAACGCCCCGGGCCACATCGGCCAAGTTGAACCGACCCTGCTCGGCTCCGAGTACGGCGTGAAAGTAGATCTGGAAGAGCAAATCGCCCAGCTCCTCCTCGAGGTGGGCGACCGCCCTCTCCATCGCCACGGACTGCTCGGCTGCCGGCGACCCGTCGGGAACGGCACTCACCGTGGCCGGGAGGGCGTCGAGGGCGGACAGCGTGTCGATCGCCTCGAGCACCTCGTAGCTCTCTTCGAGGAGGTGCCGGGCCAGCGAACCGTGTGTCTGCTCACGATCCCACGGACACTGAATGCGCAAGGTATGGACCAGCTCATCCAAGGCCAGGAGCTCGGCGCCCACCGGTGGGTTCAGCGCCGGAATCCACAACGACGTGAGGTGGTCGGGATCAAACGACCGGTCGATCTCGTCCCAGGAGACGTCCCACACCCGTTCGTCGGTCAGCCCGAGATGGAAGAGAACGGTCACCCTCTCGGTCACCGGAGACTCCACGGCGAGCTTGATGTCGGACAGGATGTCCTTGTTCCAGCATTGTGCCACCAGGAGCGGTCCACGCTGCCCGGCCGCCTGAACCGAAAAGGTCTCGCCATCCACCAACTGGAATCCGGCGGCGACCGGGTCCACTTCCAGGCGGAGAAGAGCGAGGTCGACGAACGATACCGACGTGTGCACCACCACCTCGATCCCGCCGCTCACCACCGTCGGGTGTTCTCGCAGAAGCGCGACCGTCCGTTCGGCGACGCTGGGTGAACCGGGAACGGCGTAGACCACCGGCCCCTTCTGGGCGGCCGCGATGAGGTCGGACACGATGGCCGCATACACGGCGGCGAAGTTGTCCGCTCCTTCGTAGTGGTGATCGAAGGTGGGCAGCCCGGGATACCTCTCTGAGGCGGGATGCCGAGCGGTACGCAGATAGACCGCCCCATCACCGGTCATGAGGGCATGCGTTTCCCGCGTGATCAGCTCGGGACCAGCCGGCCCCAGGCCGACGATGTCAATGCGAGAAACGCCTGAGCTCCGAGGGGTCACGAACGGATTCGACCGGACGGAATCAGCCGGCGGAGCTCGATCCAGCCGAACCGGCAGTAGCCGGCGATACGCCCTGAGCGCCACCGGCCCCCGTGGGCCCGCTCAAACCGAGCGACGAACTGGCGATGCTGGCCGCCCCGGACACGGATGGCAACAGGAACCTCGACGGCGGGGGTACAGGAGGAATCACCGCGAGCCCCTTCCACGTCCCGTACTGAGGATCGACGGAAATATCCGAATGGCGGGCGAAGGCCACGATCTCCCTACTCACCCTGTCGACGTTGCTCGAAGTCTCGAGAAGCTCACGGCGGACCACCGACTGGGCCGCCGACAGGGGCTCGATCGACTGGCTGGTGATTTCGTACACATACCACTGGCCGCTGCTCGAATCCTGTACCGGGGCGAGAGCTTTCCCCACCTGGATCGACTGCTGCTCCAGTGCCTGCTCCACCTGCGCCTGGGTGAAGTCGCACCCCAGCGACCCACCATTGGAGGCTGTCTGGGTGTCAAGCGACTTGGCCTTGGCCACGGCGGCAAAGGAAGCGCCGGCGTCGAGCTGGGCCACGACCTGGTCAGCGTCGGTCTGACTGGCCGACACGATACGGCTCACACAGGCCTGGGTGAATTGCGACAGATTGCTGTTGTAGTACTTGACCACGGCACTGTTGGAGAGATCGGCGTCGCGGGCCAGAAGCTTCTCGTCGACGGCCTGGTTCTTGACCTGGGCGTCGGCGACGTCGGCGGGAAGGCCGGCCAGAAGCTGGGCGCCGCTGAGGGTGGCTCCGCTCGCTTCCTGACAGAAGGAGGTCGTTCCCTCGGACTCGGCCGTCTCCACCTGCTGGCTGATCTCGCCGTCGAGCGTGGCTGCCAGGTCGGACTTGGCCGCGGCCATGTCGGCAGAGGAGACGACGATGCCCTTGGTGGCGGCGTACTGTTGGGCCAGCAGGTCACTGACCTGGGTCTGGAGAACCGATCCGGCGAACTCGGTGGTATATGTCCCCGAGCCACCTTCTCCCTGCACCGAGGCCGGACTGAACTGGCTGTTCTCCAATTCGAGCAGGCATCCACCGGCCACGGTGGACTCGAGCACCTTCAGCTGGCTGTTGAGGGTGGCGGTCGAGATGGTGGCCCCATTGGCCGAGGCTGCCGGAGGAACGGCGTTGCAGGCAGAGGAGGCGGCTCCGGCGCCCAGGATGGCGGCGGACACGACGACCCCAGTAAGAAGGCGTTTCACGGCGGCGATGCTAATGGGTGGCGGCGGGAACCTCGTTTCGCGGTGTTCCGCCGGATGGGGCGAGCCCGATCCCCACCGCCAACCGCCGACTCCGAGCCCGTCCCTCGGGTGGTTGCACCAACCCGGATGGGTATCACCCGTCGGCCGGCACCAGCTGGGCCAGAAGGGTGACCAGATCCGGCGCGAACTCCGAACCCTCGGCCGGCAGGGCCATGGACAGAAGAAGCCGGTGGAGATCCGGTTGATAGGTGGCGCCCGGGGCCAGGCGCCGTAACCGCACCTCGGCCGAGGCAGGCAGCGAGATGGGCGAGAGTTTGACCGTGGCCCGGGGACCACCTCCACCGCCACCGGTGCCACTGACTCGCACCGCACGACCACCCGCACTCGCACCTCGTCCGCCGCCAGCTCGGCCACCGGCGGCGGAACCGGCTGTACGGAGTCCGGAGCTCATGCCCGGGCGAGGCAAGGCCACGGCCACGTCGGTGATCCCCAGTCGCAGACACTCGACCCGCAAGCGGGCGACATCCAAGAGGGCCTGGGCCGGGGCCGGAAGCGGGCCGAACCGATCCTCCCACTCGGCCCGGACGTCGGTGATCTCGGCTTCGGTCTGCACCGATGCCAGGCGCCGATAGGCCTCGAGGCGTACGTCCTCGGCCGCCACGTAGGTACCGGGCAGGTGGGCGGCGTCGGGCAGGTCGAGCGAGAGTTCAACCGGGCGCGGACGCGACTCGCCTTTGAGCTCGGAGACGGCTTCAGAGACCATCTGTACATAGAGGTCGTAACCGATGGCGGCAATGTGACCCGACTGGTCGCGGCCCAGGAGGTTCCCCGCTCCTCGGATCTGCAGATCGCGGAGGGCGATCTTGAACCCGGATCCGAGCTCGTTATGGTCGCCGATGGTGCGGAGCCGCTCGTAGGCCTGCTCGGACAGGACCCGGTCTACGGGGTGGAACAAGTACGCATAGGCGCGCTGCCCGGCACGACCCACCCGGCCCCTCAGCTGGTGCAGCTGCCCCAGCCCGAGCAGGTCGGCGCGGTCGACGACCAGGGTGTTGACCGTGGGCATGTCGATTCCCGACTCGATGATGGTGGTGCAGACCAGGACGTCGTAGGACCCCTCCCAGAAGTCGAGCACAACCTTCTCGAGGGATCCCTCGTCCATCTGGCCGTGGGCCACGGCCACCCGGGCCTCGGGCGCCATCTTCTGGACGCGTTGGGCAGTGGCATCGATGTCGGTGACCCGGTTGTGGACGTAGAACACCTGTCCCTCTCGCAGGAGCTCGCGGCGGATGGCCTCCGACGCCGCGCCCTCCTCGAACTCGCCCACGTGGGTGAGGATCGGACGACGAGCGGCGGGTGGCGTATTGACCATCGACAGGTCACGGATTCCGGTGAGTGCCATTTCGAGCGTGCGAGGGATGGGGCTGGCCGTCAGGGTGAGGACATCCACCCCATCGGCCAGGGCCTTGATCGACTCCTTGTGCCCCACTCCGAAGCGCTGCTCCTCGTCCACCACCAGCAGCCCCAGCTTCTTGAAGCGAACGTCACCACCGAGCATCCGGTGGGTGCCCACCACGACGTCGACCGAGCCGTCGGCCAGGCGGGCCAGTACGGAGCGAGTCTGGGCCGGGGTCAGGAACCGGCTGAGCATCTCCACCTTGACCGGAAACGGCGCATAGCGATCGGTGAAGGTCTGGAAATGCTGGCTGGCCAGCAGCGTGGTCGGAACCAGGATCGCTCCCTGAAAACCGTCCTGGACCGCCTTGAACACCGCCCGGATGGCCACTTCGGTCTTACCAAATCCCACGTCGCCGCATACCAGCCTGTCCATGGGCTGGGACAGTTCCATGTCCGCCTTGACCTCCTCGATGGCCCGGAGCTGGTCCGACGTCTCGATGAAAGGGAACGAGGATTCGAGCTCCGCCTGCCACGGAGTATCCGGCCCGAAGGCGTGTCCTGTGACCTGGAGACGGCGGCGGTACAGAGCCACCAGCTCCTCGGCGATCTCGTGTACGGCGGCACGGGCCTTGGACCGGGCCCGCTGCCACTCCGATCCTCCGAGCCGGCTGACCGTCGGCGACTCGCCGCCGGCGTAGGGCGTGAGTTGATCTATCTGGTCGGTGGGGAGATAGAGCTTGTCGTCGCCCCGGTACTCGAGGAGCAGGTAGTCGCGGGTGGCCCCTCCCATCGTGCGGGTCACCATTCCCCCGTAGCGGGCCACCCCGTGCTGGCGGTGCACGACGTAGCTACCGGGTGAGAGATCGTCGAAGAAGCCGTCGACCGGTCGGGCCCGGGCCCGGGCCTGCCGGTGGGGCCGGCGTCGCCCGGTCACATCGGACTCGGCCAGCACGGCGATGCGCGATCGGGGCAGGACGAAACCTCGATCCACGGCTGCCACCACGATGCGGGCGCCGGCCACGGTCAGGTCGACGGCGTCCGAGCCGGCGGCGAGGGCCACTGGCACGGTGATGCCCTCCTGGGCCAGCAACCCCGAAAGTCGCTCGGCTCCCCCGGACGTGGACGAGCAGAGCACGACCGCGTACCCGTCGCCGCTGAGCGTGGCCACCTGTGAGGCCAGCTTGGCACCGTCGCCGAGGATGGGCTCCCACCCTCGACTCTCGATGGCGGGGATGTCCGGACCCTCGGCCGAAGGGACGAGCGAAACCAGGCCGGCACCGGTACCGGCCAGCAGACGGTCGAAGGGGACATGCAACCGGGGAGCATCGTCACCGGCGTCGAGCCCCCACGTCGTGGCCAGAGCATCGGCCAGCGCCGCCTCTTCCTCCAGCAGCTCGCCGGCACGGTCACGGACCCGGCGGGGCTCGACCAGGACAACCAGGGCATCATCGCCCAACAGGTCGGTGACCAGCTCCTCCGACTCCACCAGCCAGGGCAGCCACGACTCCATACCGTCGAACTGTTCGCCGTCGGCCAGTCGGTCCCACTGGTGCCGGCCCCACGGCGCCGTACCGACCAGTGTGGCTGCCTGTTTCCGCATGGCCTCGTCGGTCACCAGCTCCCGGCAACCGAAGATCTGCGCCCGCTCGAGATCACCGATCGATCTCTGGTCGGCGACGTCGAAACGGGTCAGCCGGTCGACCTCGTCACCCCAGAGGTCGATCCGGATCGGATCGTCCGCGGTGGAGGGGAACACGTCAACGATCCCACCCCGTACGGCCAGCTCCCCACGGTGTTCCACGATCGACTCGCGCCGATAACCCATGCTCACCAGTTGGGAGACCAGCTCGTCAGTCGACACCCTGTCGCCCGGGTGCACCTCCACCGGTCGGGCCGCCGTGCGCCAGGGGCCGAGGCGCTGGAGCACCGCCTTGATCGGGGCCACGACGATCTCGGGAGCGGCGGGATCGCCGGTGCGGCTCGGGCCCGCACTCCGGCCCTCGCCCGTCCCCGCCCCGCCCAGCTCCCACAGCAGCCGGAGGCGGCGACCCATGGTGGCCACATCGGGGCTCACCCGCTCGAACGGAAGGGTCTCCCAGGCCGGAAATACATGGATCCCCCGCCCGGCGGGGGCTGACGGGCGGTGGCCGTCGGAGGCGGGCTCCTGGGCCGGGCCATCGGTGAAGGCCTCCAGGTCATGGGCAAGTTGCTCGGCCGTCGCTCCTGTGGGTGTGATCACCAGCACCGGCCGTCGACTACTCAGCCGGACCAGTCCGGCCAGCACAAAGGCCTGGGCCGGGGTGGCAACGGCCAGGGTGGCGCCGGGCGCGCCAATCACTCGCGTCATAGCCGGCTCGTTGCGAAGCAGAGGGGGAAGCGAGCGCAGGCTCACCGGCCCAGGGTACCGGGACCGAGGGCGACGCTCGGCGGTGGGATCAGTGGGTCACCTTCGGCTGTTTTCGTTGATGGTCGGCCCGTCTTCATCGCCCACTGCCCGTCGTCATCGGCGGTAACGGCTCCATCTGATCCGGACACCCGGGAAGAGCAACGCCGCTGCCGCCGCTGGCAGCATCAACCGGGACCGCCGGCATCAACTGGCAGAGTTCACCCTGTTCATGGCCGCCTCGGGCCCCGATGAAACGATCAGTTCGACCGCATCGGCCGCTTCTTCGATGGCCGCCTCCAGCACAGCCCTTTCGGCTGCTCCGGGCCGTTTGAGCACATAGTCGGCCCCCGATTGACGCCCGGGCGGTTTGCCGATCCCGACCCGGACGCGCAGATATTGATTGTCGTGCAGGTGGCTGTCGATCGACTTCAGCCCGTTATTGCCGGCCGAGCCTCCGCCCGCTTTGACCTTGACCCGGCCGGAGGGGAGATCGAGCTCATCATGGACGATGATGAGGCGGGCCCCAATGCCGGCGGAACGGCCCGGGGGGTTCGAGCGCGCCGGGCGTTTGTCAGCGGCCGGTCGGGTGCTGGCCTCCGCTCCTGACGGAGCGGCGGTTGACGGAGCGGCGGTTGACGGAGTGGCGGTTGACGGAGCGGCGGTGCTCGACGGTCGGGGGGCGCCGACCGGTTCCGAGGCGCCTGTGGCCGGCACGTCGGACTCGTCCAACTGGTCGATGCCCGCCCGTCTGACCAGTGGAGCCACGGCGCGGCCTGAGTCGTTCATGAATGTCTGGGGAACGGCCAGCAGCACCCGTCGCTGACCTATCCGGATCTCGCAGGCGACGGCATGAAGCCCTTTTTCCGGCTTGAGTCGACCCTGGTAACGCTCGGCCAAGGCGGCGGCCACCTCGGCACCCATATTGTGCCGGGTCCCGACGAAATCGATCCCCGGATTGCCCAATCCGACGACAAGGAAGTCCACCGGTGTTCCTCTTCGGGGACCCTCAGACGGGCGCCGGTGGCGGAGCAGGACTTAGCCCTCCGAGGACTCGGAGTCGGCCGACTCGGCCGCCACCTCTCCCGCCGCCTCGGCCGCAGCAGCAGCTGCTTCGGACTCCTCCTCCGCCGTGACCTGCACCCGCGGCGGTTGTCCGGCCACCACAGTGGACTCCACATCCGTCTCGAGCTCGATACCGGCGGGAAACGAGATGTCCGAAACGTGGAGCGAGCCTCCGATGACCAGGTTTGTGATGTCGATATCAACCGAGGGCGGAATATCCGCAGGCTTGGCCTTGATGTGAACGGCGAAGAGCTGCTGATCGACGATCCCGTCGCCATGCTGTACCTCGATGGCCTCCCCGACCAGGTTGATGGGGACCTCGGCGGAGATGACCTCGTCCCGCCGCACGATGAGGAAGTCGATGTGGGTCACCACATTCTTGTAGGGGTGGTGTTGGATGTCTCGGGCCAGAGTCAGGTAGTTCTTGTCGTCCACCTGGAGCGAGAGCAACGTATTGAGGCCGGCTTCACCGGAAAGGGCGATTTGGAAGTCCCGGGCACCGACGGCGAGGGGCAGGGGATCGGCCCCATGCCCGTACATCACGCCGGGGATCTTTCCCTCAGCCCGGAGACGACGCGTCGAACTGGATCCTGTATTGCGCCCAGATTCTGCGGCGAGTGTGACTTCGGGCATGCGAGAACTCCTCAAGAAATACCGACACGAAGGTGGCCTGCGCCGGCCGATCACTCATTTGGCGGCGATCGCGGGCGACCATTGCTGACGGCCAGCCATGATAGACGAGCGGTCAGACCAGCGGCCACAGGGGAGGACTTCGTCTCCCAGATGGGGGAATCCGCCTGGTAGTCAGGGCAGTCAGGACTCCCCGATCCCCCCGGGAATCACTGCGCTCAGCGGCCGCCGATCCGCCCAGGGCGCAGAAGTTCCACCATCACTCTTCCCGCGTGAACAGATTCAGCTCGTGCCCCACCTGGTCACCAATCGACCATTCAGTACCGGCGACCCCGCCCGATCCGTCGGTTCCGGGAGGTCCGCCCGATGGCACCGAATCGGCGGGCGATTCCGGTGGATCCCAACGCCACCGACCTGGACCCCCGCCCAGCTGGAATCCCTTATGAGTGCGGAGATAGTGGTGGTGTCCGCAGAGCCGAGCGAGATTGTCGAGCGATACCGAACCCCCGTCGGCGAAGGACGTTCTCCAGTGGTCGAACTCGAGGCCATGGGCCACATCGCAACCAGGAACCACGCAGGTCTGATCCCTCTCCAACAGAGCCGACTTCAAAGGGGCGGGGATGGACCGGCCTAAGCTGCAGATCGTTGTCACATCCACGCCGTTCGTGATGACAACTTTGGTGATGGCATCCCCCATCAGGGAACGAGCCGTTTCGAGCGGGACGGGACCGACTCCGGGAATCTCACAAACCCTCACCTCTGGTCAGAGACCCTCGACGCAAGGCCGTGAGATCCACCCGAAGATGGACCAGGGCTCTGGGGTCCGGTGCCCGGTGCCCGGTGGACGCCGTACCGGCGTCGTCATTTCGGTCACCCGGGTGTCCGCTCACCACGGCGACCAGAGCGTCAGCGCAGTAGGCGTCACGTGACTCCTGCAGGCCGGATTTCCTCGACCGTTCGAACACGCGATTGGATTCCGAGGACAAAGAGGCGAGCAAACTGGCACCCGCGTCAGGGGTGAGTCGGGCGTCGAGACGAAAGGCTCCATCTGGATCGGTCCACGTCCGGCAGTAGCGGGACTTTCGGATCGCTTCGTATGCTTCGGCCGCCCCAGCCGCGGATCGGCCCTGCGCTTTGGCGCGGAGGCACCGCTCCTTCAGTTGGCGGAGCGAGTCGTGCTTGGCGCCCTCGAGAATCTCACCTTCGCTTTGCGGGTTGACCTTCACCGCCCCGGACACGAGTTTGGCTCGCGCCCGGGACAATTTCCCCTGGCGGTAGGCGTCGTCCACACCCGGCTGGTTCTCGAAGGCCTGGCCGAGCTTGAGCACGTCCATGGCTTCCCCCACCGACTCCCCTGATACGCCGGCCAGCCAATGGGCCGCACTCCGATGACCCTCCTCGATGGGTTTGTTCGACTCCGACACTCGGTTGGCCGCCAGTGTCTTTCCTGCGTTGCAGAGCCTCTCACCGCGGATGAAAAGGTCGACCAATGATGCAGCATCAGCGCTGGGATACCGACCGGGCTCGAAGCCGGACACGAAGGAGGCGATGGTGTCGACGGCCCGCTCTACGGCTTTGGCGCTGACGGCGCTCTTCGATGTCGACGTCGATGAAGCTGTCGATGACGATGACGATGACGATGACGAACGGGAATCCGGCGAAGGACCTTTTCGCTGGCCGACAGGGGACGTCGACGGGTTGCGAAGGGTGGATTTTCTGCCGGTTGCCGTCGACATGAGCCCATGATTCCAGTGGGATGTGACAGCGTCAGGAAGTCAATGGGACAGCGTCAGGAAGTGTCAGGAAGTACGGCCAAGAATCCCCAGAGCGACGTTTGAGTCCAGTCGGCTTCGGGTAACAACCACCCGTCAAGCTCATTGAGCTTGTTTTCAGGCCCGTCGAGCAGAGTCCTGCCCTTCTGTTCCAGGTCTGAGGCCCTTCGCCCAGGGGTCCCCCTGCCTTTATGGGGGAGAGGGCCGTCAAGACGGAAGCGGCAGCGCCCGTCCTCTACAGCCCAACGCAGGGTCCTACGGTGGGTCAGGCGAATAGAAAAGGGCGGCCCCGGAGCGCGGTGGCGGAAACCAAGCTCAACGGGGCCGCCGGAATTACATATTACTGGACAGTAATGATCGATAATACGCGGTGCTGGGCGCATATCTACTTGGATACGCGGAAAATCCCATGTCGATCGACCATTTTCATTTGAAATTTACGTTTTCCGGCACATATCCGTATCCCGTCGTCTCTGCGGCACCGCTCATATGTGGCCGGGTCGGAGCGGGTGTTGCATTGACTGTGCCCTCTCCGCGTGGCGCAGATTCAGGCCAGATTTTCGCCACCGAAGATCTCGGACACCGACGTGTCCTCGAAGACAGCGTCGATGGCATCGGAGATCAACTTCGCCACCGAGAGAACTTCCAGCTTGTCGAACCGCCGGTCCTGAGGAATGGGCAGCGTGTCGGTGACCACTACCTTGGTGAGAGCCGAGTTTTTGAGCCGGTCGACGGCCGGATCGGAGAGGACCGCATGAGTGGCCATGCACCACACCTCGGTGGCACCGCGGTCGGCCAGCAGGTCGGCGGCAGCCACGATGGTGCCGGCCGTATCGATCATGTCGTCGATGAGGACGCATTGGCGCCCCTCGACGTCACCGACGACATGCAGCGCTTCGACCTGATCGGTGCGGCCCCGAAGGCGGCGCTTGTGGACCACGGCCAGATCAGCCGTCAGATGCTGACTGAACCTCTCGGCCACCTTCACCCGGCCGGCATCGGGAGCCACCACCACCAGCGAATCGCTGCGCTGGGCCCGGAGGTAGGCAACGAGAACAGGAGCGGCCGTCAGGTGATCGAAAGGGACATCGAAGAACCCTTGAATCTGACCGGAATGGAGATCGACGCTCACAACCCGATCGGCACCGGCCACCGACAGCATGTCGGCGACCAATTTGGCCGTGATCGGCTCACGTCCGGAGGCCTTGCGGTCCTGTCGTGAATACCCGTAATAAGGGCACACGGCCGTGATCCTCTTGGCCGAAGCCCGCTTGGCCGCGTCGATCATGATCAGGTGCTCCATCAGCGAGTCGTTCACCGGTCCGCAATGAGTTTGAATGATGAAGACATCGCTTCCTCTGATCGAGGAGTCGAAGCGACAGTGGATCTCGCCATTGGCGAACTCCCGCAGATTGGCCTCGCCCAGGTCCACGCCCAATTGACGAGCGACGTCCCGGGCCAGCTCGGGATGCGATCGCCCTGATACCAGCTCGAGGCGTCGCCGGGGGGTGAACTCCATGCCCACGACGCTATCTCGTCCCATCGTGGGGGTCGGGGGGGCCTTCGGCAGCCAAGTCAGGTTTGGCCATGCCCTCCGACCACGGCCCCACGGTTCCTCCGGCGGGGATCTCGGTACCTTCCTCGAGGACCGAGTAGGGGCCGATCCGAGCATGGGCACCGATGACCGAACGACGGCACACCGAGGAGTTGACCACCGCCCCCTCCCCCACCACGGTGTCGACCAGATGGGCCTGCGGCCCCACCTCGGCGTGAGCGCCGATGCGACAATCGCCCTGCAGGATGACTCCCGGGAGCAGGACGACATCGGGCTCGAGCTGGACCTCGACATCGATGTAGGTCCGCTCGGGGTCCCACATGGTGACCCCCCGACGCATCCACCTCTCATTGATCCGATCGCGCAACTCGGCCTCGGCCACGGCCAGCTGGGCCCGATCGTTGACCCCGGCCACCTCCATGGGATCGGCCACCACCAGGGAATCGACTTTGTGACCGGCCTCGTAGAGGACACCGACAACGTCGGTCAGGTAGTGCTCTCCTTGAGCATTGGCCGGACTGAGACGGCGCAGCGACGGGGCCAACACGCTGCGTCGGAAGCAGTAGATCGAGGTGTTGATCTCATGAACGGCGAGTTCCTCGTCGGTGGCATCGGCATGTTCGACCACTCGCGCCACCATGTCGTCACGCCCTCGTACGATCCGCCCGTAACCGGTGGGATCGTCGATCACGGCGGTGAGAAGAGTGGCGGTGGCATCGGTGGCCCGGTGCTGGTGGACCAGAGCGGCCAGGGTCGGTGGCCGGAGCAGGGGGGTGTCTCCGGGAAGAACCACCACGTCATCGTCGTCGTCACCTTCGTCGGGTAGGCCGGTCAGAGCCACGGCCATGGCATCGGCCGTCCCTTTCTGCTCGACCTGTTCCACGAACTCGATGGCCATACCGGCAGGCGCATGCTCCATCAGGGTCTTGGTCACCCATTCAGCCCGGTGGCCGACGACGACCACCACTCGGGCCACCGACAGCTCGGCCAGGGCGTCGAGTACGTGGAGGATCATGGGCCGGCCGCACAACCGGTGCAGGGGCTTGGGCCGAGCGGAACGCATCCGGGTGCCCTCGCCGGCGGCCAGCACCACCGCCGATAGCTGCCTGCCCACTCGCCGGTACACCAGGGTGTCCGACGAACCACCTGGTTGGAGGTCGCCACTCTCGTCCCACCCTTCGGAGGGAACCTGGGGATAAGTGCGGATCACCATGCAGGGGTGTCCGTCAGGCCCGCTTCCGTCAGGTCTGCCCGCGTCATGCCCGCCCCGTGTCGGTACCCATCGTTACCCGGCCTAAAGGTCATGGGCCTATTCTTCCCACGTCGGACCCATCAATGCGACCCGACCTAACGGTCACCTGTTCAGCACAGCCGGCAAACCACCGACCCCATGCCCGTCCTCTCCTCCACCATCGACCCCGGCTCACGATCCTTCCTGGCCAATCGTCGGACCCTCGAGGAGGCACTGACCGGCATCAACGAGCAGTTGGCGGCGGCACGGGCCGGAGGTGGCGAGCGTTACGTCCGGCGCCACCGTGAACGAGGCAAGCTCCTGGCCCGCGAGCGGGTAGAGATGCTTCTCGACCGGGATACCGCTTTTCTCGAGCTTTCCCCCCTGGCCGCCGGGGGCACCGAGTACACGGTCGGCGCCTCATCCATCGTGGGGATCGGGATAGTCGAGGGAGTCGAGTGCCTGGTGTCGGCGCACGATCCCACGGTTCGGGGCGGCGCCATGAATCCCTTCTCCTTCCGGAAAGGGGCCCGTGCCGCCGACATCGCCCTCCAGAACCGCCTGCCGGTCATCAACCTGGTGGAGTCGGGAGGAGCGGATCTCCCGGCCCAGGCCGAGTTGTTCATACCCGGTGGGCGGGCCTTCCGCGATCTCACCCGAAGCTCGGCGGCCGGTCTGCCCACGGTGGCCCTGGTATTCGGGAACTCCACCGCCGGGGGCGCCTATGTCCCCGGCATGAGCGACTACATCGTCATGATCGAGCAGCGTTCGAAGGTGTTTCTGGGTGGCCCCCCGCTGGTCAAGATGGCTACGGGCGAAGAATCGACCGACGAGGAACTGGGCGGGGCATCGATGCATGCCCGGGTGTCGGGTCTGGCCGACTATCTGGCCGTTGACGAGCGCGACGCCATACGGTTGGGACGGCAGATCGTGAGCCGGCTCAACTGGCGCAAGCACGGACCGGGTCCCAGTCAGCCGGCGGATGACCCGGTCCACGATCCCGACGAACTCCTGGGCATAGCCTCGTCCGATCCCAAGGTCCCCTTCGACCCTCGCGAGATCCTGGCCCGCGTGGTTGACGGATCGCGGTTCGACGAGTTCAAGCCCCTGTACGGGACCAGCCTGGTCACCGGATGGGCCTCCATCCACGGCTATCCCATCGGCGTGCTGGCCAACCACCGTGGGGTGCTCTTCTCGGAGGAGGCCCACAAGGCCACCCAGTTCATCCAGTTGGCCAACCAGATCGACGTCCCCCTCCTCTTCCTGCAGAACACCACGGGGTTCATGGTGGGCAAGGAGTACGAGCAGGGCGGGATCATCAAGCACGGGGCCCTCATGATCAACGCCGTATCCAACTCCTCGGTCCCCCACCTCACCATCAACATCGGTGCCTCGTACGGAGCCGGAAACTACGGGATGTGCGGACGGGCCTACGACCCACGGTTTCTGTTCGCATGGCCGAACGCCCGTTCGGCGGTCATGGGTCCGGCCCAGCTGGCCGGAGTCCTGTCGATCATCAACCGTCAGTCGGCCGCGGCCAAAGGAACGCCTTTCGATGAGGAAGCGGATGCCACCATGCGCGAACTGGTGGAGGCCCAGATAGAGGCGGAGTCCCTGCCCCTCTTCCTGAGCGCCCGCCTCTATGACGACGGCATCATCGACCCCCGAGACACCCGCACCGTGTTGGGAATATGCCTGTCGGTCATCGACAACCAGCCCATCGCCGGAACACGCGGCTACGGCGTGTTCCGGATGTGAGCGCACCGATGAGCACCTACGTACCCATCCGCACCCTGCTGGTCGCCAATCGAGGGGAGATCGCCGGTCGCATCATGCGAACGGCACGCGCCATGGGGATGGCCACGGTGGCCGTCTACTCCGACGCCGACGCAGACAGCCCGCACGTGGCCGCGGCCGACATGGCCGTGCGGCTGCCGGGCACCGCCCCGGCCGATACCTATCTACGGTCCGCACTGATCCTCGACGCCGCCTCGCGGGCTGGGGCCGACGCCATCCACCCCGGGTACGGCTTCTTGTCGGAGTCGGGTGACTTCGCCCGGGTGGTCACCGGCGCCGGCCTGATCTGGGTCGGTCCCCCGGCACAGGCCATTGACGCCATGGGGTCCAAGATCGGGTCGAAAGACCTGATGAGGGCGGCCGGGGTGCCCACCCTGCCGTCGGTGACGGTGGACGGCAACGCCCTCCCCGACATCGTGGCCGTAGAGGAACTGGGTTGGCCGCTACTGGTCAAGGCGTCGGCCGGTGGTGGTGGGCGTGGCATGCGGGTGGTGTGGGGATCGAGCGAGCTCACCGAGGCGATCATCGGGGCTCGCCGGGAGGCCGAGGCCGCATTCGGCGACAGCACCGTCTTCCTCGAGCGGTACCTCCGCGATCCGCGCCATATCGAGGTCCAGGTGCTGGCCGACGCCTACGGCGACACAGTGGCCCTGTTCGAACGCGAGTGCAGCATCCAGCGACGACACCAGAAGATCATCGAAGAGGCACCCTCGCCGGTGGTGACACCGCAGTTGAGGACCCGCCTGGTAGAAGCGGCAGTGACCGCCGCCCGTCACGTCGGCTATGTAAACGCCGGCACCGTCGAGTTCGTCGTGGACAGAAACGGCGAGCCCTTCTTCCTCGAGATGAACACCCGCCTCCAGGTCGAGCACCCGGTCACCGAAGCCATTACCGGCCTCGACCTGGTTCGATTACAACTGCTCATCGCCGGAGGGGCGCACCTGCCGGCCGAGGTCCATGCCGCCGCGGCCGCCGGACCCCAGGGTCACGCCATCGAGGCCCGACTCTACGCGGAGGACCCGGCACGAGGATGGCTACCATCGACCGGAACGCTCCACTGTTTCGACCTGACGGCATCGAGACCGTCAGACGTGCCGGTGCGGGTGGACACTGGAGTGGTGTCCGGGAACACCGTCAGCCCCCATTACGACCCCATGCTGGCCAAAGTCATCGCCCTGGCGCCCACCCGCGCCGAGGCGGCCGCCTCACTGGCATCGGCCCTGGCCCACTCGCGGATCCACGGTCCGGCCACCAATCGCGACCTGCTGGTGCGGGTGCTGCGTCACCCTGAGTTCCTGGCCGGCGATACCGACACCGGTTTCCTCGATCGTCACGGCCTCGAACAGCTGGCTGCCCCTTTGGCCGATGTCGATGCCCGTCGGCGCCACGCTCTGGCTGCCGCCTTGGCCGGGCAGGCACGGCGCCGTAGCCGAGTGGGCGTACAGCCGACCATCCCGTCCGGCTATCGCAACAACGCGTCGGCCTTGCAGACCACCACTTACGACCTCGTTGGCGGAGAGGCCGATCGTCAGGTGGTGGTCGGCTACCGGTTCGATCGGTACGGTCTGCGGCTCAACGAGGTGGAGATCGATGGGAGCAACCTCGACGTGGAGTCACAGTCGGTGGCCGATGACCACGTGCGTCTGAACGTGGGCGGCCTGACCCGTCACTACCTCGTCGAGCAGGTGGGACGGACCTTCTATATAGACGGGGCGGACGGTAGTTCGACCTTGATCGAGCACGAGGCATTTCCGTCAGAAGCCCAAAGCATCGTCGAGGGATCGGCAGTGGCTCCCATGCCCGGTGGTGTGGTCCGGGTGGCGGTGGGCGAGGGCGATCCGGTCACAGCCGGACAGCTGCTGGTCGTGCTCGAAGCCATGAAGATGGAGCACACCGTCAACGCCTCCTCGGATGGAACGGTCACGTCGGTGACCGTGATCGAGGGTGATCAAGTGGAGACCGGCCGGGTTCTGGTGGTGATCGACAGCGCCCCGCACGGGGAGGGCGGCACCAACCGGAGGGAAGGGGCTCAGCGGGGATCGGGCGGCGCGGGCAACGCAGGCGACGCGGGCGACGCGGGCGACGGCACCACCGGGCCACGGTCGGCGAGGCCGTCGTGAGCGATCCCCTCCGTATCGCCAACTGCTCAGGCTTCTACGGGGACCGCCTGTCCGCGGCCAAGGAGATGGTCGAGGGCGGCCCTATCGACGTGCTCACCGGTGACTGGTTGGCCGAGCTCACCATGCTCATCCTGTGGAAGGGACGGCAGCGCGATCCGAACCGCGGCTGGGCTCATACCTTCCTCACCCAGATGGAGCAGGTGTTGGGCACATGCGTGGACCGCAACATCAAGGTGGTGACCAACGCCGGTGGGCTCAATCCGGCCGGCCTGGCCGACCAGGTGCGCCTGCTGGCCGAGCGGCTCGGCCTGGCCGTTGCCGTCGCCCATGTGGAGGGGGACGACCTGCTGCCCCGGATCGGCGAGCTTCGACAGGCCGGTCACAACCTGGCCCATCTCGACACGGGACAGCCGCTGGTGGAAGCCACCGGTGAAGTCATCTCCGCCAATACCTACCTCGGGGGATGGCCCATCGTGGAGGCGCTATCCGGCGGAGCCGACGTCGTCATCTGCCCGCGGATCACCGACGCCTCCCTGGTGGTCGGGCCGGCAGCCTGGCACCACGGCTGGTCGCCGACCGACTGGGACAGGCTGGCCGGAGCGGTGGTAGCCGGCCACATCATCGAGTGCGGCCCTCAGGCCACCGGCGGCAATTACGCCTTCTTCACCGAGGTCGAGGGGGTCGACCGTCCCGGCTTTCCCCTGGCCGAGGTGGCCGAAGATGGAAGTTCGGTCATCACCAAGCATCCGGGATCCGGTGGCGAGGTGTCGGTGGGAACGGTGACGGCCCAACTGCTCTACGAGATAGCCGGACACCACTACCCCAACGCCGATGTGGTGGCCCGATTCGACACTGTCCGGCTCGACCAGCAAGGCGACGACCGGGTGCGGATATCCGGAACACGGGGTATGCCGGCCCCACCCGACCTCAAGGTCTGCATCAACCTGCTGGGCGGTTGGCGCAACTCGATGACCTTCATCCTCACCGGACTGGACATCGAGGAGAAGGCGGACGTGACTCTGAGGTCGCTCGACCGGACTCTGGGCGGGACCTCGCAGTTTGCCGAGTTCGACGCCCGGCTCATCCGCTCGGACAAGCCGGATGCGCCGGTCAATGTCGAGGCCACCGCTCAGCTCCGGATCACCGTCAAGGACCCCGACCCTGACCGGGTGGGCCGGTCGTTTTCGGGGGCGGCCACCGAGCTTGCCCTGGCCGGATACCCCGGCCTCCATCTGACCTCCCCGCCGGCGGAGGGAAGCGTGTACGGCGTCTACTGGCCGGCTGTGGTCCCCGCCGACCTGGTCCTCCCCCAGGTCGTGCTAGCCAACGGCGAGAGGGTCGAGGTGCCGCACAGGGCCAACCGGGTCGGTAGGGCCGAGACAGGTTCGTCCCCGACCCCGGGACCGGTCACCGACTCGGCGGCCGACGCCTCGCTGGACCCGGCGGCCACACTGGCCTCGAGCATCCCGGTCGTTCCCGACCCGTCCCACCGCTCCAACGCGGTGGTCGCCCGGGGCGGCACCACCCCCACCCGCCGCCTGCCCCTGGGCGTTCTCATCGGGGCCCGATCGGGGGACAAGGGGGGCAACGCCAACGTCGGGTTGTGGGCCCGCTCGGACGAAGCCTGGCTGTGGCTCGACGGCTTCATGACCATCGGCACGTTCCGTGCCCTACTCCCCGAGGCCGACGGCCTCGAGGTCGACCGATTCGCATTTCCCGGGGTACGGGCCATCAATTTCGTGGTGGCGGGGCTGCTCGGCGAAGGCGTGGCCAGCTCCACCCGACCCGATCCGCAGGCCAAGGGACTGGGCGAGTACCTTCGGAGCAGGGTGGTCGACATTCCGGAAGCCCTCCTCTCCCCCGAGTTGTTGGCCGAACCGGCACGGCCGGCTGAATCCACTGAACCCGCCGAAGGTGAGGAGTAACGCCGTGGACTTCATCGAATCGGATGAGTTGCAGATGCTCCGGGAGGCGGTGAGCTCGATCGCCTCCAATTTCGGCCACGAGTACTACGTGGCCAAGGCCCGCGCCGACGAGCGCACCGACGAGCTGTGGAAGGCGGTGGCCGAACCGGGATTCATCGGGGTCAATGTGCCTGAGGAGTACGGGGGAGGCGGCGGTGGCATCACTGAGCTGGCCGCCGTACAGGAGGAGTTGGCCGCAGCTGGCTGCCCGCTGTTGGTGATCGTGGTGTCGGCGGCCATCTGCGTCACCATCATCGCCAAGTTCGGAACAGAGGAACAGAAACAGCGGTGGCTCCCCCGGTTCGCCACCGGCGAACTGAAAATGGCTTTCGCCATCACCGAACCCGATGCCGGGTCGAACTCCCACAATCTCTCGCTCACCGCGTCCAAAGACGGCGACATCTACCGACTGCACGGCTCGAAGTACTACATATCGGGAGTCGACGAATGCCAGGCCATTCTGGTGGTGACCCGATCGGGCGTCGACCCTGACACCGGCCGAGGAAGGTTGTCTCTCTTCGTGGTGGACACCGACACCCCCGGACTCGATAAGCAGGTGCTGCCGGTGGAGATCACCGCACCGGAGAATCAGTACACCCTGTTCTTCGACAACACCGAGGTCGAAGCCGACCGGCTCATCGGCACCGAGGGCGAGGGATTGCGGCAGGTGTTCTTCGGACTCAACCCCGAACGCATCCTGTCGGCGGCCACGGCCAACGGCATCGGCCGCTACGCCCTGGCCAAGGCGGCGGACTACGCCACCAGCCGTGAAGTGTGGGGAACACCGATCGGACGCCACCAGGGCATCGCCCACCCTCTAGCTAAGGTCAAGATCGAGGTCGAGCTGGCCCGCTTGATGACCGACAAAGCGGCGTGGCTGTGCGACTTCGCCGGCGACACTCCCGAGGCGGGCGAGGCGGCCAACATGGCCAAGTACGCGGCGGCCGAGGCGGCGCTGGCCGCGCTCGACCAGTCCATCCAGACCCACGGTGGCAACGGCATGTCCTCCGAGTATGGATTGGCCGACCTGTGGGGAATGACCCGCCTGCTGCGCATCGCCCCGGTCAGTCGCGAGATGATTCTCAACTTTGTGGCCCAACACTCCCTGGGATTGCCCAAGTCGTACTGACAGCCGGCCGATACGCATCGGCTCTGATCACAGGTCAGCCGGTTCAGGTCCAAATCGCCCGGTTGCTCCCAGGCAGGGAGGCCTCTCCGTTACGTCGTCACACCAAGAACCCTCGTTGGCCGACCAATGTCGTAGGCCAGCTGCAGTGGCTGTTCCCCTCGCCCCTCTCCGTGGCCAATGAACCAGCGCCGCCCGGATCGATTCTGCTTACGAGGCTGTCCGTCGTGCTCAAGTCCAGGGCCCGAACAGTCGATCATGCCTGGTGCAGGTGGAATTACGCCTATTTACGCCCGTCGTAGGTACGTACCCTGCCATATAGAGCAATGGCTAAACAATCCACACCCGACAGGTCACAGAGATGGTCGTTGAACCCCTCGGCGGCGCGCGCCCGCATGGCCAACAGAATCCAGGGCCGGCACTCCGATGAGGGCATAACTCTGGTCGAGGTGATGATGGCTTTCATCATCCTGATGATCACCATGGTCCCCATGGGTTACCTTCTCACGTCCACCGTGCAGGCGTCGGCCACCGCACGTCAGCATCAGGCAGCCCTGCAGCTGGCCGACTCGTGGATGGAGATCCTTTCCAACTCGAACTCCGCCACGAACCCGCCGACTCGCGCTGACGGAACCATCATTACGGGGCAGGCCCAGAATCTCACTACTGCCCCTGCCGGCGCCGAAACACCGAACTCCACACTGGTTGGTACCACCTACACGGCTCAGGCTACTTACGATTACGTGGCCGTCGACAACCAAGGTCAGTCCGACTTGTGCTCGGACGGAGAGCCCCCGAGTCCCACCCACCCCGGCGTGATCGAGTTGCAGGTGACTGTCTCCTGGGACGGTGGCCGACAATCCGTTTCTGACTCCACCAACATCGACTATCCGAAACCGGGACTCCAGACAGAGGGCTTCATCTCCCTGCAGCTGAACAACGACGGCGAAAGCGACATCCACGGCAACTCGTCAGCGAGTCGTCTGAACGCCATCCCGGTGTCGATCGACGAGACGTCCGGCCCGAACGGAACCGCCGCTACCTTGTCGCCCAACCCGGACGTCTTGAATCCTGATCAGAACGGCTGCGTCTTCGCTCAGGTACCGGTCGGCACCTACTCAGTGTCGGTCGGGCAGCCGAGCGCCGGGAGTCTCCCCCTCTATTCCGGATCCCCTCCTTTTGTCAACACCAGCGGGGCGACCTCGGAGAGCGCGACAAACCAGATCGTGACAGTCACCGCTCAGCAAACGGTCTCCCTCAACCAGTTCGATGAAGGTCTCAACACGGCCATCTCGTACGGTGGGGCGACAGCGGTGGATGGCGGCGTGGAATGCCCTGGCGCGGACGGACTCACGTGCCTGGCTTCTGGCAACGGCACGAGCACGGCGTCGGCCGCATGGGGCGGCTCGTCCACATGGTCATCGGCCACGCTCCCCGGCATAACCAACCTGTCTCAAGTGGCCTGCACCTCGGGCGGCTCGCCCACCTGCGTCGGCGTAGGTGACAGTACGAGCGGGGGTGCCATCATGACCACCTCGACGGACCTCAACACCACCGCGGCCGATGCCGTTCCGAGCATTCCGAATGTCGTCACCGATATCACACAGGTGGTGTGCCCATCGGCCAACGGCTGTTATGCGCTGGGGACGACAGCCTCGGGCCCCGTGCTGTTGGCCGGGGCCGTAGGTCAGACAGGACCCCACCAGGACATCTGGACGGAGGTCGCGCCGCCGGCCTCGACGACCTTCAATGGGCTCGCATCCATTGCCTGCCCGACATCGTCAACCTGCGAACTGACTGGATCAGCCACAGTCGGGACGGCCGCTTCGGCAGCGGAAATCTTCAGGCTCGACGGCGACCCGGCCACTCTCGTCACCAACCCCGGCTGGACGCCGACCTTCACCACCGACTCCCTGCCCACGGCCAACGGCTCCTCGACGGTCAGTTCCGTCGATGAAGTCACCTGCCCGACCTCGACGGAATGCCTGGCTGTTGCCACCAACTCCACCAGCCCGACCGGTCCGACCATCCTCACCGCCACCATCGGGTCCAGTGGCGCAAGCACCTGGTCGGACGAGAGCTTCCCCAGCGGAGCGGCGGCTATCACCGGTCTCTCCTGCACGTCGACCACCTGCGTGGCCATCGGATCGATGCCGGGACCAACGGCCGCCGTATGGGCGGGTTATCTCACCGCCACGCCTCACACGTGGGCACTGATCCCATCAGGGGCCAATGGCATTCCCACCTCGGTACTGGCCGCCACCTCGGTGGCATGCGGACAGCCGGCCACGGGGGACATTGCCGACTGCGTCATCGCCACCTCTACGAGCCTGGCCGCGCCGGGACAACTACTCGACGGTTCGTTCAATGGGGCGTGGGCCTGGAACTTCGCCACCCCTCCGCCCGCCCCCGGCGTCCTGTACTACACCGGGGTGGCCTGCGAGAGCCCGCCCAGCGCCAGCCGTTCGACCTGTGCCGCGGCCGGGGCCACGGCCAGTGGTCCGATCATCGCCACCGCTGCTCACGGCCCCTCGGGTACATGGACAGCACAGACACCGGCTTCGCTGCCGGGCGCCACGGTGACCGGCATTCCTCTCGAGATGACTCCGGCCGGGATTTCCAACTGGACCACACCGATCTCCGCCGGAGGGACACCCAACGCCAGTCAGCTACCAAATGTCCTCTACCCCTACGCCAGTGGCTACTCGCTCGCCGCAGGTGATTGCTCAGCCGAAGCCAACAGCACATCGATCACACCACTGACGGCGCTCCCCGGGGGAACCGCCACCGCCGTGGTCCCCTTGGGACTTCTTCCGCTACAGGTGGTCAACGCCAGTGGGGCACCGGTCAGCGGGGCCACCGTAGTCATCACCTCCACCTCGTGCGGCGCACCCGGAGACACCTACACGCTGCCGGTCACTGACGCCGATGGGCTCACCCGGACATCCGTTCCCTACGGCAACTACTCCTACACGGTCACCGTGGGAGCCACCACCACCACACCAGCCACCACCTTTTCGGTCAACGCCAACTCGGTGAGCATTCCGGAAACCGTGCAAGGACCGCCGACTGTCGTCGGCACGCCGAACTACCTGCCCGGTCCGGTCGAGGTGCCTTCGTCATGACCCACTCACGCGCCTTGGGCCGCGCTGCCCCGACCAAAGGGAACCGGCCGGTCCACGGCTTCAGAAAGCATCCAAGACACCTCCGCGACGACGAAGGGATGACACTCACCGAACTCCTGATCGCCTCCACTCTTCTGGTCGTACTCCTCACGGTGGTCATGACATCCATGAGCCTGGTCAGCCGTGTGACCGACAACGTGAGCTCCCAGTACGAGGAGAACGACCAAGCTCTACCTGCTCTGGCCCCCATGCAGTCGTTGATCCGGGCCGAAGTCGAACCTGGCCCCACCACCCTCATCGGAGCGCCGACTCCCGGCTTCGGCGTCGATAAGCCATCCGCGTCATTGCCAACGCCCGACGCAATCAGCGGAATCGGTAATTTCTCCCTCACCTTCTACACCAACATCGGCAGCGCCTATCACAACGTCACGGGTGCTGGAACTACTGCCGGCCCCGCCATGATCGTTGCCGGGGAGTACGACTCCAGCGGAAACGCGGTCAACCCGAACCTTCCGAACCCAAGTCAGTGCAACACCAGCACACCCTGCAGTTTCCAGGTGAGGGAGTACCTTCCCCATGTCCACAACGACAGCGGCAGCTCAAGCTGCCCGTTTACGACCTCCGTCGCCCCACCCCCGACACCGGATCCCACTCCACCAGCTCCGTGCCAGTACACCTCCACCTACACACTCGTCACCAACGTGCTGGACGTTATCAACGACCCATCCCAGCAGTCCGGCGGTGCCCCAACCCAACCCATCTTCACCTACGACATCCTCGACACCACCGTTGACGCCGCCTTCGAGCTCACCCCCTCCGAGGTGCAGACGGGCACCATCCAGCTGAGCGCCGCTCGCGGCTATCCGTCCCCCACCACGGCCAGCCTGACTTCTTGTGCGGCACCGATTTCGACCTACACCACATGCCCCGCGGACGCTATCCAGAGCGTCGGGATCGACCTCATGATCGGCGTCAAGGGCTCGGGCGACAACGGCAACGTCGAAAATCAGACCATCGTCTACCGGTATCCCGAAAGCCCCGAATCTTCGACCTATCCATATCAGTACTCCGGCACGGTGGGGTGACCGTTATGTCTCACAACCACGAATCCAGTCACATGCGCCGGTATTTCGACGCCATCGCCCGACGAAGGGCAGCCGTTTCCGAACTCGGTCAAACGGCGATCGTCGCCGTGCTGGCCATCACCATCATCACCTCGATGCTCGGACTGGTCCTCGTCAACACCGTGTCCCAGTCCTTCCCGCTACAGCAGTCCCGGGCCGTTCAGATCTACGCCAATCGGGCCCTCGAAGCCGGCGAGAACGCATTTCTGGTGGCCGTAAACGCCAACCCCAGCCTGGCCCAGTGCAATACCGGTACCAACAACGCAGGGACATGTAGCGGGATCGATTATGGCCAGTGGAACCTCGTTCCCAACTCCACCTCTTCAGGAGCCGACGCCGAATATTACGCCTTTGGCAATCCCCAACCGGTCTTCAATCCGACCACCAACGCGCTCCAGAGTCTTACGGTGCAGGTCGTGGGGGCGGCCAACGACGACTCGGCCACCAACCACTACCTCTTCGACCAGGAGAACGTGACCGTCACGCCGAGCAATGGCTTTCTCGAGAACGTGTGGTGGTCAAACTATGAGTCGTACAGCGATACCGGGAGCTATACGACCTGCAACTACAACTGGAAACTCAACTACAACATATCCAGAAGCGGAGCCGACTGTTCGCCGGTCTACTTTGGACCCAACGACTATCTCTTCGGGCCGACCTATACCAATGACTCGATCTTCGTGAGCGGTGACGGCAACGCGTCCGACTCACCAGCATTCGGCGTAGCGGGCACGACTCCACCGGGTTCGACTGTGACTACGGCCGATCCCAACTGTCTATTCGTTGACAACAGTGGCAACGATGGAATGAACGGGAGCGACTCCAGCTGCGCCAACGCCACCTCTGACGTGGCCCTCTACGACTCGACCAACAGCTCGTACGGCCATAGCGTGGAGCAACCGCCGGCCAGCGACGCCCAGTTGGGGACCATCGCCTACCAGAACGGGTGCCTGTACTCCGGCCCCACTCAGATCACCTTCTCCACCAATGCCGGCGGTGTTGGTCAGATGACCGTGGTCAGCCCGGACACCCCGGAGACCACGGTTCCCAGTCTCACTTACCAATTCGACAGCAACGATCTTGCCTCTTCCGGCGGGGTCCCTATCAACACCAACAACTGCCCGAACAACGGCACTGCACCAATACCCCAGAACGGCGTCGTCTTCGTCGAGAACGCAACCACGGCGCAGACGCAGCCGTTTGCCAACCCGTTCGACGATCCGATCGCCAACACTGTCACCAATGTCCTCTCCAACCCTGCCGCCCCGGCTGCCAACGCCTCGGTCACTCTGACGGCCACCGTCACCTCCTCGAGCAGTCAGTTAGCCAGTGGCGGCGCCACAATGTCGTTCAGCCAAGCAAAGTGCAACACTCCGAGCGGAACGTGCAACTCATGGAATAACCCCGCGACCATCAATGGCTGTTCGACAGTGACGCTCACGCCCGTCACCCCGGCCACGACCCCCCCCACCGCGACAGCCACCTGCCACGCCACCGAATCGGGCAAGGTCGGCGACACCTTCTCCGCCTCATACAGCGGTGGAACCTATACGTCCTCTTCCTCAGCCAACGTCGGTCAGACGAACACGTACACACCGTCGTCTTCATATGGTCCCGACGCCCAAGTCAAGGGTCAAGGGGGCTGCTCAAACTGTTACTACGGCGAGACCGGCACACCCGATGCCGAAGGCGACGCTTTTGTCAACGGGTCAGTTTCGGGTCAAGTCACGGTCGGAACGGCCAATAACGTCATCATCGATGGCAACATCACCTACGCGGACTGCGGAACCCCGAGCAATCCCTGGGTCACCGGTCAGAGCGGCTCCAGCGCAGCCTCCCAGGGCTTCTGCCCCTACAGCACCGGCGGAACCAATGACTCACTCGGATTGATCGCTGACAACTACGTCGAGGTCAACCGACCGATTCTGGCTTCGACCTCCACCAACAACAATCCCACCGTGCTGCCGGCCTGTGCGTCGCCGGCCGCGACCTGCGACCCGTCCAACGGTACGAGCGGCCTCACCATCGACGCGGCCGTATTGGCCCTCACCCAGTCGTTCGTGGTCAACAACTATGGGACCGGTGGGACCGAGGGCCAGCTGATCGTCTATGGCTCCATCCAGCAGTTCGCCCGAGGACCGGTGGGCACGTTCAATCAGAATTGCCCTCCGTTCGGGGGCAGTTGCACCTATTCGCTAGCCACGGGGTACCAGAAGCACTACACCTGGGATCCGCTGCTCGACTTCGTCTCGCCGCCCAGCTACCTGGTCCCCTCCACGCCGTCATGGGTGCTGGAGTCGGTCACCACCAATGCCGGAGTGGGCTCAGCCAGCGTCTGCCCACCCCTCCTGGGCGTCTACTCGGGCCTGGTCGCTGGTGTCCCCACCAACGGCCCGGCCGTCACCCAGTACTGTTCGGCCTCCCCGGGCGGTCTCCCCAACTACCCCACCAGCACTGCTCCATCCCCACCGACCATCGGAACGGCGACCGAATCCGGTGGAACCGTGACGGTGAATTGGACGGATCCGGTGTCGAACGGCGGCCAGACCATCCAGCGATACACGGTAAGCCCGAATCCGCACTGCTCTACCTGCGTGGGCACGACCGTGCTCGGCGCCGGTGCCACCTCGGCGACTATCACCGGAATGCCCGCCGGCTCCCGGTACACCTTCACCGTGACCGCCACCAACATCAACGGCACCAGTAGCCCGTCGAGCGCCTCCAACTCGATCATCATTCCGGCTGCGCCGTCGGCCCCCAGTGGGGTCAGCGCCACCGTCAACGCCAGTGGTTCGGTGTCCGTCGGCTGGACCGCATCGTCCAACGGGTCGGCCATCACCAGTTCCACGGTCTTCCCGAGCCCGGCGTGCTCGCTGTGCACGGGAACCACTGTCAGCGGCAGTGCCTCGACGGCGACGATCACCGGTCTCACGCCCGGAACCGTCTATACATTCACGGTCACCGACACCAACGGCATCGGTACCAGTCCGCCGTCGGCCGCCTCCAACTCGATCACCGCGCCTTCCAAGCCCGGTGCACCCACCATCGGAACCGCCACCCCGGGCAACACCCAGGCCATTGTCAACTGGACGGCACCGACCAATACCGGGGGCATTCCCGTGACCGGCTACGTGGTCACCCCGTACAAGGCCGGCGTGGCCCAGGCCACCCAGACCTTCAACTCGACGGCCACCACTGAAACGGTCACCGGACTGACCAACCTGAGCTCGTACACCTTTGCGGTGGCGGCCATCAACGGTATTGGCACCGGTCCGGCCTCAGCCCAGTCCAACGCCGTGATCCCCGCCGCCCCTCCGGGTGCGCCCACCATCGGAACCGCCACGGCGGGCGTCAACTCGGCCACCGTCACCTGGACGGCCCCCGGCAACAACGGTGGATCGGCCATCACCGGCTACGTGGTCACCCCCTACATCGGTGGCACCGCCCAGACGACCCAGACCTTCAACTCGACGGCCACCACCGAGACGGTGACCGGGCTGACGGCCAACACCAGCTACACCTTCAAGGTGGCGGCCATCAACGCCATCGGCACCGGTAATCAATCGGCGGCGTCCAACTCGATCACCACGCCGAAGACAGCTCCGGGGGCCCCGACCATCGGCACCGCCATCTCGGGGAACGCCTCGGTCTCGCTCAACTGGACGGCTCCCACCGTCACCGGTGGGTCGGCCATCACCGGGTACGTGGTCACGCCCTACATCGGCGGGGTGGCCCAGGCCACCCAGACCTTCAACTCGACGGCCACCACCCAGACGGTGACCGGGCTGACCAATGGGACCGCCTATACCTTCACGGTGGCGGCCATCAACGCCATCGGAACGTCGGCTGCTTCGGCCCAGTCGGGCGCCGTCACTCCGGCCACTGTGCCCGGGGCACCCACCATAGGTACCGCCACCTTCGGCAACGCCTCGGCTACCGTCACCTGGACGGCACCGGCCAACAACGGTGGAGCGGCCATCACCGGCTACGTGGTCACCCCGTACAAGGGAGGCTTCGCCCAGGCCACCCAGACCTTCAACTCGACGGCCACCACCGAGATTGTCACCGGGCTGACCAACGGCTCCAGCTACACCTTCAAGGTGGCCGCCATCAACAGTGTCGGTACGGGGGCCCAGTCGGCGGCGTCCAACGCCGTCACCCCGGCCACGGTTCCGGGAGCCCCGACCATCACGGCAACCGTGCCGGCCAACACCTCGGTGGCGATCACCTGGACGGCTCCGGCCTCCAACGGGGGCTCGGCTATCACCGCCTACGTGGTCACCCCCTACATCGCCGGGGTGGCCCAGGCCACCCAGACCTTCAACTCGACAGCTACCACGGAGACGGTCACCGGGCTGACCAACGGCACCGCCTACACCTTCAAGGTGGCGGCCATCAATGCCATCGGCACCGGCAGCCAGTCGGCGGCTTCGGGTTCAGCCACCCCGGCCACCACGCCCGGCGCGCCCACCATCGGCACAGCCACAGCTGGCGTCGGATCGGCCACCGTCACCTGGACGGCACCAGCCAACAACGGAGGGGCGGCCATCACCGGCTACGTAGTTACGCCTTACAAGGCGGGCGTCGCCCAAGCCATTGTGAACTTCGGATCAGCCGCCACCACCGAGACGGTGACCGGTCTGGCCAACAACACCGCCTATACCTTCGCGGTGGCCGCGGTCAACGGCATGGGCACCGGACCGAACTCGGCCCAGTCCAACTCGGTGACTACGCCGACCACGCCAGGGGCGCCCACCATCGGCACGGCCACGGCCGGAGTGGGATCGGCGACGGTCACCTGGATGGCCCCGGTTTCCAACGGTGGGGCGCCCATCACCGGGTACGTCGTGACGCCCTACAAGGCGGGCGTGGCTCAGACCACCCAGACCTTCAACTCGACGGCCACCACCGAGACGGCTATCGGCTTGGCCAACAACACCGCCTATACCTTCGCGGTGGCCGCCATCAACGGGGTGGGCACCGGGCCGAACTCAGCCCAGTCCAACTCGGTGACCACGCCGACTACGCCGGGGGCGCCCACCATCGGCACGGCCACCTCCGGCCAAGCCTCGGCCACTGTGACCTGGACCGCTCCCGCCTCCAACGGCGGGAATGCCATAACCGGCTATGTGATCACGCCCTATCTCAACGGGACTACGGCCCAGGCCACCCAGACCTTCAACTCGACCGCCACTACCGAGACGGCCACCGGCCTGACCAACGGCTCTGCCTACACCTTCAAGGTGGCGGCCATCAACGGGGTGGGGGCAGGGACTCAATCGGCCGCCTCCAACTCGGTCACTCCGGCCACACTTCCGGGGGCCCCGACCGGCGTGTCCGGCACCTTCGGCAACTCTTCGGTCTCCCTCACCTGGACGGCACCGGCCAACAACGGGGGTGCAGCCATTAGCGGATACGTGGTCACCCCCTACAAGGCCGGCGTGGCCCAAGCCACCCAGACCTTCAACTCGGCCGCCACCACCGAGACGGTCACCGGCCTGACCAACGGCACCGCGTATACCTTCACGGTGTCCGCCATCAACATCGTCGGCACCGGGCCGGCCTCGGCCCAGACCGCTCCAGTCACCCCAGCCACCACGCCGGGGGCACCCACCATCGGCACGGCCACGGCCGGAGTGGGATCGGCGACGGTCACCTGGACGGCACCGGGCAACAACGGTGGAGCGGCCGTGACCGGCTATGTGGTCACTCCCTACAAGGCCGGCGTGGCCCAGGCCACCCAGACCTTCAACTCGACGGCCACCACCGAGACGGCTATCGGCCTGGCCAATAACACCGCCTATACCTTCGCGGTGGCCGCCATCAACGTGGCCGGCACCGGGGCAGCCTCGGCCCAGTCCAACTCGGTGACCACCCCGAACACGCCGGGGGCGCCCACCATCGGGACGGCCACCTTCGGCAACGCCTCGGCCACTGTGACCTGGACCGCTCCCGCCTCCAACGGCGGGAATGCCATAACCGGCTATGTGATCACCCCCTACAAGGCCGGCGTGGCCCAGGCCACCCAGACCTTCAATACGACGGCCACCACCGACATCGCCACCGGACTGACCAACGGGTCCAGCTACACCTTCACGGTGGCCGCCATCAACGGGGTGGGCACCGGGGCGGCCTCGGCGCAGTCCAATGCGGTAACCCCGGCCACGGTTCCGGGCGCCCCGACCGGCGTGTCGGGCACCTTCGGCAATGCCTCGGTCTCTCTGACCTGGACCGCTCCGGGCAACAACGGTGGATCGGCCGTGACCGGCTACGTCGTCACCCCCTACGCCGGGGGCGTGGCCCAACCCACCCAGACCTTCAACTCGGCCGCCACCACCGAGACGGTCACCGGGCTGACCAACGGCACCGCTTACACCTTCACGGTGGCCGCCATCAACATCGTCGGCACCGGTGCTCAGTCGACGGCGTCGGCGTCGGTCACTCCGGCCACCACACCGGGGGCACCCACCATCGGTACCGCCACCTTCGGCAACGCCTCGGCCACCGTTACCTGGACGGCACCGGGCAACAACGGCGGGTCGGCTGTGACCGGCTATGTGATCACCCCCTACAAGGCCGGCGTGGCCCAGGCCACCCAGACCTTCAACACGACGGCCACCACCGACACGGCCATCGGACTGACCAACGGGTCCAGCTACACCTTTACGGTGGCGGCCATCAACATCGCCGGCACCGGGACGGCTTCGGGCCAGTCCAACGCCGTCATCCCGGCCACGGTTCCCGGGGCGCCCACCATCGGGACGGCCACCTTCGGCAACGCCTCGGCCACAGTCACCTGGACGGCTCCGGGCAACAACGGCGGGTCGGCTGTGACCGGCTATGTGATCACCCCCTACAAGGCCGGCGTGGCCCAGGCCACCCAGACCTTCAATACGACGGCCACCACTGACACGGTCATCGGACTGACCAACGGGTCCAGCTACACCTTCACGGTGGCCGCCATCAACGGGGTGGGCACCGGGACGGCCTCGGCCCAATCCAACGCTGTCACCCCGGCTACCACGCCGGGCGCCCCGACCGGCGTGTCGGGCACCTCGGGCAATGCCTCGGTCTCCCTCAGCTGGACGGCGCCGGGCAACAACGGTGGGTCGGCCGTGACCGGCTACGTGGTCACCCCCTACATCGGTGTAACCGCCCAGGCCACCCAGACCTTCAACACGACGGCCACCACCGATACGGTGACCGGCCTGACCAACGGCACCGCCTACACCTTCACAGTGGCCGCCATCAACATCGCCGGCACCGGCGGTCAGTCGACGGCGTCGGCCGCCGTCACTCCGGCCACCACGCCGGGGGCACCCACCATCGGTACCGCCACCTTCGGCAACGCCTCGGCCACCGTCACCTGGACGGCACCGGGCAACAACGGCGGGTCGGCTGTGACCGGCTATGTGATCACCCCCTACAAGGCCGGCGTGGCCCAGGCCACCCAGACCTTCAACTCGACGGCCACCACCGAGACGGCCACCGGCCTGACCAACGGGTCCAGCTACACCTTCACGGTGGCCGCCATCAACGGGGTGGGCACCGGGACGGCCTCGGCCCAATCCAACGCTGTCACCCCGGCTACCACGCCGGGCGCCCCGACCGGCGTGTCGGGCACCTCGGGCAATGCCTCGGTCTCCCTCAGCTGGACGGCGCCGGGCAACAACGGTGGGTCGGCCGTGACCGGCTACGTGGTCACCCCCTACATCGGTGTAACCGCCCAGGCCACCCAGACCTTCAACACGACGGCCACCACCGATACGGTGACCGGCCTGACCAACGGCACCGCCTACACCTTCACAGTGGCCGCCATCAACATCGCCGGCACCGGTGGTCAGTCGACGGCGTCCGCCGCCGTCACGCCAGCCACCACGGCCAGTGCGCCCACCATCGGCACGGCCACGGCCGGTGTCGGTTCGGCCACGGTCACCTGGACGGCACCGGGCAACAACGGCGGGTCGGCCGTGACCGGCTATGTGGTCACTCCCTACAAGGCCGGCGTGGCCCAAGCCACCCAGACCTTCAACTCGACCGCCACCACCGAGACGGCCACCGGCCTGGCCAACAACACCGCCTACACCTTTGCGGTGGCCGCCATCAACGTGGCCGGCACCGGCACGAACTCGGCCCAGTCCAACTCGGTGACCACCCCGACCACCCCGGGGGCACCCACCATCGGGACAGCCACCTTCGGCAACGCTTCGGCCTCGGTCACCTGGACGGCACCGGCCAGCAACGGCGGAAACGCCATCACCGGCTATGTGGTCACCCCGTACCTCGCCGGCACCGCCCAGGCCACCCAGACCTTCAACTCGACCGCCACCACCGAGACGGCCACCGGCCTGACCAACGGGTCCAGCTACACCTTCACGGTGGCCGCCATCAACGGGGTGGGCACCGGCACGGCCTCGGCCCAGTCCAATTCGGTCATTCCGGCCACCACGCCGGGCGCCCCGACCGGTGTGTCGGGCACCTTCGGCAATGCCTCGGTCTCCCTCAGCTGGACGGCGCCGGGCAACAACGGTGGGTCGGCCGTGACCGGCTACGTGGTCACCCCCTACATCGGTGTGACCGCCCAGGCCACCCAGACCTTCAACACGACGGCCACCACCGATACGGTGACCGGACTGACCAACGGCACCACCTACACCTTCACGGTGGCCGCCATCAACATCGCCGGCACCGGTGGTCAGTCGACGGCGTCCGCCGCCGTCACGCCAGCCACCACGGCCAGTGCGCCCACCATCGGCACGGCCACGGCCGGTGTCGGTTCGGCCACGGTCACCTGGACGGCACCGGGCAACAACGGCGGGTCGGCCGTGACCGGCTATGTGGTCACTCCCTACAAGGCCGGCGTGGCCCAAGCCACCCAGACCTTCAACTCGACCGCCACCACCGAGACGGCCACCGGCCTGGCCAACAACACCGCCTACACCTTTGCGGTGGCCGCCATCAACGTGGCCGGCACCGGCACGAACTCGGCCCAGTCCAACTCGGTGACCACCCCGACCACCCCGGGGGCACCCACCATCGGGACAGCCACCTTCGGCAACGCTTCGGCCTCGGTCACCTGGACGGCACCGGCCAGCAACGGCGGAAACGCCATCACCGGCTATGTGGTCACCCCGTACCTCGCCGGCACCGCCCAGGCCACCCAGACCTTCAACTCGACCGCCACCACCGAGACGGCCACCGGCCTGACCAACGGGTCCAGCTACACCTTCACGGTGGCCGCCATCAACGGGGTGGGCACCGGCACGGCCTCGGCCCAGTCCAATTCGGTCATTCCGGCCACCACGCCGGGGGCGCCCTCCATCACCGCCACCATGCCGGCCAACCAATCGGTGGCAGTCACTTGGAACGCGCCGGCTTCCAATGGCGGGTCGGCCATCACCGGCTACAAGATCACCCCCTACATCGCCGGTGTGGCCCAGGCCATCCAGACCTTCGCCTCGACGGCCACCACCGAGACGGCCACTGGACTGACCAACGGCACGGCCTACACCTTCACCGTGGCCGCCGTGAACGGCGTCGGCACCGGGACGTCCTCGGCGGCTTCCGCATCGGCCACGCCAGCCACCACGGCCAATGCGCCCACCATCGGCACGGCCACCATCGCCGGGGTCGGCTCGGCCACCGTGACATGGACAGCACCGGGCAACAACGGTGGGTCTGCCATAACCGGCTACGTGGTCACCCCCTACATCGCCGGCGTGGCCCAGACGATCCAGAACTTCGGCTCTACCGCTACCACCGAGACGCTGATCGGTCTGGCCAACAACACCGCGTACACATTCGCCGTGGCCGCGGTCAACGGGATGGGCACCGGAACCAACTCCGCCCAGTCCAACTCGGTGACCACTCCGACCACCCCGGGTGCGCCCACCATCGGTACCGGCACCTCGGGTAACGCCTCGGTCTCGCTGAGCTGGACGGCTCCGGCCAGCAACGGCGGAAACGCCATCACCGGCTACGTAGTCACTCCCTACATCGCCGGCACCGCCCAGACCGCCCAGACCTTCAACACCACGGCCACCACCGATACGGTGACCGGGCTGACCAACGGGACCGCCTACACCTTCAAGGTGGCCGCCATCAACGGGGTGGGCACGGGAGCCCAGTCGGCGGCCTCCGCCGCAGTGACTCCGGCCACCACGGCGGGCGCGCCCACCGGGGTGTCTGGCACCTCGGGCAACGCCTCGGTCTCTCTCAGCTGGACGGCTCCGGGCTCGACCGGTGGCTCGGCCATCACCGGCTACGTGGTCACCCCCTACATCGGTGTGACTGCCCAGGCCACCCAGACCTTCAACACCACGGCCACCACCGACACGGTGACCGGGCTGACCAACGGCACGGCCTACACCTTCACGGTGGCCGCCATCAACGGCGTCGGCACGGGGACGTCTTCGACGGCTTCCGCCGCGGTCACTCCCGCCACCACGCCGGGAGCCCCGACGGGCGTGTCGGGGACAAAGGTCTCCAATGGCAAGATAAGTGTCAGCTGGACGGCTCCTGCTTCCACCGGCGGGTCGGCCATAACCGGCTACACGGTCACCCCCTACAAGGCCGGTGTGGCCCAGACCCCGACCACGTTCAACACGACAGCCACTACCGATACGGTGACCGGGCTGACCACCGGGACCGCCTACACCTTCAAGGTGGCGGCCATCAACGGGGTCGGCACCGGAACGCAATCCGCCGCTTCGGGATCAGTGACCGCCTGAGAAAGTTCAGCCGCCCGCTGTGAAAGGCGGAACCAGCCACGGATCCCGGCTTCGCCCACCGATGTCGGGGCTGGTGGTTGGCGAGGGGACAAGCCCAGGTAACCTCGACACCTTATGCCCGATCCCACCCGATCTGAACTGACCCGCGACGACATCCGCAACGTGGCCATCGTGGCCCACGTCGACCACGGCAAGACCACCCTGGTCGACGCCATGCTCTGGCAGTCAGGAGCATTCCGGGCCAATGAGTCGGTAAACGAACGGGTCCTGGACTCGGGCGACCTGGAGCGGGAGAAGGGGATCACCATCCTGGCCAAAAACACCGCTGTCGTCCACAACGGGGTCAAGGTGAACATCATCGACACCCCCGGCCACGCCGACTTCGGAGGGGAGGTAGAACGGGGACTGACCATGGTCGATGGCGTCCTGCTTCTGGTGGACGCCTCCGAAGGTCCTCTTCCCCAGACACGGTTCGTATTGCGTAAGGCCCTCGAGGCTCGTCTGCCGGTGGTGCTGGTGGTCAACAAGGTGGACCGGTCCGACGCCCGCATCGATGAGGTGGTCCACGAGGTGGAGGAGCTCTTCCTCGACCTCGACGCCGACGAGCACCAGATCGACTTCCCCATCCTCTTCGCCAACGCCCGTGCCGGGTGGGCCAGCACCGAGCAGGGGGTGGAGGGCACCGACCTCGAGCCGCTCTTCCAGGCCATCCTCGACCGCATCCCCGCCCCCCACTACGACCCTGAAGCCCCGCTGCAGGCCATCGTGTCCAACCTGGATGCCTCGCCCTACCTCGGACGACTGGCCCTGTGTCGGGTTCACAACGGCACCCTCAAGAAGGGCGCCACCGTGGCCTGGTGCAAGCTCGACGGCACCATCGAGAACACCAAGATCACCGAGCTCTACGTGACCGATGCCCTCGACAGGGTCGATGCCCTCGAAGCCGGACCCGGCGAGATCGCCGCCGTCGCCGGCATGGCGGAGATCACCATCGGTGAGACCCTGGCCGACCCGGACGATCCCCGGCCCCTCCCCGTGATCACCGTCGACGAACCGAGCCTCTCGATGACCATCGGGATCAACACTTCGCCGCTGGCCGGCGTCGACGGGAGCAAGCTCACCGCCCGCCAAATCCTCAACCGCCTCGACGCCGAGCTGGTCGGCAACGTCTCGCTCCGGGTCGAAACCACCGAACGACCCGACACCTGGGAGGTCCAGGGCCGCGGGGAGTTGCAGTTGGCCGTGCTGGTCGAGACCATGCGTCGGGAAGGATTCGAACTGACCGTGGGCAAGCCTCAGGTGGTGACCCGGGAGATCGACGGCAAGATCCACGAGCCCATGGAACGGGTCGCCGTCGATGTCCCCGACGACTACCTCGGGGTGGTGACCCAGCTGATGGCCCTGCGCAAGGGGATGCTCATCGAGATGGTCAACCACGGCAGCGGCTGGGTCCGCATGGACTACCGGGTTCCGGCCCGTGGTCTGGTCGGCTTCCGTACCGAATTCATGACCGAGACCCGCGGCACCGGCATGCTCCACCACGTGTTTGACGGGTGGGAGCCCTGGCACGGTGAGCTCAAGACCAAGCGCAACGGTTCGATGGTGGCGGACCGCCGGGGCATCACCACCGGCTACAGCCTGATGAGCCTGCAGGAACGCGGCATCCTCCTGGTCGGCCCGGGTACCGACGTCTACGAGGGCATGGTGGTGGGCGAGAACGCCCGAGATGACGAGATGGACGTCAACCCCACCCGGGAGAAGAAGCAGACCAACATCCGGGCCGCCACCGCCGACGAGGCCATCCGACTCACACCCCCCTTGCTGCTGTCATTGGAGCAGGCCCTCGAGTTCATCACCGACGACGAGTGCGTCGAGGTCACCCCCGCCTCGGTGCGACTACGGAAGGTCGTGCTCGACCAGGCCACCCGGGGTCGACTCCGCAGCCGGGCCCGCAAACAGGCCGGTTGAGTCGGCTCGAGCTCCGAGGGGAGGGCTCGAACCTCCAACATCTGGCTCCAAAGGCCAGCGTTCTGCCAATTGAACTACCTCGGAATGGGAGTGGCGGGATCTCCCGGCAACTCAAACCAGGCTACTCCCACACCTGGGCAGGAAGGCAGAACCGGACCGCATGGCCTGACGGCGGCTGGGTCCGGTGGCGTGAGCGGTGCGAGCTGACTTTTACGATCTCACCAGGCCGGACCGGCGGACCCAGAGGCGGGAGAGCTCGTGGCCAACCACACCAGCGTTGGCCACCACACCCGTCGGCTTGGCCATCACAATGTTGCTGGGACCGAATCCGGTCCTCCGCTGAAAGTATTCATCTTCGGAAGCGACACCTATCATCGGACCGACCAAAAGGGTGGTGAATCCCGATGCGTGGGCCCCTTCCAGCAATCCGGCAAATGCGGCCCAGCGAGCCGGCCCTCGGGCCACGGACATCCCCCAGCGAATCTGGGCCACCTCACCACTGGCCACGGCCAGGCACACCGAAAGTACGGTGCCGTCCGGGGAAAATGATCCCGAGGCGAGTGCCGACTCGAGAGGCATCTCGAGGAACGCCGTCATCTCCGATCGCATGTCGTGATTCCAGGCCCGACCATCGAACATGGCCTGGACCGCATCGGCGATCTCCTCCGGAGCGAGCAGCCTCCAGCTGAGTCCGCAGCGCCCGGCGCTGGCCAGTTTGTTCCGAAATACCTTCCGCTTTTGTCCCTTCCAATAGTCATGCAGATGGACAGGCAGAACGAGGGCCGCCTGTGCGTGTCTTCCCGATCTGAAGAACCCGATGCCGCCAAACCGCCTTCGCAGGACGTGACCGGCAAGATCATCGGCGGGAGCGATCGTCACCCTCGGCAATCCCCGGACCCAGCGGAAAATGGTGCGAGCGTGTTGGGGGTGAGCAATGACCCATCGCGCTCCCGACAGCTTGCCCCTTTCCATGTGGGTGCGAAGGGCGGATACGAGGACGAAGATTTGGTCTTCCTCGGTGAGGGTGCCCTGGCTAGGGTCCCGGCCGTCCCCGTCTGCCACCACGGTGTCCAGGGTTTGGCCCTCTCGGACCAGCTCACCGACTCTCCCGCCGATCCCTGGGGCGTAGGCCGTAGACATTGGTCAGGATCTTCCATCGGGCGTGAGGTTCCCGCAAGTCAAATGCCCCGAGCGCACCCTGCCTTCCGCCACCTGGGTATTTGTCTTCGACGGCAACATTGGAATCCCCTGTGAGGGGCTACCGGCACGGGTCGGAACATGTAACGCCGACACCCACGGTGTCAACGCCATTGAGCCGATCTCGGAAAGGGAGTGGGCCGGAGACACTGGTTCCGTATCGGATGAGTCGGACCCCGCCTTGAGCGAACAGTCCTTTCTGTCCCCGTGGCAGCCCGGTTGTGGTCTCCTCCGATGGATCGTCGCATCGAAACCGGGACCACCGGGCCGGGGGCGAAGTCGATTCAGGGTAGGGACCACCAAACCCGGCGCCCGGCGGCCCACCGGCCCGCATCCGCTCCACGGCCGCCCGCCGCGTGAGAAAGGCGTTCTGCCGATAGGCTGCGCGCCCGATGAGAGTCCTTGTCGTCGATGACGACCCCGCAGTGAGTGGCGCTCTCAATCGCGCCCTCCGTCTCGAAGGTTATGAGGTCAGCGTGGCCCTCGACGGCACGGTGGCCCTCGAGGAGATCGCCATCCGCCCCCCTGATGCGGTCATCCTCGACATCGGCCTGCCCGCCATCGACGGCCTCGAGGTGTGCCGGCGTCTGCGGGCGGCGGACAACGACACCCCGGTGCTCATGCTCACCGCCCGTGACGCCATCAACGACCGGGTGCAGGGCCTCGACGCCGGAGCCGACGACTACCTGGTCAAGCCCTTCGCCCTGGCCGAGCTGCTGGCCCGGTTGCGGGCCCTCTTGCGTCGCCGGCCCGAAGACTCCGACGAGATCCTCCGGTTCGCCGATCTCAGTCTCGACCCCATCACCCGCGAGGCCCGGCGGGGCGAGCGGTCCTTCACGCTGACCCGCATCGAGTTCGATCTGCTCGAGCTCCTCCTTCGGCATCCCCGTCAGGTTCTGACCCGTGAGCTCATCCTCGACCGTGTGTGGGGATACACCTTCGACTCCGGCACCAATTCGCTCGCCGTCTACGTGGGCTATCTGCGACGCAAGACCGAGGCCGGCGACGAACCACGCCTGATCCACACCGCCCGGGGCGTGGGCTATGTCCTGCGTGAGCCGTGACCCGTGCCCGCCTGCCTCGAGGTCCCCGCATCTGACGCTGACGGCACCGTGTGTACCGGGGCCCATCCATGACGTTCCGGACCCGGCTGGTGCTGACCGCCACCGCCGCCGTGTTGGTCGTGGTCGTCCTCGGCTCCCTGGCCACCTACATCGTGGCCGACAATGCCCTGGTCGGGTCGGTGGACGTCACTCTCAGCGGGCAGGCCCACGCCAGTGTCTCCGCCCAGCAGATCTATAACGCCTGTTCGGAAACCACATCAGGAGTGTGCACGCAAGCGGTGCTGGCCCCCGGCCAGATCGACAACGGCGACGTCCAGGTCCTCGTCGTCACCGGCCCCGTCCGTAGCGTGAGCACCAGCCAAGGGGCGGGACCGGAGGACTATTTCTCCACCAAGGTCGACGGCATGTCGGTGCGCGAACTCATCTTTCCCCTGCAGCCCGACAGCATCTACCGGGGCAACCTGGGCCCGGTGGAGGTACCGGCCGGGGGCGGTGCCCTCCAGATCACCGCCCCTCTCACCGGGGTCAACCAAGAGCTGGGGCGGCTGGCCATCGCCCTGTGGCTCATCGTGCTGGTGGGGATCAGCGTGGCCGTGCTGCTCGGCCTGGGCGTGGGGCGCACGGTGCTCGGACCGCTCAACAATCTGACCAGCACGGTCGAGGAGCTGGCCGACACCACCGACATGTCCAAGCGTCTGGATCCCGGGGGCTCGGACGAGCTCGGTCGCTTGCGACGGGCCTTCAACCGGCTGTTGGGTGCCCTCGACACGTCGCGGGAGAGTCAACGACAGCTCGTCCTGGACGCCTCCCACGAGCTGCGCACCCCGCTGACCAGTCTGCGAACCAACATGGAGGTGGCCCGCCGGCTGGAGGAGCTGGCTCCCGACGAACGTGAGGTGCTGATCGACGACGTCATCACCCAGCTCGACGAGTTGACCACCCTGGTGGCCGACTTGGCCGAGCTGGCCCGGGGGGAACAGCCTCTGCTCACGGCCGGACCTGTCCGGCTCGATTCGATCGTTCTGGAGGCGGTGGGGGTGGCCACCACCCACGGTCGGAGCCGAGGGGTGATCTTCGATGCTCGGATCGCCCCCACCTGGGTATCGGGCTCGTCGGCCCGGATCGGCCGCGCCATCGGAAACCTGCTCGACAACGCCCTCAAATGGAGTCCGGACGGAGGCGTGGTCGAAGTGGCCTGCTCCAACGGCATGGTCATCGTGCGCGACCACGGACCCGGCGTCGAGGACAGCGACGTCAACTTCATCTTCGATCGCTTCTATCGGGCCCCCGGCGCCCGGGGAAAACCCGGTTCCGGACTGGGACTGGCCATCGTGGCCCAGGTGGCCCGGGACGAGGGCGGGCGGGTGGACGTCTACCGGGCCGAGGGCGGGGGCGCCGTCTTCCGGTTCAGCCTGCCCGAGGTGGAAGCCCCTCCGGGGGACGAGGACGAGGAGTGAAAGGGCTCGGCGGCGCGGCCCAGCCGGCCCCGACGCATGGCGCCAAACCACCTGTTCGGCTAGGGTGCCCGTCGAGATGGGATCGCTGATCAAGAAGCGCCGCAAGCGCATGCGCAAGAAAAAACACAAGAAGATGTTGAAGGCCACCCGCTGGCAACGGCGGGCCGCCGGCAAGTAGATCGGGGCAGACCGGATAGCACCGTTGGTTGGGGCCCCGCTCAGTCGAAGCTCGGGGTGGTCCTGACCGAAACGAGGGTCGCCTCGACCCCGTCCAGCTGGAGCGACCGACGGTCCCCCAGTCCCACCTCCTCCGGGGAACCCTCCACGAACCAGGTCGAGCCGCTGCCGGCCAGGAGCGCCGTCCTGCCGGTGACCTCCTCGAGGCGGACACGCCAGGCGGCCAGGCGCGGCTCGACGGCCACGGCCGCGGCCTCCAGGTCATTGTTGGTCGACCGGAGCGGGCCCCCTCCTCGGCCCGATGCCCGCTCGTCCCAGGCCCGGTAGACGGCGGCCGTCTCCACCCCGAAAGGCACCAGCAACAGGGTGAAGCGACGATCGACGTAGGGCAGCGTCTCCACCTCCTCGCCCACCCCGCGGACCAGAGCCCGACCCCCGACCACGCAGAAGGGGACGTCGGCGCCCAGGCGGACGGCCAGGTCGTCATGGACGGCCCCGGCCCACCGCAGGATGGCGGCAGCGTCTGCCGAACCTCCGCCCAGCCCGGCCCCGGGGGGAATCCGCTTGACAACATGGACCCGGGCCCGGCGGCCGGTGCCAGCCAGAGCCCGGGCCACCAGATTGTCGGCCCCCACCGAGATCGGCGTCGGAGGCCAGCCCGCCGAGCCGGCCGGATCGGTCGAGATGGTCAGTCCGTCGCCTTCCCCCAGCTGGAGTGTGTCCATCAGGTCGACGGTCACCATCTCGGACTCGAGGAGGTGATAGCCGTCGCGCCGGGTACCGGTGATACGCAGAGACAAAGTGAGCTTGGCCGGCGCCCACAGCTGTGCCGGCTCCGGAGACGAGGCGGGCACCAGTCAGGATCCTGTCGGGGGTTGGACCGGCCCGGGGGCAAGCCCCCAGGCGGACAGCCGCTCCCACTGGGCCAGATCGAGTTCCTCGGCCCGGGCCGTCGGCTCGATGCCGGCCCCGGCGAAAGCTTCGGGCGAGACGTGACCCTCCAGAGAACGCCGGAGCATCTTGCGTCGGTGGGCGAATCCGGCCCGGACCAAGGAGAAGATCGCCTCATAGCGCGCCGAACCCTTCCCCTCCAGGACCTTCCCTCCATCCTCGGTCCGTCGGTCCAATCGGACGAGAACCGACTCCACCCGGGGGCGGGGGATGAAGACGGCGGCCGGTACCCGACCGACCAGGGCCGCACGGGCCCAGTAAGCCACTTTCACCGACACGGCCCCGTAGGCCTTGTCCCCCACGGTGGCGGCCAACCGCTCCCCCACCTCCCGTTGGACCATCACCAACAGGGTCGACACCTGGGGGGCGTCCTCGAGCACACCGATGACCAGCGGGACAGCCACGTTGTAGGGGAGGTTGGCCACCAGCGTCCATGGCCCGCCGGCTGAACCGTCAGGGGCCAACAGCTGGGACCAGTCGACGGCCAGGGCGTCGGCTTCGATCACCCGCACACCCCTCGGCTCGACCTGCTCCCGCAGTACGGGGAGCACTCCCCGGTCGATCTCCAGGGCGGTGACGTCGGCGCCGGCATCGGCCAGGGCCAGGGTGAGGGAGCCCAGTCCGGCCCCGATCTCGATCACCCGCTGCCCGGGGGTGACTCCGGCCAGGCGGACGATCCGGCGGACGGTGTTGCCGTCGGCGACGAAGTTCTGGCCGAGGGCGCGGCTGGGTCGCAGGTCGTGGCTGTCCAACATCTGGCGGATCTCCGTTGGACCGTGCGTCACCGAGCCAGTGTCTCACTCACGGCCGACCCGATCCGGCCCGGCCGGCACCACGGGGCCGCCAGCCTGAAGCCGTGGACGGTGACCGCCCCTACCAACTGAGCCGGGCGTCGATCACACCTTGTCCGAGAGGTGCGATTTCGGCGAAGGTGACCGTCGAGAGGTCGATGGCCCGCGCCGTGTCCGCTTCGCGGTCGTTGACCACGCAGCTCACCGAGGCACCGTTGGCCGGATTGGTGATGCGGACGACCGTGCCGAAAGGCAACCACGGGCTGGCACATTGGCCGGCGGGATGGGCGTAGTAGGTGACCTGGCCCATCATGGCCACGTCGGCCACCGGGTCGGTCGGGGTAGCACCGGCGTTGGTGACCGATGGCGGAGACGGCGCGCTCGGGGCCGGGCCGGTCGTCGTGGTGGACGTCGGAGGTACGGCGACCAAGGAGGTCGAAGATTCCGGAGCTGGATGGGCCACTGACGGCGATGCGGTCGCCCGGGGCGGCGGTCGGCCTTCGACGTCCTGTGCTCTACCCGGCCTTGGCCACGGCTCGGGCACTCGCCTCCTCCGTTGGACATGCGAGGCGACGACCAAGCGGCCGCTGGCCCGATCGACCTCCGGGCCACCCCGGCGGTCATGCGGGTGCCAGGAGCGGGCCGGCGGCTCGTCCTTAGCCGGCCGCGAGGCGGCGCCGGCGTCGGGCTCGTTGTGGATCAACAGCAAAGGAGCGACCAGCACGGAGCCGCACAGGAGCAGGGCAGCGCCGGGCCGGCCTCCTCTCCGGATTCTGGTCGTCAGTACTCCACTCTCCTCGTGTGACGGACAGGCCGGCCACCGGGTCTATGCACCCGAGGGCACCCGGAACCTCCACACCCCGATGGGGCGGAGGGGGCCGTCTCCTCCAAGCAGGCCCCAGATGCGCCCGACAGTCGCACTCCGAGATCAAACAGGACGACCGCTGAAGTCGGTCGTCCGCCTCCGGGACGTTAGGCGGGGGTCCTCCCGGTTATCAAACCCGGGGGGGACGATCCTGCGCTGACCTGGGCTTCCCGCTCCGTGGAGCCCTGGGAGGGGGCTCAGGTCGACCGAGGAGCAGTGAGAGCGAAGAGGGACAGGGCGTTGGCTGTCGAGGCCTCGGCCACGGTGGCGGCGTCCACCCCTTTGACCTGGGCCACCGCCGCGCCGACCAGAGGGACCCGGGCCGGCTCGTTGGCTGTCCCACGATGGGGTACCGGGGTCAGAAAGGGCGAATCGGTCTCCACCAGCAGTCGGTCCATGGGGCACAGGGCGGCCGCCTGGCGGACATCGGACGCATTCTTGAAGGTCACCACGCCGCTGAAGGACAACCGGGCTCCAAGGTCGAGGCAGCGCCGGGCCTCCTCGGGTCCGCCGGTAAAGCAGTGGACCACCGTCCGCTCCGGCATCCCCTGGGCCCTGAGGATGTCGATGGTGTCGTCCCAGGCCTCGCGGGTGTGGATGACCAGGGCCTTGTCGTAGCGGTGGGCCAGCTCGATCTGGCTGGCGAAGGCTTCCCTCTGTTGGGGTCGGGGGGAATGGTCGTAGTGGTAGTCGAGACCGCATTCGCCGATGCCGACCACCACCGGTTGCTCCTCCGTGGATGTCGATGGCGGTGCGGTGCCGAGCTCCGTCTGCAGCAGGGCATCGAGGGAGTCCACCCCGTTGGAGGCATCGTGGGGATGGAGGCCCACCGTGGCCCAGATCTCGATGCCTTCGGCCACCGCCACCGCTCCGGGTTGGCGCAGTGACCGGACCAGGGTCACCGCCTCGGTCGAGGAACCGGCGTTGGTGCCGATGCACACCATCCTGCTCACCCCCGATTCGGCCGCCCGGGCCATGGCCGCAGCCAAACGGGTGGCGTGGGCACCGGGCTCGGTCGACTGGCCATCGGCACCGAACTCGTCCTGGAGATGGCAGTGGGAATCGAACCACTCGATGACGGCGTCACGCATGGCTGGTCGGTCCCGTCAGGACTTGCGCCGGGGGAAGAGGGGAGCACCCTTCTCGACGCGGCGACCTGGCGGATACAGCCCCCATCGGCCCTCCCCGGGCAGGCGTCGGTCGGCCGGTGAGCCATCCAGCCCGATCCTCGCCCATATCGTTTCCGCCGTGGCCGGCATGACCGGAACGATGAGCAGTGACACGATGCGGAGCACCTCGAGAGCGCTCCCCATGACGGCGTCGACCTCGGGCCCCGGATCCGACTTCCAGGGTTCGGCCGCCTCCAACTCGGCGTTGGTCTCGCGGAGGAGACGCCACGTGGCCTCGAGGGCCAGGTGCGGCTGCCCGGCGCCCCACGCCACGGTGGCCTCGTCCAAGACATCGCCGGCCACGCCGGCCAACCGGCTGTCGGCCCGGGCCGCGGGCCCGATCCCCCCGCACTTGGACCCGACCACGGTGGCCACCCGCGACAGCAGATTGCCCAAATTGTTGGCCAGGTCGGCGTTGTAGCGGGCGGTGATCCCCTCGGCGGAGAAGTCGCCGTCCGATCCCAGGGGCGTGTCGCGCACCAGGTAGTAACGGACGGGATCCACGCCGTACTCGGCGGTGAGCTCGCCCGGCGTGATCTGGTTGAGGCTGGACTTGGACATCTTCTCGCCGCCGACCAGTAACCAACCGTGCACTTGGATGTGGGCCGGTGGATCGATACCGGCGGCCATGCACATGGCCGGCCACCACACGCAGTGGAACCGGATGATTTCCTTGCCGATCAGATGGTGGACGGCCGGCCACCACGCCTCGAAACGCGCCTCGTCCTCCCCGTACCCGATGGCGGTCACGTAGTTGATGAGAGCGTCGTACCAGACGTAGAAGACATGCTTCTCGTCCCAGGGGACGGACACCCCCCAGTCGATGGAGGTGCGGGTGATCGAGATGTCACGGAGCCCGCCCTCGATGAAACGCAGAGCCTCGTTGCGCTTCGACTCGGGGACCACGGCGTTGGGGTTGGCTCCGTACCATTCGATGAGCTGCTGTTCGAATGCGCTCAGACGGAAGAAGTAGTTCTCCTCCTCGAGCTCCTCCACCGGTGTGCGGTGGATGGGGCACAAGCCGCCGTCGATGAGTTCATCCTCCCCGTAGTACTGCTCGCAGGCCACGCAGTAGAGGCCCCGGTAGGTGTCCTTGTAGATGAAGCCGTTGTCGTAGATCTGACCCAGGAACCTCTGGACCGCCCGGTGATGGCGAGGCTCGCTGGTCCTGATGAAATCATCGTTGGCGATGCCCAGGTCGGCCCAGGCAGAGAGGAATCGGGGCGCCAGCTGGTCGGTCCAGGCTTGCGGGCTGAGCCCGTGCTGTTCGGCGGCGCGGGCCACTTTCTGGCCGTGCTCGTCGTTCCCGGTGAGGAAGAAGACCTCGTCCCCGATCAGGCGGTGCCAGCGAGCCAGGGCGTCGGCGTTCACCGTCGAATAGGCGTGACCGACGTGCGGCGCGTCGTTGACGTAATAGATAGGGGTGGTGATGTAGTAGCGGGACATTTCCCGTTAGCGTACTGATTCGGAGGATCCCGGCCTACGGAGTGCCGGGTTGGGCTGATCCTGGGCCGACCGGCGACGCCGACCCTAGGATGCAACCACTCCCGAGGGTGCTTCCGACTCCCGGTTCCGCCCAATTCCAACCCCACCACTCGTGTCCCGACCCCCCGCACCCGCTCCCGACCAACCGGAGACCGACCAGCCCCCACCGACGGCGGTACCTCCCCAGCGCCAGCAACGGGTGGGCGCCTACGGCCTCTGCGAGGAGGGGGGACAGGTGCTCCTGGTGCGAGCGGCTTCCTATCTCACCGTGGCGGGACGCTGGTTTCTACCCGGCGGCGGCATCAACCACGGCGAGGACCCGGAGACCGCTCTCCGTCGCGAATTCAAGGAGGAGACGGGGCTCGACGTGGTGGTGGGTGATCTGCGCGGTGTTCTGTCCGATGTCTTTCCCCTTCCCAACGGGAGGAGTCTGCACACGGTGCGCATCATCTATGGCATCGCCTCGTTCGGAGGCACGCTCCGCGATGAAACGGACGGTTCGTCGGATGCGGCCCGATGGGCACCGATCCCCGGTGTCTTCGACCTACCCCTCTCCCCCTACGTGGAACGCGCTCTTCGCCAACTGCGCTGACGGTGGGTGCGGCCGCAACTTCCACCGTCCGTTCATCATCTCCCTTCGGGTGCCCCTCCCCTCACCAATTGGCTACGTGGCAGCCACCGAACCCGTTCTTTTCGGTATAGCGCTGGTGGTACTCCTCGGCCGGCCAGAAGGTGGTGGCCGCCACCACCTCGGTCACGATGGGCCGCGTGAAACGCCCCCGGTACTCCTCCAGCGAAGCTCGGGCCACCTTCAACTGGGCGTCGTCATGAACGAAGACGGCTGAGCGGTACTGGGTGCCGCGGTCGGGACCCTGCCGGTTGACCGTGGTGGGGTCGTGGTGGCGCCAGAACTCCCCGAGGAGAGTTGCGAACGAGACCCGGTCGGGGTCGAAGGTGACCAGCACGGCCTCGGCGTGACCGGTCCTGCCCCGGCACACCTGCTCGTAGGTCGGAAGGTCCACCTGACCACCCTCGTAGCCGGAAATGGCGTCCTCCACACCGGGGATGGCCCGGAAGAACTCCTCCACTCCCCAGAAGCACCCGGCGGCGAAGGCGGCTCTGTCCGATCCCTCAGGGATATCGTCGGGGGCAATGCCCGGCGCCCGGGTCTTGTCCTTCTCACCTCTTCCGAACATCGCCTACTCCATCACCGTCGCCACTGTCGCAGGTTGTCCCACTGTGCCAGCCTGGCCCCCGGTCGGTCTCCTGGCAAAGGTGGCGCCCGGCGGCCCGCCGCCCCGGCGCCCCGCCGCCTTGGGGACGGTCATTCCGAGACGGCATCGGGCGACCGACCGGTGTCGGCCTCCGAGCCCGACCCACCCGCCGATGGCCCCTCACGTAGTTCGAGAGCCAGCTTGTAGACCCGGCGGCGCGGCACCCCGTAGGCCCCGGCGATTTCGTCGACCACCCCGCGGGTGCGCTCCCCCTCGGCCAGATGCTGTCGGAGGGCCCCGAGCAGCACGTCGTCACCCACCGTCTCCTCCACCCCGACCATCCCGCCGAGCACCACCACCACCTCGCCCCGCACCGATTGAGCCCCCGCCCAACCGGTGGCCTGGCCGAGGGGCCCCCGCCATATCTGCTCGTGGAGCTTGGTGAGCTCACGGGCCACCGCCACCGGACGGTCACCGCCACACACCTCGACCAGCTCCGACAAGGTGCCGGCCAACCGTCCGGGGGCTTCGAACAGCACCGACGTACGTCGCTCCCGGGCCAGGGCGTCGAGCCGGTCCCGCCTCTCACGACCGGAACGGGGCAGAAAACCCTCGAAGCAGTAGCGGTCGGAGGGAAGTCCGCTGGCCACCAAAGCAGCGACACCGGCCGATGGACCGGGCACCACGGACACGGTGAGGCCGTCCCGCGCCGCGGCGGCCACCACCCGGCCGCCCGGGTCCGAGATACCGGGCATACCGGCATCGCTCACCACCACCACAGTGCGACCTTGGTTGACCGCATCCAGCACCTCGGCCACCCGGTCGTCCTCGTTGTGGTCGTGGAGCGACCGCAGCCGTACCCCGGTGATGCCGGCATGGGTGAGCAGCTTGCGCGAGTGGCGGGTGTCCTCGCAATAGATGAGGTCGGCCGACCGCAGGGTGTCCACGGCCCGGGGCGAGAGGTCGGCGAGGTTGCCGATGGGCGTCCCCACCAGAACCAGCGATCCGCTTCCGGAGGACGGGCGCCACTCATCCGGTGGATCGGCGCCTTGGTCGGGCTCGATGGGATCCCCCCAGAACTCGAGCTCCTCGAGAACGTCGGGGTCAAGGTCGGCGTCGGGGTCGGAATGGGGACCGTCGCTCCCGTCGATCTCGGGATGGTCCCGGGTCTGCCCTCCCCGGTCACCCGTCAACGGAGTTCCAGTTGGTCGCCCACCCGCAGTCCCCAGCGTTCGAAAGCCCCGGCTTCGGCCTCGATGACCGACCGTCCCCGGCGACGAGGAAGGCTCATCCGCCACGGCACCAAGGTGGTGACCCCGACCACCGTCATCTCCTTGTCACAGAAAGCGACGTCGATGGCGAACCGCATCCCCAGGGTATGGACCGACCGGGTCCGGGGCAGGATCATGGCGCCCTCGTAGCTCCTGCGGCCGAGGAGACCCCGGGCTCGGGCGGCGAAGCTGTCGGCCACTTCGACGGTGGCCAGCACGTCACCGTCCCGCAACAACCAGGTCATGGCCCGCCTCCGCTGTCAGAGAGTCCAGTAATTGGATTAGCATGCTCTTTCTGTGTCCAAACGAACCAACAAACGAAAACTGCGGGCCAAAAAGAAGGCCAACCACGGCAAGAAGCCGAACTGCGGCCGGGGCTGACACCCACCACCGGGGCGGGCTGACGCCGGCCCCACCGCCGGCCAGACCGGCCCCTACACCTTTGTCGGCGCGGTGGGCCTGGCCGGCGACCACCTTCAGACGTGGGCCGGCCACGAGCACCCGAGGCGTTCGAGTACTCCCGCCAGTACGCGGGGGCGGTCGGTGATGATCCCGTCCACTCCGAGGCCGCACAGCTGCTCCATCAACGGCTCGTCCTCGATGGTCCAGACGTGGACGGCCAGGCCTTCGCGGTGGGCCACATCCACGAACCGGTCGTCGACCAAGGTGAGCTCCCCGTAGTGGGCCGGGACCTGGAGGGCGACGTGGCGTAGGGGCGGGGGGGTCTTTCCCGCCTGGACGGCCTGATAGAAGCCGGCCACCGCCATGGTTCCGGCCGAGGTAGGAATTTCCGGTGCGAAAGTGGAAAAGGTATCGGTCGCCGTGTCGAGGAATGAGGCGACGATGACGTCATCGGTTCGTCCGAACCTGCGGAGCATGACGGCCAGGGCCTGCTCGTAGGGCGGTACGACCGGGGCGGTCTGCTTGATGTCGAGATTGAGCACGACGCCGGGGAAGGCGTCCAGTACCTCCTCCAGCAGGGCGATGCAGAAACGCCGGTCCTCGGGTGCCCGACCCCGGTAGGGATAGCGGTCGGGATCGAGGCCGGGCGATACGTCGGCACCCGGCGCCCACCAGTAGGCGTTGTCCAGCGTCCGTAACTCCTCCCAGGTCAGCCGCGCAATCGCCCCGGCGCCGTTGGTGGTCCGATCGACGGTGGCGTCATGGCATACGACCAGCTGACCGTCGCGGGTGGCATGGACGTCGAGCTCGATGCCGGTGGCTCCGGCGTCCAGAGCACTGCGGATGGCAAAGAGGGTGGAAGGGGGGGCCTCCCAGGCGCCACCCTGGTGGGCGTAGGCGATGACCCGCCGGTCCAGCCACGGCGAGAGCCGGCGCGACTCGGGGTTGGCGGGCACAGAAGAACGGTAGCCTCTGCCCCGGCATGCTGGACCACGTCTTCACCCAACTCGTCAGCTCTCACCGGCGCGCCTTCGAGGGAGCCCTCCTACAGCGCCAGGCCGTCGAGGAGCGCTTCCAGGTCGACGTCTTCCTGGGGGACGTGAGCTTCGAGACCTCCTACAGTCTGCCCGGGGAGGAGCGCCCGGCCCGGATCCGGGTCGACACCAGTCTGGACTGGCCCACCTGGAGCCAGACGGCCTACAGGAGCCGCTCCATCGGCGAGGAACCGGACGAGGTGCCCGAGGTACTGGTCGAGATCGCCTTTCGGGTCCAGGGGCTGCAGGGGGTCCCCGACGCCGGTCCGCTCCTCGCCGTCCTGCCCCACACGCTGGAGGTCCTGGGCGAGCCGCTGACCCGGACCCCGGCCACGGTCGAACAGGTCCTCACCGACGACCCGGGGGGACCCGAATGCGCCATCGAGGTGTCCTACGAGGGGTCCTGCCAACTGGACGAGGCCACCTTGGACGACCCGGCCCGGCTGGACGACAGCCTGGCTCCGCTGGGACGGTCGGTGGCCTCGGTGCTGGTCAGGATCGGCGACCTCCCCTTCACCTTCCGAGCGGTGGAGAGCCCGCCGACCTGAGTCAGGCCGGCTCAACCGAACCGGCTCAACCGAACAGTCCGGACTCCACGGCCAGGGCCCGCAGATCAGCCTGGGGCCGGGCCCCCACGTGGGAGATGACCTCGGCGGCACAGACTCCCCCGAGCTTGGCCGAATCCTCCGGTGAGAGCCCGTTGGTGATGCCGTAGAGGAAGCCGGCGGCAAACAGATCGCCCGCACCGGTGGTGTCGACCACCCGGTCGACCGACGCGGCCGGCACCGCTACCGGACCGGACGGGGTGACCACCACACATCCGGCCGCCCCGCGGGTGAGGACGGCCAGCACACCGGTCTCCTCCACCGCCGCCACCGCGCGCTCGAACGTCGGCGAGCCGAACAGTGACATCACCTCTTCCTCGTTGGCGAAGAGGATCTCGAGATCGCCGCGCAGCAGTTCGAGGAACTCGTGGCGGTGGTGTTCGACGCAGAAGGGGTCGGACAGGGTGAGGGCCACCGCAGCATCGCGGGCGTGGGCCAGCTCGATGGCCTCGCGCATGGCCGCCTGGGCTTCCGGCTGCTCCCACAGATAGCCCTCGAGATAGACGACCTGGACCGACGAGAGGTGGCCGTCGTGGAGGTCGTCCGTCCCGAACTGGGCGGCCACACCGAGGTGGGTGGCCATGGTGCGTTGGGCATCCTCGGTGACCAGCACCAGACAGTGGCCGGTGACCGACGATCCCGGGACGGCCGGGGTGGGCTTGGGATCGAAAGCCACCCCGATGGATCGGATGTCGTGGATGAAGGCGCGCCCGAAGGCATCGTCGGCCACCCGTCCGAGGAATGCCACCCGTCCGCCCAGTCCGGCCACTCCGGCGGCGGTGTTGGCTCCCGAACCCCCCGAAGCCTCGGTGCTGGGTCCCATGGTGGCGTAGATGGCCTCCGATCGCTGATTGTCGACCAGGACCATGGTCCCTTTGACCAGACCCAGCGCGGCAAGGTCATCGTCTCCTGCGAACGAGAGCACATCGACGAGGGCATTGCCCAGCACGACCACGTCGAGTCGGGGGTCGGACGGTGCGGAATCAATTGGCACGGCCCGAACGGTAGCCTCAAAGCATGAGCTCAGACACAAACGAGAAGGCCGGCGAAGAAACTCCCGCCTACCGGCTGCCCCCATCAGTCCGACCGAACGCCTACCGACTGGTGCTCACTCCCGACCTGCCGGCCGCCACCTTCAGCGGCGACGTCGAAATCGACCTGTTGGTGGTGGAGCCGACCACGTCGATCACGCTCAATGCCACCGAGCTCGAGATCTCCTTCGCCGAGCTCAACGATGCCGATCCCGACGGTGGGTGGGCCCTGGTCCCCACCGCCATCGAACTGGATGCCGACGAGGAGCGGGCCACCTTCACCTTCGCCCAGCCCCTCGAGAAGGGACCGGCCACCCTGCATCTTGCCTTCACCGGCATCCTCAACGACAAGCTCCACGGCTTCTACCGATCCACCTTCACCGACGAGACCGGCGTCGAACACACCATCGCCACCACCCAGATGGAGTCGACCGACGCCCGCCGGGCCTTCCCCTGCTGGGATGAACCCGAGCTCAAAGCCACCTTCGAGATCACCCTGGTGGTCGACGGGGCCCTGGCCGCCTTCTCCAACGGCGCCGTGGTGGAGGACAGCCCGGCACCGGACGGGAAGCGCCGGGTCCGGTTCGCCCCCACCATGGTCATGTCCACCTACCTGGTGGCCTTCATCGTCGGCCCGCTGGAAGCCACCCAACCGCTGGAGGTCGACGGGGTCCCCCTGCGGGTCGTCCACCGCCCGGGCCAAAGTCACCTGGCCCCGTTCGCCCTCACCGTCGGGGCCCACGCCCTCCGCTTCTTCAGCGACTACTTCGGCATCCCCTACCCCTCCGACAAACTCGACCTGGTGGCCATACCCGACTTCGCTTTCGGGGCCATGGAGAACCTGGGGTGCGTCACCTTCCGCGAGTCGGTTCTGCTGGTGGACCCGGACAAAGCCGCCCGGGTGGAGCTCGAACGGGTGGCCGACGTGGTCTGCCACGAGATCGCCCACATGTGGTTCGGCGATCTGGTCACCATGAAGTGGTGGAACGGCATCTGGCTCAACGAGGCCTTCGCCACCTTCATGGAGGTGCTGGCCGTCGATGCCTTCCGGCCCGAGTGGCAACGGTGGGTCAGCTTCGGCGTCGAGCGGGAGGCAGCCATGGCCGTTGACGGACTGCACACCACCCGACCGGTCGAATTCCACGTGGGCCGGCCCGAAGAGGCCGAGGGGATGTTCGACGTCCTCACCTACCAAAAGGGGGGAAGTGTCCTTCGCATGCTCGAGCAATTCCTCGGGCCCGACGTCTTCCGCGAGGGGATCCACGACTACCTGACCACCCATCGCCACGGCAACACCGAAACCTCCGACCTGTGGGACGCCCTGGAGCGGGCCAGTGGCCGGGCCGTACGTACCATCATGGACACCTGGATCAACCAGGGGGGCTATCCACTGGTACGGGTGGCCGACGACGGAGCTCTGACCCAGGAACCGTTCTCGTACCAGAGCGTTGCCGGCGGTTCGATCGGCTCGGACTGGCTGGTGCCGGTGCTGACCCGCTCGGTGCAGGACGCCGAGGTGGATTCGGCTCCCGTCCTGCTCGACGGCAACGGCAGCCAGGCGCCGGCCGGCGGGGCCAAGGACCGGCTGGTCAATGCCGGAGGATCGGGATACTTCCGGGTGGCCTACCCGACGGCCATGGTCGAACGCCTGGCGGCCGGGCTGGGGGATCTGGCCCCCCTCGAGCGCTACAACCTGGTCTCCGACACCTGGGCCGCTTCGCTGGCCGGGCGGGCCCCGGTCACCGACCTCCTCCGCCTGGCCCGCGCCCTGGTGGAGTCGGACGAGCGCGACCCGAGCGTCTGGTCCGTCGTGCTCGGGGCCCTCGGTCTGTTCGACCGGGTGATTCCCGAAGCCGACCGACCCACGTTGGCCGACGCCGTGCGCGCCCTTTTGGGCCCGGTGGCCAACGACCTGGGTTGGGACCCACGCGCCGACGACGGCGAGAGGACCCCGTCACTGCGGGGCTCGGTCCTGCGTGTTCTGGGGGTCATGGGTGAGGATGCCGACGTGCGGGCCGAGGCCGTTCTGCGCTTCCATCAGGCCCTCAGCGGCGAGACGGTGCTCGATCCCGACACCGAGGCGGCCATTCTGGACATCGTCGCCTCCGGGGGCGGAGCGGATGTCTACGAGGCCATCCTGGCCCGCTACCGGACCCCGGCCAACCCCCAAGAGGAGATCCGCTACCTATACGCCCTGGGTTCGTTCGACGACAGCGAGCTGGCCAACCGAACATTCGATCTGGCCGTCCGGGAGGTGCGTACCCAGAACGCCCCCTACCTGATCCAGGTCATGTTGGCCAAACGGATCACCGGGCCGACCATCTGGCGACGCCTGACCGCGGAGTGGGATGCGGTCATCGCCCGGTTCCCCTCCAACTCACTGCCGCGCATGCTGGACGGCGTGCGCGGTCTGTGCACCCCCCGGGGCCTGGCCGACGAAGTGACCGCTTTCATCAACGACCATCCCCTGGTCGCCGGGGGTCGGACGGTCGAGCAGATTCTCGAGCGCCTCGGGGTCAATGTGGCCTTCGGCCAACGGGAGGGACCGGACCTGGCCGCGGCACTCAACGCCACGACGGGAGTGCCGCCGCTCTGAGCCGGCGGCCCTGATCGGCCGGTCACCGCCGGTCACCGGCCCTGCGGGTGAGAACGCTGTCGGCCCGGTGGAATGAGAGCGTGGCGCGGCGCCCGAACCGACTCTCTCTAACCTGGCCGGGTGCATCCCGGTATCGTCGTCACGGTCTTCGCTCTGGTCTTTGTGGCCGAGTTACCGGACAAGACCATGATCGCCACCCTGATCATGGGCAGCCGCTACCGTCCGGTGCTGGTGTGGCTGGGTGCCACCCTGGCCTTCGCCGTGCACGCCACCATCGCCGTGGCCATCGGCCAGGTTCTCCAACTACTGCCCCATCGGTGGATCGAGGCGATCACCACTCTCCTGTTCGCCGCCGGCGCCGTCTACCTGCTGGTGGTGCCCGAAAAAGAAGCCGAGCAGGAGGGCCAGGAGGAGGCGGACAGTGCCCGGGTGGGATTGAAGACGGTGGGCATGGCCTTCGTGGTCATCTTCATCGGCGAGTTCGGCGATCTGACCCAGATCCTCACCGCCAACCTGGCGGCCAAATACCACCAGCCCCTGTCGGTCTTCGTGGGCGCCTTCGCCGCTCTGACCTGTGTGGCTGCGCTGGGAGCGTTCGTCGGTCGGGGCCTTCTCCGCTATCTTCCCCTGGTCGTCATCCGCAGGGTGGGGGGTGTCCTGCTGGCCGGCTTTGCCGTCTACTCCCTGGTCAGCCTCATACGGACCTGAGAGGCGACGGCGGCGGGAGCCGGTCCGGGCACCACATGGCCCGGAGGTGTAGGAAAAGACCGGGTTAGAGAGGTGCAGGCGGGGACCGCTGGGGGGTGACCGACAAGCGTGGGGGATGACACAGCAGTGACCACGGCCGTCCAACGGTCGACGGACCAGCACAGCGACACGGTCCACGACCAGGCCGGTACCGCACCGGGTGACCGCCGCTTCCGTCCCGACATCCAAGGGCTCCGGGCCGTCGCCGTGGCTCTGGTCGTCTTCTACCATGCCGGATTGTCGCCGCTGAGCGGTGGCTACATCGGGGTGGACGTGTTCTTCGTCATATCCGGGTTCGTCATCACCGGTCTACTGCTCAGGGAGCGCACCGCCGCCGGGCGCACCTCCCTGCTCGACTTCTACGGTCGTCGCTGCCGGCGGATCATCCCTGCCGCCACCGTGGTCATCGTGGCCACCGTGGTCATGACCTACATCCGTCTCGGTGTCGTCTACGGCACCCTGACGGCCACCGCCGCTCGGTGGACGGCGGTGTTCCTGGCCAACTTCCACTTCGCCGCGGTGGGCACCAACTATCTGACAGCCCAGCAACCGCCGTCACCCTTGCTCAACTTCTGGTCCCTGGCTGTGGAGGAGCAGTTCTACCTGGTGTACCCCACGGTGTTCCTACTCATTGCCGCCCTGCGGTCCCGATGGACACTGCGGGCCCGGCTGGCCGTCGGCCTCGTGGTGGTCGTAGCCGGCTCCTTCGCCCTTTCGGTGCTGCAGACCGCCTCCCATCCCACCGTGGCCTATTTCTCCCCCTTCACCCGGGCCTGGGAGCTGGCCATCGGGGCACTGGTGGCGGTGGGCACCGATTGGCTCCTGACCCTGCCCAAACCGGTGGCCACCTCCATGACCTGGATCGGTATGGCGGCCGTCGCCTACGGCGCCCTGGCCTTCTCCAGTCACACCGCCTACCCGGGTTCGCTGGTGGCCATCCCGGTGGTGGGAACGGCTCTGGTGATCGCCGGCGGGACCAGCACACCGCCGGCGGCGGTCGAATGGGTGCTCCGACGCCGGCCCTTCCAGTGGGTGGGCCAGCTCTCCTATTCGATCTACCTCTGGCACTGGCCCCTGCTGGTCATCGCGGCCGAGGCGGCCGGACAGTCCCGCCTTCCCTTCCGTCGGAACATCGGGTGGCTGGTAGTGGCCCTGGCCGCGGCCGCACTCTCCTATTACCTGGTCGAAAACCCGCTCCGCCACGCCCGCTTCCGTCGTTACGGCCGGATGGCACCGATCGGACTGGGTGTCGTCCTCACGGCCGTGTCCCTGGTGGTGGCCACCATCGAACTCGACGTCCACCAGGGGTCGACGGCGGAGATCTCGGTGGCCAACGAGCAGGCCGCGGCGACGGCCACCGTGGCCGCCCTGGTCAGTAAGTCCACCGCTGTCCGCACCCTCCCGGTCGATCTGACCCCCCCACTGGCCCGGGTCAACCTCGACTGGGGAGGCCCTCCGGCGCCGTGTTGGCCGGCCATCGGCCAGACCACCATTCCGGCCTGCATCTACGGCGATCGCACATCTGACCGCACCATGGTCATCTACGGCGACTCGCACGCCGGCATGTGGCTCCAGACCTTGACCCTGATCGCCACCCTGGCCCGGTGGAAGCTGGTCTACCTGGGCAAGGGCGACTGCCCGGCCGACATGCTCTCCTACCAGAACCCTTCGGGCTTCGGAAAGCCCGGCGGCGAGTACGCCGTGTGCGACGCTTGGCACAGGTTCGCCCTCAATCGCATCCGACAGCTCCATCCGGATCTGCTCATCATCACCCAGGAGATCCGAGGCCGACCCGACGGTGACCGCTACACCGATGCCCAGTGGCAGAGTGGACTGGAAAGGACCTTCACCCTGTCCGGCGTCGACCCGGGCCGGATCGTCGTGCTCGGGAACGTGCCCCTCCTCCCCCAGAGCCCGGCGCTGTGCCTGTCCCGCCATCCCGACGACATACAGGTGTGCGCCGGCCCCATCCCTGCTTTTGAGCAGGGATTCAGCCAGGCCGAGGCGGCCGCGGCGGCCGCGGTCGGGGCCCACTACGTCAGCACGACGCCGTGGTTCTGCGCCCAGACCTGTCCGGCGGTCATCGGGAAGTACCTGCCCTACTGGGACCGCTACCACATCACCGCCGCCTATTCCGACTACCTGGCCCTGGTGCTGGCCAACGCCCTCGACGTCTCGGCGGCACCGGCCGGCTCGCCCACCTCAGGATCGGCGGCCGCCGGCCCGTCGGTGCCGAGTAGGGTGCCCCGAACATGACCGTTCGATCCTCCGCCCTGACCAGCTACGCCACCGAGGCGGCGGAAACCCTCGACCGGGTGGAAGCCGCGGCCTGGGCCGACGCCCAACGGACCGGCTTCTACGACGTCAGTGAGCTGCTCAGTCGGCTGTGCGCCGTGCCGTCGGGGCTCACGCCTCTTCGCCCGTCCCCCGGTCTTCCTCCCGGCCGCTTCACCGGCTCGGAGGCGGCCGACTGGCGATCCATCCCGGACCTCACGGTGGCCGAATCGGTCATCCTGGAAATGACCGAGCAGTTCACCATGGACGTCGCTTCAGTCAGCCCCGACCTGCGCCACCGGTTTCTGGCCGAGGTGGGGAAGAACGCCATGACGGTCATCGGCATCCTCTTCGTGATGGACTTCCTGCCCCGCACCCGGTCGGCGCTGGAGGCGCTGGATCCCCCGCCGCCGTCGGCCGTCGACGATCACCCGGTGGTCATGATCGGCGACACCGGATTGTGGGATGCCCTGGTGGCCCTGGCCCGGGTCGTCCCCCGTCTCGACGCTCTCGATCCGGTCACCACCGAGTTGATCAGACTGCGCGGTGCCCGTCAGCACCACTGCCGTCTGTGCCAGTCGCTCCGGAGCCGTCCGGCCCTGCTGGCCGGGGCCGACGATGCCACCTTTGCCGCCGTCGACCACTTCGACACCAGCGATCTCCCCTCCGATCAGCGGGCCGCCATCGCCTTCACCGACGCCATGATCTGGACACCCGGGGCCATCGACCCGGAGGTGACCGAGGCCCTGGTGGCCGTGACCACACCGGCACAACGGGTCGAGCTGGTGCTGGACGTGACCCGTAACGCCCTCAACAAGGTGGCGGTGGCCATGGGGGCCGACGCCCCCCACGTCGAGGAAGGCATCGAGATCTACGACCTCGATGGGAACGGCGACCCCGTCTACGGCCTGAGCCTTGACTGAGCCCGCCCGGGCGGACGAGTCACCTGACCCGGAGGACCGCCGCCGTCGCCTCTTCGCCCTGGCCCGGGAGACCAACGGCTTCATGCCCGACGACGAGGGCCGGGCCCTCTATGCCGCCGCCCGTCGTGCCGGCGACACCTTCGCCCACGCCGCCTTCGTCGAGATCGGGGCCTGGTGCGGGAAGTCGAGCGTCTACATCGGCGCCGCCGCCGAGGCCAGTGGGGCCGTCCTCTACAGCCTCGACCACCACCACGGCTCCGAAGAGAACCAGGCCGGGTGGGAGCACCACGACCAGTCGCTGGTCGACCCGGATACGGGCAGGATCGACACCCTCCCCCACTGGCGCCGCACCATCGTCGGTGCCGAGCTCGAACCATCGGTGATCGGGATGGTGGGCGATTCCCCCACGGTGGCCTCCCAGTGGTCCACTCCTCTGGCTTTCTGCTTCATCGACGGCGGCCACGGGGTCGAACCGGCCTGGTCCGACTTCCGGGGTTGGGCTCCCCATGTCAGCCGGGGCGGGTGGCTGGCCATCCACGACGTCTTTCCCGATCCGGCCGACGGGGGACGGCCGCCCTACGACATCTGGCGGGCCGCCCTGGCGTCGGGCGAGTTCACCGAGGACGGCGAGAGCGGATCACTCCGGATCCTGCGCCGGATCTGACCCCCGGCCACGCCGGCCGGCCGCGGCGTCCAGCCGATCCTCCCGTCGAGGGTCGTGCCCCTCGAAATGGCGGCGGCCCTCGGATTCGTCGCGGCCTACGACCCCGGCCCTGTCCCCTTTTCCGGCCCTCGGACGGTCCGAGTAGATTGCAGGGGTGGTCCAGACGCTCCCCGGTCGGAAGGAACTGCAGGCACTGGCGGCGAGCCTCGCTCCGGAGTTCGCGGCGGCGGAGCCTTTTCCCCATGTGGTGGTGGACGACATCCTGCCCGAGGAGACGCTACGCGCCGTCATCGATACCTTCCCGCCGCCCGGCCCCGAGTGGCAGCATTTCGACGACCCCCACCAGCTGAAATTCGCGCTGCGCGACGAGGAGGCGATGCCCCCCGCCATCCGCTCGGTGATCCAGCACTTCAACTCCCAGGTCTTCATCGAGTTCCTCGAATCCCTGACCGGCATCCGCGGCCTCCTCCCCGACCCTCATCTGGGCGGAGGCGGGCTCCATCAGATACCCCGCGGCGGCACCCTCAAGGTCCATGCCGACTTCAACAAGCTGGGACGGCTGGGGGTCCACCGTCGTCTGAACGTGCTTCTCTACCTCAATGAAGACTGGCACGAGGAGTACGGCGGCTATCTCGAGCTGTGGGACCGGGCCATGACCGCCGCCGTCGTACGGGTGGCCCCGGTGGCCAACCGGATGGTGGTGTTCGCCACCAACTCCACCTCCTACCACGGACACCCCGACACCCTGGCCGTTCCCGACGGCATGTACCGGCGGTCGCTGGCCTGGTACTACTACACCACCTCGACGGCGGAAGACGGTGGGGCCCACAACACATTGTGGGCCCCCGGCCAAACCGGCAGCCTGGACAGTGTCCGCAAGAAGATCCGCCGCCGGCTGGCTCCGGCCCGTCCCGCCACCACCTCCCCGGCCGGGTCCGGTGCCCCGCCCTCCTGACCGACCAAGACGGCTACCGGGACAGGGCCCGTCGGGCCGGCGGCGTAGGAATTTCATCTAGCCTTTCGAACTTGCGACTCGACCACACCAGCGACCGGTCCCGGGGTCACGACCGGCGGTGGGCGGCAGGCAGAGGGCCATGGTGAGCGGGCCGGAGCAGCGGCCCGGCCCGACCGGGGCCGTGCGTCCACTGGTGATCGCCGGGCTCCCACGCTCCGGGTCGACCTGGACCAAAGAGGTCGTCGAGTGCGACCCCTCGTTGCACCCGATCATGGAGCCGGACAGCGAGCGGCACCGGGCCTCGGCCATCTGGGCCAAGCAGCACACCGGACGGTTTCCGGTGCTGGCGCCAGGCGATCGGTCCGACCGCTACCGTCGGCTGTGGTCCTGGATCTTCGACGGGGCTCCCGAAGGACCGCGTCTCAAGTTGGCGGCCAAACTCCTGCGGGGCGTGGGATCACCCCAGGAGAACAGCTTCCTGACCGGGCAGGGTTCGATCGAGATGAGCATGGCCGGCTTCTTGGGACGAGATCCCCGAGGGTCACCGGCGACGGACGGCGACCATCGTCGGCTGTTGGTCAAGACGGTGCACGCCCCACTGTCCATCAGCTGGCTGGCGGCGGAGTTCGACATCGACGTGGTGGTCGTGCTCCGGCACCCGGGCAGCGTGCTGGCCAGCTGGCTGGCTCTCGATTTCGTCGACCAGTACGTCGCCTTCGAAGACAAGCCCGGCGTGCGTCAGTTGGCCTCGCACTGGAATGTGCCCTTACCCGGCCCCGACCAACTGGAGAGGACCATCTGGCGTATCGGACTGCTGACCAGCGCCCTCGAACAGGCCGTGGCCTCCCATCCGACCTGGGTGGTGCGTACCCATGAGGAACTGTGCGTCGACCCGGTCACCGAGTTCCGCCGCCTCTACGCCGACCTGGGCCTGACCTGGAACGACCGGGCCGAAGCCCATCTGGCCGCCAACGACCGGGCCGGTAAGGGCTTCCGGACCCAGCGGTTGGCCTCGGAATTGCCCGACAACTGGAAGCAGCGACTGACAGTGGAGCAGATCAGGGAGATGAGACGGGTGCTGGGGCAGTTCCCCCTGCGACGGTGGGACGACGACGGGTCCACCGCCGACGCCGTCCCGTGACGAGGGCCGGCAGGGCGCCGGCCGGTAACCGTCTCAGCCCGGGCCCGGCCCCCCGGGAGCGCCCAGCACCGGCTCCACGGGAGCTACCGGTGCCGGCTCGGTGAGGTCGAGATGACTGGGCAGACCCTCGCCCCGAAAGAGGCCTGACGCCGGTGTGGTCACACTCGAGCGCGTCGGCGGCCAGCACCATGGCACCGGCCGTGTACGTGGACCGCTCGAGCGGTGGATAGGTGGCCTCCTCGGGATAGACCATGCCCGTCCAGTAGGAGCCGTCCTCGTTACGCAGCGCCTGTACCCAGGTGAGCAAAGTGAGGGCGGCCTCGGTCATGCCCAATCCGTCGAGGGCCAGCACGCATTCGGCCGTTTCGGCGGCCGTCACCCACTCGCCGGTGGAGACGCAGCGGACGCCGCGGCCCTCCATCACAAAGACGTCCCAGGACAGATCGATTCGGCGTCGGGCCGCTTCCCCGTGGAGGGCCCCGGCCAGCACCGGGTAGTACCAGTCCATGGCGAACTCGACCTTGGGGGCGAAGGCATCGGGCTGGTGGGCCAACGTGTGGGCCAGGCGTCCAGCGGCCAACTCCCAGTCGGGCCGCTCGTGGCCCAACCGTTCGGCGCAGGCGATGGCGCACCGGAGGCTGTGGTAGATGGACGACGACCCGGTGAGGAGGGCGTAGTCCTCGAGGAAGCCCGAGGCGTCGAGGGACCAGGCAATGGCCCCGTCGTGCCGTTGCCAGCGCAGGACGAAGTCGACCGAGGCCTCGACGGCCGGCCACAGGGCGTGCAAGCTGTCGACGTCGCCGGTGGAGACGTAGCGGTGCCAGGCGCCGGTGGCCAGGTAGGCGCAGACATTGGTATCCAACCGGGCATCTTCGATGCCGGTGGTCAAGTAGTAGTTGAACCAGCTGCCGTCGGGCAGCTGGTTGTCGACCAGCCACTGGTAGGCGGCATCGGCCTCGGCGTCCATGCCGGCCACGGTCAGAGCCATGGCCGCTTCCACGTGGTTCCACGGATCGCAGTGACCGCCGGGAAACCACGGGATCATCCCGTCCGGCCTCTGCAGGGCGGCGATGGCCCGGGCCGTGTCCATCACCTGGGCGGCGGAGATGACGCCGGGTACCTCGGGGATCGACCTCACGCCACCGCCTCCTGGCGGGTGGCCACCCCTTCGAGGGTCCCGGATGCACCGGGTCGTCCCGACCCGGCCTCACCGGACGGGGCCGGATCCACCCGGGAAGTCGGCGTCACCGGAGCCGACACGGTGGTCCGGGGCTTTTCCAGGTAGACCACCAGGCTCTTGCCCACCAGGGGGTTGAGCACCCGGTCGGCGGTCCGGGTCACCGCCGGGGCCTTTTCGATGTCCCACACCAACAGGCGGTGGTAGGTGGCAACGGCCGGATGGGTGTCGTTGGTCGGGCCGACCAGGCAACGGAGCCACCAGTAGGGGGCGTGCAGGCCGTGGGCGTGATGGCTTCCCACCGCGGCGAGCCCGGTGCGTTCGAGGCGGCCCACCAGTTGGCTCCGACGGTAGATACGGACGTGACCGCCGGGCACGTCGTGGTACTCGTTGGACAGGGCCCAGTTGACGAACTCGGGCCCGCAGCGGGGCACGGTCACCGCCATCGACCCGCCCGGGCGCAGCACCCGGGCCAGCTCGGCCATGGCCGCCTCGTCGTCGGGGATGTGCTCGAGCACCTCGGAGGCGATCACCCGATCGAAGGAGGCGTCGGGAAAGGGCAGCCGCAGGGCATCGCCCCGCACCGCTCCCACCCGGGCCTTGTCGATGTCGATCTCGCCGGCTTCGGCCATGGCCCCGAAAGTGTCGAGGACACTGCGCACCTCATCGGCACCGGCGTCCAACGCCACCACCTCGGCTCCCAGCCGGGCGGCCTGGTAGGCGTGTCGCCCGAATCCACACCCGAGATCGAGAAGCCGGTCACCCGGCCGTACTCCGAGCCGGTGATAGTCGACGGTCAGCATGACGGGACCTCCGTGAGCTCGGGCTCGGACAAGGATGCGGGCGCAGCCGGCAACGCCGGGTCGATGGACGAGCGAGGCGAAGGGCCTTCCCAGCCGTCCATCAGGGCCCGATACTCGGCGGCGGTGCCGGCCGCGGTGACCTGCCAGGTGAAGCGGCCCAGCACCCGCTGGCGACCGGCGGCGCCCAGGCGACGGCGCAGCTCGTCGTCGTCGAGCAGGCGGCCGATGGCAGCGGCCAGGGCGCCGGGATCGTCCGGGCGGCACCAGCAGGCCGGTCACCCCATCGGTCCCCACCACTTCGGGTAGGGCGCCCCCGGTGGTGGCGACCAGGGCGACGCCACAGGCCATGGCCTCGATGGCCGGCAGGGAGAAGCCCTCGTACAGCGACGGCACCACCGCCACCTGGGCCTGGGCGTAGTTGCGGGCCAGCTCGTCGTCGCTGATGCCGGTCACGCACCGGACGACCGGTTCCAGGTCGAGACGCTGGATGGCCTTGGCCACCCGACCGTCGGGCCGGGGCTTGCCGATGACCACCAGCTCGATGTCCCGCTCGGTCCGCAGCTTGGCCACCGCCTCCAACAGCGGCACCAGTCCCTTCATGGGGACGTCGGAGGACGAGGTGACCATGATCCGTCCCGGTACCGGGTCGACGTCGTCACGGGGACGGAACACCGTGTGGTCGACGCCGACCGGGACGACGGTCATCCGCTCGGTCAGCACGCCCATCTGGGTGGTGATGTCGGCCTTGGACGACTCGGACACGGTGACCACCCGGGGGAGGGCCCGGGCCACCTTCACCTGCATGCGCAGGAAGCCGAACCATCGACGCTGGGTGAGGTTCTGCCAGGGGTTGGTGGCGTGGCTGAGGGCCAGTTGCCGGTCGACGGTGATGGGATGGTGCAGGGTGGTGAGCACCGGCCACCCGTCGTCGATGATGCCGGAGGATGCCGTTGCCCAGGCACTGGTTGTCGTGGACCAGGTCGAAATCGTTCCGGCGGGCGTCGAGCAACCGCCGGGCCCGGAGACTGAAGGTCCACGGCTCGGGAAATCCCGCCGTGCACATGACCCCGAACTCGAGGGCGGCGATGGACGGAGGATGGGAGGGGGTGCGGAACTCGCGCAGCCGGGGGACCCGGAAGGGGTCGGGCTCGCGGTAGAGGTCGAGGCCGGGCACCGGGGTGAAGCCGACGCCATCGTCGACCTCGGGCCAGGGCTGGCCGGCAAACACCTCGACCGAGTGCCCGAGGGCCACCAGTTCACGGGTCAGATGCCGGGTGTAGACACCCTGGCCGCCGCAGCGCGGGTTGCCCCTATAGACGAGGAAGGCGATGCGCAGGCCCCCCGGCGCCGGGGGACGGGGGGCGATGCGCTCGGGGACCGGGGGCGGGTATGTTGGGACCCTTGACCTTGTGTCGTCTTGAGCCCGAGGCTAGGCATGGACAACCGGGGCGGACGGGCACATAGAAGGCAAATACTCCCCCGGCCAGGTACTTCGGCGCAAACCGGCGGCAATTACCGGCCGTCACCGGCCGCGCGGCCCCGAGGCCTCGTCCCCTAGAAGGAGAGGCCGAGCCACCCCGCCACCGTGACCAGGACCAGCAGGGAGGCGAATCCGCCCACCACCACCACGGTGACCAGGCCCACCGAGCGGGCCAGCCGGCCGTTGGCCGCCGCCCCCAGCAGGACCCGTCGGTTGGCCAGTACCAGGACGAAGACCAGGGTGATCGGGGTGATCACCCCTTCGAGGACCTGGGTGTTGACGATGAGGGCGAAGAGGTTGCCCGGGATGAGCACCACCCCGGCCCCGATGAGTGATCTGGGCGGTGAACAGGCCGAGGAACAGGGGGGCCTGGCGGAAGGTCTTGCGACACCGACCGCTCGACGCCCACCGCCTCGGCCACCGCGTAGGAGGTGGACAGGGGGACCACGGCGGCAGCCAGGGCGGAGGCCCCCAGCAGTCCGATGCCGAACAGGTACTCGGCACAGCGGCCGGCCACCGGGGCTCGAGGGCCTTGGCCGCGTCGGCCGCCGAGCTCAGGGCCCCGGTTCCTCCGATGCACCGCGGCGGTGGCGATGATGATGCACATGGAGACGAGGTCGGAGACGACGGCGCCGCTCACCGCGTCGACCCGCTCGTACTTGTACTCGTCGGGACCGATGCCCCGGTCGACCACGGCGCCGGCCGTGTAGAGCTGGATGTAGGGGGTGATGGTGGTGCCGATCAGGGCCACCGCCACCAACAGGAAGGCCTTGGATCCGATGACGTGGGGGATGAAGGTGTTGGCGGCCACCGCCTTCCAGTCGGGGTGGCCGAGGATCATGGCGATGCGGGTAGCTGATGAAGACCAGGGTCAGCAGGAGGAAGACCCGCTCGGCGTAGCGGTAGGAGCCCACGATGACCAGCATCCAGATGGCGACGGCGGCGATGGGCACCGAGATGTAGCGGGACACCCCGAACAGCTCGAAGGCGGTGCCGATGCCGGCGAACTCGGTGACCACCAGGCCGATGTTGGCGATGGCGAAGGCCAGGACGGCGAAGGCCGACAGCCGCAGGGAGAACTGCTCGCGGATGAGGGCGGCCAGGCCCTTGCCGGTGTGGGCGGCCAGCCGGGCCACCATCTCCTGGATGCAGACGTAGCCCACGGTGACCACCACCATGAAGAAGAGCGGCCGGTAGCCGAACTGGGCGCCGGCCGAGGCGTAGGTGGCCACGCCGCCGGCGTCGTTGCCGGCGTTGGCGGCGATCAGGCCGGGGCCGGCGGCGGCCAGGTAGACGAGGAAGCCGCGGAACCACCGGCTGCCTCATCACCGGCACGGGCCGCACCGACCGCTACCGACGTTCACGGCAGACTCGGCCACTCGCTCACTGCAGCAGCCTCGGGAAGTGGATCCGTCCCCGTTCGGGCATCAGGGCGTCGAGCACGTCGTCGGCCAGGATCCGCCCGACCGGACGGTCGTCGTCGTCCACCACCACCACCGACATGCGTCGGGCATCGATCAGCCGCTCGGCCACCTCGCCGACCCGGGCGTGGATGCCCACCGTCACCGGCTCGGCCTCGCCCACCAGGTCGCCCGAGCACGGTGTCGCCCGGGTTGATCAGCAGCTGGAGCAGGGGCAGGTCCCAGACCATGCGCCCCGTCCTCGTCGACCAGGGCCACGGCGTCGAGCTCCTCGGGGCAGGCATCGTGGTCGGCCAGTCGTGCCGACAGGGACGCCACCGTCTCGGCGACGTCGGGCCACCACGAAGGCCGTGGTCATGAAACCACCGGCTTCGTCCTCGGGATAGCCGAGCAGTCGGACCAGGTCGGCCACCTTGTCGGCGGGCATGGCCGCCATCACCTCGGCCCGCTCCTCGCTGGTCAGGTCGCGCAGGGCGTCGACCGCCTCGTCGGGCTCCATGGCCCCCAACAGTTCGGCGGCCCGGGCCGGCTCGGCCTCGCGGAGCAGGGAGGCCAGCTCCTCGGGGTCCATCTCCTCCAGGGCGTCGGCCGCCTCCTCCGGGGTCAGAGAGTCGAGCAGCTTCTGACGCTCGGGCCGCATCAGGTCCTCGAGCAGGTCGGCCAGCTCGCCGGGGCGCAGCCGCTCCAGACCGGCGTTGGTGGTCCGCAGCCGCACCTCGGGGGCTTCCCCCTGCTCGGTCTCGCCGAAGGGCTGGATGGCGCCCCAGTCGATGACCCGATCGGGGGTGGGGGTCGGGCGCCAGCGGGCCGGTCCCAGCCGTCGGAGCAGGGTCTGGGTGGAGACGTCCACCCCGACCAGGCAGTACCGGCCGAACAGCGGGGCCAGGTAGAGATCGGCCGCCCGGATGACCTGCACACCGTCGACGTCGACCAGCTGGTGATCGAGGACCTGGTCGGCCAGGGTCACCTCGCCGGGTCGGGGCACGAAGTCGGTCAGATCGAGCCGGGCCGTCTTGAGTCGAACCTGGTCGTGGTCGATGGTGTCGATGGCGTCGGCGCTCGACGAAGGCCAGGCGCCGGCCCACCCGGACCACCAGCCCGGTCACCGGTGGATAGGTCTGTCGCCGGTCCACCGGCAGACCACGTCGACCAGCCGGCCGATCTCCGCTCCCCGCTGGTTGCGCACCGGCCGGCCCACCAGACCGGCCAGCGAGACGATGGCGTCGCGGACCGCCCGGTTGGCCAGCAGACGCTGGCGACCGGTGCCGCAGTCGGGAACGGGGAGTGTGGAGCCGTCGGGTGACGACCGGCGCGGCGGCGTCGGTGCTCGTGGTGGGGTCAGTGGGTCCCGATCCCCCCTCGTCGGGGGCATCGGGAGGGCGGCGCATCGGCGGGACGGGCAGCCGGTTGAAGAGTCGGGTCATGGGAACACCTCGGTCTCACAGGAGATCCCCCCAAGCAGCGGCCGGATCCATGACGTCGGGTGTCAGGGCGGAACCAGCTCAGCAAGGGGGACGGACAGACGAGAAATGCCGATCCCTCACGCCCGTGGCCGATCACGAGGAGATCCTCGCACGGTGGGCCGAACCGGTGGTTCAGGCGAGCTGGACGGGAGGGTGTGGGTGGGCTCCCGGTCTACTGGGGGGTTCTCCCCGTTTCATGGGCCACACCTCCTCTTCCCCTCACTTCTTCCCCTATGCGTCCCGGGGCCGCCCGGGAACCCGCACAGTTTAGCCGCCACGGTATTCGGGCAGCCTGCACGGGGTGGCCGGCAGGGTCGTAGCCCGACTGAGCATGAAGGTGGACAGAGGTCAGCCGGCGATGCCGACGATCGGGCTGGTGGGACTGAGGCCGACCGCCGATCCGTGGAAGGTGGCGTCCCCCCCATTGAAGACCCCTCCGTCGGCCGCCACCAACCAGTACCCGCCACCGTCGGAAGTGACGGCCATACCCGTCATCGGGGCGGCCAGTCGCACGTCGGCGGCCGACCCGTGGAACCTGGCGTCACCACTGTTGAACACGCCGCCGTCTGCGCCTACCAACCAGTACCCCTTACCGTCGGGCGTGGCCGCCATACCCACCACGGCCTTGGCCAGGGTCACCGATGCGGTCGACCCGTAGAAGCCGGCGTTCCCGAAGGCGAACACCCCGCCGTCGGCGGCCACCAGCCAGTAGCCCTTACCGTCGGGCGTGGCGGCCATGCCCACGATGGGCCGGTTGAGCACCAACGACCCGGTCGACCCGTAGAAGGAAGCGTCGCCGAAGGCGAAGACGCCGCCGTCGGAGGCCACCAGCCAGTAGCCCCGCCCATCGGAGGTGGCAGCCATGCCCACGATGGGCCGGTTGAGCACCAACGACCCGGTCGACCCGTAGAAGGAAGCGTCGCCGAAGGCAAAGATCCCGCCATCGGAGGCCACCAACCAGTAGCCGCCGCCATCGGGGGTGGTGGCGACGGACACGATGGGCCGGTTGAGTTGGAGGGCGGCAGCCGAACCATCGAAGGGGATCCCACCGAGGGCGAATACTCCTCCCGCCGCCGAAGCCAGGTAATAGCCGTGGGATAACAGAGGGGCACGCTCGGCCAGAGTGGTGGCATTGCCGGTGCCCGTGTCGGCGCTGAAGCCGACCGACTGGCAGGCTTGCCGGGCTACGCAACTGACCGAGTAGAGAATGGACTCGTTGGACGAGAGGTCGGGGTCCGGCACCGGCGCCTGGGCCCAGCTGTGTCCATCCCAGGTGACGACCTGGGGCAAACCCCGGGCCCCTCCCTGGCCGACCTGGGTGAGTCCGACGCCGGTGGCCACGCACAGCGAAGGACCGAGGCAGGACAGGCCGGCCAGACCGCCGCCAACAGCGGCACCGGGGGTCGGCACGGGATCAGCCGACCACGAGCTCCCGTTCCACTGGTCGATGAGGTTCTGGGCGCCGGACGGACCCTTGGTGTACCCGTCGGCCATGCAGAAGGACATCCCCCAGCACGACACGCCCAGCATCTCGCTGTTGTCGGCGTTGCCGGACGAGCCGAGCGGCGACGACCACGACGTCCCGTTCCATTCTTCGAACAGAGGGGCGATGTCTCCCGACGGAACCGACTCAGTCAGTCCGACGGCCATGCAGAAGGCGGGTCCGCTACAGGAGACACTCTCGAAGACCTGCGGAGCTTTGGGCACCGGGGTGGGTGAGGGGACGATCGTCCACCCTGTTCCGTTCCACTGTTCGACCAGGGCTCGATCACCCGACTGTCCGGCCGTCTCCCCCACGGCCACGCAGAATGCCGGTCCCGTACAGGAGACGCCGCTCAGCGGATCGGGCTTGTTGGGGGATCCATGAGGAACGATGGCCCCGGCCACGGGCGGCGACGGCACCGGCGGCACCGGATTGACCGTGTTGGACGAGGGCGTGGGGCTGGACACCACCGACCAGGCCGTGCCGTCCCAAACCTCGGTCAGGGTCTGACCGCCCCCGTTTCGGGATCCGACGGCCATGCAGAAATCGGTCGAGGTGCACGAGACGGCGTCGAGCAGAGTGTCACCCTGGTTGACGTTCTGGGGAGAAGGGGGTGGGGCGGGCACCGGCCGCGAGGACCAGGCAACCCCGTTCCACTCGGCGGCCAGTGGTGCTTCGCCGGAGTCGGTGCCCACGGCACCCACGGCCATGCAGAAGCTGGTGCTCACGCAGGAGTCACTCACCAACTGGTTGGCATCGAGGAGCGACGGGTCGGGGGTAGGCACCACGGACCAGGAGCCCACGGTGGAGAGGGGGGTCTGTGCGGCGCGTGCGGGTCCCGGGGCGAAGAGGGCCGCCGTCACGTAGCCGGTGACCACCGTGAGCAGCACGGCGATCACCACCCTCACCGGTCGCCTCAATGCATCGCTCCATTCCGCTGTCGACCACGATCCACCCCGTGCCCATCGTGACCAGCCCGGCCGGCCGAAGAGGTCGTGTCGCCGTCGAGGCTACAAATAGTGGTTGGGGCCCGGGTGGATGGCCGGATCGGTCAGCCGCCATAGGGCGATAAACCGAGGGGTAATCTGCTCTTTCATGGACCTGAGCTATCCACCCGAAACCGAGCCCTTCCGGGCCGAGATCCGCCAATGGCTGGCCGACAACCTGCCGGCGGGATGGGGGACGCCGGGTTTCTCGATGAGCCGGGAAGAGAAGAAGGCCTTCAACAAGGAATGGGTGGCCAAGCTCTACGGCGGCGGATGGATCTGTGCCTCGTGGCCGACCGAGTACGGAGGGAAGGGGCTCTCTCTCATGGAGTCGGTGGTCCTCAACGAGGAGTTCGCCCGGGTGGAAGCGCCCCTTCGGGCCGACTTCTTCGGCGACACCTTGGTAGGACCGACCATCCTGCAATGGGGCACCGAAGAGCAGAAGAAGGAGTTCATCCCCGGGATCCTGAACGGGAGCATCGCCTGGTGCCAGGGATTCTCCGAACCGGACGCCGGATCGGATCTGGCCTCGCTCAAGACCCGGGCCGAGCTGGACGGGGACGAGTGGGTCATCAACGGCCAGAAGGTGTGGACCACCCAGGCCCAGTTCGCCGATTACATCTTCCTGCTGGCCCGGACCGACGCCGACGCCCCCAAGCACGCCGGCATCTCCTACCTGCTGGTGCCCATGAAGCAGCCGGGTATCGAGGTCCGGCCCATCGCCCAGGTGGACGGGAGTGCCGACTTCAACGAGATCTTCATCACCAATGCCCGCTGCCCGCGCCAGAACGTGGTGGGGGGCGAGAACAACGGGTGGAAAGTGGCCATGACCACCCTGGGCTTCGAACGGGGATCATCGGCCACCACCGGCCATCGCCGTTTCCTGCGCGAGCTGGACCTGATCATCGGAACGGCCAGAAAGAACGGCCGGGCCACCGATCCGTTGATCCGCCAACGGCTGGCCACGGCGTGGACCAAGGTCAAGATCATGGAGATCAACGGTTACCGCTCCCTCACCGATGCCCTCAACGGGACCCACTACATGGCCGCCCTGGGCGCCTGCAACAAGATGTTCTGGTCCGAGTACCACCAGGCGGTGATGGAACTGGCCCTCGACATCCTGGGCATGGACGGCCAGATACTGACCGGCGACCCCAACGACGTGGTCGACATACGCCTCAAGCGGGGTCGAGACGACTACCCGGTCAGCGACCTGCAGGCTGCCTTCTTCTTCTCCCGGTCGGAGACCATCTGGGGAGGGACGGCAGAGATACAGCGCAACATCGTGGGTGAGCGTGTGCTGGGTCTGCCCAAGGAGCCCAAGCCGGCCGGGCGGCCGGCCTGAGCAGAGGTAGACGGAGCTAGTGGATCAGACGTCGGGTCCCGGGTAGGCGCGGGCCCAAGCCCTTTCAGCAAACTCACCGAGAGTCAACAGCCTCACATCTGCCCATGCCGATCTGCCATGTCGCGACGAAACCCCGCCTCTGGAGGCGGGGTTTCGTCATACGTTTTCGTTCACACTGGCGGGCTCAAGAGTTACCCGTCAATGCGCTCGGTCAGGGACGGATCAAAACTCTGCGTAAGAGCCCTTCGCCAACGTGACCTTGGCCTTCGAAGAGACACACACGTCCACGTACACCACGTCACCTGATACGGCAGGGTTGCCTGTCCCTGTTGCTCCTGTGACGGTGCCTGTATACGCCGAGTTCGTATCTTTCGACGAGCACGTACCGGTCGGGGTGGCGCTTGTCAGCGAGCTGGTAGTGATTGACGCCCCTCCCGCAGGACCGGGCGACCACGTCAACGTACCCCCACTCAGCAAGGCCTCAGCGTTACCGGCCCCTGTCGTCAGTTCCTTGAACGCCTTGGGAACAGCGACGCCGCCGGCCGTGTAGCAGGTGCTCACATCGGCGGTGAGGGTCGATGCAGTGAACTTAATCTTGGTGCAGACGACGCTCGAACCCGCCGTGGGGCTCGGGCCTGTCTTTGCCGCTGCGACACCGGCGAAGCCGAGCGTAGCTACGGCAGGAATGGTAAGAGCCACAGCAATCGTGGCCGTACTGAAGAGTCGACGCATATTTCTTTCCCCTTTTGTTTAAGTGAGCGAAGTCATTCGACCCCGCCCTACGTTGAAACGAATTACTACGACAGTTCGTTACACAAGATCGTCACAACCTGCCTTGCGGCCTACCCGCCACTGGCGGTGCCCCAGTCGTGCCGTTCATGGGCGAGACAATTACACCTGCAGGTTTCTGATTCCCCCCATCTCTTACCGAGCCCCCGGACCTTCCGTGACGCATAGAAAGATAACACCACGGAAGCCAATCTACAATGCACTTGACCCGATTTTCTGACCAATGGCGAAGTTAACAATGGGTAACTTCCAACTAAAACAAAGGCATTCTCTCCTCCCACCACTCTCCGCGGTCGAGCAACCTGAGAATGGCCTGAGAAAGACACGGCGGGTGGGAGATCGCTCAAGGCGAGAAGGAGAACTCAGATACACCACACTCTCCGTTGGCTGACTATGCGTCGAGATCTTTCGCAGCTCATGCGTCAAGGCTTCAAATAGCGACGAGGCACATGTAGCAAGAACCGTCACCATCCCGACGTCTTTTGCGGCTGCACGGCCCTCCCAGTCCTCCAAGCCTTTCCCGAGGTCCCACAAACGACTCGGACAACCACTGGCACGGCCTTCGAGTCACAGTGACCCGGCTTCACGACGGTCCGGATCAGAACTCGGCGTACGAACCCTTGGCCAGGCTGACCGTGCGGCCGACGCAGACGTTGACATAGACGACGTCACCGTTGACAACCGGATTGCCCTCTCCCGAGACTCCGGTAATGGAGCCTGTAAAGGCAAGATCGGCGTCCTTTTTGGGGCATGTCCCGAGAGCCGCGGTAGCCGCCAGGTTGCCGGTGGCCACAGTGGCGGGTCCGGGTGTCCAGTTCAAGGTGCCGCCATAGAGCAGGGTCGAGGACGAAGCCGCCCCAAGCGTCTTGAAAGCCTTGGCGGTGGCTCCCGACGCCGTGTAGCACTTGCCGAGGCTGGCTGCGCCCGTCTTCTCCACATACTTGAGACTCGTACACACGACGCTCGATCCGGCGGTCGGGGTCGGCCCAGACTTGGCAAAAGCCGGCCCGGCCGACCCGAACAAGGCGACGGAAGTGCTCGAAAGTGCCACCGCAATCGTCGCCAAGCCAAGAAGTCGACGCATGAGTCCCCCGAATCTGTTGCAAGTCCCCCCGGACCATCCGTGGCTAGAAAAACCTAACATCAAGAACCGGAATTGACAATCCATTTTCACACGAGGTCTGACTGGGATTTCACTTGAACAACGATTGAGTTCCCGACCGGAAGGAGTCAGATTCCGACTACTCTCGGCGTTCGATTTTCAATCTCTCTGCTGCGCAGTCGTCGACCCCGGCCCGACGGTCACGGAGGACCTTCACCTTCTCGGCATCGGGACAGTCGAAAAGTAGACGCGAGAGTGGCTCCGGTTGCCCGGAGCCACTCTCGGAAAATCATTCACACAGACAAGGTGCTGTTACGTGGTGACCGGGAATCCCTTGGCGTTCGTCACGGCGCCCTTGCTAGTGATACACACAGTTGAAGAACCGGTGTCACCGATCAGAGCAGCGGCAGGTCCGGTACCGCTGGTGACGGTGCTCGACTCATCGGCCTGAATGTCCTTACTGCTGCATGCGGTCGGAGGACTCACGATGGTGTAGGTGTAGGAGGCGGTGTCGGTCCCCCCAACGCCCTTCTTGCCCCACGTCGTGACCTCGGTCGAGGAGGAAATATCGGCGACCGATACGGCGGTTCCTTTACCCGGCTTGCTGCCGACGATCGCTGATGGACCTGAACAGCCTGACAGCTTGTCCGAACCGGTCTCCGTCCCCTTCAGCTTCGTGCAACTGATCTGACTTCCGGACGCATAAGCGCTTCCCCCCGAAGTGGTGAGGGCCAAGGTTGCCGGCATTGCCACTGCGGCAACCATGACCAGTCCTAGCGTGAGCTTACGACGCATGTTTCCCCCTGTTGCTGTCGAGTGCCACGGAACTGTTCCGTGACCTCAGCACCTTAGCCACCATCCGGACCAACCAGCGTCCAGCACACGAACAGCCGTGGTTGGTCCGAGCACCATCACGCTCCGCACATCGGCTTGGACCGAGCCGCCACGCTGATTTGGACTGGAATTCTTCGCAGTCAGGCGGCATCTCCACGGGCTCGACCGGCTGCGGCCTCCTCCGAGATGAGGATCGACGGCCCCTCGGATGTCTGCCCTTCGACACTCGCGGCGTTATCGGCATCAGAGTTCTTGAGCCTGGCCTGGTGTCGCCACATGAGCAGCCCGGCGGCTACCACTGTGGCCACCGCCCCCGACAGCAGGGCCACCCGCGGATTCGTCCACTGGGCGATGGCCCCCACCAGCGGCGCACCTATCGGTGTCGTGCCCAAAAAGGCCATGGCGTACAGGGCCATGACACGGCCGCGCATGGCCGGATCGGAGGTGAGTTGCAAGGTGGCATTGGCAGTGGCGATGAATCCGATGGAGGCGGCCCCCATGAAGACGATGAAGACACAAGCGACAGTCAACGTCGGCGCCAGGGCCACGGCGGCCAGGAGTCCACCGAACACCAGGGCCAGAATCTGGAGCAGGCGCGGTGTAGGACGGGCCCGGTGGGCGGCGAAGAGCCCGCCCACCACGGCACCTATGCCCATGCAGGCGGTCAGCAGCGAGTACGTCCCCGCTCCCCCGTGGAAGGTGACCTTGGCCAACAGGGCCAGGGTGACCGTGAAGTTGTAGGCGAAGATCCCGATGAGAGCGATAGCCAGCAGAGTGTTGCGCAGCGACGGGGTGCGCCACACGTAACGGAATCCCTCCCGGATCTGACCCTTGGCCCGGGCCACCGGTTCGGTGCGGTGCAGCTCCGACGATCGCATCATGGCCAGACCGAAGAGAACGGCCACATAGGACACGGCGTTGATGAAGAAGCAGGCGCCCAGCCCGAAGATGACGATCACCACTCCACCGATGGCCGGGCCGACAATCCGTGACGCGTTCATGACGACGGTGTTGAGGCTCACCGCGTTGGGTAGATCGTCACGCCCGACCATCTCCATCACGAAGGTCTGCCGGGCCGGGTTGTCGAAGACATTGACGAAGCCGAGCAGGAGCGCCAGGACATACACCTGCCAGAGCTGCACCGCATCGCTCACCACCAGGCAGCCGAGCACCAGAGCGAGTACGCCCCCGGCCGTCTGGGTCACATACAGAAGGTGGCGCTTGTTGACCCGGTCGGCCACCAGTCCCCCGACGGGCCCGAACAGAAGCATGGGTAGGAACTGCAATCCGACGACGATCCCCAGGTCGACGCCGCTGTCGGACAAGTGGAGGACGAGCCAGGCCTGCGCCACCGTCTGCATCCAGGTACCCGACACCGAGATGAGCTGGGCCGTGAAATAGAGCCGGTAGTTGCGGATCCGGAGCGAGCTGAAGGTCTGGTGGATGGCGCTGTGCAGCCTGGTCATGACTCGTCCACGGCGGCCAGGCGCTCGAGCAGAACGGTCAGATCACCGAGGGACGGATCTCTCCTCCGGCGTCAGCTGGAGAAGCCGCTCGGCCAGAAAGGCATTTTTGGCCGAGCGGTTGTGGTCGAGAACGGCCTGTCCCTGCAGGGAGAGGGTCACCCGGGCCACCCGACGGTCGCTGGGATCGACGACCCGGGTGACGTAGCCCATGTTCTCGAGGGCGCCGACGATACGGGTCATGGAAGGAGGTTGGACCGCCTCACGGGCGGCCAAGGCACCCAAGGTCGGTGAACCCAGCTTGGCCACGCTGGTCAGGGCCGAGGACTGCGAGGGCGACAGACCGCCGACCCCCTGCTGGCGCAGGCGCCTCTGCAACCGGGTGACCGCCATCCGCAGCCGAGAGGCCAGCTCGGTATCGACTTGTTCACCTGTTGTGATTTCGCCTGTCACACTCACGTCACCATCATAGTAGTTAGTTAGCGGAACTAAAACAATGAGACGGATGATGGCTCGAAAAGGCTGACAACGCCGAGACGGACCGAACGACACCGACGGAGCGGTCGGCACCTCGAGGATAGAGAGGGGGAACTCCGGGTCAGGGGGTCGGTGGATCCAGGCGATCAGAGACTGGGGACGTAACCGCCGCGGCCGAGGGACTGGCTCTCGAACGGATCGGCCTCCTCGTCGACACCGCCGCGGACTTCGGTGACCCACGGCAGGCGGTCATGCAGGATCCGCTCGACTCCCCCTTGGAGGGTGGAGGCGCTGACTGCGCAGGAACTGCAGGCCCCCTGGAGCTGGACCTCCACCACCCCGGTGGTCACATCGGCGAAAAGGAGGGCGAGGTCGCCCCCGTCGGCCTGCACGGCCGGGCGCATCAGCTCGATGAGGCCGGTCAACTGACCCATACGCTCGCTCCGCTCGTCCTCGGAGATATCCACCACGCCGGGGCCGGAGGCGCTTTCCGCCCTCGTCCCGGCATCGTTGGTCTCTTCGATGTCGGCCTCGTCGATGTCTGGGGTGTCGAGCTGGTCTGAACCCACAACCTGTCCTCTCGTCCGGGATCGGTGGAACCTGCCTGCGGCGGCCCGCACACTCCGGCGTCCCCCAGTCTGCCGCGTGGGCCGGTCATTCCGTGCAGCGTCCTCCGGTCAGGATTGATTCCCAGCCCCCGGACGGGGCGGTTACCATGCATTGTGCCCTTGGAGCGAACCGCTACTCCCCCGGGGCCGATCGGACTCATCCTGCCCACCTTCGTGCAAGACACAACCCCCCCGTGGGTCGTGTCCGGGAGTTCGTTCGGCTGGCAGGGGCGGCCGGCTCCGGTGGCCGACGCCCCCCTCGCTCCGCTGGATCCCATCGCCCACCTCGGCTCTCTGTGCCGCCAAGCCGAGGACCTGGGGGCCGACGTCCTGTGGGCCTGCGACCACCTGTTCTGGCACGGACCCTGTCTCGAACCCATGGTGGCGCTGACGGTGGCGGCCACAGCCACCACCACTGCCTGGTTGGGCACCAGCGTGATGCAGCTCCCCCTGCGACAGGCGCCGGAGGTGGCCAAGCAGGCGGGGTCCCTCCAGACGCTGTCGGGCGGCCGGTTCATCCTGGGCGTGGGTGTGGGCAGTCATCCCGGCGAATATGAGCAGGCCGGCGTGGACTACCACACGAGGGGCCGGCTCCTGGACACAGGCATGGCCGAGCTGGAGCGATCGTGGGCCAGCGGAGGGGGGATCAACTCCGGCGACCCGACCGGGGCTGTGGCGAGCCGGTACCGGCAGTTGCCCGATCCGGTGAGTGTGCCGGTATGGGTGGGTGGATCATCCGAGGCCGCCCTACGGCGGGCGGCCGGTTCCGCCGATGGGTGGATGCCTCTTTTTCTCAACGTGGAGGAGTACGCCGATGCCGTCGAACGGCTCCGCAAGGAATGCGACGGGGCCGGTCGGGATCCGGACGAGGTCACGCCCTCGCTGGCCCTGTTCGTTTCCATCGACGACGATCCGGCCCGGAGTCTGGCCCGCGGCACCCAGTGGATGGGATCGCTCTACGGACTTCCGGCCAAGGCCTTCGCCCGACACCTGGTCAGCGGCACGGCCGACGAAGTGGCGTCGACAGTGGCCGCCTTCGGCGCCGCCGGAGCCCGGCACGTGGCCATCTATGTGACAGCAGACGAACCGCTTGGCCAGTTCGAGCGCCTGGTAGCCGCTCTACCGGCCGCCGGGGTATGAACGAAAGAGTAAAGAGGTGACCATGGACCACTCCACTCGCATCGTGGGATCGGCTATGACGGCCATGAACCGGCGTGACCGAATCGCCGACGATATGGCCACCGAAGTGGTGGCCGACGCCCTCGCCGACGCCGACATTGCCCCCGACCAGGTCAACCTGGTCATCTTCGGCAATGCCACCGCCGGCCGACTGGTCGACCAGGGTTGTATCCGCGGTCAGACGTTCCTGCGACAGGCCGGGCTGCGCAACGCCGGCATCGTCAACGTGGACAACTCCTGTGCCGGTGGGGCGTCGGCCCTTCATCTGGCCAACCTGGCTGCCCTGGGAGGTGCCGGCACCGTTCTGGCCGTGGGTGTCGAGAAGATGTGGACCGGAGACCGAGCCGGCACCCTGGCCGGCATCGAGGACGGCGTGCCCCTCAGCGACCGGATCCGCATGCATGCTGAGCTGGAGAACCCCTCCGGCTCCGTCCTCATGGCCCTCAACGCGGCATGGACGGTGACCCAGATGGAGCAGCGTGACGCCACCGTCGAACAGTTCGCCGCCACCGCCGTCAAGGCCCGACGACATGGCGCCCTCAATCCCAAGGCCCAGTTCCAGTCCGAGGTCACTCTGGACGAGGTCCTACACTCCCCTTCCATAGTCCCCCCCCTGACCCGTCTCATGTGCTCGTCCTTCACCGACGGGGCTGCTGCCGTCGTGTTGTCGACCGCACCCAGGCCCGGTGCCCCACGGATCCGGGGCAGCATCAGTCGGTCCGGTAACGGGGATATGGACTACCACGACCGGCTGGCCGAGGCCGCCCTGGCGGCGTGGGATGACGCCGGCATCGACCCGGCCGACGCCGACCTGGTCGAGCTGCACGATGCCACCAGCGCCGAGGAGCTCTATGCCCTCGAGTCGCTCGGCTTCTTCAAGCCCGGTGACGCCGGACCGGCCACGGCGGCCGGAACGACCACCATCGGCGGCTCCGGTGTCACGGTGAACACCAGTGGGGGCTTGGTCTCCCGGGGCCACCCACTCGGAGCCACCGGCATCGCCCAGGTGGTCGAACTCACCGATCAGCTATGGGGCCGAGCCGGCCGGCGGCAGGTGGAGGGAGCCCGACTGGCGGTGGCAGCCAATACGGGTGGCATTATCGGTACTGACGCAGCGTTCATCGGCATCCACATACTCGAGGCGGACTGACCCTATGACCACCAACCAAACATGATCGGCAACCGCGGAGGCATCATCACCGGGTGGGGTATCGCCGTACCCGACAAGGTGGTCACCAACGACGACCTGTCCGTGACCATGGACACCAACGACGCATGGATTCAGGAACGGACCGGAATCCGTGAGCGCCGGATCGGCGGCACCACCTCCCAGCTGGCCATCGAGGCCGGTCTGGCCGCCCTGGCCAAAGCGGGCCGGCGCCCCGACGAGATCGACAGCGTCATTCTGGCCACCACCACCCCCGATCAGATCGTGCCGGGCACCTCGGCCACCGTGCAGGACGGCATCGGCGTTCCGGGCGGGGCCTTCGACGTCAACGCCGCCTGTTCCGGATTCGTCTATGCCCTGGCCGTGGCGCACGGGATGCTGGCCATCGGGTCTGAGCGGCTGCTGGTCATCGGGTCCGAGACGCTGAGCCGGATCACCGACTGGGACGACCGGTCGGTCGCCGTGCTGGTCGGGGACGGCGCCGGCGCGGTGGTGCTGGAGGCGGTCGACGGCCCGGGCCAGTTGCTGTCCTGGACGCTGGGCGCCGACGGCTCTCTCCGCCATCTCCTCAAGTGCGACCACGGTGGCTACCTGTACATGGACGGCAAGGAGGTCTTCCGCAAAGCCGTCCGGGTGGTGGTGGAGTCGGCCGAGCAGGTGATCGCCGAGGCCGGCCTGACCCCCGACGACATCGATCTGATCGTCCCCCACCAGGCCAACTTGCGGATCATCAGCGCCGCCTGCCAGCGCCTCGGGGTTCCCGAGGAGAAGGCCGTGGTGGTGATCGACCGCTACGGCAACACGTCGTCGGCCTCCATCCCGCTGGCCCTCGTCGATGCGCTCGATACCGGACGGCTACAGAAGGGCCATCACGTACTGCTAACCGGATTCGGCGGCGGCATGACGTGGGCCAGCGCCGTGCTGCGCTGGGGCGGATGACGGGGAGCGCCGCTCCCGCTCTGGTGGTGTTGGCCGCCGGCATGGCCCGCCGGTACGGAGGGTGCAAGCCTCTGGCGCCCATCGGGCCCAACGGTGAGGCGGTGATCGATCTTCTGGTCAGCGACGCCGTAGCGGCCGGATTCGGGCGGGTCGTTCTCGTCCTCCATCCGGAGACGGGGCCGGCCATCCGGTACCACGTCGAGCGTTGCTGGCCCAACTCGGTGGATGTCCATTTCGCCCAACAACGCCTGCCCCTGGGCACCGTGCACGCCGTGCTGGCGGCCCGGGGCGCACTCGAGGAGGGCACGTCATTCGCCGTTTGCAACGCTGACGACATCTACGGCGAGAAGGCCATGGGCCTTTTGGTCGACCAGCTCCGGAGCGGGGCGAGGGAACACGTGCTCATCGGCTATCACCTGAGCGCCACCGTGGCCACCGATGATCCGGTGACCCGCGGTATCTGTGAGGTCGACGAAAGCGGTTACCTTCGAGCCCTCACCGAACGACGACAAGTGACCCGACACGACAACGGGCTCAGCTTCACCTCCGAGGACGGGACGGAACCCTCCAAGCTCGACGGCTCCTCGCCGGCGTCGGTCAACCTGTGGGGTTTCCAGGCGGACATATGGGACTTGTTCGATGCCGCCATGAAGACCTCCGGGCTGGACGAGCAGGCCCTACTGGAGGCGGTAGCGGCCGGGGCCGATATGCCCAAGGCCGAAGTGCTCCTTCCCGAAGTGGTGGCGACCATGGTGGCGGACGACAACGGGCTACCGGTACGGGTCATCGTCACCGACGAGAAGCTGGTCGGTGTCACCCACGCCGCCGACCTTCCGGTGGTCAGTGCCGAACTGGCCCGTCAGGTGGCCTGGGGGATCAGGCCCAACCGGCTCTGGTAGGCAAGATCAGGGAAGCGGGTTGGCCTCACCGAAGCTGCCGAGGGCGGCTCGGCCCAGGAAGAGCACGTAGCCCTGCGAGTCGAGATCGGGATGCTGGACGAAGAGATCGGCCCCCTCCAGTTGCCGGTGCAGTTGCTTGAGCCCCCGATACGGAACGGTGGGCAGCACATGGTGTTCGAAGTGGTACTCCATCCTGGCCCCCACCCAGCGGTTCTGCAGCCATCCGGCGCGGCTGGTGCGGGCTATCCAACGCACCTTCTTCGGATCGCGCAGGGCCGGGTCGAAGTGCTCGGTGATCGTCTTCAGTCGGAGGATCAGGGGATACATGCAGATGATGGGTACCAACCAGAAGACGACGTAGAACAGGATCCCCCGCTCCACGCCCTGGAACAGGACGAACTGTCCGAGCACGATGAGCTGGGTGACGGCTTTCCCCACCAGCAGCTGCGGTCGGGTGAGCAGACTGGCCGGAGCCCCCGATTCCTGAGAGGTGCCCGAAATGCGTGTCGTCGCCCTCCGGAAGGCGGTGACGCCGAAGAGATCCTGGAGCAGAAGGAAGGTCAGACCGCCACGGCGGGCCGGCACCAGGTAGAACGTGCGGTCCGGATCCTGCTCCTGTCCCAGATAGCGGTGGTGGAGCCGGTGGGTCGGGCGGTACTCCTCGACCGAGTTGATGGTCCAGAAGGCGATGGCCCAGTTGCAGATCCTGTCGTTCGTACGGCGGGAGGCGGCCAAGAGGCCGTGCGATCCCTCGTGCAGGATGACGCCAAAGGCGTTCATACGCAGGCCCAACAGGGCCACCAGAACGACGCCGGCGGCCACCGCCCATCCCAGGGGCAGCCGGGGTAGCAGATTGGCGGCGGCGATCAGGACGGCCACCTCGACCCAGAGCAGTCCGATCGAAGTGAACGTGTCGAGGAGGGAAGGCTTCGAGAGCGCATCGATCTGGTCACGGCTGACCAGCTCGACGAGCTGCTCCCGCCAGATGCGTTCGCTGTTGGCTGATGCGTCAAACCTGCTTTGCATCGCCATCTTCCGAGCCCTCCCGGGTCCGACTGTACAGTAACCAGCACGGGTCGATCAATGGAGAAGGGGCCGATCATGACGCAGAACGGGGAGGCCCGGATCGACCTCGGCCCCGCCACCACCAGGTCCGATACGCCTGGCCACCAGCCCGTCCTGTGCCCGATATGCGACTCATCACGAACCCGGGTGCTCCGCACCGACGTGGTTGATCTCGAGTACTTCGTCGTCCCTCTCCGGCCCTTCGTCGTCCAGTCGTGCCAGGCCTGCGGATCGGAGTTTCTCGACCCCCGGCCAGTGGAGTCGGAACTCCCACCTTTCTATCCCGACGACTACCACGCCTATAACGAGAACCACGGAGGGGTGGCCCGGCTGCTGGTCGAGCTGCGGGCCCGGTCCCGGGCCCGCTACTACGGGAGGCTCATCCACCACTCGCCCGGGCGCCTGTTCGACGTCGGCACGGGTGACTGTCGTCATTTCGACGAGCTCCGCCGCTTCCTGGACCTGGAGTGCGCGGGCATCGAGATTCAGCCCGACGTGGCGGCCAAGGGGCGCCGGCGCGGCTACGACGTGCTGGAGGGGACACTTGGAAACGGCCGACCTGACCGACCATATCGGCCGGTACGACGTTGTCTCCATGAACCACGTCCTCGAGCACGTCGTGCATCCGCGCACCATGTTGGAGCGAGCCCGGGACCTGTTGCGCTCGGAGGGGTACGTCATCGGGCAGTTGCCGACCGTGTCTTCGTGGGAGAACGCCATCTTCGGGCGCAACTGGGGTGGCTACCACTACCCCCGGCACCTGCAGATCCCTTCGAAAGGAGGGCTGGCCGCTCTCCTCACAGACATCGGGCTCACCGATGTGACCGTCCGGTCGGCCCCGCACATCCAGACCACCATCTCCCTCCAGAACTCCCTCATCCGCCGAGGGTGGCGGCCGACCATGCGTAACGGCAAGACGCCCATCTATACGGAGCTGATGGTGGCCGCCCTTCCCTACGAAACGGTGGCCTGGTTGTGCGACCAGGGCGGCATCGTCAACTTCCGGGCCCGTAAGCCGGCGGTCTGACCGGTACGGCTGCCCGCGCCTTCGATCAGACGCCCAGGGTCGCCTCAGTGGATCAGGCTCTGGCACAAGGTCGGACCGGGCCGAATGAGGCAGTCACGTCGACCACCGACAGGGCGGGCGGCTGCGGGCCGGGCTGGTGAAACGTCGTCGTAGATGGCCACCGGCTCGCCGACCGACAAGGTGGTCCCAAGTTGCTTATCCCGTCCACCGTTACTTCGACCAGATGCTTGGCCGGGTCGGTAACAACGACCACCTTATGGTCGGTGCCCGAGGGGACATCGACCTGACGGCCGTAGGTCGGCCGGCCCTGGCCATAGAAGCCGAATGTCAACGCGACCCGGTGGGGATCGGATGTCGCGGTGGCACTCACCGCCACCGTTCCTTTCCCCACCGTAACCAGGGAGGTCGACTCGGTGCGCCCGACCTGGGGCGCTCGCGCCTTCACTGTGAACGCATGCTGAAATGTGTGTCCAAGCTCAACGGTCATCCACGTGGTCCGGCTGAACTGGGCGCTGGGCACCGTCGCATAATTCTCACCGTTCGATACATACAACCCGGCACAGTTGCCGACGACGTACAACTGACCCGCCGGTCCCCAAGCAGGAAGAGACCGGCCATGAACGACGTCTGCGTCCAGCGGATGACCGGTGATGTCGCTGATCGTCTTCTGGGCGGTCAGGAAGTTGAACGTCTGGGTCGTCCCCCATTCCTCGTTGGGCACCACCGCCATACCGAAATTGGCGACGACACTGAACAACGCAAGCAAGCAGATGACGGCCAGGACGCCGCTGCGGACTGCCCGTTCCTTTCCTTCCAACCGCCTCCATATGTCGGCCATGGCCACGGCGCTCGGCCAAAGCCAGGAAGGGCACGAAGTCACCCAGGTATCTGGGCGCGATATACCCCCACAAAAGAAGGGCCGCACCGGCGCTGCCCGCCGCCAGCAGAAGCAGGCGCGTGTACCTCACGTTTCCGACGGGCTTGGGCCTGAAGGCGGTGACCAGACCCCAACAGCTCGAGACGAACAGGAGGGGGGTGGAGGAGGGAAGACTGGCTGTTCGGTACAGGCGGTCGAAGAGAACGCCACCCAACGCCGTAGGCGGGGCAGCAGGGAGGGTGACGAAGGGGAAGACCGACGTGAAGCGCAATCCGTCGGGCCGCAGAGTAGGCCAGGACGTTGGTCGGGACGAACACCAGACCCTCCTCGGCGCCATGGTTGGCGGCCAGGAACTTCCGCCGGTAGGCGTTCACATGCGTCCACACCTGCAGCTGGTTGGAGACGCCGAAGAAGACGCCGAACTTGGCGTAGTTGACCAGGCAGCCGACGAGCAGGGGGATCAAGCCGGTCGCCAGCAGGGGAAGAGCCCATCGACGGTTCTCCTTGCCCCTCGAGCCCAGGGCGAACCAGATGGCGATAAGGACCGCTGCCACCACGCAAGCCCAACCGGTAGTGGCGCGATCCAAGTTGGCGCACAGGATCAGCAGACCGCTGAACAGGACCCGCGGCCACGTCGGCCGCTCGACCACCCCGAGCAGGGCGAAGATGCTCCCGATGGTCAGACAGATACTCCAGGCGATGTCTTCGTTGAAAACGAAAGGGTTGGCGCCGAGGAGCATCCAGACGGTGCCGCCCATGATGGCGGCCACCAGTCCGCCGAAGGCCAGGGCTTCGGTCCATCCCATGACCACGTCGCCGCGCACCAGGAAACGGACCCGCCACAGCAGGAGGACGGTGAACAGTCCGGTCAACAGCCAAGCCAACAGGATGTAGGTCGGGGTGAGCTTGCCGTCCAGGCTGCTGGTCACCAACAGAACGGGCATCCGGATGATCGACGGGAACAGGCCAAAGTAGGTGTAGGTCCGTCCGTGGTGGACGAAACCCTCGATACCGAGGGATCCGGTGGCCAGCGACAGGCGTCCGTGGAACATGGCCCGGGCCTGAAGATCGTAGAAGTTGTCCTGGTAGACCGTGGTACGGAGGAGGTTGGCTGGTCCCCACGACGACCAGAGGATCCACAGGAAGGGAATGGCCGTCAAGGCCACGGCCGCCGATGTGGCCAAGGCGAAACGGCGACGTCCAACCGCCAACAATGCCCGTGTCGCCTTCGTCGCTCGGCAGCGGAAGATCAGTTCCTTCTGTGGCCGGAGAGACCGGGTCGGTCGTCCCGAGATCGGCGACCTCTATGGCACCGACACCTCGCTCCCCCATGCTCGATGAGTGTAGCCAAGGTGGTGCGTTGATCTCCGTCGACCTGGGCCGACGCACCCGGTGCGACTTCTGATGCCGACGGCCGGATCGGAGTCCCGAGGAGTCGACCCGGAGTAGCGTTCATGCCATGAGGAGCGCCGTCTTACGCCTGTGGCGGTTCGGTCGGACTCCCGAGGGGCTGAAGGTGATCCGCTACACCCTGGTGTCGGTGATCTCCGCCCTCACCTCGCTGATCATCCTCACCATCGTCTACGGGGTACTCCGCCTGTGGACCGAGGTGATCTCCACACTGTTCGCCAACATCATGGCCGGTATCCCCTCCTACATCCTCAACCGGCGATGGGTGTGGGGTAAGTCGGGACGCTCGCATATCTGGCGGGAGATCCTGCCGTTCTGGGTCATGTCCTTCACCGGCATCGGATTCGCCCTCTACACCGCCACCCTGGCCCACAACTTCGCCGACGCCCACCACCTCCACCACCTGGCCCGAACGGTCCTCGTCGTCGGGGCCAACGTGGCTGCATTCGGCATCCTGTGGATCCTCAAGTTCCTCATCCTGAACCGGTTGTTCGCCCAGATCGCCGAGGCCGAGGTCGGTGCCGATACCTGACGGCCGTCGCACCCTTACTCAATTTTGATGACATCGAGGCGGTGACCTCCAGAATCGGACCACCGACGCTGTAGTCTGGCTAGCGACCGGGGATCAGATTCCGCCAATGGAGGCCGAGCATGAGGGGGACCGACATCGTCAGTGAGATCCTTCTGGGCCGCGGACGACCCCGATCCCAGCCAACCGGAGCTGGGTCAGGATGACCTCCGAGCCCACAACGGCGACGCCATCGCCCGTCCTCGACATCGGGCGCCTCGAGCGGGACATCGACCAGCTGCAGTCCCGCTACCGGTCCGCCCGTCCCTACCCCCACATCATCCTCGACCAGTTCCTCGAGCCCAAGGCGGCTGAGGCGGCCATAGCCGAGTTCCCCCCCTCAACCCCGACCAGTGGACCAACTACCTCCACGTCAATGAGCGCAAGTTCTCCAACACCGATCCGACGACCTGGGGTCCCACCCTCCGTCAGATCCTGGACGAGCTCAACTCGCCCCGGTTCGTGGAGTTCATCGGCTCCCTCCTCGGAGTGGACGACCTGATTCCCGATCACGATCTCGAGGGCGGGGGGCTTCACCAGTCGACCAAGGGCGGATTCCTCAACATCCACGCCGACTTCACCGTCCATCCCCACAATCGCACGTGGCAACGCCGGGCGAATCTCCTCCTCTACCTCAACGAGGACTGGCACCCCGAGTACGGAGGTGACCTCGAGCTGTGGAGCGCCGACATGAAGGAGTGCGTCGAGAAGGTCCTCCCCATATCGAACCGGGTTTTGATCTTCACCACCGACGTGACCTCGTTTCACGGACATCCCGAGCCGATGACCTGTCCCGAAGGTGTGGCCCGACGTTCGCTGGCCCTCTATTACTTCAGCATCGAGAAGGACCCGATGGTCCGCTCGACCGAGTACCGTCCCCGTCCCGGCGATGGCGCCCGCGCCATCCTCATCTTCGTCGATACCCAGATGCTCCGTGCCTACGACTGGGCGAAACGACGGCTCGGGATCTCCGACCAGACGGCCAGCAAGATCCTCGGCTACCGCGAGCGGATCCAGAACCGGATCACCAAGAACTAGTGACGGACTCCGCCGTCATCGTCAGGGAGGTCGACTCCCCCGCCGCCGGCGGTCCCCTCAACGTGGCCGGAACAGCGCGCCCGACGTCTGCCGTAGACCAGAGTCGCAGGCGGTTCATCATTGCCGTCGTCGGTGGGAACGGCGGTGATCGTTCCTCTGGTGCTCTGGCTGCTGTGGGACCTCTGGTCCGGGTCGCTCAACCCCCTGCGGGCCGTTCCCTACGATGACTTCTACGACCTGCAGGCCCGGGCCATGTTCCACGGCCACCTGTACCTTCCCAACGGGAAGATGGGCATCGAGGCCTTCGTGCACGACGGCCGCCAGTACACCTACTTCGGTCTCTTCCCCTCGATCATCCGCATGCCGATCCTTCTGGTCACCGACGGATTCGACGGACAGCTCACCGCTCCTTCGATCCTGATCGCCTGGGTGTTGACAGCCGTGTTCAGTGCTCTGATGCTGTGGCGACTGCGCATTCTCATGCGGGGAGAGGTATTGCTGGGACGAGCCGAGGCCGCGTCCTACGGCGTGCTCATGGCCACCATCATGGGCGGATCGGTGATCCTCTATCTGGCCGCCACGCCCTTCATCTACAACGAGGACTTCGCCTGGAGCATCCCGCTCACCGTCGGGAGCCTCTTCGCCCTGCTCGGGGTCCTCGAGAAACCCACCCGGGGTCGGGTCCTGGCCAGCGGTCTGCTGATCTCTGTGCCAACCTCGACCGGACGCCTTCCGGCTGGGCCTGCAGCATCGCCGCCCTCATGGTGGCCGGCTGGTTCGGCCTCGGGCGGAGCCAGGCGGCCAACCGACGCTGGGCCCTCCCCATGGTCGCTGGTCGGCGCCGTTCCGTTCCTGGTCGGCTGCGCTGGTCACCTACGCCAAGTTCGGCATTCCCGTCGGCCTGCCCATGGCCGATCAGGTGTGGGCCAGCGTCAACGCCCACCGGCGCTACTTCCTGGCCGCCAACGGCGGGAAGGCCTTCAGCTTCGCGCTTCCTGCCCAGCACCCTGTGGGCCTACCTCCACCCGTTCGGCCTCCGCTTCAGCGGGCTCTTCCCCTTCATTCTGCCCGCCGGCCAAGCCGGCGTCGTGGATCGGGGCGGTGATGGACCAGTCCTACCCCACGGCCAGCTTCACCGACCACGTCCCCTCTGCTCTTCCTGCTCGGGTGCTGGGGCGCCGTCACCGCCTTCCGGCCGAACGGGATCGGCAGGGTCATGCTGACCCGGATCATTCTCATCGGTGCCGCAGCCGGGGCTGGCCGGCGTCCTGTTGTGGGGATACATCTCCCAGCGGTACCTCGCCGACCTGATGCCCTTCTTCATCATCGCCGCCGGCATCGGTCTCATCGACATCTGGCGGCGACTGGAGAACCGCCCTCGGCGGGCACGAAGTGCTGTCCTCGGGGTGACTGCCGCCGCCGCCGTCTACTGCATCGTCGCCAACCTGGCCGTGGCTTCGTTCCCCGTGTCCGACTGGACGATCGCCCAGGACGCCAACTTCGTCACGGCAGAAAAGGGGCTGAGCCTCGACTCGCTGAGGAGCACCGTCGAGCACGGGGACACTCTTCCGTACTGGGCACCGGCGGGCCAGCTCTTCGCCATGAACAACTGCTCCGGCCTCTATCTCTCGTCCGGCAACTACATGAAGGACGTGCCCGGTCAACAGATCGAGCACTTCACCTGGTCGCCGGTCGAGCAGAGCCGATCTTTCACCCAGGTCATCGGCTTCACGTTCAACCGACCGGCCGCCGATCTGCATCAGCGGATTCCGCTCCTGACCTACGGTGCCAGTACGCTCGTCCTCGAACCCGAAGCCCCCGGATATGTCCGTCTTCAGATACTCGACTCGGGCACATCGATCAGCTGGCCGCCCTCGGTGGGTTGGAACCTGCACGTCATCCCCTCTCTGGTCCACCGACGGCTCCGCACGTCCGTCACCATCGATCCCAATCTGAATTCGATCGTCGTCAACTGGTACGACAATGAGAAAATGATCAACCACTACATCGCCGGTCGTGGACCGGCCGTCGTCAAGACCACCTCGGTACCCGCCGGATCTCCGACTCCCGTCGTGACCGTCGTCCAGCTTCCCAATCGCTCCACGACCAACGCGGAGCTGTGCCGCAGCCTCCTCCGAGCCAATTGAGCGATGTGGTGCCGGGTGGCGCCGGTTCGTTCTCCTGCGTGGTCGACGAGCACCCGCGCTTCCATCTCGATGCCCTCCGTTGGTTCGCCTGCCTGACAGAAGTGGCGGGCGTCCACCCCGGCGACCTGGTGGTCCACGTCGTCGGGAGCACCGAGTCCGAGGTTCTGGACCACCTGAAGGACAAGGGCGTGCTCGGTGGTCGAGGTCGACCGCTTCGACCCGCGCTCGCCCCACTGCAACAAGATCTCCGGAGCACTTCGACTGGCCGAGCAACCGATCGACGGAATGGCCGTCCTGTGCGACACCGATCTGGCCGTGCTGGAGGACCCGCGATCCATCGAGCTCCCCGACGGGTCGATCGGCGCCAAACCGGTGGACGCCCCCGTTCCCTCCTTGGAGGTCGTGCTCGAGGTGTTCGCCGTGGCCGGGCTGACCGCTCCCTCCATCGTCGATCTGCCCTGGGGCTCCGGTGACCGGACAGTGGCTGGAAACAGCAACGGAGGCCTCTATCTGGTCCCCGCCTCGCTACTGCCTCGAGCCGCCTCGGCCTGGGCCCACTGGGCCCGGTGGTTGCTCGACCGGATCGATCTCCTGCGCCAATGGTCGGTCTACGTGGATCAGGTGGCGATGGCCCTCGCCCTTCGGGCCGAAGGCATCGAGTCCGTGGCCCTCGGTGTCCGCTGGAACACCCCGACCCACGACGCCAGCCGCATACCCTCGGATGCCCCCGAGCCGGCCATCATCCATTACCACCAGGAAGTCGACCGGGCCGGCCTGCTCAAGCCGACCTCGAGCCCCTCGATCAACCGGCGCATCGAGGTGGCCAACACGGCCATCGCACTGACATGGAGTCGAGGCACAACCGAGGCGGATTCATGAGCAGTGGCTGACTGGTCTCGATTCTCCCGGGTCCGAGCCGCATCCGACCGCGCCGAACCGCTCCATCGCAGAGGTGCTTACTGAGCGCACTCGGCCCATCGTCAGTGCTGGAATTGGGCGAACCCGGTCAAGAAGTCACTGCGGGTCTGGCCCACGTGACCTCTACCCGGACCGGGTCCTTTCCGGAGACACTGCGCCAAGCCATGGGGGAAGGGAGAGGTGGCCAGTCACCGGCCGCCGATCTGACCGTGGCGCTGGGCGTTCTCTCCACCATCGCCGATCGAGACGAGTACGAGAGTCTGGTCCGTCTGGTCAGTGATTCGGCAGGGAAGGCGGTGTTGGTGTCGGGGTGGGAGGACCCGGCAGCGATGACGGACCATGAACGACAGTTCTTCCACGAGCCACTATCGGACACGCTTCGCCGGACGGACCCGGGCGCCGAGATCTACCCGGTCAGCGCTGACCGATCTCAGCACTTTCGTCGTCCTCAAGTCTCCGACCGAACGGCATCCGCGTGACTTCTCCCCGGCCACCCTGGAATCGGTCATCGGGCGCCATCCCGATCCCCTGGCCCTGGCCACACTCAGGCTGCACGCCCGAGGCACCACCGGGTTCTATCCCGATCATGCACCTCGGTTATGGGAGTACCCGGTGGCCGCCGATGTTATTTCGGACGGGCTTCCCCCCGGTAGCCGTCTCTGCGACGTCGGCGCCGGCGTCACTCCCCTGGCGCCCTTTTTAACCAGCCTCGGATTCGTGGTCGACACCGTCGATCCGTCGCCGATCCGCCGGTCCTGGCCACCCCAACCCGACTGGACTGAATGGGACTTCCTCGACTACGCCAGCGCCGGTTTGGCCCACCGATCCTGGAACTGCACGCTGGGCGAGCTCCCGGTAGGGCCACCGTTCGATGGGGTTTATTCGATCAGCGTGATCGAACACATTCCGGCGCAAGAACGGCGGAATCTGCTAACCGAGATTGCCCTCCGGGTACGGGACGGGGGTCTCGTCGTGCTCACGATCGACCTGGTACGGGGTTCAGACAAACTTTGGAATCGGAACCTCGGCATCGAGGTCGAGGCCCGGGCGAAACATGGCGCCCTGGCCGACGTGGTCGACGAGTGCTCGGCCGTCGGATTCGACTTGGTTCGCCAGGAAGTGGTCCGGGATTGGGGTGACACCAATGTCGATATCGCCCTTATGGTCTTGCGCAAGACCAGAACCCTGCGCGCGTCCCGTCAGACAGGGACGGTCCGGAGATCCCTTTCCAAATGGCGGCGACAGCGCAGCTGACGGCGTTCCACACTATACCGTCGCTCCGGCTACAGAAATCACCTCGATCCGGCCGGCCAACACTGGCTGTCGGCGGTCCGACCAAAGGGACAGGATCGGACGTCTCCCGTGTCCTCACCTGCAGAATCACGGTCATCGCTTTGGTAGCGTGAACGTATCGTGCTAGCTCGCCGAGGACTTCGACGCGCATTTCTCCTGTCGCCAGGCCACCAACTCGAGGCGAGCGAAGGCGGGGGTGTGGGGTGATCGACAGGAACAGGGTGAAGCGGCTCATCGTGGGCTTGCTCGCCCTCACAACGTTCGGCACGGCATTCCTCCCGGCAACGGTCGCCCAGAGCGCCGTCGGCGGTAGCCTCGCTCAATGCCCGAATGGCGCTGATTGGGGAACCCGACTCTTCTACGACTCGTCCTTCGCCGTCGTGCCCGGCTCGACCGTCAGCCTCCACTGGTCAGGGGGATCCGTACCGCTGCTCGGGGAGGGCGTGCACTTCGTGGTTACGTCAACGCTGCCGGGATTCTCCTCGGGTTCGGTGGTGAAATGGCCAACCGTTCAGTGTCAACAGCAAAATGGAACGGCACGGGGTGGGTCACTACCGCGAAGGGGATGAGCGTCAAGATCCAGCCCAACGCCGCACCAGGAACCCGATACCTGTTCACCATCGAAGGATGCAGCTCGACCAGCTGCCTCTCCCCGGCCAAGATCACCACACTCAGCGTCCCACCCTCGCCAACCAAGTGGGTGATGAAGCCCTACAGGACCAACTTTTCCAAGGTGGCGATCTTCCCGACTTCCGGCTTTCCTTTTGCCACGACCTTCCTGGCCTCCAATGACTCGATCTGGACAGCCAGTGAGTACAGCCACCAGATCGTCGAGATCCCAGCCTCTGCAAAGAAAGAGCGCCAGGGTGCTGGTCGTCCCCGCTCCCTCCGGCTCTCAAGAGCATTTCAACAGCCGTTCGATTGGTGCGACTCAACGGGCTGTCAGGGCCGGCACCAAGAGCGCACTCAGCGAAGCGGTGACCACATCCGACGGTTGGGTCTGGACGACATTCGGCGGTTGGCGTGTCTATGCCAACGGTCAGCGGGATGCAGGCGGTGACACTGGAGGTCAGCCTTCTGCTGTGGCGGAAAGGTCGATGCCTCCGAACCACTCCGAGGTGGTGGCCTTCGACCCGATCCACTTGCCGATTCTGCACATATCTCGTTCCTGGCACCAATACCCAGGTGGCCGGAGTAGCGGCCATTGGCGACTCCGCCCCACATCAACGTGTGGTTCGTCGCCTCGTACGGCCCGAATGGAGAGGGATCGCTCGACGAGTTCAATCCGTCCACTATCGGTGGTGGCTGCAGCGGCCGAAACCAACAGTATTTCACGCTTCCCACATCCGTCGAGCGTCTGTCGTGGCCGAGCTCCGGGGCACAATGGCCCGTCCAGATTGCCGCCGATCGGTCGGCCCCGACACTCTGGATCACCAATTTCAATCCGTATTCGGTCTACGGAACGGCCTATTCAGGGATCGACCGAGATCGACATCAGTGACTCCGCCCATCCGATATTTATAAAACGGTACCTGTACCCGACCGTCAATCTCTCCAGCTTCTTCGGCGCCAAACCGTGGGACATCGTCGCTCCGCCCAACTCCAATTATGTCTATGCGGCCGACAACGGCGATGCGGAGATCGTACGAATCAATAAGGCTACGGGCCAACTGCAGGAGTTCCCCATTCCGTTGACAACAGACGTCGAGAACGCCTTCGGGCTGGCCATCTCATCAGGTCGGCTGTACTTCACGCTGGCCGACGACTATGACGCCAAGCAATTGCCATTCGGCGCGGCGTCCACATTCGGCTACATCAACCTGTCGTCGTGGCCTGAGTGATGGACCTCCCGCACATGGGGTCATTTATACGGGACTCAATCGTGTGACTGATCCGCGTCCGTGGGCGAACTACAGGGCGATTGCCGTCGGGCCGAGCGGTCAAGTCGCACTAACGGACAATTTCGGGATGGTCCGTCTCACGCCGTGAATAGCGCCTGGACCAACACCAGGCTCACGGGTCAGAACTTCCATTCGCTGGAGCTCCGACCGTCGGAAATGCCGGGGGCACGAACGGCCGTCTGGCGCTCGGTGTACAGTCGGGAGCGACACCGCACCTGGCTACATTGAGTATCGATGATCATGAGGCAATCGTTCATTGTTCAGCTTCTACTGTCGGAACCGTCGCGTGTCCGTCCGCCAGAGTTGCTCCGGACCCAGCCGATCCATCCTTGCGGACGAATTCCTCAGTGCGCTGAGCAACTGGGCATCCTTTCCCGGCCAAAGATTCGTGGATCTCCGCATGCCGCCCAGATCGGCGATCCACCAGCAGTAGACAAGCGTGGCGACCGCAGCTACGACGACCCAGCCGACGGATGTTCCGGGAGGGCTCCACCCTCCCGGAACACGGGCGAATGGATTGATTACCGAACCCAGGCCGACGGTGTAGCGGCGAAGCGCCCACAAGAAGACTCCGAGCTGCGTGACCGCCATTGTTGCCGCGACAAGCAGCGCCAGCCGTCGGGTCACCCATCGAAGAGTGAGTGCCGCTTGGGGAGCTTTTGCCACAAACTCACGTCGACCGGCGGTCGCGCCGGACACCAGGAGGATGCCGGCGTAAAGAGGAAAGCCATCCCGAGCCTGCCACACCACACCCGCCGAGTGGGCTTGAGAAACCATCAACGCCAAGGGCACCACGAAGGGACGCGACTATGAGCGCGATGATGACGGCCGCATGGCGTCGGAGACTGGCGAGGAGTCCAAGCGCGACCATTGCCGACGCTGAAAACAGCCACACGCCTACCACAGCCGTCGGAGGATTGGTGATGTCCCAGCCGAAGGAGCCGACGAATCCGCCGACCATCGAATCAGTTCGAACCAGGCCCAGTTCGAAAATACCCAACTCGGATGTCCCATGCGGGACTAGCTGGCCGATCGGGTAAACGGTTAGGGCGTGGGCCCAGACTATGTAGACGACAGCCATGAATCCGGCGAAAGCGATCGCCCCGACCGCCATCCGCACCCGTTGCCATCGGATCAACAATGCCAGCGAGCGGGGAGCGAGGACGGCGAGGGATGTGGCGATGATCGCTAGCCATAGCGGTGACAGCCCACGCATGGACACCATGACCACTGCGGCAACAGCGGTGGCGGCGACCAGGCTGGGAGGCGGATTTCTGGCCCGGTCGAGCACGAGGATAAGCCCTCCGGTCCAGACACAGATGGCGGTCGCCATCTCGAGGCCGCTGGGATTGACCTCGGAACCAAAGATCATCACGGTGGGCGTTGCTGCTAGCCCAATGGCCAGAACGAGCAAGCGCGATCGAGACCAAACGGCGGCTAGCGCCAATGCCAGCCCGAGGAACAGTGCGGTCAGCAACCCACTCAACAGGCGCATGAGGTAGACAGCCGCATCGGCATTCCAAACGAGCGATGGAAGGCCAACAAGGGCGTAGTAGAGCGGCGGATAGCGCCCGACATAGGTGGCCGCAGGCATTTCCGGCCCTGAGCCACGTAGACCACGTCCGCAACCCGCAGGAATTGGGGCAAGTCCGTCACACTCCGGAATCCCGAAATCCGCAAAACTCTTCGGAACCCTCACGACCGTGACTGCCTTGTTGCAACGGCGCACTCCCGCAAAAGCGGTATAACAAATGCTGCAGGTTCTCCTTGTCTGCTGCGGATAGGTGAGCCGCCAACTTAGGACGAACGGTCAACCGACTATCTCGCCCCGTACGACTGAGGCAGCCCTCACAAGTTGAGCGGGCTCATCATTGGCAGCCCCAATGGGCGTGGTAAATGTCCATGCCGCACAGAGGCAGAACAGGATCGCCCGTGAACCGAAGCCATATGCGAAGGAGCGGGTGAGGCCCGCTCCTTCGCAGCCAACGGTGGTCCGACGGCTGCGAAACCGGCCCTTCTGCGTTAGACCCTGGCATGAAACTCTCGCACACAAGCCTTCCCCTGACAATGGCAGGTCAGGCCCGTCCAGCACTGAAGGGCTTCGCCGTTAAAGGCAGGGCCAATGTTAAGAATCCGGAGAGTCTGCGGTTGAGAAGGCTGCAGCGACGAATGTCATCGTCCATGTATGTACTCCCCCATCTCATCGAGGAATTCCGTAGTATGAGCGGCCAGGGCGGTGAGGCGATCAATGGACGCCTCAAGGATGTGCGCTTGGTTGTCCCCGTCGAGGTCCATCTCGATAGTGAGGACGATGAACCCTTAGCGCCCAGCGATTACCTCGAACTGATCAGCTAACAGCGCTTCCCTGCACGGATTGACCGCAAGCCACTGCCGCAATTCTTGGACAGCGGAGCGGATTAAACCGACCTCTGCCGGCTCCGCCGACCCAGTCGAAAACAGCCGCAATGCAACTCTCGTTCCGTCCACGATGGCTCGAACCCAGGTGACAGCCCCATTGAGCCACGTGAGCTCATCGTCAACATTGTCCTCTTGATTCATTTCGCCCCCCGGGGTCGACCTCAATCTGTCACGGGCAGTCAGGCTGAGGGATTCATCACCTGGTCAAAATATCTCGATGCCGGCTCTAGCCTGAATTACTGAACAGGCTCGGCCGATGGCGTTTGATCACCGCCGCCCGCTCTCGAACAGACGAAGCCGTTATATAGATATAGAGATCACATGAGACTTCCTCGCCTGGTTTCATGGCCTATGTTCCGTAAAACCGTAGCTGCCTTTGCCGGCGCTTCGGAAGTCAAGGGGGTCTGGGGTCCCTCGCTGAAAGGTGAGGTCCGCCAATCTGAAGGCGCCTAACATCATCACTGTCGGAGAGGCCCCCTGAACCTCAAGACTATTTGCAACCGGTGCCTGTCACTGGTTGGCCTGCCTGACGTCAACATTCTGGACGCTCAGGACGCTACGCTGGGCCGCCCTGAGGGTGCATGTGGAACTGACCCCTCGGATTCAGGATTGTCCCGGATAAGAAGTGCTCGGCTCACGTAAAGGATCCCCAACCGATCGAACCGGTGAACATCTCGATGCCGGGTCGGCCGATGCATCTCGTCTGGCTGAAGCCCCGGTTCCGGTGCCTGGAATCGAGCTGTCCGACCGTGTCGAGGACCGAGGACGAGCCCCAGATCGTTTCGTCTCCATCGAGTAGTTTGGTGCGTTGTGGCGGACCGATCGAGTCGGCTGGGATCTCGACGGGTGTCGATGGTGGATCGGTGTCCAGAGCTGACGCGACGTGGCCCCACGAGCCGATACACTGCCGGGCGTGCTGGTCTCGGTTGGAGGCTGCCGTTCCGGTCGCTCTCGCCACCCGAGCCTGGTGCCGTCGGATGCGAGTGCCGGGGCAAACTAGTGATGCCTGGACGTCGGCAAACCAGAATCAATCCCAGCTGATCTGAGAGACAGGGTCACGGGGGGCAAACACGGCATGGAGATGATCACTCGCGACAAAGCATCGGAGCTGACGGTCGCTCGTTCCCCCACCTCGCACACGCATTGGGCAGACCGACTCGATCGGCGCGTACTGATTACTCTGACTGTGGCCGGATTTGCTCTTCCTGTCCTTGCCTATCTCGGGTTCCTGCACCACTACGCCATCAACACCGTCGTCGGTGACCAGTTCGACGACGTAACCGTCATCCGTCAGTCGTATCTTCACGGATTCGACTGGAGTTCCTTGTGGGCTCAGCACAATGAGAACCGAATCTTCTTTCCCAATCTCATCGTCATCCTCCTCGCCCGGACCACTCACTTCAACGTGGAGCTCGAAGAGTACTTAAGTGCCGGCATGTTGATCGCGGCCATGTCGCTCCTCGTGATTGCAATGCGTCGGCGCTCCCCGACCGTCCCCCTGCTGTACTACTGCCCTGTCTTCGCACTCGGCTTTTCGTTCGTGCAGTGGTCCAATACCACCTGGGGATTCCAGATCGCATGGTATATGGTCGTCTTGGCCCTGATCGTGGTGATCTATCTGCTCGACCGGCCACAGCTGACATGGTGGATCTTCGGCGCGGCGGTACTGACTGCGGTCGTTGGCAGTTACTCGTCCAGCCAGGGTCTCCTGATCTGGCCCGCGGGGCTCATCCTTCTCTACCAACGGAAACGACCATATCCGTACGCAGTGGCTTGGATGGGAGCGGCACTAGCCACGACTGCACTTCTATTTCCATCATTATCAGTCCCAGCCGGATGCCATAGGTTTGGGAATACGGAACTACCCAATACAGGCTCTCAAGATGTACCTCTTCGCGCTTGGGGACGTTGTCGGGTTCCCAGTCAACTTCGGGCAGCGCGGCAACATTGCCATCCTGGCCCTCGGCGCCGTCATCTTCATCTTCGCCATCGCCATACTTGTCCTCTACGGTCTCCATCGCAATGTCGAGGGCGGTAGCCCGATCGGTATTTCGCTGATCTGCGTCGGACTACTTTTCGCCGCATTGATCACTGAAGGTCGATTCATTTTCGGCTACGTCGGAGCCAGTGCGTCCCGGTACACCACCATGGACCTCCTGGTTCCCATAGGGATCTACCTAACCGTCATCGCCCGAACGCGCCGAACCCTGCAAGTGCCGCCCTCGATGCAGCAGCTCAGCCCTGTGCCTGCAACAATGCTCCCCCTACCGCCCGCGCGTGCCTCAAGTCCGACGTCGACCACGCCGAACTTCTCAGCGCTCTGGGACCGGCTTCGTGTGTTGCCAGAAACCTTGAGCGCATGGGCCGACCGTTACGTACTTTCGATTGCGCAAGTAGTCATACTGGCCATCATCGTCTTACAGGTGGCGATTGGCCTTCCCAACGGCCTGCATGGGGCTCGCTCGAACTACGTTTACCAGGCTACAGGGGCCCACGTGTTGCTTACGATCAATCACCAGAGCGACGAGAGGGTGAGGGAGTATCTGTACGTATTCGAGTCGGCAGCTTTCATACGCCGTCAGGCCGCAACTCTTGAGCACTACCACCTCAGCCTGTTTGCACCAGGAGCGAGTTCGTCGCCACGGACAGTGGGCAACCGTTGAGAGCTTGGGTCGGACGGAGGGTTCTGATCCCGAGCCGGCTGAGTTCCAAGTTCGCCGTCGGGGGCCGGCACGCCTAGTCGAAAGTCATCCTCGTCCTACTGCGGCTCGGTTGGATCCCGACGTTTTACCTGCCGATCACCGCCATGAGCTAACGATCGGACAATGAATCTTCGTCAAGCTCATTATCCGTTCAAATTGAGGAATAGTTTGGAGAACGGGCGAACTCCAACCCTGCCAAGCGTGCGAGTAAGTCGGTTATCATTCCGGTTCAAGTGTGGGAAAGGGAGCAGTAGTGCGCAACTCGGTGGTGACCAGCCAACGCGCCGTCGGCTGTCATCTCTTGATGGTGCCCGTGGTGGCCTTCCTGATGGTCGTTTCAGTTCCTGATCCTGTTGCGATCGCGGCAACGCCGGGTACCACCACCAGCTCCTATTCGGTTAGCCCCAAGGTATTCGGGTGGGGATTCTGTTGGCCGCAGGCCCTAGCCGTTTTCGGAACCCACCTCTTTGTGGCCAACAAATTCGGCGACTCGGTCACCGAGCTCAACGCCAGCAGCGGTGGGCTGGTCAAGGTCATCTCGGGCCCGAGTTATCGCTTCGACGATCCCGTTGCCATCACGGCGGCGGCCGGCCACCTCTGGGTGGTCAATAACGCCAGTGGATCCGTGACCGAGATCAACCCCAACAGCGGTGGGCCGGTCAAGGTCATTTCAGCATCCGAGTTATCGCCTCCACCATCCGGCTGCCATCACGGCGGCGGCCGGCCACCTCTGGGTGGTCAATAACGCCAGTGGATCGGTGACCGAGATCAACCCCAACAGCGGTGGGCTGGTCAAGGTCATTTCCGGGTCCAGTTATCGCTTCCACCATCCCGTTGCCATCACGGCGGCGGCCGGCCACCTCTGGGTGGTCAATAACGCCAGTGGATCGGTGACCGAGCTCAACCCCAACAGCGGTGGGCTGGTCAAGGTCATTTCGGGCCCGAGCTATGGGTTTGCCGATCCTGCGCCATCACGGCGGAGGCCAGCCACCTCTGGGTGGTCAATAACGCCAGTGGATCGGTGACCGAGCTCAACGCCAGCAGCGGTGGGCTGGTCAAGGTCATCTCGGGCCCGAGCTATGGGTTTGCCGATCCCGTTGCCATCACGGCGGCGGCCGGCCACCTCTGGGTGGTAAATAACACCAGTGGATCGGTGACCGAGCTCAACCCCAGCAGCGGTGCGCTGGTCAAGGTCATTTCGGGCCCGAGCTATGGGTTCTATAACCCCGACGCCATCGTCTCCGATGGCACTCGAGTCTGGGTAGCCAATGTGACGTCGCACTATACCGGCGCCGGTAGCTCTCTCGCAGTGATCGACGCTTCCACAGGTGCATTCGTGAGGACCATCTCAGGTTCGAGCTACAGATTTCGTAGCCCAATTGGCATCGCGGCGGACGGGACGCATGTTTGGGTCGTCAATCAGTTCGGGAACTCGGTCTCCGAACTGGACGGCGAAGAGTGGGAAGCTCGTCAAAACCCTGTCTGGCCCTAGTTATGGCTTCAATCAGCCGATAGGAATCTCGGAGAAAGGGGCCAGCATCTGGGTGGCCAACCAGGGGGGGAATTCAGTAACCCAAATCAGCGCTACGACAGGCGCCGTTGTCAAGATCATCTCGGGTCCGGGCTATGGATTCGATCAGCCCGATTCGATCAGTTCAGATGGCGCGCATGTCTGGGTACCCAACAGCACTGGGAACTCGGTGACCGAACTCAATGCATCTACGGGACAGCTGATCAATCTGGACTCGGATCCGAGCTTCGGCATTCGGGATCCATGGGCCGTCAGCTCAGACGGGCGAGACGTGTGGGTAGCCAATTTCAAAGGGAACTCGGTCACCGAGCTGAAGGCCAGAGACGGTTCGCTCGTCAGGGTCATCCGGGGGCCAGCCTTTCGATTCGTAACTCCGGCCGCCATTTCGTCCGACGGGTCCCACGTCTGGGTGGCGAACGGCCTGGGCCAGTCAGTCACCGAGCTGAATGCACAAACTGGTTCACTGGTGAAGGACATCGCCGGTACCGCGCTACCAGTTCGACAGCCCCGACGCCATCGTCTCGAACGGAAGGCGTGTATGGGTGGCGAACTACATGAATCAATCAGTCACCGAACTGGACGGGACGACGGGAAAATTGGTGAGGGTGGTCACCAAGGCGAGCGGTTCCGACGCCATCACGGCGGACCGGACCCAAGTATGGGTGGCGAACTACTTCGGTCAGTCGGTCACTTCGTTCCTGGTCGACCGCTGAATCGACCAGGCGATGAGGTGTCGCCATAGGGTGGGTGCATCGGTACTCGAAGCTGATCCACACAATCGGCTCTTAGGGTCGCACGGAGGACGCCAGTCGTGACCAGCTCTCCCCAGCCGAGCCGACCGGAGTTAGAGGTCGACAACGCTGAAGTTCCGGATTTGCCCGAACATTCGGCCCGCGTTAAGTACCGGACGATCGAGCAATCGTTCTCCCCCAGACACAACAGCCTGAACTTCATTCGCCTGGTCCTAGCAACCACAGTCGTCGTCGATCACGCGGTGGGGCTAGGCGGATTCAGCGACCCGTTTGCTCAGCTCGGGCCGTTGTCCGTCTACGGTTTCTTTGGAATCAGTGGTTACCTGATCGCGGCGAGTGCTGCTCATAACAACGTTGGGCGCTTCCTGTGGCAAAGGGTGCTGCGCATATTTCCGGCCTTTTGGGTGTGCCTGATCCTCACCGCATTTCTCTTCGGACTCCTCGCGTGGATCCATCAGAATCCCAACCTCGGACTGTCGTCCTATCTGCGTGCGCCACTCGGCCCCCTGGATTATATTCGCCGGAACTTTTGGCTCCGGATAGATCAACCGGGTATCGCCAACACGCTGAAGGGAGTCCCGTTCGGATCGGATTGGAATGGCTCGCTTTGGAGTCTTTTCTATGAGTTCCTGTGTTACCTGATGCTGGCTCTGCTCGCATTGTTCGGAATACTTCGCCACCGCTGGATCGTCGCCGTCCTGGCCGCCGCTGCCTGGGGGGCGGAGCTGATCATCACGTGGAATTCGGCCTTGAACGCGCAGATCAATATTTTCACGGCGACCGATGCAACCCGCCTCCTTCAGCTCGTACCCATTTTTCTGGCTGGCACCCTTCTGTATCTCTATAGGGACAAGGTTCCAGACTCGGTTTGGTTGGCTGCCGCATCCGCAGTTCTTGTTGGACTCAGCTTTATCATTCCACTCGACGGCAGGGATCGTGAATTCGGCCTCACGCTCACGAACGTCTTCGCTCCGGCGTTGGCATACCTCATGATATGGCTCGGCATTCATTTGCCGCTCTACAAAGTGGGGGTCCGCAACGATTACTCCTACGGGATATACATCTACGGTTATCCGGTAACGCAATTATTGGCGGTGTGGGGTGTCTACCGCTGGGGTGTCGTGGGCTACACCTCCACTGGTCGTGCTTCTCACCACCCTGTTTGCTGTCGGCAGCTGGTGGTTGATCGAAAAGCATGCACTCCGTCTGAAGAAGATTCGACTCACGAAGCCGTCCGCGTCCGCGGGACCAGGTTGCCCTTCCACCATGCGATGGAGAATCCCGACGGAGTCATTGGTAGCTACTTTCTGTGTTGCAACGCGGTTGACGTGGGCTGGGCAGTTCGGAATCGGCGGTGCGGGGGTTGAGCAATCGGAACCACATGCTCCACGCTTCTCGATAGAAAATCCCGGGGAGGTTCAAACGGAGTGTTCGAAGTCGACCGTCGTTGCGGTACATCGAGATCAGGGCCGAGTAGCACAGGGCAGGTCACGAGGTCCGAAGCCGCTGTATCCATGGCCCTGCGCGAAGTGACGTTTGACTGGCCCGGACGAACGATCCAGAACCTCTACCGGGTGATCAGCTCAGCCACAATCGGGTGGTGGATCCCCGGAACTAGACCACTCGGAGGACTTCGTCCGCGTCTCGCCGCTGAAAGGAATGGCAAGCAGGGCCCGAGAGTCTTCGCTACAGTCTTGCTATGAAATGGATTTGGGTCATCCTTCTTGCAATAGTCGGAGTTTTGGCTGCAATCGTGGCCATCGAGTACTTCGTCGTACCGATCCACTCGCTACCTAGCTATATCCCGGGATATCACCACCACAGGCGGGGGCACTATCACAAACGAGGTGCGATCGCCGCGCTGATCGCGATCATTGCTCTCGGTGGGGCCGGTTACCTGGCCTACAGATTCTCGAGAAAGCCGTCATCTGGTCTTGATCCCACACCGCCTCCGACTTCCGATGGTCCGTCAACGGAGGGCCTTCCTTCAGGACCACCTGCGTCGGGCGAATCCCAAGCCGGCTGAACCTGCGGGTCTGGACAAGAAGATCGTCTTGTCCGCCGAATAAATCTGGCTCACTGCGCTGATCACCTTGATCCAACGTGGGTCCTGACCACGAATTCGGGGGGTGCACAGCCTTGGTTCTCCTGGCGGAGGATTGAGCGGATCGTTCAGGACGCACATCGCACTGGTCTAATCGTGATCTGCAAGGCTCAGGGCTTCTGACCCACTGGGACAGTTCAAAATCGCGCCCTGAAGGGACCTTTCGAAGGTGTGCTCCTATAATTCCTCTTCCCGCGTGAGAGATGATCGAGAGCAATGCATGGAGGATGGGCGTTCAGTTTCGCAGCACCACGATATGGGTTTAATGATCAGCATATTGGGGGATTCAGAGGCGCATCGATCTGGCGCTGAATGTCGTCTCTTTCCAAGAACTGTCCGCCTCCACAAGCCATGACCCTGGCAACCGATCACGAGACTCCCGCCGGCGGCGAGGCGGGCTCGGCCCCCGGCGACCGCCCCTTCCGTCCAGATGTCCAGGGCCTCCGTGCCATCGCGATTCTCTTGGTGGTCCTCTTCCATGCCGGGGTTCCCGGGATCACGGGTGGATACGTCGGTGTAGATGTCTTCTTCGTTATTTCTGGCTTTGTGATAACCGGACTTCTGCTCAGAGAGCGGTCGACAAGTCGACGCTTGTCCCTTCTGAACTTTTACGGACGTCGGGCACGGCGCATCATTCCCGCAGCAAGTCTGGTCCTCGTCGTCACCGTCGTCGCCGTATTCTTCTATCTCGGTTCCTTTACCGGACACCAGACGGCCATCGATGGCCAATGGGCCTCGCTGTTCCTCGCCAACCTCCACTTTGCGGCTTCTGAAACGAACTACCTCGCTTCGCAGAGTCCCCCTTCGGCGCTCCAAAACTACTGGTCATTGGCTGTCGAAGAGCAGTTCTACATCGTCTATCCCCTCATATTCCTCGTCGTGTTGCGGCTAAGAGTCCGGATCTCAGTTCGTCAGCGCCTCGTAGCACTCCTCGTCATCGTGATTGTGAGCTCCTTTGCCTTTTCCGTTGTGTTCACCTCCATCAACGCACCAAGTGCGTTCTTCTCGCCCTTGACGCGAGCATGGGAATTGGCGCTCGGAGGACTCATCTCAGTCCTCAGCAACGACCTTCGGCGGATTCCGCAATTCATTGCATCCCTCATGACGTGGGTGGGGCTCGCCGCCATCGTGGCCGCAAGCCTCTTGTTCACATCGGCAACCGAGTACCCGGGGGCTCTCGTGGCCGTACCGGTATTGGGAGCCGGCTTGATCATTGCGGGAGGATCCGCTGAACCGGCTTGGGGAGCTGAATCGTTGCTACGAAAGCGACCGTTTCAGCTCCTTGCCCTCATCTCATACTCGTTGTATCTGTGGCACTGGCCCATCCTGATCATTGCGACCCAGGATCGTGGCGTGTCGATGTTGCCGGTCTGGGACAACATCCTGTGGCTCCTGGTCGCCACTGCCGCGGCGATCGTGACCTACCGAGTTTTGGAGAATCCTGTACGTCACTCGCGATTCCTTGGCCAATCGACAATGGGCCAGCATCGCGGTGGGTGCTCTTCTTATCGCCGGGTCCTTTGCGGTAGCGACATTTGAGCGGGCGAGACCGGCGGTGGACCTCGGTGTTCTGGCTGCGGCTACACCAGGCTCGATTTGTCATTCGCCCCCTTCTCGCATGGTGTCGAGCCTAAGAGAGACATACGGATCGAGTAAAGGTCACATGACATCGGCGTCGGGGCAGCTTCAGACGGTGCTCGTGATAGGTGATTCGACGGCATGCACACTTCTTCCCGGACTCGAGGCCGTCGGGCCGTCATTTCGTTTGCGCTTCATCAATGGAGCCGTCATCGGTTGCGGGATTGTAAGCGGCGAACTTCCACCTTCGCCTTACGTCTCCACCTCGTACACGAAACAGTGTCAGGGGCAGGCCGATAGCGCAGAATTGCAGGCTCTTGAGCGCTACCACCCGAGCATCGTGGTGTGGGCAAGCACGCAGGAGCACAGCCCCATAGTCGTCAATGCGGCGACGGGGAGCAAGGTGCTGGCATCGGGATCATCGGAGTGGCGATCCGTTTTGCGTCATCGGATAGAGCTTCGGTACAGCAGTTCGCTTCTATAGGTGCAAAGGTGATTCTTGTGCTCGAACCGCCTGAAGTCCATGCAGGAAGTCAAACCAGACCGACTTCGACTGATGATGCCTATGCAGCAGATGAATGCACTGCTAACTCACGTAGCGGCGAGTGATCCGACACCATGTCGGCCTCGTCGATCTTCAGTCCCGGGTGTGTCCGTCGGGCCCGCCGTGTCCCTACGTGGTTGAGGCCTATGAACTCGAAGACCAGGCAACCCGGCCCAGACTCTTCGGCCTGATGACCTTCACTATCTGCCAGCCGGGTCGCTGTGGGTAGCGAGATGGCTTGTTCCACGGATAGCAGCCGAGGCAAAGAGGACGGGATAGTACGCCGACGGAACGGTTGTCCTACACAGGGTCGGTCCCGATGCTCAATCCCAGCGGAAACGATGAGTGGATCCACCCCCGATAGATTGCAGGTCCGACCTCTCCGTCGATTGATCTTCATCTCACGAGGCGAGCTCTATGGTCAAGGACGTCGCTTACCACCAGCCTCTTCGCACTCGTCCCCTTGAGGGCCTCGGGCCGCTGGGAACCTCTGAACGACTGTCGCCTATTGGCGGTGAGCCGTAGCCGGGTCGCGCTGGCTGTCATTGTCAGACGGAAGCACGCAGCGGAAAAGCTCGCCAGAGCGATGATCCATTTAAATGCGGGGCGAGCGGGGCGTGTCTTCTGCCACCGGTCAATATCAGTGGTCGGTCAACGAGCGACACAACGCACCACCCTGAACTTGCGGCGCACCAACAGCGATCCAATGAAGGAAGCCCGTGCTCGGAGCCAAATACACGCCCGCGCACAGGCCGACGATAGCAATCTGGCCCACAGGTCCGGACTTCGGTAGCGATTTCCTGTGCACCACGTCATTCGAAACAGGAGATCCGATCACGTCGCCCACGCGCTCTTGAGCTCGTACGAAGGCGGCCGTCTGCTGTTGCGACCACCAACCATTCGGAGTTACGGACATCCCGAAGTTGACGGCGATCGAGTAAGCGCTCAGAAGTACCACTACCCCAACAACTGTCCATCGGACACTCCGACCCCGCGATGTTACGTACTGCCATACAATTCCCAGGCCGACGGCGCTCCCGATGACCAGAAACGGGACGAAGTCGCCGACGAACCGGTTATCGAAGAACCCAAAGATCAGGATGGCGCCAGCCGGTAGCGCCGCCGCCATGAGGGGGATAACCATCAATCTCACCGGGCGCGGCGTCGAGGGACGAATGACCCCGAATACACCGACCAGGGTCAACATGAGCAGCAGAGGCATCGACCCAGTAACGCTCGTCACCTGTTCGGATCCAAAGAGCACAGTGTGCGCCATGCCGCGCACGGGGTACTGAGGGAGAGTGAAATAAGGAAAGACGCCTGAGAAATGAACGCCGATACTGCCGAAGTACGTGCTCACACCCGTCGGCAGGTAGTTGAGGCTGAAGTAGTGTCCGTGGTTGATCCCTGCGACGTGATGTGTCCGAAACCAGACCTGATCCTGCAAGGGATAGCCATTCAGTTCGCCGAACTTGAGCCAATTGATCCCGGACGAAACCATCAGAGGAATTGCTCCGGCGGCGATCGTCGGCAACCACAGATTGGGACCTTCACCGTCTTGTCGCTTACGCCATGCCAGCCAAGCGCCTGCAGCGATGGCACCTGCGCTCCATGCGAGACCCGTGGTGCCCCGCGTCAGGTTTACAGCAAGCACCGCGATAAAGAGTGCGGTCACCCGCCACCACGATGGCGCAGTCAAGACTGCAATCATGGCAACGGTGGCGACGAGCGAGAGTGCGACACTCCACGCGATGTCCTCTGAGTAGACCCACGGGTTCGCGGCCAGATTGACGAGCGCCGAGCCTCCGAGTATGGCAGCGAACGCCGCGGCGTAGGTCCCCGCCTCGAGGAGTCCGAGGCTCCCAGGGCCGCGCAAGGCGACACGACAATGCCAGAGAATCACACCCGACATTACGGCAGTCAAGATCCAGGCCACCAGAATTGAGATGGCTGACATTCTGCCGTCGAGCGAGTGCGTGAGCACCAAGGCGGGCAGCCGAATCAGAGAGGGAAAGAGTCCGAAGTACATGTACTGATGCCCACCATGTAGGAACGCCTCCTCTCCAAGCGCCCCGTTAGGCACATAAAGGTGCCCTGCCAGGAGAGCACGGCCCTGCAACTCATAGAAGTTGCTGAGGGTCTGATGTGGAAGAACCGTCCGAAATAGGCTGGGCCTCCGGTTCCATAGGACTGTCAGTACCCAGAGGTACGGAAGCAATACAATGGCAGCACCGATGCTGAGGGAGATGCAAAACCGCGTACGATCTGACGTCGGTGCTCGTTCGCTGGTGGCAAGCGAGCCGCAGAGCGGTGCGGCATGTAGCCGCGCCTCCGTTGAGGCCTTACTCATAACACTGCCTTGCTTACCAACCTCGGTCATTTTCGTGGACTCTGTTCTCGGGAACGCAGTTATGCCGCCCCCGGTCCTGCGGGAAACCCTCGAACTCCATTTTTCAGAGCCGCCATTCGTCACGGGCAGGCACCGGACTGCCTGGCCTGCGAACTCGGTAGATCGAAGGCAAATCCACTTCCCAATGTTGACACGATTTGCCCATATTGACACGATTCGAATAGACAGCCGATATGCGGACGATCCTCTTCGACCTACTTGAACGGATCGTGACCACGTCCCCACCTCAGCCGGTCATTGAGTTCGGGGCGTTACGTGTACCGACACAGACACATCTGCCGTCGGTTCGTTCAGTCTTTGCTGGCTTCCGCTATTCGGGGGCTGACATGATGGCTGGTGCTTGTGTGGACCAGCTGCAGGATCTGCGTCAGATTGGTCTGCTCGACGGATCGATCGGCACAGTTCTTCTGCTCGACACCCTGGAGCACGTGGAGGATCCGCGCCAAGCTCTAGTTGAGCTCCATCGATGCCTCGCCCCCGACGGGATCCTCTTGTTGACGAGTCACTTCTTCTTCCCGAAGCACGCGTATCCCTACGACTACTGGCGTTTCACTTCTGACGGCGTTGCGTCGCTCCTTAAGGACTTCCCCTATCGCCATGCAGCGGAAGGCGGCCTCAAGCTCTTCCCTCATACGGTGGTTGGTCTGGCGGGTGGTGGCGGACTCGAGAGACGGCAATGGGAGCAATATGTCAAGGCGGTCGACGACTGGCTCAAATATGGAGCGACTTCGTGGAAGGAGCGCATGTTGAACTTATTTCCGCCGGTTCTCGCTCAAATAAGCTATCAGCGCTATGCGAAGATGGAGCGGACGAAGTAGGGGGAGATCGGCGAACCGCACAGCTGACTCCGTCTGGCGCCAGCTCCTGACCGATCGTTCCCATGTGCTTCCAGCGGATAAAGGTCGCTGAGCCGGATGATCACGAATCGCCACGAGCCATTATGGCTGTTCAGGGCCACAATGTAATCGTGAGCGAGTGACCACGAATGTCGGCGTCCGCGCGATGGGCACGCGATGGTCCTAACGAGACGATCCCTTAGTCTGGGCTCATCGCTCATCGCTCATGTGACATGTCTCTTCCGCTAGCCTTAAGTCCGAACAATGAGTGGAGAAATCGAGGGCGGAGGCTTGGCTGCACTATCAAGGCTTCTGCGCAGCGGTCCATCCGTTGGGTCTGGCATCGCATTCATTGATTCACCCTGGCCCGCGTTCGGGGGAACCCCTACCGCACCTTCCATCGTTGAACCGCTGCCCTTGACTTAAATTAATATCTCCCGCGCTCAAGAGCAAAGCGAATCCTCTTTGAGTCAAGTGGGCAATTTTCGGGGGTTTTGGGCGCGCCTCGACAGGCCGCCCCGGGCAGGCACGAATGCATAGAATTCGGTGGGTCCGGGAGTGACTTCGCCGAAGAGCCGGCCGCCAGGGTGCAGAGCCGACCACGCAGGCTACGAGTCGTTCCCGCTTGTCCTCCCGGGCCCCTACTTCTGTGCGTCGATGAGGAGCTGCCGGTACACGGCGTTGCTGATGTGACGCTTGAGCGACCGAATGGCCTCCCGCTTGGTCTTACCTTCGGCCACCTTCTTCTCGAAGTAGATCCGGCCCTCCGAGTTGGTCTGGCGGATCTGGCAGATGGCCACCATGTGGATGGCATGGTTGAGCTGGCGGTTGCCCCGGCGGCTCAGACGGAAGAAGATCCGGCCTCCCGACGACCTCTCCACCGGTGCCACGCCGGCATAGGAGGCGAACTGGTCCCGGGTGGTGAACCGACGGACATCGCCCGTGTAGCCGATGAGCTCGCAGGCCAGGATGGGACCGACGCCATAGAGCTCGGTGAGCGAGGTTCCCGAGGCCTTCACCGCCGTCTTGATCCGCCGGTGGGACTCCTTCAGCTGCACATCGAGCCGCTCCACGTCGTCGAGCAGCTCGTGGGCCAGGTCATAGCGGGTCTGTTCCACCGCGGTGATCGGCTCGAAGTCATTGAGCAGCCGCATGGCGTCAGAAGCGTTGAGTTCTTTGGAGATTCCACCTGGTGACAGGTTGAGCAGGGCAGCATGAAGCCGGGAGACGACGATGTTGCGGAGCCGCCCGATCTCGTGATTCCGTTTGGCCAGGAGACGGAGCACCTCCCGGTGGTCGGCGGGCTCGACCGATCGGAGCCCGGGGCGAGCGGAGAGCGGCGATGGCCACCGACAGCGCATCGTTCGGGTCGTTCTTGTCGGAGCGCCCGGTGCCGAGCACCCGCACCCTCGAGGCCAGCGTCGCCGGCACATCGAGGACCTGCTCGCCGGCTCCGACAAGCTGCTGGGACAAGAGATAACCCATGCCTCCGGCGGACTCGACCGCCCATGTCCGCTTGCCGAGCGGCTCGGCCCAGGCCAACAACTGCTGTGTCTGCTGCGAGGTGGCTCGCACCCTGATCTCGGCCAACTGCTGCTCATCACAGCCGATGGCCACTGCGGTGTGGGACGCCTTGTGGGGGTCGATCCCGATGATGACGGTCATTGGTTGCTCCCTTCGTGGTCGGTTAGGAACCGCGAGGGCACTCCTGGTTTGGATCTTGTGCTTTGGTCCTCTTTCGAGCCACTCGCGGCGAAGTCCAGACAGGCAGCAACTCGTTAGAAAGCCAGTCGACCGGAGTCGACGGCTGGCACTTAGAGAGCTACTCCGTCTGGACCTCTAAACGCTACGAATGAACGAAGCATCTGCCAATAAGTCTCAACCAGGCACTTAGGAAATGAGCGGGGTACGGCGATCGCGATCGTGAGCATCCGGCACAACTTGGCGGTTATGGGATACCGGACGGGCATTCAATCGAGATACCTTTCCGTAGCGCTCAGATATGGACTCCCCGGCCCAGCGCGATCAACTCCCGAGTACCTGCAACGCTCACATTGATACCTGATCGCCCATAAGGATCAGATTCTCGACTTCGTTTAGCTTGGCGGAACTCAATGTCCCCACCTTTTCAATCAGATCCTCTTGCGACGAGGTGAAAACCCACGTGCAGTTGATCTGTCCCGGTCTGGGCAGTGCTACTCGGACGACATGGCCATTGAGTCCGAGGTCAACTTCCACGGCCACACCCGAGATGTCTTCGTTGGCTGGCTCGACAGCGACCACGCACCGAAGATCGTCATTGTCGAGTCTGGAGAGCACGACCACTGGGCGAAGGTGGTCGAACGCTGCCATCCAGACATCACCCCGATTGACAATCTCGTCGGTCCTGGGAGTCGGGTTCACTGCGTCATTTTAGTGGCACTTCCGAATCGAGCGGGGCGAGCGGGGTGTGGCCGGACGGGAGGGATCCGCGAGCGAGTAGCGGGGGTCCACCAGTCTGAGGTTTCTCGACGACCGCAGATGGAGGACCCCCGTGGTGACAGACCCTACGTGCATGTGCGAGCTGCTTGTCGGCTTGCCTGAGGTGACCGTGCTCGGCCTCGAAGACGAGGTGGGCGCCCCGTTGTCCATCCATGTCGAAACTCGTGCTCGACGTCCGGGATGCTCGGAGTGTGGCGTGCTCGCCCGGGTGAAGGACCGTCCGGTGGTCACCCTTGTCGATCTTGCCGCGTTCGGCCGTCCCACCCGCCTCGTGTGGCACAAGTTCCGGTGGCACTGCGCGGAGCCGACCTCTCCGGGCGGCAGCTGGACAGAGGACGAGCCGAGCATCGCAGCCAAGCGACTGATGCTGTCGGATCGAGCCGGACGGTGGGTCACCGAACAGGTTGGCTGGGTCCCAATAGATGATCCACTCACTATGCGAGTGTCAGCTGTTGTTGGTTGAGCCAGGCCTCGACGAACTCGACCGGGGTGAGCCAGCCATGTGCGCTGTGTGGCCTGTTGATGTTGTAGTCGATTCTCCAGTCCTCGAGCAGGATCCGGGCCTCGAGCAGGGTCTCGAAGAGCTGTCCGTTCAGGTACTCGTCGCGTAGACGGCCGTTGAACGATTCGATCCAGGCGTTCTGCCAGGGAGACCCCGGATCGATGAAGGTGATGTCGGTGGCGTTGAACCGGCACCAGTCGGCGACCGCGTAGGCGATGAACTCGGGTCCGTGGTCGAAGCGGACATAGACCGGAGCTCCCCGGTCCTTCGCCAGGCGGTCGAGGCAGCGCACCACACCGTCGGCATCGATGGAGCGGTCCACGTCGATAGCCAGGCACTCCCTTGTGTACTCGTCGATCACGTTCAAGAGCTTCAACATCCTTCCGTCGGTGGTCTGGTCGAACTGGAAATCGAGGGCCCAGACCACGTTGGGCCGGATAGGGCTGAAGGCACCGACTGCCACCCCAATGCCCCGGAGGGGCTTCTTCCGCTTCCGATAGGGCACCCGCAGGCCCTCGGCCCGCCAGAGGCGGTGGATCCGCTTGTTGTTGACCACCCAACCCGCGTCCCGGGCCGCGGTGGCCGCCCGACGCCAGCCCCACCGGGGACGCCGATGGGAGAAGTCTCGGAGGAACGCCCGCAGGGCCAGTTCCTCGTCAGCTGGGACCGGAGGAGCCAGGCGTTGGGTGGATCGGGGCTGCCCGGTGACCCGACAGGCTTTCGTTCCGACACCCCGAACTGCTCTCGTAGGGCCACTACGGCCTTCCGTCGGCGGTCCGGGGTCAGAATTTTCCCTCCGAGAGGAACTTCAGCATGTCGATGTCCAGGGCCTGGTCGGCCACGATCCGCTTCAGGCGCTGGTTCTCCTTCTCCAGTTCCTTCAGCCGCTTGGCATCGTCGGCCTTCATGCCGCCGTACTGGTTCTTCCACCGATGCCATGTGGACTCGGTGATCTCGAGGTGGCGGCTGACCTCCTCGACGGTCTGGCCCTGGTTGAGGAGCTTGTCGCCCTCAGCCAGCTTCCTGATGATCTGCTCGGGCGAGTGCCGGCGGTTCTTCATACGTGCGGTCCTCCTTGCTCCATTTTGGAGCATCGGACTCGCAAAGTGGGTGGCTCATCTCAGGGGGACCCGGCCAAGGTCAGCCGTCACGCCAGGGCCGTGAACGAGATCGCTGTCGAGCTCGGTTTGACTGGCACACCATCAACGACACCGTGCTCGCCTACGGCACCGGCCTGGTGGAACACAAAGACCGATTCGGAACGGTGGAGGCCCTCGGTCTCGACGAGGTGCTCTTCGCCCGGATCGGTCCATGGCACCGTCAGGAGTTCTCCACCCAGATCGTCGACGTGAACGAAGGCCAGCTGCTCGACGTCGTTCCAGGTCGCAGTGGTGACAAGCCCAAGGAGTCCCTGGAGGCGAAAGGAAAGGAGTGGCGGGACAACGTCAGCTGCGCGACGCTCGACCTGGCGATCCCCGAGGCGAGGTGACCACCACCTGGCATGCCAAAGAGGCCGTCCGCGAGCTCTACACCCACACCGATGCCGAACTCGCGGTCAGTGGTTGGGGCGTCTCTGCGATGACATGGTCGACACCGACAACCCGATCGAGGTGCTGTCTCTCGGCCGTACTCTCAAGCGATGGAAGCACCAGATCGTCGCCTGTCACACCGGTCACGTCACCAACGGTCCCACCGAAGCAGTCAACAACTTGATCAAGCGGGTCAAGCGGGCCGCCTTCGGCTTCACGTCGTTCCGCAACTACCGGATCCGGTCACTGCTCTACGCCGGGAAGCCCGACTGGGCGCTGCTCGCCACGATCAAACCCCGCTGAAATCCGAAGTCCCAGCAAAGCGAAAAAGCATAGGCCGCGTCAGCGGGCCCTTTCCGTCGACGAACTGACTTCTCTCGATAACCAGCTCTCGGCAGTGGGCAGCGTGCCCGACCCGGTTGTGGACGGACCCGCTAGCGCTGGCTGGGCTTGCAAGTAGCTCCCCCGTGGTCGGTCAGGACACCTTAGGTGCCCCACCCCTTACGAACTTCGCTGCGACACGACCAAGAGCGACCTCAAGAGTGCCGACAATTGTGGTTCCATGATTCTCGTTGCTCCGAAGTAGAGATGGTTTGTATCCCCGTAAAGGAGGTGTCCGTCTAGCTCTAGCGGACATCCTGTTGAGCTACAGATAACACTATCGGGAGCAAATCGGGGAACATCCTTCATTTGGTCGAGTACCTGCAACTCTGCACTCATCAGCAGACGACCTGGCTCGAGAGCAACACTCAGCGAGGGCTCACATTCGGAGATCGAACCCGTCTGGGAAACACATTCGGCGGGCGTCTGTGGGAGTGTCGGATTGTCAAGTATGACCCCTGCGCGAATGCCCGCGGCATTCATCCGCCGGAGAAACGACCTGAAGGCATTCTTCCAAAGAGACACTTGCTCATTCTTGGATGGCACGTCTCCATGGCTGTCCAAGATCAGACCGAGATAGCCGCCAGTATGCTCGGTGAGAACAATCCCTCTTGGTTTGACGAGTGACAGCAGTTGCAGTTCCTCGTGCCTCCGAGTAAGGCATTGTTGCGTATCAACAGGTCCGTTCGGCGCCGGCCTGACCTCAATCGGGATGAACGGGCAACCAGGCTGGCTAAGAAGCAGGATCCGGACCCTCTGTTTGACACCGATGGCACTCAGTTCGTTGAACCATACGGCTGCGTGTGAATCTCCTGCGAGTGCGATAGTTGTAGAGGATCTGAGGTCGCCCCCGTAACAATAGGGTGTCCCGCCAGGAGTGGTACGTGGAACGCATCGGGGAAGGAAGACTCTTGAAGCCCTGGCGACTTGAGCATTGAATGATGCGGGAGTCGTTTGAGACGAAATGAACCAAGATCCTCCGGCAACAAACAAGACTGCAGCTGTGATGATCAGCCCGAGGACGAAGGTTCGGCGCACGGATCCAACGATCAAGGGATTGAAACGTACGGGGTTTTCCACATACTGGAACGCAAGGTATGCACACCCGAGTGACGCCAGGGCGGCGGTCGTTCGGATCACAGTGCTGGCATTGTCGAAGGCAAGGACCGTGAGCACGATGAAAGGCCAGTGCCACAGGTACCAGGAGTACGAAAGTTTGCCGGTCCACTGCATGGGCTTGATCGTCAGTGCACGCGAAACGGGCGAGTACCGGTATGCGTCCGGACCGGTTCCCACGAGGATCAGCAAGACGGTTCCTGTGACTGGCAATAAAGCATCGAGACCGGGGTAGGTGGTCGAGGCATTGAACAGCTCGGTTGCCCAGATCAGCAGGCCCAAACCGATGAAACCGACTGCGAACTGTAGCAAGCGATGTGGCGATCGCCGAATTGCCAAGGAGCCGAGAAATCCGCCAGCGGCGAACTCCCACGCTCTTGTGGGAAGACTGAAGAACGCCCACGAACTCCCCTCACCCGTCCATCGGATATTGAGGGCAAATGAACCGATGAAGATTGCTGCGAACACCGCAAGAGCAGCTCTGCGGTGCAGGTGGGGACGGCGCCGGACGATTAACAGGAGCGCCATTACGACAAACGGCCAGAGAAGATAGAACTGCTCTTCGACTCCCAGCGACCAGGTGTGCAGAAACGGGCTCTTGTTCGGATTCGAGCCGAAGTAGTTCTGTGTGTTCTGTGCGAACAGAATGTTCGAGACGTACAGCGCCGAAGCCGCTCCCTCTTTGGCTGTCTCCAGCATGTCGAACGGGGTGACAATGAACATACTGACAAACAGCGTGGCTACAACCATTAGTCCTAAGCCAGGCACCAGGCGACGAATTCGGCGCGCCCAGAATGTCCCGAATGCAACGGAGCCCTGTGCTTTGGAATCACGCAACAAGTGGCGCGTGATGAGGTAGCCCGATATCACAAAGAAGACGTCAACGCCGACAAACCCGCCTGAGAATCCTGGAATCCCGGCGTGATAAGCAACGATGACCAGGATTGCAAATGCCCTGAGGCCTTCGATGTCGGCCCGAAAACCCTCCGACCTTCCCGCATCGGGTTCGAATACATCTCCCTGATGACCCGACGGGTCGTTCTTCTCCAGGACATCTGTGGAACCATCCCCAGTGCTGGTCACCGTGGCTCGCTGACCAGTTCGATCTCCTCCAGCCTTTGCTGGACCGGATACGGCCTGTCCCATCGTCGATGCTGTAAGCAGGGGAATGAAAGGGCTAGCTCAATCTCGGTTTCCGCATTGGTCATTTCTCGGATCGTCCGCCCCCTCGCTCTTTAAGAGCATATAACCGCAAGTAAACGCCGGCCCAGTATCAGGTTCGTCAGTCCAGTCGATCTGAGCCCACGATAAGCCAGTCGTTCCGGTAGCCCCCTAAGGCGAGCTGCGCGATCGACTTGGACGCCGGCCATGTCGGCAGCGACGGGCGGTCCTCACGCCACTCCACTTCGGGCGTTCTGCGGCATTATCCTCTCGTACCGCCGCGATCGACGCGCGATGGAAGGATCTGCGGGAGCGCAGGAAGCGGTCCGGTCGCCCGTCAAACAAACGATCCACTAGGAACAACGACGGTGGAGATGATGGGAGTCGAATCCACGATCCCCTGCTTGCAACAGCGGGCCCCACGGATTGTGCCTCACCGTTCGCATCTCGTGCGTGCGACCCGAGTCTCGACATCGATCTGGAGCATCTCGTCGGCAACGCTCACTACGCCGAGGACGTTCATTTCCGGCAAGCCCGCCAAAAGCTCACACATGCGCGTTGGGTCTGACTCCACAAGGGGTCTCCAGTCTGAATGCGTTGAACACCATCAGAGTGACCGGGCCCCCGCTTCGCGCGGGGGATGCCCGTACCCCGCTCGGATCTCAAGGCCCGGTAATCCGACTCCACGAAGCCGAACCACCGGTAGCTAAAGGGTCCGGGCAGATCACGAACTATTCTCTGGAAGATGGGGTCAAGGTCCATCGGCGTAGCTCTTGATCCCAAGCGCAACAGCCTGAACTTCCTGCGTCTCGTGCTGGCGTTCGGGGTCGTCTACTCCCATGCATCCGAACTCGGTTTCTTCGGTTGGCGGAACGTTGTCTTCAATAACACATCTCTTGGCACCATTTCCGTTTACGGATTTTTTGGCATAAGCGGATACCTCATCGCCGGAAGTGCCATGAGAAACGGCGTGGGTCGCTACCTCTGGCAGCGTTTTCTCCGAATCTTCCCCGCCTTCTGGGTGTGTCTGGTGGTCACGGCCTTCGTGCTCGGAGCAATCGCTTGGGCTCATAAGCCGTTACCCCACTGCGATGTCGAGTGTTATTTGGGGTTGTATCACGGGCCAACGTCGTATGTGCTCACCAATTCCCTTTTGAAGATACATCAGCAGACGGTAGCCAGCAGGGGCGTGGGTCTTTACTTCACAAATGGATCACTGTGGACACTGTTCTTCGAATTTCTGTGCTACTTGCTGTTGGCGGCACTCTCTCTCGTCGGGCTGATGCGACACCGTGGATGGATCGCCATCATCACTCTCGGCCTTCTGGTTGCACTTACCACAGCAACCTTGGATTCGAACTTCAACCGGAGGTTTAGCAATACCGATAATGGCATGGCCATGGAGTTCATGATTCTTTCGGTTATCTTTATGGCCGGGTGCTTGATCTATCTCTATCGAGAGCGCATTCCGGATTCGCGCCTTCTGGCGCTTTCCTGCGGTGTGTTGTTCTTCGCCTCCCTGTACCTTCCTCGGATGGCAACGTACCCACGTTTCGGCTAACGGTCTCGTGCCTTGGTGCATTCCTGATTGCCTACCCACTCTTGTGGCTCGGCGCCCACCTTCCATTTCAGCGAGTGGGCGCAAAGAATGACTACAGCTATGGCGTATACATCTACGCCTATCCCTTGACGCAATTGCTCGTGCTGTTCGACATACAGCGGTTCGGATTCGTACCCTTCATGATTCTGGCTGGGCTTGTCACCGTTCCGTTCGCCGCGGCCAGTTGGTGGTTGCTCGAGAAGCGAGCCATGGGACTGAAGAAGGCGGCGTGGCCATTTGGTCGACCCTCCGCCGTCAATCCCTCCTCTCTACAGCGAGGAACCGTCCAAAACGGCCGAGATCAGTGACGGTGGCTGAGGTTCGTCCCGCTCGTGTGGTAGCCACCACGCCGTGGCACCTGCCTCCGCTCCCGACCAATCCCTGCCAATACTCACAGCAGCCGTACCTTCATGTCGTTGTCAACAACCAGATTCGGCGCTAGCCCTTCAGATCACGGGCGTGCCGCCCGCTCCTAGCTCTACCGGGCGGGGATCACCATGGTCGGTACGCAGAGAATCACACTCGGGCGCGACTCAAAAGCTGGAACACGGCTTCAAGCGAATCTTCGATCGAGCTTCCGAATGCGATGGTGATGTCCGGCGACTCGGGCGGCTCGTAGGGATCGTCGACCCCGGTAAACGAGTCGAGCGCACCTTCTGATGCCTTGGCGTAGAGCCCCTTCGGGTCCCGGTTGGCGCACAGGGTGGCCGGTGTGGCCATGTACACCTCGACGAAGGGCAGGCCGGCCTCGTCGTGGATCTGGCGGGCCCGGCGGCGCGACTCGGCGTAGGGGCTGATGAGGGCCACCACGGCCACCAGGCCGGCGTCGGCGAACAGACAGGCCACTTCGGCCACCCGCCGCACGTTCTCGTCGCGGTCGGCCCGGGTGAACCCCAGGTCGCCGTTGAGTCCGGTCCGCAGGTTGTCCCCGTCCAACCGGTAGGCGTTGCGACCCTCAGCCACCAGGCGCTGCTCGACGGCCACCGCCAGCGTGGACTTCCCCGATCCCGACAGACCGGTCAACCAGAGGGTGGCCCCCCGGCACCCGAAGTTGTCGGAACGCTCCCGACGGGTGACCGAGCCCGGGTGCCAGGTGATGTTGGACGACGTCATGACGCTGTGGCGATCAGTCGGGCCCGAGCAGCATGCCGGCGCCGACGGTCACGTTGGTGTCCTCGGCGGCCAGGATGAACGAACCGGTCTGGCGGTTACGCCGGTAGGTGTCGTAGATAGAGGGGCTGGGTGACCCGCAGGCTGAGCCGTCCCACCTCGTTGAGCCCGAGTGATGTCGCCGTCTCATCCCGGTGCAGGGTGTTGACGTCTATCCGGTAGTGGATGTCGCGGACCACCGCCCGCACCCACCGGGTGGTGTGCTTGAGAGCGAAGAAGTCACCCACGGCCACCGGTCGATCGGTCATCCAGGCCACCATGGCGTCGAGGTCCTGCCCGACGGTCGGTTGGTTGTGCGGTCGACAGATCATGTCGCCCCGCGAGATGTCGATGTCGTCAGCCAGACGGATGGTGACCGACATGGGGGGGAAGGCCTCGGGCACCTCGCCGTCGAAGGTGTCGATGCCGGCCACCGTGGTGGTCAGGCCCGACGGCAGGACCATCACCTCGTCCCCCGGCTTGAACACTCCCCCGGCCACCCGGCCGGCGTAGCCCCGGTAGTCATGGTGGCTGGTGGACTGGGGCCGAACCACCCACTGGACCGGTAGACGGGGGTCGATCAGGTTGCGGTCGGAGGAGATGTAGATCTGCTCGAGATGGTGCAGCAGCGACGCACCCTCGTACCAGGGCATGTTGGCCGAGCGCTGGACGACGTTGTCCCCCTGCAGCGCCGAGATGGGGATGAAGCTCAGGTCGGTGATGTCCAGCCGGCTGGCGAAGGCGGCGAACTCCTCGCGGATCGATTCGAACACGTCGCGGTCGAAGTCGACCAGGTCCATCTTGTTGACGCACAGCAGCACGTGGGGAACCCGCAGCAGCGAGGCCAGAAAGGCGTGCCGGCGGGTCTGCTCGACGATGCCCTTGCGGGCGTCGACCAGCACGATGGTCAGGTCGGCCGTCGAGTTCCCGGTGACCATGTTGCGGGTGTACTGGATGTGGCCGGGGGTGTCGGCGATGATGAATTTGCGGGCCGGGGTGGCGAAGTAGCGGTAGGCGACGTCGATGGTGATGCCCTGCTCCCGCTCGGCCCGGAGGCCGTCGGTCAGCAGGGCCAGGTCGGTGTACTCGTCGCCGCGCTGGCGGCTGACCCGCTCGACCGACTCGAGCTGGTCCTCGAAGATGGCCTTGGAGTCGTAGAGCAACCGGCCGATGAGCGTGCTCTTGCCGTCGTCGACCGAACCGGCGGTGGCCAGGCGTAGGAGTTCCATCAGAAGTACCCCTCGCGCTTGCGGTCCTCCATGGCCGCCTCGCTGACCCGGTCGTCGGCCCGGGTGGCTCCACGCTCGGTCAGACGGGAAGCGGCCACCTCGATCACGATCTCGGCCGCCGTGGACGCCGATGACTCGACCGCCCCGGTACAGGTCATGTCGCCCACCGTCCGGTAGCGCACGGTGGCCTCGAAGACCTCCTCGTCCTCCTGCGGGCTCACGTGGGGGCCGACCGACAAAAGCATGCCGTCCCGCCGGAACACCTCACGCCGGTGCGAGTAGTAGATGGAGGGCAGGTCGATGACGTCCTCCTCGATGTACTGCCAGATGTCGAGCTCGGTCCAGTCGGACAGGGGGAAGACCCGGATGTGCTCGTTGGGCCGGTGCCGGCCGTTGTACAGCGACCACAGCTCGGGGCGCTGGTTCTTGGGATCCCACTGGCCGAACTCGTCCCGGAAGGAGAAGACCCGCTCCTTGGCCCGGGCCTTCTCCTCGTCGCGTCGGGCGCCGCCGAACACGGCGTCGAACTTGTGCTGGGTGATGGCGTCGAGCAGGGTCCGGGTCTGCAGCCGGTTGCGTGAGGGGTTGAGACCGGGCTCCTCGGTGACCCGGCCGCTGTCGATGGACTCCTGCACCGAGGCCACCACCAGGGTGGCGCCCATGGCCTCCACGAACCGGTCGCGGAATTCGAGCACCTCGGGGAAGTTGTGACCGGTGTCGACGTGCATGACCGGAAACGGGATCCGCCCAGGCCAGAAGGCCTTTTGGGCCAGGCGGAGCATGACCACCGAGTCCTTGCCGCCCGAGAAGAGCAGGACCGGGCGCTCGAACTCGGCCGCCACCTCCCGGATGATGTGGATCGACTGCGCCTCGATGTTCCCCAGATGGGACAGCTGGTACTGGCCTGACCCCGCGACGCCCCAACCCCGATCCATAAGGCGACCAATCTAGTACGTGGCCTGCGTTTTCGGAACCGGAGTCTCACACTTCCCACCAGGCACGACGATAGGCTGACGCCGATCCGAGCCTGTCGAGCGCGGTCGGGGGAGACGACGATGGGGCCGAACGGGAGAGGACGCCGAGGGCCGGACGACGGGTTCCGGCCTGCCCAGGGGCCGCCCGATAACCGGCCCGGGCCGGAAGAAAAGCCCTCCCCCCACCCATCACGGTGCGTCCCGGCACCTCCCGGGACGCCGGATCGGCTGCTGCAGCTGCACGCCTCCCAGATCTCTGAGGGTTTCCTCTCCCTCCTCGGGCCCCGATTCCTCCAGCTGCTGTATCGCCGGATGGCCCTCTCCGACGGGCTCCTTCCTCCTCGTGGCCGAAGCGGGGGGCCGTCCGGCGGGATTCATCGCCGGATCGACCGACGTGTCCGGCCTGTACCGGAGCTTCCTCTGGCACGATGGCGTCATGGCTGCCGTGCCGGGCCGCCGGCCGATTGGTGGCGGGATGGCGCCGGGTGATCGAGACGCTCCGGCCACGGGTCCTCGGGCGGCAGCCGGGGTCGGACGGGGAGCCGAGCTGCTGGCCATGGCCGTCGACCCGGCCTGGCAGGGCCGCGGCGTGGGTGGCCAGTTGGTCACCGCCTTCCTCGACGAGGTCGGCAACCGCGGTCTCGGGGCGGCCCACGTGGTGGTGGGAGCGGACAACGCGCGGCGCCGTCTCCCTCTACGACGGGCCGGTTTCGTGACCGTCGACCGCTTCGAGCTCCACCCGGGAACCGAGTCCCTCCTCATGCAGTGGGACCAGCGCATCCGGCCGACCAGGCGGGCCCCGGTTGACCGACCCTCGATCGGCGCTTGTGCCCTGGTGGTGACGGCTGGTGGTGACGCCGATGGTCATCGTGGCGGCCCGACGGTGCGGGGTCGTCGACCGGCCCGGCGCCCTCAAACCCCAGACCGTGCCGGTGCCCTACCTCGGGGGCGTGGCCGTCTTCGCCGGGGTGGTCGTCGGGGCCGCCGTCGGTCGCCCTGTCGTGCATCGTTCCCCTGGCCGCCGCCCTGGGCCTCGGGGTGGCCGACGACCGGTTCGACCTGCCGGCCGCTGGTCCGGCTGCTCGGGCAGCTGGCCATCGGGGTCGTGGTGGTGGTCACCTGCCCGGTCCATCTGTCCGGGGTCCTGGCCGCCGTGACCATCCTGGTCTGGTGGTGCTGGTCATCAACGGCGTCAACCTCATCGACGGTCTCGACATGCTGGCCGCCGGGGTGAGTGGCCGTCGCCGCGTGTCGGCTTCGCCGTCATCCTCCACGGCCCCGACCGGCAGTTGGCCGTGGCCCTGCCGGCGCCCTGGTCGGGTTCCTGCTCTACAACCGGCCGCCGGCCCGGGTCTACCTGGGCGACGGAGGCTCCTACCTCCTCGGGACCGTGCTGACGGTGCTGCTGGCCGAGATCATGGGGGCCGGGCGTGACCCAGCCACCTCGGGCGTGGCCGCCTGGCCCTGGTGGCCGTGCCGGTGGCCGAAGTGGCGTTTGCCATCGTGCGACGGGTCCGCGGCCACCGATCCCTGGTCAGGCCGGCGACCGGGGCCATCCCTACGACCGACTGGTGGCCCGGGGCTGGCCCCGCCCGGCGGCCAGCCTGACCTACATCGGCATCGAGGCCGTTCTGGCCGTCGGCACGGTGATCGCCGTCCACCTGGACTCTCTGTCGGCTGCCGTCCTGGTCGACCTGACGCGGAGGTGTGCTGTCTGGTGGTGCTGGCCGCCATGCCGGTGCCCTCCATCCCGACCAGGAGGTTCCCACGTGACCCGGATCTACCTCTCGCCCCCCGAGATGGGCCCCGAGGAGCGGCGGATGCTGCTCGAGGCCTTCGACTCCAACTGGATCGCCCCGGTGGGACCCGACATCGACGCCTTCGAGCAGGAGCTGGCCCGACGGGTGGGAGTGGGCCACGCCGTGGCCCTGTCCAGCGGGACCGCCGCCCTCCATCTGGCTCTCCTTCTGGTCGGTGTCGAACCGGGGGACGAAGTGCTCGTCCCCTCGTTCACCTTCGTGGCCAGCGCCGCCGCCGTCACCTACGTCGGGCGCCCGTCCGGTTCTGGTGGATTGCTCGCCCGACAACTGGACCATGGACGTCGACCTGGTGGCCGAGGACCTGGCCGTACGGGCGCGGGTCGGTCGCCTGCCCGGGGCCGTGGTCACCGTGGACCTCTACGGGCAGTGCGCCGACTACGACCGTCTCACCGCCCTGTGCGCCGAGTACGAGGTACCCCTGGTGGCGGACGCCGCCGAAGCCCTGGGGGCGACCTACCGGGGACGGCCGGCCGGTTCCTTCGGGGCCGCCGCCGTCTTCTCCTTCAACGGCAACAAGATCATCACCACCGGCGGTGGCGGGATGTTGGTGTCCGAGGCGGCCGAGCTGGTCGACCGGGCCCGGTTTCTGGCTACCCAGGCCCGCGAACCCGTTCGTGCACTACGAGCACGAGGCCATCGGTTACAACTACCGGCTCAGCAATCTGCTGGCCGCCCTGGGCCGGGCCCAACTCCGCGGGACTCGACAGTCGGATCCAGCGACGACAGCGCATCGACTCGGTCTATCGGGAGGGCTTGAGCGGGGCCGCCGGCATCACCTTCATGCCCGTCCTCCCCTACGGCGAACCCAACTGGTGGCTGACCTGCATCGAGGTCGACCCCACCGGTCTTCGGCGCTGATCGCGAACAGCTCCGGCTGGCCCTCGAGGATGTCGACATCGAATCCCGTCCGACCTGGAAACCGCTCCACCTGCAGCCGGTGTTCGAGGGCGTGACCACCCTGGGCGGATCGGTGTGCGCCGCCGTGTTCGAAGACGGGCTGTGCCTTCCCACCGGTTCGGCGTTGACGCCGACGGACCAGGATCGCATCATCGACATAATCCTGTCGCTGTCCACCTGAAAGTGCAGGTGGCGGGCGTGGGGTGCCCCGCCTCCTCGAGCGCCGTCCTTGTGTAGGGTCCCCCGGTCTGCCGTATCATCGAGACATGTCATCGGAGGGGGGCGCAGAGGGCCCGGCCAGCCCGAAGCCCCGTGCTCTGGCCTTCTACCTTCCCCAGTACCACCCCATCCCCGAGAACGACGAATGGTGGGGCAAGGGATTCACCGAATGGAACAACGTCACCAGGGCCCGACCGCTCTTTCCCGGTCACTACCAACCCCACGTTCCCGCTGAGCTCGGGTACTACGACCTCCGACTGCCGGAGGTACGAGAGGCCCAGGCTGATCTGGCCCGGTCCCACGGGATCTACGGGTTCGTCTACTACCACTACTGGTTCCACGGTAAGCGCCTGCTGGAGCGACCCTTCGACGAGGTATTGGCTTCGGGGACCCCCGACTTTCCCTTCGCCCTGTGCTGGGCCAATGAGGAATGGACGAGGAACTGGGATGCCCGGTCGGGCCGGGTGCTCATGCCCCAGGAATTCAGCCACCAGGACGACCTGGACCACATCCGCTGGCTGATCGCCGCGTTCGCCGACCGTCGTTACATCAAGATCGACGGACGCCCCCTCATGCTCATCTACCGGCCGGCACGGTTGCCCGACGTCAGACGCACCGCCGACCTGTGGAGGGCCGAGGCCCAGCGGGCCGGCTTTCCCGATCTGTACCTGTGCTGGGTCGAAGGCTGGGGGGCGCCGGTAGGCGGGCCGGAGGCATTCGGGCTCGACGCCACCGTCGGCTTCATGCCGACCTTGGACCAAGAGGTATTCGCCACGGTCGACGGCGTCCGGGGCCACCGACTGCTCGACTACGAGGCCTCGGCCCGCCAGATGCTCGACCGAACCCCTCCCCCGTGGAAACGGTTCCCGTCGGTGATGGTGGGTTGGGACAACACGGCTCGGCGAGCGCAGGGAGCCACGCTGTTCACCGGGGCCACACCGGACGCCTACGGGCGGTGGCTGCAGGAAACGGTCGAGTCGGTGGCCCATGTACGGCCGGAAGAGAACTACCTCTTCCTGCTGGCCTGGAATGAATGGGCCGAGGGCAACCATCTCGAGCCCGATCAACACTTCGGCCGGGCCTTTCTGGAGACCACACGGGCCGTTCTGGTCGGCAACGGCGCACCTGACCACCGATCTCCGACCCCAGCGGACGGCGCAGTCGCTCCACCCAAGGAGTCCGACTACGAATATTTCTACCCCTACGAACATGACAGTGCGGTAGCCAACGCCGCCGGCCTGGTACGGGATCTACTCCCCGACCGCCAGAGCACCGTCGTGGACCTGGGAGCCGGATCAGGGATCGTGAGTCACGCCCTGGGCGAGGTCGGTTGTCCCTATCTGGGTCTCGAGATCGATCCGGTGGGACGCGATCTCATGGAGGCGCAGGGTATTCCCGCTCGCCCCTGCGACCTCACCGACCTGGGCGGGTTGCAAGCCACCCTCGATGAGGTCGACGACGTCGGAGCCTTCCTGCTCCTCGACGTGCTCGAGCATCTGGTCGAGCCGCAGCGGCTGCTGGCGGCTCTGTCGGAGTGGTCGCTCAAGCACGGCAGCCCTCTGCTCGTCGTATCGGTACCCAATGTGGCCCATTTCGATGTCGGTCTGCGTCTGCTGGTCGGTACATGGGAGCCCCGCGCCACCGGGCTGCTGGACAGTACGCATCTCCGTTTCTTCACCGAGCAGACACTGGAACGGATGACCGAGCGGTGCGGATGGCGGATGGTGGCCCGCCACGACTTCAGCGCCGTTCATTCCGATCAGTACGACCCCGAGCTCAACGAGGAACTTCCGGTCGAAATGGTCGGAGCCCTGCGCGTGCTGGCCGACTCGCACAATCCCCATACCTCCGTCAAGCAGTTCGTCTGGGCCCTGCAGCCGGTTCCGGTGACCGATCCTCCGGAGTCGTTCCTGGAGGCGGTGGAAACCGCGCCCCAGGCAGGCCCTTCCGGCGTCGGCGTCGGGCGCGAGGACCTGGCCCTCCGCCGTTACCTCGCCTCGATCGGCCTGGTGGCCACCGAGTCCAACCGCCGGGCGGCGGCGCGGCAGAGTGCCGGGGGATCCCTGCCCCGCTGGAAGAGCGCTGTCCTCAATCGCCTCTCTCGATCGCCCCGCATGGATGCCGCCTTCAAGAAGGCCTACGGCAGGGTTCGTTGACCGGATGAACGGAACCCAGCACGGTGCCCCGTGGCTCCTCGTGGTCGGCGCCCATCGGAGCGGAACCTCAGCGGTGACCGGGGCGTTGGGCGCCCTCGGCTTCACCGTGCCTGGAGTCAAGGACCGCATGGACTGGCCGGAGAGCAATCCCGAACACTGGGAGAGCCTCTCACTCTCCCTCTTCAATGAGGACCTGCTCGAGCGCCTGGGCGGTTCGTGGGATGCTCCGCCCGAGTTTCCCGATGACTGGACGGGTGGGCCGGCCCTCGAGGGTGTGCGTGATCCGGGTGGACTGCTGACCGTTGCCTTCGTCGAGGGTGGACCATCGGTGTGGAAGGACCCCCGGGTGTGTCTTCTGCTCCGGTACTGGCGGGAGGTACTGACCGGTCCTCTGGCCGCCGTGCTGGTGTGGCGATCCCCGCTGGCCGTGGCCCGTTCGCTCCAGCGGCGGAACGGCTTCGACCTCCTCGACGGGCTGGCTGTCTGGGAGCGCTACAACCGCGCCGCCCTGTCGGGTCTGACCGGTGTCGACACCTATGTCGCTCAGTACGAGTCGATCGTGGCCGACCCGGGCCGATTCGTCGGTGACGTGGCCGGCTGGCTGGGGACCCTCGATCAGTTCGCCCCCCATGCCGATGGGTGGGACCGAGAGGCGGCCACCGCCTCGATCGATCGATCCCTCCTGCACCAATCAGGCCAGGAGACGCAGACGGGCGCCGCTGTCGTCACCGATGAGCAGGAACAGTTGGTCGAGCAACTCGGCCGGCTGAGCGGTGGCCATCGCTCGCTCGAACCGCTGCCGGTGGTCGACGAATCGCCCTACACCTCGGCCATCGTCCGGCTCCGGAGGGAGGTCGCTCCCCTCAAGGCCGAGGTGGCCCGGTTGACCAGAAGACTGGCCTTGTCCGAAGAGACCATCGCCAACATGCGTGAGTCGACCAGCTGGCGCATGACCAAGCCGGTCCGGTCGGTTGCGTCACGGCGCAACAGCCCCCCGGACCTGCCGGACTGAGCGTCCGGACTCGACTCAGAGCCCGAGGAACCAGGAGCTGGTCCGCCTCACACCATCCTTCACCTGATCGGCACGGACGGCCGCCGCCCGGCGCAGCAGGCGACGCCGCGACTCCACCGTGGTCAGCAGGAACCCGCCCAGCAGGATGAGGGCGGTCCCGAGAACCACCAACGGCCGCAGGTCGGCACCGGTGAATGGCAAGGTGGAGGAGGTGGCGTCGAGGGTGATCGGTCCCGCGGTCGCCGCCGGTGAATCAGCCACCGGTGAGGTAAAGGGCAAGGCCGAAGTCGGAGAAGATGACGCCGTTGTGCCGGCCGTTGCTCCGCTCGAGCCCGTCGTGCCGCCCCCGCCCGCGCCGGTTCCCGTACTACCGGTCGTGGGGTCTGTCGTCGTGGTCGTCGTGGTCGTCGTGGTTGTCGTGGTCGTTGTCGTTGTGGTCGTGGTGGTGGTACTGGACCCGTCTGAACCGCAGTTGTCCTCCACCTCCCGGATCCCTCCCTGCCCACGCCAGGGGCGGGGGCCCAGGACGGCATCGGCTTGGACGACGCCGCAGAAGTGCGGGAGCGCCACCACCAGAGTTCCCGACGTACCGTTCACCTCGGCGATGATCGTCTTTCCGGGCACCTTGGGCTCGTTGACGAACAACACCCAGATACAGGAGACCTTGGCGGGCGGGCAGGCCGGCGTGGGTACCCGGAGCTGAGCTTCATTTCCAACGAAGGAAAGGAGGCCCGTCGGATGGTGACCGCCCGAACCGGTGCGGTGGGGGTGGCTTGCATGCGGCCCGGCCCACGCGTCTCCCGTCGAGATCAAAACTCCGCCCGCCACCACCAGGGCCACCGCGCACATGGCAATCAACCGGTACGTCCCGCTCAACCGCATAGGTCCCTCACGCTCGTTCCGTCGCTACCTCCCCTGCGGTCAGGCTACCGGCAAATCGGCCGCGATCGGCTCGCTGGCGGCACGGAGCACCCTCTTCGAGAAGAAATCCTCAATTGTGAGGAAGGTGATTACGGCCGGTGGGCCACCACGAACCAACCGGTCTCGTCACGAGCGGCATCTACCTCGAGGCCCGTTCGTTCGAACCACGGTGCCAGCTCGCTCCACACGTAGCGGTGCTCGACCGGGGCGCTCAACCGATCGAAGGTATCCAGCACCAAGCTCCTGAAGGGCTTGTCGCGATAGGTATCCATGGGCAACCGCGTGAGACCGGCCACCTGGTGCTTCTGCCCCCAACGGCCAGGCAGAACCAAAGCGCCGTACAGACAGCCGGCCACCGGCGTCGACACACGTTTGAGCATCGGATGGGACATTCGGACCGTCACTCTGCGCGCCAGCGTGGCCGCTTGGAGTGCAATCGATCGGACCCCGGGGGTGGCCGGTCGACTGTAGAGATAGAGAAGAATCTGGCCCTTGGGGGCCAGAAGGCCGACCAGGCGCTTGAATCCCTCGAACGGGTCGTCCAGGTGGTGGAGAACGCCCAGGCTCGAAATGAAGTCGAAGCCCCCGGGGGCAAACGGCGCATTCCTGAGGTCGGATTTCACGACCAATACGTTGTCCCGATCGGCGAGATTGCGACCGGCCGCTTCGACGGCTGACGAGCCGTCCAGGGCCACCTCGGCGTCCAGGTGGGCAGCCAAGATCCGAGTGAACCGACCCTTTCCGCAGCCCGCATCCAAACCCACCTTGCCGCGTAGGGCGGCCAGGTCGAGGTCGCGAAAGTAGATCTCGGCAAACTGCTGGTCCTCGCCCCGTACCTCGTCGAAGGCATTCCATTCGTAACCGAAGCTGGCAAATGTGCGTTCGGTCGACCCCTCCGATGCGGCCTCGTGCGAGAAGTCGACGTACCCATCCCGCCAGCAAAAGCGGTGGCCGTTGTCACACCCGAGCGACCCCTCATCGGCGTCGGCCAGGTGATGGCCGCACGTCGGGCATCGGAGCAGTCCTCTCACCCGGTCAGGAATCGACTGTGTCCCCTCTCCCAGCACCGCTCATCCCTCGCTCGTCGTCGGCCGGACAGGCACTCTATCTTGACCCGACGTCTTCCATGTAATACCACCGGGCAGTCGTCATCCGAAGCCCGTCGCCAACGGCCTCCCTGCCCTTTGCCGTAACCTTCCCCACATGGTGGACTCGATCGACCCGGTCGCACCGCTGCAGCCGAAGCGCGCTTCAAAAGCTCCCGCATCCACCCTCGAACGCGCTTCCCACTCCTTGTCGAACGCTTGGCGCTACAGCACCGCCGACTTCCGTGCCCGCCCTCATTTCGTGATCCTCGGCGCTCGGCGGTGTGGCACCACCTCGCTCTTCCGGTGGATGAGGACCCACCCTGACATATCGCCGCCGATACGGAAGGAGATCCACTACTTCGACGTTCACTACGACAAGGGCCGCCGATGGTACCGAGCCCAATTCCCTTTTGCCCGCAGCGGCAAGGTCACCGGAGAGGGGAGCCCCTACATGCTCTACCATCCGCTGGCGCCGGCTCGGGCGGCCCGGGACCTACCCTCGGCAACCCGCTTCATCGTGCTCTTGCGCGAGCCCGTTCAGCGCACCGTCTCCGACTACTGGTTCACCCGACAGCAGCGCAGGCGTTTCGAGCCCGAGAACCTCGAACGGGCCATCGCCCTCGAGCCCGAGCGGTTGGCCGGCGAGGTCGAGCGGGTGATGCGCGGCGAGATGAGTCCCAGCCATTCGGGCCACTCCTACGTGTCCCGCAGTGAATACGCGGGACAGCTCGAGTCCTGGTTCGACGCCGTCGGTCGGGAGAGGATTCTGATCGTCGAGAGCGAAAGCATGTACACCGACCCGGCGACGGCTGCCGGCATTCTCGAATGGCTGGGCCTGGCCCCCCACGACCACGAGTTCCCGGTAGCCAGCAAGGCCAACCAGTCGGAACGACTGGAGGCGGCGGATCCCCAGGTGCTGGCGGCTCTGGCCGAGCACTTCCGGCCGCACAACCAACGGCTGTTCGAGCTGCTGGGCTACGAGTTGTGGACGGGGTCCGCATCTTTCCCCTGACACCCCCCGGGGTGCGACCGCCGCCCAACCTGAGTTCTCGCGATGGTCAGGGGAGCACTACCCCCCGAGGTCCGGCTGCCAACGTTCGATCCAGGCCTGCAGGACGAGAACGTCCCACAAGGCGTAGGCATTGTCGCGCCGACCGGCGAGATGCTGGCTCCACGCCCGTCGCACCGGTTCGACATCGAGGAGCCCCTGGTGGGCCAGACGCTTTTCGTCGAGGAGCCCCTCGGCCCACGGCCTCAGCCGCCCCCGCAACCACGATCCGATAGGGACGCCGAATCCCATCTTCGGGCGGTCCACCAAGGTCGCCGGAACATGGCGGTAGAGAACCTGCCGGAGGATCCACTTGGTCGTGCCACCGTGCAGCTTCATATCCATCGGTATGCGCCAGGCCAGGTCGAGAACGGAGCGATCGAGGAACGGCACCCGGGTCTCGAGCGACGGTGCCATGGCGGCTCGGTCGAGCTTGGTCAAGATGTCGTCGGGAAGGTAGCCGATCAGATCCAGCCACAGCATTTGTTCGGTCGTTCCCGACACGGCCGGGCCATCCCGTGAGTCCGGGTAGGAAAGGGCATTGGTCTCAGCACCGAAGACCATGGATTCCGCCCCGTCCCAATGCGACACCAAGGAGCGGTAGGCATCGGCGCGATCGGAGGCGGCGAGAACCTTGCCCACCTTGGCCACTTTGGTCGCCGGGTTGCGCACCTGCCAGCGGACCGGCAGGGCGGAGGTCATTCCGGCCACACCGTCGATCACGCTCGGGGGGATCCGTTCCAAGGCCGACCCGGCGGCCCGCCGAACCGATCCCGGAAGCAGAGAGCCATGGCGCCACAAGCGCTCGAGCCAGGCGTGACGGTTGTAGCCGGCGAACAGCTCGTCGCCTCCGTCCCCGGACAGGGAGACGGTCACCTTGGTCCGAGCGAGCTCGCTGACCAACAGGACGGGAATCTGCGAGATGTCGGCGAAAGGCTCATCCCAGATGTCGGGGATCCGGGAAATGACGCCAGCTGCGTCGCCGTCGCTCACCCGTAGCGCAGTGTGATCGGTCCCGAGGTGGGATGCCACGGCGGCAGCCTCGTCCGATTCGTCGAACTCCCGCTCGGCGAACCCGGCCGTGAAGGTCTGGACCGGCCGATCGCTCATCTTCTGCATCAGAGCAACAACCAGGCTCGAGTCCACCCCGCCCGACAGGAAGGCCCCGATCGGCACGTCGGCCACCATACGGTCGGCCACCGAGCGGGTGAGGACCTCCTCGGTCTGGTCGACCAACGAGCCGCCGGATGATCCCGACAGCGGCCGGCTGCGTGCGTCCTCGATGGCGGCGCGTGCCGACCAGAAGGGACGGCCGGCCGGCAGCACCCCCGGAACCGCTCGATCGTCGAAGGTGACGATCTGACCGGGGCGAACCTTGCATACACCGCGATACACCGTCCGGGGGGCGGGGATGCAGCTGGCCCGCAGGTACAGGGCCACGGCGTCACGATCCAACTCGGGGGAGAAGTCGGCCAGGCAGCGCAGCGACTTGAGCTCCGACCCGAAGGCCAGGCTTTGTCCGGCCCAGCCGTAGTAGAGCGGCTTCTCGCCGAACCGGTCGCGGACCAGGTGCAGGGCGCGCCGGTGCCGGTCCCACAGGGCCAACGCGAACATTCCTTCGCTGGCTTCGAGGGCGGCATCGACGCCCCACTTCTGCACCGCCTCCAGAAGGACCTCGGTGTCGGAGCTTCCCCGAAAGGCCACACCCTGGGCGGCCAGGAGACGGCGCAACTCGCGTGAAGTTGTAGATCTCCCCGTTGTAGCTGAGCACCCACCGCCCATCAGCGGAGGTCATCGGTTGATGACCGTGCGGGCTGAGGTCGACGACCGCCAGCCGGCGATGCCCGAAAGCTACCCGACCGTCCGGGTCAACCCACAGCCCGGCATCGTCGGGTCCGCGGTGGGCAACAGCGTCGGCCATGTCGGCCGCCCAGCGCCCCAGCCGGTCGGGGCCGCTCCGCTGGCGGGGATCGAATAGACCGGCGATACCGCACATCGGTCAGAATCCCGCGCCGGGGAGGTCGGCTTCGCCGTCCGCCGGATCTGCGCACCGTCGCCCGCACCCCCGACCCATGGACCGATCATCGACGGGAACCGGCGGCGACGTCAAGTAATCTGAGGGAAAGGTCGTCCTTGTCCACGGAATTCGTGGCTGTGGATGTGGTCAGGACCACCTGTGGCATGCTGCGAGCAGTGGGAGCGGAGGGGACCGGGTGAATTTGGGGGACCGCGCCAAGCGGCAATTCGTTCGTCTTCCACCCGGGGTCCGTCGCCAGGTGCTCCACCGTCTGGGTCGCTATGCGCCGTGGGAGCCGGAGTTCGACTTCACGCCACCGGTGTTGCGGCCCGGGGAGGTCACCGGCCCCCCCGATTTCGTCGGGATCGGCGCCCAGAAGGCCGGCACCACCTGGTGGTACCAACTGATCCTCTCCCATCCGGGCGTCACGTCGCGACCGGAGCTGCACAAGGAGCGGCACTTCCTCGACCGCTTCGGCGAGGTGCCTTTCGGGCCCGAGGACGTCGACCGGTACCACGGTTGGTTCCCCCATGCCGCCGGAACCCTCACCGGCGAGTGGACTCCGGACTACATGACCTTCTCGTGGGCTCCGGAGCTGCTCAAACGGGCCGCGCCCAAGGCACGGCTCCTCGTCCTGCTCCGAGATCCGGTGGAGCGGTTCCGTTCGGGTCTCGAGCATCACCAGCGGATGGGCGCACCCGACGGGGCTGACGTGACAACCGACGCCGTGCAACGTGGGTTCTACCATCGGGCCCTCGCCGGCTGGCTCGAAGGCTTCGACCGGGACCAGCTCCTCGTCCTCCAGTACGAGCGATGCACCGCCGACCCGGTGGGCCAGCTGCAGTCCACATTTCGCTTTCTGGGGTTGCCCGCCTTCACACCCCCACAGCTGATGACGCCCCACCCACGGCCGTCCCCGGTCGAAGTCGGGATGGATGCCGATGTCAGGAACAGGCTGATTGCCGTCTACCAGTCCGATGTGTTGGCATTGGCCGCCGGGGTGCCGGAAATCGACCTGACCCTCTGGCCGAACTTCTCCTACCTGGCCGGCGGGGAGATGCGGTCGGACGCATCGAATTCGCCCACCTGACGGCCATAACGGGGATCCTCGCCCATGCGACCCCGAACCCCGTCCCACAAGCCCCGGATGATGGCAGACCGTTCCGACCCGACTGCGGGCCCGTTGGAGATGGCGGGAGGAATAGGCCAATTGCCAGAGGTACCACGAGGGTCTCCCGTGCCGACGGATCAGCGCAACAGAATTTCGGCTGTGGTAGAAGGCCCGCCAGGACTCGTCGGCGTCATTGGGTCGCTCCGTCCGAATGGCGGCGTCACGCCCAGCGGATGTCTGCTGGGCGGCGACCGAACGGGCGGCGGCGGCGTCAAGCACCACATCCAGGCCCGCCTCTCTGACCCGACAGAAGAAGTCGAAGTCTTCGAGCCCGAAAAACCAGGTCGGGTCGGGTAGCACTCCGGCGTCGACCACCCGACGCGACACCAGCGTGGCTCCCCAGCAGGCCACGTCCACCGGCGGAAGGTCTGCCGCCCGGCCCGGAGGCACCACGTTCACAGTGTGGGCGCCCCGCCCGATGAATCGCCGACCGTAAGCAACAACGGCACCGACAGATCGTCGCCTGACGGATCGAGTTCATCCACCCGCTGGAGCACACTCGCCACGCGGGGTGCAGGCAGCGGGAACAGCCCGATATCGTCCTCGCACAGATAGGCCCACCGGGTGGACGGCCGTCCGAAAGCCTCGTCCATCCCCGCCCGGAATCCGCCGGCCGGCCCCAGGTTGCGGGGGAGGCGGACCATCGCCACCTCTCTCTCGAGAGCAGGATCGTCGAGACCTCCGACCCCGTTGACCACCACGATGATCTGATCGCCGGCCAGCCCTTCGACGGTCATCAACGAGCGAACGGCGTCACCCGCCAGCCGCGGCCGCATGAAGGTGAGGACCACCGCGGTCACGCCTTCGAGTCCGCCTGCTGTTCGGGGCCCCGGCATCGGCGACCGACCGCTCCCGATCGGTCATCGCCCTCTCACGGGGCTAGGCTACCAGCGCTCTAGGTGGAGGGGCACGGTAACGTGCCACAGTCGACGGGGGCGTCCGAGGACCAAGGAGCACGGGGTGTCGAAATCGGCAGCGGGGAACAACCTCCGACCTCCCGCTGGCTCGGGTCACCTCTCATGATCAGCGTGGTCATCCCCGTCCGCAACGGAATGCCTTGGCTGGAGGAGCAATTGCGGGCTCTCGATGCCCAGCAGTGCGACCAGGCGTGGGAGGTCATTTTGGCCGATAACGGGTCCACCGACGGTAGCCAGGACTTGGCCCGGGAGTGGTCGGCCCACCACCACAACTTTCGACTGGTCGACGCCTCCGAGCGGCGAGGGGCGCCCTCGGCCCGCAACATCGCGGTGGAGGAGGCCAATGGCGATCTTCTGGCCTTCTGCGACGCCGACGACGTGGTGCTGCCGGGGTGGCTGACCGCTTGTGCGGCCGCTCTCGAGCATGCGGACATCGTGGCCGGGTACTTCGATTTCTGGTCTCTCAACGGGGGCCCGTCCAAGGACCCGGTACCGGCGGCCATCCGCCAACTCGGTTTCCTTCCCGCCGGCCTCGGGGCCAACCTCGCCGTGCGCCGAGACGTGTTCGAGAAGGTCTGCGGTTTCAACGAGGAGCCGCTGCCGGGGGAGGACATCGATCTGTGCTGGCGCATTCAGCTCCAGGGTTTTCGCTTCGCCGCCGCCCCCGACGCCGTGGTGGCCAAGCGCGAGCGGGCCGAATTCCAGCAGGTATTCCGCCAGGCCTATTCCTACGGCCGGTGCGGACCGGTGCTCTATCACCGCTACAGGCGGGCCGGCGCCCGTCGGAACCTGCGCGGTGCATTCAAGGCGTGGTGCTGGCTGGTCTACGCCCTGCCCCAGCTCCGCCTGCCCGGGCAGCGTCTCGAGTGGGCGCGGGCGGCGGGAATGCGGTCGGGCCGGCTCAAGGGATCGGCCGAGGAGCGGCTCTTCTTCCCCTGATCTCTGCGGGACGGTCGATGCCGTCAGTCGGCCGTCGCCACGGCGATGAGCTCATCGAGGGCCAGGCGGGGGGGGAAGACCTGCTGGGCCATGAAGCTTGCCGCCTTGCGCAGGGGGGTGGGGCTGGAGTGACCGGCGAAGGAGATCTTCACCTTGGAGAAGCCGTTGATCTCCAGCACGCGGCGGAGGGTGTCCTCGCAGTACCAGCACGTGTGCTCGGGGTGCACCTGACCATGGCCACCCCAGCGATAGACGAAATTGCCGACGTAGAAGGCGTTCGGGGTGGTGAGAATGAGTTGGCCACCGGGACGGAGGTGGCGTCGTATGTTGGCCAGAAAACTCCGCACATCATCCAAGTGCTCGATGAGCTCTCCGGCAAAGACGGCATCGAATTGGCGGCCCAGATCGAAGTTGCGGGCGTCGGCCAACCGCACGTCGAACCCCTCGGCCTGAAGCTTCTCCACGGTGGTCTCGTTGATGTCGATGCCGACCAACTCGCTGAAGTCCTTGGCCAGCAGTCCGTGCAGCCAGTCGGGGCGGCCGTAACGGGAGGCACAACCCAGGTCGAGTACGGACTCCCCCTGGATGAGGGGCCTCACCACGTCGTACCGGTCGCGGAGCGTGCCGCCACCCCACGGATTGTCTCCCCACTTGGGCTGCAGGAAATGACCCGTGGCGACACCGTCCGAGGGTACGGAACCTGTGGCAGCCTTCGAACCGTTTGTCACCGTGCCCACTGCGTCCTGCCCCTCCCTGTCACCGACTTCGGTTACTGGTGTTCTTCCCGAGGGTTCCGCGGCCAGAAACCACGAACTCCTCGCCCCGATGAGGTTACCACCCGCGCCTTTGCCCACTGCCACACGGACTTCGGCGGCCCCCACCAGCCAGGCGCGGCGACCAGGAAGCTGCGGTAGCATCATGCGCCCGGTGCAGCGGGAAGTTGACTGCGCAGGAGGAAGTGTCACTGAAGCCTTGAGAAGCGGGTGGGGAATGGAAGAAGGCAGAGTGCCCCGGATTGCGGCTCTGGTGCTCACCCACAACGCCCCTCAGGCACTGGCCCGCTGTCTGGCCGCCATCGACGCGCAGACCACCCGGCCGGACGAAATAGTGGTTGTCGACAATGCCAGTAGCCCACCGGCGCAGGCCGACTCCCTCAACCTGGGCGGCGTGCCCGTACGGGTGGTTCGATCCGACGTCAACCTCGGTCCCGCCGGCGGTTGGGCTATCGCCCTGCGCGACTTCCTGGAGCACGGCAACACCCACGCCTGGTTGATGGATGACGACATCGTGCCGGAGCCAAAGTGTTTGGCCGCGTTGTGGGATGAGGCATCCGATCGACCCGAGTCCGCCTTCGTCGTGCCGGTATCCATCCAGCCCGACGGGAAGGTTGGGCGATGGGGATCGTGGTGTGGATTCCTGATCGCCCGACAGATCGTCGAGACGGTCGGCCTCCCGAGGGAGGAACTGTTCTGGTGGGCCGAGGACACCGAGTACTGCCACTGGAGGATCCCCCGGGCGGGCTTCCCCCTGCAGTTCATAGAGGGGGCGGTCGTGCACCACGATGCCATCCGTCAGGGAGGGGATCTTCCCACCTGGAAGTACTACTACGAGTCTCGCAACATGCTGTACCTCCACTGGCACATCATGCACAGGCTCGGCCGTTACCCGAAGAACTTCACCCGGCTGGTGGGGAGGGCTCTGTTCCGACAGCGACAGGACAGGATCGGGTGCCTGATCGCCATCGGACGCGGCCTGGTCGATGGCACGTTCGGACGGCTGGGCATTCGGTACCCGATTGTCGCCCTACACGAGCGCCACCTTCGGGACTAGAGAAACTCCTCATAGAAGGATGGGTCCGTCTGTAGTCGGGCGTAGATCTCATCGCCCAGCTGTCTGCTCGCCTTCATGCCGCGATAGTTCAACACCTTTACTCGCGCGGCGTCGGAATGACGGACGACGCTACCGAGAAGCCGGAACCTCTCTGTGCCGTTCAACCATGCCGGGGGCTTGGTGAGAGCGCTGGGGACCACTGGATCGCGGAAGCCGGCACCGTGGTGGTACAAGACATCGGCGTAGACGGCGAACCAAAGAGGGTGGGGATTCCTCTTGTTGGAGCGTAGGAGAGGGGTCCAAGGAGCATTGATCCTCTCCAGCTTCCCGAGCAGATTGCCACCGACATCGGAGAGAAGTTGACCTTGCTTGTTCTTCCATGTAAAGCCCGGCGTCCAGTCGCCCCGGATCCTGTCCCAGTCTTCGGCGCGGACCACACAGAAGCACGGATGGGGCTGCCTGTCCCCCGCTATCTCGTCGCGCCGAACGGCAACAAGCACCGAATCGTCCAAAGCCTTATGCACGGTCGGCATGGGATCGGCGATCGGAAAAGCATCGCCGTCGAGGAACATGATCAGATCGTCGTGTTCGGCTTCCTCCAAGATCAACGACGCCAGCAGATTGAGCTTGCCGGCATGATCACCCATAGCCGGCACGACACGGTCGAATTTATCCTCGTGCCGGGGATCGACCCGATTGAGGACGGCGACCACCCGATAGGGCTCCTGCAGATGACGGGCGAGATAGGACAGCTGGACATCGATCCACTTGGCCGATTTGAAGTGGATGGTCGCTACATGAATCATCGGCCCGTACGTTCTCCCTGTCGCCCCATCGATCGGACATCCCCCACTCCGACGAGCATCTAGCCCGATGATACTAGCCGCTCATGTGCCGAAGCGACTACGGGGTCGGTGGTGGTGTGGTGGTATCGCCGGTCAGAGCACCGGATCATCGGGGACGCCGCTACCGGATCAGTTGATCTGCCACTGGGCGCCGACATGGATGGGTGAGAGCACCATGACGCCCTCGGGTGGCTGCCTTCGGTCGGGCCCGAAGGCATCGAAGGACATGATCGGTTGCCATGGGAGATAGGGGTCGCGGCTGCCCTTGGGAAAGCCGGTAATGGCGGCCCACACCGAATAGTGACCCTTGGGAAGCGGAAGGTAGTCGAGTGTGACCCGGGCCTCGAACTCCCCCTCGGGCATGGTGCCCTGATGCTCGACGACGAACATGGGAAAGGCGGGTCCCTGCGAGATTCCGAAGAAGAACTGGGCATTGGCCGTCAACGGCGCCTTAAAGGTTACGGCCACCTCGACCGGGTGGGCAGCACGGGGTTGGCCTCCGTCCCCCGCCTGGATGTCCGCCTTGAGGACCTGGACCAGACCCTCCTTGGTGGTGACGATCTGGGCGTTCTTCTCGACAGCGTCGCGGTACATGGCCACGACGTCCTTGGTCGGACCGGCCGCCCGCACCACGGCATCCGACAGCCAGATGCTTCTGGTGCAGGCGGCCTCGACGGAGGCCAGGTCATGCGACACGTACATGAGCGTGGTTCCCGACCGCACGATCTCGCCGATCCGCTGCAGGCATTTCTGCTGGAAGTTGGCGTCACCCACGGCCAGGGCTTCGTCGACCAGCAGGATGTCCGGCTCCAGATAGGCAGCGATGGAAAAACCCAGGCGCATTGTCATTCCACTGGAGAAGAACTTCACCTGGCGGTCGATGGAATCGTCCAGACCGGCAAAGTCGACGATCTCGTCGAACTGCCTCTTGATCCGCTGGCGTCCCATGCCCAGGACCGCTCCGTACAGGAACACGTTCTCCCGACCGGTCAGGTCCGGATGAAGTCCGGCACTGACACTGAGTATGGCCCCGATGCGACCCTTCACCGTGCAGGTACCGGCCGTCTGATAGGTCACCTGGCTCAGTACCTTCAGCAACGTCGTCTTACCCGAGCCGTTGATCCCTATCAGGGCAACGCTCTCCCCCGGTTCGACCGAGAAATTGACATCCTTGAGAACCCAGCGGTACTCGGGCCCACCCCGCCTGGTCACCGACTTCCTCAACTGGTGCAACTGGTCGTAGAGAAGCGGAATGTTCTTGTCGGCGCGGAACCTCTTCCACACGTGTTCGACCCGGATGCTGCCGTCAGGCAATGTCGGCAAAATTGACCTCCAGACGCTTGAAGATCCGGTAGCCGAAGAACAGGTAGCACAAAGCCCCGACGATGGCGGCCGCGATCGGGCCCGGGGTGGGCCAGCGACCGAGCAGCATGGTGAGCCGAACGTTGTTGATCACCGGTCCCAGCGGATTAAAGAAGCCGTAGACGATCTGCAGGTTGATATAGAAGCCCCCGTGCCAGTGGTGATGAAGGAGGTGCCCGCCAGCCACGTGATAGTGGGTGGGGATACTGGAGAACGGCCAGATGACCGGGGTGGCGAAGATGCCCAGCGACAGGATGATGGGCAGCACCTGGGCCAGATCCCGCATCTGGATGATCAAGCTGGAGATGGCCAGCGTCACACCGGCGGCGAACACCACCTCGGTGAGCATGAAGAGCGGGGTCCACACGATGGCCAGCTTCGGAGCGTCGCCGTAGATGACGAACAAGATGACCAACACCGTCCAGGACAGGACGGTGTTGAGCGCTGTGGTCAGCGTCGTCTCCAGTGGAAAACACTCCCGCGGGAACTGGGTCTTGGCCATCAGTGCCTTGTTGCCGAGGAGCGCCGACCCACCACTGCCGACCGCTCCCGCGAAGTAGCTCCAGCACAGGACACCGCAGTACACGTAGAGGCCGTAGGGAATCCCCTTCACCTGGAACAGATGGACCTTGGAGAAGACGATCACCAGGGCGATCAGAGTGGCCACCGGACTGAGGACGGCCCACAGCATCCCCAACGTGGCCTGCTTGTACTGGGCCCGGAAGTCGCGCTCGGCCAGCGTGTAGACGATCTCCCGGTGGTTCCACAGGAGCTTCGCCTCAGCCCACATCTTGACCTTGCGCTTGTACCAGATGTCTGCCGGTGGACTGTCGCCGATAGCCGACACATCGGTGACAATGAGCGGCGCGTCAGGCTGTGACTGTGCAGCAGCCGGCTCAGTTAACAATGCTGGTACCCCCCAAGCCCGTTACAAAGAGGCTGTTCGCCCGGCAATTTCTAGCTCGCCGTATCGTACCGCGTAGCCGGCCCGATCAATGAAGCGGGGCGGTTCGCCGCGAGGCAGCACTAGCATCGGGGCGTGTACGGAGAGGGGCAGGTGAGCCACGTCGAACCCGGCTCGGCCACGTCTTCACGGCTTCGTATCCTTCTGGTCATCAAGTGCCTGGGTTTCGGCGGGGCCGAACGGCTGCTCGTCGACATGGTGGCCCAGCGGAGATTCCGCACTCGTTCGAGTACGAGGTGGCCTACGTGCTGGCCGCCGAGCATGCGCTGGTCCCCGACATCGCCTCCGCCGGCACACCGGTGCACTCACTCGAAGGTAGCGGGAACGCTGACCTCCGGTGGATGGGTCGCCTCCGCCGGCTGATCGTCGATGGCCAATTCGACGTCATCCACTTCCACCTGCCCTACACGGCGTCGCTGGGACGCCTGGTGGTCGCTACCATCCCCGTGGCCCGCCGGCCCGCCGTCGTGTACACGGAGCACAGCCTGTGGAACAAGATGGCGGTCCTCATCAAAGGACTCAACCGGGCCACCATCGGCCGCGACCAGGCCCTGGTGGTGGTGTCCGAAGCAGCCCACGACGCGCTGCCCCGCGGCCTCCAGGACCGCGCCCGGGTCATCGTGCACGGGGTGGACCTGTCGCGTTCGGATGCCCTCATCGCCGACAGGGAGGCCGTCCGGGCCGATGTACGAGCCGAGCTCGCCGTGGGCCAGGGGGACCTTCTGGCCCTGACGGTGGCCAACCTGCGCCCCGAAAAAGGATATGACGTCCTGCTCGACGCGGTCCGCCTGGCGGCCGACCGCGGCCTGCCCATCCGATTCGCCGCCGTAGGCCGGGGACCGCTGGAGGACGAGCTGAGGGAGCGGAGCCACCAGCTCGGTCTGGAAGGCCGGTTGCAGTTTTTGGGTCAACGCCACGACGTGCTCCGCCTTCTGACCGCCGCCGACCTGTTCGTGCTGGCCTCCCGCCAGGAGGGGCTGCCGGTCAGCCTGATGGAAGCGACCAGTATCGGTATGGCCATCGTGGCCACGTCGGTGGGCGGGGTACCCCAGGTGATCACCAACGGGGTCGACGGACTGGTCGTCCCTCCCGGCGAACCCACCGCCCTGGTCGACGCCCTCCAGCATCTGGTCGATGACCCGGACCTGCGCTCCGAGCTTGGGCAGGCAGCCAAACTCCGGAGCGCCATGTTCGACGTGACCTCGGCCAGCCGCGAGGTGGAGGGGATCTACCGTGCCGTGGCCGGTGGTGGTCGATGACCGACCTCAGCGGTCGGCGTCTGATCCACGTCACCACGGCCGACATCAGCCTGGCCCTGCTGCTCGGACCGCAGCTGCGGGCCTTTGCCGCAGAGGGCATCGAGGTGATCGGTATGTCGTCGCCCGGTCCGTTCGTCCCCCAACTGAGCGCCTGGGGGATCGAGCACGTGCCCCTGCGCCATGCCACCCGCTCGGTGTCACCCGGACACGACCTGGCCGCCCTTCCCGAACTGACCCGGCTGTTCCGGCGCCTCCGTCCTGACATCGTGCACACCCACAATCCCAAGCCCGGCCTGTACGGCCGCCTGGCCGCCCGGGCCGCGGGGGTGCCGGGCATCGTCAACACCGTCCATGGCTTCTATGCCGCGCCGGAGGATCCGTGGAGCCGCCGCACCCTCGTCTACGCCCTCGAGCGGGCGGCATCCACGTGCTCCCACGTCGAGCTGTTCCAGAATCCCGAAGATCTCGAGGTCATGCGTCGCTTCGGTGCCCCGCCCGAGAAGCTGGAACTTCTGGGCAACGGGGTCGACCTGGGCCGGTTTCGGCCCCGCCGGAGTGATGAGGACATCCGCCGGGCCCGCCACACCCTGGGCGTCGACACCTCGGCCGTCGTGGTCGGAACGGTGGGCCGTCTGGTCCGGGAGAAGGGGTTTCGGGAACTGTTCGCGGCGGCGGCGCGCATGCGCAGCATCCGGCCCGAGGTGATGTTCGTCGTGGTCGGCCCCGAAGATCGGGCCCGGGACGACGCTCTCAGCCCGGCGGACATGGACGCCGCCCGGTCTTTGGGGAACGTCGTGTTCAGCGGCCACCGCGATGACGTCGAGGACCTCTATGCCGGCTTCGACCTCTATGTGCTTCCCTCCTACCGCGAGGGATTCCCGCGCTCGGCCATGGAGGCGGCGGCCAGCGGGCTTCCGGTAGTGGCCACGGACATCCGGGGATGCCGCCAGGTGGTCGACCATGGCGACAACGGTCTTTTGGTGCCCCTCCATGATGCCGACGCTCTGACCTTGGCCATCGCCGAGTTGGCGGGGGACGAGGACAGGCGATCGGCGATGGGGCGTCAGGGGCGGCGCAAGGCCGAATCCGATTTCGACGACCGGGCCGTCATCGCCAAGACGCTGGCCGCCTACGCCCGCCTACCGGCGCCGTCATCGTCCTGGGTGGCGGGCCGGTCGAGGAGCGCTGTTCCCGAAGGCTGAAGGGCGGCGGCGCAGGCGATCCGCTTCACCTGGTCGTGCACCCGCTCGGTCTGATAGCGCTCCACGAAGAGACGGTGGGCGTTGTCGGCCAGACGGGCGCGCAGACCCTCATCCTCGAGCATGCGGGCACAGGCGGCGGCAAGGGCATCGGGCGTGTCGGCTATCAGCAGGTGATGGCCGTCGATCACCTCGAGCCCCTCCGCTCCGAGACTCGTCGACACGACCGGGATGCGGTGGGCGAAAGCCTCGAGGATCTTGACCCGTGTCCCGCTGCCGAACCGGATGGGGACCAGCACCAGGTCGGCCCGGGCCAGTTCGGTGTCGATATCCGGGACCAGGCCGACGACAGTGACACCGCGGCGTTCGGCCAGATCGGTGATGGCCGGCGTGGCCACCCCCACCAAACGGAATTGGGCATCGGGGACCAGTGCGACGATGGCCGGCTGGAGCTCTTCGATGAGATAGCGGGCGGCATCAGCGTTGGGCGGGTAGCGGAGGGTGCCTTGGAAGAGGATGGTGGGCGGCGATCCGACCGCTACTCTCCCCAACGGTTCGGCCACCAGGCGGTAGCCGTTGGGAATCACCTCGACCCGGGCCAGACCGGCGGCTCCGGCCCGGTCGGCATCGATCCGGCTGCACACCACCGTCGTCGTCGCCTGCTGCCCGGCCCTTCGATAGAGTCGGGCCCACCGGCGCATCTCCTCGCCAGACAGCGTTCGGGCACCCCACCGCCTGACCGACGCTCTCACGTCAAGGTCGGTTGGCGGGATCGCCATCCGGGCGGCGATCTTGTGGTTCTCGAGATCGTCCAGGTCGAGCACCACCGGCGCCGCCTCGGTTCCACCCACCAATCCCCACGGGCGCACGCCGAAATACCAGACCAGATCGTAGGGCCCCCGGGCGAACCGGCTCAGCGCCCGGGTCACCTCGGGGCCGTCCGGCCACGGGAACTCCAGTGGAGTTCCGGTGCGCACCAACGCCGACAGGCGGCGAACCCCGGCGGGCGGTCGATCATCGAAGGCGATCCGACCCACCCTGGCCAGATCCAGCCTCTCGTCGGGTGGCTCGAAGTCCCTCCGCCCCCGGGGCACGATGGAGACAAGCTCGGTGGGCCCGCACTGACGCAAGGCCCGGAGGGTGGTGGCCAGTCGCATGCGGGAACCGCTGTTTTCCGGCCACGGGTACTCGCCGGCAATGACCAGAGTCCTCATGGTCGTCGCACCCATCCCCACCTGTCACCGGCCGGCGTGCGGCCAATCGGCGCCCCGGGCGGCATCCGCCGATGGTAGCGGAGGCGGTCGCCGCCGCCGCCCAAGCGGATCGGTGCTGGTACGCTCGACCCGCCGGATGGGCCGGCACAAGGGGCCCGGGAATGACCGAAGAGTGGCAGCAGACAGCGGAGCCTCTCGTTCTCCATGTCATCCCCACCCCGGTGGCCCGGGGGGCGCAACGCGAAGCCCGGGCTCTGGCCGACCAACTGGACCGGCCGGGTACGCGGGCCCACCGTGTCCTCAGTCTGTTCGACGGCCCCCCTGAAGTCCGTCCCGATTTCTCGTTGCACTTTCCGAGCGGTGATAGGCCCGCGGCCGGCTTCGACCTCCGCCTGGTGCCGAAAGTCCGGGCTGCCCTCGGGCAGTTCGACCCGGCCGTCGTGGTGGCCCACGGGGGGGACCCACTCAAGTACCTGGTGCCGGCCATGGTCATGTGCCGGCGGCCCCTCGCGTATTACGCCATCGGGACCTACGCCGGACGGCCCGGTCGTCGACAGCTCCTGCTGTGGAAGCACCTGGCGGCCCGGACCGACGTGGTGGCGGCCGAAGGCGACGAGGTCCGGGCCGAATGCATCTCCATGCTGGGTGTGTCACCGGGGCGGGTGGTCATGACACCGAACGGCCGCGATCCCGATGTCTTCCGGCCCCGGACCACAGGGCCCGCCTCCCCGCCCGTGGTGACTTTTGTCGGAGCACTGAACGACGGCAAAGGGCCCGACCGTTTCATCGACATGGTGGCCCGCCTCCGGGGGTCGGGATTCGACGGACGGGCCCAGGTCATCGGCGACGGTCCTCTGCGGGACCCACTGACCGGGCCGGCCCACGCGGCTCAGGTCGAACTACTGGGGTCGCGCTCTGACGTAGCCGACCTCCTGCGCCAGTCCGACGTCATGGTGTTCCCCAGTCGACCGGCCGGTGAGGGCATGCCCGGGGTACTCATTGAGGCCGGGCTGTCCGGCGTGCCGGTGGTGGCCACCGACGTGCCCGGCGTGCGCACGGTGCTGGCCGACGGCGCGACCGGCTTGGTGGTCCCACGCGATGACCCGGCGGCCCTGGTGCAGGCGACCGGACGTCTCCTGTTCGACCCCGCCCTGCGTACCAAAATGGGACGGGCGGCCCGTGATCGTTGCCTGCAACGCTTCAGCCTGGCCTCGGTGGCGCAGCAGTGGCTGGACCTCCTCACGCCATTGCTGCCGGCGGGGGCACAGGCGGGCAGCTGACCTTCGGGACGACCGGCCGGGCCACCTACGACGTCAACGGGGGTTACCGCGAGGGGGGTTGCACCTGGGGTAACCGTCCAGCAGCCATGGCCGCCCGCAGTCGGTTGCGGTCGCGTCGACGCAGCTCCCATGGGTACCGGGGCGGCTGGCCCTTGGGCGAGCGCGGGATGCACACCAGGACGAGCAAGAAGGGGAAGAGAAGTGTCCGTTCCCGTTCGATGAGCCCCAGGTTGCCCAGGGCGGCGAAGGTATAGATGAATCCCAAGCTGTAAACCGTGCACATCATCACGTAGGGGCGGGCCAAGGCGGCCCGGGGCACCATACGCAGCTGGCGCAGTGAGGCCAGCAGGATGACCAGGATGATGGTGTTCTCACCGGCGGCGATGAGTTCTCCCAGCCCGTGGAAGTCGAAGGGTAGAGGATTGAGCAGGATCTCGTAGATGTCACGCGGGAAAGCGAACGGGTCGCTGGAATAGGTGATGCCTCCGCTACCCCCGTTGCCCACGTTGTTCCTTTGCACCTGCTGCAAGGACAGTGATCCACCCGAGTGCGAGAGGTAGTGCACCGTGAGGAAGGCGGAGAGGGCCAGGAGCGAGCCGAATACGACCAGGGAGAGGACCCGGCGGCTCCCCTCTCCCCTACGTCCCTCGCCGGAGGACACCATCATGGCCACCGTAAAACCGGCCACGAACAGCAGCAGCTCGTTGGGTCGGATGAGGATGCCCACGGCCGTTCCCAGCGCCAGCAGCGAGTAACCGCCCGCCCGGCGGGCCAGAATCTTGGCCGCCCCGTAGGCCACCAGTCCGAGCGAGATGGTCATGATGGCCTCCTTGCTCACGTCCGCCGTCCAGAAAAGGAGCGAGGGCAGGAAGAACATCAGGTAGGCGTAGCGGCGGGCGTCGGCCCCCGGGAAGGTGAGGGTAAAGGCCCGGAAGAAGAGGATCCCGCCCAGGAAGGACAACCAGGCGAATACCAGGAAGGCGGCCAGCTGGTTGGTACCGACCAGGACGAAGACGATGGCGGCGGCGATGCTCACCGATCCGTCGTTGACGATTCCGTGCAGGCCGCCGGGGGCCAACGAAAAGTCGAGATGCCGGAACCCGGGAGCCAGCTTCGCCCCCTCCGAGTCGTAACGGAGCCAGTCGGCGATCCCGTGGTAGAAGTGGTCGACCACGAAGATCTGGGCCGGCGCGCAGAACAGGTGGAGGATGAGGCTGGCGGTGAGTATCGAGACGAGCCACGGCTTGGCCTCGGCCCCGGCCACGCGGACGATGATGGGCCGGCTGATACCGATCAGTACGGCGAAGACGACCACCGCGATGATCGGGTTGGAGGCTTCGGCGGCAAAGACCATGGGCCGGTCCCGCCTGTCAGCTCTTGGCTGCTTCGGGCACTGCTCGGGGATCGTCGGTGGGTTGAGGCGGTGGTGAGACGACCGACGGGGAAGGTTCGGTCGGCGGGGAGGTACGACGCCCGGTACCGCCCACGTTGGTGAGGACGACACCCAGGACCGGGGACCCGAGCCGGCGCAGGAGGGTGCCCGTCCGCTTGCCGTGATCGATGGTGGTCGTACGACTCTCCACCACCACGAGCACGGCATCGACGGCGTGGACCAATGCCTCGCCGTGGTGTGATTCGAGGAACGGGGGCGACTCGACGATGACGACGTCGGCCAACTGACGGGCCGAGTCGAGAACCTCGGGAGCCAGGTTGACCAGCTGACCGCTGTTGGCGATGAAATGACGGAACGACAATCGCATCACGTTGGGCAGACTGGACGTCTGCAGATAGCTGGCCACCACTTCGGGTCCGATGGAGCCCGGTTCAGGTCGGCCTCCGAGCGGAGCGAAGCCGGAATCGAGATCATCGGTGCTGACCACGATGGCCTTCTGCCCGGCCTCGGCATAGGTGGCGCCCAGGTTGGCGGCCACGATGGGGCGGGTCTCCTCGTTGGCCGGCGAGACGACCAGCAACACCTGACGGGAACCGGGCTCGGGCTTCACGTACTTCCCGTTGGTCGGCGGCGGCTCCCAGCCCGGGGCAGAGGCGGCCAGTCCGTAGGGATCGGGGGTGGCCTGGCCGGAGCTCAGCTCCTCGAACATCACCGACATGCGCAACATCCGGTAGGCCTCGGCCGACGGCGAGCGCGGTTCTTCCACCACGGCCAGCAGGATCGCCGGCTGGCCACCGTCCTTGGTGGTGGGGAGGGCGGGGATTTCGGCCACCACCGGGTACTGGGTGACGGAGGTGACGCCCCCGGCCGTCCTCAACCTCCGGTTGGCCACCTCCCGCATGAGGACGATCAGTGCCCCGAGAATCAGCCCGATCACGATGCCGGCCAGGCCCCTCACTTTGTGGCTGTCGGCCAGTTTCGAGGACCCGGACGTGGCCGGGGTGGCATAAGTGGCCAGGGCCGGTATGAGCACCTGGTACCCACTGACCGTGGACTTGGTCTTCTGGTTGGTCTGGGACTGCGAGGCCTGGTGCGCCTGGATGGCATGTTCAATGGCGTTGCCGACGGCGACGGCGTAGGCGTTGGTGAGCTTGGCCGACAGGCCCTTGGTCTTCTGATTGGCGGTCAGCTCGACCAGGTTGGCCCCCTTGCCCGACTTGGCCGTCGCCGCCTTTTTCTTGCCGGAGGTGATGGTGGTGACGCTGGCCGTCATCAGAGGAACGAGCTGTCCGAACTGCGCCTTCATTCCGGCACTGATGCAGGCGCCGGCCCGCACGTAGTCATTGTTGGCCCAGAACAGGATGGTCTGGCCGTTGACGCCGGGGGTCCCGAGCCCACCGGACGGCTCGACCCCGACGACGCTCGACGTCTTCCACCGGAATTTGGCGCCCGTGCCCTTGTCGGTGGACTTGCTGACGGGGAGGAGCACGGCGATGATGAATCCGACGACGGCCAGAACCAGAAGCAGACGCCACGCATGGCGGAGGGCGCCACCGAAGTTGATCCGCTCAGTCATGGGCGTGTCCCGTCTCGGTCATGGCCTGGCAACAATACTCGACGATTGGCGCATTTCGTCGCCGCCACCTGCGCTTGAGCGGCAGACGGCAAGGCTCGGCCGACCCCTGGGACGCTGTCCACCACAGCGCTACTGGCTTGCACCCCCATGACCTTCAATGCCCCATTCCCGATCCCTTGACGCGGGACCCCACAGCGATGTTACCGCCCTAAGAGGCATCCCTACCATGGGTTACGGCAGTGGGACGGTCGTGATCGGGCGTGCGGCAAAGGCCAGCTGATGGCCGTTGGTGGAGCCAGCCCTTTTACCCCTTCACCACCGGGAATACCCAATATTGAGGATGCCCAGCGAGCCCAGGCGCGCTAACGTTTCTTGGGGCAGCCAGGGCAGAGGATCGAGGAGGCCAGGCCCGCCTACTTCAGGAGGACAGCCAACCCTGTAAACACACAGGGTGACGTTCGGGGGAACGGAAGGGCCAGTCGGGCCCCGCTGGCTTCAGACATGGCATTTGAGCATCGGCCTACAGGGGGCAACCGAGTGGATGCGTCAGCATCAAAGGGAGAGTCGGTGTCGGAGACGATTGATCCCGGTGAAGGGCGTACCGGTAGGGACATGCGGCAGGTGGCCATGTTCGCCAGTCGCATCCGGGCGGGCATCGTCTTCATCCTCCTCGACTCCCTCTGTGTCATCGCCGGCTACGGCCTGGCCGAGGTGGCCTACTTTCGGGACCGGGCGCCGGCGCACTACTGGCAGCACTTCCTCGAGTTCCTGCTGGTGGCCATCGTCGTCACCATCATCTGCAACCGCCTGTTCGGTCTGTACGGGAGGATGTGGCGCCATGCCGGCGCCGACGAGGCCCGCCAGCTCATGCTCTCGGCGGCGGTTTCGCTCTGCGTCCTGATTGCCTTCTGGCCCGCCGGCCGTCGGCTACGGATCGAGTTGGTCCCCCCCATAGTCGTGGTGGTGGGTTGCGTGTTCTCCGCCGGCGGCATGGGGATCCTGCGGTTCCACTCACGGCTTTTCGCCTGGCAGCGCGGGTCGAAGCGCCTGGGCCTCCGGGTGGCCGTCATCGGCAGTCGCGACACCGGAGCGGCCGCCATCCGCGAGATGCTCCGGAGCCCGGGTGCGGGACTGGTGCCGGTAGCTGTCTTCGACGACGACCCACGGGCCCACGGCCTCTCCCTCATCGGGGTGCCGGTCGTCGGTCGGATCGACGACATTCCGGAGGCGGCCGACCGCTACACCATCCAGCAGGTCCTGCTGGCCATCCCCTCGCCCCCGCCGGAACTGGTCGAACGAGCACTGAGGTCCTCGGAGCTGGCCGGCGTGTCCATGAAGATCCTTCCCGGCGTGCAGGACATGCTCAACGAGCCGGCCCATCTGGCCGCCCTCCGCCACGCCCGCGAGCCCCGGATCGAGGACCTGCTGGGCCGGACGCCGGTACCCACCGACCTCGAGTCCGTACGTCGCTCTCTCACCGGGCACCGGATCCTGGTCACCGGGGCCGGCGGTTCCATCGGCTCGGAGATCTGCCGCCAGGTGGCCAGCCTCGATCCTGAGCTGCTGGTCCTGCTCGATCACGACGAGACCCATCTGCACGACATGGCAGCTTCGGTGTCGCGGCCCTGCATCCAGGCTCTGGTGGACATCGGCGACCGCGACGCCGTCTTCGAGATGTTCGAGCAGTACCGGCCGGAGATCGTCTTCCACGCCGCCGCCCACAAGCACGTACCCGTGCTCGAGGAGTACCCGCTCGAGGCGGTCAAGACCAACGTCCTGGGCACACTCAACGTGGTCGATGCAGCCGTCTCGGTCGGGTGCCGACGCTTCGTCCAGATCTCGACGGACAAGGCCGTCAACCCCACCAGCGTAATGGGTGCCTCCAAGCGCCTGGCCGAACAGATCGTTCTATTACGGGCTCCCAAGCAGGCGGCCTACTGCACAGTGCGCTTCGGCAACGTGCTGGGTAGCCGGGGCAGTGTCATCCCCACCTTCGCCCGCCAAATCGCCCAGGGCGGCCCGGTGACCGTGACCGACCCCCGCATGACACGGTTCTTCATGAGCGTGGAGGAGGCGGTGCAGCTGGTCCTGCAGTCCTCCGCACTCTCCCACGGCGGCGAGATCTTCATGCTGGAGATGGGGGTCCCGGTGCGGATCATCGATCTGGCCGAGCGGATGATCCGCCTGTCCGGATGCCAGGTGGGCATCGACATTCCCATCGAGGTGGTGGGCATCCGACCGGGCGAGAAGCTCAACGAGGTCCTGTCCATGCCCGACGAACAGGTTCTGCGCACCAGCCACCCCTACATCAACCAGCTGGTCCCCATCCGGGCATCAGCTCCCCTGTTTACGGCGGAGCTGGACGAATTGGCGCAGGCGACACGACGCCGTGATCGGCAGACCGCTACCCACCTGCTCTTCGCCGCGGCCAAGGCCCGCGCCGACGAGGACGCGCCCGTGGCCAACGGCAACGGCAAGGGCCGCTCGGCGGCCGGCGAGTACGACTGGCACCCCTCCAGTGGCGTAGCGCCGGAGTTGGCAGCCAGTGAGGCGGTGCCTGTCGGCTATCCCGACGGAGACGCCGACCAGGTATCGGCATGAACCCGGTAGCGCGACCCCACCCTTGTCGGTGAGCCCGGCAGTCGGGGTCCGGCGGCTGGTCGTCGTCGGTCAGGGATATGTCGGCCTGCCCCTGGCCCTCCGCGCCGTCGAGGCCGGCTACGACGTCGTCGGCTTCGACCGCGACGTCGACAAGACCAAGCGTCTGGCCGCCGGCGACTCCTATGTCGAGGACATCTCCGACGCACAGCTGACGGCGGCGTTGGCCTCGAACCGCTACCACCCCACCGATGACCCCACAGCCATGGCCGGCTTCGACGTGGCCGTCATCGACGTGCCCACTCCGCTGGAGGAGGGCGTCCCCAATCTGACCTACGTCGAGGACGCGGCGGCCACCCTGTCCCGCCACCTGACAGAGGGGGCCACCGTCATCCTCGAGTCCACCAGCTATCCGGGCACCACCGAGGAGCTGGTGGTCCCCCTACTGGAGGAAGGGTCTGAGCTCATCGCCGGACGCCACTTCCACGTGGGCTACAGCCCCGAGCGCATCGATCCGGGCAACGCCGATTGGCGGCTGGAGAACACCCCCAAGGTCGTGTCGGGGATCGACGGCCCGTCGCTCACCGCCGTCACCTCGTTCTACGACGACCTGGTGGAGCGCACCGTGGCCGTTTCCGGCACCCGCGAGGCGGAGCTGACCAAGCTGCTGGAGAACACCTTCCGCCACGTCAACATCGCCCTGGTCAACGAGCTGGCCATGTTCGCCTCCGATCTGGACATCGACATCTGGGAGGCCATCGACGCCGCCTCCACCAAGCCGTTCGGTTACATGCGGTTCACCCCCGGTCCCGGGGTCGGCGGTCATTGCCTTCCCATCGACCCGAGTTACCTGTCGTGGAAGGTCCGGCGCAGCCTCGGGCAGTCGTTCCGTTTCGTCGAGTTGGCCAACGACGTCAACGAGCACATGCCCGACTACGTCGTCCGTCGGCTCACTCTGGCCTTCAACCAGCGGGGACGCTCCGTCAAGGGCTCCCGCATCCTGCTGCTCGGGATGACCTACAAGCGCAATACCGGAGACGCCCGCGAGGCTCCGGGTACCGTCATAGCCCGCTCGTTGGCTGCTTTGGGTGCCGAGGTGAGGGTGGCCGATCCCCACCTGTCTGACGACACGCTGGCCTACCCCCTGGTCGAGGCCAGCCCGACCGAGCTTGCGGCGGCGGACGCCGCCGTCTTGATCACGGATCACGACCTGTTCGACTACCCGAGCATCACGGCCCACGCCCGCTACGTACTGGACACCCGCAACCGACTGGACGGACCCAACGTCGAACGGCTCTGATCCAGGGGTGCGATCCATTCATCCGTCTCCCCTGTGGGCCAGAACCGGGCCCGGGCCCGGGGTCCACTCGGTCCCCTGCCAACCGTGAAGGTCGTGGTTACCGGAGGCGCCGGGTTCATCGGCGCCAACCTGTGCCGCCAGCTGTTGGCCACGGCCCCCGGCGATCAGGCGCCGGAAGTGGTGGTGGTCGACGATCTGTCCACCGGCACCGAGGCCAACCTCGAGGGGATGGACGTTCGACTGGTCGAGGGCTCCATCCTCGACGCCGGACTGCTGGACGAGGTGGTGGACGGGTCCGACGCCGTGGTGCACCTGGCCGCCCGTCCGTCCGTCCCACGTTCGTTGGAGGACCCGGTAGCCAGCCACGAGGCCAACGCCACCGGCACGGTCCGGGTCCTCGAAGCAGCTCGCCGCCACCCGCCGTGCCAGGTCATCGTGGCCTCGTCCTCGTCCGTCTACGGAGCCAATCCTGACCTGCCCAAGAGGGAGGACATGGTGGCCATGCCGGTCAGCCCCTACGCGGCCAGCAAGCTGGCCGGCGAGTCGTACGCGCTGGCCTACGGGCACTCGTTCGGCCTGCCGGTGCTGGCCTTCCGCTTCTTCAACGTGTTCGGCCCCCTGCAGGCGGCCGATCATGCCTACGCCGCCGTAGTGCCCACCTTCATCGCCGCCGCTTTGCGGGGCGATCCCCTACCGGTCCACGGTGACGGCGAACAGACACGAGACTTCACCTACGTCGGCACCGTCACCGCCGTGCTGGCCGACGCCGTGCGGCGCCGGGTGACCAGCGACCGTCCGGTCAACCTGGCCTTCGGATCACGGGTCTCCCTGCTCGAGCTCATCGCCATCCTCGAGGTCCAGCTGGGCAAGGAGCTCACACGGGCCCACGGCCAATCCCGAGCCGGCGACGTGCGGGACTCGCAGGCCGACGCCACCTCGCTCCACCGCCTGTTCCCGGCCGTGGAGGCGGTGCCTCTGGAGCAGGGCATCCGGTCCACCCTCGACTGGTTTATGGGCGCACCCTGACCAGCGCACCGTCCCCACCGACCGACATGTCCCGGTCACGGGGCCGGGGGGAGACGCTGGCCGGAGGGATCCTGGTGGTCTGGACGGTGCTGGCCGGGGTCGTACTCCACCACCGCCGCGGGCCCACCGGCTTCGACCGCTGGGGCTTCGACCTGCTGGCGGCGACACCGCACTCCCATCTCCTCATCCGCGTGACCCAACTCGGCGACCTGCCGGTACTGGTGGTCGTTTCTGTGGGGGCCGCCCTGGTGGTCGTCGGTCGGGACCGGTGGCGGGCGCTGGCCTGCCTGTGCGGTCCGGCCCTGGCCACCCTGGTGGTCGAGTGGTACCTCAAGCCTCTGGTGGGGCGACGCTACCTGGGCGTGCTCACCTTTCCCTCCGGCAGCGTGGCCACGGTGGCGGCGCTGGCCACCGCCTGGGCCCTGGCCGTTCCCCGATGGTTGCGCTGGGTGGTGATTCCGACGCTCACCGTGGTTGTCGGCGCAGTGGCCTGGGCCGTCGTGGGGCTGCGGTGGCACTATCCGAGTGACGCCCTCGCCGGAGCCACATTCGGTGTCGGCCTGGTGCTCCTGGTCGACGGAGTGGTCCACCTCGTCGCGTCCCCACCGTCGCCTCCGGCACCGGATGCGAAGTCGGTGGACCAAGAAGGACCCGAACGACTCGGAGCACCCTCCGGCCATCCTCAACTATGACGAGGAGCCCTTTTGCTTCGAGCCGCACCGGCGCTAGTGTGGATGGTCTAGGGGTTATCAGCGGTTAGGCCGGAAAGTAGCCATGACCGGCGCGGGGGCAGCATGTCGAACAGCACAGAGGTCGTGGCACCACCCGAGACCGAGACTCGGCCGGTCCTGACGGTCGCCTGCATTGAGATGCAGTGGGGTGAGGGCAGTGACGGAAGTGCTCTGCTCCAATCGGCCCTGGCCAGGGTGCAGGGTGCCGTACGGTCTGAGGACCGGGTGTGCCCGGTGACCACCAAGCGCCTGGTGGTGGAGTTCGGCCCGGTGGCCAACAGCGTCCCCCCCCAGGTCCTCGGCTACCGCCTGGCCCAGGCCCTGGGCCGGGATCTGCCTTCGGAGGCCCGTTCCTCGTCACTGGCCGTGTCGGTCGGCATGGCCACGCCCGAGGGCCATCCCCACCCTTCCGATGTGACCCGCCGTGCCCTGGCCGCCTCGTCGGCCGGAAGCTCCCAGCTGAGCCGTCGGCCGTTCGCCGGTACCCAGCCGTCCAACGCCCTGATAACGGTGGACGGGTTCGCCGGCCGGCCGGCGTCGCCCAAGGTGGCCCGAGCGACGGTGCACCGTCGCTCGGTGTACCGGTACCGGGTGGGCCGGGCCACAACCTTCCCGTCGGCCATGGTTCCCGCCCGAGGCGTCGATGGCGGCCCCCTGGCCGGAAACCCCAACGGCCATGACAAGCGGGCCGATCCCACTGTTCTGGTCATCGACCCGGCGGCCGACAGGCCCGACGAACCCGGGTTCGCCACCATAACGGCGGCTTCGATGGCCGAGCGGCTGGGCTGCCGGTCAGCGGCGGTGACCGCCTCGCTGGACGGGGCCCCGCCCTTGGCCATCGACGGTTTCGCCCTCGACCTGGCCGTACTGGTCCTCGAAGGAGGATGGTCAGGGCCGTCGTCCACCTGGTCGACCGGGGCCTGGGGAATCCCCGCCTCGTTGACGGCCACCTACCGGGCCGCCGGTCTGCCGGTACTGGCGGTGAGCGCCGGGGCCGGGGCCGGGGCGGTGGCCAGCTGCGTGGCCCAGGGAGCGCTGGCCCTGTTCGGCCTCGAGTACCTTCCCGAGGCCCTCCAATCGCTGGCCAGCCAGACCGGCGACGATCTGACAGCGGCCCCTGACGTTCCCTTCCCGCCCCACTTCAAGGCGCTGGTCAACCTCACCGCCAGCGAACGGCGGATCCTCTACTTCCTCACCGAGGGGTGGGCGGCCCAGGACATCGCCGACCAGTTGGTGGTCTCGCTCACCACGGTCCGCTCCCACATCCGCTCGACCCTCCGCAAGCTGGGCGTGCGGTCGCAGCTGGCCGCCGTGGCCATCGCCAACAGCCGCGATCTCGACCACGCGCTTTCGGGCGACGCTTCCTGACCACCGGACCGATGGCTGATCCGGCGCCGGCCCCCGCGGGCCGGGTCGTTCTGTTGGCCGGGCCGGGCGACACAACCGACATCGTGGCCCACTACCTGGTCGGACGGGTGGCCCATCTGGAGGTCATCGTCGAGGAGCCCCAGTCTCGGGTCGAGCTGGCCCGTCGGCGGGCCAAGCGTCGAGGATGGCCGACTGTCACCGGACAGATCCTGTTCGTGACGCTGGCCCTTCCCCTCCTCCGACGCCGGGGGCGTGACCGGATCGGGCACATCGTGGCCGAGGCCGGGCTCGATACCACCCCCTTCCCGGTCGATCACCGGGTCCATTCGGTCAACGACTCGGCCACGGTAGCCCTCCTCCGGGCCGCCCGACCCGACCTGGTGGTGGTCAACGGGACCCGCATCATCGCCTCGACCGTGCTCGACGGCATCGCCTGCCCGGTCATCAACACCCATGCCGGCATCACCCCCGACTACCGCGGCGTGCACGGTGGCTACTGGGCTCTGGTCGACGGGCGTCCGGACCAGGTCGGCACCACCGTGCACCTGGTCGACCCGGGCATCGACACCGGTGGAATTCTGGGCCGGGCCACCTTCGCCGTGACGGCGGCGGACTCGATCGCCACCTATCCCTACCTCCATCTGGCCGCCGGACTCCCCCTGTTGGGCGAACAGGTCGAACGGGTCCTGGGCAGGACAACCCCTCGAACCCCTGGTCGAGGAAAGCAGGCCGATCGCCAGCCAGCTCAGACTTCACCCCACCCTGTGGGGGTACGCCCACCAGAGGCTGGCCCAGGGGGTCCGGTGACCACACCGCTCCCTTACCATGCAGCTGTGGAAACACTGGGCCAGGGTTCGGCCATGCCCGGGGCTTTCGTCGTCTCCCTCGACTTCGAGCTCTACTGGGGGATGCGGGACCACGTGAGCCGTGACAGTTCTGCCTTCGCCGATCTGAACGCCTCCCGCCAGGTGGTCATCGACCTGGCCGCCCTCTTCGCCCGACGCGGTATCCGGGCCACCTGGGCCACGGTCGGGTTCCTGTTCGCCTCGACCGGCGAGGAGCTCACCGCCTATCTGCCTACGGTGCGACCGCAGTACCGTTCGCCCGCTCTCGATCCCTACACCGAGACCTGGGGGGAGGACGAGAGCTCGGCCCCCGAGCAGCTGGCCGGCTCTTTGGTGCAGATGCTGGCCGCCACCCCCGGACAGGAGATCGCCTCCCACACCTTCTCCCACTTCTACTGTCTGGAGGACGGCCAGCAGGAGGCCGACCTGCGGGCGGACCTGGCCGCCGCCCAGGCCATCGCCGGGCAGCACGGGACCGAACTGACCAGCCTGGTCCTGCCCCGCAACCAATGGAACCCGCGTTACGCCCGGGCGGTAAGGGAGAGCGGCTTCAACTGCATCCGCGGACCGCAACCGTCCTGGGGCCACCAGGCGCAGCGGGGAGACGACCAGTCCACCGTGATCAGGGCGGCGCGGCTGGTGGACACCTATGCCGGCGTGGTGCCGCCGCCGACCACGACATGGGCGTCGGTGCCCGGTGACGACGGGCTGGCCGATGTTCCGGCCAGCGCCTTCCTGCGCCCCTACTCACCACGTCGACGTCACCTCGAGCCACTGAGGAAGGCGCGTCTGGTAGCCGGCCTGCGTGACGCCGCCCGCCGCCACCGGATATTCCATCTGTGGTGGCATCCCCACAATTTCGCCCGCCATCCCGAGGCCAGCTTCGCCCTACTCGAGCAATTGCTCGACGAGTTCGACCGGCTGTCCGAACAGGAGGGCATGCGGTCGATGTCCATGCGGGATGTGGCCAGCTCGGTGGCCGAGGCCACCACAGCGTGAATGCGTGGCCGATGCGGCCACAGAAAAAACAGAACAACAAAGGGGGCACAACGCCATGAGCCCAGTGAAGCTGATGGGATCAAAGAGGCAGAGAACGGGACACACGGTCGGGGTCGTTGTGGGCGCGGTCTGCATGGCGGTGACGGTCGGAATCCTCGGCGTCACCGTGCCGTCGTCCGCCGCCACCTCGTCGGGGCACGCTGGGACCGAGAGTGCGGCTTCGGGCCCCGTGCTGCCGGGAACCTCCTGTCCCGCCTTCCCGGCCGACAACGTGTGGAACACCCCGATCACCGACCTACCGGTCAACGCCGACAGCGCGGACATGGCTGGCCTCGATGAGCGCCGGAACCACCATGCTCCACCCCGACTACGGGCCGTCGGGGAATCCCAAAAAACCCTATGGCATCCCGTGGGAAATCGTGCCGGCCGGCACGACCTACGTGCCCATCAAATTCACCTACGCGTCGGAGAGCGACCCAGGTCCCTACCCGCTGTCCAAGACCACCCCCATCGAGCACGGATCCGATCGCCACGCCATCATGGTCGACCCGGTCAACTGCGTCCTCTATGAGACCTGGGACACCCACTTCCATCCCAACGGCAAGTCGAAGGCCGGATCCGGCGCCATCTGGAGTCTGCAGTCAGACGCTCTTCGCACGGCCGGATGGACCTCAGCGGACGCGGCCGGTCTGCCCATCCTGCCCGGACTGGTCAACTACGACGAGGTGAACTCGGGAGCCATGGACCATGCCATCCGGTTCACCGTCCAGTGCACCCAGCAGTCCTACATCTGGCCGGCCCGCCACGAAGCGGGCCAGGACGCGCCCAATTGCCCGCCGATGGGGGCGCGGTTCCGATTGAACGCCGACTTCACGCTTCCGGCATCGAGCTGCGCGGCCATGTGTCAGACCGTCCTCACCACCATGAAGACGTACGGCCTGATTCTGGCCGACAACGGCAGCAATTGGTTCTTCCAGGGGGTGGCCGACGCCCGGTGGACCGATACCGATGTCGACCAGCTCAAGCAGATTCCGGCCAGCCAGTTCGTGGCCGTCGACGAATCGTGCCTGATGGTGTCGGCCGATTCCGGCCAGGCGCTCCAGCCGGGGACGCCCGCCTACGCGGCCAGCTGCGGTTGACACCCCACGATCCGACGCGGTGGTGGACGGTCGGTCACGACCAACATGGTCAACAGCCCCTCACGATCAGGGCCTTGACCAAGGCACCCCACTCGTAGGGGATGGCCACGAACAGGGACGACGGTGGGTCGGCGATGGGCACCACGATCAACCGGGCCGAGGTGCACCGCTCGAACAGCATGCGGGCGCGGGTGGCCTGACTGCGCTCGGGGACCACAATCAGACGATGCCAGTGCCGACGTGCAGCCAAAGCGCCCACGTAGCGGGCCTCACCGCGTGTGTCGAGGGGATCCGCCCGAAAGCAGATGACCGCCACCTTCGGTTGCGGATGCGGGCAGGGCGCCGGCGTGGTGCCCCCCAGCGAGACGACCGCCACCGGGGCATAGCCCTGGCGCACCAGACGGATGGCCTCTTTGGCCCGCAGTTGTCCGGGGTCGCCACCCAGGGCGACGGCGGCATCGGCCCGCTGGGGTAGATCCGACGGTGGCCAGACAAAAAGCCGGGCGGTGACAATCACGAACAGCACCAGCACAACCAGCACCAGCACCGACCAACCGCGCCGCGACGGTAAGCGCATGGGCGGTCACCCTAGTGGTCGCACCGGGCGTGGTGGTAGGTGCAGACCGGTCAAACAGGGACGGGGGCACACAAAGGATTGGCACTACCATGGACGGGTGGATCGGTGTCGGGGGGAGGGGCGTCTGTCGCTGGTGGGCACGTCCGCCGCGGCATGAGCGACTCGTCGAGCGGCACACAGGGACACGAGCCCCCGCCCGGTTCGACCCCGACCGGGGTCATCGTGCTCGGGATGCACCGCAGCGGTACCTCGGCCGCCACCGGGTTGATGAACCTCCTCGGCCTCTCGCCCAGTGTCTCTAGCGATCTCATGATGGGGACCAGGACCAATGCCAAAGGTCACTGGGAGAGCCGGTCGATGTACAGGCTCAACAACCAGCTGCTGGCCGAAACCGGGCACAGCTGGTGGTACCCGCCCACGTCGGCCGACCTGACCCGATGGCTGGCCCACGGTCCCGACATCAGCGGACAGACAGCGCGGGACTCATTCCTCCGCGTTCACCCGTCCGAGCCCTGGGTGTGGAAGGACCCGCGAGCCTGCATCACCCTGTCCTACTGGCGTCGGGCCCTGGACCGTCCGGTGGCCGGGGTCGTCGTCTTCCGCAATCCGATCGACGTGGCCCGTTCGCTCGAGAAGCGGGATTACATTCCCCCGCAGTTCGGCGTGGCCCTGTGGATGCGTTACACGCGTTTGCTCCTCGAACAGACCGCCGGCATGCCGGTGCTGGTGTCCTCCTATGACGACATCGTGGGCGATCCCCGTCGCTGGTCGACTACCGTGCGGGCCTTTCTGTCCGAGCTCGGTGTGGCTGTCCACCCGACGGTCAGCGAGAGGTCGATCCGGCGTTTCGTCGACCCGAAACTGCAGCACAGCAACCACAGTCGCGACGATCTCCGTTCCTTCGGCGACGGTACCAGCGCCGCTCTTTATGACACCCTCGACGCTCTGGTAGGCACCCATGCCTCGTTCACCGTGCCCGCGCTCGAAACGGAGCCCTCCTGGGTGCAGGACGAGCTCGACGCCGTCGGACCCGGATGGCCGTCAACCTGGAAGGTTCCGGGCAGCATTCCACCGACCCTGCCCTACCGGTTCCGGTTGTTGGTCCGTCGGCTCGTGCCCCTCGGACGCTGATGGCAACCACGGACGGATCGGCACCGGAGGCGACCGAGAGAGCGGCGCCGTCGGGTCCGACCCTGGCCGCCCGAGCCCAGCGTCGGGCCCGCCGGGAGCTGTGGCGAACCTTCCGCAACCCCTTCCCTCCGGGCACACCCCGCCGGCTGGTCGTCCATTGCGGACACCACAAGGCGGGGACCGTGTGGTTCCGGGAAGTCCTGTTGTCAGTCATCGGCCACTACGGCCTGCGCCCGCAGGAAGGCAAGGCCGACCCGATCGAACCGGGCACCGACCTGGCCTTCTACGCTCACGCCGGTAGCTTCCGGCGCAGCCAGATAGGTGCCCGGCCCTTCCGGGGGTCCCACCTCATCCGCGACCCGCGCGACCTGGTGGTGTCCGGCTACGAATACCACCGGGTGTGCGACGAGCGCTGGACCCGTCGCCCCCAACCCGCCTACGGAGGGCTGGGCTACCAGGATTACCTGTGCTCGCTCGACGAGCACGACGGGCTCATGGCGGAGATCGAGTGGCTGGCCACCACCACCCTCGCCGAAATGTCGGACTGGGACTACCACCAACCGGAGTTCCTCGAGCTCCGCTTCGAGGACGCAGTGGCTGACGAGCGCGGGACCTTCGACACGCTCTTCCGCTGGTACGGCTTCGACGATGCGGCGGTGGCTTTCGGGCTGGAGGCAGTGGACAGGCTCAGCCTCCGCCACGGTGGTGCCCTTCCCCGTCACGCCCGTTCGGGACGGCCCGGTGAGTGGCGGGACCGCCTGGCCCCCGACCACATCGACCGTTTCAAGGAGCTGACCGGCAACCTCACCGTGCGTCTGGGCTACGAGACCGACCCGGGATGGTGAGGGGCGGCGGCGCTCGCTCCCCTGGGCCGGACGACCGGTGGGGAGGATCCTCCCTGGTCCGGAGCGTCACGACCGACGGCCCCGGTAGTCTTGAGCGGAGGACATCCATGGACAGAACCCGCAGGCTCGTCGTCAGTCTCGCCCTCAATATCGGGCTGGTGGTCGTCCAGGTCGTGTTCGGTGTGGTGGCCCACTCGACCGGCCTGCTGGCTGACGCCGGCCACAACCTGGCTGACGTCGGTGCGCTCATCCTCTCGCTGGTGGCGGTCCGGCTGGCTCTTCGTCCGCCGAGCGCCGAGCGCTCCTATGGGAACCACCGGGCCACCATCCTGGCCGCCCTGGCCAACGCCGCCCTCATCGCCGTGGTCACCGTTCTGATCGTGGTGGACAGCCTCCACCGTCTGGGTCACCCCGAACAGGTCCGGGCCGGCATCGTGGTGGCGGTGGCCCTGGGTGGACTGGTCGTCAACGGTGCCGCCGCCTTCATCCTCCGGGACGGAACCGATGACCTGAATATGCGGTCTGTCTTCGTGCACATGGCCGGCGACGCCCTGGCCTCGCTGGCGGTGGTCTGTGCCGGCATTCTGCTGCTCTTCGTGCCTTCGGCCAGCTGGCTGGACCCGGCCTCGGCCCTGGTCGTGGCGGCCATCATCGTGACCCAGGCCTACCGCGTCCTGCGTTCCAGCATTGCCGTCCTCCTCGAGTCGACGCCGTCGGACGTCGACCTCCACCACCTGACCGAAGCGATGGCCCGGGTGCCGGGAGTCGGCGAGGTGCACGACCTACACGTCTGGAGCCTGTCCAGCGAGGTACGGGTGCTGTCGGCTCACATGGTTCTGACCGGGCATCCCACCCTGGAGGAAGCTCAGGTAGTGGGCGAGCAGGTCAAGGCAGCCATCGCCGAACCGTTCGCCATCTCCCACAGTACCCTCGAGCTCGAATGCGAACGGTGCAACGAGGACGACGACCCCTGTCGCATGGAGGCGGTCTCCGTCCCCGGTTCCGCCGGTCATCACTGAGACCGACCGGCCAGTCGTGACCCACGACTATCAGTGTCCGGACGCGACGCGGCCCCGAGTAACCGGCCGATCGAAACCGACCCAGCTCCTCGGGGCACGCACCCGGTCGTACGGCCTCACCCCTGCCGAGCCGTGTCGGACGACCCTGCAGCAAGCACCGGATTTCTGCGCTCCGGAGAGCACGTCCGTCCGTCCCCGCACCACCACACTGATGACCTACGGCCCCTCGGCACCTGCGAACCGGTCGTCCGACGCGGCCTGCACTCCGCCTCGTGCGAGGAGTCTTGCGACCCTTCGCCGAGTGGAGTCCTGCCACTCTCTTCCAACCGCCTCCGGTCTCCGGTGGAGCTTCGGCGTCCCGGCAATTGACACTGTGATGGGTGGGCGTTTCGGGGTCAAGAGCGTGACGCGAAATCCCTACCTTATCCTCCGGATTTCTCGGCTTTCCCCAACGTCACCAACAGATGTCCACCGTTCTTCCCCAGCCCGGCCACGTGGCGTCTGCCTGTTCGGCGGCATCCAACGGGAAGCGGGAATGGCGGCAGTCAGCGCATCGGGGGTCGTGGCATGGCCCTGAGCGTGGAGGTGCCTCCCATCGTTGGCGGTCAGCGGCCAGGAGGGTTCAGACAGCCGCGGGGCACGCCCATGTCCGCCATCCTCATCGCCGTAGTCGTCGTGGCTGCCGTCGTGGCTGCCACCCAGGTGGCTGGGCGCGTGCATGATGGAAACAAGGCCGCCACGGTCCGGAGTCACGCCATCGACTCCGCCGTTACCGTTCCGGTCGTCGATCGGCCGTCGCCCGATGTCCATCCGTCCTCGCCCGGGGTCGTCGTGCCCTCGGGCCAGGACCAGTCGGATCCCTACCTGGCCGTCTTCCAGGGCCGGTACTTCCTCTACACGAGTGGGGTGCCCGGTTTGCCCACGGTCAACGTTCCGGTGGCCTCGGCCGACGGTTTCGGTTCCTGGACTCCGGTCTCCGACGCCCTGCCCCTCCTCCCCCGCTGGGCGGTGCCCGGCTACACCTGGGCTCCCACCGTCAACCGTTTCGGAGCGGGCTACGTCCTCTACTTCACGGCCATGGAGGTAGGAACCCAACCGGCCATGGAGTGCATCGGGGACGCCGTCGGAACCGCCCCCGGGGGGCCCTTCGTGGCCCGGCCGCGCCCCTTCATCTGTCAACGGTCGCTGGGCGGCTCGATCGACCCCCGCGTCTTCACCGGGGCCGACGGCCGGTCCTGGATGTTGTGGAAGTCGGACCAGAACATCGGCGGAGCCAGCCGCCCGACGCAGATGTGGTCCCAGAGGCTGACCGGTAACGGGCTCGAGCTGACCGGGCGGCGGTCCGCCCTCATGGGACCGGACGAGGGGTGGCAGGGAACCATCGTCGAAGCCCCGGACATGGTGGAGGTGGCCGGGCACTACTGGGTCTTCTACTCCGGCAACTGGTTCAACCAGCCGGCCTACGCCATCGGTGCGGCGGCCTGCCGCGGGCCACAGGGCCCCTGTGCCGACACCGCGAGTGTCCCCCTGTTGGGCTCGAACGACCAGGGTGCGGGGCCGGGCGAGGCCTCGGTATTCACCGATCAGAGCGGCATCTGGCTCCTGTACAGTCCGCGACGGGCCGTGGTGGCTCCGCCCGTCTACCCGCCCCGACCGGTGGATATCACCCGGCTGGGGTTCACCTCGACCGGTCCTTATCTGGCCGCCGGCGGCCCACCACCCGAGTTGGACCTCTTTCTGACCGGAGCCCTGCCCTTCTCCTAGCCGAGACCCGGCCCCCTCGATGCCGAACCGGCTTTCCGGGTCACGAACGGCGGTGTCAGCCCCGGAGGCGTCGGAGCTCGGCGGCCACAGCCTTGCCGTCGGCCTGTCCCTTGGTGGCCTTCATCACCGCTCCGGTGAAGAACCCGGTCAGCTTGTCCTCCCCCTGGCGGAAACGGTCCCATTCGTCGGGGTGGGCCTCCACCACGGTGGCCACCGTGGCCATCAGGGAGTCCTCGGTCATGGCCTCGAAGCCCCGGGCGGCGGCGATGGCGGCCGGGTCGCCACCGCCTTCGGCCAACAACTGCCCCAACACCGCTTTGGCCTGGGTGGCGGTCAGCGCACCGGCGGCTTCGAGGGTCAGCAGCGAGACGTAAGAGTCGAGAGGGAGACGACGGGCGGCCTCGGGGTCGGTGGCCGCCTCGTTGGCCGTGCGGGCCAGGGCCAGGGCCGGGGCCACGCCCGAGGCCACCGCCTCGATGACCAGTTGGTCGAGACCGAGGTCCACGACGGTCTCCACCTGGTCGGCGGCCGAGGCGGACGGGGCGCCGGCGCCCGCCAGTAGCTCGGTCAGACGAGCCCGACGCGCCGCCGGCATGGGCCCCAACGTGTCGGCCACAGCCCGGAGCCAATCGGCGTCGGGCACCAGGGGGACCAGGTCGGGCTCGAGGAAGTAGCGGTAGTCGTAGGCATCCTCCTTCGACCGGAGGGTTACCGTCCGACCGGCGCCCTCGTCCCAGTGCCGCGTCTGCTGGTCGACGGCTTGGCCGGACTGGATGAGGGCGATCTGACGCTCGGCCTCGAACTCGATGGCCCGGCCCAGGGACCGCATCGAGTTGAGATTCTTGATCTCACAGCGGGTGCCGAAGGGGTCGTCGGCCGACCGACGGACGGACACGTTGGCGTCAACCCGCATCGAGCCCTCCTCCATCTTGCCGTCGGAAGCACCCGACGCCACCAGCACACCCCGCAGCTCGCTGACATAGGAACGGGCCTGGGCCGCCGATCGCATGTCTGGCACGCTCACGATCTCAACCAGGGGAACGCCCGAACGGTTGTAGTCGACCAGTGAGTAGTCGGCCCCGTGGATGCGACCGGACGTGCCGGCATGGGTGGTCTTGCCGGTGTCCTCCTCCATGTGGGCCCGCTCGATCCCCACCCGACTGCCGTCGGGAAGGTCGAGGTGACCCTCCACATTGAGCGGCTCGTCGTATTGGCTGATCTGGTAGTCCTTGGCCTGGTCCGGATAGAAGTAGTTCTTGCGGTGGAAGGTCGAGGGGCGGATCTGGCAGTGGAGAGCGGTGCCGATGGCCATGGCCAACTCGACCGCTTTCTGGTTGAGCACGGGTAGCGACCCCGGGAGCCCCAGGCACACCGGACAGATGTTGGTGTTGGGGTCGGAGCCGAAGGCGTTCGGGCACCCGCAGAACAGCTTGGTGGCTGTCTTGAGCTCGCAGTGGACCTCGAGGCCGATGACCATCTCCCACCCGTCGGTCATGACGGTCCCCGGGTGTTGGTCGGGACCGGTGGGGCCAGCGGCGGTGCCGCCGCTTCGACCACGGCCGCCACTTTGAACAACGTGCTCTCCGACAGAGCCGGGCCGAGCAACTGCACCCCGATGGGCAGTCCGTCGGCCCCGGCCCCGAAGGGGACGCTGATGGCGGGGTGCCCGGCCAGGTTGGAGGGAATGGTGCAGACGTCGGAGAGGTACATGGTCAGCGGGTCCCCCGTCTTGGCCCCCAAGGCAAAAGCGGTGGTAGGAGCGGTAGGACCGAGCAGGACGTCACAGGACCGGTAGGCCTCGTCGAAGCCCTCGATGATCCGGGTCCGGACCCGGAGGGCCTGGTTGTAATAGGCGTCCATGTATCCGGCCGAGAGCACGTAGGTGCCGAGCATGATCCGCCGCTTGACCTCGGCCCCGAACCCGGCCGAACGAGTGGCTGTGTTCATGGCTGCGGTGTCCTCGGCGTCGACCCGCAGGCCGTAACGGACGCCGTCGTAGCGGGCCAGGTTGGAGGAGGCTTCGGCCGGGGCGATGAGGTAGTACGCGGACAGTCCGAGCGACACCACCGGTACGGAGATCTCCCGCACCCGGGCACCGGCGGCGGCGCAGGCCTCGGCGGCCCGGCGGGCCCGGTCGGCCACCTCGGGATCGGCTCCCTCGAGGAACTCGGTGAGCAGACCGATGGTGAGCCCGGCCACACCGTCGTCCAGGACGGAGAGGACCGGGGGGGTCGGTCGGTTGAGCGAGGTCGAATCGGCGCTGTCGTGGCCCCCGATGACGTCGAAGACGAGGGCGGCGTCGGCCACGGTGGTGGCCAGCGGGCCGATCTGGTCCAACGAGCTGGCGAAGGCGACCAACCCGTAGCGGGAGACAGTGCCGTAGGTGGGCTTCATGCCGACCACGCCACAGAGGGCCGCGGGCTGGCGGATCGAGCCCCCGGTGTCCGATCCCAGGGCGGCCAGGGCGAACCCGGCGGCCACGGCGGCCGCCGATCCCCCCGAGGACCCACCGGGCACCCGGTCTCTGGCGTGGGGATTGCGGGTGGGTCCGGTGGCCGAGCTCTCGGTGGACGACCCCATGGCGAACTCGTCCATGTTGGTCTTGCCCACCAGGACGGCACCGGCCCGGCGCAGGCGGGTGACCACGGTGGCGTCGTAAGGGGGCCGCCAACCGGCCAGGATGCCGCGACGAACAGGTGGTGTCGATCCCCCGGGTGCACATGTTGTCCTTGAGGGCCACCGGAACGCCGGCCAGGGGGCCGGGATCGACCCCGTCGGCCACCGTCCGGTCCACGGCGGCGGCCTCGGCCCTGGCCTGGTCGGCGGTGACCAGGTTGAAAGCGTGGATCTCCCCGTCCCCCGCCCCGATACGGGCCAGGTGGTCCTCCAACACGTCGGCCGCCGACCGTTCCCCGGCCCGCACGGTCAGGGCCAGGTCCGCCGCCGGGCGCGGGGCGGTCACGGGGCTTCCCCGAGGATGCGCGGCACCCGGAAACGGTTGTCCTCGACCGACGGGGCCTGGGCCAGCACCTCGTCACGGTCGAGGCAGGGATCGATCTGGTCGCCCCGCAGGACGTTGGTAACGGCCATGGCGTGGGCCGTCGTCTCCACCCCGGCCAGATCGAGTGAGGCCACATCGGCGGCGTGGTCGAGTACCTCGGCCAACTGCTCGGTGAACAGATCCACCTCGTCGTCGGTGAGATGGAGACGGGCCAGGGTGGCCACGTGGACCACCTCCTGTCGGGTGAGGCGACCAGGCCGGGTCATCGGCCGGATGGGTTTCCGCTACCGCCCATGACGGCCAGGGAAAAATCGGTCACCCTCTCCTCGATGAGCGGGGCGTCCCAGTCGAGGGTGGCCACGTGATAGCTGCGCTCGAGGTGGACGCGCTCGACCGATCCTCCCACCGAACGCTCCAACACGTCGCCCGACACCGGGTCGACGACATGGTCCTGCCGGCTGGACAGCAACAGGGTCGGACAACGGATGTCGCCCAAGTGGTCGGCCACGCCGTCGGCCCCCTCCAAGAGGGAGAGCAAGGGCACGAGGGGTGTGCCCGGATAGGCCGACTCTTCCACCCCGTCCTTGTTGACGTCCGAGCCGATGGCGTCGAACACCTCGGTGCCCGCCTCCACCACGGCCTGGATGGCCTCCCGGTCGGCCCGGTCGGGGGCGACAATGAGCGGGTTGACCACGGCGATGCCGGCCACCTCGGGGTGGTGCTCGGCCAACCAGCAGGTGAGGGTGCCCCCCATGGACAGACCGGCGACCACCACCTTTTCACTGCGGTCGGCCAGGTCCTGGTAGGCGGCCTCGGCCGCCGATGACCAGTCCTCCCACCGGGTGGGCAGCATGTCCTCCAGCGCCGTCCCGTGTCCGGGCAGGAGAGGTAGCTCGACCGTGAGCCCGGCCCGGCCCAGTGCTTCGGCCAGGGCCCGCATCGACTGGGGGTTGCCGGTAAAGCCGTGGAGGACCAGCACGCCGTGGGATCCGCCCGGCGAAGACCAGGGCTCGGCACCAGGGATAATCGGAGCGGTCATGGGCGGGATGCTACTGGTCGGACCACGGAGCGCCGACGACCCGGCCGGCCGTCGAACCGCCAGGTCCCCACCTGTCCCCCGGAGGTTCAGACACGCTCGAAGTCGTGGTCGCCCCACGTGGTCAGCGGGAACCAGGCCAGCACCCGGCGCAGCGTGGCCAGCTGGTCGTCGTCGAGTTTCTTCTGCCAGGCCCGCGACAGCCCGGCGGCCACCCGAAAATCGGAGAAGCCCTCACCCGGGTTGTCGTGATCCCGTAGGTAGGTGTCGGTGCTGTCCGTCCAGCTCAGGCCCAGCTCGTCGAAGAGCTTGCGGAACTCGACATGGGGATCGGCGCACAGGGCCTCGTGGTGACGCACATGGAAGTGGGGGTTCTCCGCCAGCACTTCTTCCAACGCCGAGCACAACAGACCGATCCTCCAGCACAGTTGTTCGACGCGGTCGGGCCCGGGTAGGGGCACGCCCCAGCGGTCCACGTAACGGGCCCGGATGTCCGGCCGCGTCTCGAGGATGGTGCTCGAGGTGATGCGCATGTTCATCCCCAGCCAACTGGCCAGGACGTTGGCCGGATGCCGCAGGAGGACAAGCGTCTCGACGTCGAAGTTGTCGGCCACCCAGCCCACGGCCAACTGGAGGTGGACCGATTTGGCCACCACCCGCGTCGAGCCGGCGTGCGGCCCGCCGCCCGGGCGCGGGTCGCGGGCCACGGTGCCGGCGGTCCAGGTCAAAAGATCGGGCTTGTGATCGAAGGTCCGATCTCGCCGCCCCGGACTGAGCATGTGCAGCGCGGTCCGAGCCCGGATGCCCTCGTAGGCGCCGTCGAGGATCCAGCTCCACAGGCGGTGGTAGGGACGGTTCACGTCACCGGGGCGCAAGACGGGATAGCGGCCCAGACGACTTTTGGCATGGATGGCGGCCGGGTGCTGTTCCTCGTTGTCCGGCTCGAAGGTCTCCCGGACCCCGGGGCAAGAGGCGAGGGCATACATCGTCCACGTGGTCCCCGACCGGGGTAGGCCGGCTATGACGATGGGCTTGCCCTGCGAAGACGGTCCCCATTCAGCCCCCGACGAAGCCGGTCCCCTGCGACTGTCGTCCACCACAAAAGCCTAACCGCGGCGGGGTCCGGACCTGGCGGGTCGGCAGGCCGCAGGTATTGTTGTGGCCCAGACGGCATTCGACGGGCAAGGGAGCACCACAGCCATGGCCACCTATCAATTTCTCAGCGATCCATGGCTGGAGGAGGCTCGGGCCATCCGGGCCGAGTTCGACGGCAAGGGAGCCACCATCGACCACTCGATTCGGATGAACCTGATCATCGGGGAGGTTCCCTTCGGTCCGGGGTCCGTCGAGGCCCACGTCGACACCAGTTCCGGCGAACTGGTGCTCGACACCGGTCACATCGATCCCGTCGACCTCACGGTGGCCCTCGACTACGACGTGGCCAAAGCCATCCTGGTGGAAGGGAACCCTCAGGCCGGAATGCAGGCCTTCATGGCCGGCAAGATCAAGGTGGAGGGTGATATCGCCAAGCTGATGGCTCTTCAGTCGATGACCCCCGACCCGGCTGCCGCCGAGATCGCGGCGCGCATCATGGCCATGACCGAGTAGATATCCAGTGACGCCGGTGGGCTCAGGCCATCGCTGGTGTGTACTTGCGGGCTACCGCGGCAGACGAGAAAGCGGCCAGGCCGGAGGGATGGATCGTGGACTATTCCGCCAGTAGGGCGAAGAGATCGGGATGCCTCCGACCGCCAGGGCCAGGTTCGGTGCTTTGGAGAACGCCGTCCTTATCAACAATCCAAAAGCTGTAACCGTAGTCTCTTAGCATATCCCTGAGCGGTTCTCTCGTTTCTCCATAGTATTTTTCAGCACAGATATTGTATTCCAATTGGATGGCACGAATTCGTCCCTGACTCAGCGCCTTTTTGGCCCCCTCGAGAACGAAGCGCTCGGCTCCCTCCACATCCATCTTTACCCCGTTGGCCACACGCTCACCCAGGACATCATCAAGCGTAGTAACCACGGTTTCAACCCCTGCAGGTTCAGCACCCCCATCACCATCCGAGGGCAGCAAACGGCTTTGGGGTCCGCGGCCCTCTGTCATCGTCATTGTTCCGCTGCGATCAAAGAGAGCGGCAGGAATAATAGTGAAGGCGTAACCGTTCAACGCGGCATTTGCCTCTAATGCACTGCGGGCCTCGTCGTTGGGCTCGACGGAAATGACCTGCGCACCTAGGTCGGCTGCCCAAATCGAATAAACACCGGCATTGGCTCCGATGTCGACGAAGAGTGTGTCGGATCCCAGGAACCTTCTCCAGGCAAAGAGTTCCCGAGTGTTGCCGACGGCAACCTTCTGTGTACTGGGGAACCGACTGTCGACCAAAATATGGGAATGATCACCGAGTGGAAACCTGGCCGGCTTGTGCATTTTGGCGTAGATGTGCATCTTTGACTGGCGCGCCAGTGTTCTAAGCCGGTGATCGGTATTACCGGGTTGATCCCAGGCGCGCTTGACTTCCTCATGAAAATCTTTGATGGTGCCCATAGATGCCATTCAAACTAGTGGATGACCCGCTACCCGATCCCGGGGCCGGAAGTCCTCCTCTGGCCTGGTCACCATGTCATCGATGTCAAAACAGCTGAGCCATTGGCGTGGTCGACACGAGGAGCGAGTCGGTCAACGGGGCCAGGCTGGCGCCGGTGGAGATGCGTTCCCGGCCATTCGCCGGTAACCGATGGTCCGGCCCGGTTGCGGCTCGGTCAGGTTCCACCGGTGGACCGGTCCGGTGACCGCCGACCGTGACCGGGGGTGTCGCGCATGAAGAAGCCGAAGATGCCGGCCAACACCGCCCCCACCGCCCCCACCGCATAGGCCCGGTGGAACGAGGCCAGCGAGCCCACACCTCCGTGTCCCGAGGCCTGCACGGTGACCATCACCTGGATACCGGCCACGATCCCGATCTGTGTAACCAGCTGTTGGGCGGCGCTCATGACCCCGAGCTCGTCCGCCGCCACCTCGTTGGAGGCCGACGCCGCCGTGGCCGGGGTCGACAAGCCGTTGCCTACCCCGGACAGGGCCAGGGCGATCAGTATCACGAAGAGCGATGGTTGGGCCCCGAGTCGGGTGAACACGACCATGGATGCGGTTAGAGCGACGGCGCCGGCCACCGTGGAGAACCGCTCCCCTACCTTGACGGCGGCGTAGCCGGCAATGGGCGCCACCACCGAGAACAACAGGGGACGGGCTGTGGATACCAGGCCGGCCTCGGTCTCGCTGTAGCCGTAGACCCGCTCCATGAGTATGGGGAAGAGGAAGAACCCGCCCATGTAGGAGAAGTTGACGAAGGTGCGGGCCCCGAGGGGAAACACGAAGTTTCGCATCCGGAAGTAGCGGAGGGGGATGAGGGGATGCGGGGCTCTCCGCTCGTGGAGGACGAAGGCCACCCCGAGCACGAGGCAGGAGGCGAACAAGGCCAGCACCGTCGGGGCGGAAAACCCGTCCGACGGAGCCAGGTTGAGGGCCAGCAGCCCGGTGGTCACGGCAGCCGACAGGGTCAGGGAGCCCGTCCAGTCGAGCTGGGCCCAAGGCCCCGGGTGCGGAGGGGCCGGGGCGGCGGTCCCGTCCGCCACATCGGGTACGCCGTCACCGCCGACATTCCGACCGGAGGGCAGGACCACGACGGCCAGCACGGCAGCCACGGCCATGAGGGGCAGCTCGCCCCAGAACAGGGCCCGCCACCCCAGGTACTGGATGATGGGAGCACCGATGGTGACCCCCAGGACGGGCCCGCCCGCTCCCACCAGGGCCCACCAGCCCATGGCCTTGACCCGATCGCCGTGGGAGAAGGCCTGCAGAACCAGGGCCATGGAGGCGGCGCCGGTGGCCGCTCCTTGGATGCCGTCGAACAGGCGGGCGGCAATGAGCACGCCGGCCGTCGGGGCCGAAGCGGTCAGGACCACGCTGATGGCCGCCCCACCCAGTCCCCACAGGTACAGGCGCCGGTAGCCGCGCAGGTCGCCCAGCTTCCCCAGGATGGGAGCGGCCACCCCAAAGGCCAACAAGGGGGCGGTCGAGGTCCAGGTGAGGGTGGAGACCGAGGTATGCAGTTGGGTGGCCACCTGAGGGAGGGCCACCACAAAGACGGTGAAGGTGATGTTGACCGAGAGGAGGCCGGCCAGCACCGTCCACAACACCCACCACTGGTACCGCTCCGACCGGGTCAGGCGGTGGTGAATACGGTGGCGGAAGAGAAGAGGCCAAGGGACCACGATCCCGCCGTCGGCGCCGGACCCGCTACCCGACAGCAGGACCTCGGCCTCGATCAGCTCATCGGTTCCGAAATCCCGTCCGCCCTCTGGCCGCCGCGGCCCGGCCACCGGCACCATCGTTCAGTCCTCCAGACGATGCATCTCCGCCTGCAGCCCGGCCACCGTCCAACGCCCAGGTCTCTCCAACGTGGTGGTCATAGTCCATGGCTGGAAGAGTCGGATCTGGCCTCCCTGGACGAAGTAGACCCTCCCGGTCACCGGACACCGCTCGGTGGCCAGGTAGGCGGCCACTGGAGCGATGTTGGCCGGATCCCAGCTGTCGAAGGCGGAGGCATCGGACGGGGCCTGCACGATCTCCGACAGGCCAGGGGTCTGCTGGGTCATACGCGGTACGCGCCGCCGGGGCGATGGCGTTGACCCGGACCCCGTAACGGACGAGTTCGTCGGCCACGATCGTGGTGAAGGCGGCGATCCCGGCCTTGGCCGCGCCGTAGTTGGCCTGACCGGGGTTGCCCAGCAGGCCCGAGGTCGACGAGGTGTTGACCACCGACGCCCGCACCTCTTTCCCCTCCTTGGTTCGGGCCCGCCAGTAGGCGGCCGCGTGCCGGGTGGGGACGAAGTGTCCCTTGAGATGTACATGGATGACCGAATCCCAGTCGGCCTCCGACATGTTGACCAGCACCCGGTCGCGGAGGATGCCGGCGTTGTTGACCAGCACATGGAGGTCGCCGAAGGCTTCCACGGCGGTGGCGATCAGCCGCTGGCCACCCTCCCAGTCACACACGTCGTCGGCGTTGGCCACCGCCTGTCCCCCGGCGGCGGTGATCTCGTCGACCACCTGCTGGGCCGGCGACCGATCGTCCCCCGAGCCGTCCACCGCGCCGCCCAGGTCGTTGACCACCACTTTGGCCCCTTCGGCGGCAAAGAACAGCGCGTGCTCCCGTCCGATACCGCGACCGGCGCCGGTGATGATGGCGACCCGTCCCTCCAGTTCTCCCATGTCACACTCTCCATGCGGGCGGTCTCGACGTGGCCGCCACGCCGGTGTGGACATGCCGAACGTTCCGTGCCACGTTGGCAGGCGTCTCCGGCCCGGTCAAACCGGAACGGTGCCCCGAACGTCAGCCCCGGTGACGGCCACCGGTCGATCGACGGTAGCGCCGAGGCCGGCAGCGACGACGGCCCCGACCATGGCCCTGACCCGGCTCTTGTCCCCGGTGACCAGTACGTACTCCGTGTTGCGGAGGTGGGATACGGCCCCCACCTTGCGGCCGGCCGGGTCGTGGATGCCGATTCGGGCTCCCACGTAACGGGCCGAGTCGAAGGCCAGGACCTCGACATGACCGCGACCGGTGCAGAGGTCACGGAGGTCGTCGAAGGTCAGCCACGATTCGTTGTTGTAGGAGAGGATGACGACATCGGCGGCCACCTCCGTGACCACCTGCCTCAGGGCGTCGGGCATGGTCCGCCGACCGTTGAAGGCGCTCTTGGTGGCCGGGTCGCGCAGGTCCTGGCGTTTGCAGGCCACTCCGTAGAAGGGTGGGCTGTCCCAGGCCACGATGGTCTCCCACACGTGGTAGTTGGCGTCGTAGCGGTGCTGGTTGTAGGGAGGGTCGATGTAGGCCAGGTCCACGTGGTCGAGGTGTCCCGACCCGACCAGGGCGCAGGCGTCACCGTTGACCGCCCGGCCCGGTCCGCCGATGAGCTCGGGGACGCGCAGGGTCAGTGGGAGGGCCGCCCGTGGGGCCCACTGTTTGAGGTAGGCCATCTGCAGCCCGGTGGTCGAGTCGACCCGGTCGGCCGCCTCCAGCAGGCTGGTGAGAAGAACTGGCCACAGCTCGGATCCGGCGTAGTCACGGTCGATGGCCTCCCGCACGGCGTCGATGCGGGCCCCGTTCTCCGGCCGGAAGTACCGGGACGCCTCACAGAAGGTGCTCGTGACGTAGCCGGCCCGGCCCTTGAGGGCGTTGAGCCGGTCCACAGCCCGGATCACCCGGTCGACCAGGTCGGGCACGGCGTCGGGATCGGTGCCGATGTAGCACCGGGCCAGGGTGTGGGCCAGGCGGGCGCTGTCCACCGCGGTGACGTCGATACCCAGCCGTTTCCAGGCCTGGGCCACCCGGGTCGTCCCGCAGAAGAGGTCGAGTCCGGTGCGAGCCTCCGACGCCTGGGCCAGCACGGTGAGGGCCGGAACCAGTCGGCGCTTGGACCCCAGGTATTTGATCATCGGCGCCCGAACCGTCGGGACCACCAGTTGGGATCGCGGGCGTGGGCGTGGAAGTGGTCGGGTATCTGCCGCATGACCCGGTCGAAGGACCATCCCCCCGCGCCCAGCTGCTCGTCGGCCACCCGGGTGAGGGCGGCCAACATGTGCTCGACATCGGCTTCGGGAGGCTCGTTACCGTGCCGCTTCCACACCACCATGGGGACGTCGCAGACCTCGCAGGACGCCACCCAGCAGACGTCGTCCTCGTGGAACCACTCGGTCAGGCGGGCCGCCTCGCACAGCTCACACTCGGGAGCGGGGTCGGTCAAAACGAGTAGATGTAGACAGTGGTGCCGGGTTTCACAGACGTGCCCGCCGCCGGATCGGTCGACAGGACGTGACCCGCCCCCGCCGGCCCGTAAGGGCCGGCCACCTGCAGGCCGAGGGCGGACAGGGCAGCGGTGGCGGCGGCCACCGACTGCGAGGCGAGGTCGGGGATGACCACCGGCTTCGGGCCCTCGGACACCGTCACCGTCACCGTCGACCCGAAGGGTTGCGGACCGGCCGAAGGGGCGGGCGTTGTGCTGATGACCTGGCCGGCCGGAACCGTCGCCGAGTAGGCGTTCTGCTGGGCGACGTGGAACCCCAGGGGGGCCAGGGCAGCAGAGGCCGAGGCGTAGGTGGCGGCCGCCGGCAGGGCGGGGACGGCCACCGGAGCATGGCCCTTGGAGAGGATGACAGTCACCGTCGAGCCATAGGGCGCCGTGCCGGTCGGGGTGGTGGCCACCACGGCACCGGCCACCACGGTGGAGCTGTACTGGGCCGCCGCGGCCGGACACACCCCGACCAGGTGGACGGCGGCGAGCTGGGCAACCGCGGCCGGACAACTGGCCGCCGAGGTGAGGCTGGGGATGGCCACCGGCGGCGGCCCGGCCGACACGACGGCGTCGACGGTGGAACCCTGTTTGGCCGATACGACGGTGGTGCCGGCCCGGGGCGCCGGTTGCTGGCTGAGGATGCGTCCGGCCCCGAGGGTGATGCTGGTCCGGTGCCCGGTCACCCGTAGGTGGAACTTGTCCTGGGCCAGGACGGCGTCGGCCTGGGCCGTCGTCTTGCCCACCAGCGAGGGCACCGGATGGCTGGGTGTGAAGAGTCCCTGACGGGTGGCCAACGCCACGCCCGCGACGACCAGGGCCACAACCACCAGACCGGCGGCCGCCCACCAGGGCCAACGCCGCCGGCGCCGGCGCAGGACCTTCGGGGCCCGGCCCGCCTTCGGCTTGGTCGGCTGGCCAGACGGAGTGTCGAGAGTCGAGGGGAGGCCGAGCTCGGTGGGATCGCTGTCCAGGCCGACCGGACGCGGGGGACGCACCGCCACCGCGTCGAGATCGTCCGTCAGGCCTCGGGCGGCTTCGGTGATGGGAAGCGGAGCGGGTTGGGGCAGGGCCACGGCCAACGCCTGTAGGCGTTGGCCCAGCTGTGAGGCGTCGTAACGCTCGGCCGGATCGGGAGCGGCGGCCCAGACCAGTATGTCGTTCAACGGACCGAGAGCCGGGTGCTCGGGCAGCAGGGTGCCCACCCGGGCCATGAGCGTGGACACCGTGGTGTCCCCGATGAACGCCGCCTCACCGGTCACCGCCTCGTAGAGCACGAGGGCGAGGGCGTAGACGTCGGCCTTGCCGTCGAGCACCCAGCCCTCAACCTGTTCGGGGGCGGAGTAGCGGGCCGTACCCAGGATGGCCCCGTCGGGTTCGGTCCACGAGGCCTCGGCCAGGGCTCGGGCCAACCCGAAGTCGGCGATGCGCAACCGGCGGTCGGCGTCGAAGAGGAGATTGGCCGGTTTGATGTCACGATGGACCACGCCCCGTCGGTGGGCATACTCGAGTCCGGCGGCGACCTCGATGCCCACCTGGACCGCCTGCTCCGGGGTGAGGAGCACACCGGTGTCGAACACCTGGCGCAAGCTGCCACCGGCCAGGTACTCCAGCACCAGATAGGGCTCGCTGTGCTCTTCGCCCCAGTCGTAGACCTGCAGGATGTTGGGGTGGTTGAGGGCGGCAGCCGCCCGCGCCTCGGCCCGGAACCGCTTGAGGAATGCAGTATCGCCGGACAGGGCCGGGTGCAGCACCTTGATGGCCACCCGGCGATGCAAGGAGACATCGTCAGCCAGATAGACGTGCGCGGACGCACCCGTGCCCAGGGCAGTGACGAGTCGGTAGCGGCCGCCGAGGACACGTCCGATGGATTCGGTGATGCTCGGCATGATTACTCCGCCTCAGATTACCGATCACATGGGCGCGAGAGGTGGAGGGTCAGGCCAAGGTCGGAGCGACAGGCGCCACGAAGGCGTTTCTCACCGTCCGGACTCAGCGGTCTCCGACGTTCTGAACGATGGCTGCGCTGCTGGGAAGGAACCCGTCCGTGCTGGCAAAGGAGGCACTGACCAGGTCGTAGCCGGGGGGAAGGGAGCGCACCGTGAGGACGGCCCTCCCCCGTCGGACAGCTACGGGCGGACCCAACGAGGTCCCGTTCACCAGGAACTGCACCGTTCCGGCCAGGCGGCCTCCATCGGCCGACACCCGGGCGGTGAAGGTCACCCGGTGATGAGCGGGGGGCCGACGCGGGAAAGTGCTGGTCAACCGCAGGGTGGTGGATGGCCCGACCGCTCCCTGGGCGGCGATGGCGTATCCGCCGTCGAAGGGCCCGGCGATGGAGGTCACCGGAAGAGGCAGGCCGACCGTCACCGGCCAGGGGCTGCAGGCGAACGAGTAAGGAGGTTGGTCGACCAGGCAGGTGGCCGGACCGGCGGTCATGCCCAGTCCCAGTTGGCCGGAGCTGTTGGAGCCCCAGGCGTAGAGCTGTCCGTCCGACCCGATGGCGTAGGCGGTGTTCCCTCCGGCGGCCACCGCCGTCGGGCTGACGCCGGCGGGCAGTAGGACGGGGGTGGGGAGGAGAGTCGGGCTGGAGCTCGATGTCCCGTCACCGATCTGACCGGCACCGTTGTTCCCCCAGGCGTAGAGGTGCCCGTCCGAACCGATGGCGTATGCCGTCCCCGCACTGGCGGCTATGGCTGTCGGGACCACGCCGGAGGGGAGCACAGCCATCACCGGGCTCATGGCACACGGATCGACGCCGCACGGTGTCGGCCCCTGGTCGGTCCCGTCGCCCAACTCCCCCCAGAAGTTGTCGCCCCAGGCGTAGAGGTGCCCGTCCGAACCGATGGCATACCCGCTCTCGTTTCCGGCGGCGATGGCGGTCGGGACCACACCGGGGGGAAGAGGGATGACCGTCGGCGTGGGACTGCTGAGTGCGAGGGTGCCGTCACCCACCTCCCCTTGGAGGTCGTAGCCCCAGGCATAGAGACGACCGTCCGAACCGATGGCGTAGACGGTCGAATTACTGGCGGCGATGGCGATGGGACTGACACCTTCCGACAGGTTGATCAGGCGAGGGATCAACGCCTCTTTAGGAGTCCGTGCACCGAGTTGTCCCGCCCAGTTGGTCCCCCATCCGTAGAGATTCCCGTCGGAACCGATGGCGTAACCCGAGTTGACTCCGCTGGCGATGGCCGTCGGCGTCACTCCGGCGGGGAGAAGGACGCGAATCGGTACGGGGCGGCTTCTCATCTGCCCGTCGCCCAAGCTCCGTTCGCCCCAGGCATAGAGATTTCCGTCCGAACCGATGGCGTAACCGGTGTTGCCGCCGCCGGCCACGGCCGTGGGCGCCACACCCCCCGGCAGTAGGACTTCGACGGGTGAGGAGCTGCAGGTGGCGGCCAGACAGGTCTGTGGTCCCGCGTATATCCCGTTGCCCAACTGACCGTCGAAGCTGATGCCCCACGAGTAAAGGGCGGACGGTGCAGAATTCCCATTCGTCAGCGCGGTGACAGACGCCCGCGTCGTCGGCAGGGCGGCGGCAGACGCCGGTGCGGTGAGGATGGCTACGGTCAGCACGATCGGGCCGACAAAAGCCGCGGCGCCGGTGAAACACTGTCGTCCCCGCACCCTCAACCCCTCCCCTGGAACGCACCTTTCCCTCGGGCGCCAATCTAGACCGGGCTGGTCCGGTCCACGCTCGACGCAGATAAGACCGCGTTGGGCGGGGACCGTGGCCAGCCAGCATGGGCTATCCGCCCGGCGCGCATGACCCCCGGCCGGAGCCGGGGGTCATGGCAGACACGCCGTCTGGCTCTCACAAGGAGCACTGGCGAGAACCGTGCGACTGCTGTCCAACGGAAAGGGGAAATTGTCCCGACAATCCGCCTCGTTGCCAGGGGGATACCGGCAACGCCGTGAATTAAACACCCGATGGCAGGCCTCCCGCCAGGGACTTCGCCGTGAGGGCGACCAGCAAGAGCTCTGCGAACGAACGTTGGATAGAAAATGGATTGTCTCCTGCGCTACTTTCGGCCGGTACCTCGTTCGGGAAGCGACGAGTTCACGCCCATTTCCCGTCTTCAAACGACCCGAGCGCGCGCCGACTCTGACTGGTACGGTTGCGCCGCGGGCAGGTTCCGCAGGCAGTGCGCAAATGGCGCAAGGAAAACAAAAAGGGGATTCCACGTGCGAAGAAAGTTAGTAATCCTGAGTATGGCCGTCTTGCTACCGATGGGGTTCATCGCCACCATCGGTACGGGGGTGGCTGCAGCCAAGTCGTCAACAACCTTTGACGGCAACATCAGCTGCAACCTCGCGGGAACGGTCACCGTGAAGCCGGCGATCAATCTGACGACGCCAGTCACCGTGCCGGTCACGATCACGGCCAAGCTGAAGAACAACGATTGCATCGGACTCGATGGCACCTCGACCACCCAAAACGGGGAGACGATCAAGTCGAGCACCGAGGATCTTACGTTTACCACTCCGCCGTCTAGCCCTCCTCAGCCTGGCTGCGCCGCTCTCATTGGAGGCGGTCCTCCCACTACGATTCCGTCCTCCACCATTAAGTGGAAGGGCACGAGCGCGATTACCTCGACGGTTCTGGGTGGGTCGTCCGCCGTTATCACGGCAGGGTCGCCAAACTCCACGATAGCGATTACCGGAACGGTGACCTCTGGGTGGAGTACGCCGCCGACGGCGACGTATCAGATCACGCTGGCCGTTGACACTGCGACGCTAACCAAAGACTGCGAAAGCAAGGGTGGTCTCAAGAAGTTCAGCGTCACCGACAACGGTGGTGACAACCTGGAGATCGGTCCCAACTTCTGACACCACAGAAGTGAGACAGAAGTAAGACAGTGACGCCTTCGAGGGCGGGGCTTCGGCCCCGCCCTCGAGCGCGCTCCGGCCCTCGGCCATATTGGAGGTGCCGGTGCCCAAGATGATGTTCACTCGGGAGTACCCCACCGGCCTAAAGTCCGTGGAGGGGATATGACCGTGGTGTAGCGCAGGAGGAGGGGCAACGATGTCAGAGGACATGGCTCACAGGGTGACTGGGGGACCAGGGATGCGCCGGGTGGTTCTCGGTTCAATCCTCGTTTTCGTAGCGGCGTCTGTTGCCGTCGCTTCGTCGCTGGTCGGCTCGGGGGTTTCTCGGGCTCGTGGTGGTGCCGGCCCCCAATGTTTGGTGCCGATGGCGCGGCCGCCAGCATGTGGGGACCCAGGTGACGGCCTTTTGTCAGATCCGATCGGGTCTGCGAACGTCCTCGGGACGTCTCCGGACACAAGCCAGGAACTGAGCCTCAACCCTCTGCAGATCGCCACCCTGCACTGGTACCAGGCCAACCAGGTCGGGATCAGTGTGCGCGTCGGCCGATTCCCCTGGGGAGTGGCCTTCGACGGAACCGACATCTGGGTGAGCAATTCGGGCAGCGGTACCGTCACCAGGTTGGCGGCCTCTAGCGGCGGCGTGGTGGGCACCTACCGGGTGGGCACACATCCCCAAGGAATTGCCTTCGACGGCTCGAGCATCTGGGTCGCTGACAGCGGGAGCAACGCCGTCACCCGGCTCAGTGCTGCCACCGGGCGACTCATTGGCACCTATCGCGTCGGGAAGTACCCAGTGGGGGTGGCCTTCGACGGAGAGGACATCTGGGTGGTCAACCAGGCCAGCGCCACCATGACCCGTCTGGCCGCATCGACCGGCCACCGGGTCGGTACTTACCACGTAGGTACAGATCCGGTGAACGTGGCCTTCGACGGCTCAGCTCTGTGGGTGACCAACACCGCCACCGACGTCGTCATCAAGGTCGACGGTTCCACGGGCGCTGTGATCGGCACCTACGGTGTCGGGAGATCCCCATTCGGTGTGGCCTTCGACGGCACCGACATCTGGGTGACCAACGCCGACGCGGGCAGCGACACCGTCACCAGACTGTCGGCGTCGAATGGGGCTGTGGTGGGCACCTACCCGGTGGGGATCAATCCCTTCGGTGTGGCCTACGACGGCAGCAGCATATGGGTGGCCAACGGCGGCACCGACACCGTCACCAAGCTGGACGCGTCCACCGGGAGTCTCATCGGCACCTACAAGCTGCCCGCCGGTGAACCGGTCGGCTTGGCCTTCGACGGTACGGACGTCTGGGTGGCCGACGGCGCCGATCAGGTGGCCAAGCTGTAGTCGCCCGGGCGGACGCGGATACTGCGTCCGCCACCGTTCATCCGCCCGACGAGACGGTGATCGACAACGCGGCGGTAGCCGTGTACCGGGTGTGGGGCTTTGTCGTGGTTGGTGAGTCTCGGACTTCCACCGTGAAGCTCGATGATGTGCTCTTTTTGTCGGGCACACCGGCGATGACTCCGCTCGACTTCTCGAGTCTCAGCCCGGCTGGCAGCCTTCCCGACCCTTTGGCCAGTCTCCAGACGTAAGGCGGATGCCCGCCGACGGCCGTCAAAATCGTTGCATAGGACTGGCCCACCACGGCCGGGGGAAGCGCGGTCGTGGTGATCGTCATGTTGGCGATGGCGATCGACAGTTGGACACTGGCCTTCCACCCATCGGCGTCGGTCGCCTCGACCGTTACGGTCTGGACGCCGGTGGTGGTGGGGTCGCCGGAGATGACCCCGGTCGAGCCGTCGAGAGAGAGCCCGGCCGGGAGCGAACCCGACGTGATCGACCAGTCGTAAGGAGCTGCGCCGCCATCGGCCGTCAGGGTGGCCGTATAGGGCACGTCGGTGGTACCGCCCGGCAGCGACGTGGTGGCAACCGAGAACGGTCCTTCGAGGATGAAGGCGCCACCCCCCGAAGGCTCCATGCCCGCCGAGTAGCACACGGTGGCGGAGGGACAGGAAATGCCGAACAGGGCTGCGACCCCGGTGGGCAGGGGCTGGGCCGTCCACGTAGTGCCGGCGTCCGAGGTGGTGAGGAGGTCGCCGGCATGAGAGGTGTCATCGCCCACGATGTAGCAGGTGCTGGCGGTTGGGCAGGCGATGCCAGCCGTACCCATGCTGCCGGAGGGCAAAGTCTGAACGGTCCATGTAGTGCCGGCGTCGGCAGTGGTGAGGACCACACCCTCCAGCGAGACATTCTCTCCAACGGCATAGCAGGTCGTGGCCGACGTACAGGCCACGTCGGACAGCCCGTAGAGCCCGGAAGGCACAGGTTGGACGCTCCACTTCTGGCCACCGTCAGAGGTGGCGAGGACCACCGCGTATCCGGCGCTGTTGGTGCCGACGGCATGACAGACGGCGGTCGACGTACAGGCGATGGCGGCCGGATAAGACTTTCGTGAACGCAGGGTCTGGACGCTCCAGGTGCTCCCCCCGTCGGTGGTGCCGAGGATCTCCCCGTAGCCGGCGCTGGACAGCCCAACCGCGTAACAGATGGCGGTGGAGGGACAGTCGATGCCGTAGAGGTCTGCCGCACCGGCCGGGACCGTCTGGGCGGTCCAGGTACCCCCGGCGTCGGTGGTGGCCAGAATCTCCCCTTGGACCGAGCTGACATAGCCCACGGCAAAGCAGTCGGTAGCCGAGGGACAGCTGATGTAATTGATCCCTCCCGTTTGAGCAGGAACCGTCTGAGTGCTCCAGGTGGACCCGGCGTTGGTGGTGCCGAAGATGTCCCCGTATTGCGAGCCGTTGTCACCCGCGGCGTAACAAGTGCTGGTCGACGTGCAGGTAACGCCAATGGTGTTCGGCACAACCGGGTAGGTGGCGGTCAACTGCCACGGGGACCCGGCGTCCTCCCCCGAGGTATCCGACGCCGCGGCTCCGTACATCACCCGGCCGGTGGCGACAACCGGTACGGTGCCCGCACCCGCTCCCGGCGACGACAGGCTGGCGACGGCTGTGCCTACCAGCAGTGCCGCTGCGGCCAACCGCTCGAATCCCGTCCTGATTCCCATGGCTGTCACGGCCCCCTCGAAGTTCAACGAGTTTAGCCAACACTCCCCGCCAGATCGCCCTCTCGATCCGGTGATCGTCACATCACGCCACCGCACAGCGCGACCTGGGTGCTGGAATGGTTCAGGGGGAAGGCGACGACCCCGTACCCAGAAACAGACTCCCTGAGCGGTAGTCGAGGACGACCCAGCCGTAGGCCCTGAGCGCGTCCGATCCCAACAGCCCTTGGGCGGCGGCCGGGGCAGTTGCCGCCAGGTCGGTCGTGATCAGCCGAGGTGGCAGTGTCACCGAACTGGCGGCCCACGGGCCGCTCCTCACTACCGGGGCGCTCCGCAGGCAGCCGAAGGAGGTGACCGGCGCGGTCTGTCCGGTCTTCGCCAGTCCCTGCTGAGCGGCTAGCAACCCGGTGATGGCAGAGGTGGAAGCACCGGTGGCAACGGCAAAGGCAAAGGGACCGCGGCTGTCCAACGTGACCGGAGTCAGCACCGACGTGCCGGCCGCCGAGGTGGTGACATCTACGGGGACCAGTGAGTGCGCCCCGACACCGAGCAGACCCTGAGGTACAGGGCCAGCAATCGCCCCGGTGACGGCCGTCCCCGGGGCGGAGGCCTGACCTTCCGGGCCGGCGACGGTGAGGCGTTGAGTGGCGTAGTCGATGCGAATGGAGCCGAAGCGGCTGAGCACATCCGAGCCGAGTAGACCCACCGGTTGCCCCTCGAGCCCGAAGCCGGGCATCCGCACCACCGAAACCGACTGCCCGGTCAGTCCGATGGGTCCGATCGACCACCGGTGCACCGAATCGTGGAGCACAACCACCGTGCACCCGGGCTGACGGAGCACACCGACGGGCGCGTCGGCGGCCAGGTGCACGTGGTCCAGAAAATGGGTGTCGAACAGGGTCAAGGGAGCACCGGTATCGACCACGAAGGGGAACGGTCCAGCTCCGTCGACGCACATCGAAACCAGCACCCTGACGCCTGCACCCTCACGCTCGACCCGTAACGGGACCGCAGTTGGACCGGTGGGCGGACCAGCGGGTAGCGAACACGTCGCTCCCGGGGTGTTCAGCGTCGGAGGTGCCGGCGCCGCCGCCGGGGGCGATGTGCTGCAACCCACCAGCCAAAGGGGAAGGGTCGTAGCCACCACCAGAAGGGCCAAAGCTTGTCCAGTGCGGATACGCCGACGGATGGGCGCATGTGGCGCACACGCCCTCAGCCCCGGTTCCCTCCTAAATCTCTCGGTGCCCATCAATCCTCCGTCTCACCCACCATCGACATCATTGTCGACGCCGGGGGAGCCCGGAAAGGATGGTCCCGATCGGGACTCTCACAGAACTCGCATTCACTGGCGGCCAGATCGAGCTGCCCGACAACGACCGATGCGACTCAACGACGGGGTCAGGGGACAGCACGAGGACGGGGCATACGACGAGGACGGGGCCGAAGCCCCGTCCTCGTCGGTACGGCATGCCCGCAGTTGCGGGCCGAATCCTTGCTTGGTGCTTCCTAGCCCAAAGTCACCGACGGTGGGCTGGGGGCGGTGGTCAGATCAATGGTGGAGAGGCCCTTCTTGCTCTCACAGCTCGTGATCAGCGCGGCACCGGTCTCCTTGGTCAATCCGGTGGTGGCATCGCTGGCACCGGCGTTGGTGCCCTGGAAGGAGCCCGATGGCGCTCCGTTCGGGGTGGCGCCGGGGATGGCGAAGGTGACGTAGCCGCTATCGGGTCCGCTGGTCAGGAGCGTACCGGTGAACGACGTGGGGTGGATCACGCTATTGCCCGAGGACAGCTTGGGGGTCGTCGTCCACTTGGTGGTGAGCGTTCCGCTTTCTCCAGAGCCGCCGGTGCCTTCTGCGAGCTCCGCACACCCGTTCTCTCCCGCAGTGCGGGTGCTGGTGAGAGTGCCGGCCACACTGGCCTTGGTCACCGTCACGCCGTCACTGGTGGTGCAACCGGACAGGGTGGCTTTGATGGTGATCTTCGAGGGTCCTGCGACCTCGTTGGCGCTGATCGCCGGCTTGATCTTCACTGAGCCAGAAATCCCGTTACACGCCACCGTGGCGTTGGTGGCGTCGACCTTGGAGGTGGCGCCGGCACTCCCGCCGACAGCAGCAATGAAGCTGAGCGGCATGGCGGTCGCTGCCGCGATTAACAATACCTTGCGTAGCATGTGTGCTCCTTTTTCTCCCCACGTTTCCGTGGTGTGGTCAGGCGACGCTTTGCCCCCGACGTGATGGTCAACCGATCCCGACGAACGCGCCACGGCGACATTGATTTTCACAATGGCCCCTTTGCGCGGCGCCAACCGAGTCGGCATGCAATGGTCAAACCAGAACGGTAGGCAGTGTGCGAACTCGCATCCCCCACTGACGACCCCCCTGGCTCGACATCCTCGACCCTAACGGGATCGACCGGTGGATACAACGCACGATTTCCTTTTTCACGGACCGACCCAGGTCCGCGATGGGGCGGAAACCGCTCAATCCGCAGTTCAGAGGCATGAATAAGCCTGCTGATGATCGGATCACCGATATCTATGATTTTTTATGGACGGCGAGGGGCCATGGGCGGCACGGATGGGGACAGCCCAGTTCGGCGGTTCGACCGGCCGAAGGAGCGGGCCGACGCGACGAGGACGGGGCCGAAGCCCCGTCCTCGTCGGTACGACTGACCCAATACTCAGGGGAGTGAAGCAGGTGTCAGCCGAAGAATGCCGCTACCGGTGCACCGCTACCGGTCACCGGGACGAGCGAGAGGCTCTTGATACCTGACTTGCCGGCGCAGGACTTACCGAGAGCGGTGACCGTCTGCTTGGACTGAGCAGCCGTGCTGCCGCTGGCTCCACTGTCGGTTCCTTGGAAGGATCCGGTAGCGCTGTCGGGGGTGCTGCCCGGGATCTGGAACTCGGCATTGGTCCCGTCGGGGGCAACACCGCCCTGGACGCTGTGGATGGTGACCACGCTGCTACCGGACGACAGTTTGGGGGTTGTCGACCACTTGGTGGTCAGGGTGCCGCTCTCGGTATTGCTGCCGAGCAGAGAGGCACACCCGTTGGCCGAGGTGATCGTGTCGGAGAAGCTGCCCTTGACCGTGCCGTCCTTGACGGTCAGCCCGGTGGCGTTGGACGTACACCCGGTCAGCTTGGCCTTTATCGTGGTGACCTCGGTGGCGCCCACCGTCTCATTCTCACTGATGGGTGGGCTGAACTTGGCCGTTCCCTTCAGCCCCGTGCAGGTCGCCGTGTTGGTGGTGGCGTTTATTGTCGGCGCACTGGCACCGGCGATGGTGCCGGTGGCCGCGATCATGCTCACGGGCAGGGCGGCTGCGGCCGCGACGATTAGAACCTTGCGAAACATACGTGCTCCTTCTTTTCTTCCCGCGTTGCCGCGGTAATCGGTGGGTGACGGATGTGCCCCCCAAACGGACAGCCCGACCCGATACACCGGCACCTGATACCCCAAGGACGTCAGTTCCGAGCGGGTCGGATTGAGCTTTCTGCATCCCGAAGGACTGACGATCCAGCTGCACCTCAACCTCGACGTGCCATCCCCGCTGAATTCATTCCCCGGTACTACGTACGTTAACGTTTATCATCCCGGGATTCAAGAGCTTTATCGAGGATTATCTGTGACATTTTTGTGTCGGAGCAATTGTCTATATCCGTCCCTCTATCTTGACGGATTCGGGACGCATTCTGAAGGATTCCTAAGAACCAGCTGGGAGTTCGTCTGATCTCTTGGAGAGGGCTTGGAACCAATTGCCGCATGGTCAGCCATGTCATTAATTCAAATAGATACGATTTATTGGAATAACCTTGGAATTAATTGTACTTCTTATCGGATGTTTATTTTAGTCATTACTTGGAATTACATTGGAACCAATTTGCGACGGCAATCGCCGCTGGCCGGCCCACCCCTGGGCTTCTCGGGTGCGGCCCGCCTGCCTGCGCCCGTCAATCCGACCGGGGCGGTCACCGCCGTCCGGCCCAATGTCACGGCACGGCAACGTAGGGCGGTGGGCGTCGGCGTGGCCGGGACGTCAGCCCGATCGGACTGTCAGTCCGACGCCGGTCCCGGTTCGGGGAGCTTCCCGGTGTTGAGCAGTTCCTCGAATCCGTCGGCGCCGATGATGGCCACGCCCAGCTGTTCGGCCTTGCTCAGCTTGGACGCTCCGGGGGCCTCCCCCACCACCAGGGCAAAGGTCTTCTTCGACACCGACCCGGGCGATTTACCCCCCCGGGCCAGGATCGCCTCTTCGGCCTCCTCCCGGGTGTATCCCTGGAGGGCCCCACTGACCACGACCGACTTGTCCGCCAAGGTCTGGAGCAGCTCGGAGGCCGGTCCGGCCGTGCCGGCACCCGGCTCGATCAGGTTGACGCCGGACGACCGGAGCCGCTCGACCATCGATCGGTTGACTGGCGAACCGAACCACCGGACCACACTGGCGGCGATGATCGGCCCGACACCGTCGACCACGGCCAGTTCGGATTCGTCGGCCCCCATGATCTCGTCGATCGTCCCGAGGGCCCGAGCCAGGGCGATCGACCCGACCTGGCCCAGGTGGCGTATTCCGAGCCCGACCAGAAGGCGACTGAGTGGCCGGGACCGCGACTCGTCGATGGCCCCGAGCAGGTTGGCGACGGACAACGTGGCAAAGCCTTCGAGCCCCTCGAAGGTGGCCGCCGTGAACGAGTACAGATCGGCCACGTCGTCGAGGAGTCGCTGGTCGACCAGCAGTTGCACCCGCTGCTCGCCCAACCCCTCGATGTCCATGGCCGAACGGGAGGCGAAGTGGGCGATGCGCTGCACACGCTGCTGCGGACAGTCCAGATTGGTGCAGAAGGTGTCGCTCTCACCGGGCAGGCGCTCCAGCGGCGCCCCGCAGCTCGGGCACTCGGTCGGGAACACCCATCGTCGGCGGCGACGCTGTTTGGTGGTGCTGGCCACCGGGCCCACCACCTCGGGGATCACATCGCCGGCCTTGCGGACCACGACAGTGTCGCCGGGCCGCACGTCTTTGGCCCGCACCTGGTCCTCGTTGTGGAGGGTGGCCAACGAGACGGTCGAGCCCCCCACGAACACCGGCTCCAGCACGGCAAAAGGGGTGGCCTTTCCTGTCCGGCCAATGGAGACGGCGATCCCCTTCAGGAGCGTGGTGCGCTCCTCCGGCGGAAACTTGTAGGCGACGGCCCACCGGGGAGCCCGGGACGTGGCCCCGAGCTGTCGCTGCAGGGCGATGTCATCGACTTTGACCACCACACCGTCGATCTCGTAGTCGAGGGCATGTCGGCCTTCCTCCCACCGGCGGCAGAAAGCCAGAGCGTCCGTCAGTCCGTGGACGATTTGGCGCTGCGGGTTGACGGGCAAGCCGGCCTGGTCCAGCCAGTCCAGGGTGGCTGCATGGGTGGGAGCCAGAAGGTCCGGAAGCGGCGGGGCATCGGTACCGCCCGAGCGGGTGCCCCGCTCGAGGTCGCCCACCTGGTAGGCCCAAAACGAGAGGGCCCGTGACGCGGTGATCGACGAGTCCTTCTGACGGAGGGACCCGGCCGCCGAATTGCGTGGGTTGACGAACAGCCGCTCGCCGACCTCGGCCTGATGACGGTTGAGCTTCTCGAAGGCCGACCGGGGCATGTAGACCTCGCCCCGCACTTCGATCAACGAAGGCGGAGGACCGACGTCCGGTCGGAGCTGGTGGGGGATGTCGACGATGGTGGCGACATTGGCGGTGACATCCTCACCGGTGCGACCGTCCCCACGGGTGGCCGCCTGCACGTAGCGGCCGTTGCGGTAGGTGAGGGAGATGGCCAGACCGTCGATCTTGAGCTCGCACACGAAGGCGGTGTCGGCCGGGATCTGCTTGGCCAGTCGGTCGGCCCACGCCTGCAGTTCGTCGGCGCTGAAGGCGTTGTCGAGGCTCATCATCGGGACCCGGTGACTGACCGGAGCAAAGAGGGTCGACGGCGGCGACCCGACCGTCGTGGTGGGGGACCCCGGGACCACCAGATCGGGATGGTCGGCCTCGATGTCCCGCAACTGGCGCACCAATTGGTCGAACTCGGCATCAGTGATCTCCGGATCATCGAGACGGTGGTAGCGGTCGTTGTGGTGGGCGATGAGCTCCCGCAACTCCTCGACGCGTCCCACCGGATCAGACGGGGTCAACCCAACCCTCCCCGGACCGGAGTCCACCGGGGCCGGTCACAGTGCGATCCCCGAACCCAAAACGGTGTCGGGTCGGGCGGGGTCGTACAGGGCCACGGTCTGACCGGGGGCGATCCGTCGCTGAGGGACGGCGAACGTCACCGCTATCCCGTCACCCGACCGGGACAACCGGCACGGCACCGGTCGGCCGTGGGCGCTGCACTGGGCAATGGCCGGAGATCCCGGTTCCGCTTCTCCTTCCGGCTCGGCTGACAGCCGAGGACCGCCATCAACCCAGGTCACCGTGTGGAGCAGCACCGCACCGCAATGTGCGGCCTCGGGAGAGCCGACCACCACCCGCCGGGCCGGGACGTCGACGGCGGTCACGAAACGACGGCGACCGTCGTCGCTGTGGCCCATCCCCCGCCGCTGACCCACGGTCACCAGCTCGACGGCCTCCACCGGGCCGAGGGCCGCCCCCGTCACATGGTCGACCATCTGGCCGGAGTGGAGCGGAAGTCGGGATCCGAGGAATCCCTGCCGGCCCTCGTCGGACCGGATGAAACAGACGTCCTGGCTGTCGGGCTTGGCGGCTGTGCGCAACCCGAGACGACCGGCCTCGGCCCGCACCTCCGCCTTGGTCATCTCGCCTACCGGGAGGAGAGTGCGGGCGAGCTGGTCCTGGCCCAGCATGGCCAGAACATAGGACTGGTCCTTGGCCGGGTCAGCCCCCCGGGACAGGCGGTAACGACCCGACGGGGTGGTCTGGCGCCGGGCATGGTGACCGGTGGCCAGGGCATCGAAGCCGAGCGCCCGCGCCCGGTCGAGCAGGCGGGCGAACTTGATGTGCCGATTGCACTCGATGCACGGATTGGGCGTGCGCCCCTCGGCGTGACCCTGTACGTAGGGGGTGACGACGTGCTCCTCGAAGTCATCTACGAAATTGAAGACGTGGTGGACCAACCCCAATTGATCGGCGACCCTGCGGGCATCCTCGACATCGGCCACTGAACAGCACCCCGAGTCCGATGCGCCCCCCCACAGCTTGAGCGTGGCTCCCACCACCTGGTGGCGGCCGTGGCGCTCGGCCATCACGGCGGCCGCCACCGAAGAGTCGACACCGCCGGACATGGCCACCAACACCCTCATAGGGGTCAGTCTCTCAGCTGGGCCACCGCGCCGGGAACGACCTCCGTCACCCGGTCGATGTCGGCGCCGGTGGTGGTGGATCCGAGCGAGAAGCGGACGCCGCTCATGGCCTCGAGGCGGTCGTAGCCCATGGAGGTGAGGACGTGGCTCGCCTCCACGGCGCCGCTCGAGCAGGCCGCTCCGGCCGACACCGCCACCCCGGCCTCGTCCAGAAGCACCACCAGGGCCTCACTCTCCACCCCGGCGAAGCGGAGGTGGAGATGACCGGCCACCGTGGCCCCCCGCTCAGCGGTCTCCACCGCACCGGGGACACCGGCCACCAGGCTGTCGCCCAGCCGGTCACGCAGGACGGTGACCCGGGCCGAGGCCTCGTGGCGCTCGGCCACGGTGACGGCCAGGGCGACGGCCAGGCCGACGATGCCGGAAACATTGTGGGTTCCGCTGCGCCGGTCCCGTTCCTGGCCCCCCCCGTGCACCACCGGGGGCAGGGACACACCGTGGCGGACGACAAGGGCGCCCACGCCCTTGGGTCCACCGAACTTGTGCGCACTGACGGCTACCAGGTCGGCCTGTCCGGTGAGTCCGGCCACGTCGAGCCAGGGCACCGCCTGAACGGCGTCGGTGTGGAACAGCGCTCCGGGCGCCCTCTGCCGGACGATGGCCAAGGCCTGCTCCAGGGGTTGCACCGTTCCGATCTCGTTGTTGACGGTCATCACCGCCACCAGAGCCACCTCGTCCGTACAGGCGGAGGCCAACTGGTCCACGTCGATGCGACCCTCCTTGTCGGAGTCCACCTCGCGCAGGACGGCACCCGTGCGTCGGGCCAGGGCCCGGCAGGCCAGGAGTACGGCGTGGTGCTCCATGGCTGCGCACACCAGGACGTTCCGCTCCGGATGGGAGTCCGTGGCCGCAGCCCAACCCCCGAAGACGGCCAAGTTGTCCGCCTCGGTGCCCCCGGACGTGAAGACCACCTCGCCGGGGGACGCCTCCAGCAGCGCCGCGGTCTGGTCCCGGGCGTCTTCCACGGCTCGCCGGGCGGCCCGGGACTCGGCGTGGCTCCCCGACGGGTTACCGAACGTGCCGGCCAGAAAGGGCCACATGGCCTCGGCCGCCTCGGGGCGGAGCGGGGTGGTGGAGGCATGATCGAGATAGACCCGGTGACCGGTGCCTCCCATCAGGCGATCCACACCGACTTGACGTTGCAGAACTCGTGCAGACCGTGGCGGGCCAGCTCACGACCGACGCCGGAACTCTTGATCCCCCCGAAAGGCAGCTCGGGCATGGAGACAACCATTCCGTTGACGAAGACCTGTCCCGCCTGCAGCCCCACCACGAACCGCTGCTGCTCGTCAGGATCGTTGGTCCACACGCTCGACCCCAGGCCGAACTCCGTCCCGTTGGCCAGCTCCAGGGCTTGATCGGCGTCGTCCACCACATAGAGCAGGGCCACCGGTCCGAACACTTCTTCGGTGGCCACCCGCATGGCCGGTGTGATGTCGGTAACCACCGTCGGGCGGTAGAAGAAACCGGACCGATCCGGGCCCGCCGGGCCCACCACCCTTTCGCCGCCGCACAGAATGCGCGCTCCTTTTTCTCGGGCGTCCTCCACTTGCGCCTCGATGGTGTCCCGGGCCGTGGCGGTGACCAGAGGCCCGATCTCGCTGGCCGGGTCAAAGGGGTCGCCGACGACAACAGCCTCCGTCTCGGCCACGAAACCGCGGATGAAGGCATCAGCCACCTGGCGGTGGACGATGAACCGCTTGGCGGCGATGCAGGATTGACCGGCATTCTGAAGGCGGGCCTGCACCCCCACGGCTACGGCCCGGTCCAGATCGGCCGAGGGCAGGACGATGAAGGGGTCGCTGCCGCCCAGTTCGAGCACGACCTTCTTCCCCACTGCCCCGGCCTGGGCGGCCACGGCCCGTCCGGCGCCCACCGAACCGGTGAGGGTGACGGCAGCCACCCGCGGATCGGCGATGATGGCCGGCACCTGGTCGGTCCCGACCAACAGCGTCTGGAAAACGCCGTCGGGCGCACCGGCCCGACGCAGCACATCCTCGAGCAATAGGGCGGTCCGGGGCACGCTCGGCGCATGCTTGAGGAGGCCCACGTTCCCGACCATGAGGGCGGGGGCCAGAAAGCGGGTCACCTGCCACAACGGGAAATTCCAGGGCATGATGGCCAGCACCGCCCCCAGAGGTTGATAGGTGACCAGACCGAGCGAGGCGTCGACCGGCACCTCCTCGTCGCTCAGCATGGCCTCGGCGCGCTCGGCGAACCACCGGAAGGCGCTGGCGCATTTGGCCACCTCGCCTTTGGCCTGGGCGAAGGGCTTCCCCATCTCGGTGGTGATCACGTGGGCGATGTCGGGCAGCTCCGCCTCCAACAATCCGGCCACCGTGACCGACAGGCGGGATCGCTCGGCAAAGGTGCTGCGGGCCCACATCGGAGCGGCGGCCGCCGCTCTGGCCAGCCGCGTCTCCACCGCGGCCGAGTCGTAAGGCTCGAAGAGCTGCAGGACCTCTCCGGTGCTCGGGTTCACGGTGGCGATGGGGGGACCGGCGTCGGCAGGGCTCATCTCCCCAGTATTCCCCACTCGTCCTGGTCCGAACCGACGCCGACTCCCCGCCCGGACCTGGTCATGGTGACCCCACCAACGGGGGCAGAAGGTTGCGCTGGACCTTGCCGGTGGCCGTCCGGGGGAGGGCAGACACAACGGCATACTCCTTCGGTCGCTTGTAGGGAGCCAGATGGGTGGAGGCCCGGTGGCGCAGAGCGGCCAGCACCCTGGCCTCAGGTGGAGGACCCTCCGCCGAGCTGAGGACGATGGCGGCACAGACCCGTTGGCCCCAGTCATCGTCAGGAAGACCGAAGACAGCCACGTCGGCCACGCCGGGAACGGCGCTCAGGACCATCTCCACCTCGGCCGGATAGACGTTGACACCGCCGCTGATGATCAGATCGTGGCGACGACCGTCGATGAACAGATAGCCGGCGTCGTCCAGTCGTCCGAGATCACCGACGCTGAACCACTCACCTCGCCAGGCCGAGGCGCTCTTGACCGGATCCCGCCAATACTCGAAACGGGCGAAGGACGGCGGACGGCACCAGATGGTGCCGTCGGACTCCACCGACAGCCTTCGGCCCGGCCGAGCCCGACCCACCGTCCCCGGCCGTTCCATCCATTCGTCCGGTGAGCACACCGTGAACTGGCCTTCGGTGGAGCCGTAAAACTCCCATAGAACGCCGGGGCCGACACGGGCCAGGGCCTGCCGCTTGAGGGGTGGGGGACACGGCGAACCGGCGTGAACCAGAAGTCGTAACCGGTCGAGGTGGCGGTACTGCTCACCGGCGGCGTCGAGCAGTCGGGCCAGGGCCACCGGCGCCATGAAAGTGGTGCTGGGCCGAAGGCCGTAGTGCCCGCCGAGGGTGCGGAGGGCCATGTCGGGTTCGAACCGGCTGAGGATGAGGCACGAGCCCCCCGACAGCAGGGTGCCGCCGGCGAACCGGATCGACACCGAATGGTGGAGAGGCGAGCACACCAGACGCACGTCGTCGGGAGCGAAGGACCAGAGGTCGGCTTCGTCGGCGAAGACGGCGGCGGCGGTGTCTTCGTCCCACAGGCCGGTCCACACCCCTTTGGACCGTCCGGTGGTCCCGGACGTGTAGTGGATGGGTCGGGCCAACGGGTACGGTGCCAATTCGACGGGGGGCCCGGCGTCCAGGGCGGCCAGTCCGGCCCCGGTGGTGATCATGTGGGCCGGGTCGGCGTCCTCGGTCAGCTCGAGTCGCTCGCCTTCGGTGAGGGTGGCGTTCAACAGGACGGGCACCACACCGGTCCGCAGGGCGCCGAGCACGGCACAGACCAGGGCGGCTGAGGAGGGAAGGCACAAGACCACCCTGTCCCCGGCCCGGAGACCCATGGCCCGCAGGGCTCCGGCCGCCCGCCGCTGGGCCGGCTCTGCATCCGACCGGGTGAGAACCTCCACCGTCGGCGACTGTTTCACAGGGCGTCGTTGACGGTGCCGGCCACGGAGGGTACGGCGGGAGACGGCGGATCGTCCAGGGCCGAAAGGACGCCGGGGGCGAGCGCGGCAATGGTGGCGAGAACCACAAGAAGAGCGCCGGCGCAGATCACGGTGACTGTCCGGACACCGAGATGGTTGGCCACCAGGCCCTGGAGGACCGCACCCAGGGGATAGACGATGCCCAGGCCCATCATGTAGATGCTGAGCACCCGTCCACGGAACTCCACCGGGGCCCGCAGTTGGACCACGGTGTTGAGCCCCGAGAGCACGGCAATGTAGCCGGCGCCCACCCCCACGAAGCTGATCGCCGACCACCACAGCGCGGGCGCCAATCCGTAATTGACCAACAGCAGGGGGAGCAGGAACAGTGCTCCCACCATCATCGTGCGACGACCGAGGCGCTCGGCCAGAGTGGGCAGGAGCAGTGCGCCGGTAACGGCACCGATGCCCTGGGCGGTGACCAACAGGGCGGTGGCCACCGGCACGGTGACGCCCTCACGATGGACGACGCCGGCCATGGCCGGCACCAGAGCGATGAAGGGGGAGGCCAGCAGGGCCACGACGGCGATGAGCACAATGGCCGCACGGCAACCCGGTTCGGCGAAGGCCACACGGGCACCCACGACGATGCGGGCGGCGATGCCGATCGAGCTCCGAGCGTCGACCGGTGGCGGCAGCCGCACCATGATCAGGGCCACCACCACGGCGGCAAACGAGGCGGCGTTGATTCCGAAGACCAGCCCGTAGTCGTGGGTCAGGAGTGCCAGCCCGGCCAGTGCCGGCCCGATGACCCGTCCCAGGTTGAACTGGGCCGAGGAGAGGGAGACCGCCCCCAGTAGGTCGTCACGCGGGACCAGGTCGGGCACCATGGCCTGGTAGGCGGGGAAGCCGATTGCGCCCGAAGCACCGCCGAGAAAGGACAGCAGCACCAGCACCCCGGGGGGATCGTGTCCGGTGGCGGCCAGGATGGCCAGCACGGTGGCGAAGGACATCTCGGCCAGCGTGGTGGCGATCAGCCACCGCCGTCGGTCCAGCCGGTCGGCCAGGGCGCCACCCAACGGAGCCAGGAGGCCGATGGGCAGGAAGCCGGCCGCCGCCACCAGCCCAGTCCATGCCGGTTGGTCGGTGCGAGCGAACACCAGGACCCCGAGGGCCACCGTCTGCATCCAGGTGCCCACGTTGGACACCAGGGCGGCCGACCAGATGAGAGCGAAATTGCGCGACCTCAGGGGCCGCAGCGATGCCAGTGCCACCGCGGCGAGGTTACCGGGGCCGCCACCACCCACAAAGAGGAGCGGGTCCACCCACCGGCCCGGCCCCCGCCGTATCCCGATCTAGGAGTCGTGCTTGTGCTTGCGGCGGGGTCGGAGGGCGAACCACCAGATACTGGCCATGGTGGCCACCACGCCCAATGCGGCCGCAGGCTTGGCGATCTTGCGCGAACGGGATGACATGCCGTTGACGTTACCCGTTCGCTCATCGACCAGGACCGTCACTGCCGGTGGACCCATGTCCCCGGTGGGCCTGCAGCCACCCCTGGTCTACAATTTGCTCTGCGATCCTTCGGGTTCGTCGTGAGCTGGCCGGCTATGGATGGCGGCGGTCGTGGGTGTCGGGCAAGGGGGCAGGACATGGCGGTAGCGGTCGAACAGACGACAGCACCTCCTACCGTGCCGCCCGCCGCCCCTCCTCCACCGCGGCACCGGACCGACATCGTTGCCGCCGTCGTCTTCGCCGTGGTGGTAGGCGGGGTGTTCTGGTTCATCCATCACTTCGCCGTCAACATGATCTACTTCGACCAATGGGTGGACATCAAGGTGATCATGCACGCCCACGACGGGACGCTCAGCTTCGCCACCCTCTGGGCCCAGCACAACGAGAACCGGATCCTCTTTCCCAATTTGATCGTCCTCGCCCTGGCCTACGCCACCCACTTCAACATCGAGGTCGAGGACACCCTGAGCGGGATATTCGTGGTGGTCACCACCGCACTGATCATCGTCGCCCACCGACGGAGACAGCCTTCGCTGCCCTGGATCCTCTACTGCCCGGTGGCCCTCGTCTTCTTGTCCTTCGCCCCGCTCGGCACCACGCTCTTCGGGTTTCTGGTGAGTTGGTACCTGGTGATGCTGGCGCTGGCCGTGGCCCTCTTCCTGCTCGACCGGGTCACCCTCACCTGGATGGCCACGGTCGGCGCCATCGCCGCCGCCGTGGTGGGCAGCTACTCCTCGCTCCAGGGGCTGTTCATCTGGCCGGCCGGGCTGGTGCTGTTGTACCTGCGCCGGCGGGATCTACGTACGGTGACGGTCTGGCTGGCCTCCGGCACGGTCACCACCGTCCTCTACTTCGTCCACTTCGACTGGACGGCCACCGGGGGGCACGAGTCGTCAGCCCTGTCCCACCCCTGGTCCGCCCTCCGGTTCTTCTTGGAGTCGCTGGGCAACGTGACCGGGTCCCGCATCAGTGCCGGCCCGGGTTCGGTGAACGGTCTGGCCCTGGCCCTGGGTGTGCTCGTCTTCGGTGTGGCGGTCGTGGCCCTGGTCTACGGCTTCCGGCGCGACGTGGAGGGCGGCGGGCCCATCGGCGTGGCCCTCATCTGTTACGGCCTCATCTTCGTGGCCTTCACCACGCTGGGTCGGATCCAACTGGGCCTGCAGGACGAATCGCGGTTCGCCACCTTCGATCTGTTGGTGTGGATAGGGGCCTACCTGGTCCTGGTCGGACCGGTGTCGGCGGTCATCAGTGAGAAGGCCCACGGGACGGAAGTCAACACCCGGCCCCGAAGCCGGTCGGTCGCCACCCGGTCCAGCGCCGTGACCATGGTGGCCATGGGCATTCTGCTCAGTCTGTTCGTCCTGGAGGTCCTACTGGGATACTCCAACGGGCTGAATTACGGACGATCCTGGTTCCAATCCCAGTCGAACGTGGCCGATATCACGGCCAACATCCATGCGGCCCCGGACAATCTGGTCAGGGGCTTCAGTCCCTACGTCTACTCGACGAACGAGGTCAGGCGACTGGCTGCCTTCGCCAGCGCCGAACGGCTGAGCCTGTTTGGCACCTCGCTCGGCTCGATCGACCGGCGGTCGGGATTGTTCGCCGAGGTGTTGACGCGGGTGGTCCGCCCCCGGAGTGGGACGGTGCTGTCCGGCACCGCGTTGCTGGACGCCACGGCCACCTCGAACAATGTCGCCTCGGTGCAGTTTCGGGTCACCGGGCACAGACTGCACGACGCGCCGGTGGCCACCGGGAGCTCATCCCCGTACGGATGGTTGGCGCGGTGGGACACCACGACCGTGGCCGACGGGAACTTCCAGTTGCGCAGCCGTGTCACCTACACCGACGGAAAGTCGGTCGAGAGCCAACCGATCAGCATCGAAGTCCTCAACCGGGATCGCAGCCCGCCCACGGGGTGAGAGTGGAGGTCCGGGGACGTGGCGGTTGTCAGCGCCGAACCTGCCCCGCTCTCCCCTTCCGGCTTCCCAGTCGTTGGTGCACGACGTTGTAACGCTCCTCCCCCAACCACCGGCGGGCCACCCGGGACACACTGCCGGTCCGGGTGCCGGGCGGGACGAAGGTGGGCTGGCGCGACGAGGAGGCAACCAGCCGTTGCAGGAGCCGGTTCTCCATCTCGCGCTGGGTATCGGCGACCTCGGGGGCGTTGGCCAGGTTGGTCGACTCGTCGGCCATCCGATCGAAGAGGAGGTACGTCTCCCCCTGCGCGTTCAGACCGATCTTCCATTCCGGGGTGGCCAGCATGACCTCACCCTTGTACTCGGACAGCGCGTCTGTCCGCGGTAGGGCCCCTTGTTCGCCCCGCACGACGCCGGCCATCGACCGGCCCATGCGGAACGCCCCCTGCGATTCGGGTTGGACGAAATCGAGGACCGTGGCACCGACATCCACCAGCTCCACCGGCTCGGTGACGGTGTTGGCGCCCGGGTGGCCGGGATGCCGGATGATGAGTGGCACCCGCACGGCGCCATCGAGGAAGACCTCCTTGTAGAGGAGGCCGGCGTCGCCGTTCATCTCGCCGTGGTCGGAGGTGAACACGATGATCGTGCGATCCCATTCGCCCCGGTCCCGTACAGCCTGGAAGATCTTGCCGATGGCCTCGTCGATGAGACTCACCTCGCCGGCGTAGTCGGCCCGCAAGGCGGCGATGTCGCCGCCGGTCAAGGGCGGTGGGTCGCTCAGCCGGTCATCCAGCACCCCGGTGGGGCGGGCGGCAACCGATCCCGGCGCCGGCGCAGCCGCAGCCATGTCTGCCGGCCGATAGGCATCGGCCCACGGACCCGGTGTGTCCCACGGTTCATGGGGCCCGGGGAACCCCACGTAGCAGCACCAGGGCTCCGGGCGCTTGTACTCACGGATATAGGCCGCCGCCGTCCGGCCCACGTAGGTGTCGTAGTAGAGGTCGACACCCAACGGCGTCGGACGAACCACCCAGGGCTTCGAGTGTTTACGATCACCCACATCGCGGCGGTAGGCGATGCGCACCCCCTCGCGCTCCCATAGGTCGGTGAGGTTGGCCGAGCAGAAGCGCATGGCCCGCGGGCCACCCACCTCGTCGACATCATCGAATCCGTAGCGGCGGACCAGGTCGACCTTCTTGCGGAGGTCGTCCTGACCGGGATGGAGGTGCAGCTTCCCGAACATGCTGGTGCGGTAGCCACCCTGACGCAATCGACCGAACCATGTGTCCAGCCATTCGGGGTAGGTCACCGTAGCGTTGCTCTGCACGCCGAGATTGTGCGGGTAGAGACCGGACATGAGGCTGAAGCGTGACGGTACGCAGATAGGGGAATTGGTGAAGGAGCTGGTGAAAAGGGTTCCCTCGGCAGCCAGAGCATCGAGGTTGGGGGTTTGGGCCCATCCGTTGACCACGCCCAGACTGTCGGCCCGCTGCTGGTCCGTGATGATGAAGAGGACGTTCAGCGGACGCGCCGTGGAGCGGTTGGTCATAGGTCAAACCTTAGGCACACCAGACGCCGGCCCCGACGCCTCGGACCAACCCGGGGCCTTGCCGACCCTGTGATCACCGCAGACGGAACCGCCGGCACGCCCCCGTCCTCGGGCGCCCGCCGGATCACCGGGGCTTGCGTCGAAGGCGCGGTGCGATCGGGGTCGGTGGCCACAAAGGGCGAAGACAGGACTTGTCCGGTGGGCCCATGCCGGCCAAGGGATCTTGACCCGGTTTTGGCCGCATGCGAGGCTGTGCCGCAGGGGCGAACCAGGCACATTTGCTTCGATCTCTGTCGCGCTGTGCGATGGGACCCTCTCAAACGTCAAGGACATAGAGCATGCTCAACGTAGTGACGGTCCATTGGAACTCGGCCAAGTGGATCGACCCTCAGCTCGACTATCTCGAACGGAACATTGACGAGCCTTTCCGGGTGTTTGCGGCGTTGCACGGCATCGATCGTCAATTTTGGAAGCGCTTCTATTACGCCGAAGACCTTGGCGGAAATCATCCTGAAAAGCTGAATGCCTTGGCCGAACTGGCCATCGAGCAGTCGGATCCAGGGGACACACTCATGTTCATCGACGGAGACGCCCTGCCCGTCCGACCGCTCAGCGCCTGGATGGGGAGTGCCCTTGATGCCTATCCGTTGGCTGCCGTGCGCCGCGACGAGAACTTGGGCGATCCTCAACCGCATCCCTGTTTCAGCGTGACGACGTGTGGGTTCTGGCAGGAGATCGGTGGGGACTGGGGGGAAGGTGCGACATGGACCAACTCACTGGGTGACACGGTCACCGACCCGGGAGGAAATCTGATGAAGAACCTCGACGAACGCAACATCGAGTGGCTTCCCCTCCTTCGTACCAATACCGACAACTCCCACCATCCGGTCTGGTTTGCCGTATACGACCATCGCGTCTACCACCACGGTGCCGGCTTCCGAGAAAGATATTCCCGACTCGACACCCACCAGCACGGGCCTCCGCCATCCGGTCCCACCCTTCAGGGCCTGATGATGAAGGTGGCTCGCAAGCCGTCCCGAGTCTCCGACCTCCGTTTGGCCGAATGGCCGAAGGCGGCGAAGATGTCCGTCGTCAAATACAAGACACGCCAGTACAGACGGAAGGATCCCTTCGAGACCTCGGTCTTCACCCGGTTGCAATCCGATCCGGAGTTCTTTCGGGCCTTCGACGCCACACAACTGTCCTAGTCGCCCAACCGGCCGACGAGTCAGGCGGCTATCACGCCGGTCGAGGCACCGCTGCCGGTTCGATTCCGATCGAGGCCTGCTCAGCTGGCCAGCAGTTGCACTCTTTCCCCTCCGTCGACGATGGCGGCCAGATCCACCTCGGTGGAGTCGGGACCCGGTATGGAGACGTCGGAGGCCCAAGGACCACCCAGAAGGTCCTGCGTCCAGTTCGGCGTCTCGGCCAACAGGTTGCGACTCTCGAGGGGATCGGCGTCGAGGTCGTAGCGCTCGAAAGCAAAGAGCTGCTTGTGCTTGATGATGGCCACGGGTGCACCGAGAAGCTGCTCCCCCAATCCGAGTAAGGCCTGGCGATCTGACGTGGCGGACCCGGTGGACGCCAACCGGAAAGAGGTCACGATGAGCTTGTCGGATCGGCAAAGGAACGATCGGAGGACCGGACCCTCTTCGAGCATCCCGAGTGTTCGAGAGTTTCGCTCCAGCTCTGCCTCGGTCATGCGCATGAGCTTTCCTCGAAAGTTGAGTCGGAACCTGTCTTTCAGATAGAGATAGCGCCGGTCCTCGCCGACCAGGGTGCGCGGCCCGATCCGCTCGGCCGAGCTCCCGTCGATATCCGGCAGATCGTGGTGGCCGGCCAGACCGAACAGGGTCGGGAGAATGTCCGTAGTGGAGACCGTTTGCGACCCGAGCGCATCACCGAGGGACTGGCGGCGACTGGCGGGAACCGACGATGGCAGATCAAAGGAGAGGGGCACCTGCATCAGGTCCTGATGGACCCTGCCGCCGTGATGGATCCGACATCGCTCATAATCGAAGCCTTCCCCATGGTCAGCGGTGATCGCCGTCACGAAGTCATCTCGCTGGCGTACGGCGTCCAGCACGACGCGTACCTTTTCGGTGAGGGCGGCGACACACGCCTTGTAGTTACCGACCGCGGCGATCCGTTCGGCGGGAGTGGTGTCTCTCCAGGTAATGATCCGGTTACCGAGGCCCGGAGGTGCCCCCGGTGGGAGATAGCGCGCCGCACCCCTGAAGCCGTGGTCATGGGCAATGTTCGAGTGCAACAGTATGAAACAGGGGCGTCGGCGACCGGCTTTGGCGATCATCCGTAGAGCTCCCTCGAAAGGCGCGTCGTGGTCCCCGATGAAGCTCCACCGATCAAAGCCGATCTCGGCGCCGGATCCCTTGCTCAAAGCGGTGTTGTTGACGAACCCCGCTTTCCGGTACCGCTTCGGTAGCGAGTCCAGGAGGTGATTGCGACTGAAAGTCGGATTGCGCCAGTAGTTGCCGAGGTGGGCAGAGGTCATCCCGTTGAGCATGGCCGAGCACGATGGCAGTGTCCACGGCGCGGAGGCCATACAGATCCGGGCGTTGACGGATCGCTCCGACTGGTTGAGATCCTCTCCCAGTGCATCCACTCGTACGGTGTCGAGCAGGATGAGCAGGATATTCTGCGAGCCATCCATCAGGCGCCCCTTCGTCGGCGAATGCCTCAGTGTACGTCACCGCCCAATGCAGCTCAGAGGGCGCACCGACTGATCGAGTGGGCTGCCCCGGGTTGGACGGACAAACACCATCAGGCGCAGAACGCCGGAGGTCGGCCCGCGTGAGTTCGCTCTCTGTTTTGTGGCCCCGCTCCGTGTTCCCGCCTTTGTGGCCCCGCGCCGTGTTCCCGCCGTAGGCGGGATAGGCGGATTCGGCCGGCCAGAGCAAGAAGCTCGGGCAGCTTCACCGATGGTTTCCGATGATCGAAGGCATGCGGGGGCCGACTCGCCATCGAACGGCCGGTGGTATCGTGCCCTCATGTACGGGGGTGCGGACGCGGTACCGGGGCTGGCTGAATCCAAAGAGGGCGATGCGGCGACTGCGCCCGAACCGTCGGTGAGGCGCCGACCTCTGGTCATCGCCGGCTTGCCTCGATCCGGAACGACCTGGACCTTGGGGACGCTCCAGCGCGATCCCAACCTCTTCCCTCTCAAGGAACCCGACAGCGAGGCGGATCGGGCCTCCGCTATCTGGGCCAAACGGGACATCGGCCGGTTTCCGGTGCTGGCGCCGGGAGACCGAAACGAGACGTACCGCCTGCTCTGGGCTTGGATCCTGGACGGTGCCCCAGAGACGCTGCGCCTTCGGGTCGGCGGCAAGATCCTCGAGGCCGTATCCCCACCCGCCATGGGCAAGGCATCGCGGCTCCGGTCGCTGCCGGTGATGGAACGGCGTCGGTACCTGCGGGGGGGATTCTCGCCGGCTATGTGGCTGGCCGGCGCCATCGCCGCTCATCCGCCCGTGCATCCCAACCCCGACGTCGATGGGCGGAGGCTCCTGATCAAGACCGTCCACGCCCCATTGGCCCTGGACTGGCTGGGTAGTGAGTTCGACATCGACGTCCTGGTGCTCCTGCGGCACCCGGGCTCGATCCTGGCCAGTTGGATCTCACTCGACATGGATGCGCAATACGTCCGATTCTCCGAGGTCCCGGCCATCCGTCGCCTGGCTGACGGGTGGGGAGTGCCACCCCCGGGACCTGATCACCTCGAGAGGATCATTTGGCAGGTGGGCGTGCTGCTCACCTCCCTCGAGAAGGCGGCGGGGCATCATCCCGACTGGGTGGTGCGCACCCACGAACAGCTTTGCCGCGACCCGGCCCAGGAGTTCCATCAGCTCTATACCGAACTAGGGCTGGAGTGGAACGGACAGGCAGAATCCTTCATCGTGGACAACGACCGCCCGGGGAAGGGATTCCGTACCCGGAGGGTGTCCGCCGACCTACCCGGCGATTGGAAGCGGAGGCTGACGCCGCACCAGATCGCCGAGATGCAACGGGTCCTGGCCCAGTTCCCGCTCAAGACCTGGTCCGCCGACGACCTCGCCGACTCCGCCGACTCCGCCGACGGGTAATCAGAGGGAAACACCGGCCGCGAGCTCTTCGCTGGTCTCGGCCGAATACCGACATCCCCTGTTGAGGCGGGTGGAGCACTCCGGTGCGCCCCTCTGGTTCAGTGCTCCTCAGCTCTGGAAGCGGCGGGAGACACGCTGGAGTCGACGACCGGCCCGGGCCAACGGCGTGGTCGAGGGCCGGTGCTGTTCACGCAACAAGACCGCCGCCCGTCGCAGAGCCAGGACGTCCTCTACCCAGTCGGGCTCGTCCCCCAGATCCGGCGGCAGCCAGGAGAGGTGGGTTCCCTGCAGGCGGTCCAGCGTCGACAGGACGTCTCGCTGACTGGCATGGATACCATCGTCGGGCAGGGGTGAGGGTCGTTGGTGGCGGAGGGCGGCGTCGAGCGAGTGAACAGCGCGGTCGAACGATCCACTGTCCACCTCGAGACCGGCCGTGGCCAAGAAGTCAACCAGCTCCCGGCACCATGTTTCGGTGTCTTCCATGACCCGATCGAAGGCGGTCACCAGGGTCGGGACACCGTTCAGATTGGTGGCTGCCGAGCGCACGTACCGTTCCCACAGAGCCAGACCATGGGTGAGAGGAGTGTTATTGCGGGTCCGGATGGAGCCGGCCACCTCGAGCGGGTTCCGGTAGACGAACACGGCGGCATCGGGAGGCATGATCCCCTGCCAGAACGGGAGCAGGAGGCAGTTGCGGGGGTCCTTCCAGACGAATGGCTGGGAACCGAAGGCTTGGGTGAGGAGGGCGGAAGCCCGGCCCCGCCGGTCCACCATGTCCTGTCCCTTCTCCCAGTGTGACTCGAGGACGGTCGGGGCCGACCAGTCCCCACCCAGCGACAGCAGGATCTCCTCGTTGAACCTCGTGAGGGTGGCACTCTCCTTGTTGCCCCGGGCGTTCCACCGAATCCGCGGAAACACGTCTTCCTCGGCCGGGCCGCGCAATCCCAGGGTGGTGATGAGGCCGGTGACCGCCGAGGTCCCGCTGCGGTGCATCCCGATTACATACAGGCACCGCTTGGCTCCATCCGGTACCGGCGGCCCACCCTGGCGCGGGCTGGTCGCTGCGCTAGTCATCGAACGGTCCCCCCGTGCCCCTTCGACAACAACGGACGTCGCACTTTATCAAAGGGCCTGACAGCCCGTTCGGAGCGGATGACCGGACCGGTAGCCGAGAGACACCGCACCGGTAGCCTCATCGGTCGTTGGCCATGAAGACGGTCTTGACGTCGGTGTAGGCGTCGAGGGCCTCCAGACCCAGCTCGCGACCGAACCCCGACTGCTTCATTCCTCCGAAGCCGGTCTGCACCCGTACCGAGCTGTTCGAGTTGACGGACAGGTTGCCTGACTGAATGGCCCGGGCCATGCGCAGAGCGCGCCCGGTGTCCCGCGTCCAGATCGATCCGGAAAGCCCGAAGGGCGTGTCGTTGGCCAGCCGCACCGCGTCCTCCTCGTCGTCGAAGGGGATGACGGCCAGGACGGGGCCGAAGATCTCCTCTCGGGCCATCGGCCACCCCGGGCCGGCCGGGGCCACCACCGTGGGCGGGAACCAGTACCCCGGGCCGTCGGGCACCGACCCGGCCATCTGCACGGGAACCGCACTCCCGTCCGGATCGGCCATACCCGGAGCCAGAAAGCCTTCGACCCGCCGGCGATGGTCGGCCGTCACCAGGGGCCCCATCTGTGTGGCCGGATCGGTCGGGTCGCCCACCCGCCAGAGGTGGACGGCCCCGGCCAGCAGCGAGAGATAACGATCGAACACCGACCGTTGCACGAGGCACCGGCTCCGGGCACAGCAGTCCTGGCCGGCGTTGGCGAAAACTCCGCCGGGCGTGGCCGCCGCCGCCGCCTCGACATCAGCATCGGCGAAGACCACCGATGCCGACTTGCCGCCGAGCTCGAGGGACACCCGCTTGACGGTGCCGGAGGCGGCGGCCATGACCTGGCGACCGACCGAAGTGGAACCGGTGAATGCGACCTTGGCCACATCCGGGTGGGTTACCAGGCGGTTTCCGGTGACGGGGCCCTCCCCCACCACCACCTGGAGGACCCCTTCGGGCAGTCCGGCATCGAGGGCCAGTTCGGCCAGGCGCAAGGCGGTCAACGGGGTGGTCTCTGCCGGCTTGACCACGATGGTGTTGCCGGTGGCCAGGGCCGGTCCCACCTTCCACGACATGATGGCGATGGGGAAGTTCCACGGGATGATGGCGGCCACCACCCCCAGGGGCTCGTGAAAAGTCAGGGCCTCGCCGCCGACCACCGGCACGGTCGCCCCCCGGTGCTTGTCTACCGCCCCGGCATAGAAGTAGAGGACCTCGGCCACCATGGCCACCTCTCCCCGGCTGTCGCCCAGGGGCTTCCCCACGTTGGCCGTCTCCAGCCGGGCCAGCTCCTCGCCGTGCTCCTCCACCTGGGCGGCGAATCTGCGCAACAGGCGGGCCCGGTCAGCGGGCGCCACCGCTCGCCAGGCCGGCCCGGCCGCCACCGACCGGGCCACCGCCGCATCGACCTCGTCCACCCCGGCCAGCGGAACCTGAGCGATGGCCTCCCCGGTGGCCGGGTTGACGACCGTCACCATGTCAGGCACGGGCGACTGTGGGAACCGGTAGCAGACAGACCGCGTCCACCAGCGCCTCGAACAACGTGCGATCACTGCTCGCCTCGGGGTGCCACTGCACGCCGATGATGAAGCGGTGACCGGCCAGCTCCACCGCCTCGATGACACCGTCCTCACTCCGGGCGGTGACGGCCAACCCGTCACCCACCCGGTCCACTGCCTGATGGTGACTGCACATGACCTCGGTCTGCGCCCCGAAGAGCCGGCGGACCACGGACCCGGGCTCGGTGAGGACCACGACCGGTCCATAACCCCCCGGTCGGGGCAGATGGGCGACGGAACCCAGCCGATCGGGCAGGTGCTGGACCAGGTCACCTCCCAGGAGGACATTGAGGATCTGCATCCCTCGGCAGATGGCCAGTACCGGCATGTCGCGGCTCAGTGCCTCAGCCAGCAGACCCAGCTCGAGTTCATCGCGTTGATCGTTCTGCCCACCGGTGTGCCCGTCGGCGGGCTGTCCGTATCGCCCGGGCACGATGTCCCCCCCACCGATCAGCACCAGACCGTCGATGTGGTCGATCATCCGCGTGCATCGGTCCCCCATCCCTCCGCCGTCCCGCCCCAAGGCCGAAAGGGTGTCCGGCCGGCCCGGCGGGGGAATGAGGACCGGGAGGCCACCGGCTGCCTCGATCATGTCGAGGTAGGACCCCGGCACGAGGGCGGCGTCCTCGGCCTCCCAGGCCGACCACGACGCGGTCTGGCGGTACATGGACACGCCGATGAGAGGGGGTCGGTGGGCCGTGGGCACGGCCCCAGTATCCCACTGCCTCCAACCGGCCCGGTTAAGGTGCGCCCTGCGGACGTGCCCTCGACGCGCCACCCGAAAGGCCCGAGCGGACGGCAGCCATCCCGTCCGCCGGAGGCACGGATGGGACGACTGGACGACAAGGTTGCGCTGATCACCGGGGCCGGCAGTGGCATCGGGCGGGTGGCGGCCAGCCTGTTCGCCGCCGAAGGGGCACGGGTGGTGGTGGCCGACATCGTCGGCGAGCAGGCCAGCCGGGTGGCGGCCGAGATCGTCGAGGCCGGGGGGGCGGCCGTCGCCGTGGTCGTCGATGTGGCCGACGAGAGTCAGGTGGCGGACATGGTCGCCGCGGCGGTGGACACCTACGGTTCGCTCGACGTCCTCTTCAACAACGCCGGCATCTTTCCCGACGACGACGGCGGCGTCCTCGACACCCCCCCTGAAACCTGGCAGCGGGTGATGGATGTCAATCTCCGAGGGGTGTGGTTCGGTTGCCGGGCTGCCGTGCCGGCCATGCTGGCCTCCGGTGGCGGCTCCATCGTCAATGTCGCCTCCTTTGTGGCCCTGATGGGAGCGGCCACCGCCCAGATCGCCTACACCGCGTCCAAAGGAGGGGTGCTGGCCATGACCCGCGAGCTGGCCGTGGAGTACGCCCGTCAGGGGATCCGGGCCAACTCGATATGTCCGGGTCCGATCGAGACCCCACTGCTGGCCGAGTTGCTGGCCGACCCGGCCCGGCGCCACCGCCGGCTCGTCCACATCCCGATGGGGCGGTTCGGTCGACCGGAGGAGATCGCCCGGGCCGCCCTGTTCCTGGCCTCCGACGACGCCTCCTTCGTGACCGGATCGGCCCTGGTGGTCGACGGCGGCATCACCGCCGCCTACGTAACCCCGGAGTAGGGCTGGACGACCGGACGGCACTGGGTCAGAGTTCTGAGATGCTGACCCTCGAGACGCTCCCCCACCAGATCCAAGCCGGCGATGTGGACACGGTGGTGGTCGCCTTTCCCGATATGTACGGGAGGCCGGTGGGTAAGCGGGTCACCGGCGCCTATTTCCTCGACCACGTGCAGCACGGCGGCATCGAGGTGTGCGACTACCTGCTGGCTTCGGACATCGACATGACGCCTCTGCCTGGGTTCGCGTTCGCCGGGTGGGACACCGGGTACGGCGATCTCCACGCGGTGGTCGACCCCCAGACGGTCCGGCCCCTGCCGTGGCTGCCGGGCAGCGTCATGGTCCTGTGCGATCTTCTGACCATGAACGGCCAACCGGTCGAGGTCTCGCCTCGACGCATCCTGCGCCGACAGATCGAGCGGGCGGCGGGGCTCGGGCTCGAGATCAAATGCGCCACCGAGCTCGAGTTCTACCTGTTCCGCGACTCATTCGAGGAGGCGGCGGCCAAACGCTGGCACGGGCTGGTCCCCCATGCCGGCACGGTGGAGGACTACCAGCTCCTGCAGACATCGGCCGATGAGTACGTCATCGGCCAGGTGCGTCGCCAGATGCTCGAGGCCGGCATCCCCATCGAATTCTCCAAAGGGGAGGCGGGGGCCGGCCAGCACGAGATCAACGTCACCTACGGGGGCGCGCTGGAGGTCGCCGACCGTCATCTGGTGTTCAAGAACGGAGTCAAGGAGATCGCTGCCGGGTTGGGCCGGGCCGCCAGCTTCATGGCCAAGTGGTCGATGGACAGCGCCGGATCCTCGTGCCACATCCACGCCAGCCTGTGGGACAGCACCTCGGGCCAAGCCCTGATGGCTCCGGAGGAAGGCGACACGGGCGGCTCGGCCCTGTCGGTGGTGGGCCGCCAGTTCCTGGCCGGCCAACTCCGGGCCGCCGCCCAGTTGGCCTGGTGCTTCGCACCCACCGTCAACTCCTACCGACGCTATGTCCCCGATTCGTGGGCACCGACGGCGGTGGTGTGGGGCGAGGACAACCGCACCTGTGGCTTCCGGACGGTGGGGAGTGGTGCCGGTCGCCGGGTGGAGAACCGCATGCCGGGCGCAGACGTGAACCCCTACCTGGCCCTGGCCGCCACCATTGCCGGCGGGCTGTGGGGCATCGAGCACGAGCTCATCCTCGAGCCGGCCTTCACCGGTAACGCCTACCGGGCCCCCGATGTGGACCGCATCCCCACCACCCTGGTCGAAGCGGTCGAGCTCCTGGAGGGCAGCGAAGTGGCCGCCCAGTCCTTCGGCTCCGACGTCCACGACCATCTGGTCAACGTCGCCCGTCAGGAATGGGCGTCGGCCAACCGGACCGTCACCGACTGGGAATTGGCCCGCAACTTCGAGCGCATCTGAGCGCTCCCCTGGCCCCGCCTGTCCGACGCGCCATGATGGCGTCATGACCACGAGCCGTGAATCGGCGCGCCTGGTGCACCGGGGGTCCGGTGTGACCGGTGCACCGGTGGTGTCCGTGTGCCTGCCGGTGATGACCGCCGCCGAACGGGCCCTCGGGTGCGTCGATTCATTGACCCCAGTCATGCAGCAGGGTCTGGCCGAGGTGGTTGTGATGGCCAACGGGCTCTCGGTGGCCGAGCGGAGAACGCTGGATGGGCGTGACGACATCGTGCTGGTGCGGAGTGGGACCAATCTCGGTTTCGCCGGAGGGAACAACCTCGCCGCCGTTCACGCCCGTGGTCGCTACCTGCTCCTCCTCAACGACGACAGCACCGTGGCCGCCGGTTACGTCGAGCGACTGCTGGCCACGGCCGAAGGCGATCCCACCATCGGTGCGGTGGGTGGCCGCATCCTTTCGGCCGATGGGTCACTGCAGGAGGCCGGCTCGGTGCTGTGGCGCGACGGGTGGGCCACCCATGTAGGTGCCGGCCTGCCTGGCGACACCGACCACTTCGCCTACGTACGCGACGTGGACTACGCCTCGGCCAATGGACTACTGGTGCGACGGAGCGCCTGGGATGCGGTGGGCGGATTCGATGAGGGGTACTTCCCCGCCTATTTCGAGGACGCCGATCTGTGCCTGACCCTGCGCCGTCACCACTACCGGGTGGTCTACGAGCCCCGGGCCCGTCTCACCCATCTCGAGGGGCAGAGCACGTCGCGGCGGTACCGGAACTTCCTCCTCCGTCACAACCGTGAGCGCTTCGTGGCCACATGGCGCGACGAGCTGGCCGTCCGGGCGTGCCGTCCGGCCCACCCCGATGCGGTCACTGTCGAGCGCGCCGTCCACCGGGCCCGGGGCGCTCCGCCCCGGGTGCTGGTGGTGGGCGGACCGACGGCCGCCAACGGCGACACGCGCCTGGTGGATGTGGCCGAACGGATGGCCCGTCGGGGGTGGGCGGTCACTCTGGTCCCGGTGGTCGAGGACCCAACGTCGACCGGCCCGGGGCACCCCGACCGGCAGAATGGACTGGTCGATGCCGGGGTGGACCGCCGGAGGAGCACGGCCGAGGCGCTGTCCACCCTCGGGACCGACTTCGAGGCGGTGGTCACCGATCGGCCCGGCGGAGTGCCCTTCCCGATCCACCGCTCCGACGGTACGGCGGCGCCGGTCGTGAGCCTCTCGCCGGTCGACGGTCCGGCCGGCGTCGCATCGGTCGTCGACCAGGTGGGCCGGTCGGCCCGTCGGACGCCGGTGGCTCGGGACAGGCCAAAGTGACCGCCGGTATCCTCCAGTGATGACCGCCAAGGAGCCGGAGGAGCGGACCGGCGTCGGGCACCAGCCCACCGACGCTCGCATCGGCCAGCTCGAAGAGGAGCTCGAGGTGGCCGCCGAACAGCGCGATCAGTCCGCTCGGGAGCTCCGCGCCGCCAAAGACGAGATCCGGGTCAAGGACGCCTACATCGGCTCTCTGGAGGCCGACCTCGACTCCCTGTCGGCCCGCCTCGATGCGTTCCCTCAGGTCCGGGCCAAGGTGTGGTTGTCCGGTCTCCGTCGGCGGATGGGACGGTGACCGTCGCGTCGACCGTCACCTGGACGGTCAGTTCGACTGCCCGGCGGGCGCGCCCGTTACCGCGCTGGTGAGCGACCCCGGTGGCCCGGCCACACCGATGAGGATACTGGTGGTCGGCGAGGACTATCCCTGGCCGGCCAACCGTGGCGGACTGATCCGGTTGGGGAACATCGTCGAAGCCCTTTCCGAACTGGGCGAGGTTGACCTGTTCACTCTGTATGACTGGCGTCGGAACTCGTTTCCGGTACCCGATGGCGTTCGCCTGGCCCGACGGGAGATGACCCTCTACCCCACATCGGACAGGGCGGTCCGATGGCGTGCCGCCTGGATGACCCACCGTGACCTACCGCTCGAAGTGGCCATGCGAGCCCACGACGCCGGGCCCCGCCGTCGCTTCGAAGCCTGGGCGGCGGACCACTACGAGGCGGTGTGGTTCGATACGGCTGCCGTTTTCCACTGGCTCGGTCGGCCCCGCCTGGGACCCACGATCATCGACTTCGATGACTTCGAGGACGAAAAGGCGATGCAGTGGGCTCGGGCACGGGGTGACGACCGAGGCCGGGGCGGTGGCGCCTGGCTCCGCACCCGAGCGGCGGTGGTCCAGGCCGTCATGAACGCACACCGGTGGCGCAACCTGCAAGCTTCCGTGGCGTCTCAGGTGGAGCGGGTGGTGGTGTGCACAGAGGCGGATGCCCGCCGGGCCGGATTCTCCAACGCCGTGGTCCTCCCCAACAGCTACCCTCGGCCCCTCCGGCCGGCCGGAGCGGACGGAGCCGCCGGGCCACGAGCGCCGGCCCACCCACCCACCATTCTCCTCCAGGGCACGCTCACCTACGCCCCCAACATGGATGCCGTGGCATGGCTGATGGATCGGGTGGCACCCAGCCTGTGGGCCCGCTGGCCACGGGTCGAGATCCGTCTGGTCGGCCATCCCGCCCCCGGCGTGCAGCGCTGGAACCGTCCCCCCGCCGTCACCGTGGTCGGAAGGGTGCCCGACATGGAACCAGAGCTGGCGCGGGCGGACATGGCCGTCGTCCCCCTACGGGTGGGAAGCGGCACCCGTATCAAGATCCTCGAGTCCTTCGCCCACCGGATTCCGGTGGTGTCCACCACCCTGGGCGCCGAGGGACTGGAGGTCGAGGACGGGGTCCACCTGCTGGTGGCCGACGACCCCGACGACTTCGCCGCCGCCTGTGGGCGGCTGTTGACCGACGTCGGCCTGCGCACACGCTTGGTCGATGCAGCCGAGGACCTCTACCTGGAGCGCTACCAGTGGGCATCGGCCAAGCACCGGATCGGCCGGATCATCGCTGAGCTGACCGGTCCTCGACAGCAGGCTGATCCTTGACGCCGGCGGCGACACCTGCCAGCATTGGTGGTGATGCACTCAGCGCCGGCAGCACCTAAGAACCCAGACATGTACGCGGAGCTTCTCCTTACCTGACGGCGAACGCCCCATCGCGTTCGCCCGCAACCTCCTGAGCCGAATCGGCCAGGGGGTTTTTTAGTGGCCGGGCGCCGATGGGTCCGAGCCGGCCCGATCACCATCCGAACCACCCCTACACCGGGAGCACGACAGATGAGCCACAACCCCTCCCCCGCCGGTCCGACAGGCACCGAAGGCGCACCACCCCGCCTCGACATGCCCTGCGACGTCTCGCCCATGCCGTTCCACCTCTACCGGCCCTACCGGCCGCTCACCCTTCCCGACCGCACCTGGCCCGACCGCGACATCACCCGAGCGCCGCGGTGGGCCAGTGTGGACCTGCGGGACGGCAACCAGGCCCTGGTCGACCCCATGGACTCCGAACGCAAACTCAAGCTGTTCGAGACGCTGGTCGACATCGGCTTCAAGGAGATCGAGGTCGGTTTCCCCTCGGCATCGCAGACCGATTTCGACTTCCAGCGCCAGATCATCGACCACGGCCTCATCCCGGACGATGTGACCATCCAGGTACTGGTCCAGTGTCGCGAGGAGCTCATCGAGCGCACCTTCGAATCGTTGGCCGGAGCCCCCCGGGCCATCGTCCACTTCTACAATTCGACATCCGAGCTCCAACGCCGGGTGGTGTTCGGCCTCGATCGGGCCGGCATCATCGATATCGCCGTCAACGCCGCCCACCTGTGCAAGAAGTTCGAGTCCTCGGTACCCGGCACCGACATCCGCTACGAATACTCCCCCGAGAGCTTCACCGGTACCGAGCCGGACTTCGCCGTCGAGATCTGTGAAGCGGTGATGGGCGTGATCGAGCCCACCCCCGAGCGGCCCATCATCATCAACCTCCCCAACACGGTGGAGATGTACGGCCCCAACGTCTACGCCGACGTCATCGAATGGTTCGGTCGGAACATCGCCAACCGGGACGCCATCATCCTCAGCCTGCATCCTCACAACGACCGGGGCACGGCTGTGGCCGCCGCCGAGTTGGCCGTAATGGCCGGTGCCGACCGGGTGGAGGGCACTCTGTTCGGCAACGGGGAGCGCACCGGCAACGTCGACGTGGTGACCCTGGCCATGAACCTGTTCTCGCAGGGCGTCGATCCCGCCCTCGACTTCAGCGATATCGACCGGGTGCGCCGGGTGGCCGAGTTCGCCACCCGGATGCCGGTCCATCCACGTCATCCCTACGCCGGTGACCTGGTCTACACCGCCTTCTCCGGATCCCATCAGGATGCGATCAAGAAGGGCTTCGCCGCCCTGGGCGACGACTACGACCACTGGGAGGTGCCGTACCTGCCCATCGACCCGAGCCACACCGGCCGAACCTATGAGGCCATCATTCAAGTGAACAGTCAGTCCGGCAAGGGCGGGGTGGCCTACATCATGGACACGGAGCACGGGCTGGATCTCCCCCGTCGGCTCCAGATGGAGTTCTCCAAGACCGTGCAGGCGGTGACCGAGGACAGCGGGACGGTCATCCGGCCCGGTGAGATGTGGGACGTATTCTCACGGACCTACCTGGCCGACGACGCCGACGTGCGCTTGATCGGGAGCGAGGTCACCACCGGCGGCCGGCGCACCACGGTGACCGCCCAGTTACTGGTTGACGGCGAACCCCGCACGGTGATGGGCGAAGGCAACGGCCCCATCGACGCCCTGGTCGGAGCGCTCCGGGCCGAGCTCGGTGTCGAGTTCGGGGTCAAGGACTACAGCGAGCACGCCCTCACCGCCGGCAGTGAAGCATCGGCCGTGGCCTATGTGGAGGCGGAGGGACCGGACGGATCGACCTGGTGGGGGGTGGGCATGGACTCGAGCATCCTCGAAGCCTCTCTCCACGCCGTGGTCAGTGCGGCTGACCGGGCCCGCAAGCGAAGTTTGGCCCCCCGTCGCCGGCATGTCCCCGCTCAGGCGCCGTAGCCGAAGCGATCCAGGGCCCGGCGGATGTCCTCGTACTCGGCGTCGGTCAGATCGGCCCGCGGGGGTTCGTAGATCCGATCGAAGTCCGTCGGCCTCCGCACCCCGGCGATGACGTCACGGGTGGCGTCGGTCGGGGGCCGGCCCAAAAAGGCGGCGATCTCCTCGGCTACCGACTCCGGCTCCAGGACGGTCCGTTCGTGGCTCACGATGAGCGAGCGGGGCTGCCCGGCCAGAAAGTCGGCCACGGCCAGGTTGACCCGGGCCCAGTAAACCAATTGCCGGAGCTGGGGGTCCCGACTGTCGTCGGCCACGCCGAACAGCGAGCCCCAATTGCTGAGCTGAAAGTCGTTGGCGCTCATGGCCATGGCCAGACCGTTGCGCACCACATGGATGTAGGACAGACCGGGGATCACGTCATACAGGGTGGGGAGGTAAACCAGCGTATTGGGTTCCTTCCAGGTCCACGGACCCGGTGAGGCACCGTCGGTGGCGCGGAACACCTTCCTCAGCTTGCGCACCCTCTGCGTACGGCGCAGGGTGCGCAGACCCACCCGCTTGATGCCGTGCTGGCCGTCATTGACCGGCAGCGAGAGACTGGCCCGGACCATGGGGAGCACCTCTGTCCGGAGCCCCCGGTGTCCTGTCCGCACCCGGACGAACACCCCGGCGGAGGCCCGGGCCAACGGGTGGTCGGCCGGGACGAGGCCCCGCACGTCCTGGTAGAAGTCCGGGCGCTTGAACAGCACGGTGAAGATCAGATCGTCCTTCGCTCGGGTGAGGTTGGTCCCCACCCGATAACCGAGGCTCTGCACCATCGAGGCGATGACGCGGGTGCCGCTCCCGCCCACACCGCCCACCGCTACCGGACCGCCGACGTCGGGTGCCACTGACAATCCAAACTCCTTTGCTGTTCCGGCCGCCCGGTCCTGTCGGGCGCCCCTCGGTCCGGGACTGTGCACCCTGCACACTAGAACGTGAGATCCCCAGGTTCACCCGACTCGTATCGACGCCTATCCCGTCCGCACGCCCTCACCGTCTAACATCGAGCGGCACGTCCAGTCGGTAGGCTCGAGCGAGGGAGCAGTGTGGATGGAAGAGTCAGGGGGCGCTGCCGGCCGGGTAAAACCGACGAGGCCAGGGTGGCCCGAAGGCGACGCCCACCTCGGGAAGGGTCCGGACAGCCGAAACCACCGGGAGGACCGTTGATCAACGTGATCACGGTGCACTGGCAGAGTGCCAAGTGGATCGACCTGCAGGCCGAGTACCTCCGCCGCAATCTCGACACCCCCTACCGGGTCTTCGCCTCGCTCAACGGCATCGACGACCCGAGCATGAAGGATCGTTTCGCCTTCAGCGCCGATCTTCAGGGCTCGCACGAGGAGAAGCTCAACCAGCTGGCCGCCATCGTCATCGAGAGGTCCGCCCCCTCTGATGTTCTCATGTTCCTCGACGGTGATGCCTTTCCCGTCGCCCCGCTCGGCCAGTGGATACCGGAGGTACTCACGACCTACCGACTGGCCGCCGTGCGGCGTGACGAAAACCTGGGCGACCCACAACCGCATCCGTGCTTCTGCGTGACCACCGCCGGATTCTGGGAGGAGCTGGGAGGCGACTGGCGTCGGGGGGGACGATGGGTGAACACCGCCGGCCAGGAGTGCTTCGATGTCGGGGGCCGGCTCCTTCTCCAGCTGGAGGACAAGGGGATCGAATGGCTGCCGCTCCTCCGGACCAACAACCACGACTGGCACCCGGTCTTCTTCGGTGTCTACGACCACCGTGTGTACCATCACGGGGCCGGGTTTCGGGCCATGGACAACCGGGCCGAAAACGTACGGTGGAGCGCGGTACGGCCCACCGCCGACAAGCCCAGCCTCGGTCAGCTGCGGGTGATGGTGCAGGAGGAGCCGCAGAGGCTCCGCCGCCTCCGTCCTCGCCACATCCCCGTCGTGCTCCACGCGCTGAGCACCGCCATCCCCCTACAGGTCAAGAAATTCAGGGCCAAACGGCTGGCCAATTTCGAACGGCAGCTGTTGGTCCGTATGAAGCGGGACCCCGAATTCTACCGCCAGCTCGACAGCAGTGGCGGGCGCAACCTGTGGTCACGGGTATCGGCGGCATCGGCCGGAGGGTTGGTCCCTACCGGCGGCGACCGGAGAGCGAGCTGACGGCCATGGCCAAGACCGGGGATCACCACTATCAGGCCTTTGTGGGTCCGGCCCACGAGTACGACATCATGGGGGCCACCCAGTTCGCCCTCCTCTACTCGCTGGGACTGCGGGCCCGGCACCGCCTGTTGGACATCGGGTGCGGTTCCCTCCGGGCCGGACGGCTGCTCATCCCCTACCTGGACAGCCAGGGCTATACCGGGCTGGATCCCAACCAATGGCTCATCGATCAGGGGATCGAGATGAACATCGGACGCGACCTGGTCGAAGCCAAGCAGCCGACCTTCGTCTACAACGACAGTTTCGATGTCTCGGACCTTCCTCCGTTCGACTTCATCGTGGCCCAATCAGTGGCCTCGCACACCGGGCCGGCCATGACCCGGCAGTTGATGGCATCAGTCCACCAGGCCCTGTCACCGAAGGGAATGGCCGTCGTCACCTTCATCCACACCGGGGGAGCGGAGACCAGCGATGAGGGGTGGGTCTACCCGCAGTGCGTCCGCTATCGGAGGGCGACGATCGGCGGCTGGTTGGGTGAAGCCGGGCTGAAAGGCACACCGATCGCCTGGCATCATCCGCGCCAGACCTGGTGGGTCATCGTCCACGCCGGCCGTCCCCTCCCACCCCGGGGATTCCGTATCCAGAACCGGGGGGTGACCCTGAGCCGGGAGACGAGCTGGAACCTGGTGACCGAAGCCAAGCGGCGACTGAGCCGGATGAGGGCCGGCCAGGGCGTCCGGGACTCCGATTAGCGATGCCGGTCCCCGTGGCCACGCCGGCTCAGAACCGGTTCAACCTCTTGAAGATTGCCTTGTTCTGTTTGTAGAGGCTCACGAACTCGCCGAAGAGGAGGCCGTACTCCTCGGCCTGTGAGGGATCGGGAGTGAACGTGCGGCGGACCTCCACCAGGCCGGGGATCTGGTCCACCGACAGCCGGCCCAGAGCTACCAGGGTGATCAGCCCGGCGCCACGGACGTTGGCCAGGACAGGGTCGGTCATCTGGCGGATCTCCCGACCCAGCACGTCGGCGTGGATCTGGGCCCAGCCGTCGGAGTTGGCGCCTCCGCCGATGAAGGCCAGGGAATCGAACCGTCGACCGGCGAACTTCTCGACCGCCTCCAGCAGCCACCTCGAGTTGAAGGCCACCCCCTCGTAGACCGCCCTCACCATCTGGGCCCGGGTGGTGGACAGGGCCAGATTGTGGAAGCCCCCCCGCACGGTGTGGTCATCCACCGGCGAGCGCTCGCCGTTCAGCCACGGGGTGAACAGCACCCGACCGCTGCCCGGCGCCACCTGTTCCACCATGGCGTTCATGGTCTCGAAGTCCGGGGCCAGACCCAGGTTGTCGCGCAAAAAGGTCAGGCAGGCCCCGGCCGTTTCGTGCTCGTCGACGATGACGTACCGTCCGGCCAGCGCGGCCGGAATCGAGGCCACGTTGCTGGTGGGTGCTGTCTTCTTGAAGGGGACGTGCGCCGATATCCACGAGGAGGTACCGATGTACAAGTGGGCATCGAAGTCCTCCACCGCCCCCGAACCGAACACGGCCGAGTGCACGTCACCGGAACCGGCGGCCACCGGTACACCACTGGGCATTCCCAGATGGGCGGCGGCCTCGGCGGTGAGCGGCCCGACGATGGAGCCCGACGGGATCAGTTCGGGCAGCTTCCCCCGGTCGAGACCGGTGATCTCGAGGAGCCGCAGGTCGTAGGCGACCTGATCGATGGACCTGTTGTCGGTGACCCAGTGGGCGGCGATCGAGTCGAACGAGGCACAGGCCCGACCGGTCAGCTTGAGGTTGAGGTAGTCGACCGGCTCGAGGAAGGTCGCCGTCGACTCGTACACCTTCGGGAAGGCGTCGCCGATGAAGAGGATGTGGGCCACCGGGTCCTTCCCCGACAGTCCGGGGGCACCCCCGGTGACCTGCACCCACCGCACAAGTTTGCGGGGGTCGTAGCCGAGGACGTTGACGGCGCCGCCGACCACCTTGCGGATGGCCCGGTTGCCCCGGGAGTCCATCCAGATGATGGCCCGCATGGCCGGCGATCCGTCAGCCCGGACGGCCACCGTGCCTGACCACTGGGCCGTACATCCCACGCCGATGACGTCGGCCGCAGCGATGTCGGCCTCGGCCAGAGCCCGCCGCGAGGCAGCCCCTATGGCCGTCCACCACTCCTCCGGATCCTGCTCGGCGCCGCCTCCCTCCAGCAGGTACAAGGCCACCGGCTCGAAGGCACTGGCCACGATCCTGCCTGTCGTCCCCACCACGGCCACCTTCGGCCCCCCGGTGCCGAGATCGACGGCCAGGACGTACTGCGGGCGGGCCGGACCGGCCGAAGGGGGACCGCCCACCACCGGACCGGTCGGGCCGCTCACGCCTTTGACAACCAGACGGTGGCCGAGCGCGCCGTATCTCCGTCGTCGAGCTCGATAGTCGTGCCCGGACCCGATTCCACCGGAGGCGAGGTCATGACAGTACGGGCCAGCACCTCGCCACCGATGAAGGGGAACATCTCCTCGAGATCGTCCAGGCCGACCAGGTGGAGGTAGATCCAGTCGGACACCTCGAGGCCGGCGGCCTTGCGGATCTCCTGGATGTGCCTGACCACCTCGCGGGCCAACCCGCGCCGGCGGAGATCGTCGTCGACGGCCAGGTCGAGGGCCACCACCTCGGCTCCGTCGCGGGAGACGGCGAACCCGGGTTGGGCCCGCACCCGCAATTCGACCTCGTCCCCGCTGAGCTGGAGAGGGCCGGCGGGAAGGTCAACAGTGACCGGACGCCCGGCAGCCAGATCGGCCGCCGCCGCCACCCCGTCGACCGAGGCCATGGCCGACCGGAGCTGTTGCACCCCCGACCCGAGACGCGGTCCGAGCAACTTGAAGTTGGGGACCAGCTCGTAGTCGAGCACGTCGCCTTCCCGGTCGATGGACTCCACCACGTCCACATTGAGCTCTTCTTCGACCACACCGTCGGGCAAGGGTGGGCTGCCCGGGGGCAGGTAGACCAACGCCCGGGCCAGGGGTTGGCGCACCTTGACCCCGGCCTCGGCCCGGGCGGCCCGACCCAGGGAGGAGAGCCGGCGGGCGACGGCCATCGACGCCTCCAGCCCGGTATCGACGGCCTCGGGACCGGACTCGGGCCACAGGGCCAGGTGGACGGAATTCTCCTCGGTGGCGACCGTCAGGTCGCGCCACATGCGGTCAGCCAAGAACGGGCACAGGGGAGCCAGCAGGAGAGCCAGGGTGACCAGAACCTCGTGGAGGGTGGCCTGGGCCCCGAGGGCGTCGCCCGGATCGGCGTCGGGGTCGGTACGCCAGAAGCGGCGACGACTGCGCCGGACGTACCAGTTGGAGGTGTCGTCGATGAGCTCGGCGATGGCGGTGGCGGCGGCGAACGGCTCGTAGCCGTCGAGTGACCGGGTGACCACGGCCACCGTGGCGTGGAGCCGCGACCGCATCCAACGATCGAGGACCGAACGCTCCGCCGGCGCCGGAATGCCGGGGTCGGAAGGGTCGAACTGATTGATGGACGCATAGGTGGTGAAGAAGGACCAGGTGTTCCACAGGGTCAGCAAGCTGTCACGCAGGGCGGCGTCGATGGCACCGAGGCTGACCCGGGTAGGTGTCCACGGTGAGCCCTGCGAGAACATCCACCAGCGCAAGGGGTCGGCTCCCCGGGAGTCGAGGATCTCCCAGGGGTCGATGACATTGCCCACGCTCTTCGACATCTTGCGTCCGTCGGCGTCGACCAGGTGTCCGAGGCAGAGCACGTTGCGGTAGGGGGTCGACTCCCGTACCAGGGTGTTGACCGCCAGCAGGGAGTAGAACCAGCCCCGGGTCTGATCGATGGCTTCGCAGATGAAGTCGGCGGGGTAGACGAAGCTGTTCTCGGAGCCGGCGGCCAACGGGTAACCCCACTGGGCCGACGGCATCGATCCCGAGTCGAACCATGCATCGATGACCGGGGTCACCCGCACCATCTCGCCGTCGACCGCCGCGCTGTCGTGGCCGTCGACCCCGGCGGCGCACTCGGGGCAGTCGAAGGTGACGGCGTCGATGGTGGGACGGTGGGGATCGACGTCGGTGACGTCCCGTCCGGCCAGCTCCGAGAGCTCGGCCAGCGAACCCACACAGCGGAGGTGACCCGCCCCGCACCGCCACACCGGGAGGGGGGTGCCCCAGTACCGGTCGCGGGAAAGTGCCCAGTCCACGTTGTTGGCCAACCACTCCCCCATCCGACCATCGCGGATGTGGGCGGGGTGCCAGCCGATGGTGTGGTTCTGGTCGACCAGCTCCTGCTTGCGGGCCGAGGTCCGCACATACCAGCTGGGCTTGCCCCAGTAGATGAGGGGCGTGTCGCACCGCCAGCAGTGGGGGTAGGGGTGCTCATAGGGGAGGCGCCGGAACAGGCGCCCGGCCTCCGCCAGGCGGTCGTTGACCACAGTGTTGGTGGCCCGCACCGGTTGTCCGGCCAGCCAGCTCACGACGTCGGTGAAACGACCATCGGGTCCCACCGGGTTGATGGTGGGAAGACTGTTCTCCCGTCCCGTCTCGCGGTCGACCTCACCGAAGGCCGGAGCCAGGTGGACCACACCGGTGCCCTCGTCGGCCTCGACGAAGAGGCCGGCCACCACCCGCCAGCCATCCCCACCCGACGACCCGGGAAGCGGATCGACATCGTCGAAAGGGCGCTCGTAGTGCAGCCCGACCAGGTCCCGGCCGTTCACCCGCGCCCCGATCACGGCATCGGGGCCGAAGACCTCCGCCACCCGATCGGCGGCCACCACCAGCTCGCCGACTATGGCGTAGTCGAGGTCCGGACCGACCGCCGCCCCGGTATTGGACAACAGCGTCCACGGGGTGGTGGTCCAGGCCAGCAGCGAAAGCCCGGACAGGGTGGGGCGGCCCAGCAACTGGCGCAGCCGAGCGGCGGCCTCGCCCTCGTCGAGTAGGGGAAACCGGACGTAGGCCGACTCGTCGACCACGTCGCGGTAGACGTCGGGCTGACCCAGCTCGTGGCTGGACAGGGCCGTACCGCAGCGAGGGCAGTAGGGGACGACTTTGATGTCCTCGTAGAGGAGGCCCTGGTCCCAGAGAGACTTGAGGTTCCACCACACGGCTTCCACGTACTCGGGCGAGAACGTCCAATAGGCACTCTGGCTGTCGATCCAGTAACCGATGCGGTCGGTAAGGACCGTCCATTCGTCGACGTAGTTGCGCACCGACTGGCGGCACAACCGGGTGAACTCGGCGATGCCCACCTCTTCCTCGATCTGGCGCTTGTCGGTGATCCCCAGCTGCTTTTCGACCTCCACCTCGACGGGGAGACCGTGGGTGTCCCACCCCGCTTTGCGGGGCACGGCGTAACCCCGCATGGTCCGGTAGCGGCAGAACAGGTCCTTGTACACGCGGGCCCACACGTGATGGATTCCCGGGCGCCCGTTGGCTGTCGGCGGACCCTCGTAGAAGACCCACGGTTCGCCGCCCTGGCGGATCTCGACGGAGCGCTCGAAGACACGGAATTTCTGCCAACGGGCCAACTCCTCGGTCTCGAGGGCGGTGAAATCAGGGTCGGGCGGGACCGGGCGGAACAACAGTCGTCCTCTCGTCTGGGCAGAAAATCGGGGCAGGTGGCGGGGTGGACCTGATACTACGGGCGCCGAGGGTCCACAATTGCCCTGTGCCCGAACTTCCCGAAGTCGACGCCCTCGTCAACGGTCTGGCCGCCCGGGCCTCCGGTCATCGCGTGGTGCGATGCCAGCTGGCCTCGTTCTCGGCTCTGAAGACGGTCGAGCCCCCGCTGGACGAGCTGATCGACCGCACCATCACCGGCGTCGAGCGACGGGGGAAGTTCGTCTGCATCGACACCGGCGGAACCTGGCTGGTCATCCATCTGGCCCGGGGCGGCTGGATCACCTGGTACGAGAGCCTGCCGCCGACCACCCTCCGGCCCGGACGCAGCCCCATCGCCCTCCGGGTGGCACTTGATTCCGGAAGCGGGTTCGACGTGACCGAAATGGGAACGGAGAAGCGGCTCGCTCTCTGGGTGGTGGCCGTGCCCGAGGCGGTGGAGCCACTGGCCGCGTTGGGTGTCGACCCTCTGCGCCCCGCCTTCACCGTCGAGCATCTGGGCACGCTTCTGAAGGGGACGTCGTCCACCCTCAAGACGGCGCTGACCACCCAGTCGCTCATCGCCGGAGTGGGTAACGCCTACTCGGACGAAGCCCTTCACCGGGCCGGTCTGTCCCCGTACAAGAAGACCTCGAGTCTCGACGCCGACGAGGTGGCTCGACTGCATGACGCACTGGTCGGTGTTCTGTCCGAGGCGGTCGAGCGGGCGGCGGCGGTGGATGTGTCCGATCTGAAGGGAGAAAAGAAGCGGGCCATGCAGGTCCACGGGCGCACCGGTGAGAAGTGCCCCGTGTGCGGCGACACCATTCGCCAGGTCTCCTTCGCCACCAAATCGATGCAGTACTGCCCCACCTGTCAGACCGGCGGGAAGCCCTTGGCCGACCGACGGCTGTCGCGGATCCTCAAGTAGCGCCATCCGCGCCTTGCCCGGAGGCGTGCTGCGCGTTTCCAAGGCGGAGCATGTGGTGGCGCCACTACTCTCCGTCGTTTTACTTCCGTAGGACATTGGGCGTGCACTAATCTTCGCGGCGAGCCGGCAAAACGTCGGTCCGGGTCCGCATGCGGAACTCGTGGGGCAATGGGGCACAGGGGCTAGTGGTGACGTCGGGCATACATGCGACACGGCCGAGCAGGTCGTGGTGTGCGTGCCTATCGACGATCACCACCTACGTTCCGGTGACCCGTGAAGGGGTACCGACATGAACACGCACGGCACTCGGGATTTTCGGACACGTACGGTCACGCGGATGGTGGCCGCCGTGGTGGTCGGGGCGGGTCTGCTCCTGTCGGTGATCGGAGCCACCCTGTCGTCGTCGGCCGCCCAGGCGGCCAGTCCGGCGGCCAAGGGTGGATCGGCCACATTCTCCGCCACCGCCACCATCCCCGTCCCTCTCCCCTCCCAGTTCGCCGGTTCGGCCGGCGGCGACGGGTGGGCGGTGGCGGCCAACGCCACCGAGATCTTCAACGTCTTCCACCACTCGGCGAACCTGCAGCTGAACTGCCATATCAAGTCCAACGCCCAGCCCTGCTGGACGGGTCCTGAGACCATCACCGACACCCAGCATCACTCCTTCGCCACGTCCGACGCCCCCGGCCTGTACCTCGACCCGACGACCGGTTTCCTCTACGTCTTCGCCGTACGCAGCACCGATTCGACCGCCGGGGTGGTCTGCATCAACACCACGTTGGGGGTCGATGCCGACGGTTCACAGAGGTTCTGCGGTTTCACGCCCCTGTCGGCCGTGGGTGACGCCCCCATCAACCTCACCGCCGGCGTCTCCGATCCGGTCCAGGTGGGCTCGGACTGGTACGCCTTCAACGAAGTGGCCGGGGCGCCGACGGGCACCGAGGACGCCCTGCTCTGCTTCGACCTGGCCACCGATACCGCCTGCGCCGACCAGCCCTTTGCCCTCGACCTCAATGGTGACCAATTGGCATCGTTCGATTTCGCCAGCGAGATCGGGGTTACCGGCTCGGATGTCATCGTCCAGGTGGCCGGGTCGACCGACAACGAACTGGCCTGCTTCGACACCAGTTTGGGCGGGGCCTGCCGGGGGTCATGGCCGGTTGAGGTCAACGGCCTGGGCGGTGCACCTTTTGCCCTCCAGAACTCGACGGGAACCGACACCGGGGTATGCCTACCGGTGACCGGCGAGCCCTGTTTCTCGCTCATCGGCACAACGGTGGCCACCCCACCCGGACTGGATGCCATCGGTACCACCAGTCAGTTCGATGGACCTCCTTATGTGCTGGGCACCCGCGTCTACGTCCCCAACGACCCGAGCAACTCGGTGGACTGCTACAACTTCGCCACCTCCCAGACGTGCGCCAATTTTCCCCGGGTGTTCCAGAACCTGGATGCGCTGTACACGGTGAACCCCGACCCCTACCGCCCCGATTGTCTGTGGGTCAACTCCGACCACGGAGCCGACCAGATCCAGAACTTCGACGCCTACACCGGAGGGGCCTGTCCGTCGGGACCGGTAGCCGTGGACACCAGTTCGATCCTGGCTCCCTACAAGAGATGCCTCCCCACCCAGTACTCCTCGCTGCAGGTGCTGTCGCCCGCCCGCGGTGCCTACCAGTCGGCCACCGTTCAGGTCGACAACTCCAGTGGCACGCCGTTGGCCGGCATCCCCGTGCAGACCGTGGACGGCACCGGCTCGGTAAACCTGTCCCCCCTGGACATCGTCATGCAGAGCGCCACCCCCCAGTTCGAGATCGTCTTCACCGGCTGGTCCAATCCCAGCGCCTCCATCCAAGTCCGGTTGTCCTGGGTGGCGGCCGACGTGGCCAGGTGCCAGACAGGCACCACCACCATCGGAAACCCGGGCTCGACCACGCTGCCCTTCACCGGCGCCGGCTACCGGCTGGTGGCCGGCGACGGCGGCCTCTTCGCCTTCGGTCAGGCCCCCTTCTACGGCTCCACCGGCAACATCACCCTCAACCGACCGGTGGTGGGCATGGCCACCACCCCCGACGGCCGGGGCTACTGGCTGGTGGCCTCCGACGGTGGCCTGTTCGCCTTCGGTGACGCTCCGTTCTACGGCTCGACCGGCAGCATCGCCCTCAACAAGCCGGTGGTGGCCATGGCCACCACCCCCGACGGCAAGGGCTACTGGCTGGTGGCCTCCGACGGTGGCATCTTCGCTTACGGGGACGCCCACTTCTACGGCTCCACCGGCAACATCGCCCTCAACAAACCCATCGTGGGCATGGCCTCGACCCCCGACGGCAAGGGCTACTGGCTGGTGGCCACCGACGGCGGCATATTCGCCTTCGGGGACGCCCACTTCTACGGCTCCACCGGCAACATCGCCCTCAACAAGCCCATCGTGGGCATGGCCGCCACCCCCGACGGCAAGGGCTACTGGCTGGTGGCCACCGACGGCGGCATCTTCGCCTTCGGGGACGCCGCTTTCCACGGCTCGGCCGGCAACATCGCCCTCAACAAGCCGGTGGTGGGCATGGCCGCCACCCCCGACGGCCGGGGCTACTGGCTGGTGGCCACCGACGGCGGCATCTTCTCCTACGGGGACGCCGCCTTCCACGGCTCGACCGGCAACATCGCCCTCAACAAGCCGGTGGTGGGGATGGCCTCGGCCCCCTGATGGAGCAGTCGGGTAACGACTGCAGGGATTGACTTACAGGAATGGCCCGACCCCCGGGACGGGGTCGGCGACAATGGAGAGATGTCCGCTCTCTTCTCGCTCGAGGGTCGATTCGTGCGCCTGGCGCCGATGGAACGCGCCCATGCCGACCGGTTGTTGGCGGTGGCCAACCAGGATCGCACCACGTTCACTTACACTCCGGTCCCCTGGGACCGCGCCACCATGGCCGAGTACGTGGACAGCGCCCTGGCCCACCGGGACGACGGCTCCCATTACCCGTTCGTGACCTACGAGCCGAACGCCGATCACATCCTCGGGTCGACCCGGTTCTATGACATGGTCCACTGGGACTGGTCCGGGCTGTTCCCCGATTCGGGCCGCCGGAACCGGGCCGAGTTGGACTGCGTGAGCATCGGCTACACCTGGCTGCATCCGTCAGCCCAAAGGTCGCCCGTCAACACCGAGGCCAAGCTGTTGATGATCGACCACGCCTTCGAGGGTTGGGGTGTCCGCGCTGTCCGTCTCCAGACCGATGCCCGCAATATCCGGTCGCGGGCGGCCATCGAGAGACTGGGCTGTGTCCTCGATGGTGTGATCCGGAGCGAACGACCGGCAGCCGACGGTACCGTCCGCAACACGGCCATCTATTCCCTACTGGCCGACGAATGGCCCCTCCATCGACGGCGACTGTCCGAACGGCTCGCCCCCTGAACGGGCCCGGCGCCGGACCGGTGGACTGATCCCCCGTGGTCCCCGGGGGACCCGGGGAAGATGCGGATTGTTCAGCCGCGCCATGGCCAAACCGGAGTTGTTGGACTAGCCTGCTTATGGGTTTATTCCTATATGGATGGGGGAAATGGTTCCCGGACGGAGCACGACCGTCCGTGGCAACCGTTGATCAGGTTCACCCGTTCGGAGCTGACAGGGGCAGACCGGACCGGGTCCACGAGCACCATTACGACGCACAATCCAAGGAGGATCATGCCTTTTCACCAGCCCCAGCCCCGAGTTCGCTGGACCGCCCTCCTGGCCCCGTTGGTCGGCGTGGCTCTGCTGTGTGTCGCCTGCAGTTCGAACAGCAGCAGTCCGACCACCACCAGCGGGGGCACGGCGACGACCTCGGGGGCGCCGGTCACCCTGCAGCTGGGCTACCTCACCAACCTGACCCATGCCTCCGCCCTCATCGGCGTCCAAGAGGGGATCTTCAAGAAGAACCTCCCGAGCAACGTGACCCTCCAGACCTCCACCTACAACGCCGGACCGGCCGAGGTCACCGCCTTGCTGGCCGGGTCGCTGGACGCCGCCTACATGGGGCCCAACTCTGCCATCACGGCCTATTCCCACGGCAAGGCCATCAGGATCATTTCGGGGGCAACATCGGCCGGAGCCGCTCTGGTGGTCGCCTCCTCCATCACCTCGCCCAGCCAGCTCAAGGGCAAGACCCTGTCCACCCCCCAGTTGGGTAACACCCAGGACGTCGCCCTGCGCACCTGGTTGACCAAGCAGCACCTCACCTTCCCCGGCCCCAACGGGGGCAGCGGCGAGGTCACCATCCTGCCGCAGGCCAACGCCACCACGGTGACCTCCTTCGAGGCCGGCACCATCGCCGGGGCCTGGGTGCCCGAGCCGTACGTGGCCGAGATGGTGGCCAAGGGCGGGCACGTGCTGGTCAACGAGAAGACCCAGTGGCCCAAGGGGCAGTTCTCGACCACGGTGCTGGTGGTGTCCTCGCCCTTCCTGGCGGCCCATCCCAGTGTGGTCACCGCTCTCCTCAAGGGGCAGCTGGCCGCCAACGCCTTCATCAAGTCGTCACCCAGCGCCGCCCGCACTGACGCCAATGCCGCCCTGGCCTCACTGACCGGCAAGTCCCTGAGTTCCACCGAGCTCGACGCGGCCTGGTCGGACATGACCTTCACCAACGATCCCCTGGCCGCCACCATCCTGGCTGACGAGCAACACGCCAAAGCGGTCGGGTTCACCACATCACCCATCAGCGGGATCTTCGACCTGGGTCCGGTGAACCAACTGCTGAGCGCCAAAGGGATAACGACACTGTCGTCATGACCTCGACCGTCACCCCCGGATCGGCCACCGTCACCACGGCCTCGCCGTCGGTCACCTTGACCGACGTGTCCAAGCGCTACGGCGTCGGGGACGCCGGCGTGGTGGCGCTGTCCGATATAACCCTGCACGTCGAGCCGGGGCAGTTCGTGTGCCTGGTGGGTGCCTCGGGATGCGGGAAGACGACGCTTCTCAACCTGGTGGCGGGGCTGGACCGACCGACGGTGGGCACAGTGGACGTCACCGCCACCGGCACCGGCGGCGGCACCCGGGTGACCGGTGACCCGTCGACGGGTCGCACCGGGGGAACGGCCACGGCCATGCTCTTCCAGGACTCGGCCCTGTTCCCGTGGCTGACCATCGCCGCCAATGTCGAGCTCCCCCTGCGCTTGCGGGGGGTAGGGAAAGCGGAGCGGCGGGGCGTGGCCGAGGATCTCCTCGAGCGGGTCCACCTGGCCGGCTTCGGACCCAAGCGACCCCACGAGCTGTCGGGCGGCATGCGCCAGCGTGCCGCCCTGGCCCGCGCCCTGGCCCAGGAGGCGGGCCTGCTACTGATGGACGAGCCCTTCGGTGCCCTGGACGCCATCACCCGCGACCTGCTCCACGACGAGCTCGAATCGCTGTGGGAAGACCGCCGGTTCACGGTGCTCTTCGTCACCCACAACGTCCGGGAGGCGGCCCGCCTCGGAGACCGGATCATCCTGCTGACCAGCCGCCCCGGTCGGGTGGCAGCCACCTACGAGGTCGGTCTGGCCCGTCCCCGCCGGATCGATTCCTCCGAGATCGCCGGTTTGGCCGCTACCGTCACCGATCAACTGCGGGCCGAGGTGGGCCGACATGGCAATTGACGATCCCCTGACCTCGACGGTGGCGACGCCCGGAACCAGCGGTGCGTCGACGGAGTCCGCCTCGACCCGAGGTCCGTCGCTCGACCAGGCCCTGGCCGGACTCGACGCCCTCGAGGAGAGCGGGGTCACCCGGGGGACGCTCGCTCAGCGACTGTGGCGGGCCACCTGGCCCAAGCTGATCGCCTTCGGCCTCATCCTGTTGGTCTGGCAGATTGCCGTTTGGGTCCACTGGAAGCCCTTCATCCTGCAGTCGCCGGCCACGGCCGCCGAGCAACTCTGGGACCTGCTCGGCACCTCCCAGTTCTGGCAGTCCTGTTGGGTCACGGCCCAACAGGCCGTCATCGGCTTTGCCCTGGTCGTGATCATCGGAGGGATCGTGGGCACGGCGGTGGCCCGGATCCCCGTGCTGCGGGCCGGCATCGGCTCCCTCATCACCGGCATGCAGACCATGCCCTCGGTCCTCTGGTATCCCCTGGGAGTCATGGTGTTCGGGATCACCCGAAATGCGATCCTCCTCATGATGGTCCTGGGAGCGGCGCCGGCGGTGGCCAACGGCTTCATCAGCGGCATCGACCAGGTACCCCCGAGCCTGATGCGGGTGGGCCGGATCCTCGGCGCCCGAGGCGTGGCCCTCGAACGCCATGTGGTCCTTCCCGCCGCCTTTCCCACCATTTTGGGCGGTCTCAAGCAGGGCTGGGCGTTCGCCTGGCATGCCCTGATGGCCGGGGAGTTCCTCATCCTGGTCACCCCGCTCAGCCTGGGGGGTCGCATCGTCAACGCCGATACCCAGGGGGACTACGGCGTGGTGGTGGCCATGATGATCGTCATCGTCTTCATCGGGATCATGGTCGACATCGTCTTCACCCGAATCAACCGGTCGGTGCTCCGGCGTTACGGCCTGGTCGACTCCGCCCGCTGACCACCCCCGGCCCTATGGCGCCGCTCACCCGGTAAAGCCTGAAAGAATCAGGGCGTGTACATCTCGGCCAAAGTCGACTACGCCGTACGGGCCCTCTGCACCCTGGCCGACGCCGACGGAAAACCGGTGACGGCGGAATCGTTGGCCAAGTCCCAGGGACTACCGGCCAAGTTCCTCGAGAGCATTCTCAACGACATGCGCCGCGCCGGCCTGCTGCTCAGCCAGCGAGGGGCCGACGGTGGCTATCGGCTGTCACGTCCCCCCGAGTCGATCACCGTGGCCGAAGTGATCCGTCCCCTGGACGGCCCCCTGGCCGAGGTCCGCGGCCTCCGACCCGAAGCGGCCACCTACGAAGGATCGGCCGAACATCTCCAATCGGTGTGGGTGGCGGTGCGGGCCAGCCTGCGCGCCGTTCTCGAGCACGTGACCATCGCCGACATCACGTCGGGTGAGCTCCCCCGCCCGGTGGTCGATCTGACCGTCAACCCGGATGCGTGGCAATCCCACTGACTCCGTCCCCGTAGACGGCGTGGTGATATCCCGGTAGACCGGACCGTATCGATATCAACGCGACGGCGGATGAGCCGCCACGGTGAATGAACGGGGCCAGAGGTGCCGGGTGAGCACCACGTTGAACTCGGCGGCGAAGACAGTGATCATGACCCCGATGGCGATCCACCAGACCAGTCCGAGCACAGTGGCGAAGGTGCCGTACAGATTGGACAGATGCCGGAGCTGGTGACTGACCAGCAGAGCCCCGGCGAATTGCAGCGCCGTCCACCCGCTCCCCCCCAGCACGGCACCGGGCCACACGCTGCCGACACCTTCGGGGATGGCCACGATGGTGGCGTAGGCGGCCCCGTACATGAGGACGTTGACGACCAGTGAGAGGAGCAGTCCGATCCAAGCCGAAAAAGCGCCCAGGCGACCGAAGGCGCCCAGGCCGGCCAACGCGCCGCCGAGCACGAACCCGATCCCCAACACGGCCAGGAACCCGACGGCCCGGGGGATCCACGCCTTGAGCCGGGGTAGGTCCTCACGGTCGATAGCCCAGACCACCGCCATCATGGCCTGGGCGCTGCGGCTCAGCTTCAAACTGCCGTAGAGCAACCAGATCAACCCGATGATCAGCACCCAGGTATTGCCCGCCGACAGCTGATGCACATTGGCCTTGAGGTCCGAACCGACCACCGGAAATTGCCGTAGGGCCGAGTCGACGACGTCCTCCTGAAGATCGGGGTGGCCGTGCAGGACGATGCCGACCACCGTGACCAGAACCAGCAGAAGGGGAAAGACGGCCAGAAAAGCGGCATAGGAGATCAGGCCGGCCAACCGACCGGCCTGGTCGTCGGACGATTTGGCCGCCACCGCACCGAGGACAGCCGTGAGCCGGTACCGCTGCTGAAACCGGTCGGCCCGCTCGGTCAGGTGGCCGGCAATGCCGGTCGGCCCCGCCCGCGTCGAGGGCGAGGAATCCGTCGGTGGGCCCCCGCCTTCACTCACCGAGGAGGGCTCGTCGACCGTGTCGGTCGAACTGGTGGCGCAAACGGTCCCGATGGTCGTCGTCGACCATGACAAAGACAGGCGGCGTACCCCGGCGCTCAAACACAGGATCCTGTCCGCTCCACCAACCTTCGGAGCGCAGGGGATCCTTGGTCACCTTCCCGCTGGCGGTTTGGGGCAGTCCGTTACTGATCCGTACGAAGGCCGGGACCCATTTGGTTCCGAGGTCGGGCTGGACGGCCAGGAAGCGGCTGAACCCGGTAGGGTCGAACGATCGCCCGGGCAGCATCTCGAGGGCGGCCATCACCTGGTCACCGGTGCGCGGATCAGGAACGGCGTAGACGACCACGGTGGCCACCCCGTCGTAGCGCACCAGGACCCGCTCGATCGGCCCGGCCGTCAGGTTCTCGGAGTCGACCCGCATCCAGTCTCCCCGACGGCCGGCGAAATACAGATAGCCGTGCTCATCGCGGTAGGCCAGGTCCCCTGTCCAGTACCACCCGTCACGGGTGCGTGCCGCGGTGGCCTCCGGGTCGGCGTAATACCCCTCGAACCGTCCGGTGCCCGACCGGTTGACGATCTCGCCCACGGCCAATTCACCGTTGACCAGCCGGCCGGCCCGGTCGAACTGGGCCGGAGGGCATTCGGTGCGGGTACCGGGGTTCACCACGGCTACATCCTCGATCGGTCGCCCCAGGGCACCCGGCGGCGTATCCGGCGTTCGGCTGATGGCCACTCCTCCTTCACTCGAGCCGTACCCCTCGGTGAGAACGCAGCCGAACCGCTGCTCGAAGGCGGCCCGGTCGGCCACCGACGCCTCGGTGCCGAAGCCCCGACGTAGAGTGATGGCGGCATCGTCATCAGCCGGAGGAGTGGCCAGGATGTAGGCCAGGGCCTTGCCCACGTAGGTGAAAGTGGTCACCCCGTAGCGGCGTACGTCAGCCACGAACCCGGAGGCACTGAACCGACGGGCCAGGGCAACGGTGGCTCCCACCACGATGGATGGCCCCCACAGGACCATCAAGGCGTTGCCGTGGAAGAGCGGCATGGTGCAGTAGGCCACGTCGTCTCGTTCAAATCCGTAGGCGCCGGACGAGACGACGGCGATCGAGGCCAGACGGCCTTGCGTGCACCGGACGGCCTTGGGAGCGCCGGTCGTGCCCGAGGTGAAGAGGAGCAGGAAGAGGTCCTCGGGACCGGGAGACCAGCGGGAAACCACCGCCTTGTAGTCGGCGTACGCATGCTCTTCGAGGAGCCGTTCATACCCGATGCTGTCGATGCGGACCGTCCGCTGGGCCTCCACCCCGATATCCAGACCCTCGAGCAACTGGCTGCCGTCAGCGTCCGTCACGATCCACCGACAGTCGGTCCGACGGATGTCCTCAGCCAGAGCAGCGCCGCGCCGGGTGGGATTGATGCCCACCACGACGGCGCCGGCCAGCGCGGCGGCGCCGAGCCAGAAGACGTATTCGGGGACGTTACCCAGGAGGACACCGATATGAAGTCGGTCGGAGGCGTCGGCGGAGCGGATCAGCGCGGCGCGTTGGGCACTGGCCGCCACCACCTGGCGCCAGGTCCAGCCGTCGTCGTCGAACAGAAGCCCGGGATGGTCGTCGTCGGCCCGGGCCACCAGCAGATCGGCCACACTGGGCTCAGAACTCACTGTCGCGACGCTACGATGCCACGGCCGGGCGTGCCACTCCCTGGGACATCCGACGACGACCGACCAACGGGTCCGACGACGACCGACCAGCAAAGGAAGACAATGGGAACAGGTAAGGCAGAGATCGACATCAATGGTTCCGCCGACATGACATGGGCGATTGTCGGCGACTTCGGCGGCATTGGTACGTGGATGCCCGGCATCGACTCGTGTCGGGTGGAGGGCGACGACCGGATCTTGGAGACGATGGGGATGACCATCACCGAACATCTAGTCGCTAGGGACGATGCCGATCGGTCCATCACCTATTCGATCGCCGGTGGCGCCCCGGTCGAGAGCCACCAGGCGGTCATCACCGTCACCCCGGTGGGAGACACCTGCCACGTGACGTGGGACGTGGAAGCTACTCCTGATGAGATGGCCGACCTGATGAACACCGTGTACCAGCAGTCCCTCGAAGCCCTGAAGGCCCACGTCGAGAAATGACGGCGCCGGCCTCAGGAACCTCTGCCCCCGGTCGGGGCCGATGGTCGGTGGCCGCACGGGCTCACTCTTCGGCGCCCCCACCGGAGGTCTGGCCGCTGGTCGGTGAGGCCCACCGGTGGAAGGAGTGGTCGTTCCTGACCCGGTCGGATCTGGAGAGTCCCGGCGTTCCCGACCCCGACGGGGTCGGGGCGGTCAGAAGGTTCACCCGCTGGGGCGTGGGGTCGAAGGAACAGGTCGCCACATGGGATCCGCCCCACCACCTCCGCTACACCATCCTGTCCGGCTTTCCCGTACGGGGCTACGTGGCCGACGTCACTCTGGCTCCCGACGGGGATGGCACGCTCATCACCTGGTCATCCACCTTCGACCCCCAGATCCCGGGGACCGGAAGGCTGATGGTTGCCATTCTGCGCAGGATGATCAACGGCTTCGCCTCCTCGGTGGCCCGCTACGCTGACCAGCGCCATGATCGGCCGCCGGAACACTGAGATCGCAGATCTGATCCTCCGGACCGACGTCGGGCCCTCGAATTGAGGGGGCTGGCGACGCTGTTCGGTCACATCCGGGTCGCCGTCCCACTGGGCGGATCTGCCCTCAGATTCGCCCCGGTGCGTCGGTGGCGTCCGTCTGTTGTCCGTCATTGGCGGGCTCCAGCCACGCCGAGAGGTCGCGACCGAGTAGCTCGCCCAGCCGCCTGACGTCGCCGGCGACCTCGGCCTGGAGGGTGCGGCGCAGTTGCGGTGGCAGGGGCGAACGCGGCCGCTTGTCAGCATTGAGCTCCATGGCGCGGAATCCGAGGGCCCGCCGGGTCGCCTGATTCCGGACCAGGACCCGGGTGGCCGTCCGGAGCAGCGGTGGGGGGTTGCGCAGCAGCCGGACGGTGAGCTGGCTGCGCGGCGACTTGTGGGCGTTCCGGACCGTGAAGTCGGGCAGATGGCCCTCGTCGACAGCGAGATCCAGGAACGCCAGCGTGGCGCGGTAGGCGGCGGCCGGATCGGCGGCAAAGTCATCGAAGACGATCACGTGGACCCGGTCGCGTCCGAGGGCGTCGAAGAAGCGCTCGACCTGGTCGGCATAGCGGGCGACGTCCCGGTAGAACAACGACCAGAGCGCCCCCTGGCACGTGGGCGGAATCCGCTTCCCCTGCCGACGGTCGTCCTCGGCGCCCAGCGCTTCCTCGAAGTCAACGATGTCCTCGTCCCCCTGGAAGAGCGCCTCACCGTGCAGGGCGTACATCATGTCCACCGGGTTGCGCAGCACGGCGATGGCCCGCGCCTCGGGTGAGAAGGCGGCGATCTCCCCCGCGGCCAGCTCAGAGCACAGGTACATGGGCGACGCATCCAACAGGTAGCGCTCGTCCGAAGCCGGGGCGAAGACGGCCATGTACGACGTGAGGGTTCGTCGGGTGTCGATGTTGGAGGCAAGGTCGCTGCCGAAGTACTGGTACTCCTTGCCCCCGGCAGCAGGGAGGTCGCTGTCGAGGTGGTCCTTCCCCGGGGTGAAGATGTCGGGGTGCGGGCGCAGATACGTCCACAGCGCCGTGGTCCCGGACTTCGGGGCGCCCACGATGAACAGATTGGGCTTCCTCCCGGCCGCGCTCACGGGGCCCAGGGGCTCCTGAGCAGTCGGGCCATGGTACGACCGGTCAAGGCCGGATCGCGCAGGCGGGGCGCCAGAGCGCTCGCCTCCCACGACGCGCCGAGCAGTACGGCGACGAAGGCGGCATCGGCCGGCGACGAGCGGGCCAGTTGGGCCAGGCGCCGGGCCACCGATCCCCGTCGGTCGAGCAACAGGTCAGCCACGCAACGGTGGTAGGCACGGCACGCCGGCTTCATGGTGTCGTGGTGCTTGGCCACGAATTCCAGGAGCCCGTCGGAGTGCCTGGTCGGGTCCTTGGTGATGCGGGGGCCGCCGTGCTGGCGGTACAGGTAGAACACCCGCGGCACCACGTGGAACGGGCGCTGCTGGGCGCACCGCAACCAGAAGTCCCAGTCTTCGGTCATCTTGGCCAGGTCGGTGTCGAAGCGGTGCTCCGGGCCGAACCCCGACCGGCGGTACATACCGAAGGGAGTCCCTACGAAGTTCATCCACAAGAGCAGGTCCTCGTCGAGATCGACGGGGGCGCGGTAGATCACGGCGCGACCGCTCGTCACTTGGAGGACCTCATGCCACGATGACACCGCGCCGACCTCGGGGTCGCGGTCGAACACCTCCACCATGTACTGGGCGGCGTCGGGCAGCCAGGCGTCGTCGTCGTCACAGAAGGCCACGAGATCACCGCGGGCGGCGTCGATCCCGCAGTTGCGGGCGCCGGGAAGTCCCACGGCGACGTCGTTGCGGACGAAGCGGACCCTCGGATCCTCTTCGCACAGCCTGACCAGAACGTCGGGCGTGTCGTCGGACGACCCTTCGTCGACGACGATCAGCTCCAGATCGCGGAAGGTCTGGGACAGGATGGAGCGCGCCGCCCGCAGGAGGTCCGCCTGGCGGTTGCGCGTGGGCAGTACGACGCTCAACCGCGGTGGCGACATGGCCTGCATCTCCTCTCGGTGCCCGCTCGGGCGGGCTGGAGCGTACCGCAAACACGAAATGGCACCCCGGCCAACCGCATCGACTCATCCTAACTTGCCGTTGAGCCCTCGCCTCCCTGCTCACGGCGTCCTTGACGACAGGTTCGGTGACTGCTCACTCACCCGGCAGGGTGGGACCGGGAGGCTCCGGGTCGAGGAAGTCGGCGAGAGAGGAGGCCGGTGGTGGCTCCCCGGGCACGGCGACTCAGAACACCGGGAGCTCAGAGGGTGATGGTCAGGACGAACGTCGGGCAATCGCGGCCAGGAGGCTCTCGACGCTGTCGACCTCGCGACCCAGATCCAACCGGGTCACCACGGCCTGCCGGCAACGCTCGCTCAGGTCGGGGTCTGTCTTGCGCCATCCGTCGAGGGCGCTGATCCGGGTGGCCAGCGCTCCGGCGTCGCCCGGCGGCACCAGAAAGTCGGACATCCAGCCGGTCAGGATCTCCGGATTTCCGCCCACCCGCGAAGCAACGACAGGGACCCCGCAGGCCAGGGGCTCGATCACCGAACGGGCGAAGGGTTCGGACCACACGCTGGGGACGACCGCAACATCGGCGGTCTGGATCAGCGAGAGGACGTCGCTCCGGGGTTCGAGCCAGAGTACCGGGGAGGGGCCGGCCAGAGCCCGTAGCTCGGCCGTGTACCGGGCCGTCTCGGTCGGATCGGCGCTGAACGAAGGGCCTCCCACTACCACCAGGCGGGCGTTCGGCTTGCTGGATGCCATTCGCCGGAAGGCCCGGACCAGGTGGTCGACGCCCTTGATCGAACCGATGCGCCCGGCATAGAGAATCATGAAGGCGTCCGGGTCGAGACCGAGCTCGAGGCGGGTGGCCAGCCGGTCGTCGGCTGAGGCCGGTACGTAGTGGCCCATGTCGATACCGGTATGGACCACCGTGATGCTCCCGGCTGGGATGCCCTTCCGGCGCCACAGCTCGGCGGTGTTGTGGGACACGGACAAGGTCATAGCCACCCGGGAGAGGCCCTGGCGCACCAGGAAAGGAAGAACCGCGGGTCGGGGCAGGCACAGATGCAGGGCCACGGGAGCAGAGCAGAGGGTCCCCACCGCCACAGCCAGTGGTATGTCGAGTGGTCGGTAGGCGTAGATGATGTCGGGGTCGAGATGTCGCGCCTCATTGATGGCCCACGCTGATGCCATCGTGGACGAGACCGGTGCCCGGCCGGAGGGCAACGACCGTTCGATCTGCAGCATCGTTCCGGCAAAAGAGCGCCACTCGGAGGCGAAGTTCCCTGCCGACTGGTAGACCAAGTCGACCCGGTGACCCCGGGCGGCCAAGGAACGGCACATGGTCATCTGCGTTCGCTCCAACCCTCCGAGCGCCCCGAGATGGTTGGCGACAGCCAGGATACGCACCGTTTCAGTCTCCCATACGGCCCACGGTCAACGTGCGGTGAGGGCTCCGTCCGGACCGTCTGCTTCTTTGTCCTCGATGGCCGTGATCTCATCAATGCGGGCCACGTGCCGACCACCCTCGAAGTCGGTGGTCATGAACACATCGACGATGTCCAAGGCCAGCTCGGTGGCGACCACCCGGGCACCCAGTGAGAGCACGTTGGCATCGTTGTGCCGCCGGGCCAGCCTCGAGGTGTACTCGTCGTGACAGAGGGCGGCCCGGGCCCCCCGCACCTTGTTGGCGGAGATGGCCTCACCCTGTCCGCTGCCCCCGATGACGATCCCGCTGTCACCGTCACCCCGCACCACCCGGCGGGCGACGTCGGCACAGATGGGCGGGTAGTCGACCGGGTCGGTGGAGAAGGTCCCGATGTCCTCCACCGTGTGACCGCCGTCACGCAGGTGCTGGCTGACCGCCCCTTTGAGGACGTACCCGGCATGGTCTGATCCGATCACGATGTGCATGGTCACAACCTATGCACCGGTGAGCCGGGCCGTGACGACTGATTACTTCACCCTCCCGGCGGTCGGATCCCCCGTCGGATCCGACCGGCCGTGGACGGGGTCAGGACCCGATGGAGATGGTGAACGACTGGGTGGCCGAGTTCTGCGTCTTCGGATGACCCTGCTTGGTGTCGACCACCTTCAACGTGAAGGTGAAGTTGCCGGCGATCGACGCCTTGCCGGCGATGATGCCGCTCTTGGCCTTGAGCTTGAGGCCCGGTGGCAGGCTCCCCGCGATGCGCGACCACTTGTACGGAGGGTTGCCCCCGGTGGCGTTGACGGTGGCCGAGTACATGGCCGGCGAAGACTTCGCGTAGACGGTTCCCGCCGGCAACGAGGTGGTGGTGATGGTCAGTGGCGGTTGGACGTTCACGGTCAGCGTGGCGGCCGAGCTGTCGACCGAAGTGACGACGTTGGTGAAGACGGCCCGGTACTGATAGCCGGTCTGGCTCAGCGCCGTCGTGAAACTGTAGGTGTCGTTGGTGGCTCCGGCCACGTTGCTGAAGGTGGTACCGCCGTCAGTGGACACCTGCCATTGAACGGTGGGCGTGGGCGACCCGGTGGCCGCGGCGTTGAAGCTGGCGGTCTGTCCCACGATGACCGTGTCGGCCACCGGCTCCGTCGTCACCGAAGGAGGGGTGTCGAGGGTGAGCGTGGCCGCGGAGGTATCGACGGAGCTGACCGTGTTGGTGAACACAGCCTGGTACTGATCGCCGCTCTCGCCGGCCGCAGTGGTCAGCGTGTAGGTATCGCTGGTAGCCCCGGCAATAGTGGTGAAGGTGTGACCGCCGTCGGTGGACAGCTGCCATTGCACAGTGGGCGTCGGGTTACCGGAGGCGGCCGCCGTGAAGGTGGCCGGTTGGCCCTCGACCACGGACACACTGGTGGGATTGGTGGTCACCGTGGGCGGTGAATCCACGGTGAGCGTGGCCGCGCTGGTGGTGACGTTCCCGATGGAGTTGGTGAACACCGCCTGGTACTGGTTGCCGTTGGCGGCGGCCGTCGGTGTCAGCGAAAGGGTCGGATCGGTGGCACCGTTGATGTTGGTGAAGGTCGTGCCACCGTCGGTGGACACCTGCCACTGGACACCGGGTGCCGGATTGCCCGATGCGGCGGCGGTGAATGTCACCGGTTGCGAGGCGTCGGTAGTGGCACTGGAAGGCTGGCCGGTGACGGCGGGTGCCGTGCCCACGAAACCGTAGAAAGTCAGGGAGACGGCGCCCGCCGATGACGTCGTTCCAAAGGTGGCTCCCGACCCGTTGGCGGCCCAGGCGGAACCGGCCCCGCCACCACCACCGGCGCCGCAGTCGACGCCGGCCGTGGCCGTGCTACCCAATCCTCCGACATAGCCGCCGCCCCCGCCGCCGTTGCCGGCCGAGTCGCCGGCTGACACGGTGTCCGAACCCGGGCCGCCGGGCGTGCCGCCCGGACTGTTCCCCGTGTTGTTCACCCCACCGGCACCACCGACGTCACCACTGGTGGCGCCCATACCCCCGCCGGTACCGCTGGGACCGGCTCCGGTGAGAGCCACGTTGGACGTCGACGAACCCGCACCGCCGGTGCCTCCGCCGCCGCCATCGGACCCGGCGCACATCGATTCTCCACCGCCCCCGCCGCCGCCGGCCACGACCAGAGGCGTGGTACCGGCCAGACAGTTCGTACCGGTGCACACGGCGCTGGAGCCGCCGCCGCCGCCGCCGCTCCCGTCAGCCCCACCGTCACCGATGCACTGGCCGTCGATATCGATTCCGGCGCAGTAGTAACCGTTGCCGCCGTTACCACCGTTGCTGTAACCGGCGCCCCCGGTGCCCCCGGTGCTGACCACCCCCGAGCCGTGGGGTGCGGTGGCACCGATGCAGCCGGTGACCGAGGTAAGGCTTTGGCTGCCAGTCACCGGGAAGGTGGCCGTGACCGACGAGGCCACTCCGCCCGATCCGCCCGAATCGCTGCTGGCCGCTCCCCCACCGCCGCCACCCGGGGCACCGTTGGTCGTCACCACCACTTTGCTGGCCAATGCAGGGGCCGTGGTGGTCGACTGGATGCTGCAGGCCTGGGTGTCGGTCCAGGTGGCCAGCTTGGAGACCGACTGGACACCGAACGAGTACTGGTCGGCGGCCACGGGTGTGGAAGTCCCCGACGGCGTGGTGACGGTCACGTCAACGGTGCCGGTACCGGTCGGCGAGATGGCGGTGATCGAATTGTCGGTATCGGTGGAGATCACGCCCGGGTTGCCGGGGCCGAAATCGACGGCGGTGGCGCTGCCCAGGTTGGTCCCGCTGACGGTCACGCTGGTCCCTCCAGTGACGGGACCGGTAGCCGGGCTGACCCCGGTCACGGCCGGGGGTGGTGTGATCAGCACATAGCTGAACTGGTCGACCGGACTGACGGGCGATGTACCGTCCGGCGTGGTCACCGTGACATCAACGGTGCCGGTGCCGGAGGGCGACGTGGCCGTCAGCGAAGTGGCCGAATCGGCCGTGATGGTCCCTGCCGTGTTCCCGAAATCGACGGCCGAGGCGTTGCCCAGGTCCGTCCCGGTGACGGTCACGCTGGTTCCGCCGGCGGGCGTACCGCTGGTGGGGTCGATGGCGGTGACAGTGGGTACCGGGGAGATGGTGGTGGTGGCCTGGGGGACGGGGGCGCTATAGGTCGGGGGGTTCGATGACCCGCAGGAGGAACAGGACGGGTAGCCGTCGAAGGTGGCCGGGATGGTGATCCCGTCGAGCGAAACAGTGGTGGTGAGCACGAACTCGGTCAGGTCGACGGGAACCACCGTGCCGGCTGAGCCGGAAGCCGTGAATTGAGCGGTGACGGTGGGCAGGCTCACGTTGGTGCCGCCGGCCACCGTGGTGCTGGGATTGAGGAACGTCTCGATGTACGGATAGGTCGTCTTGTAGTTGCCGTTGTCGATCTGCGCCGTGCAGGCGTCGCTGACCGGGCCGGTGCAGTAGGTGGCGGCGAAATTGCCCGATGTGACAGCGTCACCGCCGGTCACGCTGATCGACCCGGGCACATAGGTGAAACCGGCCGGGACGGGCATCATCAACGAGAACTGCGAGGCGCTGTCCACCGTGACGTTCTCGCCGTCACCGCTCTCGGAGGCGGGGATGCTGCTGGCCACCGGGGCCACCGCCATGGTCACCGTCGACCCCTGAGGGGCCGACGCCGGGGCGACCACCGCGGTATCGACCTCTTCAGTGATCGCACTTCCTTCGACCTGACCGCCGAAGTACTGGCCGGTGGAGGGCGAATAGGTCAGTGTCGCCGTCGTGCAGTTGCCGGCGCTGGGGTAGGTATCGCCCGGCGCGCAATAGGCGAAGGTCAGGGTTTGGGCGCCGGTTGTCCCTGAGGCCGGTGTATAGGTGACGATCCCGTTGGTGGCGCTGGTGGTGTCGGTAGCCGTACCGCTCGAAGGCTGGGTAACGATGGTCAACGACGCCGTGTTGACCGACGCCGCCCCCCCACTGACCAGGGTCAGCACGTTGAACTGGTTGGGGGGTGAGGTCGAGCCCTGCTCATAGGCGGCGTTACCGTTGGCGATGGTCGGTGCCGAGGCCGCCGCCGCCGGCAGGGCCACGGCCACCGAGACGCCCACACAGGCGACCAGGGCGGCCAGAGCCCCTTTCAGATACGTGGCGACCCGAACAGACGCCTGCGATGAGACCATTGGGCGAACCCTCCCCCTCCATAAGTCCGTCAGTTGGCTCCGCGAACGTCAACTGGCACGGGCTGCCGATGAGCAACCTCACCCAAGGTAAAGCATCCGGATAGCGATGACAACCATCACACTGCGCCCTTCTTGTCTCGCCTCATCCAAGGACGATGCGTCGAACAGGGCCTTTACCCGTCGGCCCTGCCCTCCGGCCGATCATCGGAGTCGGACCCTGGATGGTGCCGATTTCTCTTTCCGTGGTCGAGCCCCTACCACGCGTGAAGCTGATTGCCTTTCAGATGGTGATGTCTTAAGTTGCGTTGATGGCCGCGGACGTGGCCAGGGGGGCGGGTGGCGGTATTTCGACCTCCGCAATTTGAGTTAGGGGAGGCTCGGCTCGATGCGTTCGACTCGACTGCTGGCGCGCAGAATCCACGGCGGTAATGGCGGAAATGGGCAGAGTTCTTCGGCTCTTCCTGAGGCCGACGGACGGCGGCGATCGGCAGGGGTCGCATCGTGTGCCATGGCCGTAGCCTTGGTGGCCGGTGTCCTTTCGGTAATGGCGGCTACCACCACCGCTGGCGTGGCCGGGGCAACGACCACACCGGTCGCGGCCACCTGGAGCGGATCCGGACCCAGCTGCTCGACCTACGTGACTTCCACGCCGCCGGCCGGAACGGTTTCGGCCACCGTCACTCTGAACGGTGGGGGTGGCGGAGGAGGAAACACCAATTCGGGATCGGGTGGGACCGGTGGGACCGGTGGAACGGTGGGCGGTACCTTCGCCCTCACCCACAACACGGGCGCCATCGCCGTCAAACTGGGCTGTGGCGGTAACGGTGGCACCACCGGCGGGGGCGGGGGCTCCTCGATCGGCGGAGCCAGCGGAGGCGCCGGATACGCGGCGGGCGCAGCCAGCGGCAGTGCCAGCGATGAGAGTGTCTCGGTCGACGGCATCGCCGCCGGCGGCGGCGGCGGAGCGGCTTCGGGGCTGTGCCTCGGGACCACGGGTTGTACCACCATGGTGGCAGTGGCCGCTGGTGGCGGCGGGGGCGGCAGCCGTTGGGACTGCACTGGCTCGGACGGGCCCGGTGCCGGAGGTGCCGGTGAGTCGGGCGGCTCGTCCACCACCAGTGCCGGCACGGCCGGTACCGCCGGCGGCGACGGTTCGTCCAACGGCGGCGGCGGCGGGGGCGGCACCGCCAGCTCGGGAGGCGGCGGCGGGGGCGGTGCTTCTCACGGCGGGTCGACGGGCGGCAACTCACCCAGCAGTTCCACCGGCGGGGCCGGCGGCGCGGGCGGGGGCGGCTTCCCCGAGGAGGCCGGGGCCAGCGGCGGCGGCGGGGGCGGGGGCTACACCGGCGGGGGCGGCGGCGGGGGCGACGAGTGCTCCAGCGGTGAAGACACCGGCGGCGGGGGTGGCGGTGGCTCCTCGGCCGTCAATGGGACCTATGGATCATCTGTGGCCTACAGCGCCGGGGGCGGGACCGGTGCCACCACCGGTGCGACCGGTGGCAGCGGTTCGGTCTCCGTGACCTGGAACGTCGACAGCCTCTCCGTCACCAATCCGGGGACGCAGTCCAACGTGTCGGGCTCGGCCATCTCCAACCTCACCATCACCGCTCCCCACGACACCACCGGCGGGAACACGGTGACCTTCGGGGCCACCGGTCTTCCCTCCGGCCTCTCCATCAATTCGACCAGCGGGATCATCAGCGGCACACCCACCACGGCCTGCGCATGCTCGGTGACGGTGACGGCCACCGACTCCCAAGCATTGAGCTCGAGCACCACCTTCACCTGGAACATCACCAACACGGTGTCGGTGACCAATCCGGGCACCCAGTCCAACGTGTCCGGTACGGCCATCACGGCCCTGCAGATCGGCGCCACCGACTCGTCGTCGACGGCCACCCTCACCTATTCGGCCACCGGCCTACCGGCCAACCTGACCATCTCCTCTTCCGGCCGGATCACCGGAACCCCGACGGCCGCCGGGTCCAACTCGGTGACGGTGACCGCCACCGACGGATCGGGGTACCACGGCTCCACCACCTTCACCTGGAACATCACCAACACGGTGGCGGTGACCAATCCGGGCACCCAGTCCAACGTGTCCGGTACGGCCATCACGGCCCTGCAGATCAGCGCCACCGACACCCAGTCGGGGGCCACCCTCACCTATTCGGCCACCGGCCTGCCGGCCAACCTGACCATCTCCTCCTCCGGTTCCATCACCGGGACGCCCACCACGGCGTGTGCCTGTTCGGTGACGGTGACCGCCACCGACGGATCGGGCTACCACGCCTCCACCACCTTCACCTGGAACATCACCAACACGGTGGCGGTGACCAATCCGGGCACCCAGTCCAGCGTGTCCGGTACGGCCATCACGGCCCTGCAGATCGGCGCCACCGACTCGTCGTCGACGGCCACCCTCACCTATTCGGCCACCGGCCTACCGGCCAACCTGACCATCTCCTCTTCCGGCCGGATCACCGGAACCCCGACGGCCGCCGGGTCCAACTCGGTGACGGTGACCGCCACCGACGGATCGGGGTACCACGGCTCCACCACCTTCACCTGGAACATCACCAACACGGTGGCGGTGACCAATCCGGGCACCCAGTCCAACGTGTCCGGTACGGCCATCACGGCCCTGCAGATCAGCGCCACCGACACCCAGTCGGGGGCCACCCTCACCTATTCGGCCACCGGCCTGCCGGCCAACCTGACCATCTCCTCCTCCGGTTCCATCACCGGGACGCCCACCACGGCGTGTGCCTGTTCGGTGACGGTGACCGCCACCGACGGATCGGGCTACCACGCCTCCACCACCTTCACCTGGAACATCACCAACACGGTGGCGGTGACCAATCCGGGCACCCAGTCCAACGTGTCCGGTACGGCCATCACGGCCCTGCAGATCAGCGCCACCGACACCCAGTCGGGGGCCACCCTCACCTATTCGGCCACCGGCCTACCGGCCAACCTGACCATCTCCTCCTCCGGCTCCATCACCGGAACGCCCACCACGGCGTGTGCCTGTTCGGTGACGGTGACCGCCCAGGACGGCTCCGGCTACTCGGGTACGACCACCTTCACCTGGAACATCACCAATACGGTGTCGGTGACCAACCCCGGTGCCCAGTCCAACGTGTCCGGCAGCGCCATCGCCCCCCTGCACATCAGCGCCAGCGATTCGTCTTCGACGGCCACCCTCCACTACTCGGACGGCGGCACATTGCCCCCGGGCCTGTCCATCGGCGGTAGCAGCGGCACCATCACCGGTACGCCCACCACAGCCGGCTCCTACCCGGTGACCATCACCGCCACCGACGGTGCCGGATATGGCAACACCACCAACTTCACCTGGGTCATCACCAATACGGTGTCGGTGACCAACCCCGGTGCCCAGTCCAACGTGTCCGGCAGCGCCATCACGGCGGTGGACATCAGCGCCACCGACTCATCGTCGACGGCCGCTCTGGGCTATGCCGACAACGGCACTCTCCCCCCGGGGTTGACGGTCAATGCCCTGAACGGCGACATCACCGGCACGCCCACCACCGGTGGTGTGTACCCGGTAACCATCACCGTCACCGACAACGCCGGCTATGCCAGCACGACCACCTTCAACTGGACCATCACCAATGCGGTGTCGGTCACCAGCCCCGGTGACCAGTCCAGCGTGTCGGGCAGCGCCATCACGGCCGTGCCGGTCAGCGCCTCCGACTCATCATCGACCGCCACTCTCCGCTACTCGGACGGCGGCACATTGCCCCCGGGTCTGTCCATCGATCCCACCAGCGGTTCGATCACCGGCACCCCCACCACCAAGGGCTCCTATCCGGTGACCATCACCGTCACCGACAGCGCCGGCTTCGTGGGGTCGGCCTCCTTCACCTGGGACATCACCAACACCATCTCGGTGACCAACCCCGGTGACCAGACCGACGTTTCCGGAACGGCCATCACCGCCCTACCGGTCAACGCTACCGACTCCTCCTCGACGGCCACCCTCACCTACGGCGACGGGGGCACCCTGCCGCCGGGCCTGTCCATCGACCCCACCAGCGGCTCGATCACCGGCACGCCGACCACCGGCGGCACGTACCCGGTGACCATCACGGTCACCGACAACTCGGCCGCTTCGGCTGCCGTCAGCTTCACCTGGACGATCACCAACACGGTGTCGGTGATCAACCCCGGTGAGCAGACCAACGGTTCGGGCGCCGCCATCACCGCTGTTCCGGTCAGCGCCACCGACTCGTCGTCGACGGCCACCCTCACCTATTCGGACGGGGGCACCCTCCCCCCGGGCCTGTCCATCGATCCCAGCAGCGGCTCGATCACCGGCACACCCACCACGGCCGGGTCGTATCCGGTGACCATCACCGCTACCGACGGCGCCGGCTACTCGGGGAACACCAACTTCACCTGGAACATCACCAACACGGTGTCGGTGACCAGTCCCGGTGATCAGACCAATGGTTCGGGTGTGGCCATCACCGCCGTGCCGGTCAGCGCCACCGACTCGTCGTCGACGGCCACCCTCACCTACTCCGACGGCGGCACCCTGCCGCCGGGCCTGTCCATCGATCCCTCCAGCGGTTCGATCACCGGCACACCCACCACCGGTGGCGTGTACGCGGTGACCATCACCGCCACCGATGGCGCCGGCTACTCGGGGAACGCCACCTTCAACTGGACCATCACCAACACCGTGTCGGTGACCAGCCCCGGTGACCAGACCAACGGTTCGGGCAGCGCCATCACCGCCGTACCGGTCAGCGCCAGCGACTCCGCCACCGGATCCACCCTCACCTATTCAGACGGCGCCACCCTGCCGCCGGGCCTGTCCATCGATCCCTCCAGCGGTTCGATCACCGGCACCCCCACCACCGGTGGGACCTATCCGGTGACCATCACGGTCACCGACAACGCCGGCTACTCGGGGAACACCACCTTCACCTGGACCATCACCAACACGGTGTCGGTGACCAGCCCCGGTGACCAGACCAACGGTTCGGGCAGCGCCATCACGGCCGTACCGGTCAGCGCCACCGACTCGTCGTCGACGGCCACTCTCACCTATTCCGACGGCGGCACCCTGCCCCCGGGCCTGTCCATCGATCCCTCCAGCGGTTCGATCACCGGCACCCCCACCACCGGTGGGACCTATCCGGTGACCATCACCGTCACCGACAACGCCGGCTACTCGGGGAACGCCACCTTCACCTGGACCATCACCAACACGGTGTCGGTGACCAGCCCCGGTGACCAGACCGACGTTTCCGGCACGGCCATCACCGCCGTGCCGGTCAGTGCCACCGACTCGTCGGCCGGGGCCACCCTCACCTATTCGGACGGCGGCACCCTGCCGCCGGGCCTGTCCATCGATCCCTCCAGCGGCTCGATCACCGGCACACCCACCACGGCCGGTACCTATCCGGTGACCATCACCGCCACCGACGGCTCCGGTGCCTCATCGTCGGCCACCTTCAACTGGACCATCACCAATACGGTGTCGGTGACCAGCCCCGGTGACCAGACCGACGTTTCCGGAACAGCCATCACCGCCCTACCGGTCAGCGCCACCGACTCGTCGTCGACGGCCACCCTCACCTATTCCGACGGCGGCACCCTGCCCCCGGGCCTGTCCATCGATCCCTCCAGCGGTTCGATCACCGGCACCCCGACCACCGGTGGGACCTATCCGGTGACCATCACCGTCACCGACAACGCCGGATTCTCGGGGAACGCCAGCTTCACCTGGACCATCACCAACACGGTGTCGGTGACCAGCCCCGGTGACCAGACCGACGTTTCCGGAACAGCCATCACCGCCGTACCGGTCAGCGCCACCGACTCGTCGGCCGGGGCCACCCTCACCTACTCGGACGGCGGCACCCTGCCGCCGGGCCTGTCCATCGATCCCTCCAGCGGTCGATCACCGGCACACCGACCACCGGTGGGACCTATCCGGTGACCATCACCGCCACCGACGGCGCCGGCTACACGGGGAACGCCGCCTTCACCTGGATCATCACCAACACGGTCACCGTGGCTTCCATCGGCCAACAATCCAGTGCTACCGGAGTGGAGATCACGCCGCTGGTGCCGACGGCCACCGATTCACAGACCACGCCCGCCCCGGTCTTCACGTGGACGGCGACCAACCTGCCACCGGGTTTGACCATTGGACGGGCCGGTGGACACATCGTGGGCAAGCCGACGACCGACGGGATCTACTCGGTCACGGTGTCGGCCACCGACAACGCCAACCCCACCAATAGCGGCTCGACCTCGTTCCAATGGTCGGTCTTCACCATCGCCCCCGTCATCACCAAGGTGAAGCCGGCTACCGGGCCCGGGGCCGGGGGAACCAAGGTCACCATCACCGGAACCAATCTGACCCACGCCTCGTCAGTCAGCTTCGGATCGGTCAGCGCCACCAGCTTCAAGGTAAGCCGCAGCGGAAAGAAGATCACCGCCCGCGCCCCGGCTCAGCCGGCGGGCACGGTGGACATCATCGTCACCACTCCTCAGGGCGGTCCCAGCAGCCCGACCCCCGCTGACCAGTTCACCTACGCCGGGCCCACCGTTCTGGCCGTCAGTCCGGCCACCGGATCAACGGCAGGCGGGACGAAGGTGACCATCCATGGGAAGGGGTTGGCCGGGGCGACCTCGGTGGCCTTCGGCTCGGTCGATGCCCAGAACCCCACGGTGAACAAGGCGGGGACCGAGATCACGGCCATCGCACCGGCTGAGGCAGCCGGCCAGGTGGACATCGTGGTCACCACCGAGGGCGGCGTGTCGGCCATCGTTCCGGCCGACCAGTTCACCTACATAGGGCCGACCGTCATCAAAGTCTCGCCCCCCGGCGGTCCTCCGGGGGGAAACACCCGGGTGACCATCACCGGAAGCGAACTGGGCGGTGCGACATCGGTCACCTTCGGCGGTGCACCGGCTGCCATTGTCAGCGTGAACGCCGGCGGAACCAAAGTGGTGGTCACCTCACCGGCCGGATCAGGCACGGTCGATGTCATCGTGACCACGCCGGGCGGATTCAGCGCGCCGGTCACCGCTGACCAGTACACGTACAGCTGAGCTGACCGAAGCCGGATGAAGTGACCAATTCGCCATTCACATACCGACGGGACAATCCCCCGCTCATTGGAGGAGTAGTGACCAGATTCAACCGATCCAGCCGCCGGACGACGCAGGATGGGCCGTCCCCTGTGGTGCACCAGTCGGAAAGGCCGGGCACGGCCGGCCGCCGTCGCACCTTCGGTGTCGCCACCTGTGCCACGGCTGCCGTCCTCATGGCCGGCGTCTTCTCGATAGTGGCGGTCACCACCTCCGACGTGGCCGGAGCGGCGACCACTCCGGTGGCGGCCACCTGGAGCGGATCCGGCCCCAACTGCTCGAGTTTTGTCACCTCCACTCCCCCGGCCGGAACCGTGTCGGCCACCCTCACCCTCAACGGCGGTGGGGGCGGCGGCGGTAATACCAACTCGGGATCGGGCGGCATGGGCGGAAACGGTGCACAGGTGACCGGTACCTTCGCCCTCACCCACAACACAGGCGCCGTCTCCATCAAGCTGGGTTGCGGCGGCAGTGGCGGCACCACCGGCGGGGGCGGCGGCTCCACCATCAGCGGCGCCAACGGCGGAACAGGATTCGCAGCCGGAGCGGCCAGCGGCGGCGCCACCGACGAGGATGTCTCGGTCGACGGGATCGCCGCCGGCGGCGGCGGCGGAGCGGCATCGGGTCTGTGCCTGGGTAGTTCGGGGTGCACCACCATGGTGGCGGTGGCCGCCGGTGGCGGCGGTGGCGGCAGCCGTTGGGACTGCACTGGCTCGGACGGGCCCGGTACCGGCGGCGCCGGTGAATCGGGCGGATCCTCCACGGTCAGTGCCGGTGCAGCCGGTACTGCCGGTGGGGATGGTTCGTCCGATGGCGGTGGCGGTGGCGGAGGCGCAACCAGCGCCGGCGGCTCGGGCGGGAGCGGCGCTTCTCACAACGGATCGACCGGTGGCAATTCACCCAGCAGTTCGGCTGGCGGGGCCGGCGGTGGCGGTGGCGCCGGCTTCCCGACCGAGGCCGGGGCCAGCGGTGGTGGCGGTGGCGGCGGCTACACCGGTGGGGGCGGCGGGGGCGGCGATGAGTGCACTAGCGGTGACGACACCGGCGGAGGCGGAGGCGGCGGGTCCTCGGCCGTCAACTCGTCCTACGGTTCGTCGGTCTCCTACAACGGCAACGGTGGCGGCGGTGCCACCACCGGCAGCACAGGCGGCACCGGTTCGGTGTCGCTCACCTGGAATGTCGACAGCCTGTCGGTCACCAATCCGGGCACCCAGTCCAACGTCTCGGGCTCGGCCATCTCCAATCTCACCATCAGCGCTCCTCACGACACCACCGGCGGGAACACTGTGACCTTCGGGGCCAGCGGGCTTCCCTCCGGCCTGTCGATCAATTCGACCAGTGGGGTCATAAGCGGCACGCCCGCGGCGGCCTGCGCCTGTTCGGTGACGGTGACGGCCACCGACTCCGAGGCCCTGAGTCAGAGCACCTCGTTCACCTGGAACGTCACCAACACGGTTTCGGTGACCAATCCGGGCAACCAGTCCAGCCTGTCGGGCACGGCTATCACCCCCCTCCAGATCAACGCCTCCGACACCCAGTCGGGAGCCACTCTCACCTATACGGCCACCGGTCTTCCCTCGGGATTGTCGATCTCGTCCAACGGAAGGATCACCGGCACGCCGGCGGCGGCCGGGTCCGGCTCGGTGACGGTGACGGCTACCGACGGGTCGGGTTACCACGGCTCGGCCACCTTCACCTGGGCGGTGACCAATACGGTGGCGGTGAGCAATCCGGGTAGTCAGTCCAACCTGTCCGGTACGGCCATCACTGCACTGCAGATCAGTGCCACCGACACCCAGGCAGGAGCCACCCTGACCTACTCAGCCACCGGCCTGCCGGCGGGACTGACCATCTCCTCCTCCGGTTCGATCACGGGCACGCCCACCACGGCCTGCGCCTGTTCGGTGACGGTGAAGGCCCAGGACGGCTCCGGTTATTCGGGCACGGCCACCTTCACGTGGACGGTGACCAACACGGTGTCGGCCACCAACCCCGGTGCCCAGTCCAGCGTGTCGGGCAGTGCCATCACCCCGTTGAACATCAGCGCCTCCGATACGTCGTCGACGGCCACCCTGGCTTATTCCGACGGAGGCACGCTCCCTCCGGGGTTGTCCATCGGTGGCAGCAGCGGGGCCATCACCGGCACCCCGACCACCGCCGGCTCCTACACGGTGACCATTACCGTCACCGACTCCTCCGGATACCACGCCGCAGTCACCTTCACCTGGACGGTGAGCAACACCTTGTCGGTGACCAATCCGGGGGCCCAATCGGACGTTTCGGGCAACAACATCACCCCCCTCACCATCGCCGCCTCGGACTCGTCGTCGACGGCCACACTGTCCTTTGCGGACAACGGCACTCTGCCGCCCGGGTTGGCCATCAACTCCTCGACCGGCGTCGTCACCGGTTCGCCCACCATCGCCGGCACCTACCCGGTGACCGTCACGGTGACCGACAACGCCGGCTATTCGGCCAACACCAATTTCACCTGGACCATCACCAACACGGTGTCGGTGACCAACCCGGGTAACCAGTCCAACCTGTCGGGCACCGCCATCAGCGGCCTCCAGATACAGGCTTCCGATTCGCTGCCCAGCGCCACGCTGACCTATGCGGACAACGGCACCCTGCCGCCCGGTCTGGCCATCGATCCTTCCAGCGGTCTCATCACCGGCACCCCGACCACGGCCGGGTCCTACGGGGTGACCATCACCGTGGTGGACAGCGCCAGCTTTGCCGCCCAGGTGAGCTTCATCTGGACCATCACCAACACGGTGTCGGTGACCAACCCGGGCAACCAGTCCAACCCGTCGGGCACCGCCATCAGCGCCCTGTCGGTGGGCGCCACCGACTCGTCGAGCACGGCCACCATCTCCTATGCCGACAACGGCACCCTGCCGACCGGGTTGGCCATCAACTCGTCGACCGGGGCCATCAGCGGAACGCCCACCACGGCCGGGTCCTACGGGGTGACCATCACAGTCACCGACAACGCCGGCTTCACGGGAACGGCCAGCTTCACCTGGGCCATCACCAACACGGTATCGGTGACCAACCCGGGCAACCAGGCCGACCTGTCGGGCTCGGCCATCAGCACACTCCATGTGGCGGCCACCGATACGTCGTCGACGGCGTCACTGTCTTACGCGGACAACGGCACACTGCCGACCGGGTTGGCCATCAACTCGTCGACCGGGGCCATCAGCGGAACGCCCACCACGGCCGGGTCCTACGGGGTGACCATCACAGTCACCGACAACGCCGGCTTCACGGGAACGGCCAGCTTCACCTGGGCCATCACCAACACGGTGTCGGTGACCAACCCGGGCGACCAGGCCAACACGGTCGGAACGGCCATCACCACCCTGCACATCGTCGCCCACGACACGTCGAGCACCGCCACCCTCTCCTACGGAGTGACCGGACTGCCCAACGGGCTCTCGCTCGATAGCTCGACCGGTGTCATCAGTGGGATCCCCCTCCACTCGGGCATCTACCCGGTGGTGGTCACGGCCACCGATGGAGCCGGATTCAGTGGATCGACCAACTTCACCTGGACGATCATCGGACCCATCGTCCGGTCGATCAAGCCGGCCACCGGCCCGGGGGCCGGGGGGACCAAAGTCAAGATCCTGGGCAGCGACCTGTCCGGGGCCACCTCGGTGATGTTCGGATCGGTGGAGGCCACCAGCTTCACGGTCAACAAGCCGGGAACCAAGATCACCGCGGTGTCCCCTTCGGAGTCGGCGGGCACCGTCGACATCGTGGTCACCACTCCGGCCGGGCCGAGCATCACCAGTGCTGCCGATCGGTTCACGTTCATCGGGCCGACCATCACCTCACTGAAGCCGAGCAGCGGCTCGGTGGCCGGTGGCACCAAAGTGGTGATAACGGGCAGAGGCTTCCAGGGCGCCACCGCGGCCACCGTCAAATTCGGGCCCCTCACCGCCCAGTCCGTGGTGGTCAACGCGGCGGGAACCAAGATCACCGCCTACACGCCGGCCGAACCGGTATCCACCGTAAATGTGACGGTGACCACGCCGGGCGGGGTCTTCACCCTCACCAACGGCTACACCTTCGACTGACGTCGATGCGGGAACGGTAAGGGGCAACCGTTCCCGCATCGGCCCGGTCGGGAGCCACCGGATCCGGTGGGGATAATCCGATGGAATGCCAGGCCGGATAGTCCGGGTGGGTAACCGGCCGGATCCTGTCGGCGGTCAGGGGCGCAAGCGTTGCTCGTCGAAGCCGGTGGCCAGTATCCGGAAGGCTCGGTTCAGCTCGCCGACCAGATCGCCGTCAGCCTGGCGGGCCCACGATGAAAACGCGGCCATGGCGGCACCGAGAGCGGCCCGGGCCACCGTCTGCGGGCCGAGGTCGTCCGGTCCACCGCCGATGCGGGTGGCCACGAAGCGGGCCACCACCTCGCACCACTCGGCATAACGGACGGCGGAGTGAGCCACCAGGGTCGGCACCGAACTGGTCAGGCCGATCCTGATCCGGAGCTCGTCGAGCTCGCCGGCACCGAACCGGTTGGTGTCGATGACCGCCTTGCGGAGCACCTCCATCATGGGCTGGTCCCCGGGCGCCTCGGCCAACCGATCGTGCAGACGGGAGAGCTCGGCGTCGAATTCGCCCCACACCACCTCCCTCTTCGACTCGTAATAGCGGAAGAAGGTTCGCCGGCTGACCCCCACCGCCGCGGCGATCTGGTCCACGGTGGTGTTGTCGTAGCCCTGGCGGGCGAAGAGATCGAGCGCAGCCCGGGCCACGGCCTGGCGGGAGGTGGACGGCCGACGCCCCCGAGCCCCCTCGGAGGGCGGGCCCTCGTATACGGCCACCGGTTCGGTCATGAGGCTTCCATTTTGGCATCCAGTGCTATAAATTGAAACCCACTTGTCAGCGGCCGGTGCTCTGCCGGTCCCAGCCCAGGAGGAGCCATGACCGTGCGCACCGAAGAGAGCCAGTCCACCCCTGACCACGGGCGACCCCGCCCGGCACCGTCCGCCGGCCCTACCGCCGTCGGCAGCACCCCCGCCGACAGCCTCGTCGAGGAGGACCTCCTGGTCGAGGACGTGTCCATCGACGGCATGTGTGGCGTCTACTAGATGTCGTCCCCTGCAGCCGGAGGTGTGGCCTTCGACAGCACCCGTCCCTGGACCCTTCATCCCCAGGTGTCCCTGCGGCCCGAATCCTTCGGGGCTCTGGCCTACCACTTCGGGACCCGACGGCTCTCCTTCTTGAAGAGCCCGCTGCTGGTGTCGGTGGTCGAGTCACTGGCCGGGCAACCCACCGCCGAGGACGCCGTCCGGGCCGTCGGGATTCCCGATGGCGAGCTCGGCCGCTACCAACGGGCCCTGGCCACCCTGGCCCAGTCGGGCATGATCTGTCCGCGGGAGACACCATGACCACGGTGGAACAGCGGCCGGCCGGATCGGCGTCGGCGGGACGGCTGGTCGATACCTTCGAGCGCGGTCTCGACGCCCCCATCTGCCTCACCTGGGAGCTCACCTACGCGTGCAATCTGGCCTGTGTCCACTGCCTCTCGAGCTCCGGACGTCGCGACCCGGACGAACTGACCACTGAGGAATGCAAGGCGCTCATCGACCAATTCGAGGCCATGCAGATCTTCTACGTGAACATCGGCGGCGGCGAACCGACGGTTCGGTCCGACTTCTGGGAGTTGGTGGACTACGCCACCGCCCACCACGTCGGCGTCAAATTCTCGACCAACGGCTCCCGCATCACGTCGGCGGCGGCGACCCGACTGGCGAAGAGCGACTACGTGGACGTGCAGATCTCGCTCGACGGGGCCAGCCGGGAAGTCAATGACGCGGTACGCGGCTCCGGTTCATACGACACGGCGCTGGCCGCCATGGGACGGCTGCGCCAAGCCGGCTTCACCGGGTTCAAGCTGTCCGTGGTGGCCACCCGTCACAACATCAGCCAGCTGGACGACTTCAAGCGTCTGGCCGACGATCACCAGGCCCAGTTGCGTCTCACCCGGTTGCGACCGTCGGGGCGGGGGGCAGACGTGTGGGGGGACCTCCATCCCACCGCCGACCAACAGAGGATCCTCTACGACTGGCTGGTGGCGCACGGCGAGAACGTGCTGACCGGCGATTCGTTCTTCCATCTGGCCGGGTACGGGGAGCCGCTGCCCGGGCTCAATCTGTGTGGCGCCGGCCGGGTGGTGTGCCTGGTGGACCCGGTCGGTGATGTCTACGCCTGCCCCTTTGCCATTCACGACCAATTTCTGGCCGGGAACGTACGGGCTGCCGGCGGTTTCACCGAGGTGTGGCGCCACGCCCCGCTGTTCGCCGAACTGCGCCAGCCATCGAGCGGGGGCACCTGCCGCTCGTGCGGCCACTACGACGCCTGCCGCGGCGGATGCATGGCCGCCAAGTTCTTCACCGGACTGCCCCTCGACGGTCCCGATCCGGAATGCGTTCTGGGCCACGGCCAACCGACGGACGCAGACCCGGCCCCTGCTCTCCCGCGTCCCGCCGCCGATCACTCCCGCCGTCCCCGCCGGGCGCCGGTGATCCTTCTCCCCCGCCGGCCGGCGCGGGCCTGTGATCAGAGCCCCCTCGACCCGCTCGGGTCGGCCCCGGCCCCGGTCTGACTGTGTCCCTCCTGTCGGATCCGGTGACCATCGGCGGTCGGGTGGCGCCCTCGCGGGTCATCTTCGGGCCCCATGTGACCAACCTGGGCCGGGGACGCCGGATCAGTGAACGGCACGTGGCCTACTACCGGGAGCGGGCCGAAGGCGGAGCCGGTGTGGTGGTCACCGAGACGGCCTCGGTCCATCGGTCGGACTGGCCCTACGAACGGGCGCCACTGGCCGAGGAGTGCGGCCTCGGGTGGACCGCGGTGGCCGACGCCTGCCACCCGTACGGCACGCTGGTGCTGGCCGGGCTGGGGCACACCGGAGCTCAAGGATCCAGTGCCTATTCGCAGTCGGCGATGTGGGCACCGTCAGCGGTGGCCGACGTGGTCAGTCGGGAGATGCCGGCGGCCATGGACGGTGCCGACATCGACGTCCTCATCGAGGCCTTCGGCGCCGCCGCCCGTTCGGCCATGGCGGCCTCTCTCGACGGTGTCGAGATCGACGCCGGGGCCACCTCGCTTCTCCGACAATTCCACTCCGGGCTCACCAACCACCGGCAGGATGCCTACGGATCCGACCGATTGCGGTTGACCACCACCGTCCTGGAGGCCGTGCGGTCCGCGGTCGGTGCCGACGGCGTGGTGTCCCTGCGCCTGTCCTGCGACGAGCTGGCCCCGTGGGCCGGTGTGACGCCCGAACAATCCGCCGAACATGTCGCCGTCCTCTCCGGGTTGGTGGATGCCCTGGTGGTGGTGCGGGGAGGGCCCTACTCGGCGTGGGCCTACCGTCCCGACGCCCACACCGAGGCCGGCTTCAATACCGAATTGTGTGGCCAGATGCGCCGGGCGGCATCCGGGCGGGCGGTGGTGATCCTGCAGGGCAGCGTGGTCGATCCGGCCGACGCCCAGCGTGCTCTGGATACCGGGGGGGCGGATCTGGTGGAGATGACCAGAGCCCAGATCGCCGACCCCCGGCTGGTGGGTCTGGTCCGCCACAACCGGGTGGCCCGGCTTCGTCCCTGCATTCTCTGCAACCAGTCGTGCCAGGTCCGGGACAACCGCAACCCCTTGGTCAGCTGCGTGGGTGAGCCCCGCAGTGGGCATGAAACGGTCGAACCGCCTCCGTCAGGAGTGGACGCCGCCCGGCGTGAGGTGCTGATCGTCGGGGCCGGGGTGGCCGGACTGGAATGCGCCCGGGTGTTGGCCGCCCGGGGACACCGGGTGCAGGTGCGGGAACGGTGCAACCGGGCCGGGGGCACGGTGGCCGCCGTGGCCGTGGGCCCCGGACGCCGGCGGCTGTCCGAACTCACGGCATGGCTGGTGCGGGAGTGCACCACCCTCGGCGCCGTGGTCGACACGGGCACGGAAGTGACGGTGGATGACCTGGACGCGGCGCGGGCCGCCGGCATGGAGGTGGTGCTGGCCACCGGGTCACGGGGACGCCCGCTCGAGGTGGCTATGGACGGGTCGTGTGCGGTACTGGACCCGGTGGCGCTGTTGGCGGCGGGGGTCGACAGCCTGGTTGACGGTCCGGTGATCGTCCACGATCCGGTCGGTGGCCCCATCGGGGTCGGGGTGGCCGAATGGCTGGCCGGCGCCGGACTGACGGTGGGGCTGGTCACCCCGGACCAGATTGCCGGTTCATTGCTCTCCCTCAGCGGCGACCTGGCCGAAGCCAACAGTCGACTCCAGCGGGCCGGCGTGCACCGTCATCTTCGCTCGCTGTTCCGGGGGACCAGGGACGGCCACGCCCTGTTGGAGGACTGCTGGACCGGCGCAGAGCGGTCCGTCCCCTGCGCCTCGATCATCGACTGCGGGCCGAGGCTCCCCGAGGAGTCCCTCTACCGGGCCCGTCCGGGAACCCTGCGGGCGGGTGACTGCGTCGCCCCCCGGGGCATCCTCGAAGCCGTGCTCGAAGGGAGACGCCTGGCCTTGGCCCTCGGGGCCGGCGCCACCGCGGTGGTGGCCACCCCCGTCGGCGCGGGCCGATGACCATCCCTCGGACCGGCCGAGACGGACGGGTGTCGGGAAAGGTGGCCCTCATAACCGGAGCGGCGCGGGGCCAGGGGCGCAACCACGCCGTGCGGCTGGCCCAGCAGGGCGCCGACATCATCGGGGTCGATCTGTGTGCCGACGTGAAATCGATCCCCTACCCGCTGGCCACGCCGGCCGATCTGGCCGAAACGACCCGGCTGGTGACCGAGACCGGTGCCACCATGATCAGTGCCGAGGTGGACGTGCGCGACGGCGAATCCCTCACCGCGGCGGTGGCCGACGGGGTCGACCGGCTGGGCCGTCTGGACATCGCCATCGCCAACGCCGGCGTCTGCACCGTCCAGCGTTGGGACGAGGTGACCCCCGAGGTGTGGGACACGGTGGTCGGCACCAACCTGACCGGCACCTGGAACACCTGTGTGGCCGCCATTCCCCACCTCATCGAAGCCGACGGGGGATCCCTCATCCTGATCAGTTCGGTGGCCGGTCTCAAGGGCCAACCCTTCTTCGGTCCTTACGCCGCCTCCAAGCACGGGGTGGTGGGAGTGATGCGCACTTTGGCCAACGAGCTGGCCTCCCGCAGGATCCGGGTCAACTCGGTCCATCCCACCGGCGTCGATACCCCCATGCTGGCCGGGCTGGGCGGGCTGGGCCGACACATCGCCGACAGCCCCGACACCGGATCGGTCTTCCTCAACTCCCTGCCCGTCGACCTCGTCCAACCGGAGGATGTCAGCGAGGCGGTGCTCTATCTGGCCTCCGACGCATCGCGCTACGTGACCGGCCTCACCCTCACGGTCGATGCCGGATCCACGGCGCGCTGAGACACGGACGACCGCCCATGAGCTCGACCGCCCGCACCCGTCGGCTGTTCACACCCCTCCGCATCGGCCCTCTCACCGTTTCCAACCGGATCGTCTTCGCCGCTCACCTGACCAACTACGCCGATGACGGTCTCCCCACCGAGCAGCATGCCGCCTACTACGAGGCCCGGGCGGCGGGCGGGGCGGGATTGATCATCACCGAGGAGCACTCGACCCACCCCACCGACTGGCCCTACGAGAAGCTCATCCACGGCTTCAGACCTCAGGTCATTGACGGGTACAGACGCATCACCGATCGGGTCCACGCCCATGATGTCCCCATCCTGGCCCAGATCAACCACAACGGCGGGCAGGCGTCCAGCATGTACACGCGTCTGCCGGTGTGGGCTCCCAGCCCGGTCCCCGACCCGCTCTTCCGTGAGGTTCCCAAGGCGGTCGAGGTCGGGGAGATCGCCGAGATAATCGACGGGTACGCCCTGGTAGCCGGCCACTGCAGGGACGGAGGGTTCGACGGGGTCGAGCTCCAGTGCTCGCACTCCTCGATCGTGCGCGGCTTCCTGTCCCCCGCCACCAACCGGCGGGACGACGCCTACGGAGGACCCCTGGTCCAGCGGGCCCGGCTGCTGCTCGAGATCGTCGATGCCGTGCGGGAGACCATCGGGCCGGACCGGGTCCTCGGGGTCCGGCTGTGTGGCGACGAGCTCATCGAGGGGGGCACCGACGTCGACGATGCGGTGGCCGTGGCCCGAATGGTCGAAGCCTCCGGCCAGGTCGACTACATCAACACCTCGATCGGGGTGGCCACCGCCACCCTCTTCATGATCGAGGCCAGCATGCAGGTCCCGCCCGGTTACTCTCTGTTCATTCCGAGCGCCATCCGCGCCGCGGTGGAACTCCCGGTGGTGGCGGTGGGTCGGTTCAAGGACCCCCACCAGGCCGAGCGGGCCCTCGACGAGGGCCTGTGCGATCTGGTCGGTGTGGTGCGCGGCCAGATCGCCGATGCCGAGTTCGCGGCCAAGGCTCGTTCCGGACACGCCACCGACATCCGCACCTGTCTCTCGTGCAACCAGGAATGCGTCGGTCGGATGGGCCTCAACCGGTGGCTCGGGTGCATCGAGAACCCGAGAACCGGGCGCGAGTCCGTTCCACTCCCCTCCCCCCGGCGTCACCGTCGGGTGGTCGTGGCCGGCGGGGGGCCGGGTGGACTCCAAGCGGCGGTGACGGCGGCCGAACGCGGTCACCGGGTCACCCTGTTCGAGCGCCACGACCGGTTGGGCGGCCAGGTCCCGGTGGCCGCGGCCGTGCCCAGCCGGGCCGAGTTCCTCGACATCACCCGCAACCTCATCGTGGCCGCACGGCGACTCGGCGTCGATCTGCGAACCGGAGTGGAAGCCACACCCGAGCGGGTACGGGCCGAGGGTCCCGACGTCGTGGTGGTGGCCACCGGGGCCCGGCCCGCCCGGCCCTCCTGGGCCGGCGACCATGGGCGGGTGGTCGACGTCCGCGACGTCCTCGAAGGGCGGGCCCACCCTCAGGGTTCGGTCGTGGTAATCGACGAGCTGGGCTTCCACCAGGCCACCTCGGTGGCCGAACTGCTGGCCGACCGCGGTTGTCAGGTGGAGATCGCCACCAACGGGATGGTGGTGGGCCAGGACCTGGGGATCACCTTGGACATGGAAACCTGGAACGTGAAGGCACACGCCAAGGGGATCGTCCAGAGCGTCGACCTGGTCCCCATGGGGGTCCGGTCCCGTACCGGTAGCGATCAGCTGACCGGCGGCCCCGGCGATGAGCCCCCCGGCGATCTGGTGTTGACGATGCAGCACCATCCGACGGCGACCGAGGAGGAGAGGCAGTGCGACTGGATCGTGTGCTCGGTCCACCAGGAACCGGAAGACGATCTGTGGCACGCCCTCAAGAACGGATCGGTTCCCGTCCACCGGATCGGTGACTGCCTGGCCCCCCGCCGGGCCCATGCCGCCGTCATCGAGGGACACCGGGTGGCGGTGGCGCTGTGAGCCAATCCCTGCAACCGGCGGTGGCCGTCTTGGTGTCCCGGGACGGACGGCTGCCGGTGGGTGCCGATCAGGCGGTGGCCGAAGCCGGGGGGGCGGCGGTGGTCATCGGCACCGGCTCGCTGACTGCGGCCGGTGCCCTGGTGGCCGGTACCCGTGTGGCCTGGGCCGAAACCGACGAGGGCTTCCGGCCGGCGGAACTCACCGGTCGGCTCGCCCCTGCTCTGACCGCCGTCGGCCTGGTGATTCTGCCGGCGTCGCCCGACGGTCGAGACCTGGCCCCCCGATTGGCGGCCGCCCTCGACCGCCCGCTGGTGTCCAGGGCCATCGAGGTGCGGGTCCTCTGCCGCCCGGGAACCGATCAGGTGGAGAGGGTGCAAGCCACGGTGACCCGACTCGACGATCGGGTACTCCTGCCCGTCGAGGTAGACGGACCGGCCGTCGTCACCCTGGTTTCGGACAGCCACTCCGTGGTGCCCACGGCGGTGGAGACCGTGGTCGAACCCCTGCCGCCGGCGCCTCCGACCGATGCGGCCGCGGTGGGCCAGCGTGTACCCGATCCCCAGGTCACCGCCGTCCTCCCCCCCGACCCGCGGACCATGGACCTGGCCGACGCCGTCCGGGTGCTGGCCGGCGGGGCGGGGCTGGTGGCCGGCGGCGACGACCGTGAGGCCGCTGACGCGTTCACGCTGCTCGGAAAAGTGGCGGCCGCCCTGGGCGGCTCGGCCGGGGCCACCCGGGTGGCGACCGATGCCGGCTGGACCGGCTACGAACGCCAGATCGGTACCACCGGGGTCACCATCGACCCCGAGCTGTACATCGCCTTCGGCATTTCAGGTGCAGCCCAGCACATCGGTGGACTGGGCTCCCCGCGGCACATCATCAGCGTCAACACCGATCCCTCCTGTCCGATGACGGCCCTGGCCGACCTGGGCCTGGTGACCGACGCCGGCGGACTGCTGGCCGAACTGGGCCGTCGCCTCGGAGTACCCATGACCGACCACGCCGGCGTCGAGCAGGGCCACGGTAGCCAGACCGAAGAGGTGGGGCATGTCTGAACGGCACGGTCCGGACGGACGGTCGAGCAGGGTGCCGCCGAGAGGTGACCAGGAGCCCACCGCCGCCGGCCCGGTCGACGTCATCGTGGTCGGCGCCGGTCCGGCCGGCGCCGCCGCCGCCCTGGCCCTGGCCCGGGCCGGACGATCGGTGGTCATGGTGGAGCGGGGTCCGTTCCCCGGGTCGAAGAACGTGTACGGCGGGGTGGTCTACGGGCGGGTGCTCGACACCATCGTGCCCCGCTGGTGGGAGGAGGTGCCGGTCGAGCGCTGGGTGGTCCGTCGCTCGACCATGATGATGACGGACACCCAGTCGCTTTCGGTCGACTACCGGAGCCAGGCCTGGGGAGCGGCGCCCTTCAACGGCATGACCACACTGCGCTCGGCCTTCGACTCGTGGTTGGCCGACAAGGCGGTCGGAGCCGGAGCCCGCATACTCACCTCGACGGTGGCCACCGGACTGCTCCGGGACCAGGCCGGCCGGGTGGTCGGCGTGCGCACCGACCGGCCGGGCGGCGATCTTCGGCGCTCGGATGGTCGTCGCCTGCGATGGTGTGAACTCCTTCCTGGGCAAGGAGGCCGGGCTGGTCACGCACGTCGACTCCGCCCACTACACCCTGGGGGTCAAGGAGGTTCTCGATCTGGCGCCGGCCGTGATCGACGAACGCTTCGGCGTGGGGCGCCACGAGGGGGTGGACATCGAAATGCTGGGCTGCACCCGGGGCCTCCCCGGTGGCGGATTCCTCTACACCAACGCCGATACGGTCAGCGTGGGAGTGGTGGTGTCCCTGCCGGCCTTGGCCGAGGCCAAGGTGCGTCCCGAGGAACTGGTGGCCGACCTCAAGGAGCACCCCTCGATCGCCCCGCTGCTCCGCGGGGTCCGCACTGCGTGAGTACGCCGCCCATCTCATTCCCGAGGGCGGTTACGACACCATGCCCACTCTGGCCGCCGACGGACTGCTGTTGGCCGGTGACGCCGCCTCCATGACGCTGGCCGCCGGCCTGTGGCTCGAGGGCGTCAACTTCGCCATCGGCTCGGGCTACGCCGCCGGCCAGGCCGCCGACCGGGCCATCGGCTCGGACGACTGCTCGGCCGAGGGTCTGGCCTCCTACCGGGCCGGCCTCGAGCGCCAATTCGTGCTGGCCGACCATCGGCGCCTGCGACGGGCCCCCGCCCTCCTTCTTTCCGATCGGGTCCAGCAGCGCTATCCCGGGCTCCTCTGCGACCTGGTCGAGGGCATGTTCACCGTGGACGACCCGCGGCCCAAGCCGGGGGCCCTGCGCCTCACCCGGGGGGCGGCGGTCAAGCACGGGGTCAAGCTCCGCCAGCTGGCCGCCGACACTCTTCGGGGCATGAGGATCTTCGGATGAGCGCCCGGCCGTCGGACAGCCACCCGCTCCCGCTTCCCGGGCCTGAAGGCGGCGCCGGGCCGGGACCCGAACAGTGGCGGGGTATCTCGTTCGAGGAGCGGATGGCCACCGTCGACTTCCGGGTCGGGGAGCGGGCCCACATCACGGTCGACTCGGAGGTGTGCCGCTCGTGCACCACCCGCGCCTGTGTGACCGCCTGTCCGGCCAACCTCTTTGCGCCCACCGCCGACGGCGGCATCCTCTTCAATTACGAGGAGTGCTTCGAGTGCGGTACCTGCTACATGGTCTGCGATCAGGAAGCGGCCATCACCTGGACCTATCCGGACGGCGGCCACGGCGTCGTCTTCCACCACGGGTGATGACCACCAATCCCCACGGCGAGGGACCGCTGGTGGTGGCCTGTCTCAACGTGGCCGATCTCCGTCCCGACGTCGACCCGCTGACCGGCTCGATCCGCCTCGACCGCTTGCGCCTCGGACTGTCCGCTGCCGATGCCGCCGCCCTTGAGTACGCCCTCCGCCTGAGGGACGCATGGTCGGGACGGGTGTTGGCCGTTGCTGCCGGTCCTCCGTCCATCGATGACGTGCTCCGCCAGGTGGCCGCCCTCGGCGTCTCCGTCGTGCGCATCCCCAACCGGGGGGATCCCGACGGCCGCCACCGGGCGGAGGCCGACCTCGGGGAGCTGGGTGGGGATGAACGCCAGCTGGCCCGGGCCATCGCCGCTGTCATCACCCGATGGGGAACCCCCTCCCTCGTCCTGTGCGGCGACCGTTCGGTCGATCGGGGCACCGGGGCCCTCCCCGCCTTCGTGGCCCACGAGCTCGGGACGGCCCAAGCGCTGGGCCTGGTCTCCCTGATCCCCGATCCGGCCGGCACCGCCGACGCACCAGCCGTGCTGGCTGAGCGCCGGCTCGACGCCGGTTGGCGCGAACGGCTCCGGGTACCCCTGCCGGCGGTGTGCTCGGTCGAAGGGGCCGGGGTGCGGCTGCGCCGGGCCTCGCTGGCCGGCGCTCTGACCGCCGGTTCCTCCCCCATCGAGGTGGATTACCCTCGTACACCGTCGACGGCGGCGGGCGGCGGCGGCGGCCAGTGGGTGCGGGTGGGTCCGCCCAAGGCGTTCCGGCCCCGCACCCGGGTCCTGCCCCCGCCCGAGGGAGCCGATCCCCGGATTCGTCTACTGGCCCTGACCGGGGCCCTGGTGGCCCACGATCCCCCGACCGTGATCGGTCCGGTGAGTGCCCAGAGGGCCGCTGACGAGCTACTCGGTTTCCTGGACCGCCACGGCTATCGGGAGGACCCCCCGGAACCCGAGGGTTCGGCGGTCACCGGACAGAGCGGGGCAGTCCGGTGAACCGCCTCGACACCATGACCTGGCCCGAGGTGGACCAGCACACCCGGGCGGGGGCGGTCCTTCTCCTCCCCGTCGGGTCCACCGAGCAACACGGTCCCCATCTACCGCTGACCACCGATACCGATATCGCCGTGGCCATCGCCAACGGCGCCGCCGATCGTCGGGGCCGACTGGTGGTGGCACCGGCTCTGTCCTACGGGTCGGCCGGCGAGCACCAGGAGTTTTCCGGCACCCTCTCCGTGGGGGCCGACGCCACCGAGATGGTGTTGGTGGAACTGGGCCGATCGGCGGCCCACCACTACCCCCACCTGGTTCTGGTCTCAACCCACGGCGGCAATGCCCAACCGGTGGCCGCCGCTGTCGCCCGTCTCACCGCGGAGGGGAGATCGGTGGTGGGCTGGTCACCGCGGTGGCCCGGTGACCTCCACGCCGGCCGGACCGAAACGTCGCTCATGCTGGCCATCGCCCCCGAGCGGGTCCATCTCGACCGGGCCCAAGCCGGGGACCCTCGACCGCTCGACACCCTCCTTCCCCTGCTCCGTAGCCAGGGGGTCCGCCCGGTCAGCCCCAACGGGGTACTCGGCGATCCGGCTGGAGCCCACCCCGACCAGGGTCGGGCCCTGCTGGCCATGGCCGTCGGCCAGTTGGTGGACACGGTCGAGCCCTGGCTGCACCCGGTACCGAGCGGGATGGGCGGGACGACCCCCGGCGAGACAACCGGCGGAGCGGTGATCGACGGCGCAGTGATCGGAAAGGTGACCGGATGAACCGGGTAGCGGTGGTGACGGGCGCAGCCAGGGGCATCGGGGCAGCCACGGTCCGGGGCTTGGCTGCCGCCGGATGGGCGGTGGTGGCCGTCGACCGGGCCAGCGACGACCCCCGCCTCCCCTACCCGATGGGAACCGCCTCGCAATTGAGAGGGGTGGTGGCTTCGGCCCAGGCCCTCGTCCCCGGAACCGAGCCGGGCAGCGACGGGCGGACATCCGATCGGGTGGTCTCGGTCGTCGCCGACACCACCGACCCCGAGGCCCTGGCCGGCGCGGTGGCCGACGCCGAAGAGCGGTTCGGCGGGCTCGATGCCATGGTCTGTGTGGCCGGGGTCATCGCCGGAGGCGTACCTCTGTGGGAGATGCCCGGTGATCAACTCGGAGCGGTGTTGGGGGTCGACCTCGGTGGCCCGGTGACGGCAGCACGGGTGGCCATCCCGGCCATGCTGCGCCGATCGCCACCCCGGCACGGCCGTTTCCTAGCCGTGGCCTCGGCGGCGGCCACCCGAGGACTGCCCAAACTGGCCGCCTACGGTGCGGCCAAGGCCGGCGTGGCTGGGCTGGTCCGGGGCCTGGCCGTCGAGCTGGGGGGCACCGGGATAACGGCCAACGCGGTGAGCCCGGGCTCCACCGCCACCGCCATGCTCAATGAGAGCGCCCGGCTCTACGGGCTGGCCGACACCCGGTCCTTCGCCGAACAGCAACCCATCGGAAGACTGCTCACCCCCGATGAGGTAGCCGACACCCTGGTGTGGCTGGCCGGAGTGGACAGCGAGCCCCTGACCGGAGCGGTCATCCCGGTGGACGGTGGCCTCTCCCTGTGACCGACCTGCCTTCGGGACTCCGGGTGGTGCTCGACCGATCGGTACGTATCTTCGCCGGTGGCACGGTCCTCGTCGGGGGACAGCCGGGCCGGCTGATCACATTGAGCGCCGACGGAGCGGCCGCGCTCAAGTCTCTGCTGGTCGACGGGACGGCGTCGGCCGGCACCGGGCGGCTGGCACGACGTCTGATCGATGCCGGCATGGCCCATCCGGTCGCCCCCGATCGGAGCGCCGGTGCGCCGGCCCCGAGGCTGACCGTGGTGGTCCCCGTGCACAATCGGACGGCCTTGCTCGACCGATGCCTGGCCTCGCTCGGACCGGCGGCCGACGTGGTGGTGGTCGACGACGCCTCCGACGATCCCAACGCCGTCGCCGAGGTCTGCCGGCGCCGCGGCGCCCGGCTGATCAGGCGCCCGGTCAACGGCGGCCCGGCCGCCGCCCGCAACCAGGCCATGGCCGTCGTCGACTCCCCACTGGTGGCTTTCGTGGACAGCGACTGCACGGTGGCCGGAGGGTGGCCCACCGGCTTGGTGGCGCTGTTCGACGACCCGACGGTGGGCGCCGTGGCCCCCCGGGTTCGGCCCGAAGACCAGGGTCGGGAGGGAAGCCGTCGTCCCCCCGTGGTGGACCGGTTCAGCCGGAGCCACTCGTCGCTGGACATGGGGTCGGAGCCGAGCAGGGTGGGGCCCGGCTACCGGGTGCCCTACGTTCCCACCGCCGCCATCGTCATGCGCGCCGCCGCGCTCGAGACGTTGGACAGCGGTTTCGACGTCGACTTGCGAGTGGGTGAAGACGTCGATCTGGTGTGGCGACTGGCCGATGCCGGCTGGGGTGTCCGCTACCAGCCTTCGGTGACCGTCTTCCACCGGGAGCCCCGGTCGTGGACGGCGCTGTGGGGCCGACGCTTCCACTACGGAACGTCGGCGGGCCCGCTGGCCCGACGGCATCGGGGACGGCTGGCTCCGGTCGAGCTCCGTCCCTGGCCCACGACCGCCGCCCTGGCCATCGTGGATGGCCGCTACCGGTGGGCCGCCGCCGTGACCACGGCCAGCGCCGCCCTATTGTCCCTGCGCCTGCGGGATCACGCCATCCCGCTGGCCACCACCGTACGTTGGACCATGGCCACCGTGGGCTGGACGATGGTCGGCCTGGGGCGGGCCGCCACCATTCTGGCCGCCCCGGTACTGATCGCCGCCCTTCTGCACAAGGGGCGCGGCCGCCTTGGTGCCGGTCTTCTGCTGGTCACACCACCTGTGGTCGAGTGGGTCCGGCGACGGCCCGCCGTCGATCCGGTCCGGTGGCTACTGGCGTCCATCGCCGACGACGTCGCCTACGGAGCCGGGGTGTGGGCCGGTTGCGTAAGTTCCCGATCGGTCGGGCCTCTTCTACCCGGTATTCGCTTCTGACCAGACGGACATGGAGACGGCACGACAGGAGCACCGGACACCAGGATCGGCCCGTTCGGTGGGACAATGGCCACCACGGCGCCGACACGCCCGGCCCACCGGGGCGGCGCCGGGTGATTCACCCCACAACGGCGGATGGCTTCTATGGAACCTGACCGAGTCAAAGCGGCCCCGGCGTCCGCCGCCGAAGTCTTCGACGCCGTCCGCTCCGCCGGTGCGCTCGATGAGCTGGCTGGGCCACGCCCGGCGGCGGTTGAAGAGGAGAGAGGCGCCGACGAGACCACTCCCCCCGACCCGGATCGGACCGGTCGGCGGTTGACCATGGCTCTGGTGGCCGGCCTCCTCCTGCTGGCCGTCCTGGTGGGGTTGGGGGCCGTGGCCCACGGTGACCTGGAACACACCGCCCACACGGTCGCCGTCGAGCGGGCACTGCTGGACCAGTCCCAATCGCAGCTGAGCACCGCCCGACACCGGTTGGCCACCGTCCAGAGCCAATCGAATACGGCCGGAGCCACCCTTTCGGCGGCCGCCGCCCGCCTGGCCACACTCCAGTCCCAACTGGCCCGGGCCCAAGCCGACGTATCCACCCAAGGGGTGAGCATCTCCAATCTCGACACCTGCCTGGCCGGCGTGGAGAAGGCACTCAATCAGATAGCCCTGTCCGATCAGACCGGGGCGGTGGCCACCCTGCAGAGCGTGGCCTCCAACTGCAGGGCAGCCGAGCCCCCGTCGGCATGAGCAACCGCACCATCTACGGGCTCCTGGAGCCGGGCGCCCAGCCCCGTCCCGAGCAGCAGGAGCCTCGTCCGCCCCCGCGGCGCTGGACCTTGATCGCTCTGGCGGTAGTGGCTGCGCTCATCGTGTGGGCGGTCACCTATGACGTGGCCGCGCTCTCGTCGGACAACCGCGTCCACAGCTCGCTGAATGCCACCCGCAACTCTCTGAGCGAAAACCACAGATCGCTGGTGGAGACCGGCTCCCGCACGGCTTCCGACGCCGCCACCCGTGACGCACGGCAACAAGCCACATCGCGAGCCAATGACGAGTTCACATCCACCGAGCCGAACCTGGCCTCGGCTTCGCAAACCAGCGACATGCAGACTCTCGACCTCGCCGCCCTTCACACCTGCCTCAACGGCGTCTCCCGCGCCCTGAACGCCATCACCGCCGCCGATGTCAAGAGCGCGGTGGGCGCCATCACCACCGCCTCCCCCTCCTGCCTGAGCCTCGACACAACCGGTGGCGGACTGGTCTATCCGTTCGATTTCCCCGATCCGTTCGTGTTGGCCGACAATGGCCAGTACTACGCCTTTGCCACCAACTCGGTGGCCGGCAACATACAGATCCTCAAGTCAGCTGATCTCCGGAACTGGACGACGGTCGGTGACGCCCTCCCCCACGTGGCCTCGTGGGCCCGGGCCGGTGCCACCTGGGCACCGTCGGTGCTCAAGCGGGCCAACTCCTACGTGCTGTACTACTCGGCTCTGGACGGTACGACAGGCGACCAGTGCATCTCCGACGCGGTGGCCGCCCAGCCCCAGGGACCCTATGTCGACAGCACGCAGACCCCCCTGGTGTGCCAACTGGACCAAGGGGGATCTCTGGACCCCAGCCCGTATGTGAGCGCCAACGGGAACATCTACCTCACCTGGAAGTCCCAGGGGGGCGACGGATCGCCACCCACCTTGTGGGCCCAACAGATGAGCCCGAGGGGAACCGCTCTTCTGGCCGGCTCTCCCTCCTCCCTGCTCACCCCGGGCCAGGCGTGGCAGGGGGGCGTGGTGGAGGGTCCTGACATGTTTGTGTCGGGTACCCGTTACGACCTGTTCTATGCCGGCAACAACTGGCAGACGGCTGGCTACGCCATAGGCATGGCTACCTGTGCCGGCCCGCTCGGGCCCTGCACCGATGCATCCAACCAGCCGATCCTCTCGTCGGACACCACCATGAGCGGGCCCGGTGGGCCGGATGTGTTCACCGACAACCAGGGTGATCTGTGGCTGGCCTTCGCCGCCTGGTTGCCGGGCAAGGTGGGTTTCCCCAACAGCCGGCCCCTCTTCATCCGTCGGATCACCATCGCCGGGGGGTCGGCCCAGGTGGCCCCCTAAGAGCTCCGGCACCGTCCGCCGGCCGTAGAGGCCAGCCCGACCGACCTCTGAGGGCGGCGCCCACTTTTCGAAGTACAGAGGCCGTCCCATCGCCCCCACAAAGCCGGAACTGTCGATTTCCTCACATTTTGTCATGCATCCGGCGACGTAATGTCGTACTGTCCCAACCGTTGGACCCGCACCAGGCAAAGTGTGTCGGCGGGTGGCGCGAGACGGCGGAGTTCTTGTGTCGGGTCGTGTCGACTCTGAGCGGAAAGGCGACTGTATGCCTAGAATTTCAATCATGGTTGCTGCCCTGTCGGCAGTAGCGGCGGCCAGTTTCATCGTCCTCCCGGCGACTGTGGCGGGAGCAGCCGGCAGCAGTCACCTGTGGGTCTCCAACGTGGCTACCCTCTCGACGGCACCTGGCACCAGTTGCTCCAGCCCGGGCTACGCCACCATCCAGTCCGCCATCAATGCGGCGACGTCGGGCGACACCATCGAGGTGTGCGCCGGCACGTACACCGAACAGCTGACCATTACCACCAACCTCTCCATCAAGGCGCTGGGATCGGCCACCCTGGACCTCCCCACATCACCGGTGAACGACACCACCACATGTGACGATGCCTACGGAGCGGCCTGGAACGATTACGACCAGGAAGCCGTTTCCATCTGCGGTGCCACAGTGCACCTGACGGGGCTCAATGTGTCAGCTCTATGGCCGGAGAGCTACCAGACGTGCGAGGGCAACCTGGCGGGAATCTTTGTCGGCGGTAACTCGGACCTCGTGGCCAAGAACGTCTCCGTGACAGGCGCCGGTGTCCCCGAGGACAGCGGTGCGTTCAGCTGCCAGTACGGGGACGGCATCCAGGTAGGGACATCGCGCACGAGCCCCACCGAGTCGGCCCAAGCGACGCTGAAGAACGTGACCGTCACGGACTTCCAGAAGAACGGGATCTACGCCGACGGATCCGGCACGGTTGTCAATATCAACAAGGCCACTGTGACCGGCTATGGACCGGCTGAAAACGGCACCAACGGCATCGAGATCAAAAACGGTGCCAAGGGCGTGATCACCAAGGCCAACGTCTCTCAGATCGAATGTGACGAGCCGGCTCCTAGCTGCGGACCCGACGGTCTGTACAACTATCAAGCCGATGCCATTCTCTTCTATGGAGCGGCCCCGGGCTCCCGCCTGACCAACTCGACCGTGAGTGACAACGATGTCGGCCTCTACTACGGGTCGGAATCGCCAACGGAGCCGAGTTCACCCGAAGTCGCCATCAGCCATGACACGTTCACGAGCAACCGGTACATCGGTGTGCAATTCGACCAGGGTGACGCCAGTCTCAACAACGACACCATCAACGGCACGGGAAACGTCGGCATCCAGATCATGCAATACATCGACAACGCCTTCCAGGGAAGTCAGACCTACACGCAGGCGGAGACCGCCACCAACGACACCATCAGTGGGCAGGGTGCAGCGGTGCAGGTCTACTCGGACAACAACCCCGCCGACTTCGGAGGCGTCTTCACCCTGAGCCACAGCCACTACCTGACCGGCAACACAGTGGCTCAGGAGAACAACAGCGACAACTACATCATCGGAGGAGTCGCCAACAGCTAGGGACCCGGAGTGTCCGACCAATAACCCGAGGGAGGGACCGGGCACCAGCCGGACCCTCCCTCGGTCGCGTCCGGGACCACTCCGCAACTGCCAGTTGGGGTATGGGACATCGCCGCACCGCACCGACAAATCAACCCAGAGTCGGCCCAAGGGCTGGTCGGAAGGTGCGGATTGGACAAATGTCGTTCACATCGGCTAGCTAAATGACCTGTGGACCATTCACCACACTGAGTGAGGGTATTACCACAATATAACTTTAATCTTATTGACCCTTTAATCGGTCGAGTTAATCTGTGGATGACGACAGTTATCTGTCCAATATCTCCTGGTCATCGGCAATTTTTGCTGGCCTGAACATAGGTAGGAGTGAGATGCGGCTATAGTCCTTCTAACGCATCCGTGCTGGTTCGCCTCCGATCCCAGATCGATGAGGGACGTGGAACGTCGGAGATAACCGACGGACCGTGATGACACAGCATGAACAGAGGGATTGACGTTCCTTGACGCGCCACGGGGCCGAGCCGGCCGCCGGAGCTGTTACCGACGACGACCGACCAGCATGAAATGAGTGGTGTACCCACGACGCAATCCCGGGCGTAACTGAACCGGCCGCACACCCTGCGGCGCAAAGCCAGGACGGACGATGCCTTCCCGCTCGCCGCCCGGGGCACGAATGCGATGGCCGGAGCCCGCCAACACCGAGCAGAGGAAGGCGCTCACACGCGCCCTACGAAGGGAGGTGCCATGCGGACCCGCATTGCACTCGTGGCGATCGTTCCGATCGCCCTCATTACCGTCAGCATCCTGACGCAGGCGGTCTCAGCCCCGTCGGCTCAGGCCGAAACACATGCGTTGTCGAGGACCAGGCCGTCACGACCCGTCGTGATGGCTTCCAACCGACTGGTCGTCTACCGCGCTCATACCCGGGCTTCCCAGCCCACCCCACCGCCAGTGCTTCTCGGCGGTCTCAATGCCGCACTACTGAGCGATACGCCCACCACCGCGCCCAAGCAGGTGTCGACCGTACCGACACCGGGTCAACGGTCGTCATCACCCCCACCGGCACCGGCCGCTGTCGCCAATGACACCGTGACGCCGTACCAGCGCGAAGCCTGGGGACGGGTGGCCGACTGTGAGGAAGGCGGCGACTGGTCCTTCAACGGGCCGGTTTTCGATGGTGGGCTCGGTATCAGTCGTGCCAACTGGATCGCTTTCGGTGGCGAGCAATTCGCTCCCGAAGCGGCCATGGCCACCGAGGATCAACAGATCATGGTGGCCGAACGCATCCAATCCGAACCGCCGGATCAGTACGGCTGCCGTGGTTGGTGACAACGGAAACCTGGTGGGCCGGCCGTCCGACACGGACGACGGCACACATTCACTGATACGCCGCCTACCCGACGACCGACCGCCACACGGGCGGTCGTCGGGTGGGAACGGCAATGCGTCTGGTCAGATCTTGCGAACCTGACTGGCCTGCAGGCCCTTCTGGCCCTGCTTGGTCTCGAACTCGACACGCTGGCCTTCGGCCAGATCGCGGTAGCCCTCCATCTGGATCTCCGACTGATGGACGAAGAGATCGTCCCCCCCGCCGTCCGGCGTAATGAAGCCGAAACCCTTCTCGGCATTGAACCATTTGACTGCACCTACACCCATAACTGAGTCTCCTTGAAATTCACTGACGGTAACGCGGGGATCCACTGTGAAGCCCTCCGTGCCCCGACCCGATCCGGGCCGATGGCCCCCTCACCCTAGGTCGTATGGGGAAGGCGCTGCGCTCCCCACCGGAAAATTCGCCGTCAAACGCCGGCGCCACGAGCCCTTTTCCCTCCGAACTGCTGCTATTTTCCAGCCCATGACAGCAGGCGGTCAGGGGCGCCTCGTCACCGCTCTGTGCCTGGTGGCGCTGGTGGTGGCCGTGTCCGCCTGCGGCTCGTCCACCGCCCCTTCGGCCGTTTCGGTCCCCCGGTCAGCCGTCTGACCCTCTCGGCGCCGGTGCCGGCCACTCCGCCACCATCCCCCATCTCCTGGTCACCCTGCGCCGTCCCGACCCACCCTGCAATGTGGAACCGTGCCGGTGCCGGTCGATTACCGACATCCCCAAGGGCCCACGCTGAGCGTGGCCGTCAGCCGGGCCCCGGCTCTCGACCCGGGCGACGTCAAAGGGACACTGGTGTTCAACCCGGGTGGCCCCGGTGAGAGCGGGAACCTGCTCCTGCCGGTGGCCATCGATCTCGTCCCCGCCTGCCGTTCGCCGCCAATGCAACATAGTGAGCTTCGATCCCCGCGGCACCGGGGCCAGCGATCCCCTGCAGTGCGGAACCTCGCCCTCGCAGCTGGCCAGCGTCGTCTCCCGTCCCGGCTGGCGGCAGGCCTGCCGCTACCGGGCACTCCGGCATTCACCGCCATGGCCAAAGCGTGCGCAACCCAAACCCGACAGCGTGCCGTTCATCGACACGGTCACCACAGCCGCGGGACATGGACCGGATCCGTCAAGCACTGGGACTGTCGACCATCAGCTACTACGGCATGTCCTACGGCACGGTGCTCGGGGCCGTCTACGCCGAGCTGTTCCCCCACCGGGTCGACGCCATGGTCCTCGACGGCGCCGTGGACATGAACGCATCGCTGGCCACCCAGGCCGACGGAGGAGGCGCCGGCGGCCGAGCGGTCGCTCGAGCACCTGTTCGCCACCTGCGCGGCCGCATCCGATCCTGCCCGCTCGGGGCCGCATCCCGGCCGCCTTCTTCACCGCGCTGGACGCCTCGATCACGCGCCCATCCTCTTCCGGCCCCGGCGACGGCGACACCTGCCGGTCACCGTCGGCGACCTGGACACGGCCACCTTGTTCGCTCTCAGCGTCGCCCGGTCGACCTCGGCGTACGAGACGGCCCTGGTGGCCGCCCATCAGGGAACGGCGGCCCGCTGCGGGCATTGGCCCTCGAGTTCGAGATCGACATCAACAGTGCTCCCCTGGTCGACGCCCAGTGGGCCATCACCTGCAACGACACAGCCGTCCATCCCAGTCCGGGACAAGCCGGAAATCTGGCCCGGGCTCTCGCCGCCCGACTGCCCTTCATGGGGGCCTACGCCGTCGACGTACACCATGGGTGGATGCGTGGCCTGGCCGCTCGGCTCGCCAGCCGGTGGTCGACGTCCACCCACGGGGCACCCCGCCCATCCTGGTCATCGGCAACACCGGCGACCCCAACACGCCGATCACCGGGGCCCGCCACCTGGCCGCCGCCATTCCGTCCGCCCGCCTGCTGACCTGGAGAGGGTGGGGCCACACCTGGTTGCTCAGCGGCTACACCGACACCTGCATGCAACAGCGGGTGACGGCCTACCTGAACGGGGAGGGACTCCCGCCGGTCGGCACCGTGTGCGGCTGACCAGGTAAAACCCCCTGTGGTCGGGAGCAAACGGTTCAGGCCGCTCCTCGGTGCTCAAACCCCGGGTGTAGCTACCGCCGGCTCAGTACGCCCACGGGAAGGCTTCACACAGCGGGGGCACAGGGGACTCCCACCCAAACCCCAAAACCCGGTGCGATGCTGGGGTAGACGCCGAGCACGTCCCGGGTCAGGGGGCCACCGCCCGTGAGCCGGCTCGGAAGGAGAAGGTGCATGGAACCCACCCGCAATCAGCGCATTCTGGTCGTCGACGACGAGCCCTCCATCGTGGATGCCGTGTCCACCTCGCTGCGCTACGAGGGCTTCGGTGTGGAGGAGGCGGTGAACGGTCGACTGGCCCTGGCTGCCGCCCAGGAGCGCCCACCCGACCTCATCGTGCTCGACGTCATGCTTCCCGACCTCGACGGCATGGAAGTGACCCGACGGCTCCGGGCCGACGGCATCCGTGTCCCCATCCTCTTCCTCACCGCCCGCGACGGAACTGAGGACAAGGTGGCCGGACTCACGGTGGGCGGCGACGACTACGTGACCAAGCCGTTCGCTCTGGCCGAAATTGTGGCCCGGGTCCATGCCATCCTCCGGCGCGTCGGAAGCGAACCCGAGGACGAAGGTATTCTCCGCTTCGCCGACATAGAGATGGATGAGAATGCGCACGAGGTGACCCGTTCGGGCGTGTCCATCCCCCTCACCGCCACCGAATTCAACCTTCTGCGGTTCTTCCTCCTCAATCCCCGCCACGTGCTGTCCAAGGCCCAGATCCTCGATCACGTATGGCACTACGACTTCGGGGGGGACGGCAACGTGGTCGAGACGTACGTCAGCTACCTGCGGAAGAAGCTCGAGTCGGTGGGACCTCCGGTCATCCACACCGTCAGGCTGGTGGGTTACGCACTGCGCGAGCCGGCCGTCACATAGATCGATGTCGCTCCGCACCCGACTGCTGATAGCCATCGGGGTCATTGCCGTGGTGGCGTTGGCCATCGCCGACGTGGTCACCTATTCGGCCCTCCAGTCCTTCCTCTACCAACGGGTGGATCAACAGCTCGATCAATTCCACGGTCGCTACGAGGGCCTGGTCGACAGCGGCACGCTCCTCACGCCGACCGCCTGCGCCCGACCTTTCGTACCTCACTTCGGGGGGGCCGGCGGCCCCGGCGGTTCCGGAGGTGATGTGCCCCGTCAGCCTTCCAACTCCATCCAGTCCTTCGCTGTCCAAGTCCGCTCCCAGTCGGGTGGCGTCGTCGACGGGCAGAGCTGCGCCGCCTATGTGAGCGGAACCGCCTTCACCCCCCAGATCCCCGCCTCCATTGCCGGCCTGAGCGCGGGGGGCGGTGGGACGACCGTCGTCTACTTCGATGCTTCCTCCGTCCAGGTCAACGGCCCTTCGTTTCGTGTGCAGGCTTCCGAGATCGGCGACAACCAGATCCTGATCGTGGCCGAGCCGCTCGGAGACGTCGGGAGCACACTCCACCACCTGCTTCTGGTCGAGTTGGCGGTGACCGGCGCGGCGGTGGTGGTGGCCCTCATCGGAGGGCTGTGGTTGGTCCGTCTGGGACTGCGGCCACTACGCGACATGGAGCTGACGGCGGAATCCATCGCCGCCGGAAACCTCACCGAACGGGTACCCGGTGAGAACGACACCACCGAGGTGGGACGACTGGCCCGCACCCTCAACCTGATGCTCTCCCGCATCGAGTCGGCCTTCAGCGCCCGGCTGGCCTCGGAACGACGCCTGCGGGCCTCCGAGCAACGACTGCGCCGGTTCGTGGCCGATGCCTCCCATGAACTGCGTACGCCGATCGCGGCCATATCGGCATATGCCGAGCTCTTCGGCCGGGGGGCCTCCGAGCAGAAGGAGGATCTCGAGCGACTGATGGGGGGAATTCGTCACGAGACGTCGCGCATGGAACACCTGGTGGCCGACCTGCTACTTCTGGCCCGCCTGGACGAGGGCCGGCCCATGGAACAGAAATCGGTGGACCTGGTGGCCCTGTGCGCCGAAGCGGTACAGACGGCGGCGACGGTGGGACCCGAGTGGCCGATCACCTTCGAGGCCTCCCGGCCCATCGAAGTGATGGGGGACGCCACCACCCTCCGGCAGGTCGTAGACAACCTGCTGGGGAACGTCCGGGCCCATACCCCCCCGGGCACAACGGCACGGGTCCGGGTCGATGGTGACGAAAACGGGGCGGTGATCACCGTGGCCGACAACGGACCGGGCATGGAATCCGAGGAAGCCGAGCACGTCTTCGAGCGGTTCTACCGATCCGACCCCTCCCGATCCCGCACCCATGGCGGAGCCGGACTGGGTCTGTCCATCGTGGGGGCCATCGTCGCCGCCCACGGGGGCACGGTGGCCGCTCGTGGCGCCGCCGGTGCTGGCACCACCTTCATCGTCCATCTCCCGACATCCCCGCCGGAGACGGCACCTCCCGTCCATGCGACCGATGGCGCAACCGCCATGACCGACGGGGCGGACGGAGGAACAGGGCCGGAGGTCACGGACCTTCCCGCCATGGGGTTGGACGGCACACCCACCGCTGCCCCCGGACAACACTCCCACGGGCGTCACAGCCAGCTCTCATGGCGCTCGGAATCGGGTCCCCCAGAGTGACGGTCATGAACGTCTTCTCCCTCGCCGAAGCTCGTCAGTCCGCCCCGGAACCCACGTCGGATGTCGAGATCGTGATCCCGGTGTACAACGAGGAACAACAGCTGGCCGCCAGCATTACCGCCGTGCGCCACTACCTCGACACAGCCTTCCCCTTCACCGCCACCATCACCATCGCCGACAACGCCAGCACCGACGGCACATGGAGGGTGGCCACCGAGCTCACCGACACCCTGGTCGGCGTTTCCGCCCTCCACCTGGCCGAAAAGGGGCGGGGGCGGGCCCTGCGGGCCGCCTGGTCGCGCAGCACGGCGTCGGTGGTGGCCTATATGGACGTCGACCTGGCCACCGGCCTCGACGCCCTGCTACCTCTGGTCGCACCCCTTCTGTCGGGACACAGCGACGTGGCCATCGGCACCCGGCTGGTGTCCGGTGCCCACGTTGTGCGGGGTGTGCGCCGCGAGTTCATTTCCCGTGGCTACAACCTGATGCTGCGCGGTGCGCTGCGCAGTCAGTGCACGGACGCGCAGTGCGGATTTAAGGCGATGCGCCGCGACGCCGCCTTCGAGCTCCTCCCCTTGGTCGAGGACAACGAATGGTTCTTCGACACCGAGGTGCTGGTCACCGCCCAGCGCATCGGCCTGCGCATCCACGAGGTGCCGGTGGACTGGGTGGACGACCAGGACTCGCGGGTAGAAGTGATCCACACGGCGTTCGAGGATCTACGGGGGGTCTTCCGGCTGCTCGGTCCATCCACCCGGCGGCGGGTGGCCCTGCGCCCGGCCCGGCCCGGCCGGCCCGACGTCGTCGACCAGGTGACGGAAGCGGTGGGCACCAGCCCGACGGTGAGCGGACAGGGCGCCGACCTGATCCAGTTCCGGCCGGGCCGCCCGGGGGTCGACGTCGGAACTGGACCCGACAGCCCCTCTGTCCAACCGTGGCCGGCATCGCCCGCCCGACCAGGGGCACCGGCCCCGGTCTTCGCCGACGAGCTCCTGCGGTTCGCCGGAGTCGGGGCGGCCAGCACGGTGGTCTATGCCGCCCTTTTCGCCGCCCTCGAACCAGGACTGGGGAGCTACTTGGCCAACGGGGTGGCCATCGGGCTGTGCAGCCTGGGCAACACCGCCGCTCACCACGGCATGGCCGGTGCTGCCGACCGGGGGCTGGATGACCGGGAGCGGGTGCTCACCACGGCTGCCCTCTTCGGGGTCAGCCTGACCTTCACGACAGCGGCACTGGCGGTCACCCGGGCCGTCGGCCTGACCAAGCTGCTCCCCACGCTGGGGGCGGTCACGGTGGCCAACGCCGGGGCGGCTTTCGTCCGGTTCGGCATCCTGCGCAGCTGGGTGTTCCGACCGGAATTCGGAACCCGGCTGTCGGCCGCGTCCCCTGCCCCCGACGGCTGCACCCGACAACTGACACCGATGGGGGATCTGTCGTGACCGACACCGATCTGGGTACCGATTCCGGGCCGGCATCCCCGCCCGCGCCACCGGTCAGCGCCTCCACCACCCTCGACCCCACCCTTCCCCCACCGCCCCTCGGGACACCGCCCCTCGGGACCTCAGCGGGTGGGAGTGACCCACAAACCGAGCCCGCCATCGGTGCCGGTGCTTCCGTAGAAGCACCCGAAGCGAGAGCCGTCCAACCCCGTCCCTCCCCGTGGGCGGCTCGGGCGGCTGGTGAGAGGACGACCCCAGGACCCGGCCTGGGTCCGTCCTGCGTTGGTGGCCCTGCTGGTGGGCACCGGGTTCCTCTACATCTGGGGACTGGGCCAGTCGGGTTGGGGCAACAGCTTCTACTCGGCCGCCGTGCAAGCCGGAACCAAAAGCTGGAGGGCGTTCTTCTTCGGATCCTCCGACGCCTCCAATTTCATCACCGTCGACAAGCCGCCGGCCTCGCTGTGGGTCATGGAGATCTCCGCTCGGCTGTTCGGTGTCAACGCCTGGAGCATCCTGGTCCCACAAGCGCTGGAAGGGGTGGCGACGGTGGGCCTGCTGTTCGTGACCGTGCGGCGGTGGTTCTCCCCGGGAGCAGCATTACTGGCCGGCTCCGTGTTGGCCCTCACCCCGGTGGCCACCCTCATGTTCCGCTACAACAACCCCGATGCACTGCTCACTCTGGTCCTCACAGCGTCGGCCTACGCCACCGTACGGGCCATCGAGGGCGGCCGCACCCGCTGGATGGTGTTGGCCGGTGCCCTCATCGGGTTCGGCTTCATCACCAAGATGCTGCAGGCCCTCATCCTCCTGCCCGTTCTGGCCCTGGTCTATCTGCTGGCCGGCCCGCCCAAACTCGGTCGTCGCATCGTCCAGCTCGTCTACACGGCCGTCGCCCTGCTGGTGTCGGCGGGATGGTGGGTGGTTGCCGTCCAGCTGACCCCCGCCGCCGACCGTCCCTACGTGGGGGGCTCGACCAACAACTCGGAACTCAACCTCATCTTCGGCTACAACGGCTTCGGGCGTCTCACCGGAAACGAGACGGGCAGCGTCGGAGGCAACAGGGCGGGCGGCAGTATGTGGGGTCCCACCGGCTGGAACCGGCTCTTCCTGTCGCAGATGGGTGGGCAGATCTCGTGGTTGATCCCCGGGGCGCTCATCGGCCTGCTGGCTGCTTTGTGGTTGACCCGACGGGCCCCCCGCACCGATCGGGTGCGAGCCGGCTTCCTCATCTTCGGGGGCTGGCTCCTGCTCACCGGGGCCGTGCTCAGCTTCGCCCACGGCATCATTCACCCCTATTACACCGTGGCGCTGGCTCCGGCGGTCGGGGCACTGGTGGGGATGGGCGCGTCCACCTTGTGGGCCAGCCGTACGCAGATCTTCCCCCGGATCGCTCTGGCCGCCGCCGTCGCTGCCACCGTCGCCTGGGCCTTCGTCATCCTGGGCTGGAGCCCGACGTGGTATCCGGCCCTGCGTTGGGTGATCCTCGGGGTGGGCATCGCCGCCGCCCTGGCCATCGCTCTCACACCCCGGGCCCGGGGTGTCCTGGCCGCCGGTGTGGCCGGGCTGGGTATCGCCTCCATCATCGCCGCTCCGGCGGCCTACGCGCTCGCAGACGGCGTCGACCCCGCACAGCGGGGCCATTCCCTCGGCCGGGCCGGCCGTCCAGAGCGGGTTCGGGGCACGGGGCGGGTTCGGAGGCCCCGGTGGCGTGGCCGGGGGCGGCGGGTTCGGCCGGACCGGCGGGTTCGGTAACTTCGCCCGCCACGGGCTCACCCTGCCCAAGGGATTCACGCTGCCCAACGGCACCAGACTGCACAACCAGATCACCCTCCCGCCCGGCTTCTTCCAGCACCGGTCGGGAGGGAGCGCGGGGGCGCCGGGGGCGGGTGGCTTCGGCCGGTTCGGTGGAGGCGCCGGGGGCGGTGGATTCGGAGGTGGTGGATTCGGTGGCCGGGGCGGCCCGCCCGGAGGTGGCGGTGGCAACGGGGGCCTGCTCAACGCCGGCACCCCCGGAAAACAGATCGTGGCCCTGCTGGAGGACGGCGCTTCCCGCTATACGTGGATAGCGGCGACCACCGGATCGAACTCGGCCTCGGGCTACCAACTGGCCACCGACGATCCGGTCATGGCCATCGGCGGCTTCAACGGCACCGACCCCGCCCCCACCCTGGCCGAGTTCAAGAGGTACGTGGCCGAGGGGAAGATCCACTACTACATCAGCGGTGGCGGCGGCTTCGGCGGGGGCTTCGGTGGCACGTCGTCGGGCTCCTCGGATGCCTCCCAGATCGCGTCCTGGGTGACCAGCACCTTCACCGCCACGTCGGTCGACGGTGTGACCGTCTACGACCTCACCGCCGGTCGCCAGACCGCCCCGTAGCTGCTCCGGACGGCCACCGGAGGTGGGGTCCGTGCCGGTGGACACCCGACCCCGGTCGGACTACCGTCGACGGTGGCGCTGTCCGGTAGTGGACCGGAGGCACGAGGCGCCAAGGGGTCACTGTGGGCTCTTCCTGGACTCAACGGAGGGGGCGGTTCCCGTCCCTCAGGAACGGGGCGGTCACGACCGTCGCCATCGTCCCTCTGGCCCTGTTGGGAATGGGCGTGGCGGCGGTTCCGGCGGGGGCGTCCGGCACCACCACCATCACCACCTGCACCCAGAAGGTATTCGACAAGGCGGTGAAGAAGAGCGGCACTGTGCTCTTCGGCGTCGACTGCTCGCTCACCCTGACCAAAACGGTCACGTTCGCCAAGTCGAAGGACGTGACCATCGAAGGCAACGGCTTTCAGGTCGAGATCAGCGGTGGGACCACGGTGCGCCTATTTTCCGTATCGGGCGGGACACTGTCGATCTCCGGCATCGAACTGGAGAACGCCGCCGCCGTCGGAGCCACCGGCGCCAACGGCGCGCAGGGATCGTCGGGCACGGTCGGAGGCACCCCGGGCACGCCGGGGAAGGCCGGAACCGTGGGTCAGGCCGGCTCGGGTGGTGGCACCGGGGGCAGCGGCGTCAGCGGGACCGCCGGCAAGAGCGGCGGCAACGGATCGAGCGCCGCGGGCGGCGCCATCGACGTGAAGTCGGGATCGGTCTCGCTGACCGACGACACCATCGCCGGCAATCAGGCCATCGGAGGCAACGGTGGTTCGGGTGGCTTCGGAGGAACAGGCACCGGTGGAGGTTCGGGCGGCAGCGGCGGCGGCGGCGGAGAAGGTGCCGGTGCCACCACCGCCGGCGGCAGTGGTGGTGACGGCAGCGCCGGTGGCAGTGGCGGTCCGGGCGGCGGGGGAGGTCAGGGAGCGGCCGGGGGCAACGGTGGTGGTGGTGGAACGGCCGAGGGGGGCGCCATCTACAACGCCGGCACCCTGACTGTCAGCGACTGCACCTTCGCCGGCAACATGGCCCGTGGCGGCAGCGGTGGCTCCGGGGGCAACGGCGGCGGGGGCGGTACCGGAGGCCCGGGGGGCACCGGTGGCAGCGGAGGGGTGGGGGGTGCGGGTGCGGAGAGCTCGGGCATGGGTGGTCCAGGGGGCGACGGCGGAGCAGCGGGGGCCGGGGGGGCCGGAGGAGTGCCCGGGACCGGAGGAGGGGCCGGTAGCGGCGGCACGGCCGGAGCCGCCACGGGTGGATCGATCTATAACGACGGCACGGTGACCATCACCGGTGGGTCCTTCAGCAGCGACGACGCCTTCGGCGGGTCGGGCGAAGGTGGGGGCCAGGGAGGGGTGGCCGGCACCGGTGGCACGGGGGGCGGCGGCGGCAACGGAGGATCGGGTGGTGGCGGGGCCAACGGAGGCACCGGTGGCGGCAACGGTGGCTTCGGCCACGCTGGTGGCGCCGGGGGGTTGGCCACCGGCGCCAGCCGCTCCGGTTCGGCCGGCACGGCCGGCACGGCCGGGGTGGCCGAGGGCGGAGGGTTGTTCAACCAGAAGAACGCCTCTATCGACGGCACCGCCTTCAACGGGGAGACCGCCCGGGGCGGCTACGGGGCCAACGGTGGCAACGGTGGTAGCGGTGGGTCCGCGGGCGGGGGCGGTTCCGGGGGCACCGGGGGCAGTGGGGGTGGGGGTGGTAGTCCCGGCGGGCAGGGCGGAAGCGGTGCCGCCGGTGGGAGCCCGACCGCCGGCGGATCGACCACTCCGGGGTTGCCCGGTCAGCCCGGTTCGAACGGTGCCGACGGCCTGGGGGGTGCCATCTACAACGCGGCGGCCGGAGCGGGGAGCACCACCGGTCCCCCCGGTACCTTCACCCTCACCGGCGGCTCGTTCACCGAGGATGAAGCGTGGGGCGGTTACGCCGGCTTGGGGGGCAACGGTGGAGGCGGGGGCGGAGGGTCCGTCGGCGGGTCGGGTGGCAGTGGCGGCGCCAGCGGCGGGGCGGGCGACACCGGAGGCGCCGGTCAGAACGGCGGTGCGGGCAGCGCCGGAGGTGCCGGTGGGGCCGGCGGGGTGGGGGGGGAGGGAGGGGGCGCACAAGGTGGTGCCCTCTACAGCGTGGCCGGGGAGGTCACCTCGACCACCTTCACCGACGATGTGGCCCAGTGCTACGCCGCCGGTGAAGGGGGCAACGGCGGTGGCGGTGGGGCCGGGGGTGGCGATGCCGGGGGTGGGGCCGGAGGGTCCAACGGCAGTGGCGGGTCGGAACCCAACGGCAAGCTCGGGTTCGGCGGCAACGGAGGGGGTGGCGGTGCGGCCGGGGACGGTGGCCCGGGGGGGAATGCCGATGGCGGTGGCGTCTACACGACCAATCCACCCTTTACCGGCAACACCTTCTCCGGAAATACGGTCGTCGCCGGACCGGCCGGCAGCGCCAACCCCAATCCGGGCCAAGGGGGCCCGGGCGGGGGGAACGGCGGGGTGGCCGGCAGCAATGGCGCAGCGGCCGTGGCCGGCACGGCGGGCGGGGCGGTCAATCCCAACCACAACTGATCTGCCCGGCCGCCATACTGGTCGACCCAGTCACCGTTCGAGCGGCCCTTTCCAGGGGTCGATCGGACCACAAAGGAGATCCAGTGCCGATCAACGTGACCCCCATACCCGGCCTGGATCCGGCCATCAATGACATTCGGCGACGCACGGCGGACTTCATCAACCAGGAGGTGCTCCCCAGCGAAGAGGTGCTGTGGCGGGCCCGGCGCGACTCGGGTGTATCCGAGGACGAACGGGAGGACAGTCGGCGCAGGAGCATCGAGAGGCGGGAGGAGGTCAAGGCCAAGGTGCAAAAGGCCGGGCTGTGGGCTCCCCATCTGCCTCAGGAGTACGGCGGCATGGGTCTCGACTTTCTGGCCCTGGCCTACATGTACGAAATTCTGGCCTATGCCGTGGGGGCGTCATCACTGTTCGGAATCGCCGCCCCCAATTCGGGCAACGCCACCATCCTGGTCAAGTACGGCACCGAGGAGCAGAAGCGCAAGTGGCTGATTCCGCTCATCGAGGGAACCATGCAATCCGGCTTCTCCATGACCGAGCCGGACAACGCCGGCTCGGATCCGCGCTCCATCCAAACCGAGGCGGTGCGTGACGGCGATGACTGGGTCATCAACGGACACAAGTGGTTCACATCCAACGGCATCGAGGCCGACTTCTTCATCGTGATGTGCAGAGCCAACGATCCAACCGGCGAGCTCGGGGCACCCGGTCGGATGACTCAGATCATCGTCCCGACCGACACCGCGGGTGTGAACATCATCCGAGGGATCGGCATCTTCGGCCACTCCACCTCGGACCACTGCGAGATCCGATACGAGAACGTGCGGGTGCCGGTGGAGAACACCCTCGGTCTGGTGGGTCAGGGTCACCAGGCGGCTCAGGACCGCCTCGGCGCAGGACGGGTCTACCACTGCATGAATTCAGTAGGACAGATGTGGCGCGCCTTCGACCTCATGGTGGAAAGGGCCCTGACCCGTCAGGTGCACGGTGGACTGCTCAAGGACAAGCAGTTCATCCAGGGGTTCATCGCCGAAAGCTACATGGACGTGCAGTCGGCCCGACTGATGACCATCAACGCGGCCGAGAAGGTGGCGGGGGGCGACCCCGACGTGCGTACGGCCATATCGGCCATCAAGGTCTTCGTGCCCGCCGCCTACCATCGGGTCGTCGACCGGGCCATCCAGGTGTGGGGTGGTGCGGGGGTAAGCAACGACTTACCACTGGCCGGCATGTACCTCACCGCCCGGGTACTGCGCCTGGCCGACGGACCGGACGAAGTGCACAAGATCCTGATGGCCAAGAATATTCTGCACCGCTACGAGAGCGGCGAGAGCTGGAACTTCGGCAATTGAGCCGACGGGGTTTCCGGCGAGGGGCAGCTCCGGTACTGTCCTCCGCGTGGAGCCAACTGCGATCAAGCAACAACGGACCCTGGTCACCGAGCTACCCGGACCTCGCTCGCAGGAGCTCGAGCGACGGCGAGCCGCTGCCGTCGCCCCCGGGGTGAGCTCGGTGCTTCCCGTGTATGTGAAAGAGGCGTCCGGTGCCATCCTGGTCGACGTCGACGGCAACTCGCTCATCGACCTCGGGGCGGGCATCGCCGTCAACAGTGTGGGACACGCCGCTCCCGCGGTGGTCGAGGCCGCCCGCCACCAGATGGCCCGTTTCTCCCATACCTGCTTTATGGTCAACCCCTACGAGGGCTACGTGGCCGTGTGCGAGGCGCTCAACGGGTTGGCACCGGGTGACCATTCCAAACGCACGGCTCTGTTCAACTCCGGCGCCGAGGCGGTCGAGAACGCCGTAAAAATCGCCCGCCATGTCACCGGGCGCGCCGCGGTAGTGGTCTTCGATCACGCCTACCACGGCCGCACCAACTTGACCATGGCCCTCACGGCCAAGAACATGCCCTACCGGGACCGGTTCGGCCCCTTCGCCCCGGAGATCTACCGGGTGCCCATGTCCTATCCGTTCCGCGATGCCGACACCATGACCGGCGAACAGGCGGCGGGGCGGGCCATCGAACAGATCGAACGCCTGGTCGGCGTGGACAATCTGGCCTGCGTGCTCATCGAGCCGATCCAAGGCGAAGGCGGCTTCGTGGTACCGGCCCGGGGATTCCTTCCCGCCCTGGCCGGATGGTGCCGCGACCGGGGCGTCCTTCTCGTCGCCGACGAAATCCAGACCGGATTCTGCCGGACCGGCGACTGGTTCGCCTGCGACGATGAGGGCATCGTCCCCGATCTGCTGTGCACGGCCAAAGCGCTCGGTGGAGGCCTGCCCCTGGCCGCCGTGACCGCCCGGGCCGGCCTGATGGACCAGATCCACAGCGGAGGGCTGGGCGGGACCTATGGAGGTAACCCGGTGGCCTGTGCCGCCGCCCTGGCGGCCATCGATCTGATGCGGGAAGAGGACCTGGCCGCGGCGGCCCGCTCCATCGGACAGAAGGTGACAGAGGTGTTGTCGGGCCTGACTGACGCCCACCCGGCTGTCGGTGACGTACGCGGTCGTGGGGCCATGATGGCCATGGAGATCGTGCGTCCGGGCACCCTGGAGCCCGATCCTGATGCCACACGACGCATCGCCCAGACGTGCCACCGGGAGGGCGTGGTTGTCCTGACCTGTGGCAGTTACGGCAACGTGATCCGTCTGCTGCCGCCGCTGACCATCGACGACGGTCTTCTGACCGACGGTCTCGACGTCCTGGCCGGAGCAACGGCCGAAGTCCTCAGCGCCACCGGCACGCCGTCCTGACAGAAGGACCCGGCTTAGAAGGCCGTCGCATCATCGAGGCGGCGGTCACCCGCCGGTAGGGGGAAAGACGGCCTGGGCCGAGGCCAATCCGGCGTCCACGCATCGGATCTCCTCATCGGCGTCACGTACCAGGGTCTTCACCCACTGTCCGTTGGCGTCGCTGGCTGAGGCCACTGCCGCCCTCTGCACGTCGGAGGCGGCCTGCATCACCTCGATGGCCTGGGCGGCCACATCGGGGGGCACCACACCCCCACTCTCGATCCGCAGCACTGTGTCAATCCTCGCCGTCACCTGGCGGAGCCGCCGGCACAGTTCGGGCAGCGACGCCGTCGACCCGTTGGCCTCCTCGGCCGCCTTGACGGCGGCATCGGCCCGGTCCACCGAGCGCCAGAGCTCACGTCGGACGTGGCGCTGTGTCCACCGATAGACGTCGTCGGGAGCCCAGGACTGCCGGGGAGACCGCCGTGAGGAAGTGGCCTCCCACAAAGCCAACCCCGCCACCACCAGCCCGTGCGAGTGGAAAGCACGCCACTTCTTGCGTCCATAACGCCAGACGAGGGCGGCGGCCACCACACAGCCGGCCACCACCGCAGTGACGAAGGCCATCATGCCGATGAGCAGAGGCTCCCAGAGCGAGGCGACCACTCCTTCAGTGTAGGCCGCTGGCCCCACTGATCGGAAGGCGGCCCTGGGCGCCGATCGACCGGCTCACTCCACCGGAGCGAGGAGCAGTTCCGCCAAGCGGTCGATGTCGGCCGGAGGCAGCCCGGCCTCCACCGCCCAGCTGCGGGCTCCTCCGAAACGTCGGTCCAGCTCGCCGAGGAACCGGACCATGGTTTCGCTCATCACGCCGAACCGCGACGACGGCAACCGGGTCATGCGCTCGGCGAAGGCGGGGTCGGACCGGTAGCGACCGAGGATCAATTCCATGCGGCCCTCGGTGATGAGGTAGTCGTCCACGATGACATCGGCGTCGACGCCCAGCAGGCCCAGGATGAGCGCAGCCAGCACTCCCGTTCGGTCCTTGCCGGCCGCACAGTGGAAGACGAGCGGGAGGTTGGCCGCATCAGCCACCAAGGCCAGAGCGGTCACCAGTGACCGACGGCCGACGTCGAGGTACCACAGGTACCGTTCGGAGAGGTCATCGCCGGGCGAGGCCGGGGCGGCCACAGATTCGCCGTCCTCGCCGTCCTGGATCACCGAAAGATGGTGGTAACCGATCGGCTCGGGGCCGAGCGGCCCCCGACCGGTGTGCTCCAACTCTCGGGACGTGCGCAGGTCGATGATGGTGGTGAGCCCCAATGACCGCAGTCGGTCGACATCTCCGGGGGTCAGCTCATGCAACGTGTCGCTACGAAACAGCGTTCCCCACCTGGTCATACGCCCGTCACTGGTCGGATAGCCGCCCAGGTCCCGGAAGTTGAACGACCCGTCGAGCGGCACCAGGCTGGGGCGGGCTTCCATGTTCCCATCATGGTCGACCGATGACCGTATCCGGTCCCTGCCGACCTAAGCTGGCCCCCGGGCCTCAAGTGAATGGCCCCACCGGACGATCACACGGGTACCGTCCATCGACGAGAATGAGTCGATCGGCAGAGAAGCGAGAGGTGCACTGCGGCCCCGCTGGACCGCCGGCAATCACGTCGGTCACCACCCGTTCACGTGTTCCCTCAGTAACCTCCAGTGCAGAGCAGATACCCATGGCCCGCGACAGACAACGGCCATCGACGTTGAATGACCATCGACCATGAGGAGTAAGCAGTAGATGAAGTCACTCGCCACCTGGTGCGTCCGCCATCGAGTCCTGGTTTTGATCCTGTGGTTAGTCGCGCTCATCGGGATGATCGGGCTGTCCCGGGCGGTGGGCACCGACTACACCAACAGCTTCACCCTTCCCCACACGGAGTCGACCCAGGCCCTCCAGCTCCTCCAGGCGGCGGAGCCGGCCGTGGCCGGTGACCGCGAGCAGATCGTCTTCCACAGCACCGACGGCACCAAGGTCACCGATCCGGCCGTTATGGACAAGGTCAACGCCATGCTGGCCAAGGTGGCCGACCTGCCCCACGTCTCGAAGATCACCAGCCCGTACGAGCCCCTCGGGGCCAACCAGATCAGTGCCGACGGCACCACCGCCTTCGCCACCGTCACCTTCGACACGCTGGCCCAGAACATCTCGACCCCGGCGGCCCAGACGTTCGTGTCCACGGCCCAGACCGCCTCCGGACCCGGTCTGCAAGTGGCGGTGGCCGGTCAGATCGCCGAGGCGGCCGACAAGCCCTCCTTCGGCGGCACGGGACTCGGGGTCATCCTGGCCGGCGTCGTCCTCCTCCTCGTGTTCGGCTCGGTCTTCGCCATGGCCCTCCCCCTTCTGTCGGCGCTGGCCTCGCTGGGTACGGCCATCGGGCTCATCGGCATCCTCAGCCACGTGCTCAAGATGCCCCAGTTTTCGGTGGAGTTGGTCCTGCTGATCGGCCTCGGCGTCGGCGTCGACTACGCCCTCTTCATCGTGACCCGTCACCGACAGGGTCTGATCGCCGGAAGAGACGTCGAATCCTCGATCGTCAACGCCGTCAACACATCGGGGCGGGCCGTGCTGTTCGCCGGAATCATCGTGTGCATCGCCCTGCTCGGTATGTTCGCCCTCGGCGTCTCCTTCCTCTACGGGCTGGCCATCGCCGCCGCCATCGGCGTGTCATTCACCATGGTCGCCGCCCTCACCCTGCTTCCGGCCTTCCTCGGCTTCATCGGCCCCCGGGTCTTGAGCCGGCGGCAGAAGCGGGACCTGGCCGCCAACGGTCCCCGGGTGGTGGGTAGTGGCACCAAGGGCTTCTGGCCCAAATGGGCGGCGTTCGTGTCCCGTCGGCCGGTGATCCCCGCCCTGGTGGCTCTGGTGGTGGTGGTGTTCATCGCCCTGCCCTTCTTCTCGTTGCGCCTCGGTTTCTCCGACCAGGGGAACGATCCGACGGGTACCACGACGCGGGAGGCCTACGACCTTCTGGCCAACGGGTTCGGGCCCGGCTTCAACGGTCCCCTCCTGCTGGTGACCCAGAACGCCGGCGCCGCCGACCTTCCGGTCCTCGACAAGTTGGCGACGGCCGTCCAACACCAGAGTGGGGTGGTCGACCAGAAGATCGTCCCGCTGCCCCTTCCGGCCAAGGACGGGAAGCAGGTGACGCTGCTGACCGTGTACCCGACCACGTCGCCGGAGGCGGCGGCCACCACCGATCTCATCGATCACCTACGACAGTCCACCATCCCGTCCGTGGTGGACGGCACCGGCGTCACGGTCGACGTGGGCGGCAACACGGCCATATTCGTCGATTTCGCCCGCGTGCTGTCGTCCAAGCTGCCCCTGTTCATCGGACTGGTGGTCGTCCTATCCTTCCTGCTGCTGGCCATGGTGTTCCGCAGCATCATCATTCCGCTGACGGCGGCAGCCATGAACCTCCTTTCGATCGGAGCCGCTTTCGGGGTGCTGGTGGCCGTGTTCCAGTGGGGATGGCTGGGTTCGGTCTTTCAAGTCAGTCGAGCCGGTCCCGTCGAGTCCTTCCTGCCGGTGATGCTGTTCGCCATCCTGTTCGGCCTGTCCATGGACTACGAGGTCTTCCTCATCAGCCGGATCCAGGAGGAGTGGCTGACCTCGGGCGACAACCGGGAAGCCGTGCGCAAAGGCTTGGCCGCCACCGGCAAGACCATCACCGCCGCCGCCCTCATCATGATCCTGGTCTTCGGATCGTTCATCCTGGGCGGCGAAAGGGTCATCAAGGAGTTCGGACTGGGCCTGGCCGCGGGTATCGCCATAGACGCCATCCTCATCCGTATGGCCATCGTGCCCGCCCTCATGTTCCTGTTCGGCAAGGCCAACTGGTGGTTCCCCCGGGGGCTCGACCGCATTCTCCCCCGCCTCAATGTCGATCCCGACCTTCCACCGGAGGCGGCCCGTCCGGACGAACCCGAAGAACCAGCTCAACCGGAGCCGGTGCGGGTCTGAGAACCGGTCGGGCCCGCGGAGCCCCCCGTCCGGGCCCCGGCCCTCTCTTCGGGCCATGGTCGGCTCCCACCTCCTTGACAGACCAGTAGGCCCAGGTCTTAGCTTCACTCAAGAGACATCCACCGACCACTGGGGGACCGCATGCCCGATTTCGTGATGACCATCGGAGGGGACACCGTTCCGGCTGAAGAATCGTTCGGGGTGGTCAACCCGGCCAACGGCGAGGTGTTCGCCCACGCCCCGGACTGCAGTGCGACCCAGTTGGACGCCGCCTTCGATGCCGCCGCCAAGGCCCAGCGGGATTGGCGGTCCGACGAGGCATTCCGACGGGAGACACTCCTGAAGATGGCCGATCTGCTTCTGGCCTCGTCAGCCGAGCTCGCCCCCATTCTCACCGCCGAGCAGGGGAAGCCGCTGGGTGACGCCAATATCGAGGTGTTCGCCGCCGCCATCTGGTGCCAGTACTTCGCCAATCTCGATATTCCCCCCCAGATCATCCAAGACGATGCCGAGGCCCTGGTCGAGGTGGTACGGCGTCCGGTGGGGGTGGTGGCCGCCATCACCCCCTGGAACTTCCCTCTCACCCTGGCCTTCTGGAAGATCGCACCCGCCCTTCTGGCCGGCAACACCCTGGTCCTCAAGCCGTCGCCCTTCACGCCCCTCACCACCCTCAAGGTGGCCGAGATCCTGCGGGAGGTGATTCCCCCCGGGGTGGTGAACGTGGTCAGCGGAGGTGACGAGCTGGGTGGGTGGATGACCGCCCACCCGGTGCCCCGCAAGGTGAGCTTTACCGGCTCGATCGAGACAGGGAAGAAGGTGGCTCTGTCGGCCGCCCCCGACCTCAAGCGGGTCACGCTCGAGCTCGGGGGGAACGATCCCGCCATCGTGCTGGACGACGCCGACCCGGAAGTGGTCAGCAAGGCCATCTTCGCCGGCGCCTTCAACAACAACGGTCAGGTGTGCTCCGCCATCAAACGGGTCTACGTACCCGAGGCGCTCTACGACGGGGTGGTGGCCGGGCTGGCGGCGCAAGCCTCGGCGATCAAAGTGGGTGAAGGGACCGAGGCCGATGCGAAGCTGGGCCCCATCAACAACAAGCCCCAGTTCGAGCGGGTCAAGGAGCTGGTGGGCGACGCCCTGTCCCACGGGGCCCAGGCCGCCACCGGCGGGCACCCCATGGACCGGCCCGGCTATTTCTTCGAGCCGACCATCCTGACCGGGCTGTCCGACGGGACCCGGATCGTCGACGAGGAGCAGTTCGGACCGGCTCTTCCGGTGATCTCCTACCGCGACGTGGACGACGTCGTCGAGCGGGCCAACGCCACCCACTTCGGCCTCTCGGGTTCGGTGTGGGGAGCCGACACCGAGCGCGCCGCCGACATCGCCGGAAGGCTCGAATGCGGCACGGCGTGGGTCAACACGCACCTGGCTCTGGCTCCCCAGCAGCCGTTCGGCGGGTTCAAATGGAGCGGAGTAGGCGTCGAGAACGGTCCGTGGGGCCTGGCCGAATTCAGTGAGATGCAGGTGGTCTACCGCTCCAAGGGAACCGACGGGCTCAACCTCAACACCGGCGGGCTGGTCTCCTAGATCGGCTCGATCCCCCATCACCGAGCGGTTCGGCGCGCTGTGGTGCCGTCTACGGGCCGGCCGGTGGGACAGTCGGCGACATGCTCTAGGCCTGCGGGAGACGCCACACGCTGACGTGCAAGGGGCTCTCACCGGTGAACGGTGAGCGATCCCACCACGCCCAGCGATGTTCCAGCGTCATGCCGGCGATCCGAGCCATCAGGTCCAGCTCGGCCGGCCACACGTACCGGAACGGTGCCGTGAATTCGCGGAAGCTGCCGTCGTCATTCCGATAGAAGTGCCGGGACCTGGGGATCTGTTTGTGGGTGCGGTCGATGAAATCGTCGATGCCGATGTAGTCATCCGTCACTGCGAACGGAACACCGACGTTGCCTGGTGGCAACCGGCGAAGACCGGGAACGTTGTTCTCGATGACAAATCGGCCCCCGGGTCGGAGGTGACGGGCGGCGTTCTCGAAGCAGGCGACCTGTTCGTCCTGTGTGGTCAGATTGGTGATCGTGTTGAAGACCAAATAGACGAGAGAGAACTGGCTCTCCACACGTGTTACCGCCATGTCGCCCTCGACAGCCCTAATGGCGCCGGACTCGGGCTTCGACCGCAGCACGGCCAGCATGTCAGCGGACAACTCGATACCGGTGACCGGAACTCCCCGGGCTGCCAAAGGGACAGCTACACGGCCGGTACCGATAGCGAACTCCATGGCCGCCCCGCCGTCGCTCAACTCGGCCAGGCAGTCGACGGTCACCTCGAGAACGTGAGCATCGAACATCCCCGTCCCCGGCTGGTCGTAGGTTCTGGCGATCTCGCCGACGAATCGGTTTTCGGGCACTCTCCAGCCTGACCCGAGCCGAACGGTGCGGCAAGCCCGATGGCGTTCGGGCAACCTGTCGGTCACAGTTGGAGCAGAATGGCGCCATGGAAGGCCGGCTCGACCACGTCTCGATCCACGGCCACGACATGGCCTACCGAATGGAAGGAAGCGGGCCGGCTCTCCTGCTCCTCCACGGCATTGCCGGCAGCTCCCGGACGTGGCGGGACGTGATTCCGCGCCTGACCGATCGGTTCACGGTGGTGGCGCCGGACCTCATGGGCCATGGTCAGTCCGAGAAGCCGATCGGGGACTACTCGCTCGGCGGATTCGCCACCGGGATCCGGGATCTCATCGAGGTCCTCGACATCGATCGGGTATCCGTGGTTGGCCAGTCTTTCGGTGGTGGGGTGGCCATGCAGCTCGCCTACCAGCACCCTGAACGATGCGAACGGCTTGTCCTGGTCGACAGTGGTGGCTTGGGGCGAGAGGTCAACTGGATGCTCCGGTTGATGGCACTGCCGGGTACCGAATACATGATGCCCGTGATCTTCCCGGGCTTCCTGCGCGACTGGGGGGACAGCCTGTTACGGACGATCAACAGGCGCGGTATCCGTCTGGGTCGTATGGCCGAGATGTGGAGCGCCTACGCGTCACTGGCCGAGGCGGACAACCGCCAGGCCTTCTCGCGCACGATCAAGGCCGTCATCGACCCCGGCGGTCAAACGATCAGCGCCATGGATCGGCTCTATCTGGCCTCCTCGATGCCAACTCTGATCGTCTGGGGGGACCGCGATGAGATCATCCCGGTGGGTCACGCCTACCGGGCCCACGAGGCCGTACCGGAAAGCCGACTGGTGATCATCGAGGGTGTCGGTCACTTCCCCCAGATCGAAGCACCGGAACAGTTCGTTGATGCTCTCGTCGACTTCATCGACTCGACCGAGCCCGCTGCCTTCAGCGCCGCAGACCGCAAGAGATTGCTCCAGGAGCGGGCCGAGTTCATCACGCCGTAGGTCGGGCCGGCCGGCCGGGTGAGCCGGCGTTCGCTCATGAACGCCCAGCCCGGCAGCTAGGGCAGGACCTCGACGTACCCGTCCGTCCCATTGACGCGGATCCGCTGTCCGTCTCGGATCAGCCGGGTGGCCTGCTCCACGCCCACAACGGCCGGCAAGCCGTACTCCCGGGCGATCACTGCGCCGTGGGTCATCAGGCCCCCTACCTCCGTCACCAGGCCGGTGATCGCGACGAACGCGGGCGTCCAGCTGGGGTCGGTGTACGCGGTGACCAGGATGTCGCCGGCTTCGAGATCGGCCTCGGCCATGTCCAGGATGACGCGAGCCCGTCCCTCGATGGTCCCGGCGGAAACCGGTAGGCCGACCAGCGCGCCGGTCGGCACGTCGTCGCGTCGGTATGTCCCGGCGACGACCTCGCCATCCGACGTGAGCACCCGGGGCGGCGTGAGCGCTTCGTACGACCTGAACGCGTCCTTGCGCTCGAGGATGAGTCGGCCATCCGCCCGGTTCGTGCGCACGACGTCGTGGAGCTCTTGGAACGTGAGGTAGAAGATGTCTTCCCGCTCACGAAGCACATGGGCCTGCACCAGGCGCTCGGCCTCTTCCAGCAAGGCCTGCTTGTAGACGAAGTAGCGGCTGACCATGCCGTACTTCGGGTACTCCCGGTACCCGATGAAGGTCCGGACCCGGTCGATCATCCGCTTGGCCTCTTCGGCCTTCGGCTCCCCGTCCGGCAGGACCCGCAAGCGCTCCAGCACCTCCTGTTCCTTCGCCCAGGCCTCCTGCCGCCCTTGCTCGAAGCGCCGCTCGCCGGCGCCGGGCTCGAAGTTCTTGACGTTGCCGAGGATCAGGGGCACGAGCGTGGTGGGGCGTTCGCTCCACCGCGGCCTGGTGATGTCGATCTCACCGACGCAGCGCATGCCGTACTTGTCGAGGAAGGCCCGGATGGCGTCTCGGGCTTCCCGCCCGCCGGCGAGCTTGGGCAGCTCGTCCAGGAAGCCCTCGTCCTCGACGTGCTGCAGAAAAGCCACCACCTCCGGATGCGGGCGGATCACGTCGGCGACGTCCAGCAGCGCCAGCCCCATCTCCGACGTGACGTTGTGGGGGACGGACTGGGTGAGCGTGTCGGCCGCGTTCTTCTCGCCCAGCCACGCCTCCAGCTGCTCGTTCAGCCACCAGGTGGCCTCCATCGCCGACATGAACACCTGATGGCTCTGCGGATCGAACAGGATCCGCTTCAGCTCCTGGATGTCCGCCAGGATGAAGTCGAACAGCGCCGATCCGGACTTCGTCCGGATGTCGCGCTTCAAGGCGGCGATGGATGCCTGGTTGCGTCGATCAGATCGGTGACGATGGCCGGATCGGTCTCGAGCGGGGCCGGGGCCCCGGCCGCCGGCGCTCCGCTGGGACCCTCGTCCGGCAACGACGGGATGAAGTCGCCGCGTTCGACGATGGTCTGCAGCGCGTCCCCGATCAGCGGATCGGACTTCCCCAGCGACGAGGAGGCGGGCCCGGCTGGCGGGCGAGGCCAGGTCCGGCGCGACGTCGACGAACAGCCTCCCGCCGGCCTCGTCCATCGGCCGAGGTGTCGTCAGCTGCCACACCGAGAGCCCCAGAGGCTTCATGGGGTCGGTCATCATCTGCTGATGGCCGACCGAGACGTAGACGTGGTTCTCTCGGTCGCCGGCCGCGGGGATGGGGAACAGCGTGGTGATCGGCCGGCTCTGGACGATCTGGAAATCCTCGTCGGCCAGGCACCATTCGATGTCCTGGGGGTGGCCGAAGTGCGCCTCGATCCGCCGGCCCAGCTGCGCCAGCTGCACGACCTGCGCGTCGGTCAGCGCCGGCTGCTCCTGACGCTCCGGCTCGATCGGCCAGTTCCTGCGTTCCGCCTCCCGGCGAGGCGTGGACGGCCAGCTGCTTGGTGGCGATGTCCTTGGCGACGACCTCGCCGTCCCGCACCTGGTAGACGTCCGCGTTCACCAGGCCGGAGACCAGGGCCTCGCCGAGGCCGAAGCTGGCCTCGACGGAGATGACCTTCCGGTTGGACGTGACGGGGTCGGCCGTGAAGAGGACGCCGGCCGCCTGCGGGAAGACCATCTGCTGCACGACCACGGCCATGTCGACCTTGCCGTGGTCGAAGCCGTTCCGCAGGCGGTAGGTCACGGCCCGCTCGGTGAACAGGGAGGCCCAGCACCGGCTGACGTGCTGGAGGATCGCCGCCGACCCCACGACGTTCAGGTACGTGTCCTGCTGGCCGGCGAAGGAGGCCGTCGGCAAGTCCTCGGCCGTCGCGCTGGATCGGACGGCGTAGGCAGCCTGCACGCCGAGCCGTCTGACCGAGTCGGTGATCGCCGCGGCCAGATCGTCGGGGACGGGGATCGCTTCGAGGGTCCGGCGGATCTCCGCGCTGAGCGTGCGGATCGCCTCGCCGGTCATCCGGGTTCAGGTGCGACAGCCGATCGAGGCGCTCGTCGATCGACGGAACGTCCGCCATGATCCGCCGGAAGGCGTCCGTCGTCACACAGAAGCCAGCCGGCACGCCGATGCCCTCGATCCGCGAGAGCTCCCCCAGGTGCGCGCCTTTGCCGCCAACCACCGCGACCTGTGTCTGGTCGATCTCCTCGAAACCCAGCACGTAGCTGCCCATGCGCCCACCTCTCCCCTTCGTCCCCTCGGGCCTCTCACATGCCTGCCGGCGGAGGCGGCAAGGCCCGCGGTCGGCCTGTGGCGTGCATTGTCAGCACACCACCGGTCCTTGCGGCAAGACCCCCACCACGGTGTAGTTTGATACCGGCGGGACGTTCACGGGGCGCTGGCGGCGGCACAGGTTCCAACCGAACCCGGACCTTCACCTGCCCGCGACGCCGAATCCAGCGCGGGAGCGGTGCAGGCCAACGCGTGATGTTCGGGACCGGGAGACAGCGCTCGGCTCTGGCCCTGCCCAAGAGGGCGTGGATCCTTGCCCCCCTCCGAGGCGCCGCTGTCGGGGTCGGATGTTCCCCGGCATCGACCGGCCTTCGTCAGGCGACATGATCAGCCCCGGGCTGCGGACGGCGGCGACAGCCGTCCGAATGATTGCCAGCGCAAGGACTCCCGGTACACTGAGCGCAGCCGGGTCCGTCGAGCGGGGGCCCGCCACCCCGCTCCGGACACGGCATCTCTTCCCCCGTCCCCGGCTGGACCTGGGCCGTGCAGAACTTCCTTCTCCTTTAATGACCGGGATCTTCTGTCGTTACAGAGGACGATTGCTATATGCCCGGTACGGGATTACGGTAGTGGCGCCAGTCCTGTTGAGCGTGGCGGTCGTGAGTCCCGTCCAGTCTCCGGCGCTGACGCCCTCGCCCCCTCCCCCTGGTCGAGGGCGTCCCGGCCCGGACAACCAGGGTCCGCCTGCCGGTCCCACCGGCCCTCCGAGTTTCCGGCCCGGGCGGTTCGGCCGGATGATCTCCGAGGGGCCGACTCCAGGTCCAAAGTGACCGCAAGGTTTCCTGATGGTGACACTTCCGGTAACATGAGCACGTCCGTCGAGCGGGATCCGCCTCCAGCTCCGGACTTTGGCGCCGGTCCTCTCCGCCGTGGACCGGCGCGCCTCACGGTGGGAGACGATCCACGGGGTGGGCAGCCGCCCGGTTTGAGACTCCGAGATTGTTCGATAGTCTAACTATGTGACCTTCGAAGCAACTGTGCCCGATGCGGGTGTCCATCCGCCGGGCGAGAGGACCTTGGGGCGCACGGCCGCCTGGTTGGCCAAGCAGGTCGAGATCGGCCTGGGCTCGGTGGAACTCTCCCTGCCCCAGTACCGCGTCCTCGGACTCCTGGACGAGAGCTCCGCCGTATCCTCTGACCTGGCCGAACGCCTGGCTGTGCGACCCCCCAGCGTGACCGCCATCGTGGACGGGTTGGTGGCCCGCGGGCTGGTGGAGAGGCGCACCGTGGTCGCCGACCGGCGGCGGGTCGACCACGTCCTCACCGACCGCGGACGGCGGACGCTGCTCACCGCCGACGCCGCGGTGGGCGCTCGGCTGGAGGAGATCGCCGGGTACGCCCCCGATCCGACCGACACCATCCGGGCCCTGGAGGGGCTGGCCGCCTGGCGCACCGCCTTCGGTGCCTACCTGCACGCCCGGCGGCTCAAGCGATGACCCCCGCACGCCTCCGGCGCCGTGAACAACTGAGCGCAGAGCAGGGAACCGAGTTCGTCCCCATGGCCGAGGAGGCCAGGAGCGAAGAGCCTCGGGCCACCATCGACCCCGACAAGAGCCTCACCTGGCTCCGACGGGTTCTGCCCATCATGAAGGCCCACAAAGGCATCTTCATCACCTGCCTCACTCTGTCCTTCGTCGGGCTCGTCCTCCAGGTCCAGATCCCCAACCTGCTGGGGAACGCCATCGACAACTCGATCACCACCCACACCGTTCCCTTGAGCAACTACGTGTGGTGGGTGGTGGGTCTGGGCGTCGTGGGCGGAATCTCCACGTACATCTCCCGGCGCTACCTCTTCGAGACGGCCTACAACATCGAGTACGACCTGCGGAACATCATCTACGAGCACCTGACCCGCATGTCCTTCTCCTTCTACGACCGGGTGCAATCGGGGCAGTTGATATCTCGGGCCAATTCCGACATTCGGTCGGTCCAGATGTACATGACCTTCGCACCGATGATCCTGGTCCAGTGCTCGATCGCGGTAGTGGCCTTCATCTACATGCTGGCCATCGACGTCCCGCTGGCCTTCATCGCCATGGCCACCATGCCGTTCGTCTATCTGACCGGCGTCAAGATGCGAAAGTCGATGTTCCCGGTTTCGTGGCTCATCCAGTCCCGGTTGGCTGACGTGGCCACCATCGTGGATGAGAACGTGAACGGTGTCAGGGTGGTGAAGTCATTCGGCGCTGAGCAGCAGCAACTACGGGCGCTGTCCGGCTCGGCCGACAAGCTCCAGTGGGGCTACATCAAAGACGCCGATCTCCGGGCCCGGTTCACTCCCCTGGTGCAGAACCTTCCCCAGGTCGGACTGGCCCTGGTCCTGTTCTTCGGTGGGTACATGGTCATCCACGGTGGCTTGCAGCTGGGGGCCATCCTCAAGTTCAACGCCTACCTGTTGATGCTCCAGGCCCCGTTCATGATGCTCGGGATGTTGATCATGATGGGGCAACGGGCGGCGGCCTCGGCTGATCGCATCTACGAGATCATCGACGAGCAGCCCACCGTCACCGACAAGGATGATGCCATCGACCTGGTCGATTGCCGGGGGGACGTCCGGTTCAGCCATGTCGACTTCGCCTACGACAAGGATGCCGAGCACCTGGTGCTGGCCGACTTCGATCTGCACATTGCTCCCGGTGAGACGGTGGCCGTGGTGGGGCGCACCGGATCGGGCAAGTCGACCGTGGCCCGGATCTTGAGTCGGTTCTACGACGTCAAGCACGGATCCGTCCAGATCGACGGGCACGACGTCCGGGACCTGACCCAGGCGAGCCTGCGGGCCAACGTCGGCGTGGTGCTCGATGAACCTTTCCTTTTTTCGGTGTCGGTGCGCGACAACATCGCCTACGGAAAGCCCGACGCCTCGTTCGACGAAATCGAAGCGGCATCCCGTGCCGCCGGTGCGCACGATTTCATCACCCACCTGGCCGACGGCTACGACACCGTCATCGGCGAACGGGGCTACACGCTGTCCGGGGGCCAGCGCCAACGGATCGCCATTGCCCGCACGTTGTTGGTCAACCCGCCCATCCTGGTGCTCGACGATGCCACCAGCGCCATCGACGTCCAGGTCGAACAGATGATCCACGCCAGCCTGGCCGTGGCCATGAAAGGACGGACCACGCTGATCATCGCCCATCGGCTCTCCACCATCTCCTTGGCCGATCGGGTGGTTCTGATCGACAGCCACAAGGTGGTGGCGGATGGAACCCACGCCCAGCTCCTGGCCTCCACGCCGCTCTACGCCGAGGTCCTGGCCCAGGCGGCCGAGTTCGAGCAGGAGGCGGACGACCACGAAGAGGCATCCGAGGGTGGCTCTGGTGACGGAGGAGAGACCGGTCGAGGACTGGCCGACCTTCTCGATGCGGCGCGCGGGGCGGGTGGATCGTGACGTGGGGCGGCGGCGGCGGATTCGGAGGCGGCCTGGGCGGTGCCCCGGGCGGATTCGGGCGACCGGCCGCGCCCGGTCTCCCCTTTGCCGGCATCCCCTCGGAGCTGCAGGACGGGGTCGACCTTCTCCTGAAGAGCGAGCCGGATTACGCGCCACCGGACATCGTCTTCAAACAGAACGGCTCGGAAGACGACCTCAAGCGGCTCAGCCTGTGGCGCCTGTTGACCAAGTACCCCGGCATGCTGGCCCTGGCCGGGGTGTTGGTGGTGGCCATCGCCGTGTTCGCCCAGACCGGGCCCAAGTTGACCGAAATCGCCATCAACGACGGCATGTACCCCCACAAGGACTTCGCCATCGTGGCGTTGATGGCCTTCCTCTATCTGGTCTTCATCGTGGTCACTTCACTGGCTCAGCGGGGCCAGGTCCAGGTCACCGGCAGGCTGGCCGCCTGGGTGATGAACGACCTCCGGGTCAAGGTGTTCGCCCATTTGCAGCGCCTGTCGCTCAGCTTCTTCACCGAGGAGAAGGCCGGTGTGGTGATGAGCCGGATGACCAGCGACGTGGAGAACCTCCAGCAGCTGTTGCAGGACGGTCTCGCCCAACTGGCCATTCAGGCCCTGACCATGGTGGTCATCACGATCATCCTGTTCACCACCAACGTGCAGCTGGCGGCCATCACCGTCCTGCTGATCGTTCCCGCGCTGGTGCTGATGTCGCTCTGGTTCAAACGGGCCTCCGAGCGGGGCTACGACAGGGTGCGGGACGGTATCGCCAACGTGCTGGCCGATCTGTCGGAGAGTCTGCACGGCGTCCGGATCGTGACCGCTCACAACCGGCAGCGCCAGAACGTGATCCACCACCGCAATGTGGTCGGTGACTACCGAGCCGCCAACAACGCCACCGCCCATGTCAACGCCACCTACGCCGGAGGGACCCAGGTACTGGGCGTGCTGGGTCAGGCAGCCCTGCTGGCCATCGGGGGAAACATGGTGCTGCACCACACCCTGTCGATTGGTGCCCTGACCGCCTTCTTCCTCTACCTCAACCGGTTCCTCCAACCCATCCAGTTGCTGGTCCAGCAGTACAACACCTTCCAGCAGGGCCAGGCCTCGGTGGTCAAGCTCCGTGACCTGGTGGATACCGAACCCGAGGTCAAAGAAGCCATCGATGCCACCGACCTGCCGCCCATCGAAGGTGAGATCATCTTCGACCACCTGTCCTTCGGCTACGACCCGCAGCGGCTGGTCATCGAGGATGTCAACCTCCGCATCGCCCCGGGCGAGACGGTGGCCTTCGTCGGAGCCACCGGTGCGGGCAAATCGACGCTGGCCAAGCTGGTCACCCGCTTCTACGATCCCGTGTCCGGCCGGGTGCTCATCGACGGTCACGACCTGCGCGGTGTGACCATGCATTCCCTGCGCAGCCAGCTCGGCGTCGTCCCCCAGGAGCCCTTCCTGTTCGCCGGCACCATCGCCGACAACGTGGCCTTCGCCCGACCATCGGCCAGCAGCGCCGAGATCAGTGAGGCCATCGAAAAGGTGGGTCTCGCCGACGTGGTGGAGAGAATGCCCGAAGGCGTGGACACCGTGGTCCACGAGCGGGGTCAGACGCTGTCGTCGGGTGAACGCCAACTGCTGGCTCTGGCCCGTGCCTTTCTGGCCCATCCCCGCGTCCTGGTGCTCGACGAAGCTACCTCCAACCTCGACCTCCAATCCGAGACGAAGATCGAGAGCGCGCTCGACGTCCTGCTCGAGAACCGCACCGCCATTCTCATCGCTCACCGACTGTCCACGGCCATGCGCGCCGATCGGATCGTCGTGGTGGACCTGGGCCGGATCGTCGAGGTGGGTTCGCACAGCGAGCTGATGGCCGCCGGGGGCCGCTACGCCGACATGTTCGAGACCTGGCAGCGGCATGGCAATCTCGATGAACGAGCGGCGTCCGAATCCAACTGACGTTCACAGTGACTCGTGTCCGAGTGACCCTCGGAGGCGCAGTCGACCGGGGCCCACCCTCCCTGATCGACACCGGCGCGCTCGGACCGCCCGGCGAACACGATGCCGCCTCTACCGCCACGGTCTCCCGCCAAGGCGGTCACCCAGTGGCCCCGGCTCACGCCGCCGGTGGTCACTGTGGCCAGAGCCGGTCCCGCAAGCCCGAGGCCCGGGCCACCCGCCGGCCGATGGCGGCCCGCAGTGCCTCCTCGGTGCTCACGACGGTCAGTTGCCGTCTACCCCGGGTGACGGCCGTGTAAAGCAACTCTCGGGTCAGGATGGGTGATGTGGCGGCCGGAAGCGACACGACGGCATGGGGATACTCGGACCCCTGGCTCCGGTGGATGGTCATGGCCCACCAGGTCTCGACCCGATCCAGACGTGAAGGGGACAGGTAGCGGAGATCAGCGGGGCCGGCCAGGGCGGCGACCACGGCGCCCCGGCGGCGGACGACCACGGCCACATCCCCGTTGGCCAGCTGGTTGACCCGGTCGTTGCCCGTCACGATGACCGGGCGTCCGACATACCAGCGGCGGTGTCGATCCAGCTCGGGTACACGGGATGCCACATCCGCCTCGATACGGGCCGTCCAGTCCTCGAGCCCGAGGGGACCGCGGCGGGTGGCGGTCAGGACCTTCACCTCGGTCGCCGCCGTCAGAGCCGCACCGGCATCGCCCCGCAGAGCAGCACGGACAACATCCACACCGGCTGAGGCGATCACGTAACGAAGACGGTGCAGACCATCGGCGTCGCCAGGGTCGATCCAGGCGACATCGGACCGGCCGGACCGGAGGAGGTCGATGGCCGTGTCGCCGTCGCCGGCCCGTACGGCCTCGGCCAGCAGGGCGATGGATGAATCGGCTCCGAATCGGTGCATGCGTCGAAGAACGGTGACCCGGTCGGACAGGACAGGACGGCCCCGGGCTGCGACACCGGCGGCACGGCGCGGCGGCCGACCGTTGGCAGCGGCGACGGGCACGTCGATAACGGCGGCAGGGCCGTCGCTGCTCTCCTGCGGTCGGCCTTCCCGTTCATCGTCCACCGGTCCCACCACGTCGGCCAAGACGGTGCCCGCCTCGATACTGGCCAGTTGGTAGGGATCGCCCACCAGAACCAGGCGCGCCCCGGCCCGTACCGCGTCGAGCAAGCGCGCCATGAGGGGTAGGGAAACCATGGATGTCTCGTCCACGATGACCAGTTGGTGCGGCAGCGGGTTACGACGGTCGTGCAGATAGCGCGGACCCGGACGCCATTGCAGCAGGCGGTGGATGGTGGTGGCATCGGTGGCGCTGAGTGTCCGGCCCAAAGCAGGGCTGATCGTGCCCGATTGCTCGAGAACCGGTATCTCCGCCTGCAGCGCCTCCTTCATCCGCTGGGCCGCTTTGCCGGTTGGGGCGGCCAGCGCCACAACCAGACGTTCACCTTCGGCGGCGGCGGCCAGATGAGCCAGGGCGAGCAGGCGGGCCACGGTGCGGGTCTTGCCCGTACCCGGTCCTCCGGCGATGATCGAGATCCCCGGCGCCAGCGCCCGGCGGGCGGCCAGCCTCTGCCGGTCCGGCTCGGCACCGTCGTCCGGGCCGAACAGGCCATCCAGGGCTCTCTCCACCACGAACTGGGACAGGGTATCGGCCGACGCCTTCCCCTTGCCCCCGGCGGAACGGGCTCGTCGCATCAGATCCTCGGCCACCGCGTTCTCGTCACGCCAGTAACGCTGGAGATAGAGGCGTCTCCCGTCCCACACCAGGGGGCGGACCCGGGAGCCGGTGGCGTCGGGTCCGGACACCAGAGGGGAACCCATCAAGGCGCCGATCCAGTCCTCCCGGGCCGGCCAGGGCAGATCGGCGGCGTCCGCACGGTCCTCCTCGCCGGCCGTGGTCGTGGGCAGACGGTCCAGTTCGGCGCAGACATGACCGAACCGGGGAGCCCGCGCCGCGGTGGCCACCGCCAACAGCGCCTCGGCTGAAGCGGTGGGGACCAGCCGAACCATGGCCGCGGCCAACTGCACCTCGAAGGAACCGAAGATGCCCGCCTCCACGAAGGGGGCGAGCGGGGCAACCGAGGCGGGCACGGCCACCGGCCCGGTGAGGATCGACCCTCGGGGCGTCATGGCGCCGACTCCCCCACCGTCCGACCGTCGAGCAGGTCACTGAGGTCCACCACCAACGCCGGTGGAACGGGCCAGCCGAAGACGCCGTGAGATTCGGCCGTATCGACCACCGACGGACCGGTCATGCCCCGGAGGAAGAGGTAGACGGCTCCACCCAAATGCACCGTGGGGTGGTAATCCCGAAGACGCCAGCGCAGATAGCGGTGCAGGGCCACCAGGTAGAGGAGGGCCTGCAGGGGATAGTCGTGCGAGGCCATCGCTTCGGTCAGCCGGGCGGGACCGTAGTCGCCGACACGGCCGGTCGGGCCGGGGGCGCTCAGGGCGTTGGTCTTGTAGTCGGCCACGACGAACCGGCCGGCACCCGTCCCGTCGTCGATACGGAGGACCAGATCGATCGAACCGGTGAGGTGGCCGGTCAAGACCAGGTCCGTCGGGCCCGACGCCAGCCGCTCGGCCCATTCGACCAGAGGGTCGTCGGGGTGGAGGTGGGCGATGACCACCCTGCCTATGTCGCCCACCGTCGGCCGCCGGCCCCCGTCGCCCAGGCGGAGGTCGAAGGACACCTCGCGGAGGAGGTCGACGGGGCGGAGATCGACCAGGCGGCGATGGGCGCACAGAGAACCGAGGGGCGTGCGCAGGGAGGCCACGAGACCCTCGATGAGCAACGATCGCCCCTGGCCCGCCGTCCCCCCGTCGGGTGGGGTGAGGTCCATGGGCTGTCGGGCCAACTGCCGGTCGATGCCGGCACCGAGGGCCGAGTCCAGAAGGCCCGGTTCGACCGAGAAGTCGATCCCTTCCAGCACGGCATGCACCAGCGTCCCGAACCGGGGGCCGGCCGGCAGTTCGAGCAGGGCGCCCTCCCGTCGGTCGCCACCGGCGGCCTCGGCCCGGGCGGGAACATCTTCGGAGGAGTGGCCTGAGGCGATGGGTGCGTCGGCCTCGTGAGCCGATCGTTCGTCGGCCGCCCCTTTGTCCCCGTCGGAGGGATCGAACGGATCGGAGCCGGCCACGGCCGGGTCGTCGGTGATGGCGGAGAACGACCACCGGCGCGGGGAACGATCGAGGCGGGCGGTGAATGGGGCAGCCGACAGGGGGGTGAGTGTGGCGGGATCCCGATCATCACTCCAACGATCGGCCGGGGGCGGCCGGTGGTCGATGGTGGTGACGGCCAGCGTCGACTGCGATGCCGCCACCAGTGGAGCCAGCACATCGACGATGTCGTCATCACCGGGGACGTCCACGGTGGCGACCTGGTAGGCAGCGGGGTCGATGCCGTCGGCATCCCGGCCGAAGAGTGCCCGGGCCAACGCCGTGCGGGCGCTGTTCTGCCCATTGGCCCACCACACGATGGACTGGTGCCGGGCCCGGGTCAGGGCCACGTACAGGAGCCGCAGGCGCTCACCGGCCGCCTCCCGGGCCGCCCTGTCCTTCCTCGCCTTCGCCTCCTCATCACTCGGCCACGTCGTCCCTCGGGCCAGGTCGAAAGTCCGCAGGCCGGTGTCGGGATCGACGTAGATGACGGGATCGTAGCGACCCTGCCATCGCCACAAGGTGGGCAGACAGACGATGGGGAATTCGAGCCCCTTGGCCGTCCATACCGTCATGATCTGGACGGCCTCGGCATCGGATTCGACCCGGCGGGCAGTCACGTCGGCATCCACGTCGGTGTCGGCGGCCACTTCGGGGGTTCCATCCAGGAAAGCCAGCAACCCGGCCACGTGGGCCCGACCGTCCAGAGTGGATCCATGCAGGAGCTCGGCCACGTGCTCGAGGTCGGTCATGTGGCGATCGCCGTCGGGACCGGCCAGAACCCTGGCCGCCACCCCGCTGGTGGCCCACACCTGGGCCAGCACCTCGGCCACCGACTGGGTGGCCAACCGCTCGGACCAGGTACGAAGGTCCTCCTGCAGGGAAGCCAGATCAGCGTCGTCCGAACCATCGAGCTCCGCTGCGCTCCAACCTCCGAACCACGACAGGGCGTAGGTGCGGGCCCGGCGGGGGTCGGACGGCCGACCCATGGCGTGCAGCAACCACCGCATCTGTTGGGCGGCCGGGGATCGGAGCACGCTTCCCCCCCGGGCGACGACGGCCGGCACCCCCTGGGCAGCCAGCGCCGACTGGAAGGCCGTGCACTCGTCATTGCGGTTGACCAGAACGGCGATGTCCCGCGGGCACACCCGGCGGGGGGATCCCTCTTCGCCGGCCGACGGGATGGTGGCGTGGTCGAGGAGATCCCGGACCCGGGACACGAGGTCGCTCTCGACGGCCCGCACCCCGGCCGCCATCACCACCTCGGAGGACTTGTGGCCCCGGTTGCGCTCGATGCCGGGGTCGGTGGCCAGACGGAGGGACACAGCCGGGAGGGGCCCGCCGCTCCCGTCCTGCAAACGACGGTGCTGGGCCGGGCGGGCGGCCGTCATGGGCATATACCGGATCGACGGATGGCCGAAGGTGGCTCCGGCGAACAGAACATCGAGAGCGGTGAGGACGGCCACGTCGGAGCGCCAGTTGGCGTGCATCGACCGGCGCTCGAGGAGGTCCTGGTGCTTGACGGCGGCGATGTAGGTCTCGATGTCGCCGCCACGAAAACCATAGATAGCCTGCTTCGGATCACCCACCACCACCAAGGTGGTGCCGGCGTCCGGTTCCCCGAACAGCCTCTGGAAGATCTTCCACTGCACCGGGTCGGTGTCCTGAAACTCGTCGATCAGCGCCACCTTGTAGCGGCGGCGAAGCGAGTCGACGGCCGCCGCCGAGCCCGGGCCGGTCAGGGCGCGGCACAGGTCGATCAGCACGCCGTCGAAACTGGCTGTCCCCTGCCGGCGCCGGCGGTCGTCGAGTCGGAACACCGATTCCTCGACCAGCTGGCGCAACCGGAGCTGGGCCGAGGTGGCCCGCACCTCGGCGGCCTGCGGTTGGAGGACCATGTCGGGGCGGGAGGCGGCTCGCCTGGTGGCCGCAACCAACTCGAAGAGTGCGGGCAGCTCCGACGCCGGCCGCCCCGCCGCGGACGCCGCGGCCAGAACGTCGGCACAGGTCTGGAGGACGATCTCGTCCCCTTCGTCGACCAGCCTGACCTCGGGATCGACGCCCACCGACTCACCCAGGGCACTGCGCACCTGGACGGCAAACCCGTGAATGGTGGTGATGGTGGCAGCGTCGAACTCGATGGCGGCGGTGCGCAACCGCCGGGCATGGACGACCCTGTCCCCCGAGGCCAGCAGCCGGACCACGGGGTCGTCGAACGGGTCGGCCTCCTCCCGACCGACCGTGGCGCTCGTAGCCGTCGTCGTCGTCGTCGAACCACCCTCGTCGAGACGGTCAGCCACCTCGATCAGGCGATTGCGAACCCGCTCCCGCAGCTCGTTGGTGGCGGCGCGGGTAAACGTGACGATGAGGAGTTCGGACGTCGCCACTCCCGACTCGGCCACAAACCGGGTGGCCAGATCGGCCAGAGCGGTGGTCTTGCCCGTACCTGCGCTGGCCTCGATGGCCAGCCCCCGGCGCGGGAGGCGATCGTCGGCCACGAAGGGCCGGTCGGGATCGAAGCTCACCACACACCGGTGGCCGACATCAGCGCACCACCCTCGACCAGATCGGCCCAGGAAGAAGTGGTGGCATCGATAGTGCCGTAGAGGTGGCGGGCCAATCGGAGGACCCGCCCCTCCTCGTGCCCCGGATCGTCGGCCCGGGCCCGAAGGGCGAGTACCTCATGGAACCCGATGCCCCCGAGGGCCAGCACCACGGCGGGATCATCGCCGTCGGGAAAGGTGTGGTCGTTCGACCAGTCGGCCGGCTTGGCCCGCTCGGTGTGCACCGCATAGGAGAAGTTGGGGAAGAGGGGTAGCGGCTCACGGAGGCCGCGGCAGTAGCAGTCCACCGCCACCTCGAGGGCAGTCTCCGCCACCTTCCGCCAACCCGCCCGTTCTCCGGCCACGCCCACGTCGAACACCTGGGCGTCGCCCCCGGAGGGGTTGGGCCGCCCCACCGCCACCGATCGCCACCGGTGCCGGGGATCGGTGGCCACCAGGGCCATGAGGTCCAACCAGGCCTGCACCCGATACTCGGGTTTGAGGATCGAGTAGCTGAGGCGGCACCGCCCACGATGGGGACGGGGAAGATTCAAGGGGACCGTGCCCAGGATGCGAATCCCGCTGGGAAGGGTCACTGCGATCTCGAAGGGATCGGGCGGGGCGCCGGCCACCCCCATGGATGCGGCCACCGCCGCCACGGCCTCGACGTCACCGGCGCACGCCTCGACGGCCCGGTCGCCCAGCGATCCCGGAGGGAGAGTGGAACGCCGGCGCTCCACCGAGAGCCAGCGACCGGTGTCGACACCGGCCAGACGGGCAGCCAGCAGCCCGGACGCCACCCGCCAGCGATCCAGGCCGGTGAGCTCGACCGGCAGCAGTACCGAGGGTTCCTCGTCGGGGGTGGGAAGGTGGGCCTCGAGTCGTTGACCGATGAAATAGGCGACCGGGTTCTTGAAGAAGGCATGCAGTTGATCCAGTTGGATCTCGATCGGGGGGGCAGGAGCCAGAGGCGCGGCCAGAAAGGGGGCCCGAACCGAAGTACGGCTGCGGCGGGCGTGGGCGGCGTCGAGGTCACCGGGGTCGAAGCCCCACACCGTGTCCGCTCGCAAACCACCCTCGGAGAAGCACTTCTCGTCGAAGGCCTGTCGGGGATGGTCGATCTCCAGTGCCGCCGCCAGCGCCGTGCGGGCGGGACCGTCGACCAGCCGGGTCACGGCTTCGAACAGCTCCGCCACCACCACCGGTCGGGGCACCACCTGGTTGGTCCGAACGTCGCGTCCGTCGCGCAGCACGACCAGACAATCGGTGGCCGCCAGCAAGGCCTCCAGCAGGGACTGACGTACTTCGGCCCGGGGATCGGGATCGCCCCGCTCGGGAGCGGCGGCCACCAGATCGTCGCCGGCCGCCGCCTCGGGCCCGAACGCATCCTGGTCCATCCCCAGCAGGCACACCACCCGAAACGGCACACCGCGCAACGGCGTCATCGAGCTGACGGTGATCCCGCCTCGGAAGTAGTCGGCTCGTCCGGGCAGCGCCTCGAGACGCTCGGTCCACAGGCGTTGTACGTCGACGAACTCGAGCGGCGTAGCCGACAGGCTGCCGCCGGTCGTGGCCGACTGAACCACGTCATCGAACAGCCGGTCCAGAGCCTCCTTCTGCCACCGGGTGCGATCGTCGTAGGCGAAGAGCCCCTCGCAGGCCCGGCGCAGTGCTTCCACCCAGTCCCCGACCGACTTGGCCGCATACGTCTCGACCACCAGAGCGCTGAGGCACCCTATGGCCTCGGCCAGCCGGCCCACCGTGTCAGCAGCCGCCCCCTCCACCCCGTGGGGGGAGACGTCGCCGATGGCCAGAGTCATGTCCCCGTCGTCGACGGCGGCGCCGGTGAGCAACCGATCGAGGGCGGCCTGCCAGGTGTTGCCCTCGATCGACGTCGGCACCCCGAACCCCCGCCGATGATCCGGGTCGAGGCCCCAGCGGACATGGGTGGCCGCCACCCATCCAGCGATGTCGTCGAGGTCGTCGTCGGCGAAGCCGAAACGGGCCCGGACCGGGCCGAGGGCCAGGAAATCGAGGACCGCCGTCGATTCGAAGCGGCCCGCCACCAGTTCCACGAGGGCGCCCACGGCGGCCAGGCCCGGATTGGTGGACCGCAGGGAGCGGTCGGTGATCCGGTAGCGCAACGCCGGAGCGCCACCACGGGTCTGCACCGGGCTCCCGTCGGCCGGGGTGGACGCCGACTCCGCCGACGGGCCGAAAGCGGCTTCGATGAGCGGCGCAAATCGCTCGAGGCTCGGACACACCACCAGAACGTCCTCTTCGGTGAGGTTGGAAACGCCCCCGTCGAGCAGGTGGAGCAGGGTGTCCCGTAGCGCTTCGACCTGGCGGGTGGGGCCGAAGCAGGCGTGGAACTGGATGGATCGGTCCGATGGATCGAAAGGGGCCGTCCCCCCCGAACCGTTGTTGGCGTGCAGGTGGCTCTGGAGCCGTCCGAGAAGGGAGGACGGTGGCGCCGTCTTGTGCCCGTCCACCCACAGGCGGGCCGGCATCCCGTCCGCCTCGGCGTCGGCCAGGATCATGGCCGTCTCGCCATGGAGCCGACCCCATGACTGGAGGAGCGGGTGGGCCCGGACCCCTTCCCTCGACGGCTCGCCGGGGGCTCGGGTGTCCGACCGGACCCGGCGGGGGCCGGCCCGACGGACGTCGTCGGACTCGAATCGGGACGGCTCGAGCAGGAACAGGTGGACATCCCGGTGGACGGCCACCGCCTGGGCCAGCTCGAGGAACCCACCGCCGGGCAGGAGTGTGAATCCGAACAGGGTGAGCCGGGGGGGAAGGTCGAGGACCAGCTCGTCCCGCGCCACTCGCTCCAGCAGCTCGGGCCACTCCTCGGGCGGGCTGGGCCGGTCGACCACCGCCCGGACCAGGCGCCAGAGGTGGGGTTGCCAGGCGTCGTGGGAGGCCAGCACCGCCCCGGCGGCGTCGACGTCCCGACCGGTGGCCCAGGCCCGGATCATCGCCGGTCGGTGGAGGTGGTAGCGGTCGAAGAGATCGGCGATGCGACGGGCCCGGGCGAAGCGCGAGCCCCCGGAAGGGAGGGTCGACAGGGCGAGCAGCGCCGGATCCTGCCCGGCCCGGTCGAGAGCGGCCAGCACCGACCACACCAGCCGATCGATGTCCCACGGATCGGGATGTTCGCCGCCCCGGTCGGCGGTCAGAACGCAGCTCCGCAGGGTGCCCGGATAGGCCCGGATCACGTTGGCCACCACCCCGTCCCCTCCGGGGCCGGAGGCACCCAGATGGCGGGCCAGCTCCAGGGACAACCAGCGCCGCATCCCGTCCGAGGGAACGGCCAGCCACTCGGGGACGAAGGGGTCGTCCGCCGGCTCGGCCCAGACCTCGGCCAGGCGGGCGGCCAGCGGCTGGGCCCCACCGGCCGCATAGGTGTGGATCACGGCAGTGACCTTATCGACGGGCTGTGACCCTTTTCCGGTCCGGCGCCGCCGCCGGCCGGCCGGCGGCGGGGAGCCCGAGGCGGGGCGCCGCTCTCAGCCCGAGGCGGCGGTCGAGACGGGAGGGCCGCCCAGGGAGGGCGGGATGGTCTCCAGGGTCTCGAGGATGGCCTCGGCCAGAGCCCGGGCCGATCCCGGGTCGAGCTCCACGGCCACGCGGGCGCCGGCCCCCTGGGTCGGGTTGAGCAGATCGATGTTGAGGGTGTGCTCGGCCGGGGCGTGGACCGGATGATCGAAGTAGACGGTGGCATCGGTCAGGCGGAACCAGCCCGCCGCGCCCTTGCCGCTCCCGTCCACGGGCAGTGCGGTGGTCCGATACGTGCACATGGCGATCCTCTCTCAGTCCTGGCCCAGATGCCGGTTCAGGAAATCCCAGATCCGTTGCCACCCTTCGACCGCGGCCTCCGGTCGGTAGCTGGGTCGGTCGGTGGCGAAGAAGGCGTGGCCGGCGCCTTCGTAGCTGTGGAACTCGAACTCCTTGCCCGCCTCGGTCAGCAGCTCGGCCAGCTGGTCCACCTCTTCGGGGGGAGGATTCCGGTCTTCGGCACCGAACAGGCCCAGGAGCGGGCAGGAGAGGTCCTTGACCCGATGGTCCAGCCGTTCGACCTTGAGGGGGAACCCTTCGGGTGGCGAGCCGATGACGAACGCCCCGTAACAGTCGATGGCGGCGTCCAGCTCGAGACTGCAGGCGGCCAGGAAGGACTGCCGCCCGCCCGAGCAGTATCCGATGGTGGCCACCTTGCCGTTGGACGGCGCCAGCGAACGAAGATGGGCGATACACCCGGCCACGTCCCCGACCAGCCGCGTGTCGGGCACCCCGCCCTGGGCGCGGGCGGTGGCGGCGGCGTCATCGGACGTGGCGCCGGGGGCCTCGCGGTAGTACAGGTTGGGGCACACGGCCAGGTAGCCCCGAGCGGCGAATTTCCGGGTGATCTCCCTGGTGGCCTCGTCGTAGCCGGGCATGTGGTGGATGACCACCACGCCCCCGGTGGCGGCGCCGTCCAGAGGTTGAGCCAGATACGCCTCCACCGGGTCACCTCCGTCCCCGCTGATTTCCACCGTCTCGGCTCGCATCGCTTCATTCATCGATGTAGTGCTCCTTTGTGGTTGGTCGTTCGGCAGCAAGTGGTCATTCCTCGTCCCACTCACGACGGGCGTCCCGCAGGGCCAGCGCTTTGGCCGCCCGCTCGTCCCGGAAGGCCCCGATACGGGACAAAGTTGTGTCCAGACGGACCAGCAGTTTGTCATTGGCCTCGATGGCACCGTCCAGAAGCTGTCGGCGGCGCTCGGGACCGGCCTGTCCCCACCGGAACTCGGACCGCAACCGGTCGAGCACGTCCACGTCCTCGGTGTCCAACACCACTCGGACTTCGGCCAGCGAGAAGCCCAGGAGCTCCTGCAACTCCCGGATCCGGATGACCCGCGCCATGTCGGTCGCCGAGTAGAGCCGTTCGCCTTTGCCGCGGTATCCACTCGGCTTGATCAGACCGAGCTCCTCCCAGTAGCGGAGGGTACGCGTGGTCAGGCCGGTCTGCTTGGCCAATTCCCCGATGCGCAGAACGGTCGAGCCGGTGGTGTCGGTGCCCACCGACCCGGTGCCGGCGCCCCGGGGGCGGTCGGTGGTGGTGTCGGGGCCGCTCATCCCGCTTCCACCTGGGCGATGGAGCTGCTCGAGACGTCGTCGGCCGACTCCAGGCGAGCCGACGCCCCCTCGGGAGCACCAGCCAGGGCCAGGGGACGCCCCCCATCCCTGTCCGCCCCGTCGGCCCCGTCGGCCTTGTCCGTGCCTTCGGCCTCTTCGTCGGGTTCGGAGTAGACGTAACGGCCACCCCGAAGCCAGGAAGCCCAGGCGGCCAGCAGGCTGGCCACGATGGCGAAATCGAGGGCAGCGTGCAGGCCGGCCTGGAACGAGTGGCTGATGAGACCGGGGAAGAACCGACGGCCGGTGAGGACCTGTTGCTGAGCCAACGGCAGCTGACTCAGGGCATGGGTACCGATGAGGTGCTGAATCGGGTCATAGCCGAGGAAGGCGGCGAACAGCGTCGAAACCGGCGATAGGTGGGCGGCCGCTTCCGCCGTCTGATGGGGGATGCCGTGGGCGATAAGACCGGCCGACAGATTTTCGGGCAGCGACGAGGTCAGCCCCACGATCATCAGGGTGAAGAAGATCCCGATCGACAGAACCTGGGCCGAGTTCTGGAACGTGGTGTTCATGCCCGACCCCGCCCCCCGGTGCTGGGGGGGCAGGCTGTTCATCACCCCCGCCCGGTTGGGGGAGCCGAAGGAAGCCATGGTCAGTCCGGTCAGAAGGAGAACGATGGCGAACAGCCAGTAGGGGAAGTCGACCGGCAGGAGCTCGAGCAGGAGCAGGCAGATGGCCGAACCCACCATGCCGCCGGTGGCGAAGGGACGGGCCCCGTAGCGGTCGGAGAGGATGCCCGACACCGGACCGGCAATCAGGAATCCGGCTGTCAGCGGAAGCATGGCGACGCCCGCCCACAATGGGGTCACGGTGAAGGCGTAGCCGTGGAGCGGGAGCCAGATGCCCTGGAGCCAGATGATAAGCATGAACATGAGTCCCCCCCGGCTCAGCGCGGCCAGAAAACTGGCCAGGACGCCGCTGGTGAAGGCGCGGATCCTGAACAGCTGGAGGCGGAACATGGGTTGGGACACCTTGGTCTCGATCACACAGAAGGCGACCAGCGACAGCACGCCGACGACCAGGGCGCCGATGACATCCGGGTTCGTCCAGCCCATGGTGTGGTGACCGTAAGGCTCGATGCCGTAGGTGATCCCCACCATGACGAGAATGAGCCCGACGGCAAAGGTGATGTTGCCGGGCCAGTCGATGCGGGCGGGCCGTGGCTTACCGACTTCGCGCAGTTTGAGATAGCCCACCACCGTGGCGAACAGACCGATGGGGACGGACACCAAGAAGATGAGGCGCCAGTTGATGGGGGCCAGGATCCCGCCCAAGACCAGGCCGATGAAGGTCCCGCTGAAGGCTGCGGCCTGGTTGACCCCGAGAGCCATGCCGCGTTGATTGTCCGGGAAGACGTCGGTGAGGATGGCCGACGAATTGGCCATCAGCATGGCCGCCCCCACCCCCTGGAAGATCCGCATGGTGATCAACCAGATTGCTGCCGCATGTCCGGTCATCCAGGTGATGCTGAGCATGAGGGAGAAGAAGGTGAACACGGCAAAACCGAGGTTGTAGGTCCGAACCCGCCCGTAGATGTCGCCCAGCCGACCGAGGCTGACAACCAGCACACTGGTGATGACCAGAAAGCCGAGGATCATCCACAACAGGTAGAAGGTGTTGCCCGGTTCCAGGGGGTCGATCCCAATCCCTCGGAAGATGTCCGGAAGGGAGATGAGCACGATAGAGCCGTCGATGGTGGCCATCAGCATGCCCAGCGTGGAGATGAACAGGGCGATCCACTTGTAGTTGGCCGGGATCGGCCCCGACGCCCGATCCCGCCTGCGGGTCCCTGCGTCCAGGCTCTTCGTTGGCTGCCCTAGCGCCATCGACCGCCGGATCCGGATCGTCCCATGGGTTTACCTTAACGTACACGTCAACTAAAAGGAGGGCGCCGGCGTCGGCCCTGATCCGGGGGCCGAATGCCTCCTGCCCGCCCCGTCGACCCCGGCAAAAGACCCCGGTAGCCACCGGCGGTGGCTTAACGTCTGGCCAGTGCCCATCCACCCAACCCTGACCGGGGCGAGCCGGAAGCCCACGGATGCAGTTGCGGCCGGCCGGGCGGGTCGGGCCGCCCTGGTCGGGCTGGCTCTCCTGGCCGCCGGGTGCGGGAGTTCGCTGATCGGACCGGCTTCGACCACGCCGACGTCGTCGGCCGCTTCAGTATCCTCCACTACCTCGCCCACCGGGGTGAGCGGATCGGTGGGGGTGGCCTTTCCGGTGGTCGCCTGTACCTCCGGGTCAGGGGCACCGCTGGGCAACCAGGGCTGGAAGCCCACCGTACTTCTCGCTCCGGTCCCGACCGCCCTGGTGGGCAAAGTCGAGTTCTACTCCGACGGGGTCCACACCCTCCTCGGGCCTGTGGGTTGGACCTGTGCCCAGACACCGGGGAGCAACGGAGCCAGCGGGCTGGTGGTCTCGCCACCCGGCGTACCCGTCTCCCCGGGCGGCATCCCCGCCGCCGGCCAACAGGGCATTTTTTCCATCTTCGCCGACACCGCCAACGCCCAGGGCGTCGCCCTCGTCTGTCCGTTCTTCAACGTGCCCAAGTGGCAACAGACCGAGGCCAAGTGCACCGGCGTCAAACCGGCGGGGGAACAGAGTTCCTTGCCCACTCCCGACGTGGCGTCGGTCACCGACCCACCCGGCGACGCCGGAAGCCTCGAGGGATCGGGGGGTGGGCAGCCGGTCACCGGCACCGTCATATTCCCCCAGGTCATGCCGCAGGTGACCTACGGATCGCCGGTCGAGATCGCCGTCGAGTCCTGTTCGTTGACCGACACATCGCTGTGCCCCACCATCCTCGCCGATTTCGACGTCCGCGAGTTTCCAGTTCCCTTGACGGCGAGCCGCCCGTAACCACTCCCCGCAGGGGCACGGGCACGCTGTGCGCAACTGGGGTGCGCGTCCAGATGTGAGCGTCTAGGGTCGAACTCGAGCCCGCCGGCACACCGTGCCGGTGGGATCGCCGTCGACAGAGGGGCACTCGGCCGGTTCGATCGAACCGGCCGCAGTCAAGGCTGCGTAGCGCGGGCCGTGCTGCGAGCGCCCAACTGGAGGCAGGCCATGGAGAGCGATCCACAACCCCCCAGCACAGCGGATACCGGTGGGCAGAAGCGCGTCGGGACGAGGAGCACAGCGGGAGGCTCGGCCGGAGAGGGTGGTCTGCTGACACCCGATGGTGGCGGCGTGGCCGCCATGGCCGTCACCGATGTCGGGGACCATCAGCGTCGGGCCCGCAGCTCCCGCCTGCAGCGCCTGTCGATGGTGCTGGGGCTGATCGCCGCCCTATTGGTACTTCGGGACCTCTTCGATGGCGGTGCCCCCATCCCCGTTCCCCACCTTCCGGCCTCGTTCGATCCACTCATCCCGGCCATGGCCCTCATCCTCATCCTCGGTCTGGTCATGGTCGTCCCGCTGATGGCTGCCGGCCGGTCCCCCCACATCCTCTTCCGCCCCGACGAGATGACCATGAGCTTCGACGACGTCCGCGGTTCGGAGGGTCTGGTCGAAGAGGTGACCAAGACCCTCAACCTTTTTCTGGCCTACCGTCGGTTCGCCGACGAGATGGGGGGATCGCCCCGTAAGGCGATCCTCTTCGAGGGCCCTCCGGGAACGGGAAAGACCTACATGGCCAAAGCCATGGCCGCCGAGGCCGGGGTGCCCTTTCTCTTCGTCTCGTCGTCAGCCTTCCAGTCGATGTTCTACGGTCAGACCAATCGCAAGATCCGGGCCTACTTCAAGGCCCTGCGCCGCTACGCCCGCCGCGAGGGGGGAGCCATCGGGTTCATCGAAGAGCTCGACGCCATCGGGGCGGCCCGGGGGACGGGGCCGAACCACGGCGAAGGAATTCCCGGTGTGGTCAACGAGCTTCTGGTGCAACTCCAGTCCTTCGAGCAGACACCGGCCTCGGTCCGCTTGAAGAGTGCCCTGGTGGAGATGGTCAATACCTGGTTGCCGCCCCATCGGCGCCTGCCCAGGCCGAAGGTCGCCCCGGCCAATGTCCTGGTCATCGGGGCCACCAACCGGGCATCGGACCTGGATCCCGCCCTGATGAGGCCGGGGCGGTTCGACCGCACCATCTACTTCGGACTGCCCGGCCGAACCGGGCGCCGCGACATCATCGACTACTACCTGGGGAAGAAGGCCCACGAGCCCGACCTCGACGACCCGGAGCGACGGGACACCCTGGCGGCCATGACGGCCGGGTACTCCCCCGTCATGATCGAGCATCTGATGGACGAGGCGTTGGTGTGGGCCCTGCGCCGGGGAGCGGCCCGTCTGTCCTGGAACGACTTGCAACAGGCCAAGATGACCGAGGAGATCGGACTGGCCCAGCCGGTTGAATACACCGAGGCGGAGAGACGCACCATCGCCACCCACGAAGCCGGTCACGCCACCGTGGCCTGGTTGGTGGGGCGGGGTCGCAAGCTCGAAGTGCTCACCATCGTGAAGCGCCGTGATGCGCTGGGCCTGCTCAGCCACTCCGATGAGGAGGAGCGTTTCACCAAGACGAAGACCGAGGTCCGCGCTCTGATCGACATCGCCTTCGGTGGAATGGTGGCCGAGGAGCTCTTTTTCGGAGAGGCCTCGACCGGGGTGGCCAGTGACCTCCAGTCGGCCACGCAAGCGGCCTGTCAGATGATCGGACTGCTGGGAATGGGCACCACCCTGATCTCCTCGGCGGCCCTCGAGTACCCGGCGGGCGGCTTGGTGTCCAAGGTCCTCGCCACCGATGAAGGGCGGGCCGAGGTCGAAGGGCTCCTGTCCACCGCCAAAGCATCGGTGGCCGACATGCTGAGCGAGCACCATCATGTGGTGGAGGCACTGCGGGACGCGCTGCTCGACCGCCACGAGCTCATCGGCGGGGAGATCCTCGAGGTCATAAGGTCGGCAGGGCCGGCGTTGGCCGTGCCGGTCGGTCCAGGGGTGCCACCGGTGGGTGACCGACGGGCCACCGACGGGATCGGTTGACCCGGCGGTCACTGCACCGGTCGCCACACCGTCCCGGCCATCCCGAGTGGACCGGGTCGACCTCCCTCTAACCGTGCTCAGCGCAGTTGCTACAGCGACCCCGGAACACCATTTCGAGCGTGTCCACGGTCATGCCGTAACGCTCGGCCCGGGGCAAGGTCACTCCCGATGCCCCGGTGGGTTCGACGTCGAAGATCAACCCGCAACCCTCACAGACCAGATGGTGGTGATCCGGACCGATCTTGGGGTCGTAGCGAGTGGTACCGTCACCCAGTCGGATCTGGCTGATCTCGCCCATGTCAGCCAGTTCGTTGAGGGTGTTGTACACCGTGGCCAGACTGATTTCGGGCACGGCCCGGCGGGCGGCGGCATGGACCTCTTCGGCGCTGAGGTGCACGTGTTCCCCGACCAGTGCGCCGATGACGGCGCGGCGCTGGGGAGTGATCCTCCATCCCCGGACCTGCAGGCGTTGAGGCAGACCGGTGTGCCCATCGGGGACAGGATGAGTGGTTGATGGGCCCATCTCAGCCGCGACGGGCTTTGACACCCTGGGCCACCCGCTCTCCGAATTCCGGGTCGGCCGCCCGGAAGTGGGCGATGCTCCGCTCGACGATGCCGTCGCCGGTCGCACCGGACGAAACCGCGCCCAGGCCCCCGGCGATGTTGTCGACCAGGCGGGCCTGAGCCTCGGCCGGCTGCAGACGGTAGAGATCACCGGCCTGGGCAAAATCGTCCGTCTGGCGGCGGTCCCAGGCGAAGGTCCCCGTCTCGCCACTGACGGCCAGCGGAGCCGCATAGGGCTCACCGGTCTCGACCGGCCCGTCGAAGCTGTTGGGCTCGTAGTTTCTGGCCCGGCCTCCGTTGCCGTGGCCGGCCATCAATCCGTCACGCCCGTAGTTACGGGCTTCGGTGGCGTGGGGGGCGTTGACCGGCAGCTGGGTGTGATTGATCCCCAAGCGGTAGCGATGGGCGTCCCCGTAGGCGAAGAGCCGACCCTGGAGCATCTTGTCCGGTGACGGACCGATGCCCGGGACGAAGTTGCCCGGATCGAAGCCGACCTGTTCCACGTCCACGAAGTAGTTGTCGGGATTGCGGTTGAGGGTGAGCCGGCCCACTTCCGTAAGGGGGTAGTCCTTCTGCGACCACACTTTGGTCAAGTCGAACGGGTTGACCCGGTAGGCCGCCGCCTCCTCGACCGGCATGATCTGCACGTTGACCGTCCACGAGGGGAATTCTTCCCGGTCGATGGCCTCGACCAGGTCCAGTTGGTGGCTGTCGGGGTTGAGACCGGCCAATTCGGCCGCTTCCGACGAATCGAGGCAGCGGATGCCCTGGTTGGTCTTGAAGTGGACCTTGACCCAGACGGCCCGCCCCTCGGCGTTCACCCACTGGTAGGTGTGGGAGCTGAATCCGTCCATGTGCCGGTAACTGGCCGGAATGCCCCGATCACCGAACAGCCAGGTGAACATGTGGGTGGCCTCGGGTGACAGGGAGAAGAAGTCCCAAACGTTGTCGGGCTCTTGATGGTTGGTGTACGGATCGGGCTTTTGGGAGTGAATGAAGTCGGGAAATTTCAACGGATCCCGAATGAAGAAGATCGGCGTGTTGTTCCCCACCAGGTCGTAGTTGCCATCCTCGGTGTAGAACTTGACGGCGAAGCCACGAGGATCGCGCACGGCGTCGGCCGATCCCCGGCCCCCCGCCACCGTCGAAAACCGCACGAAGGTCTCTGTCCGCTTGCCCACCTGACTGAGGAACCGTGCCCGTGTCCACCGGGTCACGTCGCCAGTCACCTCGAAGGTGCCGAATGCGGCCGATCCGTTGGCATGGACAACGCGCTCGGGAATCCGCTCGCGGTTGAACCGGGCCAGTTTCTCGAGAAGGTGCTGATCCTCGATGAGGACCGGGCCGGCGGGGCCGGCTGTCTGACTTCGCTGGTTGTCCACCACCGGAGCACCCGACTCGGTGGTAAGTGTGGGTCGTGCCATGGTCACCTCCGTGCTCTCGCACTCGCTCGACAGCTAAGTCGCCGGTTCTCTCTGATCGTCTTCCTCTGAGAACTAGTCGAATATTAGAATCATTCTAAGCACATGTCAATACGGGCATCTCGGCAGGAAGTGAATTGGTGGCCGGAAGCCGGGCGGCGGACCGGTCGTCCCGGCCGACACGAAGGGAGGGAGGACAACACAGGAAAGAGAAGAGGTGCACTCCGATGGAGTGCACCTCTTCTCACTTCTTGGTGTCGATCCTCTGCGACCTACGCCACGGCGATCGAACGTGTTTCGTTCCGTCCGCGGGGCGGTCTCGGCAGAGGAACTCAGTCGATGGCTGGTACCACCACCTGGGTCGTCGACGTATGGGACGACAGGAAGTCGCCGTCCGACGAATAGTCCACCCGCACCGAGTAGCTGGTGTTGCCGGTAGGCGACGCCGGGTCGGTCATGGTGCCCGGCGGGAGGTAGCACTGCGCCACGTCCTCGTCCGCCTGACCGTTGTCGAGCGGAATGCTGTTACCGCCCTGACAGGTGACGGACCCGCTAGGACCGGTGATGGTGAAGACCAGATTGCCGGTCGGCGGCCCGACCAGTGTCGAGTCAGCACCACCGTTGGCGGCAGTGATCGTCGCCGTCAGTGTCACCGCGCTGCCGTCGACCGATGGGTTGGCCGACGACTGGATGGCGATGGTGGTCGGCGCCTGGGTGACCCCGAAGGTGTGCTTCTTGGCCGAGCTGCCCAGGTAGTTCCCGTCACCGATATAGGTGGCGTAGGCGGCATAGTTGCCGGGGAATTCGCCACCACCCACGCTGAGAACAGCGGTTCCGTCAGGCGCCACAGGTTCGATGGCCCCCTGGCATCCGTTGCCCCCATTGGAGTTCTCCCCGCACACGGTGATGTCCACGCCACCGGTCGGAGGGTTGCTACTGGATGACAAGGGCGTGACGGTAGCGGTCACCGTGAAGGTCTCGCCGGCTGTGACACCTTTTTCGACAGTCACGGCCGTGTTGGTCGAGAGCAAAGCGGTGTTCTCGTACAGGGTGGCCGAGGCCGTCTGGTAGTTCGGGTCGACCAACGTGGCCGTCACCGTGTAGTAGACGATGGCCGGCAGCCCATTGGCAAACGAACAGGAGGCCTGACCGGCGTTGAGCGCCACGGTGTTGCCCCCGTCGCACTGCAACGACTGATTGGCTTTCTTGCCGGCCGGAATGATGCTGAACACGATGTTGCCGGTGGGTGTGCCCTGGGCTCCCGTGGCGGTGGCCGTAAAGGTCAGCGGCGTTCCCTGCGATGTGGTGCAGATATCGCCGTTGCAGGTATTCGGATCACTGGCCAGAGTGACCGTGGCGGCACTGGCCGACACGACCTGCTTGACCTTGGCCGAACTGCCGGCGAACTCCGGATCGGAGCCGTAGGTGGCCGTCACCGTGAAGGGCGAACCCGACGACTCGAGGCCGGAAGCGATCGAGCAGGTGGCCATACCACTGGCCAGAGGCACGGTATTGCCGCCGTCGCAGGTGACACCGGCAAAGGTGACCGAGCCGGTCAGCGTTCCGCTGGCCGGACTCACTTCAGTCACCCCGGCGGTAAACGTAACCGGCTGGGCCGTCGTCGATGGATTGCTCGACGAGGCCAGAGTGGTCAGCGTCTTGCCCGGATTCACCGTCTGGGACAACGTCCCGAAGCTCCCATTGTCGTTCGAATCGACGTTATCGACGTACGTGGCCGTCACCGCGATGGGGGAGGCACTGGCCTGGAGACCGCCGCTGAAGGTGCACTGGGCCGTTCCTCCGCTGAGGTTGACGGTGTCACCGCCGTCGCACACCGGCGTGGACGAATCGGACCCGACGGCCGCAAAGGTGACCGTCCCCAATGGCGTGGGCAAATTGCGTCCCGTCGCCTTGACGGTGGCCGTCCAGGTCACCGACTGACCGGTCACCGGGGCGGCGGCCGAGGTCTTGACTGTCGTGGTGGTGCTGTACGGCGTGGCCACAGCGCCAGCCGGTACCTCGAGAACGGCACCGACCAGAAGCGTGGCGACGCCAGCCACCAAGGCCAGACGTGCCGGCCTCACCAGTCTCCGCATCGACGAGTTGATGTTCATGAACCCTCCTGGATGGTGACCGTACCGGTCTGAGTGCCCTGCGTCTTACCGAACTTGATGGTGCTGAGACCGTGGGCCCCACCGCAGTCACTGTCCAACAGATAGCCCGACTTGTTCGAACCGAGACCGCTGAAGGCAGCTGACTCCGAGGCAAAGGAACCGGTCGGAGTGGTGGCGGACGAAAGATAGGTGGTGATCTGATTTCCGTTGACGTCGTAGTCGACGGCCGGAGCGCCTACCGACACGGCGCTCGCCACCGCTTTGCCACCCTTGGCCGCCCACTTGATCTGACCGCTGAGGGCGGGAAGGGCGTTGCCTTCCAGCACCGAGCCACAGTTGTTGGTCACCGTGGACGACGAAATGAGCGTCATCTTCCCCTTGGTAAGGGTGACCCCGGACTGGACCGTGTCCCCCGTGCAGTCTTTGAGGACGGCTGTGATCTTCACCGTCGACGGCGCCGACCCGTTGTTGATCAGTGCCGGGGTGAAGTGGGTGACCCCGCCCACCGCACAGGTGATCGATCCAGAAAACTGGACGGGCGGCGGCGAAGCCGACGCCGCGCCGGACGCGATGCCGACACTGGTGCCCGCCACTAGGGCGAGGCCCCCTGCTGCGAGCAGAACTCTGCGGAACATGGCCACTGCCTTCCTCGGCGCGCAGGCCGAAAAGTTAAGTCGTCGAGTCAAACAATTCGCCGAACGGTGTCCACCCCGCCCGCCGCCATACGGAAACACACGGGGGGATTGTAGAACATTGTCGGAGTCAGAACACTCGTCAAAATTGACAGTTACCCGAAGAGTGGGCTGACGACCGCACAGGGTGTCCGGGCCACGGTGACGGAGCGTGCCAATTTGAGTACGTGTGATGGGCGGAGACTCTATAGCTAGCTCCGGCCGACAGAGAGGGATGGGCGGGACCAACCGAGGCCCGGGGCCGGCGGTTCCTCGTCCGGACCCGGGCGGTGTCCAGACCGGGCCGGTGTCAGGACCCGGTGGTCTGGCTGTGCCGGTGGGGAGGGAGGAGGGCTTCGGCCGGTCGGGTCTGGCCCCCGGGACCGGCCACCGCCCGCACCGATCGGGCATCGAGACGGTCGCCACAGGCCGAACAGGTAGGGACAACGGTGGTCTGGTGACCGCATCCCCGGTGTTCGATGACCACCGGAGGACCGTCGTCGGCCTCCCAGCGATCGCCCCATTGGCGCAGGGCGGTCAGCACGGACCACAGGTCCCGCCCCTTTTCGGTGAGCCGGTAGTCGTAGCGAACCGGGTGCTCCTGATAGGCCACCTTGACCAGGACCCCGGTCGCCACCAGGTGCTCGAGGCGCTCGGTGAGGATGTTGCGGGAGATCCCCAGCCGCTGCTGGAAATCGTCGAAGCGGGTCACACCCAAGAAGCAATCGCGGACGATCAACATGGTCCACCACTCGCCCACCACCTCGAGGGTCTGGGCCACCGAGCAGTTCATCTCAGCGAAACTCTTGCGGCGCACCCCTACAGGTTACTGGGTTGCGTGGTGAAATGCACTCGGGTCAGCCACAGCCGTGCATCACCACAGGGCGTTCCAGTCGTCGGGGACCAACCAGGCCTGGGGGGCATCCACCCCGCCCCGAGGTATCCGGCAGGTCTGATGGTCGACCCACGTCGGTCGGTCGAACCCGGCGCTCCTCCAGTGCCGGAGAGGCGTTGACCGCCAATCGCGGCTGCGCGATCCGCCCTCCGAATAGCCGGGCCGGACCAGAAGATGTTCGGGCGAACCGGCAATGACCACACACGGGCGTTCCTTTCCGTCGCTACCGGGCGTGCCGGCATGGTCGAGCTCGCCGGGTTGGTCGGGGTCGCCCCCGTCAAAGGGCACCCAGGCCACGATCACGCCGGCCACCCACGGGTCACCCGTGTCGAACTCCTCCCTTTCGGCCGGTGTGAGAAGCGCGCGCCTGGTCAGGCGGGGGGCGGTCTGAGCCACGACCGTCGGTGGCCTTCGATCGGCCGGGCCCGCAGAGCTCGGCACACCCGAGCGCCCCTGCTTCCTCATCCGCCGGGCCTGTTCGGCGGCCTGGCGTCCGGCCTCCAGCCTCTTCCTTCTGGCTTCCGCCTCCTGGCGTCTCCTGAGCCGACGGGCCTCCCGCTGAGCCGGGTCGGCGGCCTCGGCGCCGCCCGTGGATTGTCCGGACCCCGGCGCTCCGGGCTCGGTCGCCGTGCTGGAGAGGTCGTCCACCGGTTGGGGAAGGTTGGTCAAGCCAAAGCGTTCGTCATCGGACAGGATCTCGAAGCACAGATCGGAAGCGGGCATCTCGGCCCCGGCCACGGTGGCCAGCATCACGGCGATGGTCACATCCGAATAGTCGACCCGTACCCGGTCGAGGGCCGACAGGAGCTGGTCGCGGGTGGGATCCTCGGAGGCATCCCCCAGCTCTTCGATAGTGCGGGACAGGCAGTCGTCGGCAATAGCCGTGGCCACCCAGGGCAGGGCGGACCGGTATGCGGCCCGACCGACGGCTTCGGTGGGGTCACGGTGCTTGCGCAGAGCGTGCAGGGCGTTGACCGCCGCCTTCGGCGCTCCCCGGGCCGGCTCGGCCGCCGAGGCCAGTGCTGATCTCATGGCTTGGCGGTCCACCTGGGCCAGGGCCGCCTTCAGTACCGCCGATCGAGCCTCATCGGTGATGCCTCCTTCCACGCCTACTCCCTCCAGGGCCATGATGAGCCGATCCTCCTTCGCACGGGGCCACCGCGTCCTCATCATCGCAGAGAGGCGTGAGCCGGCCGGAGCGGGAGGATCGACCACTCGCCACGGGAGGGGGCCATCGTCGTCGAACCAACGGCGTCGAATCACGGCTCCATCCCGGCCCGCCCGGGGACCGGCCCGACAGTGGGAACCCGCTGACCTGGTCGGACGGGCCACCATCCCCCCGAAGCTTCAGTAGAGCGGAAGAAGAGCCGACGTCATGGTGTTGCACCGAAGAGATTGAACGTCCCTGCCCGTAGGAGACGAGATAGAGCGAAGGGATGGCACATGGACGACAGCCAGTTGGAAACAGTGGGGGAAGCGGGAGAATCAGAGGCGACAGAGACGGTCGGCCGGGCCACCCCCGGCGATATGTTGCGGGCCCTCCCCGCCGAAGCAGAACAACGGGGCACCCGCCTGGTGTCGGCCCAGGCCATGCAGGCCCGCCTCTTCTCGGTCTATGACGCCGCCGCCGCGGCCGAGGATGCCCTGGCTCTGGTCCAGCGCCAGCTGACCGTGACCCTCGACCGGGGGTATTACGAAGCTGACGAGATCGAGCACCTGGCGGCGGAGCTCGATGCCCTGCTCACCTTGGAGACACTCGACTCGCTGGAGCTGACCGACGACGGGTTGGTCACCGAGGAGTAGTCGCTCGAGGTGGGGCGGTGGCTGCCGCTCAGGCCAGACTTTTCAGCTTGGCGATGATGTCGACCGGGCGCTGGTCACCCAGCGGCACCGGGATGGCCTGCAGGTGGGTGACGCCGGCCTGGCGAAAGCCGGCCAGGCGTTCGGCTACATAGCTCTCGGGCCCGCACAGGGAGGTGGCCTCGAGCAGCTCGTCGGGGACCAACGCCTCGGCCTCTGATTTCTTGCCGTCGAGGTAGAGGTCCTGGATCTTCTCGGCCGCTTCTTCGAACCCGTACCGGCGGGCCACATCGTTGTAGAAGTTCTTCCCCTTGGCACCCATGCCCCCGACGTAGAGGGCCACCATGGGCCGGGCCAGGTCGCGCACGGCCAGCACGTCATCACCCTCGCCGATGGCCACCGGTCCCCCGACGGTGATCTGCAGGGGGTCCAGGGACGGATCGCGCTTGGCCCCCCCGGCGGCCAGGGCCGAGCCCCAGACGCCGGCCGCCCGCTCGGGCATGAAGAGCATGGGTATCCAACCGTCAGCCAGTTCCGCCGTCATGGCCACGTTCTTCTCACCCAGGGCGGCAACCCATATGGGCACCGAGGGGCGTACCGGGTGGGCGATGATCTTGAGCGCCTTGCCCAGACCCGTCCCCTGCCCCGGCGGAAGCGGCATCGAGTAGTGCGGCCCGTGGTGGACCAACGGTGCCTGTCGGGCCCAGACCTGGCGGCAGACGTCGATGATCTCGCGGGTTCGGGCAATGGGAGCGTCGAAAGGGACACCGTGCCAGCCCTCGATGACCTGGGGGCCCGAAGAACCGAGGCCCAGATGGAAGCGGCCGTCGGACAAGGTGTCGATGCCGGCGGCCGTCATGGCGATCAGAGTGGGGGTGCGGGTGTAGATGGGGAGGATGGCCGACCCGATCTCGACCCGCTCGGTGAGGGCGGCCAGATAACCCATGAGGCTCGGACTGTCCAGGCCGTAGGCTTCAGCCACCCAGACCAGGTCGAGGCCGGCCTTCTCCATCTCGGCCACCTCCGCCGCGGCCCGTCGGAACCCACCGGCGTAGCTGAGCATGGTGGCGATCTTCAACGGGTCCGTCTCCTCACTGCGATTATCACCGGCCGGCCTGTGCCTCGGCAATCCGCCGGGCCATGCGCTCTTCGTCCCACAGGCGCACGCTCATCGACTGGCTGGCCGTGGCCAGTAACGACCCGCTCTCCGACCACAGCGTGGCCAACCCCTGACCGTAGCCGCCGACCAGAGCCTGGATCCTGATGTGGCAGAGGACCCATTCGGTCGGCTCGAGTTGCACCATGCGGAGGGTGTTATCGAGGCTACGGGACATCGCCCGACGACCCAGGGGCTGCGAGACGCCCCCTGACACGTAGTCACCGATGATGGCCAGAGTGGCCGCCGACGGTTCGAGGTGACCGGGAACGCGGGCCCACAAGGCGCTACTGGGATCGCCCGAGCCGGACCTACCTTCGGTGATCTCTTCGAACGAGAGCCCTTGGGCCAACCGCACATCGATGCGGTCGAAGATGGAGGTGGACGAGAAATCGGGAAGGCGGCGGGGAGGGCACTCATCGGGTGGAGGCACATCGGGCGGGGTCACCCAGACACCGCCACCGTCGAGGACACCCGGCGACCCGGCGGCGGCGTTGACCGTCAGGATCTCCCGGTCCCCCACCGTCCCCACCACCCGACCCTGGGTGATGCGCCGGCCCTCGGCGGCCAGGGTCACCTCCAGGTCGAGGACCGAGTGGGTGGGGGCGTAAGACAGGTACTGGGCCGTCGACCACACCGTGGGTCGGCCCGATGCCGCCTCCAGGGCGACCAGCGCGGCACCGAGGCCGCACCCCCCGAACAGGAACTTGCCCGGGGTGGTCAGCTCGGGATCAACGGACAGCCGCCAGTGCATGTCGTCACCCATCTGCTCCATACCCAGGAAGTGGCGGGCGTCGGTCACCCGGTCGGCGTCAACTGCGGGGGACCTTCGACCACGGCAGCTCCTTGTCGACCCGAACGTCACCCGGTAGTCCCAGAATCCGTTCACCGAGAATGTTGCGCTGAATCTCGGAGGTTCCGCCCTCGATGGAATTGGCCCGTGACCGGATGAACATCTTGCGGGCCGACCCCGCCGGCCCCACCAGGCCGAGCCCCTCGGCGCGACGCATGGTGTAGTCGTAACCGACCAGCGCATCGGCACCCAGTAGGTCGATGCACAACTCGTAAACGCGTTTGTTGACCTCAGCGAACATGAGCTTGGCGATCGATCCCTCAGGCCCGGGGTTTCCGGCCTTGCGGTTCTGGCTGGCCCGCATGTTGGTCATCCGCAGGACCTCGGCCTCGATCCACGACTGCGTGAGCCGATCGCGGTCCACCGGGTTCTGGCGGAATCCGTCGCCCTGCCAGATGCGTAGAGCCTCGGCGATGGATCCCGACCCCCGGCCGGGCAGACCGGTCCCCCCGCCGATGGTGGTGCGTTCGTTGGACAGGGTGGTCATGGCCACTCGCCAGCCTTCACCGACGTCGCCGATCCGGTCGGCGTCGCTCACCCGCACTTCGGTGATGTAGACCTCATTGAACTCGGCCTCGCCGGTCATCTGTCGCAGGGGACGTACATCCACGCCCGGCGCGTGCATGTCGAGGGCGAAGTAGGTCAATCCCTTGTGTTTGGGCACATCGGGATCGGTGCGGGCCACCAACATCCCCCGGTCGGCGATGTGGGCCAGCGTGTTCCACACCTTCTGCCCGGTGATCACCCACTCGTCGCCGTCACGCACGGCCCGGGTGGCCAGGCCGGCCAGGTCCGATCCGGCCCCGGGCTCGCTGAAGAGCTGACACCACGCCTCCTCGCCGGTGAAGGTGGGGCGGAGGATGCGGGTGCGCAGCTCCTCGGAACCGTGGGTCACCACGGTGGGGCCGGCCATGGTCAGTCCGAAGAATTCGCGAGCTCCCGGTGGTGTGGCCCCCGCTTCCAACAGGCGACGGTCCACCTGCCGCTGCAGGTCGGGTCGCACGCCCAGACCCCCGTAGCCCTCGGGGAACGAGACCCACGCCAGGCCCAGGTCGAACTGACGGGCGCGGAACTTCTCCACCGGCGTGGTGGCCGGGGCCAGCTCGTCGAGGAGCTGGGTCGTTCTGTCGCCGACTTTCGTCGCGTCATCGGCCATCCCCCGAACATACAGCCGTCGTCGCCCGTCGGCCGGATGGCCACATCCGGAGGTTCGAGGAGAGCTGGGGCGCCCTCCGGTCAGGGTTGGAGGCGGGCCATCGTCCACCCATCGCCCCGGGGCAGGTAGCGGAGGCGGTCGTGGAGGCGGTCGTGGCGGTTCTGCCAGAACTCGAAGACCTGGGGGACGGTCCGTAGTCCGCCCCACCAGGGCGGCCGGGGTATCTCCCGTCCGAGGTACTCGGCCTCGATCCGGTCGACCCTGGCGGCCAACGTCTGGCGGTCGGTGACCACCTCGCTCTGGTGGGAGGCGAGGGCCCCGATCTGCGCCCCTCGGGGCCGGGTGGCGAAGTAGGCATCGGCATCGGCATCGGAAACGGGCTCGACCGTTCCCTCGATCCGGACCTGGCGCCCCCGTGGCGGCCAGTAGAAGAGCAGGGCGGCACGGGGATTGGCGGCGAGCTCCGTCCCCTTGCGACTTCCGTAGTTGGTGTAGAAGACAAAACCGTCCCGGTCCCAGTGCTTGAGCAGGACCATGCGCACCGACGGTTGACCGCGGCCGCCCGCCGAGGCCACCGCCATCGCCTCGGGGTTGGCCACCACGGTGGCCGCGTCGGTGAACCAGCGCTCGAACTGGTCGAAGGGATCGGGATCGACCTCGGACTCGAGCAGGGGCAGGTGATCGTCGTCCATCGACAGGACCCTATCCATCCCCCTGTTGCGGTGACCCCGTCCCTTGCTCCTAGGGCCCAAGGCGGTCCAGCCGACGGATTCCGAGCGGAGCCGATCGGAACGTCCTGTTCTGGCGTTAAATTTGCTGGGGTGACCGGCTCCGTCGACGTCGAAGCCGAGCGGGCGGCCACCCCCGGGTGCACCCGGGTGGTCCATCTCAACAACGCCGGGGCCGCCCTCCCCACCGCCGCCACGGTCGAGGCCATGGTGGGCCATCTTCGACTCGAGTCCGAACGGGGCGGCTACGAAGCCGCGGTGATGGTGGCCGACCGGCTGGCCGCCCTGCGGGCCTCGGCCGCACGTCTGCTGGGCGCCGCTCCCGAAGAGGTGGTGGTGACCGGCTCGGACACCCAGGCCTGGTCCAAGGCACTGTGGGGCTTCGCCCTCGGCGGTGGTATCGACCGGGGACAGACACTGGTGGCCGATCAGATCGCCTACGACAGCCACTACCTGGGCCTGCTCCAGGTCTGCCGGTTGACCGGCGCCACCATCGAGGTCGTCCCGAGCACAGCGGACGGCACCATCGACCTGGACGCGCTGTCCGATCTCCTGGGGTCGGGACAGGTGGCGCTGGCTTCGATCACCCAGGTCGGCACCCACCGTGGGCTGGTCAACCCGGTCGAGGAGGTCGGCCGGCGTCTGCCGGCGAGCCGGCGTCCCCTATTTTCTCGACGCCTGCCAGAGCGCCGGCCAGCTCCCCGTGGACGTCACCGCCATCGGATGTGACGTGGCCACCACCACCGGCCGCAAGTGGCTGCGGGGGCCGAGGGGGACCGGACTGCTCTATGTCCGGACCGGGTTCGCCGAACGGCTGAGCCCGCCGGGTGTGGGCGGTAGCGCAGCAGTATGGGAGGACGCTCACCACTACGCCCTGCGCCCGGGAACCGAACGCCTCCTCGAGTTCGAGGTGTCCATCGCCGCCCACCTCGGCCTGGGCGTGGCCATCGACCACGCACTGCACATCGGTATCGAGGCCATCGCCGCCAGGGTGACCGGACTGGCCGAACGACTGCGCCAGGGGCTGGCTTCGTTGGAGGGGGTGACCGTGCACGACGGCGGCCTCCGCCGCTGCGGGATCGTCACCTTCACCTCGGCGCGGGCCACGCCGATCGAGATCAAGGAGCGGGCGTCGGCCGCCGGGGTCAACCTGTCGGTGACCGAGGCGCCCTGGGCCCGACTGGACATGGCGCCACCCCATCCCACCACCGTGGTCCGGGCCTCCCCCCACTACTACAACACGGATGTCGAACTCGATCTCCTGATGGAGGTGGTGGCCCGGTAACCGAGGTCAGCCGGAGACCGGGGCCGGCTCGGAGGGTCGGGCTGGTTCAGCCCGGCAGCCCGTCGGGGGACCGGGCCGACCACCCGGACAGCGCCTCCACCCGGAACACGAGCAGATCGACAAAATCCGTCTCCTGGTAGGGGGGATACTTGTGCCGGAGCAAGGACTCGAGGGTCGAAGTTTGCCCGTCGGTGGCGTCGATACGGGTCAGGGAGGCCCGGACCCACCACAACCGGGTCCAGTCCACAGCGTCCCAGTGATCACACAGCAGTGCGGCCCGCCGATCAGCGACGAGGTTCTTCACCCGCTGCAGGTCGGTCGAGACCTTCGGTTTGATCCGGTCGATGGGCACGGCCACCGTGCCATCGGACACCGCGAAACAGACGGGGACCGCATCCACCCCGCGACGGGCGTGCCGGGTGGCCAACACCCCGTGCTGAGCCCGGACCATCCGCTCCTCGCAGGCAGATCGACCCAGCCTCACCGGACCCGTTTCCGCCTACGGCTTGTTCGGGCAGCTGACCAGATGGTCATCGACGGCCCCCACCGATTGCAGGAAGGAGTAGACGATGGTCGACCCGACGAAGGTGAGCCCGCGCCGTTTGAGATCCTTGGACAAGCGGTCCGACAGTTCGGACCGGGCCGGAACGTCGGCCATCGACCGGGGTCGGTTGATGATCCGCCGGCCGTCGACCCAGGCCCACAGATAAGCATCGAACGAGCCGTGCTCTTTCTCTATGGCCAGCACGGCTCGGGCGTTGGTCACCGCCCCACGGACCTTGAGACGGTTCCGCACGATGCCCGGGTCGTCGAGCAGGGTGGCGATCTTCTTCTCATCGAATCGTGAGACCCGCCGGGGGTCGAAACCGGCGAACGCCCGTCGGTAGTTCTCACGCTTGTTGAGGATGGTCGACCACGACAATCCGGCCTGGGCCCCTTCCAGAACGAGCATCTCGAACAGGTGCCGCTCGTCGTGGGACGGAACTCCCCATTCGTCGTCGTGGTAGAGGCGCATGAGGTCGGACGAGTCGGCCCAGTCGCACCGGTGAGGAGTGATCGTCACCGTGCTCCCCCGCCCGTGTGTGCCCCGCCGGCGTCTCCCCCATTGGTGTCTCCCCCACCCGGGAGGCCCTGCAGGAGGGCGCGGACCATCCGGGCCTCGGCCAGTGCGGTTCCCATCAGCTGGAGGAGATCGGTACCGGGTGTGGCGCCCTCGAAGTCACGGCCCGTGGCATAGACGACCGTGGGGACGGTCCAGCCACCCAGGCTGGCCACCAGGGCACGGCCGCCGGTATCGAGGGCCAGGTAATGGATGGGGGCCGCCGCCGTGGCGCAGAGGACAACAGCCGTTCGGGCCAGAGCGCCGGTGGGGAACCGGTCGAGAAAGGCCTTGAGGGCGCCGCTGTAGGTGGCCCGGTAGACGGGGGTGGCCAGTACCAGGATGCCGGCGCTGGAGGCCAGGGCGACGGCGGCGTCGACCACCGGATCGGAACGACGGCCCAGGAGGCCGTCGGCCGGGAGCTCGACCAGATCGAGGAGACGGCCGTCTCCCTCGAGGTCGAGGGCTGACCGGGCCAGAGCCCGGGTCTTGGATGTGGGAGAGTCGCCGGCACTGACGGCGACGAGGGGGGCCGAGCCCACCGCGGGGGCCATGGGAGGCAGCCTAACCACGCCCGGTTCAGGTCGAATCTGCTGGTGAGGACGGCGGACCACCGCCCTGCGCACCCACCCGGTCCCCCTGCACTGCCGGTACCAGGTGCGAAGATGGACCATGGACACGGCACTGGTCTCCGTCTACGCCGGCGATCGGACGGTCATCGACCTGACCGCCGAGGTAGCCCATTTCTGCGCCGACCACGGCGACGGCCTGGTCAATGTCTTCGCCCCCCATGCCACCGCCGGACTGGCCCTCATGGAGGTGGGCTCCGGCGCCGAGCGCGACGTGGCCGAGGCGATCGAGCGGCTCCTCCCCCGGGACGACCGCTACCGCCACCGCCATGGGGCCAACGGACACGGTGCCGACCATGTCCTTCCGGTGCTGGTCGCCCCGTCGCTGACCATCCCGGTCATTCAGGGAAGAATGCAGCTGGGTACCTGGCAGAGCGTGGTCATGGTCGACACCAACGGCGACAACCCCCACCGCCAGGTCCGACTCAGCTTCGTCATCGGCTGACGGCCAACGGGCGGGCCTCGGTCGGTGGCAGGGTAGGAATCACCGCCGGGGGTCCGGCGTTTCCCACAACGAGGCCCACCGGCCGTCTGTCCGCCCCGATGGCCCGGCGGAAGCCCCGCAGACCAGGAACCACCCATGCCCGTGATCCGCATCAACCCCAAGATCAGCGTCAGCGTCGTCTTCGTGGCCGCCATGTTCATGAACATCATGGACATCACCATCGTCAATGTGGCCCTCCCCTCCATCGGACGCCAATTCCACGTTTCCGAGACCGCCCTCGACTCGGTGGCCGTCGGCTATCTGGTCAGTCTGGCCGTCATCATTCCGGCCGCCGGATGGCTCGGTGACCGGTTCGGATCCAAACGGATACTCCTGCTGGCCATCGTCTTGTTCACCGGGGCGTCGGCCCTGTGCGGGGTGGCCGGCAGTCTCTCCGAACTCGTCCTGTTCCGGGTCATCCAGGGGGTGGGAGGGGGCATGCTGACGCCGGTGGGGATGGCCATGCTGTTCCGCACCTTTCCGCCCGAGGAGCGGGTCCGGGCCTCGAGCATCCTCACCGTTCCGACCGCCGTGGCACCGGCCCTCGGACCGGTGCTCGGTGGGCTTCTGGTCACCAGCCTGTCGTGGCGGTGGGTCTTCTTCGTCAATGTGCCCATCGGCATCGCCGCCTTCGCCTTCGGACTCCTCTTCCTCGAACCCCATCGTCAGGAGCAACCGGGCCGTTTCGACCTTCCCGGATTCCTGCTCTCCGGCATCGGTTTTTCCTCCCTCATGTTCGGGGTGAGCGAGGGCCCGAACCGCGGCTGGGACAGTGCCGAAATCCTCGGGAGCATTGCCCTCGGTCTGGTGCTCCTCGGGTGGATGGTGGTGGTGGAGCTCCGTACCCGCCAGCCCCTGCTCAAATTGCGCCTCTACGGCAACCGCCTTTTCCGGTCCACCAGCACGGCCATCATGATCGCCATGGCCGCCTTTTTGGGCGTCCTGTTCGCCGTGCCTTTGTTCTTCCAGATCGCGTTGGGCCTCTCCGCCCTTCGATCCGGGCTCAACACCTTCCCCGAGGCCATCGGCGTGATGGTCGGGGCCCAGGTGGCCACCCGCCTCATCTATCCGCGCACCGGGCCCCGTCGCCTGGTGGCGGCCGGACTGTTCGGCGTAGCCGCCTCGACCGCACTCATGTCCCTGATCGGGTTCAGCACCGACCTGTGGTGGATGCGGGTACTGATGTTCACCATGGGTCTGTCCATGGCCCAGGTCATCGTGTCATCGCAGGCCGCCTCGTTCGCCACCATCTCCGCCGCCGACACCGGAAGCGCCTCATCCCTGTTCAACAGTCAGCGCCAACTGGGGAGCGCGCTCGGTGTCGCCCTGGTCACCACCGTCATCGCCGCGGTGGGAGCGACCCACCTGGTCGCCGGTCACCCGGCGCCCAATCTGACCGCCTACCACGCCGCCTTCCTGACCGCCTCCGGGATCGCCCTGGTGGGGGTGTTGGTGGCCCTGACCATCGTCGATGTCGATGCGGCCGCCACCATGGTGCGGCGGGGTGGTCGGGCCGCCCGCCGGGAAGCGACATCGAGGCCGACCGTCCGGTCGGTGGCCTGAATAGCCGTCACCTGTCGCCGGTCTGGAAGCAGAGCCAAGATAGGGGCGTGACCACAGCCCTGTCCGCTGACGGCGTCGAGCTTTTCTACGAACGTCGGGGCACGGGGCCCCGACTGCTCTTCCTGCTCGGTTCGGGTATGACCGTGGCCGGGTCGGGTCTGCTGGTCGACCTGTTCGCTCCGTCCTGCGACGTGGCCGTGGGCGACTACCGGGGCCTGGGCCGGAGCGGCCCGCCGCCCGGCCCTTATCCGATGGCGGCCTGCGCGGCCGACGCCCTGGCCGTCATGGATGCGGCCGGGTGGTCTACCGCCCGGGTGATAGGGGTGAGTTTCGGCGGAATGGTGGCCCAAGAGCTGGCGGTGACCGCCCCCGCCCGGGTCGAGCGTCTGGTTCTGCTCTGCACGTCGCCCGGTGGCCAGGGCGGGTCCTCCTACCCTCTGCACGAGCTGGAGGCGCTGTCCCCCGCCGAGCGGGCCGACCAGGAACGACTCCTGCTCGATCGGCGCTTCGACCCGGCCTGGCTGGCCTCCCATCCCGGTGACCGCGCCCTGGCCGACGCCATCAGCCAAAGCCGGCAGAGAGGAGCCCATCCGTCGGATCCGGCCGCCGATACCGGTCGGCGCCTGCAACTCGACGCCCGTCGCACCCATGACGTGTGGGATCGTCTCGACCGCATCACCTGTCCGACCCTCATCGGGTGCGGACGGTTCGACGGGATCGCCCCCCCGGCCAACAGTGCCGCCATGGCCTCCCGCATCGCCGGGTCGGAGCTGCACACCTACGAGGGCGGTCACGCCTTCGTGGCCCAGGACCACCGGAGCATCACCGATGTGATGACATTCCTGTCCTAGTCCGGCCCAGGGGCGGAACTCCTCGGCTCAGCCGGCCAGGGTCAGCGTGAAGTCCTGGGTGGCCACGGTGGCTTTCCTGCCTTTGCCGTACACAGCCCGGATCACCAGGGGGTAGGTGCCGGGCTTGTCAGCAGCCTTGGGCGTACCGGAGAGAACGCCTGCCTTGGCCGCAAAGGACAGTCCGCCCGGCCGTTTGCCTTTCATGGTCATCGAGGTGGGTGTCCCGGTGCTCTCCACGGTGAAGGAGAACGGCCGACCCACCACCGCGGTGGCGCTGTCGGCGCTGGTGATGGCCACGCCCACCGTCCAGGTGAAGCCCACCGAGGCAATGGCCCCGTCGCCATCCTGGGCCTGGACCACGACGTCGAAGGTGCCGATGTCGTCGGCCTTGCCCGAGATCACGCCGCTGGTGCGCTTGATGGCCAGCCCGGTGGGCAGGCCGGTGGCACTGAAGCTGAGGGTTTGGCCGGCCGTGGCATCGGTGGCCTGAATGGGCAGGCTCACTGCACCGTCGAGCAGACTGCTCTGGCTGCCCGGTGGGGTGATGGTGATGGGATTGGTGACGGCGCCGGCGCAGAGCAGGCCCGGCAGTACAGCGGCATCCGGCGTCCCCAGACCGGTGGCCATGTCGTAACCGGCCAGAGCGGGAAAGGCCCCGTCGTGGGTTCCGGTCAGATCGTTGTCGCCCACCGTCACGTCGGCGAAGGCAGCCGGCTCATCGGCCGCCACCTGGTAGAGGAGGGGGTTGGCGAAGCCGATGTCGTTACCGCTGCAGGCCGGAGAGGCATCGGAAAGGTCGATCAACGATGCCCACAGCGGTGCGGCCAGGCTGGTCCCTCCCCAACTGCCCCAGCTCCCGCTCACGTACTCCAGATAGGGATACGGACCGGCCAGCGCCGACACGTCGGGCGACTCCCGACAGTAGGAACCCGACGGGGCACCACACGGTGCTCCCGACGAACCGGCGTTGATGACGCCTGGGGTCTGGGCGTCGCTCTGGTAGGAGGGCATCGTCCACAGGCTGGAGACGCCGCCGCCGCCCGCTCCCCATGTATTGGGGGGTCCGTCATTCCACGCCGATTCGGCCGGCGGCGTGGTGGCCGCCGTCCATTCGGTGCCCCCGGCGCCGGTGACGAAGGGTTGGCTGGACGGGTCGTCGACGGCCAGGACGCTGTCACTGCCGCCGCTGGTGAGACAATCCTCCGACCCCTGGTCGCCGGACGCGGCCACGATGGTCTGACCCTGGGTGGCTGCTTCCTCGAACAGCGTGTTCTCCGCTTGGGCGGCGGCGTTGCCCGTCAGCGGCTCGCACAACCCCCACGACGTCGAGACCACCGACGCCTCGTCCTGGGAGACGATGGCGTCATAGGTGTCGTAGCCCCCGGCATTGGTGTTGGGCCCTTCGTAGACGAGGACGTGGGTGCTCGGGGCCAGGGCGACCACCTGCTCGATGTCCACGTCGGCCTCTCCCACCCCGGAGTGGGCCTGCGGTCCACCATCCACGTCGACGGTGGTGACCGACGTGGACGTGTCGAAGCACGACTGGTAGGCGTCGATGTCCTTCTGACCGAAGCCCTGGAGCTCGTAGAGGGCCACCGTCTGGCCCGACCCCAGGTCGCCCTGGTTATAGAGAGCGGGGAACCCGTAAGCCGTACCCACCTCATCGGCGGTGTACGAACCATCCTCGACCGCGTCGGTGGCGGCGGTGGCACACGCCTGGGGACCAGCTGACCCGCCGTCCGACGCCGACCGGGGCGGCACCCCACCGTTAGGGGCGTGCCCGAGAGCGGGAGTGGGCAGGGCCAGGTCGTCGAGGCCGACCACACCTTGTACGTCGGACGCCACCGAGCTGGCCATCTGTGGTGCGGCTCGGTTGGCGAAGGCAATGCGACCCCCCGCCACCCGGTACTGGGAGAACCCGGTGGCGAAGGCGGCCGACAGCTGGTCGGCGGTAGCCCGGAGCGGGATGCTCAGATGGTTGGCGCTGATCGGGCCCGGACGGAGCCCGGCCGCGTTCAGGGCGGCATCCACCGATGCGATGGTGGCGGCGGTGGGGCCGAACCGGCTCACGAACTGAGGCTCACGGAGGAAGTGGCGGAACTCTTTCGAACCCGGGGTGGAAACCGCGGTGGCATAGGCCGTCAGTCCGGCCGGGTCACGGGGCTGGAGCACCACGTCCACCCGCAGGGCGGTGGCGCCGGGCAGGTTCGAAACGGCGGCGGCCCCGGCCGGGAGGCGGGGCGGGCGTCCGAGCCTGACCGTGGCGGGGCTGGCCCCCGCCCACGCACCCCTGGTTACGACGGCCACGGCGAGAAGCCCGGTCAATCCGGCCACGAGGATCCGTCCGGCCCGACGTCCCCATCGATTGGTGGTGTCGGGCCTAGCCCTGCGACCCTGGCCATCGATCATGGTCCCCCCCGGATGTCGAGAATGCCCGTGTGGCCCTGGTGCGCCCGCCCCCGAGCGTCGCACCGACCGGCCTCAACGGGCATCGTCTGCAGTCACCACCCTAGACCTCGTCCTGCCCAAACCGCAGGGAATTCTAGCTGTCGGCCCGCCCACCGGTCGCCCGCCCGCCCCTGCTCAACGGTCGCTCGGAGCTACCGGCTCAGGTCGGCGTGGGCTTGAGGTGCCCTCCTGCCTGCTTCGGCATCTTCTGCTTCTTCGGGACCGGGTAGGACCCATCGTTGGGGTTGAGCTCGAGCAGTTGCTCCGAATTGCACTCGTTGCTGATCGGCTTGGACGATTCGTTGTCGGACACAGCCGCCAACTTCGGCACCTTGATGACAGGCTTGTCGAGCACCGGAAGGGTCGACATCAGGTTGCCCACGGTCGACTGCCGCCATGCCGACACGTTGGGTACGCGTCACATTGAACAGCGAGGCCAGAAACTGCAGCTGGGAGGTGTGGTCGAAGATGTCCGAGCACACCCATCCTCCGGCCGAGAAGGGCGACACCACGATCATCGGGACCCGGACACCCAGCCGATGGGACCGGCGATGCCACCGGCCGAGGACGGAAGCGGGTCGACGGTCAGGTACTCCCCGTCGTTCGTCGGAGGAGGCGGTGGGGGGAGGGACGTGATCGAAGAAGCCGTCGTTCTCGTCGTACATGATGAACAGCACGGTGCTCGCCCACACGTCGGGGTTGGAGGTGAGGGTGTCGAGGATCTGCTGGGTGTACCACTCACCCAACTGGGCCGGCGCCGGCGGGTGCTCGTCGTAGGTGTCGGGGGAGATGATCCACGACACCTGGGGAAGGGTGCCGTTGGCGACGTCGGCGGTGAAGTCGTCCGTGTTGGGATTGGTATCGGTGAGGCCGCCGTTCACGTTGGGACCGTAGTAGGAAAAGGCGTTCTGGTAGGGGGCCGACGTCGGGTCGGCATTGGCGTACTGGTCGAAGTAGAGCAGCATGTTCTTGCTGATGAACGCCGACGCCCCCGGCTGGTAGTTCGATCCGTAGGGGTTGTAGCACTTCCAGGTGACACCGGCTTCGGTCAGGACGTCGGGCATGGTCTCCCATGTGCAGGTGCCCTGATAAGCCGACAGGCTGGAGTTGGTCATGATGATCGGACCGCCGGCCACCCCGCCGGGGTCGAGGTTGGCGGAGATGGCCATCAGCCGGTTGGGGTGGGTGGGCCCGAGCACCGAGCAGAAGTAGTTGTCGCAGATGGTGAACTTGGTGGCCAGGTCGTAGTAGAAGGGGATGTCGGCCTTGGTGTAGTAGCCCATGGTGTTGGTACCCAGGCTGCCCTCGTAGGACGGCGAGGTGTGGGTGGCCACGAAGGCGTCCATCGCTCCGTTGTCCCAACAGGCGTGCTCGGCCGGCCAAGCATGGGACAGGTCGTAGGTGCACTCCGCCTGCCCGCTCTTGGTGTTCATGTGGAAAGGAAGCAGCACGTTGGGGGGAACCTCGTCGGCCGGAGCACCGGTGCCACCGTTGGCGGTGTTCCACGCCTGGGTGAACGCACCGCTGTTATTGGCGTCATCGAAGCCGGTCACCCCCTTCATGGTGCCGAAGTAGTGATCGAAGGACCGGTTCTCCTGCATCAGGAAAACGACATGCTCGACCGTGCCCGAGGTGGCCGGTTTCACCCGGAGAGCGCGGCGTACCGACTCCGCGCCCGCGGAACGCATGGGGCCGGCCGCCGCCAGACCGAGCACCGCCGCCCCCGACACTCCCCCTGCCAACACCTGTCTGCGACTGTAGCGTTGCGTCATGGAGACGGTGTAACACAGATCGTCGGAGCACGCCCGGTGCGCGGTGGACCAGGGGCGACGGACCGACCGGACGTCGTCTGATGGGCATTGCGTTCTCTCGTTTTTAACTGGGCCTCCCTCGTCACCCACGTTCGGCGATGATTGTCCGGTGACACCTCCACCGGCAGATGTAGTGGTCATCGGCGGAGGATTGGTCGGCAGCGCGCTTGCCTACGAGTTGGTCGCCGCCGGTGCCGACGTGACGCTGGTCGACCGGCACGACGTCGGCCGGGCGACCGACGCCGGGGCGGGGATACTGTCCCCCGAGACCAACCAGGATCCGCATCCGGACGCGTTCGCCTTCGGCCGCGCCGCCGCCAACCATTACGAATCCCTGACGCGGCGACTCGCAGAGGAAGGGGTGGCCGATACCGGATTCGCCATCACCGGTTCACTGCTGGTGGCCCAGCGGCCCGGCGACGACGCCGTCATGGACGAAGCGGTACGCCTGGTGGGTAGCCGGAGCCCCGGTCTCGCCGACGAGCTCGGGCCCGAGGAGGTGGCTCAGCTCTTCCCCCGCTCGGTCCGGTCCGACGTGCCCTCTTCAACCCGGCGGCCCGCCGGGTGGACGGCCGGATCCTCAACGCCGGCCTACGTCGGGCCGCTGAGTCTCGGGGACTGCGGGTGGTGTCGGGCCCGGCCACCATCAACACGGGTCGAGGGGGAGGCACGGTCGACGGAGTGATGACCGACGAGGGAGCCATTGCCGCCGGTGCCGTCGTCGTGGCCGGCGGAGCGTGGTCGGCCGAAGTGGGCGTGGCCCTGGGGGCGAGCCTCCCGGTCGTTCCGCTCAAGGGTCAGATCGTTCACTTGTTACTGCCCGACACCGACAGCAGCCGATGGCCCATCGTCCAGCCCGTGCTGGGCTTCTATCTGGTGCCGTGGCCCGACGGGCGGTTGGCTTGCGGGGGGACCATGGAGTCCGACGCCGGATTCGATCACCGTCCGACCGCCGACGGCCTCCACCAGCTCCTGCGGGAGTGCCTCCGTACCGCGCCGGGCCTGGCCCAGGCGTCGGTGCTGGAGACACGGGTGGGATCACGGCCGGCTACCCCTGACGGCCGGCCGATCATCGGTCGGGTGATGGGGTGGCCGAACGTCTTCGTGGCCACCGGTCACGGGGCCGAAGGTCTGCTGCTCGGTCCTTACAGCGCCCTGGTGGTGGCCAGAATGGTCCTCGGCGCCGCGGCTCCCACCCCCGAAGAACGCGCACTGGTGGCGAGCGTCCTACACAGCTGGGGCACCGATCGCTTCACCGGGTTGCCGCCCGACGACAGGGCCCTCGCCTCCGAAGAGTGAACTCCCCTGCTCCGATGACGGGAACGGGGAAGCCCACGCTCCCTCGGTGGCCAGACGGAGGGGAACCCGACAAGCACTCAGCCGAGCGTGGGCCGGATCTCCTCCTCGAGGAAGGTGATCACCGCATCGGAGAAGGCATCGTTGCGATCGCCGGCAATCATGTGGGCGGCACCGTCGACAGCCACGACGGTGGCTTCGGGGATCTGGGCCAACAGGTCATCGACACCCTCCTGGGTGACGACATCACTCAGCAGCCCGTGGACCAACATGGTGGGGACACGGATATTGCTGGTGGCCACGCTGAGCAGTCCGGCCAGCCGATCGGGTACCACTTCGGACCGCTCCTGGCCGATGACCCGAGGGTCCCAGTGCCAGTACCAACGGTCGCCCCGCTGGCGCAGCACCTTGGTCAGACCGGCCGGGTTCATGCGCCGCTTGCGCTGCGGGGTATAGGCGGCGATGGCGGCGGCGGCCGCTTCCAGGGAGTCGAATCCGTCGAATCCGGATTGCATGAACCGGGTGATGCGCTGGATGCCGGCATCGTTGGTCTTGGGCGTGATGTCCACCAGGACGAGCCCGCACGAAACGGTGCGGTCGCTGGTTCCCTCGGCCAACATGGCCGACATTCCACCCAGGGAGGCCCCCACCAGCACGGGTGGCTTTCCCAGTTGGTCAGCCACCGCCACGCAGTCGGCACAGAAGGCGGTGAACGAGTAGTCGCCATTGGGCGCCCAGTCACTGTCGCCGTGTCCCCGCAGGTCGAGGGCCACGGCCCGCCACCCGGCACGGGCGACGACCTCGGCCGTGGCCCCCCAGGCGTGTCGGGTCTGCCCGCCGCCGTGCAGGAACAGCACCGGCCAGGCGGCCGGATCGCCACGAACGTCAGCGACCAGGTGGAGTCCCTCGAACCCCTCGAAGACCACGGTTTCCCCGTCCACCACCAACCTCAGATCTGGCCGTCGGTGTACTGGATGGGCATGGGCACCCGGGCCACCACCACATCGCTGCGGCGACGGAGGGCAGAGGCCAGGACCAGATCGGTCTGATTGTGGAGCAGTCGGTAGCGCACGTGCTCGGGAACCACCATGGGGATGAGTACCACGATCTGGCAGTCTTGCTCGGCCCGAAGCTGGTCGACCAATCCCAATATGGGCTGGACTATCGAGGCATAGTCGGTATGGAGAACCCGCAGGGTCACCCCGGGATCCCACTCGCGCCATCGGCGTTCCACCTCATGGTCCTGCAGCCCTACCTCCACGTCGTCGAACACCACGGTGACGGCGATGGTCTCGTCCCCCAGCGAGATGGCCTCGGAAAGGGCGTGGCGGGTAAGACGGGACACGTCGGTGACCGGTACCACCACCAGAGTCCGCTTGCGGACCGGAGGTCCGGGCAACGTGTCCAACCCGAGCGCCATCTCCACCCGGGCGTAGTAGGCGCTGACCCGGTTGAACAGCAGGATGAGCAGGGGAATGGCTACCACCACCACCCACGCTCCTTCCAGGAACTTGGTGAGCAGGAAGATGAGGGTGGCGGCGGCCGTCACCGTGGCGCCGAGGCTGTTGATGGCGGCCCGACGGGTCCAGCCCGGAGGCCGGGTCCGGTGCCAATGGACGACCAGTCCGGCCTGCGAGAGCGTGAAGCCGATGAAGACACCGATGGCAAACAGGGGAATCAAGGCATTGGTATTGCCGTCCACGGCCACCAGCAGGATTCCCGAGGCCACGGCGAGGACGCCCACCCCGTTGCCGAACACCAGCCGGCTGTCCCGCACGCCGAACAGGTGGGGAAGGTAGCCGTCTCGGGCCAGCAGGCTGGTCAGGACGGGCAGGCCCCCGAAGGACGTGTTGGCGGCCAGAGCCAGGACCAGGGTGATGGTGAGGGAAACGATGTAGTACGCCCAATGGCGACCGACGGCATCGGCCATGATCTGGCTCAGTACGGTCTGACCCGACCGCGGTTCGATGTCGAACTTGCGAGCCAGAACGGCCAGGCCCAGCAACATGACACCCAGAATGGCTCCGAGCAGGAGCTCGGTGCGCTTGGCCCGTTCCACCCGGGGCTCTTTGAACAGCGGCACCCCGTTGGCGATGGCCTCCACCCCGGTAAGGGCACTGCACCCGGCGGAAAATGCCTTGAGCACCAACAGGATCGAGACTGCCTCGACGGTACCGGTGGCCACCAGCGGTTGCCCCATCTGAGGCGCGCCACGGCCCAGAGGGTGAATGAGTCCGACGGCAATGATGGCCAGCAGTCCGACGATGAAGATCAGAGTGGGAAGGAGAAAGGCGCGTGCCCCCTCGCCCAGCCCGCGGAAGTTGAGGGTGGTGATGATCACGAGGATGCCGAGGCACATCGGGATCACATAGGGGGATGTGGACGGAAAAGCTGACGTCAGCTGACCGACTCCGGCGGCGATGGACACCGCCACGGTGAGGGTGTAGTCCACGATCAATGACGCCCCCGCCAACTTGCTGGCCTGGTGACCGAAGTTGTCGCGGGTGACGGCGTAGGCGCCACCCCCGTGCGGATAGGCGTCGATGACCTGCCGGTAGGAGATCACCAGGATGACCAACAGCACAACGATGGCGATGGTGATGGGCAGAATGAGATGAAGGGCGGTGGTGCCGGCGACGGCCAGGACGACGAGGATGGCCTCCGGTCCGTAGGCCACCGAGGTCAAGGCATCGAGCGAGAGGGCCGACAGGCCCTCCACGGGGGTGATCTGTTCGGTCGAAGCTTGCCGGGCCGATAGTGCCGGTCCCTGCAGGATCCGCTTGGCCCTTCCCAGGATGCTCACCGAGGGGAGTCGCCCCCGCAGGTCATGTCACCCATTGACGACGAGTCTAAGGGTGGCCGGGTCCGGAACACCGGAGTCCCGGATGGGCATCCCGTGGCGGGAGGCCATCACGGGACGGGCCGATGCCGACCTCCGGCCCCGGTCCATCGCCGCATCACCAGCGATACTTCTTCAGATCCACTCGCGCTCCGGTTACATCGACACCCTCGGCGCGCAGACGACGACCCTGTTCGGATGCCACCGGCCCGGCCAGCCTGCCGTCGGACCGCACCACACGATGCCACGGAGCCGGCTGCGTCCCCCGGGCCAGCAGGTGACCGACCTGGCGGGGAGATCGCAGACCCACCGCTCGGGCGATGTCGCCATAGGTGGTCACGAATCCGGGGGGAACAGCGCACACCGCCCCGTAGACCCGGCTTTCCGGGTCGTCGGTCCCTGTGTGCCCGTTCACGCCGTGGTCTCGATCGGTCCGGGCCGGGCCCGGGTGAACCCGGTACTCCCAGAACCGGTGGAGCAATGTCCCAGCTGCCTCCCAGAATGGTGGGTGACACTGCCGGGGTGACGCTCCTCATGAAGGGACAGCCGGTGCTGTGGCTGGTTCGGCACGGTGAGACCACCTGGAACTCGTTGGGTTGGATACAGGGACACGTCGACGGGGCTCGCCTCACCCGACGAGGAAGGTACCAGGCCCGCCAGGCCGCCGACGTTTTGGCCACCGAACCGGTGGGTGCCGTCTACTCGAGCGACCTCTACCGGGCGCGATGGACGGCCACCGTGATCGGCCGACGCTTCGGCTACCGGACCACGACCGACTGCCGACTGCGCGAACGCCGCTTCGGACTGGCCGAAGGCGTCCCCTCGGATCGGGTGCCCTCCTCGTTCACCGGGATCGAGGAGGGGTACGTCCGCGATCCCCAGGCCCGCCCCCCCGGTGGCGAATGTCTCGATGACGTTTACCGGCGGTGCCGGTCCTTCCTCGACGACCTCGCCGAGTCGACCGGGACGGGAGACATCGTGGTGGTGGCCCACGGCGGGAGCATCTGCATGTTGCGCGCCGTGCTGGGGCAGCGCCCGTTGAGGGGGATGGCCTGGGACGCCGTACCCAACGCCAGCATCTGCCGGGTCGAGCTTCCCGGGGTTCCGACCTGAGATTCCCGCTTCCCTGTCCCAACGTGACGCAGGGCGGCGGCTGTCGGCCTGACTGCCTAGAGTGGCGACGATGAAGCACACCCCCTTCGGTGGGTCCCGGCGCGCCGCCGTGGCCGTCGTGGCTGTCCCGCTCATCGCCGCCGCCGTCATCGGCTGGTGGATACCGGGGGCGGAAGGCGGCGCTAACGCCGTTCCCCACACGGCCGTTGCCGCGCCGGCGGCCAACTCGGTCGTACCGTTCGGCGACGCCGCCCTGGGCGTGAACGCCCTGGCCGGACTCAACGCCCCGATCGTGGGTATGGCCGCCGTCCCGAACGGCCAGGGCTACTGGCTGGTGGCCGCCGACGGGGGCATCTTCTCCTATGGCGACGCCCACTTCTTCGGGTCGACCGGCAACATCCGTCTCAACCAGCCCATCGTGGGTATGGCCGCCACTCCGAACGGCCAGGGCTACTGGCTGGTGGCCGCCGACGGGGGCATCTTCTCCTATGGCGACGCCCACTTCTTCGGGTCGACCGGCAACATCCGTCTCAACCAGCCCATCGTGGGTATGGCCGCCACGCCCGACGGTGGTGGCTACTGGCTGGTGGCCGCCGACGGGGGCATCTTCTCCTACGGCGACGCCCACTTCTTCGGGTCGACCGGCAACACCCGTCTCAACCAGCCCATCGTGGGTATGGCCGCCACGCCCGACGGTGGTGGCTACTGGCTGGTGGCCGCCGACGGGGGCATCTTCTCCTACGGCGACGCCCACTTCTTCGGGTCGACCGGCAACACCCGTCTCAACCAGCCCATCGTGGGTATGGCCGCCGCTCCGAACGGCCAGGGCTACTGGCTGGTGGCCGCCGACGGGGGCATCTTCTCCTTCGGCAGGGTTGCCTTCTACGGCTCCGAGGGCGCCGGCCGGCCGGGCGGCCCGGCCGTGGGCATTGTGGCCACCCCATCGGGAGGTGGGTACTGGCTGGTATTCGGGTCGGCCCGGGCGCTGACCGGCAAGGTGGTCGGGATCGATCCCGGCCACAACGGACTCAACTACACAGCTCCCCAGATCATCAACCAGCCGGTGTGGAACGGACAAGAGAACGAATCCTGCGATACCACCGGTACCGAAACGGCCAGCGGATATACCGAAGCCCAATTTAATTTCAATGTGGCCACCTATCTTCAATCCGACCTCGAAGCCGAAGGTGCCACCGTGGTGATGACCCGCCCCAACAACGACGGGGTGGGTCCCTGTGTCACCACCCGGGCCGCCATCATCAATGACGCCGACGCCAATGTGGCCGTGGACATTCACGCCGACGGCGGCCCCACCACCGGACGGGGGTTCGCCGTGCTGGAGCCGGTGGCCGACGGTCCCAACAACGGGGTGATCACCTCCTCAGCCGCCTTCGGTGTCCTCTTGCGTACCACCTTCGCCGCCGATACGCCCATGCCGGTGAGCACCTATGACGGGGTCGACGGCATCCAACCCCGAAACAATCTGGCCGGCCTCAACCTGACCACCGTGCCCAAAGTTCTGATCGAGTGCGGGAACATGCAGAATGCCACCGACGCCGCCCTGTTGGTCACGCCGACCTTCCAACAGGCGGCGGCCTCGGCCATGGCCCGGGCCATCACCGTGTACCTCACCGCTCAACCGGCGTAGCTGACCCTACGAGCCGGCCGGAGCTGCTCTCCGCCCACACCGGATGGCGCGACTGGGGCAGCTCGGAAGGGTGAGAACGACCGGTCGAGGAGGTCGGCCCGATCAGCGGGTGCCGGCGCCGGTCCGAGCGACCTCGGGCGGCGTCGGCCACAATGGTGCGGTGAGCAACCCCGCCGGTTCGGCCGGCTGGACGACCCGTGGAGAGCTCCGGGTGCCGGAGATAACGGCGCTCTTCTGGATCATCAAGGGGCTGTCGACGGCCCTGGGCGAGGCCACGTCCGACTACCTGGTCCACACGCTCCACCCCGTTCCCGCGGTCGGTCTCGGGTTCATCACCTTCGCCGCCGCCCTGACCCTCCAGTTCTCGATGCGCCGGTATGTGGCCTGGGCCTACTGGCTGGCCGTGGTCATGGTGGGTGTATTCGGGACCATGGCCGCAGACGTCCTCCACGCCGGATTTGGCGTTCCCTATCCGGTGTCGAGCACGCTCTACGGCGTCGTGCTGGCGGTCGTCTTCGTGAGCTGGCAGAAGACGGAGGGAACCCTGTCCTTTCACACCATCGACACCGCCCGCCGCGAGGGCTTCTACTGGGCGGCCGTGGTATCCACTTTTGCCCTGGGGACGGCCATCGGCGACCTGACGGCCACCACCCTCCATCTGGGCTACCTGACCTCCGCCTTTCTCTTTGCCGGCCTGATAGCGGTGCCTGCCTTCGGCTACCGGGTGCTCCACTGGAACGCCATCTTGTGTTTCTGGTCCGCCTACGTGCTCACCCGCCCGCTGGGTGCCTCGGTGGCCGACTGGATGGGCAAGCCCCGCAGCGTCGGGGGCCTGGGATGGGGCGACGGTCCGGTGGCCCTGGGGCTGGCCGCCGTCATCGCCGGTCTGGTGGCCTATCTGTCTGTCACCGGGGCCGACGTCCCGAGGTAGGCGGCCGGCCGGTCGACCCTCAAGGCGGGGGCAAAACCGGCCGATGTGACAACTATGAGTCTGCATCCGGACAATCTGACCTGGACCCGGTCGGATGTTCCCATCCGCATCGACCTCGACGATGACACTGATTACTCGATGTTCGACGACGACCATCTGAGGGCTGAGCGTGACAGGCAGCGCCAGCAGCTCGACGAGCTGGTTCTCCACCCCGGTGGCTCGCCGGCCGTGGCCCTGCTGCGCCAGAGCCTCGAGGGCGAGATCGACCGGATGACCGACGAGTTGCGCCGGCGGGCGCGATCCCGGCACCCCTCGTCGCGGAGCGTGGGTGGCCGGCTGCGGTCGTGGCGGCCCCTCTCCTGAGGCTCGATCCACCTCTCTACACTGGAACGCGTGCCCACCCATCGCCGGGTTCCCCCCCACCCGGATGCCGCCGCCGACCCCGCCGGCCCTCCTTTGTCGTCGGACACGGTCGGGCTGCTGGAAGGAATCTGCAGCACCCGCGCCATCCGCCGGTATACGGACGAGGCGGTGCCCGAACACGTCCTCCGTGACATCCTGTTCGCCGCCTCCCGAGCCCCCAGCGGGTCGAACCGGCAGCCGTTCCGCTTCATCGTTCTCACCGACGGCCCCAGAGCCGCTTCGGCCAAATCCTTGATCGGCGCGGCAGCCCAAAAAGCCTGGAGCGCCAAACGTGAAGCCGACGGGTACACCCGGGGCTCGGGCGAGGACGGACGCTCTCCCAAGGCAGCCATGGACCGGACCATGCAGGCCTACGTCGATCACCTCCACCGGGTGCCGGTTCTGATCCTGCCCTGTTTCATCCGTTACCGGGCTGCGCACGCGGTCGAAGGGGCGTCGATCTACCCTGCTTGCCAGAACCTCCTCCTGGCCGCCCGCGCCGTCGGCTACGGCGGGGTGATGACGACCTGGAATCTGTTCGTCGACGCGGAGCTCCGCCAGCTACTGGACATCCCCGACGACGCCGTCGTGGCCGGAGCCATCACCATCGGTCGGCCCCAGGGGCACCACGGAGCCGTCCGCCGGCGACCGCTGGCCGAGTTGGTCTACCTCGACGGTTGGGGCCAGTCGGCCCCGTTCGCCGTCGATCCTGCGGAAACCCGTTACACCGGAGCGGGACCTCGCTGAGGCGAGGCGGACAACCAAACCTCTGACCCCCCCCTCACCGAATCCTCATATTTCCGACATCGAAATCCCCACTTTGGCGGCCAGGGTGGGAGCTACGAAGCCAGGACCACAGAGGAGCCAACCCGTGTTCAAGAAAGTCATAGCCCCGATCGTCATTTCGGCCACGCTGCTGGCAGGGGTGGCCGTGGCCGGCAACGCCTACGCCAGTGCCCCGGCGGCAACCGTGCCGGCGGCCCAGCACGGTCCTGCCGGATCTGCGGCTTCGGGTGCCCACCCGCTCCGGTCATGGTTGCGGGCCCACCGCGGCCAGATCCGCCGAGCCGGCGTCGCCATCAGCGCCCGCACCATAGGGGTGACACCCGAGGCCCTGGTATCCGAATTGCGGTCGGGCACGTCCATCGCCGACGTCGCCGGCCAGCACGGCGTCAGCGCTCAGACAGTCGTCAATGCGCTGGTGTCGGCGGCTGACAGCCGGATCAGCCAAGCGGTTTCGAACCACAGGCTCGAATCCTCCCTGGCCTCCAAGATCGAGGCCTCCCTGCCGGGCCGGCTGACCAGGGCTGTCGACCACACCTTCGGACAGACCCGGTAGAAAGGAAACCCCTCGGGCTGGCGTCCGACCTCTCCAGTTGGTTCAGACGACGGGATCGGGCCCGGGGGCCGGGGACAGTGCCGGTGGGGTTTGCCGGCGATGGGCTCGACAGACACCGGTCCGCTTGGCGCCGTCGACGGTCAGCCCGATCCCCAGGGTGGCAAACAGCAGGTCCACCCCGAACGTCCCGGTCGTACCAGCCGGGCACGGCGGGCGCCGACGGGGGGCTTTCCCACTCCCGACAAATGTTCGTCTGCTACCGGCCAACCGCACGATGGTTCCTCTCGGGTGTTCCCGATGATCATCGGCACGAGCGGCCTGCGTCTTGAATCGTCGAGACAACCGGCGCCGGGACGGCCCTTGGGGCATCGCCCGGTGGTGCCGCCCTTTCGACTCCGTGTGGACCAGGGCCGTCGAGAGGTTCGACGTTCGGTGCTCTCTCAGGGGCCGAGAAGCTCGACCATCTGATCGACAAGATGTTCTCGGGGCACCGACCTCAGCTGATCGAACCACCCCAGGGCCCGTCCCAGGTTGATGCCGATGAGGGCGGCCACGACGATCTCCGAGCGCAGCTGCGCTTCCTCCACACCCCGTTGCGTCATGTCGGCCACCATCGGAGCCACCAGTCGACGTGCCATGTGGGCCCGCGCCGCGTCACGGATCTCGTCGGAGCTGTCCGACCGGATCAGGGCTTGGGTGACCGGTCCGAGCCCCTGGGCATCCATACGGGTGAGTAGGGCCTCGGTCATGTCTCGGAGGCCCTCGAACTCCGACTGGGGACGGTCGCCCTGTGACTCGGCCACGACGGCAGCGATGTACAGATCGGCCTTGCTGCCGTAGTAGCGGGCGATGAGAGCAGGATCGACACCCGCCTGGTCGCCGATGTCACGCATGGTCGTACCCTCGAAGCCCCGCTTACCGAAGAGATCCTGAGCGGCCTCCAGTAGCGACTGCCTACTGGCGTTTGCGTTCCTCGGTCGGCTGGTCCCGTCGGCCGGCCGCGGTTTGACGGGGCCCGATGGGGTCATCGCCCGATCATCCCCTTTCCGCCTCCGAGCGGTTCGTCGGCCAACATCAGACCGGCTGCTTCGACTTCCGCCTCCTCTTCCATCCTCTTCTCGATCTCCTCGTCGATGGGTGGCACCGGCCCGGCGGCCCGGCCCGGCAGGAGGTAGCTGAGGAGCGCGGTCATCAGGCAGAGAGCGGTGGCCACGATCAACGTGACCTGAAACCCGTCGAAGACAGGGAAGGTGTGTCCGGGCCTCGTATAGGCGGTAAGCACCGCGGCAGCCAGGGCGCTCCCCACCGAGAGCCCGATGCTGCGCACGACCTGATAGAAGCCCATGGCACTGCCCGTCTCGGATGTGGGGACGGCCCGCACGATGAAACCGGGCATGGCGGCGAAGGTGAAACCGATGCCGATGCCGGCGATTCCGGCGGCCACGAACGCTTCCCACAAGGCCCGGTGTTCCACGGCGAAAAAGGCGGTGGCGAAGGCGAAGATCAGTGAACCGAAGGGGATCATGGTGCGGATGCCGAAACGACGGGCATAGGCCACCAAGCACCGGCTGGCGGCAAACGAGCAGACCGACAGAGGAACGAAGACCAGACCCGAGACGACGATGGAGGCGCCGAACCCGTAGCCGTCGCCCACCGGTACCTGCACGAATTCGACGATGATGGGCAGGAACAGGTACATGGCGGCGGCTATGAAGAAAGCCGATACGTCGGCGGTGAGGACTGATCGGTTCCGTACCTGGCGGACATCGATCAGCGGATCCGTGACATGGAGCTCGTGGCGGATCCACAGCCCGATGACCACGATGCACAGGCCGACCAGACCGAGGCACGGGAACGATGTCCACCCCCATGCGCCCCCCTCGCTGAGGACGACCGAGATACCGACAACGCCGATACCGAGGGCGACCATGCCGGCATAATCGAACGGCCGCGCACGGTCCGACGATTCTTCCGGCAGCACGACAACGACCGAGACGAGGGCGACGGCCACCGTCAAGGCGCCGAACCAGAAGGCAGCATGGAAGTCGAGCAGCTGGGCGATGAGGGCGGTGATCGGATAGCCCAACCCGGCCCCCACGGCCGCGCTCACTGACAGGGTGGCTATGGCCCGGCCGGCCCGTTCGGGTGAGAACTGACTGCGGGCAATGGCCATTGTCACCGGCAACAGGCCGAGACCGAACCCCTGCAAACCCCGCCCGACCACGATGATCCAGAAGTTGGTCGACAGCGCCGACAGCACACAACCGGCCAGCACCACAGCCAGGGCGACTACAACCACCCGACGCTTCCGGGGCCCGTCGGCCAGCCGACCCATGGCCGGGGTGGCCAATGCCCCCGTCATCAGAGCGGCGGTCAGCAACCACTGGGCCGTGCTCAGCGACACGCCGTCAGCACGGGCGATCGACGGTATGAGCGGCGCTCCCAGACTGCTCACCACCGCCACCAAGGCGGCAACGGAAACCAGAACGGGCAGGGTGGTCCGCTGCCGCCAGGGGCGATCGGGCGACTCGTCGGTCACGGTTCCGCTGATGGTGGTGGCCAACCGACGGCTCCTGTCCGGCATCCTATGTCATCGGTCAATGACATCGTGTGATGACAGATTAGCCGGAAAGTCCCCCCGGGCCAACGGACGGCGGGAACCGCCCGGCTCGGAGCCGGCGGGACGGTCAGAGCCCTCGAGCACACTCCGGTTGAGGGGAGCGCCATCGATGATGGCCGGCCCTTGTCGGCCTATCCCCCTGCCCTGTCCCCCCCGGTCCAGATGCCACAGCAGATGGATTCTGCGTTAGGCCGCTGAGCACCACTAAGCAGGCACGGCCCCGTGGGACTGCCAGAACTGGTTGAGCCGTCCCTGGACCTTGACCACCCAGATGATCCATCCGATCAACGGGAGGAACACCCAGAACCCGGTGATGCCGCTGACCGGCTCCTCCCGACCCTCTCTGCCGTACAGATGGCCGACCTCGGATGGCAGCAAAAAGGCGTTCACGATACCGATGAGAAAAGCGAAGAGAAGACCCAGTCCGCCACCGATCCCTTCTCCGGCATAGGCCCGCAACTCCTTGAAGGAGGCGTACTGCCAGTACAGGCTGTAGATCCCCAGGGTGATGATCGACAGCAGGATAACCACCACCGGACTCCTCACTGGTCCCACCGATGCGTTGTCCACGTCCGCCTCCGATCATCAGAAATGGGTCGGCGGACCGAGTTCAGCACACCCCCGGTCGCCGGTTGGGGATGCCGGCGTTCACGTTCCGGCCGTGGGCCGGCGTTCAGACACCGCTGCCCTCCCCGGAACGGGGCACGTCCCGTCCGGCCGCCATCGCTCCTGATTCAGACCGGACGCTGGAGAGCCCCCACCGCTTGCTCGACGGAAGTGAACACGTGTTCGGCTCCCATCTGCTGGAGGAGCGCACCGTGCTTGAGGTCGTCATGGACGAGACGCGAAGCTCGGGCGATGGCCAACGTCACTCCCCGCCGCGATAGCTGGACGTTCAACATACGCAGGGCCTGCAGCCCGGTGTAGTCGAGGTCGGAGATGCCGTCCGCATCGAGCACCACGGCGTGCAGGGGGTGGGGGGCGCCTTCCACCAGCTCGAGGATCCGAGAACGAAGATAGTCAGCATTGCCGTACCAGACCGGTGCGTAGACCAGATACACCAGGATCCCCGGAATCTGCTCCGTCGCGGGGCCGACGTCGACAGGTATCCAGTGGTCGGAATGCGGGGCGCGCCCGAGGACGGCTTCCTGAGGCCTGGCTGACCGCCGGGTGCGGTCGGCCAGCGAAAGGACGATGGCCAACAGAACCCCCTGCTCGATCCCGATAAGGGCGACGGCGGCGAGGCTGACCGCAGCCAACACGAATTCGACGTGGTTGAAGCGCAGGATCCTTCGGAGCTCGCCCATCCTCAACAGCTTGGAAGCGATGAATATCAATGTGGCACCGAGCATGGCCTCCGGCACATCGGCCAATCCGGCGGTGAACGCCACCAGGACGACCACCACCACCAGGACGGCCAGAATGTTGGCCAGTTGGGTGCGAGCGCCGGACGCATGGGTGATGGCCGTGTTGGGTGGGCTGGTATCGACAGCCAAGGTTCCGAGGAAGCCGGCGGCCACACTCCCTCCTCCGACGGCCAGCAACTCGCGATTGAAGTCGTCCAGTGCGGGTGTCGTGTTGCTCACGGTCCTAACCGTTGCCGCCGTCTGGGCGACACACAAAAAGGCGACGGTCAGCACCGTTCCCAGAAGCTTGCGCAGTTGCGACCATGACAGCGACGGAACCTTGACGTGAGGCAGCCCGGGTTGCACATGTCCGATCACCGCCACTCCGTGGTGAGAGGCCAGGCCGAAAGCATTGACCACCACCGCCGAGATGATCAGGGCGGCGAGTGTCCCGGGAAGCCGGTGATCGATCTTTTGCGCCACCACGATGAGGCCCAGCACTCCGACGCCGATGGCCACCGACCAGCCGTTGACGTCGCCGAGCTGGTCGACCACCCCGCGCAGCCGGTCGATCGTGGTCCCCTGCTGGCTGGGCACTCCCAGAACGAGAGGGATCTGTCGGGCCATGATCACGACCGCGATGCCGGCCAGGACGCCGGTGATCACCGGCGTGGACAGGAACTCGGAAATCCATCCCATGCGGAACAGACCGAAGACAATGAGGAGCCCTCCCACCATCAGTGCCGTAAAGGCCATGGCCGTGGCGTAGCCCGTACTGCCCACCACGGCCACGGAAGCCACCCCGGTGGCCAGCACCGGGGCGATCGTCGAGTCTGCTCCCACCGACAGGAAATGGCCCTTGCCGATCAGTGCGTAGACCAAGGACCCGGCCACGAAGGCATAGAGGCCGGTCACGGCGGGAAGATTGGCCAACATGGCCGTGGCCATCTGAGAGGGCAGAACGACGGCCACCAGAGCCAGACCGGCCAGGGCGTCGGCACCCAACCAGGCCAGCCGATAGCCCCGCAAGGTCGGCGGGATCCACCAGGTGTTCATGCCTCATCATGCCCGACCACTGCCGGCGGGGGTCAGACGTTGGCGCCGGCCATCCTCCTACCGTTCCGGTGTCGGAAGCCCAGGCCAACGGGTGCCGCCGGCGGCGCTCATCCCGCGTGGCTCTCGTCGGAAGGAGCCGCTGTCTCCTGGTCGATCGGACCGCTCATGCGAGTCTCGCGACCGATCAACCTTCCCACCGAAGCAAAGATCCCGGTGTCCCACTCGCCCACCAGTTCCCAGGCCCGTCCGATTCCGATCAGGAGTGAAGCGATGAGACCGAAGGCGACCGCGGTGAGGGCGCCACCGTGGTGGGAGTTGATCATCAGCTCGATGCCGTAGACGAACTCATATCCGAAGACCAGGAGTAGCGCGATGACCAGTACCAGCTGAGGTCGGCGCTGCCCCTTCTCCACATGCAGAGAGACGATTGTCCGCACTCCAGCCGCCGTAAAGAAAAGGCCGATCAGTCCGACGATGGCTGCGGGAATGCCGACATTGGTTCCGGGCACCAGACCGAACAGTGCCACCGAAAAGGCATTGGTGAAGGCCAGGAGGGCGGCGGCGGCTCTGAACTCCCTGATCTCCTGCGGGTGAGCTTGAATCCGGCCCTGGGCGATGGACATGGCCACGAAGAGGAGACCGATGAGGGTGGCGGCGCAGGTGGCGATGGCCACGAACAGATCCCTGAATCCCCCGATGACCATGGCGACCACCCTAGTGATCGGGACCGGCCGGACGAATTCGGTTTCGACTACCAGGGAGCGAAGAACTTCGGCAACTGGTTGTGGCTGACGCTCAGCCCGTGGGTCTCCGCCTCTTGGAGATGACCGAGCTCCTCCCAGTAGGGGAGAATGGCCGGGGCCAGGTAGTCACCGCCCGTTCCCTTCTGTCCGTAGGTGAAGTGCACGCCGTCGGAACTTCGCACCGGCACGCCGTGGAGGGTGGCCGAGTACGTGCCGTCGGGACACACGTAGCTGTTCAGATCTTGAAAGTAGACCTTGCCCGGGTTCTTCTGGGACACCTGGCGGAGGAGCGAGTTGTAGAGCGCCTGTCGTGCCGGCGAGTCCTCGGGCCAGGGACTGCCGTCGGGTTGCTCCCCCGTGCTCTGACATGGCTTGGACATGAAGACCATGAGCGCACCGCCGGCGGTGGCTATGTGCACCGCCTTTTCCAGCTGGCCTTTCACGTAGTGGGCGAAGACCGGGTTGAGGATATTGGTGGTGGTTCCGTCGAACATCCGGTCGAGGACCTCTGCTCCCCCAGCCAACAGGACGACCACGTTGGGGTTCAGCTGCTTCACCCAGTCGGCCCACGCCGATGTCCAGGCCTGACAGGGCACGTGCTGATCGGGACCGAACACACCTCCCGGCGGACAATTGCCCTGGGCCGGGTCGGGGGAGCAGGGCCAGCCCACCAAATTGCCGGCAACCCCCGCTTTGGTGAAGGTCGAACCGTCGGCTACCCCGCAGGCCACGATCCCCTCGTCCAGGAGGGTCATGCGATAACGCTCCGGGTCGGCCTGGGTGGCCGCGCTCAACCCGAAACCGAGCGTGAGCGCTTCCGAGTCGCCGACCAGCAGCACCCGGACGGGCGAGTGGAGATAGGCGGCGGGCACGGCTGTCCGGATGGGCGTCGCCGCCAGGGCGCCGACCGCCGATCCTGTGTCGGTGACGCTGGCCGCCGGAGCCACAGTGGCCCACAACACGGCCACCACCACCGCCCCCAAGGCCAGGGGGGTGAACGTCCAGGATCGCCAGGCGGTGAACATCTTTCCGGTGCGGATGGGGCGCTCCACCAGATAGAAGGAAGCCATGGCGATCAGCAGGGTGGGCACGAAGCGGACGCCGAAGAGGGCCCAGCCACTCAGGCCGGTTCGGGCATGGTTGATGTAGGTGAAGAGGGGGAAGTGCCACAGGTACATGCCGTAGGAGATCCGGCCGATGAAGGTGAAGGGTGGAAAGCCGAAAAGCTTGGCCACCGGTGACTGCTGGGCACAGGACACGCTCAAAAGGACGGCCGATGCGGCCAACGCCGCCACCATGAACCCACCCCGGTAGGCGAATGAGTCCGTCGATTTGACCGAGAGGTAGAGGACGGCACTGACCACAACTCCGACGGCACCGATGGCCGTGAGGGCCCATCGGCCGCCACGGGTCCGCGCTGCCCAGTCACGGTTTCCCCGTCGTTCGCTCCAAATGGCCAGAGCCACGGCCAGGGTGGCTCCGACCAGCACCGACTGGGCGTGGGTGTCCGTACCGAAATAGAGGCGAGTGGTGTTGCCGGGTTTGTACAGGAGCGCCATTTCGAGGGCCGAGGCGAGCGCCCCGACAATGGAGACGGCCAATAGCGCCCATAGTGACCGGAAGACCTTGAGTACGCCGAGGACGACCAGCGGCCACACCAGGTAGAACTGCTCCTCCAGGGCCAGGGACCACATGTGGATGAGGGGGGAGGTCAAGCTGGTCTGATCGAAGTAATTGGAACTACTCACGATGAAGTGCCAATTGGCGAAGTAGAAGAGTGAGGAGAAAGCGTCGCCCCGCAAGCCCGGGTAGGTGCCGGCGGGCACCAGGACGCCGAAGATGAATGCCACTCCCAACAACATGAGGAAGAGCGCAGGCAGCAGACGCCGGGCCCGGCGGGCCCAGAAGGTGGCCAGTCGGATGGTGCTGCGCTTCCTCCACTCGGTGATGAGCAGTGTGGTGATGAGGAAGCCGGAGAGGGCAAAGAAACTGTCGAGGAGGTAGAAGCCTCCTCCGGTGAGCCATACCCCGGCGTGGACGCCCATGATCTGAAGCATCCCCACGCCTCTGATGCCGTCGAGGCCCGGAATGTAGGCCAGATTGGTGCCCCTCGGCGCCGCGTCGGGGCTGAGCCGATCGGTTACGGCACTGGCTTTCCCGCCGCCAGGGGTGATCGGGCCTCCGAGAGGCTGGGAGGTCCCGGTTTGGTGCTCGTCAGCCGCAACCACATGTTCGAAGCTCGGAGTCACGCGTGCAAATCGTCGCGCATCCGGCCGGCCTCAGGGGGCCGCGCCCCGCGGATCGATGGCCCCACCACGAAGGAGCGACGGCCCCCATGGGCGCCGTCGTCACCACCGGATCCCCCACGGGCCACGGTCGGCCTGGGCGCATACGTAGGCAACCACGGCCGGGATCCCGGGGCGAACGCCCACCGGATCCCCCCATCCCCTACCGTCACAGCTCCAAACGACGTCAGACCGGGCCCAGTTCGGTCAGGTAGTTCTGCCATGTCTGACGGCCCACAGCCTGGGCAGGGCAGGTGTTGAGGCCCTGGCGAAAGGCCCGGGCTGCGGGTCCGGGTAGAGGAAGAGACACGAACCGACGGGGCCGGTGGCGGTGCACCCGCCATGCTTCGGCCATGGCGGACAGCGGCAGAACTTCCGGGCCCCCGAAATCGTCGGCCCGGCCCACCGGCGGTCCACCTATGAGGTCGACCACCTGGTCGGCCACTTCCCGGGCGGCCACCGGCTGCAGGTGAAAACCGGAGGGGATGGGTGCGACGGGCAATCGCTCAAAGGCTCCGAAGGCCATGGCAGCCAGCTCATGGAACTGGGTGGCCCGCACCACGGTGGACGGCACTTTGGCAGCCGAGACCAACTCTTCGCAGTGCCGCTTCCGGCGGTAGTAACCCAAGGGAATGGCATCGATCCCCACGATCGACACGTACAGGACATGCCCGGTTTGAGAGGGAAGAAGATCCAGAAGGGTACGGGTCTGGACGATGTCGCTGCGGCCGAAACGACGGGTGTCGGAGGCGGCGTGAACCACGGCATCGACCCCCCGGGTGGCGGCGGCCACTCCCTGCCCGGTGGCCAGATCGCCTTGATGGGTTCCCCCGTCGGCCCGACGGGACAACACCCTGACGTCGTGGCCACCATCCCTCAGGCGGCTGACCACGTAACGGCCCAGCGTTCCCGAGCCGCCGGTCACCAATAGCGTTGCCACCACCAGAGGGTACGACCTGGGGGTTCCCGATGGCCAAGGGGCTGAGCCCCACTGATCGTCTCCAAGGTGATCCGGCCCCCTCTGGCCCGGGAGCCCGACAGGCACCGGGTCGAAAGGCCCCTATCCGTACGTAGGGTGTTGCGGCCAGCCGGGCGGGGAATCCTCCCAGTCCTCCTGTCGACCGAAAGGCACCAGATCGAGGATGCTGTTGACGAACAAGAGCCGGTCCACCCCGCGAGCGGTGGTGCCATAGGTTCGGTAAACGTCCCTGCCATGGCGCAGGAACACACTGAGCATGAATCCATCCGCCGCCCCACAGTCGTCGGCGAAAGTCGTATTCCGTGACGAAACGAACGGCACCGTCCAACCCATACGAGCCTTGTAGGCCTCGATCTGATCAAGCGGCATATTCGACACGTTGGACCAGCTGACTCCGGAGTTGGCCAGCTCGGCCAAGTCCACGATGTTGTTGGTGAAGTGCGTACATCCCGGGCAGAAGCGGTCGGGACCGTTGTCCATGAATTGGTAGACCACCAGCTGGTCGCGTCCGGCAAACAGGTCGAGCAGTGTCTGCGGACCCGTGGGGCTTGCGAACGTATAGCCATCGCCGGCGAAGCTGACCATGGGGAGGCGGCGGCGGCGAGCGGCCAGAGCATCGAGGGCGCGAGTGGCTTCCTTTTCGGCCCGGAGCAAATCATACCGTTGCTGCTGCCACTGTGCGGCCGACACGACCTCCGGCATTGCCTCCATCTTCACTCCCAACCGTTGACTATCCGGCCATGGTAGGACCACACTGCCGACAAGTGCCGCCGATCACCGGCCGGACGCCACCAATCCCCGCTTCCTCAGGGCGCCATGGCGTTGAGCAAACCGACGATCAGCGGGTGGGGTTGGCCCGGACTCGACGAGGTCTGCGGCACGAAGAGGGTCAGGATGAAATAGGGATGGTCAGCCAGCCGCATGATCCGCACTTCCCCATCTTCGGCATCCACACCGGCTACAAGGAGGCCTGCCCGTTCCAGAGGCAGGCGCCACCCGGGGTTGAGCCCGAATCTGCAGTAGTAGCGCTCCTTCGGACAAGGGGTCCCGTAAGTGGCCGCCACTTGTGGATCGACGATGTCGACTTCCATGGTCTTGCCGGCAACGGAGCACAGCAGTTCCTCGATGAATGGTTCGCCGTCCGGGGTTCGACCATATTCGGCGTGGAATGCCTTTCCCCGACCCATGACGTTCCTGGCGTATTCGATGACCCCGTGCTGGAAACCAGCACAGGTGCCCAGGAACGGAAGCCCGGACTCTCTCGCCCGCCGAATCCCGACCAGCGCCCCGTCCAGACTTCGAAATGGGCTCCCCGGGGCACACCAGACGGCCGCTGCCCCGTCGAGTGATCTCCCGCCATCCGCCGCCAGGAGTTCAGTCGGCATCCAATCGAGCTCGGGTGACTCAATCCCCAACCAACCGGCGGCGTCGTCGACGGCGCCGCCGATCGCATCCTGGGGGGCGAATCCCTCGATCCGGTCCCCGACGATGGCAATCCATCGGCGGGTATCAGGATCGGCGCTGGTCACAGACCATGGAGGCTATCCCTCAGGGTTGAAGGGTGATGACCGGCCCTCGTATGTCACCCCGGTCGCTGACAGACGGGGCTATATCATCCTCATCGATCGATGCGATGAGGCGGTGGGTGTGTCCGAGCGCTGGAAGGTACGTCGTGTGGATGTCAGTGAGTTCGACGGCTGGACGAAGCTCTTCCGCGGATACTGCGCCTTCTACCAGTGGCCCACCTCTGACGAACACCAACTCCAGATCTGGAGCTGGATCCACGGGGAGAAGATCGTCGAAGCCCTGGTGGCGGTCGAGGTTGACGATTCCGGCGCTGAAGTGGGCGGTCCACGGGCTCTCGCCCACCTCCGTGAGTGGATTCGACCACTGCGCGGGGTCAGGTCCGGCTACCTCGACGATCTGTTCGTGGACCCGGACCGGAGGGGAAGCGGTGCTGTCAACGCCCTGTTTGGCGAGATCAACCAGATGGCACTGGATCGCGGCTGGGACGTGGTCCGTTGGACAACGGCCGACGACAACTATCGGGCCAGAGGAACCTACGACAAGATCGCCTTCCGGACGACGTGGATCACCTATGACATGTCGCCACGTCCTCCAACCGATGCCGGGGACACGTAGTACCGCCTCGAGCTGCCTCACCCGACTCTCCGATCCGTCGGACGGAGTAATCCGACCGTCCGTCGGGTCGCGGCTTCATCGTGCCCAGCGGGCTCCCCCAGCCAGGTATTCGGCTCCCTACAGCGAGGGCCTGGTGGGCACCGGCCGTAGCCCGGGCCGCTCGCCAATCTCATCCGGACCGGCCAGGCGGCGGCCAGCCCGAATGAGCCCAAGGCCGAGCGCTCGCCCGACGGAGTGGCGGCGGCGGCGCTTGGGCCGTCCGGTCAGCGCCATCAGGTCGCGATGTCGATCGGCGACCAGGCGCGGCGAAAGGGAGGGGTTCACCGAATCCTCGAGTCGTCTGCGATCGCCACGACACCATCATAACGGATTTCTTGACAAACTCAACAATAACCCTATATAGTCATTGGCCTATGCAGATCTCGGAGGTCGACCGGTCTGCGGAACCGGTCACCGTTGTCGGTCCGTCACTGGCGCTCGAGCTCTCGTGGGTCACCCATTCCAGCCGGTCGCCCCGGCATCGGGCCCAGCACCGGATCCTCGAGGACCTGTCCGAAGCCCACCCCGAACTGCTCGAAGAGACCCGGCGGTTCTGGGACGACGGGGGGGACTGCTTCGCCGAGCTGGAGGTGATGGCCTACCTGGCCGGGGCGCTGGACACGACCGAGCTGGATCCGCTCTTCGACGCCATGGACTCGGCGCGACCGAGGATCCCCTCGGATCTCCCGCTGCGCTCGGAGACACCCGAAGCCCGCGCCGCCATCAATGCCCGGTTGAGCCTGTTGAAGAGCGACGACCAACGCTGGCAGGACTACCGCGCTCTCTTCACCGCCCTCTACGGTCCGCTCGATACGTGGTGGCGCACAGTGGGGAGGCCTACGGCCGAACGGGCCGTTGCCGCCACCCGGCTGGCTCTCGATCGGGGCGACGAATGGCGTCGCATGGTGTCGTCCGATTGCCTAGCGGTCACCGAGCACATCGCCGAGTTGCCCGAGTTCCATGAGCCTGTCGTGTTGGTCCCGTGCGCTCTGTTCGGCAAAGGGCTCTATTTGGACCTCCCCGGTTGCCAACTGATCGGCGTGGGGGCCGGGATGGGTGAGCTGGGGCGCGGACCCGCACCGAGGACCTGGCCCGGGCCATCCGGGTCCTGGCCGACCCCACCCGCTTGGCCATCCTCGATCATCTGCGGTCCGGCGAGCGCTCGATCAGCGATCTCGCCCTCGATTTCGACCTGGCTCAACCAACGATCAGTGTCCACGTGAAACAGCTCCGTCAGGCCGGGCTGGTGACAGCGGCCCGCCGCGGCCCCCGCCTCGAGCTGGCCGTGGACACCGACGCTGTAGCCGCGCTGGCCCACCGGCTGGCCGCCCTGGTGGAGCGGTGACCGTCTCTCTCGGTCCGATATGCCGGTCCACCCCCTGATGTGGGCCATCTGCGGCCAGTCGGACGTTGCCAACCGGCAGGATACGGACAAGAGTGAGGTCGCACTCAGAATGGGATATTCGTACGGCTCCACTCCCATATGAACAGAATGACCGCCACGGAGAGCAGCGTGATCGCCGATCCGACGATGAGACCGATGATCGATCCGGTCCTACCCGAGCCCGTGGTCCTGACCCTGGTCAGTCCCACCACCCCGAGCACCATGGCAACCACGCCGCAGAACGGGACCCCGAAGTAGGGATCAAGGTAGTGGATGTCGGGAAGGAATGACCGGAGGGCACGGGCACAGAGGACAAGCAAGACCGCCACGGCAACGAACCAGAGGGAGAGCTGGGCAGGCAGATTACGTGTCTTCGTCCGTGTTTCACCGCTGACGGGGTAAGAACGGTCCGGATGCGACACCCATCATCATGACTGAACTCACTGGCTTCTGCTCAGACCTGCTGCGGTCATCACAACCGGAACCTGCCGGGGCCTCCGAGGGCCCACAATGGACGGTGAGGGGGTGACCGAGGCAGCCCGGACGAACGGGGCGGCCCGACGGCATCGTCGAGATGTGAGGTGCCAGAACGGGGCCGAACCACGTGCCCGTTTCCTCATGGAGCGCCCAGGAACAGTCAATCCGATGCAACGGCGGGCTGGATCCAGCCTCTCACCAGCTCGATTGGTGAGAGGATGAGCGGCGATGCGGCTAAGGGTGATGGCGGTTCCGCTTGTTCTCTCTATCGGACTCGGGGCCTGCACCTCGCCAGCGGCCGTCAGCCCTCCCGGCACGCCACACAACGGTTCTCCTCCGACAACAACCACAACTGCGGTTGACAACAACGAAGGTACATCGGCGTCAACGGTTGCGAACCCTGCGGGGTGCGTGAGAACAACCGTGCTGGTCACGGCCACGGATCCCCGCGCATCCCAATCCGTCTGTCTGGTGGTGGGGGGGCACCTCATCGTGACGCTCCCGGGCAAGAGCTCGGCGGGATCAGGACCGTGGCAATCCGCCCCGGAGAGCTTGAATACGTCGGTGGTGGAACCGACCTCCACCACCGATACGAGCGGGGTCTACGTGGCCCATTTCACCGCGCTCGGCGTCGGAGCCACATCCATTCGTGCGACCTATTCTCCCTGCGGGGCGGTCACTACCGGATCGACCGGCTGCTCCCTTCCGCTCGTGATCTTCCAGATTCTCGTCACGGTAACCGACTGACTGAGCCCCTCGACAGATTCAGTGGTGCTACCACCGACCACCGTGAGTGCGCCCCGCTGGCGGCGGTCGAGGACACTCACCCCTTCTGCTCTGACCCAGGATCGTCGATAGGTTGTCGGAATGGCAGGTCGTATCTGGCCCCTCATCGCAGGCGCGATGGTGTGCGTAGCCGGCTGTTCGTCGGCGTCGGCATCATCCAGTTCGACGCAACCGCCTCGGATCGGTCAACCGACACACTCCACCGCCGAGCCAGTACCGGCGGCAGCAACGGGATCGACCAGCTCAACCTGCTCGAGTGGAACTGTCTCGGTTCATGCCCTGCCAGGCGGCGAACCGACCCCGGTCTGCGTGGACGTCGGATCAACCATCATCATGACGGGAGGAAATGCCATGTCGGGTGGTACGTGGCCCGGGCCGCCTGACATCTCGAACCGGCGAGCGCTGAGTCTGATATCGAGCCATTCCTCCGGCAGCAACTTCAACGCCACACTCGGAGCGTTTGCAACCGGAGCTTCCTCTGTCACCGTGCCGTTTGTAACAGGTCCAGAGGTGTGCACTCCCACTCCGTGTACCCCGGTGCCGGGAGCGCCGCTGGTCCTCCAAGTCACGGTGGTCGGCCGCAGCTGACAAGGGTCTGGAGCCTGGCTTCACCTCGACTGGCCACTGATCAGCACAAAGCCGACAGAGGGATTCAGGCGGGATCCCGAGGGGACCGTCCGGACAGGGAGCTCCGTCAGCCGGGGATTGGTCGCGGTTGTGGAGTCCCGGTCGAGATTATGTAGGCCGTCGGAAGGGAGAAGCACCTTCGGCCTCTCCTTGGTTCGCCGTGAACGAGCCGGATCGTTCCTACCGAAACCGAAGGCTGGTGAGCCGGAGCCATCAGGTCCGAACAAGTCGCGGCAGAATCGGAGCAATGGACGACCTTGAAGCTATTCGCCGGGCCATTCTCGATGATCCGGCCAACAGCGCGGCCACCGCGGCTGGGATTCTTCCGCTCTACTCGGCATCGGAACAGTCGAGGATCGCCATCATCGGTCAAGCCCCTGGAAAGAAGGCGCAGGAGAGCGGCATCCCCTGGAACGACAAGAGTGGCGTGAGATTGCGTGACTGGCTCGGCGTAACCGAGGGCCAATTCTACGATGCGAAGTTGGTAGCCCTCCTGCCGATGGACTTCTACTTTCCCGGAAAGGGACCACACGGCGATCTCCCTCCGAGGGACGGATTTGCCTCGACATGGCATCCCCAGATCTTCCGCCATCTCCCTGCCGTTCAACTGAGGGTCTTGATAGGCACGTACGCCCAAAACGCCTACCTCGGCCATTCGCGAAAAGTGAATCTCACCGAGACGGTCAGATCGTTCGCCGACTATCTGCCCGAATACTTCCCGCTGGTCCATCCCTCCCCCCTCAACTTTCGCTGGCAGGCCAAGAACCCGTGGTTCGTGACGGACGTTCTCCCGGTGTTACGCCAGGTCGTGAGCACAGTATTGGACGGCTGACCTCTCCTTCCCGTGGGGCGAGGCCCTACCGGCCATACGTGTCAGCGCTTAGGGGACGAAGACCGCCACAGCGGGGCGAGCACCGCCGACAGAATCCGACGCAGGAGCCGCTGACACTCCGGTCGCCCGGTGTCGGTGTCTCACCAGCTACACCCGGAAGGATATTTCAGACTCCCCAATGGGTACATGACAGGTGCCGAGTCGGCGAGCGGGACCGCCCCCGCTTGCCGGCCCGGCGATCCATCCACCGGCCCGGCGGGCGTTCTGGGGTGAGGGGGCGGCAAGCGCCAATGGGCAAGTCGGCCTCTCTGTTTTTCACCTGATGCGGACGGTGGTTGTCCGCACCGCTGTCACTGCCCGGCCAATCCTCCCACCTCCATCGGATCCGGCCTCTCATAGGGCCGGCGCTCAACGTCGGCCACGGCTTCGTCCAGGTCGACCCGTTCGACACTCTGGGGCTGGCGGCAATAGACATAAGCCGTGGCACAGACATCGTCCACCCGCTCGACAATGCCGAAGGTGAACGCCCCGTCAGCCACCGGCTGCCAGCCGCCACCGGCCAGCCGGCCGCTGTCTTCAATCGCGGCCATATCGGACTCGTGGCCCGGAGCGAAGAGTACTCCTCCGATCTGCTGCAGGGTCACCTTCAGTTGCGAGGCATACATGATCGGATCGGGTAGGTGCCATCGGTACATTCCGACAAAGTCCGGTTGCGAGAGCGGGTCGGTGGCATCGGGGGACCTGACATCGAGAGTGCACCCACCGTACGGAGTGGCATGCCTACCCATGCCCCAGGCGCTGCCCACGTAGTCCTCGAGGCCGGTACCGCAGATGGTGGGATGTGCCGCATCCCCGTCGAGGAACATCTTCACCTCGCCCTCCCCGTACCAGATGCCCTCGTCGACGATACGTAGTCCCAGGTTGCAACCGAGAAAGCGCCCCGGGCCGGACAAACCCTCGGTGACCACGAAGTCCGACTTCAGCTGCGTCGGGTTCTGCCTGCGGAAAGACGCATGGAGATAACCAATTCCAGAGGGCATCGCCCGTTCCAATGTGTAGTCGACCTGGTAATACAGGACGGTCGGCGTCCGCGACCCGTTCTCGAGCTCGACTCGGACGTGCTGACCGAAGGGGATGGGGATCGTGCTGTTCAAGCCTCGTCCCTCATTGACGGCCACGAGGGCGGAGGCGAACGGCGCCGTCCGCCCGTGCGGCAGGCAGAAGAAGTCGAGCAGGGGAACCGAAACACTCGGTTGGCCGGCGCCGTCGTAGAAGACCTCAACCCGAAGTGCCCGGAGCTGATCGGGAGGACCGGGAAGCACGGGAAGCACGGTCATCCACAGATGGCGGAGGACTCCCGGACCTTCGATGTCGGCCAGGACCACCCGCTCCCCCGCTCCAATCACCCGGCTGGGCGCACCTTTGCGACCACCGGCGGCGCTGCCGCCCGCGCCACGGGCGCCGGTCGGATTCTCGAAGGTGATGGCCCGCGACTCCATGGATGGGTCGATGAAGGCCGGGTTCATGATCTCCGTCATCAGTGACTCCGTCTCTTTTCGTGGGCGGGGCCACAACCCCGGCGCAGACGTCGGATAGGACATCACGCTGACCTCCGGAAGGCTAGAGCACGCCCCACGGTTGAAGAAGGCGGTGGGCTCGGCCACGACAGGGTGCCACCACCATCCGTCTGAACGTGCCCTATGCGGCACCCATCGGTAGCCGCTGGAGTGATCGCCGCCGGCCGAAGAGCCGAATGTAGTCTGCGGGATGCGCCACCGCCGGAGTACTGCCGACGAAGTTGTGAGGTGGGCACCCAAGCGGCCCGCTCGGCCATTCCGCCTGGTGTGGCTCGTTTCCTGGGGGGTCTTCTTTGCCGTGGCTGCGCTCTGGAGCATAGCCAATCCGCTCGGCAACTCCCCTGACGAGCCGGCCCAGATCGCCCGGGCGGCGGCGCTCTACCGAGGTCAGATCGTCGGGAACCAGGTGGCGCACAAAGCTCCTGCGTACACGGAGATCCGCGTACCAAGAACCTACGCGCTGGCCCTCAATGGCGCCCAGAGCGCCGTCGACGGGCACGACTGCTACCACTTCCTTCCCACCGTCCCCGCAAGTTGTGAGCGAGTTGTCGCATCGGACCGTCTGGTCAACACCACCACCTACTTCGGACGTTACCCCCCGCTCTACTATTTCCTGGTCGGACTTCCCTCGGTGGCCACAAGCGAGAAGGCCGGCCTCTATCTCATGCGTCTACTCAGCGTGGCGTGGGGAACGCTCTTTCTCGCACTGGCCGTGGCGACGGCATGGACCTGGGGGCGATCCCGTCTCCTCATCCCCACCGTCCTCGTCGTTTCCACCCCCACTGTCTTATTCCTCGTTTCTTCGGTCAGTACCAGCGGCCTCGAACTGACCGCGGCAATCTGCGCCTGGACTTCGGCGCTGGTCGTCTCCCGCGACCATCCGGATAATCCACCCCGGGGGCTGCTTGTCGTCCTGGCAGCCAGTCTGATCACCCTCGAGTTGGCTCGACCGATCTCGACGCTGTGGGTTGCGCTCATCCTCATCACCCTGGTGGCAATCGCGTGGAAACGCGCCGACATCCGAACCCTGGCAGCCCGCCGCGACATACGGGTGCTGGTGGGGACCACGGCGGCGGCCGCGGTGGGCGCCGCCTGTTGGACGATGGCGGTTGGCGGGATCGTGGTTCTGCCCGCGACCCGGGTTCCACCGTCGGTGCCCTTCACTCGACTGGTTGCACTCTGTCTGGCGCACCTATGGACGTGTCTGTCCCAGACCACCGGAACATTCGGGTGGAACGAGACTTCCGAGCCGGAGATCGCCGCTCTGGTGCTCCTCTTTATTGTGGCGATCCCGGCTGTCCTCTGCGTTGCTCAATCCCGGGTCCGTGACGTCGCCCTACTGGCCGCTCTAGCGATTCTTTCCATCGCCCTCCCGCTCCTAGTCATTGTGGCCGCGGCCAGACACAATGGGATACTTGGGCAAGGGCGCGACTTCATGCCGCTGTGGGTGGGCCTGCCCCTCTTCGCCGCGGCGACCCAGGACGCTCTCCCGGCCTCCGTAGCCAGACGGCTCTCCGCGGTCATGACCGTCGGGGTCGGATTCGGGCTGGTTGCCGGGTTCTGGTGGAACCTGCACCGGTCGAGCGTTGGCATCCAGGGCCCGTACTTCCCCTGGAATGTTCCATCGGGTGGATGGCGTCCACCGGTGTCGGCGACCACCCTCGACCTACTCGAAGTGATCGCAGTCGTTGCCCTGGTTCTTTGGGTCCATCAGCTGGCCATGACGGCGTCAGGGGACCGACAATGGCACGGTCGGACCAGCTCAGACGCGGTGGTGGGCGGGGTGGTCACACAGGCCGGCATCAACAGAGCTGAACCTGAGGCGGCCGGACGGGTCGCTTCGCCTCCGAGACCGTGAGGCCCATGTCGGCACCCCACGAGAGGGCGGCTGTTTCCGGGGCTCCGGGTATGAAGACGGTTATTTGTCGACGACATCCAGGCGTGTGAGTCTTCGTCGTGGGCCGAAGCGACAAACCCGCCTCCAGATCCTGTGCCTGCAGTAGGCAGACCACTTGTTTACTTTGACTTGAATCCGGCATCATGGCCCCTTGGCATTCAAGACACTGGTTACGTCACGATTGGTAGTGCGCCCTCCGAGCGAAGCGGACCGCGTCCGTTTCGCCGACCTGTTTTGCGACGACGAGTTCATGATTTTCTCGCCAAAGGCTCTGAGCGAGGAGGGAGCTAACCGTCGTTTCGACCACATGGTGGCAATGTGCGAAGCCGTTCCGTTCTCGAAGCAACCGATCGTTGAGCGGTCGTCAGGATCGGTCATCGGCTATACGGGTGTCGATCACTTCACCTTCGAGGGCAAGGCGCGTTTGGAGTGGGGATATCGGCTGGTGCCAGAGTCACGTGGAAAGGGGTACGCCACCGAGGCCAGCCAAGCTCTGCTGGCGAGGGCACGTGAGACATTTTCAGGTGAACTTCTGGCCATTATCGATCCCTCCAACCACGCATCCCAAAACGTCGGCCGGAAACTTGGGTTCGCATTTCTCAAACGAGCGTCTGTGGATGGGGGCATCCGGAACCTCTACACCCTCGCCATCGGTGACATTGCTCGATAAGGCAATCCCCCGTCGACCACTGGAGGTGCCATGTCGAAACCGACTGGCCTTCACTGCAGCAGTCGCTTCCACGGGCTACACGTGCCGGAGTGGGTCACTCTGGCCGGCGCGTTGGACGGCGCCCAGGGGCGGGGGAATCAATCTATGGCGAATACCCGGAGTGTGCCTTCCAGGGCTCCGCATGCTTGTCATGGGTGGGACATAAAGGCCACACGGATCACATCCGCACCGCCGTCGGCCTGCCATGGTTTCCGGCGATCCGCATGGCGCCGGGCCGGGAGCCCGCCCGCTCCACCCGACCCAGCGGCTGGAAGGGTAGTCATGAGAGCTTGGACCATCCTTGGAGAAACCGTTGAGGCGAGGCGCAGACACTCATACGTTGCGGTGTCCATCCAATTGATTGACCTCCCTGCGGGCCGGGATCAGATCGAACAGCGGAGGTAGGAGCGTCAACGTCACGTCTGCTACCTAATGCCACAGGGCCCAGATGGCCATCCGCCTACGAACTATGCAACCTTTGGAGCGAGCTAATCACTCGGCCAGTGGATCTGCTGAGCACCACTTACAGAATTGGCAATCGGGGATGATCCTTCCGCTCACGTGGGGAACGGCACTTGCGCCGCTTGCGCCAGAAGCGAAGCTCGATCTGCGGCGAGGATGTATCCGGACGCTATGGCCCGGTCGAGGTTGGTGGTGTACGCGGCAACGTAGCCCGCCTTCGTCCCGTAGAGCGCCGACAGCGTCTGCGGGCTGAACGGGACGGTGGACCCGAACAGGCCGCAGAGCTCGCTGCTGCCTTGCGGTGGCGCACCGCTCAACGTCGACACGGGCACGTCCACCGCAGGGGTGCGGACACCACCCACCACGTTCCCGTGGGCATCCAGCGCCAGCTCGGCAGGGTCAGTGGAGGAAAGACTGAACGGCTTCGGCGACGGTGGCTGCGTCCCGTCGTCCACCCAGTGCAGGAAGGCGACGAACGCGGCCTGAGCCACCACGTGCTGAGGCCCCGAGTTGACCGCAGTGCTGCAGCCGAGGAAGGAAGCGGCCGACCCCACTTCGAAGGCATCGGCGTGGGACGTCCCGGCCACTTCCCACGTCCGGATCCTGGAGGTATTTGGCTGCCGAGCCGCCGCGTAGCCGAGCTGGATCAAGTCCGTCTGGGTCTCGAGCATGAATACGGGGATGTCGAGGTCGGTGCGGATGCGTACATGGCCGGTGGTCGCCGAGGAGACGTCCAGGGTGCCGAAGGGAGCTGCCCCGCCTCCGCGAGAGTGGATGAAGATGCCCTGGTAAGCGTGGTCGAGGGGCTGGATGGCGTCAGCGTAAGTGGTCAGGTAGAACGCCGACTGGGACTCGCCGATGGCCAAGACCTGTGTTGGCCGCAGTCCTCCGAGGATCGAAGGGGCGGAGGTCCGCAGCCCCTGGCCTATCTGGGCGAACATGTCGAGGGAGTACTGGTCGCCGGGGTGGTGCAAGCTCCCGTACCGGGCCGGTTCCTTTTGCGACAGCCCGGGGCTCGATCCGGAACTGAGGAGTGCTTTCCCCCCGTTGACGGCGAGCGCCTGCGTGCTTACCGCCACATAGGCGGCACCCGAGTCCATGAGAGCCGGATTGAGGTAGTCCCAGTCGGGTGCGGACTCACCGGCCGACACGTTCATCCACTCCACAACGACGTTCCCGTCGAACTTCGCAGGGTCGCTCGGGCGCCGCACGATGATGCGGGTGCGGTACGGCGCCGATCCGGAGACGGCGATGGTCCACTTCCCGTCGGAGGGCATGGACCGGCCGGTGAATGAGTAGGCCGTGCCCGAGGCGAAGTACTCCTGCTCCACGTAGCCGTGGGCGGCCAGATCGGTGGGATTGGCGGACTCCGGCTCAATGATGTGTCCGGCGTCCGGCGGGGTACTGAACGCCGCAGGCGCCCGCCAACCGGTCGGCGCGGCCGCTGTCGTCGCTGGGGAGGATGTGGCCGAGCTCCCGCATGCGGCCAGAACTCCGACGACGATCAAGATGACGGCGCTCCATTTGCCCGTGTCGCTGGCGGTGCGGTGATCCACGGTGTTACCAGCCTTCCTCGAGGAGGCCAACAGCCGCCACGACGTGGCTCGGACCCAGGGGCAGAGTAGCGCCCGCGTCCAGGCCCGGCTGGACACCGGGCAGTGGCACCATCGGGTGAGAACTCTCCACCCATGGTGCCCCGGCTCGATTTCCGATAGGCCTGGGCTTTCTGTTCTCGGCCAGAGCTCCGGGGCTACCCGGCCGGTTCACTTCGGCCGGTGGGGTGAGGTCAAAAGGGCTGGCGGCAATGAGCCGGGTCTGAGCCGAGCCCGAGAGGTGACACTCTTCATACCGCTCGATACTTCTGCTTCCGGTTCTGCCCTACTGGCTCCGACAGCCCCACCGGTTGATAGGGGACATCCCCTGCGAGCGGGTTTGCCGGCATGAGGTCGATGTCATGGGTGGGTATTCAATGCTACGGACCGCGATACAGCCTGCCGTTCGTCACCGTTCCGTGTTCTGCGTCGCAATGCGCTGGCGAGACCGATTCCGGCAGCTCCGAGGAGCACGCCAATGAATGGTGCGAATATGACCACTGTTTCGGCTCCACCTGCTTGATCAATGCTGAGCTCGACCCAGTACTCGTGGCGGAGGCTGGGCGGGATCACAACACTGGCAGGCTGGCAGGTTTCACACCCTCCATTCGCAGCAGGTGGGGGCGTTTGGAGCGGTACGCGTTGGGGGAACAGCGCGATCGAGACTGTGGCGATTGCCGCGAACATCAAGGCGGCGGTTCCGGTGGTGCAGATCGCGGCCAGACCTCCTTGTCGAACAGGGTCGACGACCTTGGCTCGGGAGTCTCGACCTGCGAGCCGCGTGACCGCGAAGCCGATGATCAAGGGAAGCGCCAACACCGTCAATCCCCACCATTTCGGTGCTATTCGATAAAGGTTGAGGCCGGTGCGCACAAACGGAAACAGCACTATTGCGGACCCGGCTGCGAGCGCCAGCGGCAGGGTTGATCGGTTTAGTCGCACTCGTTGTGAGGTGGCGATGAGGATCACAGCGACGTATCCGACGATGACCGAAAACGCCAGACCCATGATGATCCCCACATCAGAGAAGTAAGACCCCAGCCTCTGCCCATCACGCGCCTGCACGGCCATTCCAGCAATCGCCGCTAGTACGAACGAATAAACGCCGACCCGGATCACCCGTGCCGGCCAGCCATCGCGAATGGGCCCGAAGTAATGGCGTACTATCAACGGAAGTACCGCCAGGAACCCCAGGGCGACGGGAACCTCCGCCCGATTGACCGGTACGGCGGAGTCGGACCAACTTCCCGGCCATGTGATGCAGACAACGCCCACCGTCCCGGCGATGAACGCCGCTGCGCGGACGGCACAGTGCCTCAGTGCCTCCCAAACGGTCAGCGATAGTCCACCAGCGAGCCAGGTGATCCGTGCCCATCCCGGCGATGTCTCATCCGCCTCGGCCAGCAACGCATCCGCCCAATCACGCCGCTCGGGACCCAACGAGCCGGCCCCCATTTGCAGGACCAGCATCAGCACCCGGGTCAGTGCGCCCATCACATATGTCCGGCCGCGACCAGTCGGGGGCGCGTTGAGGTTCGGCGACGGCGCGGTTGCCAGGCGGCTGCGGCCAACGCATCCCGGGTGGAAGCCAGTCCGTCCGGAGTCAGCCGGTAGAGATGCCGTCGTGGACGTCCGGGGGGCTGTTGGTCCTCCCAACGCGCCCTCGACCATCCCGCGTTCGGCCAGCCGGATCAGGACCGGATACAACGTGCCCGACCGCAAACCGGTCTCCTTCGCGATTCCGTAGCCGTGCCGCCACGTAGCCGGGTCCGCCTCGAGCGCGGCCAGCACGGACAGCGTCTGACCGGAAAAGGAACGAGCAGCCATGAGGCTAACTCTACCTAGGTCGATATTCGAGGGTCAATCCCCCGTCCAACACGATGTGCCGGCAGGCCACGGCGTCTAAGCGAGACAACTTTCGTCTTGGGAATGGCGGAAGTACCATCCCTGCGGCACTGGGCTGACCTTTCAACGTCGGTAGGTCGGAGTGCCACAATCCGGAGACGACGGTAGTTCAGGCACCGGCTCCGATTCGCCCATTGGAAAACAACAACGGCGGTCGATGGCGGTGGCGTTGCTCGGTGGGTTTACGATCTTCTGGCTCGGCGTAGCGCTCGTCATCGGCAGCGCTCTGTCGAGTCATGGAGTTGCAACCGTGATCACCCAGGGGGCCTGCACCAGCGCCGATGACGGGTACGTCTGTGACGACTACGTTGCATTTTGGAGCGGGAATCGTAGACTGACAGCCCTCATGCGAGGCGTACGAGCCAACGAGGTAAACGGAACCCCCGGGCATCGAACCTTGGCAATCGTTTACGACCCTGGGACCACGGATTCGCCCTCCACCGACGACATGCCCGGTTGGCTCCCCGTGTGTCATCGGTCTGGGTTCGCTTTCTGTCGTATGAGGACTGACAATGTGGGCCGGAAAATGGCGGCTTCCCCGAGCTCAAGGCGAAACCTGACCCAGACGACGAGCCGGGACAAGGGGAGTTATTGGTGCGGCCGCCAGTGCTGCAACTCAGCGGGCAGTCTCAATGGGATCCTGCGATGACCGGGCCGTTGTAGTACCTGGGCCGGTTGAGCGGACGGGGGGAACCGCTCAACCGGCCTGACTCTTCCGTTCTACCGGGTGGGTCTTGGTGGGCGCTGTGGCCGGACCAGGTCCTTGCTGTGGATATCGCAAGTGTCCATCACCCACTCCTTCCCCTTGTCATCCACGAAGTGACCCCGGTGGACAGACGGATTCCGGCAATGGACAGCGTGACCGACACCGGAATGGACGAACCTAAAGCACTGTCTCGGCCGGACGTCGAAGGCATAGGCGCAGTTGGCCATGCCCAATTCTTGCGCATCGGCGTGGAAAGGCCCTCGCCAGCTAACCGGCGAGGGCCTTTCTGGTGAACAACGGGGGGACTCGGAGGCGGCTGGTTAGGGGCGTCCCATCGTTGGTCACTCTCCCCGTTTTAACAACGATGGCGGGCCGTTAACCGTTACAAACCGTTACAGGGGAGGTACGTTCCTTGACCGTCAAACTGGACTCATCCCGGGCGGTACTTGACTCTAAATTCGTCACAATGGACACAGGCCGGATCGGACGCTGGAAAGCCTTGGAATAGCAACCATAACGGACCACTCCAACCAGGTCCGGCCGGATGAGACGAGAATGCCGATGAGCGTGACGGGACATTTCGGATGGAGATCCAACTTGCGCTGGGGCATGAGACCTGGATGTTTTCTCGCTTCTGACGATGTTCGTTGCGAGAGCTAGTCTTCCAACGTTCAGGTCAAGAGGGGGAGATGACCGGTGCGACGAATTGGAACGATAGTGGTAGTGAGTCTTCTGTGGTGCCTGTCGGTAACCGCACTAGATGGGGGTTTGGCGGGCGCGAAAGGGCTGGCCCGAAAGCCGCCCAAAATTACCGTGGGATCAACAGTGGAGTACGACTCGCCGTTTGTCGTGAATTGCTGGGAAGTCACCATTCTCAAACACCACGCCCTTTTGGGCACTGGCGTGTCCGGTGAAGATTTCACTGGCACCTACTCGCTCATGCACAACCGAACAGAGTTCGAGATGACGTACACCTTTACGACCAGCGGTCAAACCGACACCTTCGCCAGTCGCTGGAGTGCGTCTGAGGATGGGTGGGCGGGCTTGGCCGAGCCCGGCAGCGTTAATTTCGGCTTGTTCCGAGGAACCTGCCTCTCCGGATGACATTGTTGACGCTGCCGCGGTAAGTAACAAAGCCGGGCCTGGAGTCAGGCGGCCGAACCCAACTCGACGGTCCCCGGCTGGGCGCAGCCTACGGGCAGACGTACCGGCCGTCGGTGGACACCGGGGTTTCAGTCGTTCACGACAGGCCATCCCACCTGGTCTGTGTTGTGGGGCGGTACGACCTGCACAGGTGGATCTCGAACGAACTTCTGCACATTCGGCACAACAGTTCGAGACAAACCGTGGACTACTGAAGTTCGATACCGGTTAACTCTCCGCACGCATCCAGCAGCTCTTCTTGGACCTCGATACTGCTCGCCGCGGGGTGCGTCTCGCGCTGTCGCTGGTGATAGAAGTAGCGTCCCGTCGCGATGGCCCCAGGTTCGTCGCTCGTCGCAAGCCAAACCTGGGTGACCGGGGCCAAGGCCAGATCGTCAGGAGCGCCGGGGCCACCCATCTTCGTCGGCACCCAACCGGGCTCCAGGGCGTTGGAGAGCACGTCCGGCCAGTGACGGGCCACCGCGAAGGCCAACACGACGTCGAACAGCTTGGAGTCCGCATACGCCTGTGACCCGTTCCAAGGCCGTCGCTCCCACTGGAGGTCCGAAAGATCCGGATCGCCACCCCGGTGCATGCCGGAACTCAGGTAGACCAGTCGATCTGGCGGTGCCATCAGAGCCGTCATCAGGTACGGCGCCAGCACGTTGACAGCGAAAACGTGAGACAGGCCTTCATCCGTCACGATCCGCCGTGGTTCTCGGTACCCGATGCCGGCGTTGTGGATGACCGCGTCGTACTTGCCGATGACATTGGCCTGCTCGGCGACCTGCTGCATGCCCGAGATGCTCGACAGATCGCCGATGACAACGTCCCTCGGTCCGGGTAGTTCGTTTCGGGCGTCGTCGGCCCGTCCGTCGTTGCGGGCATGCAGCGTGACTTCGTGGCCATCCTCGATGAGCAGGCGGGCTGCCATGAGGCCGAGTCCATCTGACGAGCCAGTAACCAGTATTCGAGCCATTAAGGCTCCTTTCCACAGGACGCTTCTGTCGTTCCCGACAGTCAATCCATCGCCGTACTGAAATCAGTTTCCAATCATGTCCGCAGACTCCTGGACATTCCATCTCCGTCCCGGTTGTTGCGGGGGTCCTTGTCGCGTTCCGCTCACTCTTCTGCGACAAACCATCGGGCGGGGCTCGCTGGCGGCGCCCCCTCATGAGATGGGGCTGTCGTTTGGCTCAGCCTCCTCGATCCATAAAGCAAGCCGCGTTGCGGGGCCAGCTCGGGCAAGAACTACGTGAAGCCGGTTGACGTGGCTAACAGCGTTACCTATTGTGGAGCTAACACTGTTACCCCATCCCGAGGAGGCCACGTGGACCAGACCGACCCCATCCGGTATCGCAAGCCAGGCTGGTTCACCCAGCACATCTTCAACAGGGCTGTTTCCCTTCTCACCCGGGCCGGGGTCAGCGTCTGGGGCAGCCGGATCCTCGAGGTCGCCGGGCGTAGCTCGGGCGAGCCGCGGCGGGTGCCGGTGAACCTGCTGTCGCTCGACGACAACCAGTACCTCGTCTCGGCACGGGGCACCGGCCAGTGGGTCCGCAACGTACGTGCCGCCGGCGGCCGGCTGGATCTGCTCCTCGGCCACACCCGCCAACACTGGGTAGCCACCGAGCTGACCGACGACGAGAAGCCCCCGGTGCTGCGTGCCTACCTGAGACGGTGGAAAGCAGAGGTGGGCGTGTTCTTCGAAGGAGTCTCCGCTGACTCCTCCGACGACGAACTCCGGGCGGCGGGGCCCAATCACCCGGTCTTTCTCCTCCGCCCGGCCTCGTGATCATTGGCGCGCAAGCCGCCTCGTCCCGACCGGCACCCCGGGAACGCACTCCGCGGGCCCGCCAGATCATCGACACGGCGCGAGTGCTGCTCGAGGCGATCGGTAGCGACGGCTTGACCATGCGACGGCTGGCCGATGAGCTCGGAATTCGGGCGCCGTCGCTGTACAAGCACGTGAAAGGACGACCAGCGCTCGAACTGGCCTTGGTGGAGATCGGCCTCGACGAGACCGGGCTGGCCCTGCACGCTGTGGTGGCAAGCTCGAACGACCATTCGGTCGGTGAGCTACTCGGCGCCTACCGGACCATGGGACTGGCCAATCCCGAGTTGTACCGCTTGATCACCGCCAGCTCATTTCCTCGTGCTGAGCTGCTTCCCGGTCTGGAGGCGTGGGCCGGTGAGGCATTCTTCTTGGCGGTGGGCGAGCCATACTTAGCTCAAGCGCTATGGTCCTTCGCTCACGGGACTCTCATCCTCGAACTTGACGGGCGGTTCCTCGACAACTCCAACCTCGACCGGACCTGGCGCGCCGGCACCGAGGCGTTCACCGCTGCTCGACTCGCCACCCTCAGCCAGCCCACAGCGTGAACCCTCCGCCCGATCACCCATCCCACCTGTGGCTGTGCAGTGTGCCGATGAAATCGCTCCGCACTTATCAGACAGGCCCAGCCCTACGAGTGGGACTCAGGTAGGCGACTGGCCGGCGTCATAGAACGTCGCCAGCGCCTCGCCTAGGGGTCGTCCAGCGAGTCCCACTGAATCGCTAAGGACCTGTTCAGTCGGGCTCTCCGTCCACTGAGTTCTCTTCCGTCATCTCCAGGATGGTGGGGTTCAGTAGCAAATCCAGTAGCGAGCCGGTGAACATTCTTCGGACCTCTGTTCCGTCCGAAGTGATTTCTTGATAGCATAATGTCATGACGAAAAAGACCACCACCATCCGGATGCCTGAGGAGCTGGCCACCACGGTGGAGGTCGTCGCTCGAGGTCGAGGTATCAGCGTCAACACACTCGTCGTGGACGCGTTGACTGCCGAAGTCGAGCGGGTTCGCCATGACGGGGAGTTCATGGGCAAGCTCCGTGAGATCACTGAGCGCGATCAGGAGATCCTTGACCGATTGGCACAGTGAGGTACCTCAGCTTGGCCTGAGGCGCTCGTTGTTGCAGAAGCCGTGACCGGTCTCGACCTAACGACGTTGGCCCGGAGCCCACGGATTGACCTACTGGACTCGGCGCTCCACGCTCCTCAAGCCTCCTTTGGAGGCCAAGACCTCTGGCCGGAGTTCATCTACAAGGCCGCCGTCCTCGCTGTGCGGATCGCCCGAAACCATCCATTGATTGACGGCAACAAGCGGCTCGCCTGGACCTGCGCCGTATGTTCGTGGTGCTGAACGGGCACCGTCTAGAGGTTCCTGCTGACGACGCCGTATCCACGATGTTGGCGGTGGCGGCAGGCCAACTCGACGAAGTTGGTATGGCCGTTTGGCTTGCTGGCCGAGTGGACGACGTTTCGTAGGTCTGCTTCACCTTCTAGTCTGTGCTCCTGAGCTTGCACGACAATCGATCTCATGCCAGTCCGGCAAGTTTGTACACCACAAGGGAGCCAGCCACTGCAACGTTGAGTGAGCGGCCCACTCCCAACATGGGAATCTCGACGACCTGATCGAGATACCTCCATACCTCAGAGGGAAGCCCTGAGTGCTCGTGTCCGAGCAGAACCACCGTGTGCACAGTGGCTCGACGAAGCTCTTGGAGTCGAATCGAATCTTCGTTGAGTTCCACTCCGATAATTTCAGCCCCACGCATCTGCTGCCCTTCGATCCACCCGACCTTCGACTGGACCCAGTGGATGCAAGGCCTGGTGGCCAGGGTGTCGCCCTGCTTGAGTGCCTTGCGGTAATGCTCAGTGTCAGGAACAGCCATGCAGGCTCCAACCGCATCACAGCTGCGCAGCAAGGTTCCGAGATTCGCTCTATAGGCAACCCACAGTGGCGCCACAATCAGGTGATTGGTGCAAGGAATCGGGGCCTTGCGGCGATCAGAATTCTGATCGTCACGTCGGTTCCGCCGACTCAACGAGTCCGAACGCGCTCCCAGGGACAATCGGACAAAGAGCTCATAAGTATCGGACTTCGCGGCGTCCGTAGGCCTTCGTTGTCGAAAAGACCGAGGATACCCACGATCAGTCGGGGGCCGTCAACTCTGGCCAACGTGTCACAGAACTAAACAGTCCCAACGGGGTTCGAACCCGTGTCTCCACCTTGAGAGGACGATCAGACCTGTCCACCACATCCGTCTGGTCTGCCCCCTCAGTCCTGTCCAGAAGCGGGACCGTCCATCTATTGAGCTTCCGTAGTCCCTGAATCCGTGGAGTTCAGTAGCAAAACCAGTAGCAAGCGGGGCTCCTGAGCACAGCGAGAACCACCCGGCCCTATAAGGACCACCAGTGGCTACAATTGGACCAATGATCAGAGTCGAGCTTGAACGTGTCGAGGCACTTGAGCTTCTTGGGATGACGCTGGCTCATCTCAGCGATGCCGAAGCCAGAATCGACACGTCGCCTCGAATGCCGCTGCTGATGGCAATCCGGGACAAGCTCGCTCTCGGGCTGAGGGTGGAACCGTGAGCTACAGCGATGTCGAGGTTTCAGCAGCGACTGCCGCGATGGACAAGTATCGAGGCGGCGAAAGCGGCGAAGCCGGCGCCGCTCTTGTCGTAGTTGGCCTTAGTGCTGCTCGGGCTTCCAGGGAAGCAGAGTTCCGTGACGACATGATTCGAGTTGCCCATCGAGCCGGAGCGTCGATCCGTCAAATCGCCGACGTCTCGGGGCTCGGTCGCAAGGCCGTCACGGCAATCGTTACCTCGAACGCCGACGTGCAGGATTGACTGTGCCTTTCGCCACTCACAAGTGATCTCCCACGCGATCTCCGTTGTGAACGACGTTGGGGCCGGATGGCCTTCGGTGCAAATTTGGTGATCGACTGTGCCGTTCGCCACTACCCACTGAGCAGTCCCAACGGGGTTCGCACCCGTGTCTCCACCTTGAGAGGGCGATTAGGCCAGTCCAAGCGGTCCATCTGGTGCGCTCCAGGCCCACTCAGTAGGGGTGCCCGTCCATCTAGTCGCCGTCCGTACTCCCAGCATTCGTGGAGTTCAGTAGCAATACCAGTAGCAAGAATGTGCTTGCCATCGGATGGCCTTGGTGCCCTGCAAACGGCCAACACATTCTTTCCTGCACGGGGGTGTCGTCACTCAGTCGGTCAGCGACCTCGCCTCGCAGTAGAGGGCTACTACGACCCCGAAATGCCAGCCAGGCGGTCCCCAACGAGTCAGCTTTCCAAAGCGCGTCTTTGTTACTCGCGAAGGTCTTTCGAGCTGGGAGAATCGCTCGGATGCATGAACTTGTACAGCCTTCCAGCTCGATCGATGCGAAGTCCCGCGGGACTGGCTTTGACGGACGTAAATAGAACCACGTTGAGAACGACCACCAGCACCAGGGTGGTTATTATCAAGCCGACCAGCGATTGACCCGTTAGGTGATTTCTATACTCGGGTATGGCAGCTGCCGATGACAGCACGCCAATGGCGATCCAGCCAACACAGATCATCCGAAAACCGACAACAGTAATTTCAGCCCTGCGAGCGGCGATGAGATATCCGACACCCGTCCACAAAATGATCGCGAAGCCCGTTATCACTTCGTTAACTATCAACTGATGGAGATTCCCAGCTGCTGCTCGGTGAGCGCCAACCGAGGACCCGTTCGAGGAGAATGCGAATTTGACGACATTGGCAACCACGTTGGCAACCGCCAGGGAGGCCACGAGACGAATGTCCTTTTGCGACGTCCCCATTAGCGTCCTAGCGGGTCGGTGGAGCCTTCCAAATTGACTACTCTTCAATGATTATCGTCAATGCTCCAAAGGGACTTGAGGGGCCCTTCTACAGTCCACACTGAGAGTCATGACGAGGTGCATACGGTGATCGCTGTTTCAGTGCCCGTGGAGCAGCTGGTATAGATCGACGATCGCTGTTTCAAGTTTCCAAAGAGTCAAGGTGGAAGAATTTCACAGCCTCCGCGGCCCCAAGAATCGCGTCTTCCCCATCAACAGCATTTAGTCCCGTCCCATAGTCGGAACCAACGTCATAACTCAGTCCCAGCCGCTCTCCCGGGACGTTGAAGATGGGTGGCAAAGTGGCGGACGGATTGACGTGGCCCAAGGTCAAGTTACTAACGATCTGCTCATTCGCCGTTAGTATCGAATTGCCGATTCCTTCGATGCAATTGACTCCTCCCTCGAGACCGACCTCAATTGAATCCGGCCCATTGGCGCATGCTTGCGGATCATTTTTGCATTCTGCCGCTACGACTGAGATTGAGATTTTCTCCGCACCTTTACATGCGGCAGAGCTCGATCCGTCCTCACCGCAAATCGTTCCCGCGCTAATCAGCCCACTCGGATCACTCCCGTTGACCGGGTCGTCGTTGGCGTAGCTGAAGGGCTGCCCGGTCTCTGAGACCAGGGGATCGACGCTGGTGAACTGGTCGGTTGAGGGGTCGTAGTAGCGATTGACCAGGTAGATGAGACCACTGGCGTCGGTGTAACCGTCCTCGAAGCCGAAGGGGGTGTTGATGCTGCCGCAACCAGTGGCGCACTGGCCGTAGGGGTTGTAGGTGTAGACCCCGTTCTTCGCCCCTGAGGCCTTGAACTGGTAGATGACCCCTGTGGGGTTGGAGACCAGGTAGTTGGCCACCGAGCTCGAGGTCACCATCTGCTCGATAGGGGTGCCGTTCGGTCCGTAAATGTAGGAGTTGGTGCCATCGGCCAGGAGCTGGGGCACCGAGGTGGAGACGTCCCAGGTGAACTGCTGGGTGGTGGGTGTGGTCGCCGCCGGGGTGTCCGACATGCGCAGGCCATCGCCGTTGTAGGTGTAGGTGGTGGAGTACTTGGTGGCCAGGGGGCTGGTATTGCAGGTGTCCTTCGGGGTATTGGCCACCGTCGAGCAGGTCATCTCCCCCAGCTGGTTGTAGGCGTAGGTCTGGTCGTGGGTCGTGTTGGGAGGGCTGGCACAGGAGCCCGTGGTGGTGTTGGTGTTGGCGTAGCAGCGCTCGTTGATGGCGTTGGCCCCGTAGGAGGTGGACCCCGAGGGTGGGCTGGCACAGCTGCCCCCGGTGCCGGTCCCCGTCCAGCACAGGGCCGAGTCGGTGGTGTAGCCGAAGTTGGTGGCCGAGCCCCCCGAGGGGGTATCGGAGGTCACCCGGCCCAACTGGTCGTAGGTGTAGGCATCCGACCCGGCCAGGCTGGTGACCTGGTTGATCTGGTTGTAGCCGTAGGACTCCACTGTGCCCGAGTTGGCCTGGGTGGAGGCGAACAGGTCGTCCCCGTTCGGGGCCCAGGTGGTCGACTGGGAGTTGCCGGCCAGGTAGGAGTTGTCGACCGTCTCGTTGGTCAGGTTGTCGTCGTTCCCGTAGGTTTCGGCGACCGTGGTGGCATGGGTGGTCGGGTAGGTGGTCCCGTTCCAGTTGGTGTCGTAGTCGTAGCCGAAGGTGGTGGTCTTCCCGTTCCAGTCCTCGACCGAGGTCATCCGGTCGGCGTTGTCGTAGCCGTAGGCGATGAGCCCGGTGGTAGGTGCGGCCGAGTTCTGGCAGTTGTTGGTGCCCGAGTTGGGATAGGAGATACAGGTGGTGTCTCCGTCTTGGTCATAGCCGTAGGTGACGGTGTTGGATGCCCCGTCCTCCACCGACTGGAGCCGTCCGTAGGGGTCGTAGTCGTAGGTGGTGGTGCCGGTCGCGTCCACCATGGTGTGACGGACTCCGTCGTTGTAATAGGTGAAGGAGGTGGAAGACGAAGGAGCGGTGAAGCCAGAGCTGGCTGCGAAGGTCTCCGAGCTCAACCAGTTGTTGGGCTGGTAGTTGTAGGTGGTGGTCCCGGCCGCCGTCATCGAGGTGGCCAGGTTGTTGGCCTGGTCGTAGGTGTCGGTGGTCACCTCCCCACCGGGATCGACGGTGTCGATGAGATTGTTGAAGCCGTCGTAGTAGGAGGAGGTGATGGCGTTGAGGGCCCCACTCCCGGTCCCCTGGGCCTGGGTGACGATGGTGCAGGAGGTAACGGTGGGCGCCGTTGTCGTCGAGCAGTTGGTGGTGCCTGGAGCCTGGTCGTAGGCGGTGGTGGTGATGGTCTGGGCCGATGTCCAAAGGCCGTCGACCACCTCGTTGGGCCGGTCGTCGGCATCATATTCGATGACGTTGTAGTTCCCGTCGGGATCCTCGACCACCGTTTGGTTGCCGTCGGCGTCGAAGGTGTAGGTGGTGGTGTTGCCGCTGGGATCGGTGGAGGTGGCCAGCACGGTGTCCGAGGAGTCGAAGGTCTCCGACGTGGTGTCGGCTACCCGGGTGGACGGCGAAGTCGGACAGGAGACACTGGAATGAGTGGCGTTGGGGGAGGTGGAACAGAAGAGCTGGCCGATGGCGGTATAGGCGTAGGTGGTGTCGTCCCCCACCGGGTCGGTGGAGCTGGCCAGGTCACCGTAGGTGTCGTAAGTGAAGGTGGTGGTGTAGCCCCTCGGATCGACGGTCGATTCGACCTCCCCTTCCTTGTAGTTGTTGCTCCCCACTGAGCAGGTGGACATCCCGCAGATGTTGTCGGTGGTGGTGAGGTCCGATCCTGAGCCCGGGTGCTGTTTGGACGTCTCCAGGTTGCCGGCCGAGTCGTAGGTGTTGATGGTCTCGGGGGTGGACGATCCCGAGGGCGGGGTGGCGGTCAGCAGCTCGTTGTAGGCGTTGTAGGTGTAGGTGGTGGTGTTTTCCGAAGCGTCGGTCGAGGTCAGGATGTTGCCGTCGGGGTCATAGGTGTAGGAGGTGGCGTTGCCGTTGCCGTCGGTGACCGAGGTGGGCATGCCCAAGGCGTTGCGGACGTAGCTCGTTGTCTCCGGGTGAGCGGTGTTGACCCCGGTCACCCGGGACATGAGGACGCCTCCCAAGTAGTTGTCCTCGGACTCGGACTGAATGACGGGAGGGATGTCGGCACAATCGGTGGCGGTCAGACAGGTGGTAACGGTGGTGGTGCCGGTGGCCCCCATGTTGTCCCCGGCGTAGGAGAACTCCGTGAACAGCCCTATCGGATCGGTCTGGGAGGTCACGTAGCCGAGGGGAGCGTTGGCAGCAGTGGCGGACTCCTCGTAGGCGATGGCGAGGTGGGCCCCGGCGTCGGGGCCACCGGTCTGACCGTTGGGCTCGGTCAGGGTGGTCATGTTGTGGACCATGGTCGTATTAAGCGAGGTGGTGTCATAACCGAAGGACTCGACCCCGCTGCGGGGGTTGGTGATGGAGATCAGATTGTCGTGGGTGTCATAGGCGAAGGTCCAGGTGCGGCCGGCCGGATCGATGACCTTGCCGACCAGACCGGTGGAGGTGGCATAAACGATGTCGAGGACCCGGCCCTCGGCGTCGGTCTCGGTGTCACAAGCCGTTCCAGATGTTGTGCAGTTGGTCCCGGTGGTCACGCCATAGGCGAAGGTCTCGGAATAGTTGTTCGAGTCCTTAATGGAGGTGAGCTGGCCCGAGGTATTGAAGTTGTCGGTGGTCATACCCCCGTTGCGGGAGAACTGATAGGTGTCGGGCGATCCGATGGTCTCCTCCAGGACGGCGGTGACATCGGATTCAGAGGCCACGAAGCACTGCAGAGACGACCCACTGGTGCAGGTGCTCCCGCCGAAGCCCGGACCGGCAGAGGCCGGGATGTAGGTGATCTGGGCCCCGCCCTCCTCGTCCACGGTCACATTCCCCGTCCCCCCTGCACCCTGGAGGTTCATGAACGGGCTGCCACTCCAGCCCCAGCCCAGAGGACCTGGTGAAGCGCTGTCAGCTACCTCAGTCTGGGCCAACTGGGAGTCATAGGTGGCGGTGAAAGACAGATTAGGACCGAGACCGGGGATGGAGACGATCGGGACTGACTCGCTGTAGTCCCCGTCGGCCGTGTTGACGGGATCCCCGTCGAAACCCTGGGCGGAGAGACCGGCGGCCTTCAGGGCACAGCTGAAGCACGGTCGAGAGCCGTCGGGACCACCGAAGGAGTCGGCTGGAACGAGCGGGGTGGGCAGGAAGGCCGAAGAGGTCTGTCCGTCGGTGGCTAGAACTAGAGCATCCCCAATGACATTCCGACCATTGCTTTGCCCTTGGACTATGCCGACTGCAAAGCACGAACCTGACCCTCCGCACGTAGCGCTAACAATGGACGCGCCGAGCACCGTAATCCCGATCGGGCTGAAGGATCCCCCGCCGTTGCTGGTTTGTGCACCGGTTGAACTTCCGAATATTGAGCACGACAAGGCAGAACTGCAGGCCACAGCGTCCAAGCTCTGGTGCGGAATATTTGAATCTCCCGACAGAGAGGTAAAGGTAACGCTGGACCCAGAGATCGACGCTGAAATAACGGTGCCTGGACCGGAACCGCCGTTCGGGCCAACCATCATGCAGGTGGTGGCCGTCGGACAGGAGATCCCATCGAGGCCATAGGTAGCCCCAGTCGTTTCTAGCGTGGGAGTCCAAACGCCCCCAGCTTCCGTCAGTAACTCGGCATCGACCCCACTCCCGCCGCCAATGATCAGGCAGGTAGTGATGGACGGGCAGCTGATCCCGCTGGGATCCCAAGCGGGAGCACTCGTAGGAACGACCTGAGTCCATGATTCACCGCTGTTGGTCGTTACGTCAGCGGTCCAGAACTGAGTTTCCGTCTCCGCGGTGTAAGGGGACACGCCGATGCAAACTGTCGTCGTCGGGCACGAGATGAGGCGCGAGTGATCAGAAGACCCCGGGCCCGGGGGCCCGGCCGCTGCAGTCCATGTCAACCCCAAGTTCGATGTGACATACGTCTCGAGGGCACCATCTCCGGAACCAATCGACGCGTAGCAGATGGACGGTCCGACACAGGAGACGGCCCCGGCGGATTGCCCCAACTCCAGAGGAGGGAGGTTGAACCACAGAGCCCCACCATCGTTGGTGGCGGCAAGGGTGCCGGCATCGGTTGCAGCCAGGCAATCGGTCGCAGTACCGCAGGAAACGTCAGCAAGTGCCGGCACCTCGAATGCAACCGGTTGAAAGCTCGTCCCATTCGTCGTTTCGTCAATCCCAAAGGGACCACCAATGAAGCACTCTGTCCCGGTGGCGCAGGCGACCGCGTTCAGAATGGAGCTCGGCGATGCGGCATCCACGGGCGGTAGGGTCTCAGTGCTCGCACTTGGTCCGGTGGTCGAGATAGAAAGCGCGCTCTCGGAAGTCGAAACCTCGCTGCCGTATCCCCAACCCACCGCCATGCACTGACTCGAGTTGGCGCATGCCACGGCGAGGAGCGCTCCGGACTGCCCGCCGTCCCAAGCCCATGACAGATCCGGGCCCGAGCTGGACGAGAACGTCGTCACAGCGACATCTTGGGGAAGTGCGCCACCTTCACAGCCGAAGCTGTAGCACTGCCCTACCGCTACGCAAGTCGTTGATGACCCACTGTTAGGCTGGCAAGACAAACCGTAGTAGTAGCTCCCGCTTTGGTTGGGCAGTGTACCTGTGGACTCAGTCCAACTCGATCCTCCGTTCGCGGAGTAGTAGAAGACCCCTAACTCCTCCATTGCCCCGCAAACCAAGGTCGTCGTACAGCTGATGCTGGTGACGTAATCGTTGATATCCCAGCCACTTGATACCGTCCACACCGGGCTCCCCGTGCTAAGGCTCAATTGGGCGACGAGCGCCCTCGTTCCGCCCCCGTCCGGTGTGTTCCCTCCAATAACGCACAGCGTGACGCTCGCACAAGAAATCGTGTACACAGAACTAAAAGTGCTTGGCGAATTGAGCTGTGTCCATGTCCAAGTGCCATCCGAATTCGTCATCTCCTCGACGATGGGCACGGACGGGGAAGCCGAACTCATACCGATGGCAAAGCAAATCGTCGAAGAAGGACAGGAGATCTGAGAAAAAGAGTCGACTCCCGAAATCAATTCTGGAGTTGACCAGACTGTTCCAGTCATCGACGAGAAGGCTCCCCCTCCGTTGACGTTTCCAGATGCGAGGCATGCGGTGCTCGATGCGCAGGAGATGCCCGTGGTCGCGAATTCATTGTCCTGGACAGCCCAGCTTCCCGTGCCGCTGGTAAGTGTGGAGTTTTCGAGCGCTCCACGAGTTCCAGACGATCCAAGTGATGTTTGGGTGAGCGGGCTGAGGACGGCAAGCGCAACAATCATCACGACAACCAGTGGGACTCCCATCGCACTTACTGAAGTGCGTCGATTCACTCCCGGCCACCCAATCACATGACCAAACGCCCTCCAGCGCCAGTCACTGGCCCGGTCCTCCCGCGAAACGAGGGCAAGGAACCGAGCCCTCCCGATCCGCCGCTTCATCATCGGGAAACTCCTTCGCCCGTCGCTCCGCACGTCATCTCGAGTGATGACCTTCAGGCTGGACGGTAGCCTCGGCGAGAATAGGGTTCAAGCCTTTGCGAGTAAGATTAGAACGCGAGATGTCCACAGGTCCGAAGTGACCGGTGCCGCGCTTCTCTTAGCCTCGCCCGAGGCTTCATCCAGGTCGTAGTAGAGGGCTACTAAGACCTGGATTGATGAAGCTGGCCTATAACCACAACCGAACTGTGGTGCCCGGACTTCGTCGTCGAAATCCAATCCGGCTCACCGGAGCCGCGACCTAGTCCGATTTGTGTCCGGAGAGAAGATCGCGCAGCGATCTCCACGAGTAGCCAATGGATTGTTTCGAAAGTTCAATGGAACTCGGACTTCCAGTGAACTCGGATATCGGTCCGAGACGAGATTGCTCAAGATTGCGTTTCCGCAAGAACTGATCCAATCCACTTTGCTCGAGTTCTTCCAATATCCCCTCCAGGGGCCTCTGGACGGTTGCAGCGTTATATGGGCCCTCTCTGTATAGCTCTCGATCGTCTGAAGCACGACGAACAACAATGTCTCGTCGTATACGGGATATCCCTCCGCGGACAAGGGCTGAAATGACAATCCAAATCCAATTGAGGAATCGATTTCGTCCTCGATCCAAATCGACGGTGACGACTGCACCGCAGAGCCGGATGCCTCCGCCCTTGAGATTTTCTCGCTCGCTGGAAGAATTAGTCACCCAGCGGCAATTATAACGATGATTATTGCTATTTGTTCGTCTTCGGGATTGCTTGCGACCCCGGCTAGGCCTGACTCAGCTTCCGCGAGGACATTGCCTAAATCCATCCCCCATTCGTATTGATAGAGGGAAACCTCAAGTGTCGCCAAACAGTTCTCGTAGATACTGGTGGCACCGTTGTATGCATCCGAGGCAACATGAGCCCCGCCCCGAGCGACGCCCCCAAGCAAAGAACAAGGCGGTTGGTACCAACGCTGTCCACAACCTTGCGCATGCGCGTATTGTCCCTTGCAGGAATGTTGTACGTCGTATTGCTCATCTGCCTTAGCGTCACCTGACAGCCCACTCGGATCACTCCCGTTGACCGGATCGTCGTTGGCGTAGCTGAAGGGCTGTCCGGTCTCTGAGACCAGGGGATCGAAGCTGGTGAACTGGTCGGTATTGGGGTCGTAGTAGCGATTGACCAAATATCGGATGACGGTGTCACGCTCGACAGGAGCGACGGTGTATTTGCCATGGGATCGGCAATATCCATGAGTCCTCCGTCCACGATCCACTACGACTAACCGGAACCGCTGCACCTGTCTATATTGCCCCGAGGGTGCTGTCCCTCGTGTGATTACCTCAGAAGTGCGTTCAGACCAGGTCGGCCCGGCAGCACGGCGCACAGCTCGGTGGCCATGGCCGTGGATAGGCCAGCTCCCGGGTGGGTCGCGGCATGAACCGCTCGCAGACCGTCGATACTCACCCTCGTGTAGCGCTGGGTCGTCTCCAGCCGGGCGTGACCGAGCATCTCGGCCACATAACGAATGTCCGCTCCCCCTTCGAGCATCAAGGTGGCCACCGAGTGACGGAGTAGGTGGCAGCTCCCCTTCTTGTGGACGCCTGCGGATGCCAGATAGCGGCGCACCTTCCGTGACAGCCAGTCCGGGCAGAGGGCCGTTCCCACTGATGAAAGGAACAAGATGTCCGTCTGGCCGATCGGATCGAATCCCGGTCGGACCAGTTCGACGTACAGCCGGAGCCAGAACAGCGCTCTCTCGCCGATAGGCACGTAGCGGTCCTTGGCTCCTTTCCCGTACCGAACAAAAACAGTTCCTCGATCGAAGTCCACGTCTCGCAACCGGAGATCGATGAGCTCACTTCGGCGCAGACCACAGGAGTAGAAGACCTCGAGAACGGCACGGTCCCGTAGCCCGAGAGGACGCTTCACGTCAGGACAGGACAGAATCGAGGTCATCTCAGCTGCGCTCAGGGTCGCCTCTGGGAGCCGTCGGTCCGGTCGCGGCATGCTCAAGTCGCTGGCTGGATTCCAGTCCATCAGTCCGGCTCGCCGCATCCACGAGAAGAATTGTTGAACAGGGATCAGGCGCTGAGCCTGAGTGCCGAAGCTCAGAGGCTGGCCATTTACCTTTCGATGTGCGAACAGCTCCTCTTGGTACTCCTTCAAGAGCTCGAAGGTGACGTCTGCAGAGCTATTGATCCCCCTGATGGCCAGGAAGCGCACCAGGTAGGAAAGGTAGCGCCGTCGATCTCCGATTGTGGTCCTGGCGTAGTTGTGAACTCCGAGCCACAACAGGTACTCGTCGATGTCTGATTCGATTCCGCTCATGATTCGTCTCCCTGCTCGAAGGCGAGAAGACGAGTTGGAATGCCGACAATGTCCAGAGCCCCAACCGTCGACCCGCCGGATTGGTATCCATGACATCGGCAAGCACGACTGAGACTGGACTCAAGCCGGTGGATTCGAAGCTGAGCCAGCCAAACAGTCGGCGACGAAATGCCGAAGGAGAATCGATCGCTCGTCGGCCAGATCAACAGGCGGTGGCTAACTCAGCTGAGCGCTACTACGACCTCAGACCTTTTACTTTCCGAGGCAAGCGATGACTAGTTTCCCATTTCGTTGCGCACGGCCACTGCGAGTCTCTTCAATCAACCGTTCGAATCTCCGCCGATATCGTTGGCAATGTCGCCTCAATTCATCGCTTTCGTCTAGTCGTGCAAGAGCATCGGAATACAATTCCTCTGTCAAGACCGCCGCTTGACTCCATTCCATCAGACCGAGCAAGTCACTAATCACGTGACGCTTGATATCCAAGATGCTTCGCCAGTCAAGCCCAGACCCTAAGGCTCGGGCGAGCGCCATGGAATCAAGTTCTTTGGCAGCGCCGAAGTCACTGGACCTTCTCAAAGCGTCAGCCAAAGACGAGATTGTGCGCAGGGTTCTTTCGTGGGTTTCGCCCAGACGCCTTTCTTGGGACTTTACGAGTGGTCTCCAAATATCTATTGCGCCCTCAAAGTCACCAAGCTTACTGAGGGTGTCCCCGAGTCCAGCAAAGGCAACATCGCCAGCATCGTTATTTACACCACCAGTTCGTTCCAAGGATTCAATGTGCGCAAGCTGTACTGCCCTGGCCCGCTCGTACTCGCCCATCAGGCTCAGGACGTATCCGAGCAGATGTTGACATTTCAAAGTCTCGCTGAGGTCTGCGTTGGGCATTCGAGCGTCATCAGCAAGGTAACGCTCAAGGAGATCCCTAGCCTCGGCCAATGATCCTGAGTCTGCCAGTGATAGGGCTCTTGTGGCGATTGAAAAGTTGTTGGGTTGGTTACTAGTTTCCACGATGACCCTCGAACCTCAGTTGCGTCATTGGTTTGACCGGAAAGACCGCCCCGAGACTCCATCCAGTCAGGGGGACTTAGGTATCTCCGGCGGCGTTTGTCCGGAATAAAATTTCGGGCACTGTTGGAATCTCGATAAAGAGCGACGGGGGCGTGGGCTCATCCGGAACTGGACTATTGAGGAAGGGGTTAGCTGGGGCGCTGACCCCCGTGGCGTATAGGCTTAGCCCTGCATAAAGCAGTGCCGGGGAACATGCAGCTGCCGCCGTTGCGCATCCACCCAACACGCAAGCCAGTCCCGCTAGCGGAGCAATTGGATAGAGACAACCGATGGCCACTGGCCCACAGCCCTTATTGATCTGTGCCGCACATGCCTTGTTGGCCTCACATGAAGCAATCTTTTCGTTGGACTGATTCTGCGCTGATCGCAGGCATTTCTGTGGAGATTCGCCGTGCGGCAGCCGAGCATCACTGCAGATCGTTCCGGCATTGATCAGCCCACTCGGATCACTCCCGTTGACCGGATCCCCGCCGGCGTAGCTGAAGGGCTGTCCGGTCTGTGAAACCAGAGGATCGACGCTGGTGAACTGGTCGGTATTGGGGTCGTAGTAGCGATTGACCAGGTAGATGAGACCACTGGCGTCGGTGTAACCGTCCTCGAAGCCGAAGGGGGTGTTGATGCTGCCGCAACCAGTGGCGCACTGGCCGTAGGGGTTGTAGGTGTAGACCCCGTTCTTCGCCCCTGAGGCCTTGAACTGGTAGATGACCCCTGTGGGGTTGGAGACCAGGTAGTTGGCCACCGAGCTCGAGGTCACCATCTGCTCGATAGGGGTGCCGTTCGGTCCGTAAATGTAGGAGTTGGTGCCATCGGCCAGGAGCTGGGGCACCGAGGTGGAGACGTCCCAGGTGAACTGCTGGGTGGTGGGTGTGGTCGCCGCCGGGGTGTCCGACATGCGCAGGCCATCGCCGTTGTAGGTGTAGGTGGTGGAGTACTTGGTGGCCAGGGGGCTGGTATTGCAGGTGTCCTTCGGGGTATTGGCCACCGTCGAGCAGGTCATCTCCCCCAGCTGGTTGTAGGCGTAGGTCTGGTCGTGGGTCGTGTTGGGAGGGCTGGCACAGGAGCCCGTGGTGGTGTTGGTGTTGGCGTAGCAGCGCTCGTTGATGGCGTTGGCCCCGTAGGAGGTGGACCCCGAGGGTGGGCTGGCACAGCTGCCCCCGGTGCCGGTCCCCGTCCAGCACAGGGCCGAGTCGGTGGTGTAGCCGAAGTTGGTGGCCGAGCCCCCCGAGGGGGTATCGGAGGTCACCCGGCCCAACTGGTCGTAGGTGTAGGCATCCGACCCGGCCAGGCTGGTGACCTGGTTGATCTGGTTGTAGCCGTAGGACTCCACTGTGCCCGAGTTGGCCTGGGTGGAGGCGAACAGGTCGTCCCCGTTCGGGGCCCAGGTGGTCGACTGGGAGTTGCCGGCCAGGTAGGAGTTGTCGACCGTCTCGTTGGTCAGGTTGTCGTCGTTCCCGTAGGTTTCGGCGACCGTGGTGGCATGGGTGGTCGGGTAGGTGGTCCCGTTCCAGTTGGTGTCGTAGTCGTAGCCGAAGGTGGTGGTCTTCCCGTTCCAGTCCTCGACCGAGGTCATCCGGTCGGCGTTGTCGTAGCCGTAGGCGATGAGCCCGGTGGTAGGTGCGGCCGAGTTCTGGCAGTTGTTGGTGCCCGAGTTGGGATAGGAGATACAGGTGGTGTCTCCGTCTTGGTCATAGCCGTAGGTGACGGTGTTGGATGCCCCGTCCTCCACCGACTGGAGCCGTCCGTAGGGGTCGTAGTCGTAGGTGGTGGTGCCGGTCGCGTCCACCATGGTGTGACGGACTCCGTCGTTGTAATAGGTGAAGGAGGTGGAAGACGAAGGAGCGGTGAAGCCAGAGCTGGCTGCGAAGGTCTCCGAGCTCAACCAGTTGTTGGGCTGGTAGTTGTAGGTGGTGGTCCCGGCCGCCGTCATCGAGGTGGCCAGGTTGTTGGCCTGGTCGTAGGTGTCGGTGGTCACCTCCCCACCGGGATCGACGGTGTCGATGAGATTGTTGAAGCCGTCGTAGTAGGAGGAGGTGATGGCGTTGAGGGCCCCACTCCCGGTCCCCTGGGCCTGGGTGACGATGGTGCAGGAGGTAACGGTGGGCGCCGTTGTCGTCGAGCAGTTGGTGGTGCCTGGAGCCTGGTCGTAGGCGGTGGTGGTGATGGTCTGGGCCGATGTCCAAAGGCCGTCGACCACCTCGTTGGGCCGGTCGTCGGCATCATATTCGATGACGTTGTAGTTCCCGTCGGGATCCTCGACCACCGTTTGGTTGCCGTCGGCGTCGAAGGTGTAGGTGGTGGTGTTGCCGCTGGGATCGGTGGAGGTGGCCAGCACGGTGTCCGAGGAGTCGAAGGTCTCCGACGTGGTGTCGGCTACCCGGGTGGACGGCGAAGTCGGACAGGAGACACTGGAATGAGTGGCGTTGGGGGAGGTGGAACAGAAGAGCTGGCCGATGGCGGTATAGGCGTAGGTGGTGTCGTCCCCCACCGGGTCGGTGGAGCTGGCCAGGTCACCGTAGGTGTCGTAAGTGAAGGTGGTGGTGTAGCCCCTCGGATCGACGGTCGATTCGACCTCCCCTTCCTTGTAGTTGTTGCTCCCCACTGAGCAGGTGGACATCCCGCAGATGTTGTCGGTGGTGGTGAGGTCCGATCCTGAGCCCGGGTGCTGTTTGGACGTCTCCAGGTTGCCGGCCGAGTCGTAGGTGTTGATGGTCTCGGGGGTGGACGATCCCGAGGGCGGGGTGGCGGTCAGCAGCTCGTTGTAGGCGTTGTAGGTGTAGGTGGTGGTGTTTTCCGAAGCGTCGGTCGAGGTCAGGATGTTGCCGTCGGGGTCATAGGTGTAGGAGGTGGCGTTGCCGTTGCCGTCGGTGACCGAGGTGGGCATGCCCAAGGCGTTGCGGACGTAGCTCGTTGTCTCCGGGTGAGCGGTGTTGACCCCGGTCACCCGGGACATGAGGACGCCTCCCAAGTAGTTGTCCTCGGACTCGGACTGAATGACGGGAGGGATGTCGGCACAATCGGTGGCGGTCAGACAGGTGGTAACGGTGGTGGTGCCGGTGGCCCCCATGTTGTCCCCGGCGTAGGAGAACTCCGTGAACAGCCCTATCGGATCGGTCTGGGAGGTCACGTAGCCGAGGGGAGCGTTGGCAGCAGTGGCGGACTCCTCGTAGGCGATGGCGAGGTGGGCCCCGGCGTCGGGGCCACCGGTCTGACCGTTGGGCTCGGTCAGGGTGGTCATGTTGTGGACCATGGTCGTATTAAGCGAGGTGGTGTCATAACCGAAGGACTCGACCCCGCTGCGGGGGTTGGTGATGGAGATCAGATTGTCGTGGGTGTCATAGGCGAAGGTCCAGGTGCGGCCGGCCGGATCGATGACCTTGCCGACCAGACCGGTGGAGGTGGCATAAACGATGTCGAGGACCCGGCCCTCGGCGTCGGTCTCGGTGTCACAAGCCGTTCCAGATGTTGTGCAGTTGGTCCCGGTGGTCACGCCATAGGCGAAGGTCTCGGAATAGTTGTTCGAGTCCTTAATGGAGGTGAGCTGGCCCGAGGTATTGAAGTTGTCGGTGGTCATACCCCCGTTGCGGGAGAACTGATAGGTGTCGGGCGATCCGATGGTCTCCTCCAGGACGGCGGTGACATCGGATTCAGAGGCCACGAAGCACTGCAGAGACGACCCACTGGTGCAGGTGCTCCCGCCGAAGCCCGGACCGGCAGAGGCCGGGATGTAGGTGATCTGGGCCCCGCCCTCCTCGTCCACGGTCACATTCCCCGTCCCCCCTGCACCCTGGAGGTTCATGAACGGGCTGCCACTCCAGCCCCAGCCCAGAGGACCTGGTGAAGCGCTGTCAGCTACCTCAGTCTGGGCCAACTGGGAGTCATAGGTGGCGGTGAAAGACAGATTAGGACCGAGACCGGGGATGGAGACGATCGGGACTGACTCGCTGTAGTCCCCGTCGGCCGTGTTGACGGGATCCCCGTCGAAACCCTGGGCGGAGAGACCGGCGGCCTTCAGGGCACAGCTGAAGCACGGTCGAGAGCCGTCGGGACCACCGAAGGAGTCGGCTGGAACGAGCGGGGTGGGCAGGAAGGCCGAAGAGGTCTGTCCGTCGGTGGCTAGGACGAGGGCGGCACCACCGTGAGCTCCGAAGGAATCCGAGTAATACCCGATCGATCCGACGGCGTAGCACGCGTCTGCATAGCCGCACGATGCGCTTGCGATTTTCCCTTGGGTCAGGACCAGAGGACTGATGCCAGTAAACGACGATCCGCCGTTCGCCGTTTGGGCTCCGGCCGAGCTTCCAAATACCGAGCAGGACGAGGCCGAGTCGCAGGCCACCGCATCCAAGCTCTGGTCAGGAATATTTATGTCTCCAGACAAGGAAGTGAAGGAAACGCTGGATCCAGAAATCGACGCCGAGATAACCGTGCCAGGTGCGCCCGATCCATCATTCGGCCCCACCATCATGCACATCGTGGCTGTCGGACACGATACGGCGCTAAGACCGTAAAGAGCGCCACTCGATTCCGGGGTGGCAGTCCAGCTCCCGCCCGATTCGGTGACTAGCTCGGCGTCGACCCCTGTACCGCTGCCGACGATCAAACACATCGTTGTGGATGGACAGCTGATTGCGGACGGAATACCGTTTGGCCCTGTGGTGGGTGCAACCTGTGTCCAGACTAAGCCACTATCTGCTGTGACATCAGCGGTCCAGTACTGCACCTGATTCACCGCAGACGCAGGATACGCACCGACGCAGGTTGTCGTCGTCGAGCATGAGAGGTAGAGCGAGTGGTCGGAGTACCCTGGTCCGCTCGCCGTTGCCCACGTCAATCCAAGATTGGTGGTCACATACGTCGTGTAGTCCGCGCCGCCACCAACCCCCCAGAGTGACGCGTAGCACGTTGACGGCCCCGAGCACGAAACACTCTGTGCCGCCAGACAGCCATGTCCCGGAAGGCAGTTATTGTCGGCCGGGGGTGGGAGGTTGAGCCAGATCGAGCCACCATCATTGGTAGCAACGAGGGTCTCATCGACGGTGACGCCCATGCAGTTTGTAGCGGTTCCACACGACACATCACTCATCCCGGGCGCTTCGAGACCGACGGGAGAAAAGGTTGTGCCATTAGTCGTGGCCTCGATCCCGAATTGCCCACCAATGAAACAGTCGGTTGAGCTAGTGCAGGCCACAGCAGTAATCGATGATTGCGGTGCTTCGCTATCTAACTGGGGAAGAGTTGCGTCGTAGGGAGTTCCCCCGGTGGTTGACACCGAAAGTGCATCCCCTGTTCGCGATGGTGTTGCTTTCGTCCTCGAATCCAACAGCCATGCACTGAGACGGGGTGCTGCACGCGACGGAACTCAGCTCTCCTTGCTGTCCGCCTTCCCATGTCCATGAAAGGTCCGGGTCGGAGGGGGACGTGAAGGAGGTTATTGCAACGTTCTGCGGATCTGCTCCCCCTTCGCAGGGGCTCTCGACGCCGGAGCTACAGGTGCCAACGGCTACACAAGTCGTCGAGGAACCAGTGGGCTGGCACGAGATTCCGAAGTAGTAGCTACCAGCATTGGGCATCGTGCCCGTCGATTCTGTCCAGGTCGTTCCGCCATTCGTCGAGAACCACATGTTCGAGGCATCTTCGATTGCAGCGCAATTCCCACTCGACGTACAGCTGACCCCCGAAACAAACCTATCGCCGTCCCAGTCGGTGGAAACTACCCACGTCGGTGTGCCTTCGCTAATGGTGAGCTGAGCAACGAGAGCGGCGGTGCTGTATTCAGAAGTAACCGTCTCACCCCCAATGACACATTGGGTTCCGCTATCACACGAAATCGTGTCAACGGCGGCTGTCCCACCGCTGTCATACTCACTCGGATCAGTGAACTGCGTCCATGTCCAAGTGCCATCTGAATTTGTTATCTCCTCGACGATGGGTTCCGACGGAGTGGCCGAGCTCATGCCGACAGCGAAGCAGGTCGAGGTGATCGGGCAGGAGATCTGGGAGAGCGAATCCGTCCCTGAGACGACCGAAGGATTAGTCCAAGTGGACCCACTCATCGAGGCGAAGGCTCCCCCCTCACTCACGTTGCCCGCGGCAAGGCAGACCATCGTTGAGGGACACGAGATGCCGGCAACAGCAAAGCCGTCGTGTTGAACAGCCCATGTGGAGGTGCCGCTGGTTAGGGCCGAATTGCGAATAGTCCGAGGAGCCCCCAGGGAGGAACCAGGCGACGCCTGGGTGACCGGCACGAGGACAAAAGCCAGCAGGACCACCGCCACGATCAACGGCATCAGCATGGCTCTGATCAGAGACCTACTGCTGAAAGCCCTCGTGCGATTCGGCGCGACCGTCGAGCTCCCTCGGGTCTCGATTAGAACCCTCGCTCGACCCCGCCCCCGGCGCCTATGACTAATCGGAGATCTGCTTCGCCGTTGGACTCGATGCACTTCATCGGACGATTTCCCCCTGGATGTCGGCCCCACCTCGGATGCGTCGAGCTGAGAGTAAGTGAGCACGGAAGGCACACCTTGACCCGGGCTGCAATCACCGGAGAGCCGACGGGGCTGCCTGCAGTCGTATTCCATCCAGGGACCCGCCATTCTCTTGAGATCGATGGAGCCCCTCCAGTAGGTGAACGTAGCCCCACGAAACCACCACATCAACATTCTTTTTGTGACCGGGAAGGGACCGCGCTCGCCGAAGTCTGGTGAAGATCAAGCTCCTGGAGTTTCAGAACTAGGCACTCAATTTGGGCGCGAGCGGTGGAGCGGACTACATCCCAAACCCGTAGTCACGACCATGGTCGATCGAGCTGCTGTGATTGTGGGATTGAGAGCGCTCTACTGACCTTTCCGGCTCCGGTCGGGGGTTCAGCTCCTTGGCAACGTCCCGGCGTTCGCTGTCAACCCTTGCGTGGAGGTTGTAGATCTGACCCCCGATCTCCCCCATCCGGTGGATGACCTCGGGATGCTCTGCCCGCCAGCGCTCTCCGTCAGTCGACTCGCGCAGTAGATCGGCGAGCTTCTTCTCCGCTCCCTCACATGCCTGCAGTAGCCGAGGCTCCTCGGGCTGGCGGAGCTTGTCCAACTTCTGTTGGGCCTCGGCGATCCGTCCGAGGTCGGCCGATTTGGCCAGACGGGCCCGCACGCGCGCTATGAACGAGTGGGCGTACCACTGGTGATCGCTGTGGCCCCGCTGCGCTGCGTACAGTTCGTTGCCGGCCTCAGTGATGGCGCCGCCACAGCGGGTCCCGTTGTGGCTATGAAGCCTGGAGAGCTGGTATTCGGCGTCACGACACTGGTCCCTGGCTGCCCTGATCTCGTCTGGTAGATACCTGGGCAGGGCGGCGTAGAGTCCGGCCTGCTCCTGTCTGAGGGCTTCCCGCTCGAGAGAGGCAAGCGCCTCGGGCTGAGACTTCCGTCCAGCGACCTCGGGCGTGCCGGTGTCGATGGCCCACTTCCACCGACGCTCGGTGGCCCATCTCCGGCAGAGGTCCTCTCGGGCCTGGTCCAGATCGTCCGCGCACAGGTAGAGGTGGGTCTCGTCTCGGGCCCTGCTCATGGCCACGTAGGCCAGTTCCCTGCCTCCTCCGTCCTCGTAGACGTGGGCGAGGTCGTGGGTGGCCCCCTGGCTCCGGTGAACGGTGGTGGCGTACCCGTGGGCCAGGTGATCTGCGCCGATCTGATCGCGCTCGAGTCGGTGCTGGCGGCCGTCCTCCAACCGGACCATTAGATGGTCCTGGTCCTGGCTCACGGCAGCGACTACTCCCCGCTCCGAGGTGACGATCTGGCCGTGGGCCAGAGGGGCCAGGGTGACGATGCGATCGCCGGCAGCGAAGTGGGCCGCCCCGGGAGCCACCAGCTCGGGCCCTCCGACCCGTCCTTCGGCCACCATCCGCTCCCTGGCCAGGCGATTGAGTTCGGCCACATTGGCCCGCCTCCAGGCAAACATGGCGGCGTCCCGGCCTGCGAGTGTGTCCTTGGCCCACTGGTCGACCAGTTTGGCCAGCGCCTCACCCCGGGTGCGCTCGGTTGTCACCCGGTCCTGGTCCAGATAGAACTCGACGGCCCGGGCGACGTCGCCGGCGCGAAGTTCTCTGAGCGCTTCCCGTTCGGCCTGGTTGTGCTGGCGGACGTTCTGTTCGAGGACGTGGACGATCCCACCGTGCCGCTCGACCAGGGCCCCCATGGCCCCGCCGACCGACACGGCACCCAGCTGGCGGTCGTCACCCACCATCACCACCTTGGCTCCCCGCATCCGGGCATGGTCGAGGAGGAAGGCGATGTCCCGATCTCCGGCCATCCCCGCCTCGTCGAGGACCAGGACATGGCCTTCGGTCAGGTGCATCCGGTCATGTTGGATGCGCCACCGGAGGGAGGCCAGGGTCCTCGACTCGGCAAGTCCAGCCTCCCGGCCGAGGGTCCTCGCCGCCTGGCCCGAGGTCGAGGTGCCGATGACGGTGAACCCTCCCGATTCGAAGGTATCCCGGACGGCGGCCATGACCGTCGTCTTGCCCGATCCGGCTCCGCCTTCGACCAGCTCCACGCCCCGACCCGAGGTGGCGATGCCGAGCACTGCCGCCTGCTGGCCGGGGGTCAGTGGAGACCCCAGGACAGCGCTCTGGCGGCCCATCGCATCCTCTGCCACCTCGGTCGTCACCCTGGCTGCCCCCAGGTTCTCCACTCCTCGCTCCACAGCCCGCTCGATGGCCTGTTCGGCGGCCAGCACATGGGCGGTGGCAAAGGCCCGCTCCGAAGCCCGAGGCACTCCGACCAGTGGGATGGCATCCGGATCCCGGAGCACCCGCTCAGTGACCTTGTCCAACTCGGGGGCGGGCAACCCGAAGACCTTGGGGGCGACGGCCACGATCACGTCGCGCTTGGAAAAGATCTTCCGGGCCGACAGCGTCCCATCCCGTCCCAGCACGTCGTTGGTCAGGTCGGCCAGCTCCTTGTCCCAGAGGACCTTGGTAGGCGAGTGGCTGCGCTGGTACTCGAGTCCGGCCCGCTCGATTTCGGCCACCAGCCGTTCAGGTGGAAAGCCGGCCTCGGTGAGCTCCTTTCGCCACCGGGGCAACAGCTCGTCGACCGGAGTGTGGCGCTTGGTCTTCCTGGTCTCCCGGGCCGCCACCTGGCGGGCCTGGTAGGAGTCGAAGCCCTTTTCGGCCACGGCCTCGGTGATCTCGTGGGCCCGCTTGGAGTGAATGGCCAGGGCCTTATCGGGAATGCCAGAGAGCTTCCAGTGCCCGAGCTTGCCCGAAGGTCCGGAATCGGCCTCGATGCCGTAACCGAGGGCTACTGCTTGGGCGGCTGAGGCCATCCGTCCGACCATGGTGGCGGCGTGGAGATGTTCCCGCCAGAGTGTGGTGTCGGGGGCCTTGGTGCCGCCCTTCTCATCCAGCATCTCGATCACATTGGCCATGAGCACGTGGTCGTGGGGGCCGGGGTCCCCGGCCCGGGTGGTGGCGTGGCGGGCGTGGGCGTAGACGAGGCCGGTGGTGGCAGTGGGGACAGCGGCCACCCCCCGCCGGCCGCCCCGCTCCCTGGTCAGCTGGTCCAGGTAGGCCAGGGTGGCGTCTCGTTCGGCATCCATGATGGCGTGCATGTCCTCGACCCGGCCGAGGACACCCAGCTCGGCCACCGACTTGTGGGCGGCGATAACCAGTTCCATGCCCGGTCGCCGGGAGTTGACCATCCGCTCGCCGGTTACAGGGTGGCAGGCACCGCCCGGGCCGTAGAGGGCGTCGTAGGAGGGGTTGTCGACGGGTCCGACGAGACCGAGTGATTCGGCGCCCATCCCACCCCAGAGGAGCGGGGTCTCACCCCGCGAGGCGTAGTACTCGAGCCCGGCCCCGGGGAAGTCATCGCCGCGCTCGATGATGGTCTCTCGGTGGTAGGCGACAGAATCCGCTCCAATCATCCGCATCCAGGCCACGCCGACACCCCCTCACCGGCAAGGGGAACCCCTTGCAATCGTGTTCAAGGACTGAGTATCTGGGCCTCCGTCACCCGGAACGTCACCCGCCCTGGTATGTGGATCTTCAGTGGACCGGTCAGATTCGGATGTTACGGTCGATCTGGGGCGATGCGAATTAGGTACCTTCGGTGTGCGGGAGGCCGGAGAGGGCTCGATGGCCACCCTGATGAGCCGGAGGAACTTGCGCCGCCGATGGAACTCGATCACCACGAGACGAGATTGATGCCGTTGGTGTGCTCGTCGCGCGGCACGAACTGGCCGCGAACCTCGAGAGCCCGTCCACCAGGCCAGCATCGTGAAGGTGAAGTGAGCGAGAGTGAGGAACGGAGCCCGGAAGGTGACACGAAACGGCCGTTCCGCAACGTCACCTTCTCTGCTTCCATCTCGGAAAAGTTGACCTCGATGGCCGGTGATGACGCACCCAAAAGGTCGTCTGGCGAGGGGGGGTGACGTCACCCTCATGTCGCAACCGGTGAACGACGCCTTCGTCGTCGGTTCCATTCCCAAGGCGGAGGCACAGGGTTGGACAAGTGAGTCCCGGGGCCGACCACCACGACGTTGGTCGGGCCGGGGTGACCTTGGCCAGCCGGGGGTGACGTTGGTCGGGCTGGGGTGACGTCGGTCGGGCCGGGGGTGACTTCGGAATGAACATGGATCGGGGTGAAGGTGACGTTCCTTCGACAGTCGGCGTCGGCGAGGGTGACGTTGGTCTGGCGCAGGGTGACGACCAGCCGTATCGGAACGATTGTCGGGCCGGCGGGCTGCATCTCTTCGGATCCATGAAGGTGACGTTGGGGGTGACAGCCATCTGGATCATGGGCTTGAGAAAAGGCATCGGGTGATCGGAGATCGACCATGAGCACAGACACCAGCAACGGCAAGCAGGCACGAGACCGGACAGCGACGATCCTGCCGGTCAGCCCCGGGTCGGAGCGTGAACCGACCTCAACGCCTCTCTGCGAGGGTGCCGATGAGCGCGGGCATGGCGCCTCCGGGACTCCTCGGCGCCTGGTGTTCTCCGTTGACGAGGCGGCCTTCCTTCTCAGCATTTCCCGTGGCTTGGCGTATGAACTCGTGGCCCGAGGAGAGCTCGATTCCATCCGACTGGGTCGACGGATCGTCATCCCTCGGGTGGCGTTGGAGGAGCTAACCGGCACCACCATCACCTGACGGCGGGCAAGGTGTCAGACCCTGCTTCCGGCCTCCGGCATCGGGTTCAGAATTCGGCCGAGAAGTTCGGCCACTTCCTGATCCTGTGCTTGCTGGAAGTGCGAGTAGACGGCAAGGGTCGTTGTCCCACCTCCGCTGTGTCCCACCCGGCCGGCGACCTGCGGAAGCGCCACACCGGCGCCGAGGAGCATGGTCACGACGAAATGGCGGAGGCTGTGCAAGTGGATCTCGTCGTTGATGCCACACGCCAGCCGAACATTGCGGAAGCGCCGACTCGTCGAGTCGGGCCGCCAAGGTTCCGATCCGTCAGCCTGACCCGTGAAGATGAAGGCGGATGGCGCCAACACCAGCCCACAAGCGCGAGCCTTCTCAGCGGAACGGGCTCGATGGGCCTTCAGGACGCCGAGGGTTCCAGCATCGAGGGCGATGGTCCTCACCGATGCCCGGGTCTTCGGCTTGTGCCGTTCAACGGGGCCGGCCTTCCCGAGAGCGATCACTCGGGAAATTCCCACTGAGCCGGCCTCGAAGTCGACGTCGTCCCACCGGAGCGCGCACAGCTCCCCCCGTCGGGCTCCTGTCACAGCGGCCAGAACGAGGAACACGGCGAGATCAGGGTCTTCTACCTCCGCCTCTTTCAACATGCGAAGGACCTCGTCCACAGTCGGGATACGGATTTCCGCAGTCTCGATACGACCGGGTGAGGCTTTGGCCGCGGGATTGAACAACAGTAGGTCCCAGGCGACAGCCTGCTCGAGTGCTGAGTGCACCACGGCGTGGACCCGACGGACGGTCGCCGCCGACAATGGTCCACCCCTCTCGCACAACTCCCCCTTGTGCTCCTGTCTGGGTTGGTGTCCACAGCGCCCTCCATGGCTGCGGAGCCTGGCGTAGTAGGTGTCGAGCAATGGAGTGCGGAGCTTGTTGAGGGCCAGGCCGCTGACAGCTCCGAGCTGCTTATCGATGATCCGCCGGTGCTCAGCCACCGTCTTCGGCGACCAGTCCCTCGAAGTCGAGGCAACGAGGTACCACCGCTCAAGGAGCTCCCCGAAGGTTCCCTCGCTCACCACGCCAGCCTCGACAGTGGAAAGCAGGGCCCGCAACTCCTTCTCTGCTTCCTTCTTACCGCCTTTGAAGGTGCGGGTCTTGTAGCGGTCCCGGCGAGTGATGGGGTCGCGGCCGAGGAACACCCGGAGTTCCCAGGTCCCCTTCCCCCGTTCCCTGATGTGTCCACGCATGCCGGCCGTCCCCTGGGCTGAGGTCTTCTCCCAGGTAAAGCGTACCGCCGGATGCTGATCTCAGTAGCAAATCCAGTAGCAGATGGATGACAGGTTGAACAATTCGTCCCAGAAATGCCATTTAAACTGGGTTTTTCCTGGCAGTCCCAACGGGGTTCGAACCCGTGTCTCCACCTTGAGAGGGTGGTGTCCTAGGCCACTAGACGATGGGACCCTGAATCGACGCTCCACCAGGGAACGCTTTGCCTGAACAACGGTCAGCCGGCACAAACCTGCCGCGGATTCCTGAAGCAGAGACCGCGAGCGCTCGGGGGGGAGGGCTCGAACCTCCAACCTCATGAACCAGAATCATGCCGCGCTGCCAGTTGCGCCACCCCCGAATGGGCGAACGGCCAATTTAGCCCACCCGGCGGGTCGGGGAGACCCGTGCCCGCCGCAGCCAGACGGTCCTACGATCAGGGACGATGAACGTGGAGCGGGTGGTGATCGTTGGCGGTGGGATTCTCGGCACCTTGCACGCCCTCGAGGCCACCAACCGTGGATGGGAGGTGCTCCACCTCGAGGCCGATGCCGGACCTCGGCGGGCGTCGGTCCGCAATTTCGGCCTTATCTGGGTCAGTGGCCGAGCAGGCGGTGAGGAGCTCGATCTGGCCCTTCGGGCCCGGACACTGTGGGAACGGCTGGCCTCGAGCTGCCCCGGCATCGGCTTCCGTCCGGACGGCTCGCTGACCATTGCCCGAACGGATACCGAGCTCGCCCTGTTGATCGAAGCCGCCTCGCGGGCTGACGCGCCGGCACGTCTGACTGAAGTCCTCGACGCCTCCGGCGTGCGGGATGTCAATCCCGCCGTCAAGGGCGACGTCATCGGCGGACTGTGGTGCCGGCTCGATGCAGTGGTCGAGCCGGGCTCGGTACTGGCTGCTGTCCGTCAGACGCTGGAGGCGACCGGTCGCTACCAGTGGCTCCCCGGTCGCCAGGCCGTCGACGTCCGCTCGGACGGTGGACACGGAACGGCCGGCCCCACCGTGGTCGACAACAGCGGTGCACAGCATCAGGGAACCCTCGTGTTGCTGTGCGTCGGTGATCGGCTGTCCGGGTTCGGAGGTCGGATCGGAGCCGCCCTGGCCGGGGCGCCCCTGCGCCGGTGCCGGTTGCAGATGATGCAGACCGCACCACTGGCCGAGCGACTGCCGACGGCCCTGGCCGACGCCGACTCGATGCGGTACTACCCGGCCTACGACCTGCCTGGCCGCGCCGCCCTGCCACAACTGGGACCGGAGATATCGGCCTGGGCCATGCAGCTGCTGGTGGTGCAGCGAAGCGATGGTGGGCTCACCATCGGCGACACCCACGTCTACGATGAGCCGTTCGATTTCGCCGTAGACGAACGGGCCTACGACCAGCTCCGCTCCCGGGTCGAGGCCATCGTCGGATGGGAATTGCCATCCGTGGTGCGTCGGTGGGCCGGCACTTACGCCCTGGTCACCGACGGCCGCATCTACTACCGCCAGGAGGTCGGAGACCGTGTGTGGGCGGTGACCGGAGCCGCCGGGCGGGGTATGACTCTCTCCCCCGCCATCGCCGAGCAGACCTGGGACGAGGTGGCAACGTGACCCAACCGATCCGACTGGTGGTTCTGGACATGGCCGGTACCACCGTGGCCGACCAGGGCGCGGTGGAGGAGGCCTTCCAGGTTGCCCTCGACGCCGTCGGCCTGACCGCCGGCGATCTGCGGGACGACCCGGGCGCCTACATCCGGCGCACCATGGGTCAGTCCAAGATCACTGTTTTCACCGAGTTGCTGGGCGGCGACCGCCACCGGGCCGAGCAGGCCAACACCGCCTTCGAATCCGCCTTCGACCAGGCTGTGGGGCGCGGTGAGGTGGGTCCCATGCCGGGGGCGGAAGAATGCCTGTCCGCCCTGCGCGGCGCCGGAATGCGCCTGTGCCTGACCACCGGCTTCTCCCCCACCACCCGCGACAGGGTGGTGGGGGCACTCGGCTGGCAGGGCGCCGTCGACCTGCTCTTGTCGCCGTCCGATGCCGGACGGGGTCGGCCGTGGCCCGACATGATCCTGACCGCTGTCCTCCGCCTGCGCATCGATGATGTGGCCGAGGTGGCCGTGGTCGGCGACACCGCCAACGACCTGTTGTCGGGTTCTCGGGCCGGAGCTTCGATGGTCGTCGGTGTGCTCAGCGGTGCTCATACCCGAGCCGAACTGAGCCGGGCTCCGCACACCCATGTGCTCGGGTCGGTGGCCGAATTGCCCGGCCTCCTGGTGCCCGGGGGGAAACCGGTTTGATCCGCGCCGGTATGGGCGGGACAGAGGACCCAGCGAGTCGGCTGGATCAGGTCTCCCCGGCTCAGCGCCAGGCGTCGCGGGCCGTGGCCACGCCCTCGGGCGTCAGCATGGTGCCGCTGAGGGTGCGCTCGTCGTTGCGCATCCGCCATCGCAGGAGGCGCTGAGCCGCCTCCCACCCGCGCTGGTCGACCACCCCACCGGCCACCAGATCGTGCCGTTGATCGGGATCGGCCTCGAGGTCGAACAAGAGCGGGGGGAACACGTCGGCCTCGGTGGCGAATTGCACGTACTTGAGATCGTTGCCCCGCACCACGTCGAGCGAGCAGTGAGCCATGGGCACGGAAAAGAACTGCTCGGCCATCCGGTCGGCCGGATTGGAGAAGTTCCAGCTCCAGTGGGCCTCTGTCCGCCAATGGTCCGGTTGTCCGTCCGCAAGTGCACCCTCTCCGGTCATGAAGGGCTGAAGGGGGTAGCCGTCCACCTGGAGGGGCACCTCGATGCCCAGCCATGTACAGATGGTGGGGAGCACGTCCACCGACTCGGTGAACGCCCGGACGATCCTCCCTCGCCCGGGCGCCGCCTGATCGGGATCGCTGATGATGAGCGGTATGTGGAATGACTCGTCCCAGTAGCCAAGCTTCTCGACCAACCAGTGGTCGCCGCCCATCTCCCCGTGGTCACTGGTCAGGACCACCAGCGTCGATTCGGCCAGGCCGGAGGAATCGAGGTAGTCGAAGAGCCGGGCCAACTGGTCGTCGACCTCCTTTTGGGCACCGTGGTAGGTAGCCCGTAGCTGGCGGCGCTCCCTCTCGTCATCCGGTGCCCCCGCCATCGGCGTGTACATCACCAGAGCGTTGAACGGGTGGGCGGCCGCCTCCTCGGCTTTGGTGGGGGCGCCGACAAAGGGCGGGAGGTCGTCGGCATGGTAGAGGTCGTGATAGCCGATGGGATTGCGCCGAGGGGGATGGGGCCGGATGAACGAGGCGTGGATGAAAAAGGGGGCATCCCCGTTCTGGTCCAACCAACCGGTCAGGGCTTCGACCATGAAGGCCGTCTCCGACTGTTCGGGGGTGAAGCGGGCCGGCGCCCATGTCGAGCCGTGCTGGTCGGCCCCGGCGAATCCGGGCAGGGGCAGATAGAGGTCATGGGGATTGACCGGGACGTCGACCCCCTGGGCGGCCAGCCAGCGCCCCCACTGCTGACTCCCCTCCTCCCACGGCTCGTACAGCACGGTGCGGAATCCGGGCAGCACCTGCTCGTAGGACCGGAGCCGCGGGTCATCGGGCGGAAGGTGGCGGGGATCGAGACTGGTGTCGGTGTAGCCGAACAGCACCGGGTCGTAGCCGGCCTGGCGGGCCAGCAGGGCGACATTGGTGAAGCGGTCGTCCAGCGGGGTGCCGTTGTTGAGGGACCGGTTACGGTGCAGGTAGGTACCGGTGTAGAGACACGCCCGCGACGGACCGCAGGGTGCTCCATTGGCCCAGTGGTTGGCGAACAGGGTGCCCCGGGCGGCCAGACGGTCGAGGGCCGGCGTGGTCAGGACCGGATGGCCGAGGGCCGACAAGCTGTCCCCCCGCCACTGGTCCACCGTGATGAACAACACGTTGCCGTTCACAGACGGTGCCCTCCCCCGCTGGTCCGATGCATGGTCACCCAAGCCTCCTGCCGGTCACCCCAACGAAGCATGGAGAGCGCTCAGATGGTTGAACCCGATGATGCGACCCAGGGCCACCCCCACCGTCTCTTTGGCGTAGAAGGGAATGGTGGAGAATCCGTTGATGGGTGAGGTACGGGTCGGGGTGGGATAGGGCACCAGTCCGACACCGCTGGCGATGGCCAGGCTGCGGTCCTCGTGGAACGGGTCGGTCACCATCAGAACGGTACTGTCACCGCGGACCAGGAGCTGGGGGGCGGCCAGGGCCAGGTTGTTCCACGAATCACTTCCTCCGGCCTGAAGGATGTCGTGAACGGGCACCCCGGCGGCCGTCAGGTAGTCGGCCGAGGCTTCCGACTCGGTGTAGTGGTCGCCCGGCTGCTTCGACCCGGTGACCATGATGGTGGCGGCGTAGTGCTGACGCCACAGCTTGGCCGCCTCGTCGAGGCGGGCGGCCAGGTCGGGCGAAGGCACCCCGTTGTACTGGGCCGCTCCCATCACCACGATGGCTCCCGCCGGACGGGGCTCGTAGCGGCGGCCGGTCAGCCACACCTGTACGGCCGTCACGGCCAGGTAGACGACGACCACCATGACGAGGAAGAGGACGATCCGCAGGACGAACCGGATCAGGCGCAACCCGGTGATGGTGGCCAGCACTCCCACGGTGCTCAGTCCTCCCGGCCTGTCGCCCCATCGGGGGCGTTGGCCATCAGCGCCCGTCGAGGCCGCTGCGGGCCAGGGCGTCCCGGAGGCGTTGGAGAGTGCGCTCGGGTCCGAGGACCTGGAGGGAGTCGAACAACGGCAGACCCTTGGGCCGACCCATGGTGGCCAAGCGGATCGGCGCCTGGGCCTTGCCCAGTTTGCGGTCGACCCCGGTGGCCACCGCCAGAGTGGCCTCTTTGAGGGTGTCCACCTGCCAACTGTCCACCAGTGACTGGTAGGACTCGAGAGCGCCGGTGAGGATGTCGGTGGCCACCGGATCTCCGGTCACTGATTTCTCCCACGCCACTTCGTCGACCGCGGGTCGGGGGAGAAAGGCGAAGTCGACCATGTCCGGCACCTCGTCCAGGACGGCCACCCGCTCTTGCAGGGGCGGGGCCAGAGCAGCGAAGACCACCGGATCGAATGCGTCCGGCGCCCAGCCAACGGCCTCCCCGCTCAGCCAGGGGCTGCAGGCCTCGATGAACCGGTCGAGAGGCAGGGCCCGGATGTACTCGCCGTTCATGTGGGTGAGCTTGGCCACATCGAAGAAGGCCGGCGAGTGGTTGACGTCGGTCAGGCGGAACCAGGCCAGGAGCTCGTCGGTGTCAAACATCTCCTGCCCGTCGGGTGGGCTCCATCCGAGCAGGGCCAGATAGTTGAGAAAGGCATCGGGCAGGTAGCCGCGGTCACGGTAGGACTCGACCGCCACCGGATCCCGCCGCTTGGACAGCTTCTTGCGCTGTTCGTTGACCAGCATGGGGAGGTGGGCGAAGACAGGGAGCGGTGGGGTCGGCCCCACCGCTCCGGGTGCACCGGCCGTCCACCCGGTCGACAACAGGGCCTCCCACACCAGGACGCCCTTGGGCGTGGTGGGCAGCAGGTCCTCCCCCCGGATCACGTGGGTGATGCCCATGTCGATGTCATCCACCACGTTGGCCAGGACGAAGAGGGGATCGCCGTTGGCCTTGACGGCCACGAAGTCGTCCATGGCGCCGGCCGGAAACTCGACCTCGCCCCGCACGACATCGTCGACCACCACCAGCCCGTCGTCAGGCGTGCGGAATCGGAGAGCCCGGCCCGGGCCCCGCTCGAGGCCACGGAGGCGGCAGAAGCCGTCGTACCCGGGGGTCTGGATACCGGCAGCCTTGTTGCGGGCGTCGATCTGTTCGCGGGTGCAGTCGCAGGCGTAGACGAAGCCCCCGTCCCACAGCGCGTCGACGGCCTGGTGGTAACGGTCGGTGCGCTGCGACTGGCGGTAGGGGCCCTCGTCGGGGTCCATACCCAACCAGTGCAGGGCGGCGATGATCCCCTCGACCCACTCCTCCCGCCCGCGCTCAGCGTCGGTGTCCTCGATGCGTAGGACGAAGGTGCCCGACGACTGGCGAGCCACCACCCAGTTGAGGAGGGCGGTACGGGCGCTTCCGACATGGAAGTAACCGGTGGGCGAAGGGGCGAAGCGGACCCTCGGGGCGTCCCCGGGCACGCCGCCGTTACTCGTCTTCGACGATGGTGATGGCACCGGTGGGGCAGCCGTTGGCCGCCTGGCGGACCTTCTCGTACAGCTCAGGGCCCGGGTTCTCATTGAGCACGTAGAGGAAGCCGTCGTCCCGGACCTCGAAGACCTCGGGGGCGATCCCCATGCAGACAGCGTTGCTTGCGCACTCGTCGTAATCGACAACAACCTTCACGTCGTGCCTCCGGAGCTCGGTGAACCAGGCCGAGTGTACCGGGCCTCCGGGCCGGCGCCGGGACGCTCCGCCGGGCGTCTCAGGTAGCTGCTTCCCATGCCGGGTGGGACCGGGACAGCCGGCCGGAAACGACGGCCACCGGCACCAGCAGGGCCAGGGCGAAGGCCAGTCCGGCCGGCTGGGCCAGATGGAGGACGCAGAGGGCGCCGACCACGGCGCCGGAGAACATGGCCAGAGCCGAGAGTCCCCGCCGGCCGATGCGGGAGTTGGTGCCACCGGCCAGCCGGCCGTCAAAGGCCGCACCCACGATGGTCTGGGTCAGCACGGTGGTGGTCAGATCGGGCACGGCCAACTTGCGGGCTGTGCCGTTCTGCATCCCCATGGCCAACCCCATCAATCCGATGAGTACGTAGCGTGACGCGCCGCTCCCGAGGTCGGTCACGCTCCATCCCACCACCAGCGCCACTGCCACCAGCCCGGCCTGGCAGGTGGTGGACACCGCCAGCATCCGTCCCCGCCGAGGACCCAGAAAGGAGATCAGCCGCCCGCTGGCCAGAGCGCCGACGAAGAACGCGCCCAGGGCCGATAGCGAGGCGGCGATCGAGAATCCTTTGGCCCCGGTGAGGGCGAAGGCCAGAAACACCACGTTGCCGGTCATGTTGGCCACGAACACGTGTCCGAGGACCAGGTAACTGAAGGCGTCCACCAGCCCGGTGACCACCGTGAGGACCACCAGGAAGGGCGCCAGGGGTCCGTGTCTGTCGCCGGCGGGCGGCACCAGCGTGCGCCAGGCATCGGTCGCGGTCGAGAGCATGGGCAGACCTCCGGTTCATCGGGTTCTGCCCGTACCGTAGGGGAGCTGGATCGAACGGGAGATGTCCACCGATCCGAGCCGCTGACCGTCGTTCGACACCGGGAGGTCAGGCCTGACGGGGGATCGACTCCACCCGGCGGCCGTTCTCCCCGGGAGGCCGTCCCGAACTTAGGGCTTGTCGCTCCCGACCACCCACATGGAGAAGAACTGCGACCCTCCGCCGTAAGCCTGGCCCAAGGCCACCTTGGCCCCGTCGACCTGGTGCTCACCGGCCTGGCCCCGCACCTGCATGGCCACCTCCAGGAACCGGAGCATCCCCGACGCCCCGATCGGATTGGAGGAGAGGACCCCGCCCGAGGGGTTCCAGGGAATGTCGCCGTCGAAGGCGGTCGCCCCTGATTCGGTCAACTTCCATCCGTCACCCAGGTCGCAGAAGCCGAGGTTCTCCAGCCACATGGGCTCGTACCAACTGAAGGGTACGTACACCTCGGCCACGTCGAATTGGGCCCGGGGATCGGTGATGCCGGCCTGGGCGTACACGTCGGCGGAGCAGTCGCGGCCGGCCTGCGGATTGACCTGGTCGCGCCCGGCGAACATGGTGGGTTCGGAGCGCATGGCCACACCGTGGATCCACGCCGGCGGGTAACGGCCGGAAATGGCGTCCTCGGCGCTGAGCACCATGGCTGCCGCCCCGTCCGAAGAAGGGCACGCTTCGAGGTAGCGCAGGGGGTCCCACAGCATCATGGAGTCCTCGACCATCTTCATGTCGATGTCAGCCAGATGGAGGTGGGCATAGGGGTTGCGCATGGCATTGAGCCGGTCCTTGACGGCCACCATCCGTCCGATGTGCTCGGGGGCCCCCGATCGGCGCATGTAGGCCCGGATGTGGGGGGCGAAGTAGCCGCCGGCGCCGGCCAGCAGCGGGGCGGCAAAGGGCTGGGGCACCGACAAGGCCCACATTGCGTCGGAGTCGGACTGCTTCTCGTAGGCCACCGTCAGCACCCGCCGGTGGGTCCCCGACGAGATCAGATGGGAGGCCACGATGGCCGTCGACCCTCCCACCGACCCGGCGGTGTGGACACGGATCATCGGTTTACCCACGGCTCCGAGGGCGGGGGCCAGATAGAGCTCCGGCATCATGTTCCCCTCGAACATGTCCGGTGCCTTGCCGATCACCACCGCGTCGATGTCGGCCCAGGTGAGGTCGGCATCGGCCAGAGCCATCTTGGCCGCCTCGCGGACCATGCCGGCGATGGACACGTCGTCCCGCTTGGCCTTGTGGTGGGTCTGGCCCACCCCGATGACAGCGCAGCGCTCGGCCATCACGCACTCTCCATGACGCACACCAGATTCTGTTGCAGGCAGGGACCGGAGGTGGCGTGGGCCACCGCCCGGCGGGCCTGGCCCGAGGCCACCCGGGCGGCCGCCTCCCCGATGCGGATGAGGCCGGCCGACATGATGGGGTTGGCCGCCAGCGGCCCACCCGACGGATTGATGCTGACCGAATCGGCCAGGCCGAGGGCCTCCCGCACGATGATCTCCTGGTGGGCGTAGGGGGCGTGGATCTCGGCCACGTCGACGGGACCGTCACCCACCCCCGCCTGTTCGGCGGCGATGGTGGTGGAGGGTGACGTGGTCAGATCGCGGGCCCCCAGTGCGTGGGTCTCGATGCGGTGGTCGAAGCCGGTGATCCACACCGGTTTGTCGGACCAGCGGGTGGCTTTGTCGCCGGCCGCCAGCACGATGGCGGCGGCACCGTCGGTGACCGGGGGGAGGGTGTGGCGACGGAGAGGGGCCACCACGTAGTCCTCCTCCAACAGGATGTCGACGGCGACGTCTTTGGCCACCTGGGCCTTGGGGTTGCCCAGGGCGTCCTTGCGGCTGCGGGCGGCGATGGCGGCAAAATCGCGCTCGGATCCCTTGCCGGCGTCGATGAGGGCCCGGGCCTGCAGGGCGGCCATGCTGACCGCATCGAGGCCCAGCGGGGCCAGATAGTAGGGATCCAACTGAAGGGTGAGGATCTCGTTGAGATCGCCCAGGGACGATCGGCCGAAGGCGTAGACCAGGGCGGCGTCGATCTCCCCCTCCTGGAGGAGGACCCAGGCCTCGTACAGGGCCCAGGCCCCGTCCATCTCCACGTGGCTCTCGGACCGTGGCGGCCATACCCCCACCGCGTCGAGGGCCATCACGAAACTGAAGGGACCACCGATCAGGTAGTCGGTGGAACCCGAGCAGATGAAGTCGACGTCGTCCTTGGTGATACCGATCGTGCCGAACACCTCGGCGATGACCGGCATCAGCATCTCGACCTCGTTGTGCTCCTCGTCGCGTCGCACGTTGGGCGACTGGGCGAACGAGGCGATCGACACCGGACGGACGGTGCGTCGGGTGGCCGGGCTCACAGGTACTCCTTGAATGTCTCGTAGTCGGCATCGGGCTCGCCGTTGGGTCGGAAGTACTTGACCGAGGCCAACGAGGGGGTCAGCTGGTCGCGCTCCACCCACACCGCCTCGACCCGCATGCCCATCCGGATCTGGTCGGTGGGCACCTCCTGTATGAGACCCATGAAGGAGAGGTTGGCCCCGTCCAGCAACACCTGGGCACAGATGTAGGGGATCTCGATGGACTGGCCGGCAAAGGGGACGTTGACCACGCAGTAGGTGGTGATGGTGCCCACATTGGACAGCACCACGTCTTCGACGGTGGGCACCCCGTCGGTCGGGCACGAACCACGGGAGGGCACATAGACCTTCCCGCACACCGAACAGCGCTGGCCCATGAACGTGCCCTGCTCGAGACCCCGCAAAAAGCGCGACTGGGCCACTCCGGGAGTGAAGTCGAAATCGAGGCGGATGGGTGTGGCCAGTACGGTCACCGGGCCCCGGTCCTCTGCAGGCGTCTCCTCGGCCATCGGTCCTACCCCCCCACCGGTTCGAATGCTTCGATGTCGGACATGGCGCCGATGCGCTGGTCGGCGGGCCGGAAACGGACGGTGACCCGGTCCCCGGTGGTCAGTTTGTCGGGACCGCCGCAGTCCACCACGTGCACCAGGGCGGTGTCGGCACCGTCCAGTCGGATGAGGGCCCAGGCAAAGGGCCTGTCCAGCGGGTGCTTGGGCAGGGGATGGGACACCCAGGCCCACGACTCGACCGCTCCGGCCGGACCCACCTCGACCAGTTCACCGGTGTCTTCGCCGGTGGTGGGGTCGTACTCGGTGGGGGGCACGATGACGGCGCCGCCCGAACCGCGGACCCCGAGCAGCCGGCCGTCGCGCAGTCCGGTCAGGAAGGCACCGATGACCGGTCCGACCGACCGTGAGTACGGGTATTCGAGGCGGTGACTGGCATGCAGCGCTTCGCCCTCGGGCATGGTGGTGATCCCCCTGGATGGCAACCGGACGGCAACGCCGAAAAGTAGAACACATTTCACTTTTGCGTGCCAACGGCCCAGGCCCGACGGCAGACCGGACCGGAGCCGAGCCCGCCTGGCGCTACCGTGGCCGCCATGGCCCCGTCCGCCCAGACACGCCCCAATATCCTGCTGATCGTCTCCGATCAGGAGCGTCAGCGTTCCTGGCTGCCGCCTGGGGTCACTCTGCCCTGGCGGGACCGGCTCCGGGCCGACGGTCTCGAGTTCACCAACTACTTCACCCATTCCTCGCCCTGCTCACCCAGTCGGGGCAGCTTGTTCACCGGTCGCTTTCTGGCCGGACACGGAGTGGTCGACAACGTGATCATGCCCGAGCACATCGAGTTGGACACCTCCATTCCGACCCTCGGTACGTTGCTCGACGGGGCCGGCTACCGCTCCTCCTACATCGGCAAGTGGCACCTGTCCCACTCACCCACGCCCGACATGGAGGCCTACGGATTCAGCGACTGGGACGGCAACGACCGCCACTTCATGGGGTGGGCCGGCACCGGCGTGCACTTCGATCCGATCATCGCCACCAACGCCGCCCACTGGCTGGGACGGAACGCCTCACCCCGGGAGGGTGGCACCGAGCCCTGGTTCCTCACCGTGGCCCTGGTCAACCCCCACGACGTCATGTGGTTCCCGGTGGACCAACCGGGCTACCGGGAGCGGCATCCCGACGACGTGGCTGCCATCCGCCAGGTGCTCGAGTCGGCCGCCTGGAAGGACGATGATCCCCTGCCCATCTTCACCGAGCCCTACCCCGAGGTGGTCGACCAGCTTCCGGCCAACTTCGACGACGATCTGCACACCAAACCGGAAGCCCATCGCCAGTGGCGCTGGGATCAGCAGCACGGGTTGTGGGGCTACATCGACCCCGGGGACAAGGCCGCCTGGCTCCGGCACCTCGACTACTACGTCCACCTCCACCAGATGGCCGATCGCAGCCTGGGCACCGTGCTGGGCGCCCTCGAGGCCTCGGGTGGGTGGGACGACACCGTCGTCATCTTCACCTCCGACCACGGCGACATGTGCGGTTCCCACGGGCTGCGGTCCAAAGGGCCGTTCGTGTACGACGAGATCATGCGGGTGCCCCTCTACGTCAAGGTGCCCGGCGTGACCACGCCCGGCTCGGTCACCTCGTCTTTGGGCAGCCATGTGGATCTGGCCGCCACCGTCTGCTCTCTGGCCGGGGTGGACCCGCAGGTGGCGTCGGCCACCGTGCAGGGGACCGATCTTTCCCCGGTGTTGGGCGAGCCATCCACTTCGGTGCGCGACCACGTCCTGTTCGCCCAGGACTCGGCCCAGACCACCGAGCTCAACAAGGTGCGCTACGCCCTGCGCGGCTTCTACGACGGTCACACCAAGTACGCCCGCTACTACGGCGTAGGGGGCGGCAAGCCCTCGACCGGGCTGTGGGGCAAAGACCCGGGCACCAAGCTGTTCGACGTGGACTGCGCCTTCGACGACAACGATCACGAGTGGTACGACCACGACTCTGATCCGCACGAATTGGTCAACCTGGCCAACGACCGCTCCCGCCGGTCGGCCCTGCGCGACACCTACGAGCGCATGCGGGACTACGAGCGGGACTCCTTCGTCACCTTCGGCCCGTCCTGACCCAACACTCCGGCCAGGTAGGGCGCCAGCCCCTGGCACCCCGCTTCCACCAGATCGAGGCAGTACTCGAAGTCGGTGTCGTCGCCGTAATAGGGATCGGGCACATCGACGTGGCCACCGGCCCGTCGGTCGAAGGTGCGCAGCAACACCATGCGCTCTTCGTAGCGGTCGTCGCCGACCTGACCCCTGGCCCGCCCGAGGAGGGTCTGTTGATGGCCCCGATCGAGACACACCACCAGATCGGTGGAAGCGAACCAGGCCGAGGCGAAGGCCTGGGCCCGGTGTCCCCGATCGGCATAGCCGCGCCGGGAGAGGGCCGATCGGGCCCGGTCGTCCATGGGCTCACCGGCATGCCACCCGCCGGTACCGGCGCTGGTGATGACCAGACGGTGGCCGAGGACCGAATCGTCGGCCAGGAGGTGGCTCTCGGCCATCTGGCTGAGCACGGCGGCAGCCATGGGTGACCGGCAGATGTTGCCGGTACAGACGAAGCACACCGTGAATGGCGTAGCGCCGGGATCGGCGGCGGCAGCCTCCTGACCGGACTGGGCCGACGGCGGAGACGAAGGGAGGGGACGTCCTTTCATCCGCCCATTCTGCCCAGGACGGGCCGCCCCGGTACGCTGCCGTAGTCCGCCGCCGGTCGAGCGGTGTGCCCGAGGAGGCGCGTGTGACCCAGCCCCAGGCCGGACCCCCCATGGGGCACGGCGTCAAGCAACGAGATCTCATTGTCATGTCCCCCGGGGAGATCGAATCGTTCCTCCGCCAGCGCCGGCCGATGACCATGTGCACCCACAACCACGACGGCTCCATTCACGCCGTGGCCATGTGGTACGGATTCCTCGACGGATCGATCGCCATCGAAACCAAGGCCAAGGCCCAAAAGGCGGTCAACCTGGGACGCGACCCCCGGATCACCTGCATGTTCGAGGACGGGGACTACTACGAGGAGCTCCGCGGTGTCGAGTTGGTGGGCCGGGCCGAGATGGTCGACGACCCTGAGAAGAAGTGGGAGCTCGGCGTGAATCTCTTCGAGCGCTACTACGGGGCCTACACCGAGGAGCTCCGTCCCTTCGTCGAGACCATGTTGCACAAGCGGATCGTGGCCAAGGTCACCGTCGAGAAAACCGTGTCGTGGGACCATCGCAAGCTCGGCCTGCCCTCGACCCGGCCCGGTGGAGAGCCATGATCCTCGACCGCTTCCAGATGACCGACAAGGTCGCCATTGTGACCGGCGCCGGCCGGGGTATCGGCGCCGCCACGGCCGTCGGGCTGGCCGAAGCGGGTGCCGACGTTCTGATCTCGGCCCGCACCGTTGACCAGCTTGGAGCCGTTTCGGCCCGGATCGAGGCGGCCGGACGACGGGCCATCGCCGTACCCGCCGACCTGAGCGATCTGGAGGCCGTGGCCGAGCTGGTCGAGCGGGTTCGCCAAGGGTTCGGTCGACTCGACCTGGTGGTGAACAATGTGGGCGGGGCCATGCCCCGACCCTTCCTCGACACCTCACCGGGCCGGCTCGAACAGGCCTTCCATTTCAACGTGTCGACCGCTCATGCCCTCCTACGTCCGGCTGTCCCCCTGATGCTGGAGAACGGCGGCGGGTCGGTGGTCAACGTCTCCTCCGCCATCGGGAGGCTGGCCGGCCGCGGCTATCTGGCCTACGGGACGGCCAAAGGGGCGTTGACCCACTACACGCGGCTGGCCGCCGCCGATCTCGCCCCCCGCATCCGGGTCAATGCCATCGCCGTGGGTTCGGTGGCCACCTCGGCCCTCGACATCGTCATGCAGAGTGACGAGCTGCGCCAGGCCATCGAGGCCGGCACCCCGCTGAGCCGCATCGGCGACCCCGACGACATCGCCGCCGCCATCATCTATCTGGCCTCGGAAGCCGGGTCCTACATCACCGGCAAGATCCTCGAGGTCGATGGGGGGATCGAGGCTCCCAACCTGGACATGGGCCTTCCCGACCTCTGAGCTCGAGCCCATCGTTCCGTTTCTCACCATCCGGACCCGCCGCTGTCCGACCCACTGCACCCGACCGAGGAGTGAACTGTGCCCACGCCTTACCGAGTAGTCGCCTACAGCACCGGGAACGTGGGCGTCCATGCCATCGCCGGCATCGATGCCCGACCCGATCTCGAGCTGGTGGGAGTGTGGGTGTCCAATCCCGACAAGGTGGGAAAGGACGCCGGCCCATTGGCCGGGCTCGGGCGCAACCTGGGGGTCACGGCCACCAACGACATCGACGCCCTCATCGCCCTCCGACCCGACGTGGTGGTGCACACGGCCATGGCCGACAATCGTCTGACCGAGGCACTGGATGACATCGCCGGTCTGCTGCGGGCCGGCATCAACGTCGTATCGAGCGGACCGGTCTTCCTGCAGTACCCCTACGGGGTGGTCGACGAGGGGATGATCACGCCGGTGGTGGAGGCGGCCCGGAAGGGTGGCGTCTCCCTGTTCGTCAACGGCGTCGACCCCGGATTCGGCAACGACATTCTCCCTCTGGTACTGACCGGGGTCAGCGAGAGGATCGACGAGCTGCGTGTTTCGGAGATCCTCAACTACAACACCTACAACCAGGCCATGGTCCTCTTCGGCATCATGGGGTTCGGACGTCCGCTCGACGAGATCCCCATGATCCTCCAACCCGGCGTGCTCACCATGGCCTGGGGCAGCGTGGTGCGACAGCTGGCCGCCGGTCTCGAGGTCGAGATCGACTCGATCGAGGAGTTCTACGAGCGGGTGCCGGCCACCCAGACCTTCGAGGTCGACGCCGGCACCATCGAGGAGGGAACGGCGGCCGCCCTCCACTTCGAGGTGCGGGGGATCCGCCACGGCAGGGCTGTGATCGTCCTCGAGCACGTGACCCGGCTGCACGACGACCTGGCCCCCGATTGGCCGCAACCGGCCGGTCACGGTTGCTACCGGGTACAGGTCACCGGGGAACCCAACTACACGCTGGACCTCCAGCTGCTGGGCAGCGACGGCGACCACAACACGGCCGGCCTCAAGGCCACGGCCATGCGGTTGGTCAACGCCATACCGGCGGTGGTGGAGAGTCGGCCCGGCCTGCTCACCGCCCTCGACCTGCCCCCCATATTCGGCCGGGGCCTGGTCGCCACCGCCGCCCCTCCTCGTCCCGCCTGAGAACGTCCCACCGGCCGCCCCGAGCTTCCACCCCGTGGGTCACGGGACGGCACCGAACGGTAGGGCAGTACGGGGCCGACCTCCCGAACAGTAGGGTCCGTTGACATGAGGTCGGGAGGCTGCGCAACTCCATGAGTATGGGAATGGGGATGGGTGGCCACGGCATGGGCGGAGGCGGCCAGTTCGGCGGCGTCATGCGTTCCATGCGTCGGGACGATTCGGTGATCCAGCAGCATGTGACCAAGGGCACCACCAGGCGCATGTTCACTTTCGCCCGGCCCTACCGGACCATCCTCATCTGGTTTTTGGTTCTGGTCATCATCGAGGCCGTTGTCGGCATCATCAACCCCCTCCTGTTCCGATCGATCATCAACAACGGCATCGAGCACCACGACAAGCAGCTGATCATCGGCTTGTCGCTGGTGGCGGCAGTGGTGGCCATCGTGGACACCGGACTGACCATCGGCATCCGGTGGGTCTCGGCCAAGGTGGGCGAGGGGCTCATCTTCGACATGCGATCCCAGGTCTTCGAGCACATCCAGAGGATGCCGCTGGCCTTCTTCACCCGCACGCAGACCGGTGCGCTGATCAGTCGTCTCAACAACGACGTCATCGGCGCCCAACAAGCCTTCTCCGACACTTTGTCGTCAGTGGTCTCCAATCTGATCAGCGTCGTCCTGGTTCTGATCGTCATGTTCTTCCTGTCGTGGCAGATCACGCTCATCAGCTTGATCATCCTGCCCATCTTCGTCCTTCCGGCCAAGCGGGTCGGCCGGCGGCTGTCGGTGATCACCCGCGAGTCCTACGCCCTCAATGCCCAGATGAACAACACCATGAACGAGAGGTTCAACGTCTCAGGAGCCCTCCTGGTCAAACTGTTCGGCCGCCCCAAAGAGGAGCGGGAATCCTTCGAGAAGAAGGCCGGGCGGGTACGCGACATCGGTGTCACCCAGGCCATGTACTCGAGGTTCTTCATCGCCTCGCTGTCCCTCACCGCTGCCCTGGCCACGGCGGTCGTGTACGGGTGGGGCGGTGTACAGGCGGTCGACGGTGCTCTTTCGGTGGGCACCGTCGTCGCCCTGGCCTCGTACCTGATCCGGCTGTACGGACCCCTGACCGCACTGTCCAACGTGCAGGTCGACATCATGACGGCGCTGGTCTCCTTCGACCGGGTCTTCGAGGTGCTCGACCTGCCACCCATGATCGCCGAGAAACCGGATGCCCGACCCATCCCCGCCGGTGCCGCCCTGGTCGAGTTCCAACATGTCGATTTCCGCTATCCGAGCGCCGAAGAGGTGTCGTTGGCCTCGCTGGAATCGGTGGCCGTTCTGGACACCACCGTGTCGAATCAGGTCCTCTTCGACGTCTCCTTCGCCGCCCAACCGGGACAACTGGTGGCCCTGGTCGGCCCCTCGGGAGCGGGCAAGACGACCGTAAGTCAGCTGCTGCCACGCCTCTATGACGTAACCGGTGGATCCATCCGAATCAACGGCCTCGACGTGCGGGATGCCAGCTTCGAATCACTGACCAGCACCATCGGCGTGGTCACCCAGGATGCCCATCTCTTCCATGAGACCATCCGGGAGAACCTCCTCTACGCCAAGCCCGACGCCACCGAGGACGAGATGGAGGAGGCCCTGACCGGGGCGCAGATCGTCACCATGGTCGAAGCATTGCCCGAAGGTATCGACACGGTGGTGGGAGACCGTGGTTACCGGCTGTCGGGGGGCGAGAAGCAGCGGCTGGCCCTAGCCCGGATCCTGCTCAAAGCACCCGAGATCGTGGTGCTGGACGAGGCCACCGCCCATCTGGACTCCGAGTCGGAGATGGCCGTCCAGCAGGCTCTGGCCACCGCCCTCACCGGTCGCACCTCTCTGGTCATCGCCCACCGGCTGTCGACGGTGCGGGAAGCGGACCTCATCTTGGTGCTCGACCACGGTCGCATCGTCCAACAGGGACGGCATGACGAGCTGCTGGTGGCGGGTGGGCTCTACGCCGAGCTCTACCGGATCCAGTTCGAAGGCCAGGAGCACTCCGACCTACGGTGACCGCCGGCCGGTCTGGCCGGCGGGCGGGCGGGTCGTGGCCCTCAGGCCGCCTCGCCGACGCAGAGGGAGAGCTCGCCTTTGTCGTGGCTGTCGCCGGGATCGACGGTCTGACCGGGCCACCCCGGTCCCGTCCCGCCCGTCGAAGTCGGGACCATCCCGTGGCTCCGACGGTGCTCCGGCGACAGGCCGGGAGGGCCGGTCGTGCCCTGCGGTCGGTGATCGCTCATGATGCCTCCTTTCTATGTTTGGGCCAGACTCGGTCTGGCTCATTTTGAATAATCAGGAAAAAAACGTGTGGCCGTGGCCACTCAAATCCACGCCCCGTTCCGCTGGTAAACGGGTCACTGCAACCCACCCGGCGCAGCGCCGGCGAGCGGCGACATCGACCGCACAAGGTCGGTGAACGTCAGCCACCGGCCTCGGACCCCGGTGTCGGGGATGCCGTCCGGGTCGTCTGATTCGGTCGGCCCGTCCTCTCCGGTTGTGCCGTCCGTGTTCGGGTGGACGACGGGAACCGACCGGCTGTGGTCGGATCCCGCACCGATGGTGCACCACCACCGAAGATCCGGCTCACCCCGTCGACGGAACCACTCCGAAACACGCCCGAAACACGCCCGCACTATGGAGAAAACAAAAAAGAGCCGCCCCGGAGAGGCGGCTCTTCGACGTCGTCAGACTTGGTGGTCTGCCTCAATCGGTCGAGAGCGCCTCCCGAACTGCCTTGGCACTGGATACCAGAGCATCCTTGCTACAGGCCGTCGAAATGCCGGCGATGGAAACTGCCATGGGCGGTTTGATGGACGCTGCCTCGGCCGACTCCATCGGCTCGCCGTCCCTGTCGCTCCGGTTGCGATTCCTGTCGCCCGCCGGAGTGCCCTCGTGCTTCACCCTTTCGAGTATAGCGGGTCGGTTTGTCGAAGGCAGGTCATTCGATTTCGGTCGAATGCGGACGGCGAACCATGCCTTTCACCTCCTTATCTGTTCATCGCCGGCCGGCCGTCGACAGAGCGACCGGTACGGTGGCCGAGTGGCCCGACTGGTGGTCGACACCACCCCCCTTCGTAAGTACCGTCACTTCCGCCGCCTGTGGGCGGGCCAGGTGGTGTCCGGGATGGGCTCCCAACTGACTCTGGTGGCCGTCTCCTTTCAGGCCTACGACCTCACCCGTTCGACGCTGATCGTGGGGCTCATCGGCCTGGCCCAATTGGTACCTCTGTTGGCCGGGGCCCTGTGGGGCGGCACGCTGGCCGATGCCTGGGACCGGCGTCGGGTGCTGGTCCTGACCCAGGTGGCCATGGCCTGCGCCGTCGCCGGCCTGGTGATCAACGCCGCCCTCCCCCACCCGGCGGTCTGGCCGCTGTTCGTTTGCACGGCGGCCGGCGCCGGGTTCCAGGGTGTCGACTGGCCGGCCCGGCGGGCCGCCCTGCCCATGCTGGTCGGAGCCGATGACGTCACCGCCGCCATCGCCCTCCAGACCACCATCCAACAGCTGGCCCTGGTGGCCGGGCCGGCTCTGGCCGGCGTCCTCATCGCCACCATCGGACTCAGCGCCGTCTACGGCATCGATGTGACCACCTACGGCGTGGCCCTGGTGGCCGCCTTGCTCCTGCCCTCCCTGGTGCCCGACGGCGGCGGGACGCCCATGGGACTGCGCTCGATGGCCGAAGGATTCCGGCACCTCCGGGGCCAGAAGCTGTTGTCGGCCACCTACTGGATCGACCTCAACGCCATGATCTTCGGGATGCCCCGGGCCGTGTTTCCGGCCCTCGGTACCGGTCTGTTCGGCGGCGGTCCCGGGGTGGTCGGCCTGCTCTACGCCGCCCCCGGGGCCGGCGCCCTGGTCGGATCCCTGTTCACCGGATGGTGCAGCCGTGTCCGCCGGCAGGGAAGGGCCATCGCCGCCTGTGTGGTCATCTGGGGTACCACCATCGCCCTGTTCGGCGTGATCCCCGTGCTATGGATCGGCCTGACCCTCTTGGCCCTGGCCGGAGCGGCCGATGTGGTCTCGGCCGTCTTCCGACAGGCCGTGCAACAGCGCACCGTCCCCCCGCACCTGCAAGGTCGGTTGTCGGGGACTTTCTTCGCCGTGGTGGCCGGCGGACCGCGGGTGGGGGACGCTGAAACGGGGGTGGCCGCCGCCATCGGTGGGCCGCAGTTCGCGGTGTGGTCAGGGGGTCTGGCCTGTGTGGCCGGAGTGGCCGTCCTGCTGTGGCGGGTGCCCGAGCTGTGGCGAGATCACGGAGGCGGACAGGTGCTGCCGGTCGGGGCCGAAACTCAGGCCATCGGCGAGGTCACCACCGAGCTGGGTGAGGGCGAGCCCCTGTAGGGCCGAGGGACGCCAGGGGCAGGGTCACACCACCTCGGCCACGTGGCGCAATTGGAAGGCCAGGGCGATTTCGAGCAACCCGTAGATGATCAGCCAGATCCCGATGATGACGGCCAACGTGGCCAACGTGAGATGGGGCACCACCAGGGTCACGATGCCGGCGGCAAAAGCCAGCACGCCCATGCCGATCCGCCAACCGCGAGCCGGCGAGCCCTCGTCGGTGTAGGCGGTGAAGAACTCGATGATGCCGCCGATCACCCAGAACAAACCGATGAGAAAGGCCAACGTGGTCACCGTCTCCTCGGTATGCCGCAGGAAGAGGATGCCCACCACGACCGACAGCAGTCCCAGTACGGCCATCAACCAGCGGGTGCCGCCAGTGTCTTCGGTGTCGGCGATGGCCATCACCATGCGGAAGAGGCCGGCTACGAACAGCCAGATGCCGAGCAGGATGGCAAAGGCGTAGACGGTGTCCTTGGGCTTCAGCACGACCAACACGCCCAAAATGAGAGTCACGATGCCGAAAAAGAGCACCCACCCCCATGACTTCCCGATGATCCGCAGGACGTCGCGCTCCTCGGGCGTCACTGCTGTTCCCCCTGGGCTGGACATGGCCACCTCCGCCCGGCTCACGCGCTGCCGGTCAGAGCAGGCCGGTCGGCCCACACCTTAGGACTGCATAACGGCAGGGACGCGGACCGCACTCCCGCCGGTCGGCCGTCAGGAGGCGGGCTGGATGGCCCTTTCCACCAGCTCCTCGCTGACCGACCACAACAGGGTGGCGGCGGCGCCGTCACGGGCGGCCGGCGACGGGGTCCGGGCCCGGCACTTGACGAAGTACTGCCCGGTGACCCCGTCCACCTCGGGAGAAGAGGCCAGGTAGACGGAGGTCCGAGCGCCCTTTTCGGGGGTGAGGATGAACGGCTTGATGACCTTGATGCCAAAAGCGAGGAAACCGGTGGCGTCGTCGTCTCGGGCGAACCCGGTGGCCACCGTGCCCGGGTGCACGGAGTTGGCCGTCACCCCGGTTCCCTCGAGGTGGTGGGCCAACTCGTTGGTGAACAGGATGTTGGCCAGTTTCGAGCGGCCGTAGGCCTGCATGCCGCGGTAATGGTTACGGGACTGGAGATCGTCGAAGTCCAGTCCGCGCCGGGCCGAGCGGTGGGCCGTCGATGCCACGTTGACGACGCGCGCCGGTGCCGACGCGACCAGGCGCCCGGTCAGCAACTGGGTGAGGTAAAAGGGTCCGAGGTGGTTGATGCCAAAGGTGGCCTCGTAACCGTCGGCGGTCACCTGGCGGTGGGAAAGTACCAGTCCGGCGTTGTTGACCAGGACGTCGATTCTCGTACAGCGATCCAGCAGTTCGGACGCCCCCCGCGCCACCGAGCCCAAGTCGGCCAAGTCGAACACCACCAGCTCGACCTGGTCGGAGCCACTGGCCCGCACGATGTCAGCCCGGGCCTTCTCCCCGCGTTCGGGGCTCCGCGCCGTGATCACCGTGTGGGCCCCGGCCCGGGCCAGGGCGGTGGCGGTGGCCTTTCCCACTCCCGAATTGCCCCCGGTGATCACGACGGTCTTGCCGTCCATGGGGTCGACCGCCCGGTTGGCTGGGCTCATGGATGGGTCCTCACCGTCGTCAGCACACCGCCGACGCTATTGCCTCCGCAGCGGGGGCGATGACAGGTCGCCCGTCCAGACCAGAACGGAACCGAGGGTGATGAGCCGATCGCCGGACCCCAGGTCGTGCATGGCCACCCGGACGAGGGCCCGACCGACCCCGTCCTCCAGTACCTGGCACCGGGCTTCGACCGGCCCGACCCGGGCCGGTCGCAGGAAATGGAGCACCGTGTCGGCCGCGGTCGTCGGTCCGTCCCCCCGGTGCAGACCATCGGCGGCGACGGCCCGGCAGGCGGCGACATCAGCCAGTACGGCCAGCCCACCTCCGTGGAGGATGCCCCACGGGTTGCGTAGCCGGTCGGCCAGTTCGAGTCGGGTCACCGTCCCCCCTCCCGGGGCGATCCCGAAGAATTCCTCCACCGACGGCGCCGCCGGGTCGAACGGGGGCATGGGTCGGACGAACGGCCGCTCGACGCGGATGTCGAGGTCCCCGGGGTCGAGCACGGCACAGGTCATGGTGGCGGCGCCGACGGCGTCCCCGTCGCCGCCCTCGTCGAGGACGTCGATGCCGGCCACCACCGCGTCCTGCCCCGCCGCAGGACCCGGCCGTCGAGGCGGAGAGGGCCCACGTGGGCGGTCCGGGCCAGGGTGACCATGACGTTGGTGGTCACGATCCACAGGGGTTGCACGGTCACACCGCACAGGAACCCGCCCAGCGAATCGATAGCCGTCACCAGGGATCCGGCCCGCAACCCGTTGTCCGCACCACGCTGGTGGGGGTCGACGGGGACCCGGCCCCGGAGGAACGGCGGTCCGTCGTGGTCGGCCGGGGTGGGCACCTCCCATCGCTCGAGCCGGAGGTACTCGGCCACGGCGTGACGCTGGTCGGAGCCCTCGGTGGCGTGGGGCCCGGTCATGGTGGGGTGCCGGCCGGCGAGCGGTCAACGGGCGAGACCCGGACGTTGACCATGGTGGTCAACCGCCGATCCGCCCCCTCGTCTATCAGTTCGACCGCCACCGCCCCTCCTGAGGACGGGTGGTGGCCATCGAGCCGACGCGACCGGGTCACGATCGGTCCGATCCGGCCCAGGGCCAGATAACTGACCTGCAGATCGGTGGCCACCGTCGGTGCCGACTCCGCTCCGACGGAGGACTCCACCATGGCCAGGGCGGCCGCTTCGGCCAGAGTGGCCATCACCCCACCCTGCACCGCGCCGAACGAGTTCCGGAGGTAATCCCGAACGGGCAGGGAGGCGATCCCCCGGGGCGCGTCGTCCACGACAACGCCGAGGGCGTCGAGGACCGGACGGTCCAGTCCCCCTCCGTCGAGCGACCACCGGACCGGCAGCTCGGAGGACGAGGCGGCCAGGGGTGCGGTGATCCGGCCCGGGAGGATGGCGAAGGTCATGGTGGCCCATCCCACCGGGTCGGAGAGGCCGTCGTCGGCCACATCGGCCACCACCGCCTCGACCACCAGGGTGGTACGCCCTTTCCTGAGCACGGTGGCCCGGGCTTCGACGAAGGGACCGACCGCGGGCCGGGCCATCTGCACCGTGAGATCGGCGGTGGCCATCCAGTCGGGATCAACGGCCCGCAGGGCGGCCGAACCACCCACCACGTCGACCAGGGTGGCCACCACGCCCACCCTGACGCCGCCGTCGGCCCCCAGGAGATGGGGGGTGGCCCGTATGCGCACCGAGGCGCTCGACTCGGACGTGATCTCCGCCTCCATGCCCAGTTCGCTGAGGAAATGCCGGGGGGGTGGGTAACCGGCAGGGGTCACTCAGCGCTCTTGTTCGGTCGGTCGGATCAGCACCTCGTTGACAGCGACGTGCCGGGGACGGGTGACGGTGAAGACGATCGACTCGGCAATGTCCTCCGCCTGCATCAGTTCGGTCTGACCAAAATTGGCGCTGATGGTCTTGATCACTTCGGGCCGGTTGTGACCGGCCAGCTCCGTCCGGGTGGCACCCGGCTCCACCAGCGACACCCGCACATGCCGTCGCGTCACCTCCTGGCGCAGTGATTCCGAAAAGGCACCCACCCCGAACTTGGTGGCGTTGTAGACGCCACTCCCCTGTCGGGCGAACCGTCCGGCCACCGAGCTCACGTTGACGATGTCGGACACATGACGCGGCTCTTGCTCGGCTGCACTGAGCAGGTGGGGCAGAGCGGCGTGGGTGCAGTAGAGGAGCCCGAGCAGGTTGAGCTCGACCATCCGCCGCCATTCCTCGACGGGAGCGCCCTCGATCGGCCCCAGCAGCATGACGCCGGCATTGTTGATCAGCGTGTCGAGCCGGCCGAACTCCCCGACCGTCTGGGCCACCATGGCCCGGACCGAGGCCTCGTCGGTGACGTCGGTCTCGATGACCAAGGCCTCAGTGTCGCTGCCGATGCGGTCGGCCAACTCCTCCAGCCGATGGCGTCGGCGGGCGGCCACGGCCACCCGGGCCCCAACGGCGGCCAGAGCCAGGGCCGTCGCCTCCCCGATACCACTCGATGCCCCGGTGACCAGGGCTACGGTTCCTTCCAGACGACGTGTCATGGGACCACTTCCGATCGGTGTGCTGGTTTGCCGTGAGTTCGTCCCCGTGGACGCGGGGGCACGGCAGCGCCGTGCACTGCACGGTGTACCAGCAATAGCCGGGCCTCCGATCACCGGGCGGTGGTCAGCGCCCCTGGGCCCGAGCCCAATGGTCTCGACGTCGGCCGGATGCGCTCCGGCTCGGTGCTACGCGGCCGTGCGCTTGGCCGTGACCCGCTTCGAGGACCGGTTGCGCCGGCGACCTCGTTGACGAGTCGACGTGTCGAAGGGCCGTTGCGTAGATGCCGGGCTCTCGTGCAGAGCACACCAGTCGGTGCTGTTGTACCGGGAGAGCCGCACCTGACACTGCGGTTCGATGCAAATGCGGCCTGTTCCGTACACCTCGGGCGGGGTGCTCCCCGCCAGACCGTCGGCCAGGAACGAGCCGTCCTCAGCTGGGCGCCTTTCCACCATCTTGGATCTACCCCTTTTGTATCCTGCTATGGAAATAAATAAATGTCTGCGTGGATTCCTTCGGCACCAAAGGGCGCAAACTGTAACGGTCGGGATCCACCGCCCAGCGCCTGCCGGTCGCCGTGGTTGCTAGCGTCGTGGACGTGGCCCTCTCCGACCGGTTCCGGGCCTCCTGGGCCCCGGAAAGGGGACGGCCGGGTCGATGGTCGCGGGGAGGGGTCCACCGTGACCCCGACGGCTACCACCCGAGCGTTCGATGAACGGGATCACACCGGCCGATGGTTCACCGTGGTGGAAGAGCGCCGTCTTCTACCAGATCTACCCCCGGTCCTTTGCCGACTCGGACGGGGACGGGATCGGCGACCTGCGCGGCATCCGAGCCCACCTCGACGCGCTGGTATGGCTGGGGGTCGACGCCCTGTGGCTCTCCCCGTTCTATCGGTCGCCCATGGCCGACTTCGGTTACGACGTGAGCGACTACTGCGACGTCGATCCCCTGTTCGGCTCGCTCGATGACTTCGACGACCTGGTGGACAGTGCTCATGCCCGGGGACTCAAGGTGATCGTGGATTGGGTCCCCAACCACACCTCGGACCGGCACCCCTGGTTCCTGGAGGCCCGATCGAGCCCGGCCAGCTCACATCGCAACTGGTACGTGTGGCGCGACGCCCGACCGGACGGATCGCCGCCCAACAACTGGGTGGCCGCCTTCGACCTGTCCGAACCGGCCTGGACACTCGACCCCGAATCGGGCCAGTGGTACCTCCACCTGTTCGAGTCGGCCCAGCCCGACCTCAACTGGGACGAGCCGGCCGTGGTCGACGCCATGCACGATGTGCTGCGCTTCTGGCTCGACCGAGGCGTCGACGGATTCCGGGCCGATGTGATCCACTGCATCGGCAAGGATCCCGCCCTACCCGACGACGAGGAGCGGATGGTCGGGGTCCCGCACTGCGCCCTCAACGACGTCGAAGCCACCCATCCCCGCCTGCGTGCGATCCGGACCCTGGTCGACGGCTATCCGGGCGACCGGCTGGTGGTGGGAGAGGTCTACCTGCTCTCCACCTCGGCCGTGGCCGGGTACTACGGGAACGGGGACGAGCTCCACCTGGCCTTCAACTTCCCGCCGCTGTACGCCTCGTGGGACAAACAGGCGTGGACCACGTGCATCGAGCAGACGGTGGCGGCCCTCGATCCCCGGGACGCCTGGCCGACCTGGGTCCTGTCCAATCACGACAATCCGCGCCATCGCACCCGCTACGACCGGTTGGCCGCCCGGGCCGGCGAGGAGCCCACCACCACCGCCCGACGGAGCGAAGGGCGGGCTCGGTGCGCCGCCGTCCTCCTACTCACCCTGCGAGGAACGCCCTTCCTCTACCAGGGGGAGGAACTGGGTCTGCTCGATGCGGCGATCCCGGACGGACGCCGGCTCGATCCGGGCGGGCGGGACGGGTGCCGGGCCCCGCTCCCCTGGACGGGAGACGAGGACCACGGTTGGGAAGCACCTACGGGTGTCGAGCCGTGGCTGCCCTTCCCGCCGGAGGCCGATGGTCGGAACTACGAGCGTCAGCAAGGCGACGGGACATCCATCCTCCATCTCTACCGGCGGCTGTTGGCCCTGCGCCGCCGCACGCCGGCCCTCCGGGCCGGAACCTTCGAGCTCCTGGACACACCGGCCGGCGTCCTCGGCTTCCGACGGCGGTGGGGCGACGAGACGTGGATGGTGCTGGTCAACTTCTCCGATCAGCCCATCGACGGCACCATGACGGCAGCCTCAGCGGGCGGCGTCGTCCGTCTATCCAGCGACGGCCCCGGCCAGGGGGGCATCTTCGACGGCCGACTGACCGGCGATCAAGCGGTGGTCGTGCAGCTGGTGAGCAGCGGTCAGATCCAGGTTTCGCACCAGTAGTCGGGTGCGCCCATGTCACCCAGCGACATGGAGTGGAGTTCCTCGTGGCCACTGCGCCTGATGCAACAGACCAGTGTGCCCAGCCACGGCCCTCGATCGATGCAGTGAACGGCGCCGCAGCGGTGCCACTGCGGCTCGTCCGGCATCGCCCGATCAAGATCCTCGAGATCGAAATCGGAGTCCGGCCACTGGCTGAACCTCCGAACGTGAAACGGGTCGATCGTCACAGTTCTTCCTGCCCCTTTTTGTGTGTCGGATCCCTCGCCTCAATAATCGGAATGTGTGCGCCGCAGCTGTAGCGGGAATTGATAAGGCCAGGCACGCACGTCGGGGAGGCGGGCGTCCGGTTTAGCGAGGCATCCACCGGCTCCACCGACCGGAGGGCCATGATGACGAGCACGGAAAGCACGAGAGCAGGAAGGCGGGTAGGGACCGAGGAGCGGGCCTTTTAGCCCCTGACCGGCGATCACCGGCCGGAATTGGCCGGGACTCCGCCCCGGCCAGGGGTTTTAGCCCTGCGAGCGCGACAAGCAACCCGGCGGCGACCGGTTCCCATTGTGCCACGCCAGGCCTAAATGTTCAAAGTCTCATCGACGTCCGACACCCGTCATTGGTGAATTGCCTTGTAGAAGCCCAGTTATTCCAGAGGTCAAGGGAATCCGTGTTCAAATTCCTTACACCGGGTAGGGTAGGACCATGAACGGCGATCCGAACAACGGCATCGAGGAGATCATGCGGCGCAACGTGGCCGTCCTGCGGTCCAAGGCCAACTTGACCCAACAGGGCTTGGCCGACGAAATGTTGCTGCGGGGTATCGCCTGGACGAGGGAGACGGTGGCCCAGGTGGAGACGACCAGCCGACGACTCGGATTCACCGAGGCCATCGCCGTCGCCGCCTGCCTCGACGTCCCGGTGGCCCGGCTCACGGCCACCGGGCAGGCCAGCGTAGCGGTGGGTGAGAGCGAGTGGACGGCGGCCTACCTGGGCGCGGCCATTGCCGGAACGGCGGGAGACATCTTCCCTCCGGAGAGCTACGCCGGACCGGCGCTGGGCGAGAGCGAGGCCCCGTCGAGTCCCCGACCGCCGGTCCGGAGCACCGCACCGGACGAGTCACCCGAGCGGCGTCGCAGTCCCATCGGCCGACGCTCCGGCGACGGCGACGACGTGGGGAGCTCGAAGCGACGACCGGGCGAACCGCCGATGCAGGCGCCACAGAAGACGGCGGAGCGCATCGAACGGCGGCTGCGGCTACGGGTGACGGCCAGTGATGTCGACGCCACCGCCCAACAACTCTGGTCGCGGAGCCTCGACGCCGAACGAGAACGCCGGGTCAGCGATCGTCATGCCCTCACCGGGGGATCGCTGAAGACCATCCGTGGTCATGTCTCGCGGGACCTCGACAGGGAGATCGCCCATGAGATGGAGCGCCGTCCGGAATCCGAGGAGGCGCCCGACGGAGACGAGATGTCGACCGAAGAGGCGGCCTGGGAAGCCACCCGTCTCAACATCATCCTGGCCAACAAGGGATACAGCGACAGCGATGTGACCCGGTGGTGGAACTTCACCCGACACCGCGAGCTGGATGACCAGACCATTGCCGAGGCGTGGGAGGCGGGCCGTTTCGAAGAGGTGAGCGGTCTCATCGAGTCACTGCCGGACATGCACGCCACCGACGGCGACGGATAGCCCCCACCAGCAGCCGCCGCCGGTAACTCTGCTCCTCCATCGTCCACCCCGACTCAGGCGGGCGGCGGCGTCACGCCCCGCGGCGGCCGGGCCCTCGGGAAGAATGGCGGGATGCCAACCACACGCAACCCCCGGTACTCCCCCGAGTCGTGGGACCGGGCCCGGTCCACGGTGGCCGCCATGACCGAGGACGAGAAGCTCTGGTGCCTGGACGGCGATGGGCCGTTTTGGGCCGGCCTGGCCTACCTGACCGACTCCGGCAATCACAAGAGCCCCTACCGGGCGGCCCGGGTGGACCGGGTCGGGTTGGACGGCTTCGCCTTCTCCGATGGACCGCGGGGTGTCGTCGTCGATCAGGCCACCTGCTTCCCGGTCAGCATGGCCCGCGGCGCCACCTGGGACGTCGACCTGGAGGAGCGCATCGGGGAAGCTGCCGGACGGGAGCTGCGGGCCGTCGGGGCCGATCTGTTCGGCGGCGTCTGCGTCAACGTCCTGCGCCATCCGGCCTGGGGACGGGCTCAGGAGACCTACGGCGAGGACCCGCACCACGTCGGCGAGATGGGCGCGGCCCTGACCCGGGGAGTGCAGCGCCACGCTATGGCCTGCGTAAAACATTTTGCCTGCAACTCCATGGAGAACGCACGCTTCACCGTCGACATCACGGTCGATGAGGTAGCGCTGCACGAGGTCTACCTGCCCCAGTTCCGACGCATCGTCGACGAAGGGGTGGCCGTCGTCATGAGCGCCTACAACAGCGTCAACGGCCAATGGTGCGGTCAGAACCGGGTGCTCCTGACCGACGTCCTGCGGGGCGAGTGGGGATTCGAAGGTTTCGTGATCAGCGACTGGCTCCTCGGGCTGCGCCAGGCCGGAACGTCTCTGCACGCCGGGTTGGACGTCGAGATGCCTTTCCGGATGATCCGTGCCGAGCACCTGCAAGAAGACCTCCTCGCCGGAGTGGCCACCGGGGAGGACGTGGACCAGGCGGTGGCTCGGATCATCGCCACGCGGGATCATTTTGCCGACGTGCTCGGGGCCGATCCGCCCGACCGGAGCGTGCTGGCCTGTGCGCCCCACCGGGCCCTGGCCCGCGAGGCGGCGGCCAAGTCGGTGGTCCTGTTGCGCAACCAGCCGGTGGGCGGACAGCCCCTCTTGCCGCTGGACCCCGCCACGGTGACGTCGGTTGCACTGGTGGGTCGCCTGGCCACTTCCGTCAACCTGGGCGACGGCGGATCCAGCGACGTGTGGGCCCCCGAAGTGACGACCATCGCCGACGGAGTGGAGGCGGTGGTCGGTGCGGCCAGAGTGGTCGTTGACGACGGTACCGACCTGCCTCGGGCCGCCGCCGTGGCCGGAGCGGCCCGGGTGACTGTGGTGGTGGTGGGCTACACCCGCCTCGACGAGGGCGAATACATCGGCGAGTTCGCCACGGACCACCTGAGACACCTCTTTCCGGGTCCGGACGACCCGGATCTGGTCGAGAGCTTCACCGCCCAGATCGCCCACGAACGGGCCATCCAGCCTCCGCCCCATGCCGCCCCCAGCGCGGCGGCGGGGGGGTTCGCCGAGGGCGGGGACCGCGCTTCTCTCCATCTGCATGACGACGACGTCACCCTCATCCGGGCCGTGGCCGCCGTCAACCCGCGAACGGTGGTGGTGGTGGTGGCCGGCAGTGCCGTCGTCATCTCGGAATGGGACGGCGTGGTTCCGGCCATCGTGCAGGCCTGGTACTCCGGCATGGAGGGCGGTCACGGTGTGGCCGATGTCCTGTTCGGCAGCGTCGACGCCACGGGAAGACTCCCGTTCTCCGTGCCCCGCCACGCGGCGGAGTTGCCCCCGTTCCAAGCGGATGCCCAGGCCTTCACCTACGACGGTGACCATGGCTACTGGTACCTGGCGCAACGGGGCACCCCGCCCGCCTACCCGTTCGGGTTCGGACTGAGCTACACCACCTTCGAACTGGAGGAGGCCCGCACTGACGTGGGTGACGAAGGCCTGGCTGTCACCGTCGGGGTGCGCAACACCGGTCAGCGCAGCGGTTGGGACGTCGTGCAGGTCTATGCCGCTCGACGCGGCTCGTCGCGGCCGGAACGCCTGGTGGCCTTCGGACGTGTCGAGGTCGGTGCGGACGGAACGGCCTCCGTCGAGCTCAAAGTCCCCCTCTCTTCGCTCGCCGTCCGCGATGTGGACACCCACTCGATGGTGGTCCGGCCCGGGACCTATGACCTGCGGGTAGCCCACCATGCCTCCGATCCGGGGATCGTCACCACCGTCGAGCTGGCTCCGGGTCGGCTCACCGGGACGCACTGACCGGTCCGGCGGGACTGTTGACGGGCCCACCAGCCGGTTGGGTCGGTTACCCTGCACCGGAGGTCCCGACAGGGGTCGGGACGGGAGAGGACGCCAGAGGACGGATGCACATCCCCGGCCCCGACCGTCCGAACGACGACAGCGAGTGGCGGACATTCGTCGAGAGCCACGCCTTCGGCCACCTGGTGGCCGGGGGCCGGGCCCGCCCGGTGCCGGTGGTGGTCCCCACCCAGTTCCTCCTGGACGGCGACCGGATCCTCCTCCACCTGGCCCGGCCCAATCCGCTGTTCGCCGCCATCGCCGAACAGCCGCGGGTCCTGCTCAGCGTGGCCGGCGACTGGGCCTTCATCCCGTCCAGCTGGAAGACCATCGGAGACGAGGATCCCCTGCTCGGCATTCCCACCACCTACTACGCCGCCGTCCAACTCGAGGGAGAGGCGGTGGTGGTCGATGAGCCCACCGCTCTCGCCGCCATCCTGCGCCGTCAGTTGGACGCTCTCCAGCCCGACGTCCCGGTGGCCGATCCGGCCGTGGCCCACCTGGTCAAACTCCGATCGATACGCGGCATCGTCATCTCCGTCGACACGGTACGAGCCAAGTTCAAATACGGCGGCAACGTCGACCAGGAGCACCGGAACGAGGTGATGGGCCGCCTCCTGGATCGGAACGGGCCGGACGATGGGGCGGCGGCCGAACATACGGCGGCGCGCCACCACCGTGACGACCCCGACGGTGGAGACGGGGTCAGCTGACGTTCAGAGCGCGTAGGTGCGCACCAGGGCGAGCACGGCTCCGACGTCGGGACCTTGTCCCACCAGCCCGGTGGCCGCCGGATCGATCCGGCGGGCGGCGACCGTGCACAGCTCGGACGCGGGCCCGCTGATGGTTGTCACCGCTGGATGATCGGGAACGAAGTCCCAGTGCCGTCCGTCAGGTGCGGTCAGCCGGAAGGCGACCGGCCCGGCCAGGGTGCGGCCGGCCGAGGCGAAGGCGTAGGGCAGGGTACGCCAGGCCAGTCGGGCGATGTGTCGCAGCCGATCGGTATCGGGCAGGGTGACGGAAAGGCCGGCGGCCACGTCGCCGGTATGGATCCACGTTTCGGCCAGCCGAGTGGTGGCCAAGGTACGGGCCGACAGCGTGCCGGCCACCCAGGTGACCCGGGTGGCCAGGTCCATGGCGTCAAGGATTTCGACGAGACGGGCAGCCCCGGTCGACCAACGGTCGAGCAGCTGGTCTGGGGGCAGACCGCGGGCGGCCTCCACCATGAGGGCGGCGCCGGCGTCGATCGATGCCGGTCGTCGGCGGTCGACGAACGGGTCGGCGGTCAGGGGAGCAAAGTGACCGCTGGCACTGTCCACCGCCATGGCGTCGGTCTGGGTCAGATGCATCACCACATCGGCGATGTCCCAACCGGCGCATCGGGTGGGGAGGAGCCAGTCATCGGCCGTCGACCCTCTCAGCAGGGAGCCGAGTTCGGCCTGTTGGTCGGCCAGAGCCGCCACCACCGGGTCCACGACAGAACCATAGGGCTTGTGCGCAGTCAGGAGCAGGGGGCCAGACCGGAGGGTGTCCAGCTCGGCTGGTACCGTGGGCGGGGTTAGGTCCCCTTTTTCCCGCCCTCAACGGAACGTGACGAGACCGCGATGCCCACACCCCAGGCCACCCTATGAACGTCCGGCTCGCCTCGGCGGCGTTGTTCGCCATCGTTTCGACAGTGTGTGTCTTCGGGTACGGACTGGCCTCCGCCCAGAGCGCGGCGGCGGTATCGACGGGCCAGGCCATCGTCAACGAGGCCGCCTCTCAGCACGGGGTGGCCTACTGCGAAGGAGGCGGCGGTCCCCACGGCCCCACCCTCTCGACCGACGGTCAGACCTGCTCGCTTCCCGGCTACGACTGCATGACCCTGGCCCAGTTCGCCGTCTATCAAGTGACCGGGGTGGTTGTCCCCGAAAACGGTGCCGACCTGCCCGGGCCGAACGGTACGTTTATCCCGCCCCAGTCGACGCTGACTCAGGATGAGTCGGTGCTGGCCCCCGGTGACGTCGTGTTCTTCGGCGGATTGGACCTCCAGCAATACGCCCACTCCGGCATCTACGCCGGCGGCGGCCAGGTCTGGGACGACCTCGGCTCGACCTCGCCGGTGGCGGAGCACAGCATGACCGAGCTCCTGGGTATCTACGACAACAACTTCCGGGGGGCGGTGAGGTACCGGGGAACTGGAGGCCCCCAACCGTCAGGACCGACCGGCTCCACGGATACAGGCCACGGCTACGACCTGGTGGGGTCGGACGGTGGCGTGTTCGTGTTCGATGGGCACTTCTACGGCTCCCTGCCCGGACTGGGTATCCAAGTCAACGACATCACCGGCATGGTGCCGACCACCACCGACACCGGTTACTTCCTGGTCGGAGCAGACGGCGGGGTGTTCGCTTTCGACGCCCCCTTTGCCAACTCACTGCCGGGGATCGGTGTCCGGGTCGACGACATCGTGGGGATCGTCCCGACCCTCGACGACCAGGGATATTTTCTGGTGGGCAGGGACGGCGGCGTGTTCAGCTTCAATGCTCCTTTTGAGAACTCCCTTCCCGGACTGGGTGTTCATGTCGACGACATCGTCGGTATCGCCGCCACCCATGACGACCGCGGCTATTGGCTGGTGGCCGCGGATGGATCCGTCTACGCCTTCGGCGATGCTCGATTCTTCGGGGCGGCGCCGCCGGGAGCGGTGGCCATCACCGCCACCAGCAACGGGGGTGGCTACTGGGTGGTCGGGGCCAACGGAACAGTGACGCCGTTCGGGAACGCCGGCCAGTTCTCCGATCTCCCTTCCCTGCACGTGGGCGTCGACAACATTATCGCCATCGTGGTGACCGGGGACAGTGGGGGCTACAACCTGATCGGAAGCGACGGAGGGGTGTTCAGCTTCGGAGATGCGGTCAACGAGGGATCTCTACCCGGCCTCGGGGTTCACGTGGACAATGTGGTGGGTGCTGTCCCGACCTAGCCGCTGACGCCCATCCCGTACTCTCCAGCACGACTGTTCGCCGTGCTAATTTCCGGGCCCGGCGAGCACGGAGGAGTGCCATGACCACACCGGGCAACTACGAGACGCGGACGTCAGACATGATTGCCGTACATCGGGCTCTCACCGACTCGCTGGACGCCGCCCCCAATTTGATCGGCGGCGCAGGAGTCGACCCGGCCCGGGTAGAGGTCATCAGCTCCTTTTACGACAATGTGATCGAATTCCTGCACGTACATCACACCGGTGAGGACGAGCTGATCTACCCGCTGCTGGAAGACCGGTGCTCGGACAGCAAGGTCCTGTTGGAGCGCATCGATGCTCAGCACGGGCTGCTCAATGAGCCGATGAAGATCACCGCTCAGGCCATCGCCGCCTGGAGGGAGTCACCAACGGTGGAGACCGGGCGGGCGGCGGTCAGCGCCATCGCCGTGGTGGACGAGACCCTGCGGCCACACCTCGAGGAAGAAGAGGCCATGGTCCTGCCCATCGCCAGTGCCTGGATGAGCCAGGAGGAGTGGGGGCAATTGCCAGGGCACGCGCTCCGGTCGTTCAGCGGGGACAAGCCCTGGTTGGCGCTCGGGCTGATCCGCGAAGAGCTCGCCCCGGAACAGAGAGATGCGATGCTGGCCGCTATGCCGCCGGAAATGCAGACCGTGTGGCTGGACCAGTGGGAGCCGGCCTACAACGCCTTCATCGCTGAGGTCCGTAGCTGAGCTTGCGTGGCGCGGAGGGCGTTGTTCTGGTTCTCGCCGCCCGCAGGCACGAGCGGTGGATAACCCGACCGACCGGTCGGGAGCCGGCCGGGCCCGCCGACCACCAACCGGGCCCGGACGGAAGTCGTCCGTACCAGGGGGGCATGGATGGTTGACGAGATGGCGGCGGCCGACAGCACGGCAGTGCGGGTCGCCCTGTGGCGAGCCATGCACGTCCAGATCGATCCGCCACCCCACGTCATCGACGACGAGATCGGCCTACAGCTGGCCGCCCCCGACGACGACTGGCGCCTGCGCCCGGACATGGATCCCGCCGGTACCCGTTGGTTCAGGGCGGGCATGGTGGCCCGGGCCCGATTCGTGGAGGATCTGGTGGCCGAGCAGGCCGAACGAGGCGTCGTCCAATACCTCATCCTGGGCGCCGGGCTGGATTCGTTCGCTCAGCGCCGGCCGGACATCGCCTCCCGGCTCCGCGTATACGAGGTCGACCAACCGGGACCCCAGGCCTGGAAGCGTCAGCGTCTGATCGATCTGGGCTTCGGCGTCCCCGAGTGGCTGCGGTTGGTGCCGGTCGACTTCGAGGCCGGTGGCTCCTGGTGGGAACAGGTCATGACCGCCGGCTTCGATCCGGGCCAGCCGGCGGTCGCCGTCTCCACCGGTGTCTCCATGTACCTCACCCGAGAGTCCAATGCGTCCGCCCTGCGGCAGATGGCCGGGCTCGCTCCGGGCTCGACGCTGGCCATGACCTTCCTCCTGCCCACCGAACTCCACGATGACGCCCTCCGACCCGGGTTCGAGGCGGCCGCGAGGGGGGCGCAAGCGGCCGGCACCCCGTTCATCAGCTTCTACAGGCCAGAAGAGATCGAGCAGCTGGCGCGGCATGCCGGATTTCGCCATGCCCACCACGTGTCCGCAGCCACGCTCAACGACCGGTACTTCGCCGGGAGAACGGATGGACTTCAAACCCTGAGGGGAGAGGAGTTGCTGGTGGCGACGGCCTGAGCGCTACCGGCCCACGGCGACAGCGGCTAGGTGGACACGCTGGCGTCGGATGCAACCCCATCGGCGCTCGTTGAGGCCAAGAACACGGATGCGGTTGCGACGGGAGTGTTCGATCGAATGAATCGGAATGGGTTCCGGGAACACTGGCACGATCGTGAGGGACAGGCTCACGGGAGACCCGAGGATCACCGCGCCGCCACCATGTCGGGGAAATCCTGAACCCAGGCCCGTCACGTCGTTCAGGGAGTGCGAGCCATCACCCACGTTTCGGACCGCCTCGGAAGTCGTGCGCCCCCTGTCGACGGAGGCGACGGACCGCTCGGCCATCGGGTGAGATCGTTGATGGTCCGAGCCAATGGGTCGCGCCGCCGGTAACCTGCGCCCGTTCCCGCCGGCGGCTCCTCCCCCGCCGTTCATTTGCTTCGGTGAGAATGTCTTATTATCGTCGTTTCGTCGGCTGGCTGAACCAGGGCGGGGCAGTCACTGAGCGTTCCATTGAAGGATCGGCGAGATGGAAAAGCCTGCGGCGTGCCCGATATGTCACACCGGTGACACCCCGATACTCATCGTGCGCGGAACCGGCGCCGACCAGGGTGGCTTCAGCCTGAAGTGCCGTTCGTGCGGTCACCAGTGGACGGAAGACCCAGCGGAGGGTCGCCGAGCTTCCTGATTCTGTCCCAGCCGGCTCCCGTCCGTTGCCGGTTCCCTGCCGGCTTCAATTCGTAGCTGGGCATGGCTTTGGTGCCCCCACCGACAATGTGTTGATTCGTGTCGAAGGTTCAGACCTGCCCGACGCTGCGGACCGTCTCGGCCTCCTGCCTGTCAATGCGGGATCAGCCAGGCGGAACCGGCGCGCATGGGGCCCGACAGGCCCGGATGCGGATGGGCGCAGTCCCCACCTTCGGGGCTCACCACACCGGGGGTTCATCTCGCTCACACGGCAGCCTCTCCGCGTCATCAGGCCTCCGCCGGGGCCGGAATCCATTCGGGGTCAATCTCAAAAAACTGGTGCACAAGAGCTTCGAAGGCAACCGCGAACAAGGTCCATTCCTGTATTTCGCCATCGGGTCCGGTAGCCCGAAGGATGCTGTTCAAGATCGAGTCATCCACCCGCTCTCGCAATCCACATCCCTGGCCCAGGGCATCGGCGGCGATCGAGAACTGATGGAGTGTGAAGCCTTCACGAAGGCGGTATCCGAGGAATGCGGTCATCGCCGCATAGACCGCCTCGATCCGTTCGGTGAACGCCTCGTATCCGGTCATGAGGGCGCGGGTGACCCTCTTGCGATTCTCCGTAGATTCGCCGTCGGCGGCAACGGCCCAGACGGCTATCCATGACGGCCAGTTCTCGGACTGGCGGACGGCCTGCATGTTGGCGGCGCCCCCGATTCGGCAGAGCTCACGCATCGCCCTACGTCGCGATTCAACACTGCCCAGGTCGACACCGGCCAGAGTAGGTTCAACGGCCTCCACCGTCCTGTCGATCTCGCCTTCGTTCTGCCCGAGAGCGACATCCACCAGGACATCGGTTTGGAAATCCGCCTGGCTCTGCCAAATTCTGCGAATGACCGATGCATTGGTGAGTCGGACCCCGGTATCGAGCTCAACCCGGTCGAAGACCCGTTTGAAGCTCAGGGACTCTGCTCCGGTTCCCAGCCCTTCCTCACGCAGGATGGTTCGACCGGTGCTGATGAGAAGAGTTCTCAGCTCCTGGCGGCTGCGCCTATGTCCTTTCGCCTTCATGCCGGACCCTCCCCCATCACCATCTGCTCGGGACTGCCCGCAACTCGAACTCGCCATTCTGTTCCGCTTATGAGACGTCTTCCGGACCCTGCACCGGTCGTCTGACCGGTGCAGGCCTACAAAGCCGCGTTATCGATGCAAAGGGGTGTTTTCCGCCCTCGGCGAAATCCGATCTTCAACGGCCAGCGAGTTCATCACTGCAGGGTCCCCGGAACGAGCCGGCCCAGGTGAGGGCCTCCGCCGACGTTCCGGCGCATTTTGTCGGAACGGGGCCCCAAATGCAACTGCAAGTTGCAAATGAGGGAGACGGCCGGGTCGGAGCCGTCCGTCGGCTCGCCGGTCGAGGGATATCCGCCCCCTGAAGGGTCGGGCCGGCGAACAGACCGACCCGTCCAGTCACACCGCAGGCGCTTCGAACTCGACCACACCTCCGGCAGATCGGTCTCTCGGCGCCGATCGGTTGCGAGCCATCGGCCCGAAGCGTGGCGATGGTCTGGTGGCGACCGCCGTCGAATTCCCTCAGCAGCTTCTCCGCAACCTCTGGTTCGGACTGCCCGATCCGCTTCCACACGGGCCCAAGTTGTCCAGTTCGTCCGCACGTCCGTCCCCTGCGGTGAAGCAGGAGCACATCCTCTGAGTGCGGATCATCCCGCCCGGCCCGTCAGCGGGAATTACTTGGATCCGGCCCGGCGTCGCCCTCAGGCGGTCATTGACCGAGAACGGATCCAAAGAACTGCTCGGTGGCCTTCCAGTGACGGTCGGCCGCGGCTTCGTCGTAGCTGGCGTTGTCGGGGACGGCGAAGCCGTGGTGAGCCTGATAGGTCTCGATGGTGTGGACAACCCCGGCTTCGGTGAGCGACTTCTCCAACAGGTCCTTCTGTCCATCGGGGAACGACTGGTCCTCGATCGCTCCCCCTACGTACACGGCGGCCTCGATGGCGTTGGCCTTGTGATGGGGACTGTCCGGGTCGTCGGCCTTGGCCAGGTTGCCACCGTGGAAGGAGGCGGCACCATCGATGCGCGCCCCCAGATTCGCAGCGGTGATAAGCGAGAGCCGGCCGCCCATGCAATAGCCGGTGGTGCCGACTCCACCCGGCTTCTTCTCGGACAAGGACTCGAGGTAGTCAACGAAGGAGACGGCGTCTTTTACGACCATGTCCACGGTGTAGCCCTGCATCATGCCGATGATCATCTCCGCAGTCGCTTTTGTGGAGAACGCGGTGCGCATGTCGACGGGTTCGTAGGGACCGTTCCGGTAGTAGAAGTCGGGCACCAGGACCACATATCCCAGGGCTGAAAGCCGCTGCCCCATCTGGCACATCGAGTCGCGCATGCCGCCGGCATCGGGAAACATGACCACCGCCGGCCAGGGGCCCTCTGCGTCGGGAAGGCTCAGGGCGGCCGGACAGGTCCCGTCTGCAGTCTCGATCTCCACCTTGCGTTGCGTCACGACAACTCCCTTCCTCGTACCGGTGCTTGGACCCTACCGGCACCAGGGCCTTGGGTCGATGCGGGCCGTGCGCCCGGATCGGGCACGAACGGTCTTAGAGGACAACCGATGAGCCTGATGAAGTGCACTCCTCGGCACCGGACCGACCGAGGCCGAGTCTGAGTACGCCGGCGGATCCGGTCGCCGAACAGCCGCATCTGTCTCCCTGACAAGGGCAGGATTGAACCCCGATGGTGTGTTTCCGGCGGGTGGGTCGACAGCGCCGGCGGTGCGTGCGTGGCACGATCAGGGAGTGATGGGCGACCCGATGCCGGTGTTCCCCCACGGATCGACGGTGGTGCGTCGCGACATGCTCGCAGGCGAGGTGTGGACATCAGCACCTTTTCGGGTGATCGCGGATTCTGGAAGGACGCTCATGATGGCGTGCTGGCGCTGCCCGACTCGCCGCCATTGGGTCGGTGCTGCGGCGGTGGATGCATCAACGTCGATGGTCGGAAGATCGGCGTCTCGACTCGACAGGGCTAAGTTCAGGAATGGACAAGAATCATCACCGGAACGAGCCGCATTCCTCCTTGAGGAGTGTCCGTTTGACCCATTTCTCCGCCAGCAGTTTTGCCTGATGGAGATGGTGGTGCCCCGTGAGGATCGCATAGATGGGGAGTCACCGCGGTGACCGGCGCTGTCTGATCGGCGTCATTCGGGCAGCCGGCCGTCCTTTTTTGGTGGACAATGGGTGAGTCTCGTATGCGGCACACACGAATTGGGGGGATCTTGTGAGCAGACGAATGATCACATCGACCATAGGGCGCTCACTGACAGCATTGGCACTGTCGGCGCTCGCAGTGCTGGCACTTCCGACGGTGAGCCGCGCCCAGACGGTTCCGGCCAAGACCAAACCGGCCCCTCGGTTCTACCTCTCCCTCGGTGACTCCTACTCGGTCGGCTACCAGCCGGGTTTCGGAGCCACGGCGGGCTACACGGCCTACGTGGCCAAGAAATCCGAGATGACCCTGGAGAACTTCGGGTGCGGAGGAGCTACCACCACCTCTATCCTCGCTGTCGTCGGCTGCACATCTCCCTACGGCCCGACCGCCGCCACCGATGCCGTTCACTACCCCACCGAAACCCAGGAGCAGGCTGCGGTCGATTTCATCGATGCCAACCCCGGTCTTGTCGGCCTGATCACCGTGTCGATCGGCGGCAACGACGTCACCGCCTGTGGGTCAAGTCCCGATCCGATCTCCTGCGTGGAGACGGCCGAGACCACCATCCAAACCAACGTCACGTCGTTGGTGGACACCCTCGACACGGCTCTGACCAACAATGACGACACTGCGCAAATCATCGGCCTGACCTATCCGGACGTGATCTTGGGCGACTATGTGTACCCGCCCGGCGACACCGATGTAACTCTGGCCCAAGAGTCCATTGTTGCCTTCGATGATCTGATCAACCCGACGCTTGACACCGCCTACACATCTGTCACCGGCGGAAGCTTCGTCGACGTAACCCGGGCACGCTACAAGAAGGCGGTGCAGGGGGACGACACTTCGTTGGACAAACTGGTCAGCCTGGCTCCCTACGGAAAGATCCCCGCGGCCGTGTGGGAGGTCTGCACGCTCACCTATTACTGCTCATCGGGCAACATCCACGCCAATACCAAGGGCTACACCTTTATCGCCGAGCTGGTGATGAAGGACTGCCACGCCTCCTGAATGAGCAGTCGGTCGTTCCGCCGCAGAGGACCGAATTGGGCGCGCACCTGCTCCGCCCCTGGCGTGGTCGCCGCCCCCGATGACCACGCTGCTCTCGAGCCGAAGTCAGCGGGGGCTTATCCCCCGATCACGGGCACCGACCAGGGGGGCGAACGCTGCCGCCGAGGCGAGGCTCGGGGGCACGAACAGAAGGACAAGACCACTTCGATATGAGCCACCGAACCGCGAGGCCCTCGGCCTTGGCGGATACTTTAGGGACGCGTCACGAGGCGCGAACGGATATGGGAGAGCCACGATGGGAAATGACGCATGCGAGCCCGTGTCGGTATCCCGACGAATCGAAGCTCCGGCCGCAGCCATCTTCGAGGTTCTGGTCAACCCAGACCGGCATCCCGAATTTGACGGCTCGGGGATGCTGCGACCGGGGGCCAGCAACAAAGTCGTCATCGGCGTGGGGGACGTGTTCGTCATGAAGATGTATTTTCCGGCCATGGGCGACTACGAAACGCATAACCGGATCGTGGCGTACGAAGAGAACCGGTGCATCGGCTGGGAGCCGGGGAACCCGGAGCTCATCAGGAACGGGTCACGTTGGAGATTCGATCTCACCCCTGACGGACCAGATGCAACTTTGGTGACGGAAACCTACGACTGCTCGAGTGCCCCCGAGAGCCTCCGTGCGGCCATCGACAACGGCAATGCGTGGGTTGCCGGCATGTCCACGACACTGGAGCGACTCGACCAGCTCTGCACGACGCGTAGCTGAGTGGCCACCGTGACCGATGTTCGAACTTCACGCCTCCTGCTCCACGAGGTCGATATCGCAGAGGCCGAACGTATCGTGGCTCGAAGTGCGGGACCGACCGACACGTGGGCCGACGATTTCCCTTTCGAAGGCGATGTCGGCGCAGTGGGTGCCTTTTTGCGTGCCACCGCTACGGTCGGAGACCAGCGGCCGTTCGGCTACTACCGCGTCAGCCGTCTAGGCGACGGGATGGCAGTGGGGGGAATCGGCTTCAAGGGCCGGCCCGTTGGTGGGTGCGTAGAGATCGGCTACGGCTTGGCTCCTTCGGCCCGCGGCCACGGCTATGGAGCGGAGGCGGTCGTCGCCCTGCTGTCCGTGGCCGCCGATCACGGTCTCTTCAAGGTGACCGCCGACACGACTCTGGACAACATCGGTTCGCAACGCACCCTCATTCGGGCCGGATTCGACCTTGTCGGCACCACCGCTGAGATGCATTGTTACGAGGTACTCCTCAATCGGGACACCGCCACCTAGCCGACAAACCGATGATCCTCAGCGTGCCGGTCAGCCAGAGCTGACAATCGACCCTAGGTAAAAGGTCCTCGATAACCGGATTCTTCTGTGGACCCTCGGCCAACCCAACCAACATCGCTTTTGTTCAAGGATGCGGCAACGTGACAGGTTTTATCGACCCGCCCAGCCCGTTCGAAGGTTCAGAACCTTGAATCCCGCATATGACCAAGGAAGATATTGTTATAGGCCGGCTTCGGCCGCCGGCTCCCCGTAGTTAACGATCCGAGATACCACTTGCTGCGAGAATCCCCACTTGGAAGCGATCTCCTTCCGAGTCATTCCATCTTCAATGAGCTGGCGAAAGCCCACAGCACGAGACGCCTGACGTGCTGTCGTCAAACGCCCAATTGCGTCGTTGATGTCTATCCGTGCCATCGAAACAGGAGCCCCTCGCACGATATCGGCAAGCCGTTCGCCGGCCCGCAGTCGAGCCACGTTCTCTACCGTTCGCACTTCACTATCTCGCAGGGCGCGCTGCACAGCTCGCATTGCCTCAATAACTTCTTCAAGGGCCAAGATGACCGGCTCGTCGCTAATGCTCATCGAATCATCTAACGCCATGAGAAAGAAGAGTAATTCGTGTGGCGACCAGAATACGCCGCTAGGCCCGGAGCAAGTGGCGGAACCTGCTCGACGGGCCCAGCAGCGCAGAGGACCGTAGCACGGGCTTCAACAGGTGTTGAAAGACTTCCGACCGGACCGCTTCGACGGCTGAAACAGTGCCGTGCAGTCTGGATTTGCCGGCCCTCACAACTCCAGACCAAGGGACCTGGCCTCGAGCGTGTGACTCTTAGGACGTGAACACCGGTCGACGGCTTCGAATAACACGGCCGGTCGGGCCGCTACACCTATAGGCGGCTACGCCGGAAGAAGCTCAGACCAACCCGGCAGCCACCAGAGGAACGTCCAGGTGTGGCGTGAGAGTGGAGTGCGCTCTTCAAGCACGGCGCCGGAGGTTAATTCCCCAACAGACCATCCACAACGGCGAGCGACATCGAATCGTGTGATCCCCCGTTGGGAGGTGACTCCTGTCGGGCCTTCGATGGTGAGGACGCGAACCGAACCGGTTCAAACGAGAGAGATGCGGTTCTACTGCGAGTCTCGGTTGCCCTTGTAGCCCAGCAGTTTCACGATGAACATTCCCATCCGATTCGGCTTCTTTGCCTTCTCGACGGCCGTGGCTTCCGCCTCATGCCCACTGGTCACCCGAACTTGGAAGTTGTAGCCCTTCGGATTCGCTTCGCTCACTGTCATCCCTACCTTGTGCCACTCAAGTGCATCCGGACATACGGTCCCGACCTGGCGTTGTGGACAGAATGGCTGCCCATATCCTACCGCCTCCCATCTCACGCGGTCGCCTCTATCGTCCTAAACGGGCTCGGCTATACGCCGTTCTGAGCAATCAAACTTAGTGACCAGAACCTCTCGGTGATGATTTTCCGGTCAAAGTTTGGATCCTGCCTGAGGGCACGCAATTGAGATTGGTACCCTTCAACGGCATCCGACTTCAGGTCCATCTCCCCAAGTTCTGGAACGATCTCGGCCAGACGAAATCCGTCAGCGCGAAAAGCAGCGAACGCCGCATCGTGGTGTTCACCGAGCTTGTCGCCGGGACCGTACGGAAGCTCCTCATACACGATCCAATCCAGAGGGAACCGCGCCTCGGCAGCCACGCCAGCGGCGATGCGGCGGACCTCCTTGTGATCATGATGCTCTAGACCGAGTGGAATCACACAGGTGCTGGGCATCAGATCCGCCAATGCTGCCTCAATTCCTTCCCTGATTATCGTGGCGCGCTCAGGCTGAGGTCCGTACTGGACAACGTACTGGTGATCCAAGCCCCCTACGGGGCGCTGGAAGGCGCCCAATCTCTCCAGTGCTGTGGCGTCCTCTAGCAAGCGCGCCGCTACGACATCTTCCCCGAGGGAGAATCCGCAGTACGAATCCCACCCTGTGAGGGCCGTCCAGCGGGCCGGTGAACCAGCGAGTGCGGTGAGAACGGTACATCGTGGACGGGCCGCCATGTAGCGACCACAGCTAAGGACAGCGTCATCAAGGTGGGGTGAGATCAGAAGTACCGGGACCTGCTCGATATCCTGCACCTACACAGGCTACGTACTGATCACAACCAGCGTCGTGCTCGGGGCATGGCACCTCGCCGGCCGTGATTCAGTGCTTTACTCTTAGGGAATAGGCTGCACTCCTTCAGGGCACAACGGAAGCGCGACGGCGGAGAACTTTCGCAGCGGTAGTTACTGATTTTGTCTATGCCGTCACGTTCTGCAATTGGATGGCCACCGGCCTGGGGTGTCACTTGAACGCAGCACCTCCGTCGACGTCAGGCGGGCCTGTACACCCCAAGGACGACTCCACTCGTATAGCGAGAGATTTCGACCAGCTCGAAGGGGATTCTCTCTCGCTCAGGGAAGATGGTCAGCCCACCTCCGATCATCACGGGAAAGACCATCAGCCTGAGCTCATCGACCAAACCGTGACCCAAGAGAGTGCGTACGAGCGTAGCGCTTCCGGCCACAAGGATTGGTCCTCCTTCGCCCTCCTTGAGCCGGGCTACCGCCTTCGGAACATGGCCAACGAGCGGTGACGAGTTCCAGCCGAGTTCAGTGAGTGTCGAAGTGACAACGTTCTTGGGCATTGCGTTCATCTTGTCGGCGAACTGGCCGTCTCTCCCCGGCCAAGCTTGGAAAATCCCTCATAGGTAATCCGTCCAAGTAAGAGCGACTGCGCTTCAAGCGTCTCGTTGAGCTTGTCCGTAAACAACCACGGACACGTGATGACCTCAACAAAGCTCGAGAACGTCGATCTGAAACTCCCAGGGTCCGCCGGGCAGCCTCGTCCCAACATCCTGAAACGCCTACGTCGGATCGACGGGGGCCCTGTGTTGTGGTCATGCAGAGTCAAGCCATACCTGATGGACGAACCGATCTCCGGCACGCGTCCGGCCGGGCACCCCGGATGCCGCCGCCGACCGATGCCAGCGGGCGGGCACAGCCGTGGCCGGCAAGCGGATTGGCACGGCAAAGAAATTAAGCGTATAGTTTGAGCGTACGCTCAATTAAGGTGGACGATGGCCAAGCCAGGTGCTCCCAGCAGTGCGGCAACGACGGGGCCGGACCGTTCGGCCCCCACCCGGCAAAAGCTCGTAGATGCGACCATCGAGACACTCAAGTCGGATGGGTATGGAGGAGCGAGTGCCCGTTCGATCGCTCGAACCGCCGGACTCAACCAAGGCCTGATCTTCTATCACTTCGGATCAGTCGCCAACCTCCTGTTGGCTGCCCTGGATGCAGTGAGCGAGGAGCGTCTCAGTCTCTACGGCGACGAAGTGTCTGCCGTGACCAGTCCAACCCAGCTGGTGGATGCGGCCGAAGGGATCTTTCGTAATGACCTCGCCGCCGGATACATCACGGTGCTGGTCGAGATGATGGCTGGAGCCTCGTCTACCCCCGGCCTTGGCCCCGAAGTGGCATCACGGATCCGGCCTTTGCGCGAGTTCGCCCAGTCGACCATCGAGGCTTCACTTGGTAACTCTCCCTTGAGCGGCATCCTTCCGGCCAAGGACGTCGCCCACGCCGTCGTCGCCCTCTACCTTGGACTGGAGATGCTCAGTCATCTTGACGGCGACGCAGAACCCGCTCTCGCCCTGTTCGGGCAGGCCAAGCAGCTCGCCGCACTCGTCGAAACCCTGACTACACCTACCACCCCGAAGGAGACCACGTGACATCGACGCTAGGCACTTTCGGTGTTCGGACCGGTGGGAACGACACCGGACTGGATGTGGTTACAGGAGCATTCAGCTATTCCGGATCCGCCATCGCCAAGGCGCTGCTGGCCAGCGGGCGCACCGTCCGTACGGTAACAGGTCACCCGGAGCGCAGCGGGGACAATTCGGTCATCGATGCCCGTCCACTGGACTTCGACGATCAGCTCGGATTAGTCGAGTCGTTCCGCGGTACAAACACGCTGTACAACACCTACTGGGTCCGGTTCGCCCATCGTCAGATCGACCACCAACTGGCGGTAGCCAACTCTCGGACCCTTTCCTCGCGGCCAAGCGGGCCGGGGTGCAGAGGATCGTCCACGTCAGCATCACCAACCCCAGTTTGAAGTCGCCCTTCCCCTACTTCAGAGGAAAAGCACTGGTGGAACGGGCACTGGCCGAGTCCGAGGTTTCATACGCCGTGGTCCGTCCAGCCATTCTCTTCGGAGGCGATGGTGTGCTCATCAACAATATTGCCTGGCTACTCCGCCACCTTCCGGTCTTCGGTGTTGGTGGGGACGGTAACTATCGCATTCGCGGCATCCATGTCGACGACCTTGCCCGGCTCTGCCTCAAAGTGGGCGGTGAGGTTGATGACAGCGTCACTGATGCTGTCGGACCCGAGCGTCCGACGTTCAATGAGCTGGTGGCCTCCGTTCGGGACGCCGTGGGCGCGCGCACTCGCATCCTGCATGTGCCCGGAGCGGTCGTTCCCATTCTGTCCTCAGCCCTCGGGTTGGCCCTTCAGGATGTCCTGCTGACGAAGGAGGAGTATCAGGCGATGGCCAGCGGACTGGCCGATACCGAGAGTCCGTCGACAGGATCGATGGAGCTGTCGAATTGGATCTCCGAGCGCGGAGGTGACCTGGGTCTCCACTACGCCAACGAGTTGAGGCGCCACTTCACCTGATGGCTGCTCGTCCGACAACCGCGGTCGGGAGGCTTCATCCATCCGAGGCGACAAGCGGGTCGATTCCTCGGGCGATGCTAACCAAATCGCCCGGCGAGATTTCACGGGCCCGACGGCGCTCAGCGGCCGTGAGGTTGCCTTCAGTGACCAGCAGCCGAAGGCCACGCGGATGGATCTGGAACTTCAATGGAGTCGACAGTTCCAACGCCTCGCCATCGATGCCGGCGTAGGCCCTACCGGATCGAGACCGGACTTCGAAATGGGTGGCTCTGAACTCGTGCCAGTACCGGCTGCGGCGGCGTTGGCCCAGCGCTGACAAAGCGAACACCTGGGCCGCCTCGGTTCCCGATCTTGCCGAGATAGCCACTATCCCGAGCGCCCCGGTGTCCAGCCGCCGTCGTTGCGACGCATCGAGGGTCGCGCCGAGGACATACGGATTGTTGGATACCTGGATCAAGAAAGCGCCATCGACCTCGGTGCCACTGGGCTCGGTGAACTGGAGGTCAAAGGGTTCCTGTGTGCGGCCCAGCATCTCGGGCAACAACGATTTGGTCGTCTCCGACTTGGCTTCACGGTAGCCCTCCTGCTGAACGATCGTGGCATAGATGCCCAGCGAAACATTGTTGACGAAGAGGCGATCCCCGACGGTGGCGTAGTCAATACGGCGCTCGATGGCATCCCGAAAGGCATGGAGGCTGAGTCGGGGATCCTCCCGGTCGATCCCGAGGTCCAGTGCGAAGTGGTTTCGCGTGCCCGCCGAAACGCATACGAACGGGAGGTCGTGTTCGATGGCAATGGAAGCGACAAGAGCCTGCGAGCCGTCCCCACCGGCCATACCGAGGCAATCGGCACCGCCAGCGATCGCCTCCCGGGCCAGCTGCTCAAGGTCCAAGCCGTGATCGAGCATAATCACCTCGACGCCGAGATCCTTGGCCAGGTCAGCGAGACCGAACTTGGCCACCTTGCCCCCGCCTGACCATGGATTGCAGATCAGCACAGGGTGTTGAGGCCGCCGGATCGACATCGGGCGCCGATCGTCATGGGCGTGCAGGTCACGCACGAGCGCACTCCTCCCGAAGCCAACGAAACCGCACAAGAACGCGGCCAGTGCGGCAAGACGGAGGAGTGGGCGATCGGCATGGGGTGTAACCCAGGTGATGGCCAGAACGATCAGAGTTAGACCGACGAGGCCCCCGGCGATTCCGAGGCCGCGACGCGGCATCTGCTCGGTCACCGCCCACCAGAGCCCACCAACCGCCGCGGCGAGGCCGACCAGTGCAAGGACGAGGAATCCGAGGTTGCGGACAGCGAAGACGACGAGCGTCACTGCGAGGAGGAGACCGCAAACGAGCGAAGCTAGCGCCAGCCCACGCTCGAGCCCGGTGACCGGGCCCTGACGGCAGGTTGTCGGAACCGCTGACGAGTCCATCTCAGACCTCCGTGGTCAACGTAGTTCACAAGTCATCCGTGGGAATTGGACCAAGTCCAGTTGCCCCTCGCAACCTCACCCCGGCGCCACGGGTGACATCAGTCACCGCCGCCATCGTGTTCTGTCATCTCGCCCGGCGGCACATCGACTTCGACCGGCGGAGATTGGGCGAAGGCGATAAGTGCGGACTCGATGGTAGGGAAGAAATGCGTCGGATCTATCGTTCGAGTCAGTTCATATCGCTCGATCTTTGCGCGTACCGGATCCTTCATCTCAGCAAAGATCAAGGAGACCCCGTGCCTATTGAGATACTCGTCTAAGTCTTCGAGTACGTCCGCCGCCGTGGTGTCGACGTCGGTAATGGGCTCTGCGGCCACCACGATCCAGCGAGGCGGTGGTTGGGCTGCAGCGATCTCCCGAACCTGCTGGCGGAAAGCGCGAGCGTTGGCAAAGAACAGGGGGGCGTCGAACCGGAACAGAATGAGACCTTCGATCTGCTCGGCACCCGGATAGGAGCGCACATCGTGGTAGCCGGGTACCCCCTCGACCCGCCCCAGGCGCTGTGCTGTACGGCCACCACGATCGGCGGAACACATTGAGGATGGAGAGCCCGACTGCGATGGCGATCCCCGGTAGTACACCAAGGACAGCGACCCCGAAGAAAGCGGCAATCGACAGTGCGAACTCAGTTCGACGTACCACCCACAGCCGTTTCATCCCCGCCAGGTCAGCGAGAGACAGGGCCGCTGCCATCACCACCGCGGCGAGAGTGGGCTGCGGTAGATTGCGGAACAGCCCGGGGACAACGAGCAGCATCAGCACGATGACCGCGGCACCGACAAGACCCGTGATCTGTGTCTTAGCCCCCGCCTGGTCAGCCACTGCGGTCCGCGACCCACTGGTACTGACCGGGAACCCCTGAAAAAGGCCGGCAGCCACGTTCGCCGTCCCGATACCGATCATTTCCTGGTTGGCCTGCACTTCATCGCCGTGGCGGGCGGCGAAAGCCGATGCCGTCGAGATGGTGTCCGTCAGCGCCACCAGCGAAATTCCGAGCGCTCCAGCGACCAGCAGCCCGAAGTCCGAAACCGAGACATTCGGAATTGTGAAGGGGGGTAGCCCCTGAGGAAGTGTGCCCACCAGGGAGACTCCGTGCCTGGTCAAATCGAACACCACTGCGGCACCAATGGAAAACACGACGGCCACGAGCACCCCGGGTACCTTCGGCAGCCAGCGCTGGAGCACCAGGATGACGGCGAGTCCAGACAATCCGACAACTACGGCGGCGGGCACGCTTTCTCCGGACCGGACCCCATTCACGAATCCGGTGAGATCTCCAATCAGTGAGTCTGAGCGAATGGAGAAACCGAACAGCTTTGGCAGCTGGCCAACCATGATCGTCAGTGCCAGGCCAGTCATGTAACCGATTTGAGTCGGTTTGGACAGTAGATCGGCAACGAAGCCCAGCTTCGCCACTCCGGCCAGGATCATCATGGCGCCCACCAGGATGGCGAGCATCGATGCCAGTGCGACGGCGCGCGCAGGACTTCCGTTCGCACCGGCGAGGGGGAGAATAGTGGCAGCGATCATCGGTCCCAATGACGAGTCCGGTCCAAGGACAAGAATGCGGGACGGTCCCAATGCGGCATACCCGACAAGACAAAGAATCGAGGTATAGAGGCCGGTGATGGGTGGCAACCCGGCTAGTTCGGCATAGGCCATCCCTTGGGGGACGAGAATGGCCGTCAAGACCAGGCCGGCCATTATGTCCTTGGGTAGCCATCGTGGCTGATAGCCGCTGATCACACGTACACCCGGTATCCGCCTCAACCCCCGGAGGCCCCGGACCTCGCTTTCCGTATCCACTCCAGGTGACCGTAGGTCCGAACCCGAGTGGCCGCCAACGACATCTGCAACAGGCCCGGCGTTGGGCACCCTCGGTCGATGGCTGGCCGGAAGAATGCCCAGAATGGATCCTGCCCGATGGCCGTTGGTGAGCGGGCTTCAGAACCGCTCGGTTGCGGTGTGCGGCTCCATCGGCGGCGACGGGTGCGGCTCGGTAGCAGTGTGCAATTCGTCGGGGGCCCATACCTGGCCCTTGCCCTCGGCCTTCGGTTCTGGTTCGCTCCCGACGCGCCCTGTGCGACGAACAATCCGTAGATTCAGCCCTCGACGGCGAACAGCCATCAGTCGTTGGGCACCCCCTTCAAGACGTGAGTGCCCCGATCCGACGTGGGGATCCCAGACCCGACCAGAAGACCTTTTACGACCTCAGACACGAACAGCTCCCCCGGTCCGGCGAGGTCACAGACCCGCTTGGCGATGCTTACGGCTAGGCCCACGATGTCATCCGGTCGGACCTCGATTTCTCCGGTATGGTCACCGGCCCGTATCTCCAGGTCAAGGTCTTTGGCGGTGGCTACGATCTCGATCCCCGCTCGCACGGCCCGTGTGCTGGCGACGAAGGTGGCGAGAAACCCATCACCAGTGGTCTTGATCTCCTTACCTCGGTGGCGATCAAGGATGGAGCGAACCCTGGCGTCATTCGCGTCGGTCAGTGTGGTCCACTTGCGGTGACCTATTGGGGCGGACTTTTCGGTGGAGGACACGATGTCTGTGAAGAGGATGCTGGCCGTGACCACATCCCCTTCGGGCGCCTCGTGGCCTCCTGTCAGGAACTCCTCGACCGCGTCCAGTAGAGCATCGACATCGCCGACGAAGAACCAGTGATCATTGCCTGGAAGCTCAACGTATTTGGCGCCGTGGACGTGCTCGGCCAGGTAGCGACCGGCACCGACTTGGATGTAGCGGTTTTCTTCGCGGTGCAGCACGAGCGTGGGTACAGTGAGCGTCGGAAGCAGTGGACGCACATCCACGAGGGCCCCAGCTCGCATCGACGCGGCACCTCGTTCGGGACCCACACCGAGGCGTTGGCAGCGCGCCCACCACGCCCGAAACTGTTCGTCGCCTGCCTTGCTGGGAGCGAAGAGCCGCAGTCCAGACCCGGTCCCCAACGTTCCTTCACCTGAGAAGTGAATCGGTCAACGTCCAACGGATAGTCGTCATCTCGCACATAGAACGCATAAGTGTTCAGGAGGATCAGGGCCCTGACCCGCTCAGGATTCTTCGCTGCATACCGAATGGCCTAGCACCGCCACCGCTCATTCCCAGCAGCACGACCTGTTCGCATCCGGCAGCATCGAGGACAGCGGTGAGGTCACCATCTGCGATGTCTTCAATCAACTGGTCCGAAAAGTTTCCTCCCGAAGCCCCCATACCCCTGTGCTCGCACCACACGGTCCGGCTGAAGTGACCCAGGCGGTTGGCGAATCGGACGAAACCAGGGTCGTCCCACAACAGGTCGATGGGGAAGCTCAGCGCCGCACTGACCACGAAGTCCAAAACGCCGGTGCCGGTGACCTGGTAGGCGATGCTCACACCGTCGGGTGTTCTGGCATACCTTGTGACCGGCCGCTGTCCACGTTGTCCCCTTGTCTCCCTTCATTCTTGCCCGAGATCCCGAACGATGCTCCGTGAATGTCCGAAGGCCGCTGGCGGTGATACGACCGGTCTGAGTGCCGACCGGCCAGATCGTGACGAGCCATGCGACCCATTTGGCGCCGGCCATGATCCGAGCGGGATCGGTTACGAAAGTGCCCATCAGCCGAGGTCAATCGAGGAGCGAGCCGCTCACTGACCCATGTCACCGGGCGAGCGTCGCCCTGGTATCGGGGATGACATCGAAATGTTAGTCAGACTCACCCAACAGCCGAAATTCGTCGCCGTCTATAATGGTCGGCTGTGAGCTACTCCGTAGATTTCGTCAACGTGTCTACAGTCGGCCTGGAGTCGTCGCCCGTGGTGGCTGCGCTGGCCGGGCTACGAGCGAACGAGGCTCGCTACTTCAAGAACAAGTACGACCACGTCTTCACAGTTGAGCCTGCCGCCAAGGCCAAGAAGGACATCGACGTGGTGCACCGCATTCTCAAGGAAGAACGGGACATCGTCATCGAGTCGACCCCGCTCGAGGCAACGACGTTTCAGGTCGAGAATATTCGCTGGACCTACGTGTTCTACAAGAGCGGGCTATCGATCAACGTTCTGTACACCCTCGACGGACCGAATCCGAAGAGGGCGGTTGGGTTCAAACTCTCCGAAGGAATGGACGTTCCCGACGAGTTGGATTCGTTCAAGTTCGCACGCCAGAAGTCGAAGCTGGCTGGGACCATCCGAGGCTCGTATTTTGTGATCAAGGGCGAATATTGACCCTTCAGGGCGTTCGATCGGCCAGCGTTCGATTGGTCCGACAAGGCCCAAGGCAACATCTAAGTTCCTAAATCCCCCCCGGGAGGGGACGGTGGTTGAACTTGGCGCGGGCGGTGGCGTAATTCGGCCGCGCGAGCACCAGGGGGGCGAGACAAGTTCGACGAGATCAACCTTCGACAATGGGTTTGTCGAACAACAGGATCTCCTCCTCGTCGGGAGCTTGAAACCCTGTTGCCCACTGCTCAAAGTGACCCCGCGTCATGGGCGAGGCCGTCCACTCGCCGGACGCATTGCGACGCTCAGCTCGCTGGATCAACTCCTCCATAGGCGCGTTGAGGTAATGGAGTTCGACTCCGACGCCCAAAGCCCGGGCTCCAAGTCGTTTCTCGTCCCGTTCACCTCGCGCCCAATGGCCCCACTCCAATATGACGCACTGATCTAGGGCGAGGAGCTCCAGGGTGAGAGCCCACAACTGCCGTTCCAGACGGACCCGAAACTCGTCGTCCCATACATCGGCGCCTAGCTGAGTCACCCACCCGTCCTTATCCAACCTGATGGCAGGGATCTTGGGCGCGAGCCGACGGGCGAGCGTCGACTTGCCCGAGGCTGGAAGCCCACAGATCAGCACGAGCCGCGTCGATGACTTCACCATGCACGATTTCTAACAGGCCACGGGGTTCTCAGCATGGGTAACCTCCTGAAGGAAGGTACCGACCGTCGCCGGCTTGGCGGCGGTTATTGACCGGTGCTGACCAGGTACTTTGAGGCTCGGCTGACTACTTCCTTGCCGATCCTCGGTCGTAGGCTCGGGAACCGTGAGCTTCGAACTGGAAGCAGCCGCGTATGACGATGCATCGGCGGTTGTGCGTCACACCTTGCGCCTTCAGCTTCGATGACTAGTGAGAGCCGAACACCGACCGCTGCGGCTTGAGCGGCACGCGGACTGGCGTGATGTCTTCGATCCAAGGAGCGATCCCAGCGCATTCGGCGTTCCCCTGCCCGGGCGGCACACTGTTAGGACGCGGCCTTGGCCTCGCCAAGGGATCTCTGGGTGGAACTCAGTTGCCACAACACCGAGAAGGTTCCTCTCGGTGATTCGCTGACGATGGCTCCATCTCCGATGCCGGAGACCCCATCTTGTCCAAAATAGAGGGTTCCACCAGCACTCATGGCAATACCCTGGGGCCAAAAAAATGAGCCATCTGGCAGACGGTAAGTGAGGAAACTGTCGATTGGCGGCTGTTTGGCGACTCCATAGGCAACCACGGTGGCACCGTCAATGGCGAAGACTCCGCCGGTTGGCGATGGCGTCAAGGCGGCCCATGCGTCGTGAGGCCGAAGTTGGCCCAAAAAGCGCAGTGAGCCATCAGCCGCCTGCATGAGCAACACCCACGGGCTCGAGCATCCGATGTACAGATCATCAGCACCGTCGAAGGCGAGGGAGGCCGGGTAGCACTGTTGGTCGAACATGGCTCCCGGATCGACTGAATCGAGAGTTGACCCATCTTGTATGACAGCCAAGTCTCCGTCAGGTTCGATTTCAAGAACATCTGCCGATTCGGCAAAGTAGAGCGATCCGTTTGGTCCGATGGCAACTGCGGTTGGCTGGCTGATCGACGCGTCGACCGCCGGCGTTCCAGTAACCAGTGGCGCCGACGGAGGCGCCTGTTGTCCGTTTCCGACGACAGTTGTGATTATTCCGTTAGGTGAGATGGCCCGAATGCGATTGTTGAGGCGATCGACGAAATAGATGGTTCCGTCCCGCCCCACGGCCATTCCTTGTGGGCCGGCAAGCTCCGCATCGATAGCCGGGCCACCATCTCCCGAGAAGCCGTACGTGCCGTTGCCGGCGACAACCCGAAAGTGGCCAGATGGTGACCGAGCCAGAATCCGGTTTTGAGCTTCGTCGGCAATGAGCAGAGTCCCGTCCGGCGTCACGGCAAGTGGGCCAGGTTGAGTCGGCTGAATCCCGGCGACCTGTCCGACCGGCAGTGTCTTCCTGTCCCGAGCCGAAGCCGAATCCGGAGCCGGGCTTCGGCCAGATTGGGACGAAGCAATGGTGAGGGCAACCGTCACCGCTGCGACCAGGACGATAGCCACCGCCCCCGCTACCGCCCAGCGTCGGTGGCGCCTCCGGCGGGCCTCGCGGATCACCGCTTCGGGGCGTTCGGGACTGACCGGGCGGTCCAGCAGTAGCATCGATCGACCCGACATGATGGTGATACTATCTATGTCACCATGATGGATGTCAACCTCCTCCGGAGTGTGACCCCGCTCCACGACCAAGTGGCCGCGGAGATTCGCCGGGACATTGCGAACGGAGATGTGCAGCCGGGTCAACGCCTCCCTCCCGCCAAAGACATGGCGGCTGTGCTGGGCGTCCATCACAACACGGTTCTCCGAGCGTTGAGGCTCCTGCGAGACGAGGGCATCTTGGACTTTCGCAGGGGTCGGGGCATCACTGTTGTGGGTGAACCAGAGCGCGGGGTTATCGCGGCTCAGGCGAAGGCACTGCTCGCCTTAGCCCGTCAACATGGCCTCGGCCGTGAGGAGCTGGTGTCCCTGCTTCAGCAACTTCCATAACCGTTCCCGCATCGACCTTTCCCGTCACCGATTGAGGAAATGGAAAAGTTGAATCGTCCGCGTGCCCCGGACCATCGGCACTTTGGGGATGACGCCGACGCTCTTGTCTGCGCAATCGGTACAAGACCCGAGCACTTTCTCGGACGCTCTAGTGTCGGGCGGCGAACAGCAACTCGGTGGTGTGGCCGATTGTGAGCGAGCCACCGGTCTCGTCAATCACGGCACCGATATGCCTGAGCAGCGTGCTGAGCACTTCTGGGGGCAATGTTCTGTGGTCGCTGTGCGTTGGAAGCTGGTCGAGCCACTCGTCGCGGGTGTAGCTGTGTTCCCACTGGAATGACCGCTCCTCGACGGGGCCAAATCGTCCGCAAGCTTCGATCGGACCCGCGTGGGCCGACCGGAGGTTCGGCGCGTGCCGCCCGAGCACGAACGTCTGGGCGATGATCTGGGGTGCGTACTGACGGTATACCGCGTCGAGCTCGTCTCGCAGGGACACTTCCTCATAGCCGTTCGAGAACAGTGCCAGTCGGCCACCCGGACGTAGCACGTCGGCGGCCGCCGTTGGCCCGATGTTCTGATCAACCCAGTGCCACGCCTGAGCGGATACGACGAGGTCGAACGGGTCGACGGGCGGCGTCCAGGTTTCGAATGGCGCGACGACGATGTTCACGCCACGTCGGAGGGCGACGGTGGCCATTCGCTCGTCCGGCTCGACCCCGACAACCTCGCACCCGCGATCGAGGAACAACTGTGACGCGATGCCAGTGCCGCACCCCACGTCCAGGACTCGTCGGACGTCCACGCCGTCGATCGCGGCGTCGACCGCCGCTGCCGGGTACGACGGTCGGGCGCGGTCGTACTGCTCGGCGTCGTCGCCGAACGATAGACGCCGGTCATCATCCACGCACCCCATCCTCGCAGGCGCGTCGAGCGCTCTGGGTGTCCCCTGTTGCTGGGCAGGGAACGCCATGAGGCCTCCCTCCTGTGGAAGAGTCGGCGGTGTGCAATTGCTTGATCTGGTCGACTGGCGGGCCCGCGATTCGGGCTTCCCGCGACTCGCGGCCCCCCTGAGGACGGTTCTTGGCTGGTCACGGCCCGCCGCGGAGAAGTGGACTCGAGCGACGGGAGGGTTCAGGTGAGCGAAGCCCGGAGTCCGCAGTTCCCGGAAACGGCCATCGGTACCAGTCGCCTGGAGGCCTTCAGCGATGGAGTTATGGCTGTCATTATCACCATCACGGCACTCAGTCTGAAGGCACCTCTTAGCGGCTCATTCACGGCGTTGAGCCGCCGCCTGCCAGAGCTGCTCGTCTATATCCTCAGCTTCACATTCATCGGGATCTACTGGAACAATCACCATCATCTACTCCGCGTCACGCATCACATCAGTGGCGGCGTTATGTGGGCGAATCTTCACCTGCTCTTCTGGCTCTCGCTCATCCCAGTCGTGACGGAGTGGGTCGGCAGTTTCTACGGGGACCACTGGCCCGCTGCCACCTACGGCATAGTGGCCCTGGGCGCGGCGATCGCCTTTTCAATACTCGTGGTTGCCATCATCCGGGCAAACGGACGGGATTCCGCGGTCGGTCGCGCCATCGGATCAGATCTCAAGGGAATGATCTCGATCGCCCTCTATGCGTGCGCTGTCGGGCTGGCATTCCTCAACCCCTACGTGGCATATGCATTGTATGCCCTCGTCGCCCTCATTTGGTTTGTCCCCGATCGGCGTTTCGATCGGCCGGGAGTGGCACGTTCTGAAGACTGAGGGGCCATGGCCGACCACGTCGCATTTAGACACCAGCGTGCCCCCGCGGCCAGGAGCGCGTCTCTGTCGGTACCCATCCGAAGCCCCTTGCCGGTACTTGGCCACGTGGGCAGGCTGGATGTGTGGTCGCCAGATTTGTCCTAGCCCTGAGGCTGATCTTCATCCAGACGGCTAGCTCAGATACCACCGAGCAGGAATGTGTTCCCCGCGGCTGCGGCACCCGACACTATGGATACACGCCGGACACCGTCGACAGTCAGTACAAATCTGCCTAGCGCTACCCAATCGCCGGGTCAGTAGGGTGTTAGGACATCACTCATGGGAGTAATGAAGTCCTCACGTATTGGACAATGGCGTCAGAGTCATGCCATAGGCTGACTGGGTGCGAAGGTTGACGGTAGTTCTCCTGCCTCTGGTGGCGCTATTTAAACCTGCACGACTACCACCACTTTGTCAGTGAGGTACACCTCATAATCCAGGAATGCGGAAGGCTACACATAGGAACGCCATCGACGTCATACAGCAGTTAGAACTCTTTACGCTTCTGCTATCCCTGATCGCTGGATATTCCTGCCCCGCTCGGGCATGACGGTGTCAGCCCTTCACGCGGGCGTCCCGGCTAGCACAGCTTCGATTTGCGAGAAGACAATGCGCATGCCTTCCTCGACTCCTATGGCGAGCACATCCTCCATGCCCGCCTGCGAGTCGAAGTGGGTGCGGATCGCCATCACCGCTCCCCCGCCGACGCGCTCGTCGATAGTGATGACCATGGCCGTCATGGCGTTCCCGTCGTTCGGGCGGCCGTCGTCGTCCACGTCGGCATCCCGCAGCTCGAGGTGGCGGGGCGGGTCGGCGGCGATAACCTCCCACGTGCTGTCGTGGCGCTCGCCATCGGTCCCGGCCATGAAGAAGCGGATCCGCCCGCCGGCCCGAAGGTCGAGCTCGACCACGGTCGCTGCGTAGTCAGGGGGTCCCCACCACTGCTCGAACTGGCGGGGGTCAGCCCACTGTTGCCATGCCTGTTCGACGGTGGCATCGAGCTCGGCCGTGACCGTCATGGTCAGGGACTCGGGGTCCTTCTCGACGCTGGTCACGCTCATCGCTTGCCTCCAGTAGTTCGCTTCTCGGTTACCAGGAGGTCGTCGATTCGGTCCACCCGCGCCCGCCACAGCTCCTCGATGCCGTCCAGGAGCACCCGGGCCCTCTGGACGGTGTCGACATCGGTGTGCACGAGCCGCTCGCGCCCCCGCCGCTCCTTTGTGACGAGCCCGGCCCCTTCGAGCACGGCGACGTGCTTCTGCACGGCGGCGAAACTCATCGGGTAGCGCTTCGCCAACGCCGACACGCTGTAGGTGCCCCCGATGGCGAGAGCGAGGATGTCGCGCCGAGTGCCGTCGGCAAGGGCGTGAAAGATGCGGTCGACGCCAGCGTCGGGTGCCTGATATACAACCATATAGTTGCATATTAGCGAAGAACGATGACGCACACAAGGCTCGGTACGGATCGAGAGCAGCCCAGACGGCTGACCATGAGCACTCTCGCTGTGGGCTGGGTCGCCGAGCGAAGGCGCTCTGGTCGGAGCCACGCGGTGGTCCCGGATAGCCTCAGGTCGGCGTTGGAGGTCACCCCTCAACTAGAAGCTCGTTCAATCCCGACCCTGGACGCTCAGCCAAACGCAGATGCTGGATCCGCTCCTGTAGCCTGCCGGAGCGCGACCAGGCTGGAGAGTGCGCCAACAAAGATCGCCACAAACGGTAGAGCGTAAAATGTGCCCGCCGGTATGGCGACCTGCTGCTGGAATAGCCCGCCCATGAAATGGCAGATGATGCTGGCAAAGGCCGCGGCCAGAAGTGAGACGATCACAGCCTGCATGACAAGACTTCCAAACAGCGCACCCGTGGAAGAGCCAAGGGCTTTGAGTACGGCGAAATCACGTACCCGCTGAAGAGCGGACACATACATCAATGCGGCAATGATAACGGCCGCGACGGCATACATCAGGAGCTTGGTGCTGTTGATCGACGCGACTGCACCGGAAAGCCCCGAGATCGTAAGCTCTTCGACGACCGCCGTGGTGAACACCTGGAGTCCGGCAGGCACTGTCCGGGGTTCTCCTGAGACTGCTACCGCAGAACTGAATGGGCGTCCGCCCACACCCAACACCTGGGCGTCGTGCAAGTTCATGTAGAGATCCGGGACGCCGGCCAATAGTGTCCGGCCCTCCACGAGTCCTACGACCCGGAAGACCAATGCTCCGATACGGACGTGAGCCCCCACCTTCACACCGGTGCTCGTGTCGGCAACGACCTGACCTGTGCCGGACAGCTGTTTACCGGCGATGACGTCGGGGTCGCCAAGTCCGTGGACTCTGACACCAAGCACGTTCACATTGCTGGCAGTGCCCCGATTGTGCATGATGTCCCCAAGTAGGAGCACGATCGGGTCAGCTCGCTTCACCCCCGGGGTATGCGCAATCACATTCACGACGGAATCTGGGAGAAAACCTGCGCCGACGCGGCCACCTGAGTTGGTGGTGAGGACCCAATGGTCCGCCCCCACTCCGCCAAGTGTGTTCTGAGTCTCCACGTTGATCCCACCGACAAGTCCTGCCAATAGAAGTGCCAGAGCCATCACCACACCAGCTCCCAGAACCGCGATCAGAAACTGCCGCCATCGGTAAACCAAGTCCGCCAGGGTCACCTCAATCATCGTCAGGATTATGGCACGCGGAGTTTCGGGTCCGAGAGCGTCTGTCCAAAGGTCTCAATCGGACAAGCGAAAGGGGCAACTGCCGGCCAAAGATCTAGAACCTGACCAAGTCACAGATGAGTGGAACACCTGGCGTCAATCCGTAGGTGCCGATCATGGCCAGTTCGCGGAGCCCGAGCCTCCCATCGCTTCTGAATAAAAGACATGCGACCATCAGCGGACGATCTGAGGCAGCCAATCATGCGACGTGAGACTCCCCGTTCGCGACTATCAGAGCCTCCCCGTCACGCAATGTTCGGAAGTCCAAGCCTGATTGACGGAGATACACAACGGCCTTTTCGGCATCGGCACTCTCGGGATGGTCCGATCGCCAGTGGGGAACTATCCGCCACGGCACCAGGTGGAGAGTCCGTGGAGTGACGTTCTCCGAGTATCCGCGAGGAATAACTTCGGGGTCGTCCATCAGGTGAATGCCTTCGAGATCGGGGGCCACTACACAGGAGCCTGCGCTGTATCCGCCGTAGACCAGGCGACCGTTCGACATTGGCCCATGCAGAGCCTCTCCTAGTCTCGACTGCGTCATCGCCCGTGCTAAGACAAAGCTGTTTCCGCCCACCACCCACAGGAACTGCAGATGGCTAAGGCGATCGCTGAGGCCTTCTAGATCATCGAAGTACGAACGAAGATCCAGTTCCTCACACTCGAAGCCGAAGGTACTCACGTCGTTCCATTCCCGAGCAAAGATACGCAGTCGATCAGCAAAGCCATCAAGGGCATTGAAGACGAGCCCTGCTCGCCCAGGTGTTTCGACCAATTGAGCCAGGGCGTTTCGGTCGACGCCGATGCGGTAGGAGCTCAGATAGAGCGTCACACCTCACATTCTCGCCGAAACGCCACCCGGCCCATGGCCACCTCCATCCGACGGTCGGAGCGCTCTCTACAGACGTGGTTGGCTGGGCTCTGAAAAATGCCCCATACACATCATTCCCAACGACGAGCTCCACTCAGGGCGAGTTCGTCCCCTCTCGACCGTACGCATCGGACAGCCTCACTACGTCGTCGAGCTGAGACGTAGACGCCTCCAGGACATCAGCGTCCTCAATCGCCTCGATCGTGTGGACGAGTCCGGGCGTGTTCCGCCAGGCATGACCCTGGACAATCACGGTTTCGCTCAGATCGTCAGCCGAGGTGCCCTGCATGAGCAGTAGTTTCCCGGACAGGAGGTAACAACTCTCGTCTTTTTCGTTGTGGTACTGCAACGAGAGCCTGTGGCCAGCATTGACGTGGAGAATCTTGCCTGCGTAATGCTCAGTGTGCGCCCACCAGATTTCGTAGCCCCAGGGTTTATCGATCCGCCGGGGCAATTCGTTCCCCATGAGCCACAAGCTAACCGGTGGTGATGTCCGAGGGAACGATCGGAGCGCTTACGCTCGGAGCGCTTTGTCTTTTTAGTGCCGCAGCGCTGGGTCGTCGACACTGATCGGAAACAAGCCGTCGTCAACCCAGTCGCTGAGGAATCCGGGCTACGTAGCCAGGCGCAGGGTGTGCAGAATGTGATTCGCCAGGGGACCGGAGGCGCTAATTCTCACCGCGAGAGTGGGGGCGCTCCACTGAAGGAGTAGCGGAGAGCCGAAGCCGACTTCGACGGGAACGCAATTGACTCTGGTCGTCCTGCTCCTGGGTGCTTCTGTCTCGTCACCTTCACAATAATCGGCCGTCAGTTTGACGCCGTATGTTGACGAAGTCGTGGCGCGACACGACAGTGCCACCTTCGGGTTGCCAAGAAGTAGCGTGCCTGGTGCGGCAGCGTCCGGGCAGTTGTTGTCACGTCGAACGGCCCAATCACCCGGGAACGGAGATAGTGGTCTTCTCGAACGGGTACGTCTTCCAACCGTGAGGGACGGCGACCGTGGTCGTGGGCGAGCTGGACCTCGTGGAACCACACGCAGCCAGCACCAAGGCGACCATGGGCACCATGACCATTCTCCGCACGGACAAAGTCTGCGACGGCACATCGGCGACGTGTGGGCGGGCGGAGTAGGCGGACGAGCCAAGCTCACCGACCGTGGACGTACCTACCCGGCTCGGTCGGGAAATGGCCATAGTGCTCAATATTTCCGCCGAACCGGTGATCAGTGGTACTCGTCTCCTGGGAGGTCAGGGAGTGGCGACTGCTTCGCGTACGGCGGGCACGACTTCGTGAGCCCAGAGGTTCAGTGTTGTATCGCTGATGACGTCCCCAGGAGCGACCAAGTAGATGAATGCGGCGGCGCGGTGTTCCAGTACGGCGAAGGTCAGTTCCTCGATCCACTGGGTCACTGTGCCTCCGATCCAGCGACCGCCATCGTCACGGGTCTTCGGCAGTGGTTCCCGGGTGAAGCGCCCTGACACGTTGTGGATGGTGTCGACATCAGTGGGGTTTCTCCCCGCCGCAGCGGCCGCCTCGTCGACGATTGGCCGCGACTCTGCGACTAACGTGCTCCGCCAGTCGGCTAGGTGCCCAGGCACCCAACCATCCGCCTGCCGACCAGTAACTGCCAGGGTCTTCGGGCCGAGTGCTCCGATCCAGATCGGTGGCGTTGGTGCGGAAGCGGGCGTCAGTTCAGAGACCTGGTAGAACTCGCCGTCGAATGTAACTGGATCGCCGCCGTCCGAAAGAGCCCTAACGACAATCATCGCCTCTTCGAGCGCTCGCACTCGGTCTCCGGGCGACAGGCGCGGGACACCGAGGGCGACGATCTCCTCCGAGCTTCCGCCTGCACCCACCCCGAGAATGAATCGACCCCGAGAGATCGTCGACAGGCCCGTGATGGTCCGGGCAAGGATTGGAGCGGGGCGACTCAGCAAGTTCGTCATAATCACCGCTCCCGTGATATTGCTGGTCGCCCCCAGAACGAATCCTATTGTGGCGTAGGCGTCGAGGCGGTCACCGAAATACGGATGATCGGACAGGCTGACGACGTCGAGACCCGCTCCGTCGGCTACGTGTGCATGCCCAAGTATCTCGCTCACTTGGTGGACGCCGGTCTCCAGCCCGATACCGAAGAGGACTCTATCCGGTGGGGTCACGAAACCATTTTTATCAGTGTTATTCGGGGTCCCTGAGATGCCGGAGCGGGGCACGGCACATCCGGCACGGAGTTGAGCCTGTGGACCGAACCCGCCCCCCGCGAGGCATTCGTCGCGCTGCTGAACGAGGCGCTACCGGATGGCCCGGGAGCGAATCCGGCGGTGAAGTGGCAACTCGCGTTGGAGTTAGGTCTGGGACGTGGACCACGGCATCGACCCCGAGAGTCTCGCCGTCAATCCCGAGGAGGCACGCGAATTACCTATCTAGCGAGGGAGCCGGTCAGTAAGGTGATCTTCCCCTACCGCGACTTCGCCGTGCCCTTCGCTTGAGGGTCGAGGCTGGCAGGGACTGCCCAGTCCACAAAGTTGCGGAGTTGGGCAGGGCAAATCCGGCGAACTCGGCTACCTAGCCAGCCCAGATGCCAAGCGTGCAATGCTTGTTTCGAGATGCGTGAAGCTGCCGTTGTGAGAGTTATCGAATCTCAGCAGGTTGGAGATCAGATCGAGTGCGCCGTGAAGGTCTACAAAGGCTCCGTGAGTGTGGGTGACACGGTGGCCCTAGAGGGAACTGCTAGTGATCCCCGGTCCCCACGTTGGCAAATAGTGGAGATTCGCTACTTCCAGCTTCTGATCGACACGTTGGAACCCAACTTCGGGGGCCGACTGCTGATGAATACTCATGGGCTGTCGGGGCTACTCCCACGGTCGGGAAACAGATTCGTCTTGGTGCGCCCAACGGATTGACGGACGGCCTTCCACAATCTGACCCGACCACCGAGAGGTGCTCCCACGGTGCCTCGCAGCTAGAATCTCCAAGCCCCCTTCTGCGCCCCGTCCTCGTTCCCCTTTGCGGTGGGCTCGGCCTGGGCCCGTTGACGCTTTGCCCCGTTTCGTCTCGTCCTGTCCCTCGCGGCGTTTTGGACTGCACGGTCAGGATCTCCCTCTTTCCCCGTTGCCGGGCCGGTCCAACACGATGATGCGGGCGGATGACAAGAGCAAGCTCCTGCAGATCGCGGATGATCCCACCTGCCGGCGTCCAGAAAGGATTGATGTGGCTGCCCAAACGATCAAGGGAGGCCGAATCGATAGGTCTGTCACCGAACACCTTGTACGCCTGGTCTGCATTGCCCACGGCGACGCAGCGAGTCAGCGGTGCGTCATTCACCACCTCCAGTTTTCCAAACTGATCCACTCGGTGCTTGTAGCGGCGAACCGACTGCAACTGCCGGGTACGGCCTGGGACCGGGTGTTCCAATCGTGCCCATCTACCCCATCCATCTGATGCTGGGAGGCAGTTGACCAACATTGCCAAAGCTGGTATCTCAGGGGGATCGTCTGGTTGCAGTGGAGGTGCTACGTGGGAACGATCACACTTCAGATGCGAGGGAGAGGTTCTACAAGGACTGGGGTAGCGGACGGCCCATCGTGTTCAGCCATGGCTGCCCATTGTCGGCAGACGACTGGGACACCCAAATGCTCTTCTTCCTGCACCACGGCTATCGGGTGATCGCACGCGACCGGCGCGGGCACGGTCGTTCTGCGCAGGTGAGCGATGGGAAAGATATGGACCATTACGCCGATGACCTGGCCGAACTGACCCAGCACCTTGATCTGCACGACGCCATCCACGTCGGTCACTCGGCGGGCTGATCAGCGCTGTCACACCATCCGTATTGCAGACAGACACCAACCCGTCGGTGTGCCTGGGCGGCGTTCGAGGCCCTACAAGCCCAACTGGCGGTCAACCGCTCGGAGTTCTTCCGAGCGGTGCCGTCCGGCCCGTTCTATAACTTCGACCGAGCGGGCGTCGATCCCTCCGAAGCAGTTGTTGCCAACTGGTGGTGGCAGGGCATGATGGGTAGTGCGAAAGGCCATTACGAGTGCCTTTCCGGATTCATCCAGGAGGACTGCACGGCGGACCTGAAGAAGATGAGTGTGCCGGTCCTATTGATGAACGGTGAAGCAGACCAGATCGTGCCTTGCACCACTTCTGGTCCACGGGCGGACGACTGGTACAAAATGGTACCCTCAAGACGTACCCGGGTTTCCCACAAGGCATGCCGACCACATACGCGGACGTTATCGATGCGGACCTGTTGGCGTTCGTCCAGTCCTGACATCAGGCACTTCGAGGAGGAAGTATGACCACCTACCGGATCCATTACCGCGATGAACGAGGCGTGCAAGCAATCGAACTGGATGACGTCCAGCTAGAAGATGGGATCTATGAGTTGTGGAGAGGCGATAAGGCCATCGAGCGCATCCCTGCCGATCAGGTCGACAAAGTCGAGCCCCACCCGGTCTGACCACTTGAAGGTCTTTGGAGCCCGAAAGGATCCTTGTAGACGGAGGATCTGCGAAATGCCGATCGCGTACGGCCCATAACCCGCCCTGACCCGTGGGACTTAGGGGCACTGGGCCACTCGGTATCCGCTTATTTCCGGGCAGTCAGCTCGTAACCGCGAACAGTGTCCAGGACCCGGTCACGCCCTTCAGATCGTAGTTGCCCCGATATTCAAACCCGATGCCCGAGCCCGACGACAAGGTCTGTCACAGTTCGAGAGACAAGCACCTCACCCGGACTGCTCAAGGCCATAACTCGGGCCGCAATATGGACAGCCAATCCGGCCACGTCGTTCCCACGAGTTTCGATCTCCCCCGTATGGAGTCCAGCACGAATATCGAAGCCGAGCTGGACGACAGCCTGGCTGAGGGCACGGGCGCACTCAACTGCCCGCGCCGGTCCGTCAAAGACAGCAAGGGTGCCATCCCCGGTCGTTTTGATCTGACGGCCTCGAAACCGCTCCAGATGACGCCTGGCAAGGTCATCGTATCGATTGAGCACTTCTCGCCATTGTCGATCTCCAAGCTCGGTCGCTCGCTCGGTCGAACTAACGATGTCGGTGAACAACACCGTGGCAAGTACCCGGTCCAGAACGGGGCTGGGCCGTGTGCCCGTCACAAACTCCTCCACCTCGTCGAGAATCTCCTCGCTCCGACCAGCGAAGGGCCAGTGGTCATCTCCCGCGAGTTCGACCAGCCTGGCGTCACCGATGAGCTCGGCCAGATAGCGGCCGTGTTCAGGACGAACATGTCGGTCCCCGGTCCTACGTAATCACAAGTGTTGGTGCCTGGATCGCCTTGAGGACATCGGTCACGTCACTTTGCCAGAAGGCCCGTGGGATCACTCGATGAATCGGGCGTGGCCGAGAGTCGCTCGTTTCGCCCCATTCGGCGCACAGCTTCGTCGTTTCCAGCAAGGCTCGGCGCCAAGACCGCAATCACGGCTCCTGTGCCCCAGGTGTCGCGAAGCGCTTGGGTGTAAGCCGTGATCAACTGGGGTGGCATGCCCCATGGGCAATCGTCGCTCCGCTGGTACCGGGCAAAGGCGTTGATGAGAACCAAGTTCGTGACCCGTTGTGGATTGGTCGCTGCGAACAGCATCGCTGATAGGCCATTCTCTCCAAACGCCAGCACGCTCGCTCGATCCGATCCAGCGGCGTCCATGACCGTACGAATATCATCCGTCCACGTCTGAATGGCGGGAATGGCGCGAGCATCGATGCGACCGGAGCTGCCAAACCCCCTGGGATCGAAGGTGATGAGGCGGCTGAATGAGGCCAAGCGCTCCATGAACGCGCCGACGGCGGGCTCCTCCCACATGAGATCAATCAACACAGCACCGTTCAACTGGAACACGAGGTCTACGGGGCCATCCCCCAAAACCTGGAAGGCGAGATACTCGCCTTCGACGGTCTCGCGCATATCGGGTATCGGGAGCCTCGATCATCGGCAGACAGTCTTGCTCACTTCAGGCTGATCGGAAATGTTGCGGGCGGCGACATCTCAACCGCTCCGTGCGAGTCGAACGTGGGTTACGGCTGGCGAACATACGTGTTCAATGCACCGGTAACTACTGGCGCCGGGGCCGAGATCGTCGAAGAGTCGTTCGCCAGCCCCGAGCAAGACTGGCACAATCGCCAGATGTAGCTCATCGATTAGCGAAACACGAAGATATTGCCTGATGGTGGCTGCGCCACCTCCGACAAGGACATCACGGCCACCCGCTGCTTCGATAGCTGCGCTGAGAGCTGCTTCGATTCCGCTGTCGACGAAATAGAAGGTTGTTCCCCCCTGCAGCTCAAGTGATGGATGTGGGTGGTGAGTGAGCACGAAGACTGGGTGATGAAAAGGGGGATCCTCTCCCCACCAGCCGTTCCATTCGGCTTCGCCCCACGGCCCACGTATCGGTCCGAACATGTTCCTACCCATGATCGTGGCACCCACACCAGATTCCCGCCCTGAGAACAAGTCATTGTCGAGCCCCTCGCTACCGCCTTCTCTGCCAATCATCCGGCTGCCGCTTCGGGTAGCGAACAGCCAATCGTGGAGCTGCAAACCACCCACCCCGAGTGGGTTGTCGAGATCCTGATGGGGTCCAGCGACGTAACCATCCAGCGAGATCGACGAAATTACGCACCAGCAACCTCGGCATTGGGATTAACCTCCCCGTGTGGTCCAAGAAGACCGGACTAGCCACAGTACAGAGGGTTCGGAGACACCGAAATCACCGGGCCCGAAATCGGTGTCTGAGTACCCTGCCCACCGGGACTGCGATACGGCGACACTGCCGGGGCGACGCCGAACGAAGCTCAGGCGTTCTTCTCGGCTGCCTTTTCCAACTTGAATTTCTGGTGTTGGGCGAGTATGTGCTCGTGTGTCGCACCATCGTTCGGCACATCCGGATGATGGTGCTTGCAGAGAATATAGGGCGTCCCCTCGAGGGGATGGTGGCCGATCCGCCAGCATCCCTTTGTGTGGCAGTTCACCTTTCGCATGCCGGTATAGACACCCACGCACACGGCACTGATCAGGGTGGCCTCTCCCAGGTCGGAGCCGAATCCGGACCAGAAGTTGTAATACACGTCTGGCCCGCCATGAAGGGTCCCCGTGTGAAGCGCGAACCAATGGCGAAGAGTGCCGACGAAGGCGATGAGGAGCGCTACCAGTACGATGGCGAGGAGAATGCCTCCAACCCAGGCGGCTCTATTCCCCGAGCTGTCCGGGGGGAACGAAGGCGTCGAGGTTGCCGTGGAGTTGCCCGCGGAGGTCACCGCGTCGCCTGCCTGCGTCGGCGGGGCAGGGGGCTTGCTTGGCCAGGCGGATTCCGATGTCTCAGTCATGGTCTTGATTCCCGCTCCCCGAAATGAACCGGCGGCGCGCTTGCCTACCGCCATTCTGCCGTCGCAAGCGTCATTAGACGCGGACCTGCCCCCGAACGCCAGTCAGCGGCCCTGAGTGAGGCCGTCAGGCAGGGCTTTTGTGACAGCTTCCGTTCTCAGCCAAAACGAAGGCGTCGATGCGAATCGTTACTTTGCCACTGCCCGACGGTAGATACCTGTAGAGCAGCGACTTCGTCGAAGAGCGACGCTCGTTCAAGTAGTGGTAGCCATGCGGATTGCCGTGAAGCCCTCCAACTCCCGTTGCACCGAGTGCAGTGTTAGGAGTTGGGTGAGAATCGAGATAACTCGTCACGGACGCTATTCCATCCGAAGTCTGCCAGTAGCGAACCGCACGCCTCAGGTGCGTACACGAAGGAAGCGAAAACTCTCGCAGTTCGCCCGTGTAGGCAGTAAGCAAAACAGCACCTCGTGGGACGACTGCCGCATTCTCTGCCCAATCGGCTGGAGACTGCTGCAGATTCGATGCCCCTGTGCCATTGGACGCGATTGAGCATGAACCCAGGGCGAAGCACGAAAACGCAACAGCCAAAGCCGCTGTAGGAAGACCCGTCATGTATTCAGTATGGCAGTTTGCCTGCCCCGAATATCGGGAGCGGCCACGTCACAAGTACGAACCAGGCTCACGATCATGAGGACGACTGAGATGGCCATGATGAGAATGATGAGCCAGATGAGGACTCTTCCACCTCACTTCCGAGAAATGCCCTGAAAGAAAAGGACCTCTCGCTGGATCGACCCGCGGGACTAAATGGATCCGCCTCGAACCTGGATCCTGGCCTTGGCCAAGGTACGGCGGTCTGTAGATCGAGGAATGGTCCACCTTGCCGGGAATCGCCGCTGCATTGTCCGCTTCAAACTCCGCCCGGTCACCTACTTCACGTCTACAGTGTCGCAGCCAAGCCGCCAGAGCGCCCGACGGCTGTCCCTAACGACCGGTTGCGAGGGCGATTGATCTGGTTCCTCTCTTGTTCTCACCTCCTCGCTGGGGGTGTATCTAGGCTTCGACTCGTGCCCGAATCCCCGATTGACCCACCAGCTGGCTGGTACCCGGACCCGAATGGCGATGGGACGATCCGTTGGTGGGACGGCAGCAGGTGGACTGGCCATCGCGCGCACACGGTCCCGGACACACCGAGCATCGGACCCGGGATACACCAGCCACACCCCAAACGCATCCGAGCGTTGATGGTGCTCGCTGCACTGACGCTCCTGTCCATACCCGCAAACTGGTTCACCATCGATTGGGCCGATCAGGCGAGTCAGAGCTCGACGCAGTGCAACGTGCCGCTTACTTGGGATCAAACTGCACTTGGGTTCTACCTGCCCTTGTTTTTCATCGCTTTGGCGCTCGGTTGCCTGGTCGCTGCCATCGTGACCCGCATACGAACCCGGCACGCCCAACCAGTCGGATCGGGTGTCATCGTCTTGTCAAGTTTCGGATTTGCCTGTGCTCTAGGTTCGGGTTTCCTGGCCTCGCTGAGTGTGGGCTCCGTCACCTGGTGCTTCTAGATCGCCAATGAAAGGCATCGGCCCGCGAGCGGTGCTGTCGCCCTCGTGCCAACGCCACCTCCAGGGTCAACCTCCCGCTGGCAGGGTGAGACGGTCTGATGATTACTTCGGTCCGTAGTAGCGCCCGGTCCAGTCAACAATCAGCCTCGACCTGCCATTTGGCAAGACTTGTGGGTCATCAGCGCGCACGTAGCCGTGTTGCTGGCCGTCCGTTATGACGACGCAAAGTTCGTCAGTCTTACCCCCGATGGAATGCTCTCGTCCATCCATTGGGCCCCCGCGAAACACGGCCGTCACTACGAAGTCGGTTTCGGAGTGGTTAGTCACGAAACAGGATCTCAAAGTTCGGTATATCTGGCAATGGATAGAGACCCTGACCACCGGTTCCGGTGCGGTCGAGGCGCGGAGACTCTCTCAGTAGTCTTGACGCCGTGCTCGAGGCGATGGCGAACGGAGCCGACGGGTACTGGTGCTCGCCCAAGAGGAATCGCGGCGCCTCAACCACAGCTTTATCGAAACCGAGCACATCGTCCGCGGCCTGATCGGCCAAGAAGGCGGTTGTGCCGCGCACGCGCTCAGGAAGTTCGATGATGCCGGCTACCCCTCGGGTGCGGGGTGCAGGACTGGCGCCGGTCACCGACAGGGCATATCCGGTATTGGGGGTACCCTTCCCCCTAGCCAGTGAGGCGCTGAACTAGAAGCTGCCCGGGCCAACCGCTGCGATCAAACAACTCCGTGGCAGTGAATCCGGCGGACTCGTAGTACCTCACAAGCTGTTGGCGGCCTCCGGCCCAACAGTCAACTCTCAATAGACTCAGACCCCTTGCAAGACAATCTGCTCGTGCGTGGTCCAAGAGAGCAGTCCCAATCCCTTGGCCGATGAATCGTCTTGAAGTCAGCAGTAGATCCACATATAGGCCAGGTTCGTGCGTCGCTGGGGCATATGAAGGTGATACTTCATTGACCTCTAGAGCGCCTACCACCTCATTTTCGAACTGGGCAACGGTCGTGCCCGAGCTAACCGCCAAGCTGGCCACCCGTTCTCGTTTATCAGGTTGCTCAGACCAGGGCTGACTACCCCACTGACCACTGAGGCCGCGCTCGCTGAGCCAGAGAACGGCCTCGTCAAATAGCCCGAGCAACGATTGCTCGTCGTCCATGCTGCCCGGTCGCAAATGAATCGCCACGAAATAACGATAGAGCCAGCAATCGGAGTGCACGAGCTACGCTCGATGTTGTCACCGACATCCGGTCTCTAGGTACATGCAACACAGGCGCCAGCGCCAGTACGGCGCTTAGCATGCGACAGTGCACCAGCAATAATGTTTGGCCACAACGCACGGCCTACGCTGCCGCGCGGAGTCGGACGGTGACGCCCTTCGTGCCCCGTGGCAAAGTGACGGTACCGGTTTCCTGGTCGACCCGCCCGGCGGTGGCGCTCGCGATGTTGTCAACGAAGGATGGCAACTGGAAGAGCACCGGGCCGGACGGTGGCTGGCCGCGCAGAGTCAGCGTCACAGACTGGCCGCTCGATGAGATCTTGAAGCTCAGCCTCCGGCCGTCGATCGTTGGGAAGTTGGTCACCGAGATGGGCACGTCACCCCTCAGCCATTGAGCGGGGACCCCTCGACCCACGACGAGGGCGCCGCCGGTGCGTTGGGCCACCAGCGAGGCCAGGAGCACGCCGTTGGCCTGGGACATTCCCCAGGCGTGGGGAGACGCGCCCTGCCCCGTCGCCGGGTGCCGTCCCAGCCACGGGCTGTGGGTCGAGGGAGCAGACGAACTCTCCCACCATGAGTATGGACCGCTTTGAGTGTTGGAGATCATGAACTCATAGCTCAAGATCCCCTGGTCTCGGTGATGCGTGCTGTCCAGGCCAGCCGTCCCATAGCCCGCGTTATAGCCGGTCGAGTAGTAGTCACCAGGAAACCCACCGAATGTGTTGGGTGGGAGCTTGCCCTTGAGGCGGCCGAAGCCGTAGTCGTAGGTGGCATCGATCAGGGCCAATCCCGGGCCGTCGACAGCTGTCCCAAAGATCGATCCGTCCCAGGCCCAAGCGCCGAGAGGAGACATCCAGTTGGCGTCCTCGGGGTCCTTGCACCTGTTGGCGGTGTTGGGCTGGACGATGGAGCACGGTACGTAGTCGAGGTGGTGACTGGCGATGGTCGTATTCAGCGTCTTGTTGGTAGCCGACAGTAGGCTGCGATACTGCTGGGTCGCCCAGGTTGCCTCGCCGGCATTCCCTGTTCGCTGGGCCAGGTATCGGTACGCAGCCAGGCCAATGAGCGCCGAATAGTCGTCGGTCGTCCAATAGCCCTGGGTGTCGATGTCGTCGGTAGCCTTCATGATCCCCGTTGGGCTGATCCTGCCGGCGACGATCGCGTGAGCGGTGTCCTCAATGCTCGGCTGCGTGACTCCGAGGGGTCCCTCCGAATCGAAATTCTCCTTGACAAAGGCCAGGTCTCCGGTCTTCATCAGGTAGATGGCCCATGGCACCGAGTAGGTCCAGACCCCGTCGTCGTAGAAACCCTGGCCCGGTGCCTCCATGGCATTGCGCGCTTCGAGGAGCAGCGCGTGGGCGTCGGCGAAATAGCCCTGGTTGAAGAGGTTGGACAGGATACCGATGACGTCGTGGTTGTACTCGGCTTCATAGCCGTTTACCCCGTCGTGCAGCTCGTCACCACTGCGGGCGATCTGGGTGTAGATGAACCCGCTGTTGTAAGCGTCATCGAGCGACCGATCCGGGACGCTGATCCTGGTAATGGCGGCTAGCTGGTCCTTCCAGAAGCTTGCCATGTGCGCGAAGTGCTGGTCGAAGGTACCGGCACCGGCCAACGCAGCTGGACTGGGCCACGGGTAGGTTCCCCCGAAGCGGTCAGAAGCGATCACGTAGTCGTGATCGACCGAGGTGTGGGGGGCCACTGCATCGGGCGCCGTATCGAGCTGGACCAGTCCGGGCGAAGCCTCGGGGTCCGCCTCGACCACGTGGTCTGTCGGGTTCGTCACGGCGACCCGGCTGTAGACGGCAACAAAGGCGTTGCCAGCGAGAACCACCCTGTCGCAGAACTCGGTGATCGAAACCCTGGCACCATCCCGGGTGAACGACGTGATCTGGGCCGGCAGGTAACCGTCGGCATCAGTCCAGCTGGTCGGGCCACCCTCGTAGATACCGAAGCCGTAGTTCTTGCCGAAGCCGATGCCGTAGTTCTTGTAGAGGATGTCTTGGATGTAGAACACCCCGCCGAGGCAGGTAACGACGCCCTGCTGGTTGCCCTCCCAGCCGATTTCCGACGCGCTGCCGTTGGCGCCAGTGAAGGCGGCGGCGGCGGGTCGGACGCTGAGAGCGCAGTCGTACTTACTCGCCGGTCCGCTTGCGGGCGTGGACAGTGACGTGTCCGCCGCGGGTGCTGCCGTCGAGGGCAGCTCCGGTATCAATCCGGCAAGCGAGCTCACGGCCACCGTTAGGGCCACTCCCGCCACCGACATCCCTGCGAACATGGATGAAACTTTGGCATGCCGCTTGCCTCGGCGCTACCAGACCGTTACATCGGGACTCTGCGCCGGTGATCAGGCCCGGTTTCTGGCCATCAAGAACGCTCTCGTGCCAAAGCCAACCGTCAGGCAGAGAAATGGGTTCGCGCCCTCGGTTGATGATCAGGAGCTACTCCTAGCAGTTCTGTGTCACTGCGTGACGTTCCGTCGCAGAAGTCCGCCAGAACGTCGAGTATGCGCCTTGCCCGATTCGTATTACCGCGTCCACACACCGACAGATCAACCATTCCGAGTCACGCCGCCCGTCCCTTGCGTCGGTTGGAGGCGGTGCATATCCGGTGATCATTGGCACCCTGATTAGATCGGCTCACTGGACCACTGTGGTCTGTCTACGTATCCGGCAACCACGGTGCCATAGGATCACCATGTGGGCTTCCTCCGGTTTGACGGACATCCACCATCAGGGGCACTGCCCCGGAAAGGATGTCCAAAATGGAGACCATGGAGAGGAAGAAGCCCCGCCCCCGTCGGTCGTTCACACCGGAGTTCAAGGCTGAGATTGTCGAGCTGTGCCGCCACGGTGATCGCAGCATCGGCCAGGTGGCCAGGGACTTCGATCTGACCGAGACCAACGTGCGGAACTGGGTGAAACAAGCGGAGATCGACCAGGGTGAACGCCCCGGTCTCACCACCGAGGAGAAAGAGGAGCTCACCCGCTTGCGTCGGGAGAACCGCTCCCTCAAAGAGGACGTGGAGATCCTCAAGCGTGCAACGGTTTTCTTCGCCAAGGAGACCCGATGAAGCTGGACCCCTTCATCGAGGCGGAGAAGACTGCAGGTCACAGCGTCCAAAAGACGTGCGACCTGTTCGAGGTCTCCCGTTCCGCCTACTACCAGCGCAGAACCGGTGTTCCCTCCGCCCGGGCCGCCACCGACGCCGAGCTGACCAACCAGATCACCGAGGTATTCAACGAGTCCAAGGGCACCTATGGATCTCCGAGGGTCCACCAAGAGCTCGGTCACCGGGGGATCACCTGCGGCCGGCGACGGGTGACCAGACTCATGCGGTTGGCCGGCCTCGAGGGACGGTGCAAGAAGCGCTGGCGGAAGACCACGGTCGCCGACCCCGAGGCCGAGGCGGCCAAGGACCTGATCCAACGCCACTTCGGACCCTCTGAGGAGATCGACCGTCGCTATGTCGGGGACATCACCTACATCGCCACCTGGGAGGGGTGGGCCTACCTGGCCACCGTCATCGACCTGGCCAGCCGCAAGGTGGTGGGCTGGTCACTGGCCGACCACATGAGGACCGAGTTGGTCGAGGACGCACTGACTTTGGCCTTCGCCAACCGAGCACCTGAAGAAGGAGTCATTTTTCACTCGGACCGCGGCTGTCAATACACGAGTCGAGACTTCGCCGAACTGGCTCGGAGCAACGGCTTCGTGCTCTCGGTCGGGAGGAAGGGCGAGTGCTGGGATAACGCGGTGGCCGAGTCCTTCTTTGCCACCATCAAGCGTGAGCTCATCGACATGCGGGCGTGGCCGACGAGGGCAGGACTACACCGTGCCGTCTTCGAGTACATCGAGGGCTGGTACAACACCCGCCGGCTGCACTCGACGCTCGGCTACCTCAGCCCGAGCCGGTACGAAACGCTCCACCACAACGCCGACCGTCAGGCGGCATAATCAACTGAAGCAACCTGTCCGTCGAACCGGATCAAGTCCAATGTGACGCTGAGGTTGTGGAGCCGACCGGTGGTCATTCTGATGCTGGTGGCATCTGGCCTCACGGCCTCGGCATGCTCATCGGCCCTCATAGACCCGTCCCACCAAGACGGGTATACTGGTACAAGGCTGATGGTGTGGACACGATCAAGGTCCTTCAAAAGGATGGAGATTCCCTGACAGAAGCCTGCTCGGCTCAGGTACAGCACGCCATGCCACACGGCGACAACCGCGGCGATTGGGTAACGGGGTGTGTGAACGCCGCTGAGGGTGGCAACCAGCCGTAACAGCCCGAGCTATCTCACTGACCCGATGACGCTCCTATCAATGTCAAGCCCCCTTTTGCGGCTCCGGGTTAAGGCAGCGGAGACAACAATCATGAGCCACTCGAACGCCGAGGGCATGCTCTTACGAAGTCACGCGTCTTGGTGAAAATGGGCCCGAGTCGAGGGTGGACGGGTCACCGGTAAGTCAACCGCCAGGGGCGACATGTCGGGGATGAGCCAGACCCACGGCTCGGGGAGTCAGCCGTGAGGGAGGTAACGATAGACCGCACGGGCGATGTAGCGCTGAAAGATCCGGATGACGTCCCCTTTGGTCCGTCCTTCCTTCACCCGGTCGAAATAGGCGGTGGTCTCAGGGTCATGGTCGATTCGGACCAAGGCAATGCGCCACAGCGCGGCGTTGGCCTGACGGTTGCCGCCGGTATGCCGACGGAGGTGGCCGGCGTTCCCCCCCGAGTCGGCCGGGACTGGTGACACGCCGCACAGATGGGCCCAGGCGGCCTCGAAATGGAGGCGTTCGGGATTGTCGGCGGCTACCACCAGGAGCGAGGCAGCGGTGTCCGGTCCGACACCGAAGCGGGCCATGAGGTCCGGAACCGTGACCAGCAACAGAGACTCGATCTTCTCGTCGAGCTAGGCGATCTCTCGATCGAGGCCCTGGATCCGATGGGCCAACGACAAGAGAGAAGCCGTGGTCGCCACCGTGACCGTGTCCGCTGATTTCGTCGCTCGCAGCTTTGTCCCTTCGGCCAGCCGCACAGGCACGGACAAGCCCATCAGACGGGAATGGAGCTGGTCAGGGGCGGTGATTCCCCATTTGACGCATCTGGACGACGGCCTTCACCCTTGCCTGGCGAGCTGAGCGCTTGGCCGCCACGAGGACCCGAATCGCCTCGACGGGTCCGTCTTTGGTCGGGCCCACTCCTGACGTCCGGCCACTGATGGCGGGGGCGGCTTCCACCGCGTCGAGCAAGTCGGACTTGCCCTGGTTGCGCCGGGACTGGCGGTTGGGACGATTGACGTCGACAAGCTCGATGCCCATCCGGCGGAGGAACCTGGACGGCCCGACGCCATAGGAACCGCTGCCTTCAACTCCGATCTTGGCCACCTCACCGAAGTCCTCGAGCCAGACGAGCAACGCCTTATAGCCGGCTGTGTCGACAGAGAACGATTCGGACCCGACCAGTCGGCCCAGCGGGTCGAGTGCGGCAGCCACGTGCATATCGAGGTGGGTGTCGACACCACCCGTGCTACCTGAGGGAGCTTCTACGATGGTCATTGCCGCCCCTTCCTTCCTTAGCGGTTGAGGGGTGGCAGCCACGAGTCGTCGGGTCGCTCGTGCCTCCAATCTCTGATTCAGCGAGGTTCTTCCTCACGTCGTTCGCGGCGATCGAGGACCGTTCGCCTTGCAAGAAACAGCCAGCACAAGATGGCCATGCCTGACAGGATCGCGGGGACCGGATGGTCGAGCAGCAGGGAGGCCGCTACAGCACATCCGAAGGCCGTGAGATTCGCCGCGACATCGTATACAGGGGCGACGAATCGCTGATTCAGGACATGGGCGACCGCAATTAGGACACCGCACGCGAAGGTCACGGTCAGGAGCAAGCCCACCATAGGTGGCAGTCTTGCCGAATCTCACGACATCAACATCAACATCAACCACAGCCGACAGTGGGGGGCTAAGGCTTGACTGTCGCCTCACCCTGTGGCCGACTGCGGCATAAGTGCCGTTGGATGGCGGTGATAACCGCCGCCTACCTGGTGTTCAGGGGCGGTGGTTGCCTCGGCGAAGAATCCTGAAATCCGAGGACGGTGAGGCAGATACCCATTGCGACGGCACACAGGGTACCGAGGAGAGAACGCTACTCGTCGGCGACTTTTCCACACGCCCTGATGTGTGCCGGTCGGGACGGTCCCCTCAGGACAAGCCGACTTTGATGGAAGGTGGCCGGCCGGGGCCATGTCTCTCGGCGATCGATGAGGGCTGTTTCTCAGGAACGTACTCCACGAAAATTCTCAGGAACGTACTCCACAAAATTCTCAGGAACGTACTCCACAAAATGCTCCACAACCGTTGTTGTTAGTCGCAGTGGGAGACAGTGGGTTGACGTCATCATCGCAGGTCGGGGCGCCGGACGCCGTCGGCCGTCATCCGGTCCGGTGGCGGGAGCCGCACTACACGGCTGAGGTCCGAGGTTTCGAGTCCTCTAGCGTCGCCCAACAGAACGTCCAGGTCAGACGCCATATCCGTCCTTGGGCCACTAACTTCTGGAGAATGCTCCCCAAGGGGCAGCGTGTGGAGCATGGCGACGAAAACCAGCGGAGGTCGACCGGGGACCATGCGTGAACGGAGCTCGGGGCACTGGGAGCTGCGGGTACCGCATCTTCCCGCTCTGCTCATCAACCTGGTCTTTCCCGCCTCCACGCGACATCGCTAGCGCGACGTAAGCCGAACCCAGGCCGCTCGGTCTTGTGGCAATGTATCGAGTCGTGCGCGCTCTCCTTTCGGATGACTCATTGAGGATGTTCTAGTGAACCGAAAGAGTGCGGTTGAAGCAACCTTCAACCAGGTGCCCCTTTGGATCGATGAGTTGTCCTTTCGGCCAGGGCCGCCGTGGTTGTCCATGGGAACGCGGGCTCTACGCGACGAACCATTGCTCATCGAAGATGATCTGCACTCGTTCTATCTGGCCGAAAAGAAATGGCTCTTCGCCAACGCACGCGAGGTTGTATCCGTGGGTTTGCCCGAAGCTGCCGAGGCGGCTGCCGAAGCGGCCGAACTGGTTTCGTCAGGGCTGAGCGGCCCGAACCCAATCGGCAACTTCCGCCCGCTCGAGGCCGCCGCCCTACGAGTTCAAGAGGATCTGATCGTATTGATTCGATCAGAAGACACCTGGCGGTTCGGTGCCGGTGTCGTCTGCTTTCCATCGCATTGGGTACCGGGTGAAAAGCTAGGACTACCTATCACCGATGTGCATGAACCCGTGCCTCATTACAAAGTGGAGCTGGCTCAGCGCGTCGATCGTTTTCTTGACCATCTTGTACCGGGAAAGAACGCGTGGCGTCGAAACTGGGTAATCCATGCCAGCCCACAACTGCATGTCCCACGTCCACCAGCTCTTGATGGCCCCGTTCAACCTCGAGATCTTTGGTTGCGAAGCGAAAGGCAGGTTCTGTGGGCGCTCCCATCCACCGGCGGAATTCTTTTCACGATCCGCACTCAACAGTTTCCTCTAGGGGCCTTAGTTACGCGGCCTGACGTGGCTTTGTCGATGGCCTCGAGTCTGCGATCGGCCCCAGACTCGCTGCGCGCCTATCGCAGACAGGATGATTTCAGTCTGGATGATGTCATCGATTTGCTCGAGACATGAGCTGAATAAACATGTTTCGAATCGTCGGCGAAGTATTACGCCCAGACAAGCCCCGTCAAATTGTTCCAACCTCGATCGAACGCAGGGGTGTCGTAGATCGAAATCGATACGAGCGTCAGTCTCGAAGCAACTGGCCGCCGACTGTCACCTCGGTACGGTCAGGGTAGAAGGACAACATCCCTCTCACTTCGGCGGCCTGATCCGTCGGAGCCTCGTAGCTCCAAACTATGCCGTCATAGGTCTCTCCGTCGATGTCGAGAGACCAATACGACGCCTCACCCTTGAACGGACAATCGGTGTGGAACGTCGTGGGCCTCAGAAGATCCATCTGCACGTCGTCTGGCGGCAGGTAGTAGCGAGCTGGCAGCCCGGTCTCATCGAGCTTCATGGCCCGATCGGTTTCGGCGAGCAGCCGGCCACCAAGCCGGACTTCCACATGAACGGCGGTTGGGACAATTCTGATCGTGTGCCCTGGCGTCATAAGCAGTTCAACGGCTCAGGCGACATGGCTATTCCTTTTTTCGGTTGGCTTTGGCTCATGCCAGTCAAACTGCTTCAATGCGCCGACCGGAACGGCGCCCACGGAGGTTTTCAAGGTCGTCGTGTACCTCAGCGTCGAGGCTGTGGACCGACGGCGACTGCGCCGAACCGCTGCTGGTCTATCACTCGCTGGCGGTGCCGGATTGTCCCTCGGAACCGGTGTGGCCTCAACCGGTCGACGCAACACCTGACTGGTTGAGGCCACAGGCGATACGGGTCACCCTGCGGGCGGGTCGGGACCCAGACTCTCTCCGTCCGCACTGAGCACGATCTCCGTCCGCCCTGGCGGCTTTCCTGCTGAAGAGCCAAAGTTGACTGGTGACGAAAGCGCTCGATTGGGAAGCTCTACTCGTCAAGGGCTACGAGCCCCTGAAGGTCGCACAACGGATATTTCGTCACCTTCCCCACGACCCTCGCTGCAAGCTTTGCCAGAGCCCCTTTGGCGGCGTGGGCGGCAAAATCGTCGGCCTCCTGGGGCGCAAGCCCTCCCGTAAGAGCCGAATCTCTGTCAGGCCTGCTTCGATCATCTGCCCCCCAATGGAGAGATCGAGATCGACATCGGAGTTGTTTTCGCCGACGTGCGCGCCTCGACAGCTCTGGGTGAGCACTTGGATGTCACTACGTTCGCCGAGCGTCTGACCGAGTTCTATCGCACCGCGACGAAGGTACTGATTCGCAACGAAGGCATTGTGGACAAGCTGATTGGCAACGAGGTGATGTGTCTCTTCGTCCAGGGTGTCGCTGGCCTCGACTATCGACGCAAGACAGCGATTGCCGCTCTCGAACTGGCCTCGGAGGTCGCCGAGCTGCCCCTCGGTGTCGCTGCTAACGCTGGTGCCGCTTTCGTCGGCAATGTGGGATCGGGGAGCGTATTGGACTTCACTGCGCTGGGTGATGCTGTCAACGTTGGTGCTCGCCTTCAGGCCCACGCGTCGCCGGGCGAGGTAGTGCTTGCCGCTTCGCTTTACCCGCTGATTGAGGCGGAGTACCCAGGGGGCCGCCCGGATCGGATACCCATACGTGGACGGGACCAGCAAGTTGACATTGTGGTGTTGACCTCGCCGCCCGGGTAATCCACGACCTTTGCTGTACCGCCCTGTACCGCCGGACCCCGCTCGGTTGCGGGTGCCCCGCCAGTGCCGGAGTGTGGCAGTTCGCCAATGGCAAGTGCCGTGTCCTCGATAATGCGCCCCGAGCCGGTGGCGTGCCATGGGGCACCGTACAAGGCCGGGATCCTGAGGAAGGCGAATAGGAATAGGACAGAACCGTGTCTCAGTTTCACACTTCCGACCGCCGCCCGTCATGATCAAGGCATCCGGGTGACATTCTTGGCCCTCAGAGGAACACCGATGTTGAGTCGATCGTTAGTCGCAACCACCGCCCGGCCGAATAACAAGTGTCACCAAGGGCGCTGTTGCCCGCAGTGTGAGCAGGGAGGCACAGCGAGGGGAAGTAATTGTTGCCCCTTCAGCAGAAGCCAAATAGCCGTCGGGATAGGTAATGCGTGGTGTGATCACGTCGGTTTCGGCGTCACTTGGATATGGGTCTGCTGCACGGATTGGTGACATATTCGGTCACGCGGCCTGATCGACCGGCGTGGACATGATGAGTTCGAATTCGACGGGGGTCAAGCGCCCGAGAGCGTCTTGGCGGCGACGTCGGTGATAGGTCCGCTCGATCCAGGTCACGATGGCGATGCGCAGCTCCTCTCTGGTGTCCCAGACACGCCGGTTGAGCACGTTCTTTTGCAGCAGGCTGAAGAAGCTCTCCATCGCCGCGTTGTCCCCGGCGGCCCCGACCCGACCCATTGAGCCGACCATGCGGTGGCGATTGAGCGCCCGCTGGAGCTTCCGGGAACGAAATTGCGATCCTCGGTCCGAGTGAAACAGGCATCCGGCCACGTCTCCCCGTCGGGCGACGGCGCTCTCGATGGCGTTGACGGCGATGCGCGACTTCATCCGAAAGTCGATCGAGTAGCCGACGATGCGGTTGGAGAAGACATCCTTGACGGCGCAGACGTAGAGCTTCCCCTCCCGCGTCCGGTGCTCGGTGATGTCCCCGAGCCACAGCTCGTTCGGGGCCTCGGCGGAGAAGTCACGGTTGACCAGGTCGTCGTGAACCGGTGGACCGGGCCTCTTGCCCGACCGGGCCTTCTTCTTGCCGAAGGCGCTCCACCAGTGGTTCTCCGAGCAGATCCTCCAGGCTGTGCGCCTGCACATCGACTGGCCTGCCTCACGGGCCTCGTCGGCGAGAAAGCGGTAGCCGAACTCGGGGTCATCGCGGTGGGCGTCGAAGAGGGCGTTCGCCCGGTGTGCCTCGACGAGTTCGGCCTCGGTCACGGGGGTGGCGAGCCAGCGGTAATAGGGCTGGCGGGAGAGCTTCAAGACCCGCAACGACACCGCGACGGGGATCCCGTCGGCGGCGAGCTCACTCACGAGCGGGTAGAGCCTTTTCCCGGGAGGTTCGCCTGGGAGAGATAGGCGGCCGCTCGCCGGAGGACCTCGTTCTCCTGCTCGAGGAGACGGATGCGCCGATTCGCCGCTCGCAGCTCGGCACTCTCGGCTGTCGAACGACCGGGTCGGACACCGTCGTCGATGTCGGCCTGGCGGATCCACTTCGACAGCGTCATCGGGTGGATCCCGAAGTCGTGGGCGATCTGCTCGAGAGTCATCCCCGGGCCACGGTCGTGGGCCACTCGCACGACGTCCTCACGGAACTCTTTCGGAAAAGGTCTGGGCACACTGACATCCTCTCAGCTCGCCCCCTCGGGCAAGCCATCTCAGATGTCACCTCACCGTGCAGCAGACCCCACCGCCACGGTACGGTCGAATATGACCGGTTGCAGGACGATCCCTCGCCCGCCTGGCTGTGCCTGAGTAGTAGCAGCTTCTCTGCTTACTGGTTGGACAGATGATTCGTCCCATGACGGCACGGAATACGGGAGTTGTCTTTGGGGAGGACGCCGTAGAACTCGAACAGGCGGATAACCCGAGGTGCAGCCAGAATCACGCAGAATGCGACGGTCCGTTTGTCCATACTCATCGAAGCCTCACACTTATCTGGCGATGCCGACTGCACCACAGACCACTATCCCGCACTATGTGTTTGTTCCCCCGGGGGCCTAACGCCCGCTGATCCGGCGTTTAGCGGCAGGGATGCCTGACTAGATTCTTTCTATTCCAGACGGACGGTTTTCAAGGTGCCGGCTCCGGCCCGGTGCGCCTTCCTTCGGCCGGCCGACCGAGCGAGCGGCCAACCATCAGGGCTATCGAAAAATCATCAACTCGCGGGCCTGGTCCAGCTGAGTTGGTGGAAGGTTCAAGACGATTTCGACGTCGGCCGTCGAATCAAAGCTTCCAAGGTGTTCTCTCATTCTGACGATTTCTTCGGCCAACGTGACGTCGATACCAGGCAGAGTTGTCAGCACCGAGGCAGGGACGTGATTGACGTCCACCAGTCCTCCGTCATCGAAGCGTCTTGGAAGATCAGGGCGCCCGATCCCCAGCTCAGAGGAAAGTTTGGGATCCCTTTCAAGCATTCGCAGCGAGCGCTGACGGGCACGAATGCGAGACTTGGCGTCCCCGATCGTCGGATGCCCCAGAGGCACGAAATGGGCATACCAACCGGTCCAGAGCGAGAACAACAGACCCGCAATTCCAAGCACACCGCCAAGCGGTTGGACGTGGTTACCAGGACTTGGGGCGAGCGCGGCAGCCAACACAGCGACGCTGATACCGGCACCGGCAAGCGAGATGATCCATAGATAGCTCTTGCGCCACACGGGGTGTAATGAAGGTCCGGGATTCGGTTTGATCTTCCGCAACAGCTCCAGAACCTGCACAAGATCAATGTTACCGACGGCCGGCATCGATCGGCCGACCCGAGCCTCGTAGGTGCCGATCGACCATGGGCGAAAGCGCCGCCCAACCGGTGATCTGGGGCGCGCTTGACCAAGACCGGTCCCGGGGCGAGCGGCACTCCGAGATCGGGCCGGTCTTGGCAGTCGGCAGCGGTTGTACGGAGACCTTCTGGGTGCGAATCGCGTATTTTGTCAGTTCATCCCTTGGCCCGGGTAAGAGGGTTTGACAGGCCCAGCTGACCGGCGGCAGGTGTGCTGGGTGCATCACTCGAAGGAATGAGATAGCCGTTGGCGAAGACATCCGCAGCAGCGGCCGCCTCGCCGCCGGTCGGGACTGCGTAAAGCTGATAGCCGTTCGGAATCACGTAGCCAGGACATTCTGGAACATCGGTGGTGCCAGTGTTGCTTCCCTGAGGGATCACTTCTCCAACGACGACGTAGTCCGAGCTCAAACCCGCGGCAGATATTGGCGCTTGTTGGAGCGGCATAGAGGAAAATATCGCTACCGTCGCTGCTCGCTGTACCAGGACCATCAGGAGCCGGCTGCGGATCAGTGTCAGTAATGGAGACGGAAATGTCCTGGAGATCAAGAGCATCGGCGACAGGAAGGGCATTGGTGACGTCATTGTAATAAGTGCGGAACATCTCCGGATTTGCCTCAGTGGTGAGCAGTTGCCCTGCCGACGTCTGCCTTGTTCGTAACCGTTCCCTCAATAACTGTGAACTTGAGCGCACCCGCAGCATAGGCAGCCGAGGGAAGTACAAGCGCTGTCACGCGCACGCCGATGACCAGCCAGGCGATGCCTGGCACGTTTTTGATTTTGGACACCATTCCTCCTTGGGTTTCCTTTGTCAGAAGGAGATCCTCGACCTCCCCATCACACGGCGCTCTGGCGTCCTGGCGCATGGTTCACAACCACTCGGCCCGTTTGGTTAAAGTCCATCTCTACCTAACGCTGCCTTGTCCACGGTAAGGAACCTTTGTCCAAACGTTCTCAGTACTCAAGTACTGAGTTTCTCTGGTCGAGCATCTGGAGTGAGTTGCCCGATCGGTGCATTGGGCAGTTATCCACATGTCCGGAAGTGCTGGTCGGTGACACCTGACCCGGTGTTTGGTGGCACCCCTCAGTCCGGCGTGGACCGCGAAGACGTACCCCCAGGCCCGGCCACGCTGCCGTCCGGCCGTGCAGGTCTCAGGCGCAGGTGTAGGAAGAACGGTCCAGTCGCCAATTCCTGGAACGCGCTCGGATCTTGCTTCTCCAGCTCCGCATGCGGCCTGGCCTCGACCAGACGATCGATGAGGAACCCCGCCTTACTGATAGCTTCAGTGACGGTGGTAAGAGGGCGACGCCAGAACGTCACCGGATGTGGTTCGACCCACACCTCTGAAACTTGGAGGAAGGCAAAGTAGTCCTCGGGGCAGTGGTTCCTCCAGTCCCACGCCGGGTGATGGATCGACATCACCACCGAGCCGGTAGGTCGGAGCACCCTGTGAATCTCGCGGAGTGGTGCCACCCAGTCGCGTAGGTAGTGGAACACCAGCGACGCCACCACAAGGTCCACGCTCGCATCTTCCAGGAATGTCAGTGGCTCAGCCAAGTCGTGGCGATGCAGTTCTGCCCTATCGCCCACTCGTGAACCGGCGATCTCAAGCATGGCGGCGCTCACGTCGTAAGCCACCACCTGCGCTCCGTGGTCAACGAGCCATTCCGTTATCGGTCCTGAACCGCAGCCGACCTCCAGAACCCGCTTGCCCCTGACGTCCCCAAGCAACGTGATCGTCGCCGGGCGTTCGTAGTAGCTGTTGGCGGCACCACTGGCATTGTGACGGTCGTACTCGACCGCCATAGCGTCATATTCCGACGCAGTGCGGGCTGAGTCCCGGTTCGTCACCCCTAAAAGGGTACCAAGCGGTACCTGCTGGCCCGATCAACAACTGCCCAGACCGGCGTTCTGGGATACGCCTGGCAGACTGGCGAGGCCAGGATCACTTCACCTCGTTCACGTGCGATGGCTCTGGAGACAGGAAACGTCTGATGGCCTGCACAACTGCCAGAAGGGACACGGAATGGACATCATCAACTTGGGTGCGACGGACGGGCTGCCCCCGGTGAACTGGGCGACTATCGTCGAGAAGCTCGATGCCGGATCGCCCCCGGCTCCAGACGCCCACAACACTCGCACGACGTGGCTCACCACGGTGAACAAAAACGGGAGCCCGCACGTGACTGCAGTCGGAGCGCTCTGGCTCGACGGAAGCTTCTGGTTCCAAACCGGATCGGGTACTCGGAAGGCACACAACGTCGCGCACGACCCGCGGTGCTCAATCGCGGTGTCGATCCTCGATGCGGACGTTGTTGCCGAGGGTGAGGCAGAGCGGGAGACCGACCGGGCCACACTGACGCGCCTTGCCAAGGCCTGGGCGGACCAGGGATGGCCCGCCGAACTGGATGAGACTGGCGCTGGTATCACCGCCCCTTTCAACGCGCCGTCGCAGGGACCACCGCCGTGGAACGTCTATCGGATCAAGCCACATTCGGTGACCGTGACACTGGGCACCGAGCCGGGCGGGCTGACTCGCTTCAGGTTCTAGTCGCAGCTAAAGGAGGGCTTTTCCGGCCTCGCTGATCGATAACTTCCGAGTCAGCATCCCGCTCGTCCGGCCGCTCTTTGGGCCCCTCTCCAGAGCGCACACATGACCGTCCCGCTCCCGACGCTCCTATGGATGAAGTCAAGCCCTTTTGAGGGGTTTTCGGAAGGGAGCACAGCGGACAGACCAATGATGGGCCACTCGATTCAGAGGGCAAGCTCTTATTAGGTCACGCGTCTTGGAGAACTCGGTAAGCCCGGACCATGGACCGGCAAATCGGTTAGAAGCCAGTCACCATCGACGGCAGGTGTTAGGTGGGCCAAGTCCATGATCCGGGGATTCAGCCACGAGGCAGCTGGCGGTAGACCTCGCGGGCGACGTAGCGCTTCAGCATGCGGATGATCTCGCGCTTGGAGCGGCCTTCCTTCACCCGGCGCTCCATGTAGGCCTGGGTGTCAGGATCAGAGGCCAGTCGAGAGATGACGATGATCCAGAGGGCGCGGTTGGCCTGACGATCACCGCCCCGGTTCAGTCGGTGTCGGGTCACCTTGCCTGAGGAGGCCTCGAGGGGAGAGACACCGCACAGGTGGGCCCATGCCGCCTCTGACCGTAGGCGTTCGGGGTTGTCGCCGGCGGTCACGAGGAGCGTGGCTGCCGTGTCGATGCCGACGCCATAGACGTTCAGCAGATCGGGAGCATGGGCCTCGAGGAGTGGGGTGACCCGGGCGTCGAGTTGGGCGATCTCGTCGTCGAGCTCACCGATGCGGTGGGCCAGTAAGGACAGTGCCGCCTTGGTTGCCACCGTGACCGGATCGCCTGACCGTGTCGGTCGCAGTCCTTTGGCGGCAGCGATGAACTGCGGGGCGGGTAGACCCTTGATCCGACTTTGGAGCTGGTCAGGGGCCGTAAAGGTCAGTTGGCGCATCTGGGTGAGGGCCTTCACCCTGGCCTGGCGGGCTGACCGCTTGGCCACCACCAGTACCCGGATGGCCTCGACGGCACCATCTCTGGACTTCGCCTTTCCAGCTGCACTTCCCGACAGGACAGCACGAGCGGCCTCCACCGCATCGATCGGATCGGACTTGCCCTGGCGACGACGATTCTGGCGGTTGTGCCGATCGACCTCGATGACCTCGACACCGGCTCGAGCGAGGCACCGGGCCAGTCCCGCCCCGTAGGACCCCGTCCCCTCGACGCCGACCTTTCCCACAGTCCCCAAGCCGGTCAGCCACGAGAGCAAGGCCGAATTGCCCTCCGGGGTGGCAGGGAACGATTTGGTGCCGAGGAGTCCGCCCACCTCGTCCAAGGCGGCGGCGACGTGGACCTCTCCGTGGGTGTCGATGCCGCCAGTAACAGCACGCGCAGCTTCTACGATGGTCATGCCATCCCTTCCTTTCCTTTAGCGGGTTGAGGGGTGGCTCGGCCGTCCCGGAAAGGAGTGACGGTGCGGGTCGATCTGCTCGTAACAGACCGGCCCATCACCCCCTCTGGAACGGGGCGCGCCGCGCCTCGACTCAGTTGGTCCGGAGTTCCGACCGACGGGGTGTAGATGCTGTCAGCACCTACTGATCTGAAGTCAGGCCGGTGACCCCGGTGCTTCCGAAATTACAAAAGACCAACCAATCGGCGGTGGACCCCCACGGAAGCTCAACAACATCATTGGTGTTAGGGGCTAGGTCTGGCCTAAGCCCCCTCGCACCTAACGAGTGCATCGCTGACTTTCGCAGCTCGGACAACGACGGTATTCCCAATGCACGCGGCAGTGTCACCCAGGTAGTCGGGCGAACGTCCCGAAACCAGATATGTACCGGGAGACAGCCGTACAGAGAAGCCGCCTTTGACATCCGTGCGAGTCCGGACCACCCGGTCGTGTGACGCGAATGTGATGGTTCCAGGAAGTGGCTCAGTGATCTCTGCCGTAAGAATCATCATGCCATGAACGCTACCTTTTGGCTCCTGATGAACCGATACGCCTTGTCCACTTGCGCTGCACGCCGTGAACAGGAGTCCGATCAGAAGGGTCCCGGTAAGCCCCAGTATCCGCATTGCGCCAGTTTAGAACCGGGCGTCTCGCTGGTTCATGGCGGAGCCGGTGGTTGAAAGCGCATAACCGGCGATCGGGGCCAGTCCCTCTCAACGAGTCCAGCTCCCCCCGATGGCCACCCGCTGTGGAGCATCGGTTGCCACCCCCTTGGACCGGGTGTCATGATTTTCTGGAGCATTAAAGGGAACAGAGGTTCCCCAACTTCCTGCTAGGAGCGAGGTGGTACAGATGAAGAGGCGGATCCTGTCCATTGGCATTGCCACTGTCATGTTGTCAGTCGTCAGTATCGTGGCTACAGCATCTTCGGCTTCTGCCAGCGCCATCAAAGTGAACAAGAAGCTGGCTGGGACCTACAGCGTATCGGCCTATGTCCCTCCGGATTTTTATGGTTTTCCCAACGGAGTCTTTACCGGTCAATTCACGTTGAACGCCGACGGATCCTGGTCGGGAACTGGTCTTCTGACCGCACTTGGGTGCACAATGAACGGTAGCTGGCTCTCGTCAGGAAAAGTCGTTGCGCTTTCCTTCCTGCCAAGCGGAGTATGCGACCAAGGCGGCGGGATGTCGGCGATGATCACCGTGGGAAAGCATGGCGCGCTGGTTCGGCCACTGCGCCGGGGTACATCAACAGTCCCAATGTGTTCAATGCCACCTGGGATGCCACTCTTGCCCCAACGACACCCCCTACCCCCGGGGCGACCAGCCAGTTCGGCCCTGGTTCGGCGCTCATCGGAACCTATCCGCTCACTGTTCCAGGGCTACCCACAGGTGCTTCACCCTCTCTCACTCTCAACGGTGACGGAACGTGGTCAGATTCGTTGCCGAGTGGGTTTTGCGCTTCCTCGGGTACGTGGCTTTCCTCCACCAAGGACGTCGCACTCTCTGACCCTTCCACTGAATGTGACGGTGGCTCTATTCCTTTTGGCGGAACGTGGATGGCTGCCATCGAGAAGGGTCCGAACTTCGGATCGGCGAAAAAGCCGGGACTTGTCAACTGGCCGTTCTATGGCTCAGAACCTTGGAACACGTAGTTTCAGACCGATAGCACTTGTCGTTCCTGACCGATGCCGACGGCAAGCGGTGGACGGTGTACGACAACTGCCCCACATGTGCCGTTGATGGGCGGTTAGCCACCAGCAAGCACACCCGCTCGATAACCGCCGCTGAACCGGCGTTCGGGG